>NZ_FOFI01000003.1 GCF_900110605.1 Epilithonimonas lactis
CTTCGTCGGTAAACCCATAATGTTGAAAAAAGCTCCCGAAGCTTCCGTTCAACAGGGTTTTCATTGTTCGTGCTTCGCACGCAACGAAAACTTAGCTATTATAGGCAGTGGTTATTTGTGAGCTATAAACCTAATTCAATTGATTTGATATTAAACAGATTTATTTGCCCAATTTTATCCTCATGTACAACAATCGTTAACTTTGCAGGATGTTTAAATTTCATTTCACTTAATTTAAACGTCCAAAGCATAATTTTTAATAAGTCTTCATCGCTGATATTCTTATGTTCCTTAATTCTAGTTATTCCAGAACCGAAAATTGGAACTGATACCGTTTTTTGAGCATAAACGCGATTTACTCTATCCCAAAAGTTAATTAAAAATTCAATGTATTCAGGCATAGTAAGAATTGCCTTGTTATGTTCATCAAACTTAGTAAATGCTGTCAAAATAAAATCTTCATAGACGAAAATGGTACTTAATTTGAACTTTACCAGTTTTCCTCCAAGTCTTCTATAAGTTTGATTATCAATTATGTCTAATTCGTCTGAATTAGCTACTATAAAATTATCAAGCTTATCTACGTTGTCAAGGAAATACTTTTTTACATAAATTCCGTTGAGCGAACTATTTGATATTATTTTATCATCTACTACAGTGTCAAAATATTCATTAAAAGGAATTACTTTAAAACCTTGTTCATTAAATAAATTGCCAGATTTAATGTGTACTTCACTTCCATCTATGTCAATATTAATACTTGCAAGATTGTTTGCTCGGTACCAAATAACTAAATAAATTACAATAAGTACACCGAAAGTTATATAGCCAAAGTATCTTAGACAATCTTTGTATTCATCTGGAACAATATTAAAAAGTAATACAAATGATAAAATACCGGAAATTACTGAAAAATAAAACCAAAATTTATTTCTAACATTTTTATCTAATAATTTAACTTTCATAGTTTTAGTTGTAAAAATAGTCATTAGCTTCTTTCCCAGAATCTACTCTGAAGTTCGTATTGTTTAACGCTGTTCGAATAGTATCTTTACTCATTGGTATATGTAGTACGGGAACTTTTGATTTTGAATCTCTAAAAATAGGTAACTTATTCCATAAAGTTGTTACGGTACTATTCAAACTTGTTTTACCATTAGTGAGTAAATCATCTTTAGTTTTTAAATCAGGATATATTACAATTATAGGAAGTCCGAGAGTATTAATGCCGTAATCTAGTTCTTCTTTTAATGCTTTTGAATTCATTGTGTCATTACTTAAAAATAGAACGATATTTTTGGAATTTTTTAGTCTTTCTCGAAGTCTTGGTTTAAGTGTCGATTCCCAATCACTACTGTCACGAACATTGTAAGTTGTGTCATGAGCATTGTTAAAAGGAAATGAACTGTCCGAACCTTTCCATGCTTTTAATATATTGTAATAGCAAAAATCTTTAGTCGCATTTGCTCCAAGTGAAGATTCGTTAAATGGTTCGCTGACATAAAATGCGGTATAATTGTAAATTTTACTCATAAATTTATACTTGTTTTGGTTTTAAGTGTTGTTGTAATACCATTGCCTATAACGTCTTGCTACTAGGCGCTGTAGCGGATTAAAAATTCAATAAACTTTGGAGTTTGCCTAAACTCTCCAAGTACAAAACCAACTCTCAGAAAGCAACCAACCCGCTATGGCGCTTAGTAGCTGTTACCTGTCGTTTTTAATTAAGACGAATAATCCCGCTTTCATTAAGCATTTTGTCTTTTACATACGAACTATTATAGGTTCGTTTTAATTTTAAAGCGTTTAATTGTAAGTTGTTCGTCAGAGTTAAATTTTTAGATGTATTTTTATAAATATCAATTTGGTAAGGTTGTTCAGTCCATTCCAAAGTATATTGGTATGCGTCAATGATTTGATTTTTGGTGTCTGTTTAAATAATCAAAATGTCGTTGAAATCCTTGATTAAAGTTGGCCCTCCGTCATTGTAGCTTTTCCCTTTAAAAGTTGCGATGAATTGATAGTAATTATATTTTCCTTTTAAGGGTTCAAAAGCAGAACTTATGTCGTCAGATTCTCTATGTTTTGAAAGTATACCATAATAGGCATCAATATCATTGAGTTTCGAATAATCAAAATCTGAATTGTTTTTTTGCTTTTTTAGTATATAAATTTTAGTTTCATTTGGTTTTGTTATTGTGTCTTCAATCCTTGATTCAGAAATAGTTTGAATTGATTTTGTCTGACAAGTAACAAGTCCAAATAAGGATATTAATATTGAAAATAAATACAGTTTCATAAGCTGTTTAATATTGTTGGTTTTCTGCGGTGTTTCTTTAAAATGACAGGTAACACTCAAATATACGCAATTATCAATATGGAATCAAAATTTACTTTTTTTTCAAAGTATTGGTTTTCAAATCTATATTTAATTATAATCAATTGTAATTACTTACAAATGTTTAACATAATTGGTATTTAAAGAATCGTGTTTTGAGATTTTAGTAGTGTAATCTCACCCATCTTAAATACATTCAAAAGTAGAATTTTTGAATGATAATTTTTCAAAAAATATTTTAAAATTTAAAAAAAAATATTTTTTTTGATTGCTAAATTTTTCTACATTTATAAGTAATCAGGAACATTTCTTTTCATATGAAAGATTCAACTGAGAGTTGAGCCTTTAATACATTCTTAGGAGAATTTGAAAATCTTAAATTTCGCTTTATTAAATTCTTATTTGATTTGAGAATTAAAAGAACTTTCCATTTCTTTGAAATTTTCGGCTACCTTCCCCATATCTTTTCCTACTTTCTCGTTTAATATTTTTGCATAGATTTGTGTAGTTGCGATATTCTTATGTCCCATCATTTTGCTCAGACTTTCAAGCGGAACACCTTCACTGAGAAATAAGGTAGCAAAAGTATGGCGTGCCAAATGGAATGTTACTTTTTTGTTTTCAAGACAGGAAATCAATTGGGATATCTTATTAAGGCTCTCATTGCAGTTATTATTGGCAGGTACTGGGAATAACAGTCCATTTTTGGAAAAACCTTCATATTTATTGATAATCATTTTTGGAATATCTAAAAGCATCACATTGGATGAGGTCGATGTTTTTTTCCTGCGAATGATAATCCATTCCTTGCCATCAAAAAACTTTTGAATATTGCTTTTTTTCAATCCTTTTATATCAGAATAAGAAAGCCCAGTGAAACAGCTGAAAACAAAAAGATCTTTTACCAGTTCGTCTTTCTTTTTAGCACATTCAAAACTAACAAGTTGTTCCAACTCACTTCGTAAAAGATAACCACGATCTCTGTCTTTCTTAGTGTTTTTGTATTCACTGAATGGATTGCTGGAAAGATGTTTCCTGCTTATTGCCAGTCGGCACAATGTTGTTAGCCCGATCTTATAGACCCAGATTGTATTGTGTTCCAGACTTTGGTCATTACGAAGATAGTAATCGAATTCCTGAATAAATTCACAATCAATAGTTTTGAAAGGAATATCAGAAGTTTTGTATTTTGAAAGAGCAAAACTTCTGAGGTGAATCAAAAGACTCTTGTATTTCCCTAGAGTACCGTATGCCCTAAGTCCACTATCTACTTTTTTCTCAAAGTCCAGTAAAAATTTATCGTAGAATTTAAAAAATGTCAGCTCTCCGCTGTCCATACCAAGAAAAACATCTTTCAGCTTATTGCTGTTCACACTTCCATCACTATCCATAATTTTTGAGTGGCACCTTTCAATACCCAAACGTATGCTGTCAAGTCTAGTGTTTAGACTCTGTGCCTCTTTGCTTTTGCCTGAAACCCTCCCGTATTTCAAGTCCCACGCAGAAGCAGAAATATCCAGTTTTGCACTGAATGTGGATTGCTTGCCATTGACAGTTATCCTGCACATAATTGGCACAAGTCCGTTTTTCTTTGGTGCATTCTTTTTAAGGTAGAATAATACCTTGAATGTTGATCTCTTTGTCGCTTCCATAACTCACGATTTCTTAATGTTAAAATTAAAATATATAGAGCTTGGAAACAATATGAAAAAGAATGCAATAAACTGAAAAACAGTTATTTAAAAATCATTTAGAGATTTTTTAAAGTAACGATTTAGTAACCCAACTTTTGTATTCTCGTGCATTTTATTGCTTTCTACTGCAATACCAAAAAGTGAAAAACAGTTACAAATCCTTTATTTACAACTGTTTTACCTGTTTTATATCTTTGATGTTTTTTATCTAAAACTTTATTTTAAAATCGTATTTTTGCAATCTATATTTTATATATAACAATGCTAGAGAAAATTGATGACCTATTGGTAGAAGTACAGAATTTCCAGTCTTCCACCAAAGATGAAACAGAACAGTTCCGACTAAAATTCAATGGTAAAAAAGGGATCATGAATGATTTCTATGACGCCTTGAAGCAAATTCCCAATGAGCAGAAGAAAGATTTTGGACAGAAGATCAACATCTTGAGAAACGCTGTGAATGAAAAGCTGGAAGAACTAAAATCTTCTACAGAAAGCAAGATCATTCTTGAAAAAGAAGACCTTACCAGACCAGGTTTTCCATTGGAATTAGGTTCTCGTCATCCAATCAATTTGGTTAAAAATAGAATCATCGAGATCTTCAAATCCATTGGTTTTGCTGTTGCAGACGGACCTGAGATCGAGGACGATTGGCATAACTTCACCGCATTGAACCTTCCGGAATATCATCCGGCGAGAGATATGCAGGACACATTTTTCATTGAGCAAAATCCAGATGTATTATTAAGAACGCACACTTCTTCTGTTCAAATCCGATATATGGAGGAGAACGAACCGCCGATGAGAATTTTGGCGCCAGGAAGGGTTTTCAGAAATGAGGCTGTTTCTTCCCGTTCGCACTGTATTTTTCATCAGATCGAAGGTCTTTATATTGATGAAAATGTAAGTTTTGCTGACCTTAAACAAACCATTCAATTCTTTACGACCGAACTATTCGGAAAGTCGAAAATTAGAATGAGACCTTCTTACTTCCCTTTCACAGAGCCGAGTGCGGAAGTTGACGTGTACTGGGGATTGAACTCTGAAACCGACTACCGTATCACAAAAGGAACAGGTTGGTTGGAGATCATGGGTTGTGGAATGGTAGATCCTGCGGTTCTTAAAAACGTGAACATCGACCCAGACAAATTCTCCGGATATGCTTTCGGAATGGGAATCGAGAGAATCGTCATGTTGCTTTACCAAATGAGCGACATCCGTATGTTCTTCGAAAATGACAAAAGAATGTTGGAACAATTCAAGAGTTTGTAATTAATTCTGACTTGAATAAAAATAAAAAAATCCTGTAATTAATTTTTACAGGATTTTTTGATGTAATTCATTATTTTTATTAATTTGTAAATTGATATCTAAATATAAAATCTGACAATCAATCATTTAATTAAGAATAAAGTTCTTTGCTATTATATACATAAATATTTTATGATCGAACCTCGTTCTAATATCGAGGGATTGTTTAAATTTACACCTAATGCGTTTATTCATCGATATGATTTGAAATTGTAGATGGTAAATTTGATTAAAAAAACACACAAATATGAATCCAAAAAGTGGTAGCTCACGATTCAAATTACGAAAGATCGTACATTATTCTTTAATATTATGCATTCTACTCATCCAGCTGATCATAGCGGGATTTTTTTACAATGAATTCAAAAATCGTAAAAACATTGCTTTTATTGAAGATCAATTGAAAGACGTACACGATCTGGAACACCTCACAGACAAATCTAGAAAAGAACTTCTGACAGCGCAGGGCTATTTTCAAAAATATGTAGTGAGTAACGATGACAAATATCTGGACTCGTACTTCCAGTCCGTGAATGTTCTTACAAAAAACCTTGACAGCATCAATGACTTGAAGGACAAAAATCCGAGATTAAAAAAGATCATCACATTACAGAAAACAGATTCCGCGGAGATCAAAAATTTTAAGATCTTGACGGATTCATCTTTTCAGGTGTCCGCAAAATCCGATTTGAAGCTGCGTGACATCGCCATTCCACAATTCAAAAAGTACGAATTCAAATACGACTTTGACAAATTTGATATAAAAACCGAAACCAAATCCGACACCGTCAAGAAGAAAGGCTTGTTTGGAAGACTAAGTGACGCCATTTCCGGCAAAGAGAATGTGCGCAAGGAAAGTACCATCATCACGGTGGAAAAGACCAAGCAAGATGGTCTCGCAAAAATGAAGCGCGAGCTGGATAGCATTTTCAAAAACATGAACACCTACTACTCCACGGAGATCCAGAAAGTGCGTGTGAATGTGGTGAAAAATAAGGATGTCAGCACAAACAGGAACAAACTTTTCGAATCTTTCAACAGCCTGATGGTCTACAGTAACAATCTGATGAGCGTCTATGAAATCGCTATCAAAGATTCTAAATCTGAGTTGGAAAGCGAATTGGATAAACAAAATTCTGCTAATAACAAGATCAGAACCTATCTCATTTTTGGTGCAATGGTCTTGATGTTCATCGTTTCTATCCTGATCATGTACTTCACAAGGATCGCATTCATCTATGAAAAACGACTCAACGCTGCCAACAAACAGATCAAGGAAAATCTCAACTTCAAAAACAGGATATTGGGAATGCTGAGTCATGAGCTTAGATCACCGCTCAAGATCATTGGGATCTTCATCAAAAGAATCAACAAGAAGACCGAGGATGAAACCATCAAGGAATATTTGAAATCCATCAGTTTTACAAATGACACACTACTGATGCAAGCCAATCAGATCTTGGAATACACCAAAAATCAGCAGGTGCAAAACAAGTTGAATCTCAGTGTTTTTAATCTCAACAAAGAGATAGATTCTATATTGACCGCCATTGAACCTTACATCGAGACCAGAAATAATAAGTTTGTCATTCATAAAAATATTGATGAAAAAATCATGGTCAATTCCGATTGTACGAAGATCAACCAGATTTTTATGAATATTCTGGGGAATGCGAATAAGTTTACAGAAAATGGACAAATCACAGTAAACACTTCAGCAAAATATCTGGATGAAAACACCATTACCTTAACTACAGAAATAAAGGATACAGGCACGGGAATTTCAAAATCTGACCTGGAAAAGATCTTTGAACCATATTACCAAGGTGTATTGTCGGAAGATGTAGAAAATCTGGGTGCGGGTCTGGGACTGAGTCTTTGCAAGGAAATTATAGAATTATATTCTGGGAAAATCTCTGTAGACAGCGAGATAAACCAAGGAACAACCGTAAGTTTCTCTATTAATTTGAATGTTAATAAATGAATCCATTAGATAAGTCGATTACGTTTTTGCTGGCGGATGACCACAGTTTGATAAGGCAAGGTATTGTTTTTCTTTTGGAAGAGATGGAGTTCGAATGTGAGATATTCCACGCATCGACCTTGAAAAAAGTATTGGAATCTGTACAAGAAAATCCAATTGACATTGCCATCATTGATGCTCATTTCCCAGATGGAAACAGCCTTTCAATTCTACCTGACATCAAAAGAATCAGGCCAGAGACCAAAATCCTCATTTTTTCTGGCATCGATGAAAATACACAATCGCTGAAGTACATCAATGCTGGAGCGAACGGTTTTCTAAGCAAACTAAGCGAAGAAGATGATGTGAAAAACGCGATCTTAAAGATGATCAATGAAGGAGAATATATTTCGCCCACGACACAGGCTTTGTTGGTGAATTCTTTCAGAAACAGAAATTTGATCAATCCCCTGTTCTCATTGACGGAGAGAGAATTGGAAATTGCAGAGATGTACGCAGAAGGCCTCGGTAATCTGGAAATAGCCAACAGACTCGACATCAAACAAAATACAGTAAGTACATTAAAAAAAAGAATATTTGACAAGTTGAAAATCGAAAATATCGTTGAACTTGTGGAGTTGATGAAAGACCATTCTTAAGTTTTAACAAAAAACATTCCTTAATATAATAAGACCGATCATTCTAGATCGGTCTTTTTTGTAGATAAATATCTACAAGCGCATCGACATATATCGTAGACATTTTTATCGATTCTATTGCCGATGTTGGTACTTTTGTACCAAGATAATCGACAATAAAAAACACAAATAAAATTGGATTCTGAAAACGCAGATGATGAAACCAAGATTGTTGAAGATTCTAAAAACAGATGACGAATTAAGTATCAATTACAGCGTTGAGGAATAATGTAAGAGATACACAAGAGGGCAAAAACACAAAACAAAAAAAAAGATTCTAAAATCACAAATGAGGAATCAATTATTCAGAGAGAGCTTCGATTCTTTGTGAATTAAAAAAAGGGCAAAAACACAAATAAAAAGTCCACAAAAAAAACAAAAACAACAACTGATGAAATCTAGTGCCAAATTACAGAGCTGCAAAGCTCTGTAAAGGATACTAGAAAAACACAAAAACCTTGAAAACTCAAATGATGACCACAAATCATCAAGTTTGAAAACAAACGATGAGAATTCCACAATCATAATTACAGATGATGTTCAGCTCTGTAATTATGATTTTTTCGATTGCTTTATTCAAAGCTTCTTAAAGATTGAGAAGCGATATCTGATGACAAAAGTAACTCAAAGAAAAAATCAATTATATCCATAAGGAATTTAACCTTTCCTGGTCCTGTGAATTATTTTCACAGGATTTTTTTTGTTTAATGCTGAGCGGTCATCGAAAATATCCTACATCAATTTCCAGCAGACCTGCTTTGTCTAATTTTGAAAAATAAATAATTGCTAACTTTAAAAAAATAAATTTATGAAAACAGAATTCGAATCTATTCCGCTGGTAAAAAACGAATCCAAAAAACGTTTTGAGATAGAGATTGATGGCCATTTTGCATTTATCAATTATGGCGAGACCGACAATCAAATTGCGTTGGTGCACACAGAAGCTGAACCAGAATTGGCAGGAACCGGCGCTGCAGCTGCTGTTGTAGAAAAGACTTTGGAATTCATCAAGGAAAGTGGTAAAAAATTGTTACCGTTCTGTCCCTACGTTTTTGCATTCATCAAAAAACATCCGGAATGGAAAGCCATTGTAGATGAAAAATTTGGCGCTTACGACAAACTTTAAAACCTAAATCATAAACTCAGACTATGAAAATATTTGCATTCGCAGGGAGCAACTCCTCCACTTCCATCAACAAAGAATTGGTGAAATTCGTCTTGAAAAGTTTTCCAAATGAGGAAATCAACCTGATTGACCTTAGTGATTATCTGATGCCGGTTTTCTCTGTGGACCTGGAAAAAAATGGTTTTCCAGAAGAAGCCCATCGGTTTTTGAAAAACATAGAAGATTCTGACGTCATCATCTGCTCTTTGGCTGAGAACAACCGTTCGTACAGCGCTGCTTTCAAGAATATCTTTGACTGGGCTTCCAGAATCAATGTGAAAGTGTTCCAAGATAAACCAATGTTCCTGATGACGACTTCGCCAGGCGGATACGGCGGTGGAAATGTGATGGCAGAAGCGTCAAAATTCTTTCCACAATTTGGTGCAGACATCAAGGAAACTTTTTCTTTGCCAAAGTTCTATGAGAATTTTGATTTGGAAAATGGAATCGTAGAACCAGAATTATTGAACACCATCAATTCGAAAATTGAAAACTTTAAAAGTCAACTGTAATGGACACACACGAATATAACGCTGGCGAAATCACCATTCTCTGGAAACCGAAAGTATGCATCCACGCAGGCGTTTGCGTAAAGATGTTGCCACAGGTTTACAATCCGAAAGACAGACCTTGGATAAAACCCGATAATGCGACCACCGAAGAACTTAAAAATCAAATCGAAAATTGTCCGTCTGGCGCATTAAGCTATAAATTAAATTCATAAAAAAATGGGTGTAAAAGTAAAAGCCACGCTGGGAACAGAAAAATATTACACAGAGGTCATTGCTGGAGAAAATACATTGATAACAGATGAACCTGTTGACAAAGGCGGCGGAAACAAAGGTTTTAATCCTTTTGAGATTCTCGCCACATCTCTTGCAAGCTGTACTGCTGCGACCCTGCGAATGTACATTGATAGAAAAGGCTGGGACATCCCGACCATCAATGTGGAAGTAGACCTGGAAAATTTTCCGCAGACCAAAACGGCACAGTTTTGTAGAGTTATCGATTTTGGGCCGACAGAAATAAGCGAAGACATCAAGGATAAACTTTTCAAAATCGCGGACGCTTGTCCTATTCATAAAATCTTGACCAATAATATTGACATCTTAACAAAAATCTAAATAGTATGTTAGAAATAAAACAAAACAACAAAGAGACAAAAGGCGAATTCATAGCATTAATGGATGGGAAACAGGCCGGACTAATGACCTACTCTTGGGCAGGCGAAGAGAAATTCATCATCGACCATACGGAAGTTGAACCAGAGTTCAATGGCAAAGGCGTGGGGAAAGAATTGGTCTACGAAGCTGTGGAGTTTGCGAGAGAAAACAATCTGAAAATCATTCCGCTTTGTCCTTTCGCAACTGCAACTTTTAAAAAGAATGAAGAAATCAGAGACGTGCTTTGATGATAAGTTATAACTTTTGATTTATACTAAAACCCGTTTCAGTAAAGTGAAATGGGTTTTATGTTGAATCTGCAGCCCGACTTAAGTGGAGCTCTTTTTTGCAGCTGGAAAGGCTAAGGCAAAAAAAGCGGGAACGGAAGGCGGATAAAGCTGCCCAAATTATTTTTGAATCCTGATTAAAACCAATTCTTAACTCTGTTGTAATCCAGGAAATAGGTCACTCGAAGCGAAAGATTGTTGATCATCGGTGCATCAAAAAGTTCGTTGAAGTTATTTTTGAATCGCATTCTGGAAACTTCCAAATAATTGCTGGTCGCATTTCTGTATAGCAAAGTCAACTGACTTCCTGGCGCAAACCACCACGAATAACGCAAATCTACGTTCCAGGAGTTGTAGGTTCCTGCGAGATTTGGATTGTAAGCTGTATTCTCGTTCAGGCTTCCATCGTTGTTCAGACTGTAAAATTGTTTATAGGTGACATCGGAAAAATAATGGCGGAAAGCCAATGACAGCGCCATTTTGTTATTGAAAGTATATTGTCCTGTCACCGAGTTTTCATAGGTATTTCGCTGACGTCTTCCCATATAAATCTGGTCGGCATTTCTTCCCGCAAAACCAACTTCGTTGTTACTAAAAACCGGATTGAATTTCCAAATGAGATTCAGTTTGTCGGACGCTCTGTAACGCAGATACAATGACGGAATCACCTGATTTCTGCCCTTTTGGTCGTAAGCATAATAATCGATTGAAACATTGTACTGCAGTTTTTTCCGGCTGTCACTTTCGAAGAACAACCAGCTGTCAAAATAACCAGGAACATTGAGATATCTTCCGAAAGTTCTCGGTTCGTAGATATCCTTTTCTCCGTACGGCGTGAACTCTACGCCGCCTCCAAAACTTTGAAACTTCTTGTTGGTGAAAGAGTTATTGTGATTGAAAACCAATTTTTGATTCAGGAACGGTTCCAATCTGTGGTAATAATTGAGATTGAAATTGAGATACATATTATTGAGATTTCCTTTGGGCTGGAGGATTCTGTAACCGTACCAAGCGTTGTGGTTTCCGTAATTTGTAAGCGTAGAAAATCCCAAATCATTGATGTCCCAATTTTTATCTACCAAATTCGCATTGACCTCGAAGCGGTGATTTCCGGAAAATTTTCCAATCCCAGCGCTTCCTCTCGCCCCAAAAGTGGTTCCGTCATCTTTGACCCAACTGCCTTTGATGTTTCCGTAATAATTGTAAGTATTCTTTTTGTTGGCAATGTTCCAAAGCAATCCCGTCGCGTTGGCATCACGGAAATTTCCCATTCTCATCGTGCTTGTGTTGACCAAAGTGATGGAAGAATTGCCGCCAAACCGCTGGTCGAAAACCAAAACATTGTAGTTGGTCCAAGGCTCAACGGTTTCTTTTCTAGTTTCTCCGGTTTCATTGTTTTGAATGGTCGCATCCATTTTCTCTGTCACACCATTGAAAATCCCGATTCCAAGACCTTTTTTCGTTCTTCCCGAGATTTTGAAAGCGTTGAACAATTTCACTTTTCCTGGATATTCTGTCAAGGTTTCATTTTCGTCAATCGTTGGATAGATGGAAGGTTCGCCGCCTACCCTTCTGGAATAGAACATATCACCTTTGCTGAAAAGTTCCGTGCCTTCCATAAAGAATGAACGCTGCTCGGAAAATTGCTGTTCGAATGGTGTTAAATTGAGAATCGAATTATCAAAATTAGCCTGACCAAAATCCGGGACCAAGGTCATATCAAAAGTGAAAGCGTCATTGATTCCATATTTCAAATCCATTCCGCCGTTGACATTCATCTCGGTCTTGCCATCAAAATTATTGACGTAGGTTGAAAAGTAAGGTGTGAAAGAAAGTCTGGTCGGGGTTTTTACGTTTTCGATTCCATTGAGGATTCCGTCGTACAAAGTGAAACTTCCTTTTGTATTATCGATGTGATTCCAGGCGAGTTTTTTGCGTTCTCTCTGGATATTTCGGAAGAAGTTGACGCCCCATTTTTGAACATTGTCCTTTGGAAATCTTAATTCGAAATAAGGGATTTTCATCTCGACATTCCAGCCTTTATCTGTGATTTTCACGGCGCTGTACCAGATTCCGTTCCAGGTGTCATCTTCGCCATTATCATTGGTCGCTTTGGCATCAAACTGAACCCCAGCCGCCGTGACTATGAATTCGTAACTCTGCTGTTTGTCATTGTATCCATTGATGAAAACACCGAAGAAATCGTCGTTGTTGATGACGTCCCGTTCTGTGAGTTGTCTTGCAATTTTATCTGGTTCATTGTCATAAAGTGTTGCTGCAATGTAGATTCCCGTATTGTCATATAAAACTTTTACAACACTTTTTTGATTCTCAGATTCTGGTTTTCCATTTGCAGGTTGGAACTCGATGAATTTGTCTGCGATGCTTGCAGTTGCCCAAACTTCTTCGTCTATGACGCCGTCAATCTTGATGGATTTGTCTGTTCTCACAGCATTCATTTGTCGTCTGACGATGCTGTCTGAAGCGATTACTTTTTGAGCAGAAATATGTCCAAAAAAAAGAATCAGTCCGAGAATGCCAAGTTTAGTTTTCATAGTAAAGGTTATTCTTGAGATTAGACAAAACAAATAACAACTCTATTACATCAAAACAAAAAAAATCAGACAAAAGCCTGATTTTCAATTTATTAATTTAAATATCTTTACTAATTACGGTTTGTAACCGTCCTTCAAAGTCACCGTTCTGTTGAATACCAAAGTTTCATCAGAAGAATCTCTGTCCTTCATATAATAACCAATTCTTTGGAACTGGAAATGGTCGTCCAAAGTGGCATCTTTCAAGCTTGGTTCCGCAAATCCGTGCGTAACGTTCAACGATTGTGGATTGATGAATTGGATGAAATCCACATCTTTCTCAGCATCAGGCTGTTCTGTGGTGAACAATCTTTCGTAAGTTCTGATCTCGATTGGCAAAGCGTGTTTTGCAGAAACCCAATGTAGTGTTCCTTTCACTTTTCTAAGACTAGCCTCAGTCCCGCTTCCAGACCTTGAATCTTCGTCATAAGTTGCAAAAATCGTAGTGATCTCGCCATTCGCATCTTTCTCAACACGTTCTGCTTTGATGATGTAACCTGCTTTCAAACGCACTTCACCATCCAATTTCAGACGGAAGAATTTTTTGTCCGCTTCTTCTTTGAAATCTTCTCTTTCGATGTAAATCTCTCTGGAGAAAGGCACTTGTCTTGTCCCAGCGTTTTCGTCTTCAGGATTGTTTTCTGTTTCCAACCATTCTTCTTTATCTTCTGGATAATTTTCAATGATCAGTTTCACAGGATTTACAACCGCCATTACGCGCGTTGCCACTTTGTTCAGGTCTTCTCTTACACAAAATTCCAACAATTGGATATCGATCAAGTTTTCACGTTTTGCAACACCCACTTTTTCAATGAAATTTTTGATGGCCGTCGGCGTGTAACCTTTTCTTCTGAGTCCAGAGATGGTCGGCATTCTTGGATCATCCCAACCTGTTGTGATATTTTCCTGAACCAATCTTTGAAGTTTTCTTTTGGAGGTTACCATATAAGAAACGTTCATCCTTGCAAATTCTCTCTGCTTTGGTGCAACACTTTCGTTATCATAAACCTGATCCAAATACCATTCGTACAACGGACGGTGGTTTTCAAACTCTAATGAACAAAGGGAATGCGAAATCTGTTCGATATAATCGGATTCTCCGTGTGCCCAATCGTACATTGGATAGATCTTCCACTTTTCGCCGGTTCTGTGGTGCGGTTCTTTTAGGATCCTGTACATCACAGGGTCGCGCATATTCATATTCGGAGAAGCCATATCGATCTTCGCACGCAAACTCATCGCACCTTTGTCGAATTCACCATTCTTCATTCTCTCGAACAGATCAAGGCTTTCCTCTACCGGACGGTTTCTGAAAGGCGATTCTACACCTTCCTCAAAAGGTGTTTTTCTCTGAGCGGTGATATCTTCCGAAGATTGCTCATCTACGTAAGCTTTGCCTTGTTTGATGAGTTCTACAGCCCAATTGTAAAGTTGGTCGAAATAATCTGACGTGTATAGTTCCTGATCATATTTGAAACCCAGCCAATCGATGTCTGCTTTGATAGAATCTACGAATTCCTGCTCTTCTTTAGCTGGATTGGTATCATCAAAACGAAGATTGACAGGCGCATTATATTTCTGCCCCAAACCGAAGTTGATGCAGATTGCTTTTGTATGACCAATGTGAAGATAACCGTTTGGTTCAGGCGGAAATCTGAAACGCAATTGTGATGCGTCCAAGCCGTTTTCCAAATCATCTTCTATAATTTGCTCGATAAAATTGAGTGATTTTTTTTCTTCTTCCATAATCTGAAACTGAGGTGCAAATTTAACTTAATTTCCTCAAAAAAGGAAACGAATATCCTTTATAAATTTTAACAATATTCAATATAAAAAAAGCCTCCGTAAACCCTCTTTATTAGCTTTTAAATGTTAAATTTGTGTGAACTTTAAACATTTGGTCATATAGAGTTCATTTTTTTTTAATTTTGACATATTAATAAATCGAAATGAATCGTAAAAAAATCCTTTTAATTGATGATGAACAGGACATCTTGGAAATCATCTCTTATAATTTGGAAAAAGAAGGCTATCAGGTTTTCACTGCTGGTAACGGAAATGAAGGAATCGCAAAAGCAAAAGAGATTTTGCCGGATCTCATTCTACTAGACGTTATGATGCCAGAAAAAGACGGCATCGAGACCTGCCAGGATCTAAGAAAGATCAAAGAACTTCAAAAAACATTGATTGTATTCTTGTCTGCAAGAAGCGAGGAATTTTCTCAACTAGCTGGCTATCAAGCCGGAGCAAATGATTACATTGTCAAATTAATCAAACCAAAAGTTCTGATATCCAAAGTTGCTGCATTATTACAACTAGGCGCCAACTCTCAGGAGAACTCCAACTACATCGAGATCGGCGACCTCATCATCGATAAAGACAACTTCAAAGTTTCAAAAGCGAAAGAAGAGTTTTTGCTTCCTAAAAAAGAATTTGATCTTCTTTACCTTTTAGCTTCCAACACAGAAAAGGTATTCAAAAGAGAAGAGATCTTGGAACGCGTTTGGGGCAACGATGTGATCGTAGGAGAAAGAACGATCGATGTGCACATCCGTAGATTGAGAGAGAAACTGGGAATCAACACGATCCAGACACTCAAAGGAATTGGTTATAAATTAGTAGTATAAGGTTTTCTGAAAAGAAAATCTTTTTTTTGAAATGAGATTTAGAAATTCGGTGAAGATCAATTGGATATCGGTTGCAGCATCATTTTTATTGGTGGCTGTGGTTGGCGTCGTGGTCTTGCTCTTTGAGTTTTACACGGACGACATCTACTACAAAACTCGGGATTTCAATTATTTCCTCATTTTTACGCTTTGGTTTTTGTTTGTCATCAATTATTTTGTTCTGGAGTTTCTGTTTAGCTTTTACAGTAGAAATCAAATCAGAAGAATCACGAATATCCTTCCGGAAGACATCATCCACGATTACGACACGGACCTTGGCTTCAAAGAACTCGGCGAAAAGATGCACGAGATGAATCAGCGAAACGCCGAGATGGACCTAATGAAAGAAATGGAAGATTACCGAAAAGAATACATAGGAAATGTTTCTCACGAGCTGAAAACGCCATTATTCTCCATCCAAGGTTACATCGAAACATTGCGTGATGGCGGTGTAGAAGATCTGAACGTCCGCGACAAATATTTGGAAAGAATTGACAAGTCCGTAGAAAGACTTCTCAACATCGTGAAAGATCTGGATATGATCAACCGTTTCGAGGCCGGACAAATTGAACTGAAGTTCTCGACTTTTGATATCAACCATTTGATCCAGGAGGTTTTTGACCTTTTGGAAATGGAAGCGGAAAGGCAATCTATGACGATGCAGTTGCAGACCACACAATCTCAGCTATTTGTTTTTGCGGATAAACAGAGGATCTCGCAGGTTTTGATCAACCTGATCTCCAATGCCGTGAAATATGCGAACCGCGAAGAAGCGCAGATTATCGTTTCTACAAGAGAAGGCATGAAAAGCATCCACATCTCTGTGGAAGATAACGGGATGGGAATCAAACCGGAAAATCTACCGAGGATCTTTGAGCGTTTCTATCGTGTGGAAAGCAGTAGAAATAGAAAAGAAGGTGGGTCTGGTCTGGGGCTAGCCATCGTAAAACACATTATGGAAGCTCATAAACAAATGATTTCCGTAGAAAGCGTTTATCTTTCTGGAACTAAATTTAAGTTCAAATTGGCCAAATCTTCGATTGAAAAAATGAAGAAAATGAAGGCCAATTTCATAGAGTAATTTTGATCCTGAAAACGCTGAATTTATAAAAAACTTTTTTGAAAAAAAATTTACTAGAAATTTTTATGGAATTTCATTTGTTTTATATTTGCATCATTAATCAAGCTAATAAAGTTAAAGTAAAACAACAATGGTTTATAAGATAAGAGTAATTCTAGACGCAAAGGATACGATCTTCAGAGACATCGAGGTGAAAGGTAAACAGACACTTTGGAATCTGCAATTGGGTATCAAGAGCGCCTTCAATTTACCAGGTGAAGAGTTGTCTTCTTTTTATTTTTCTGATGATGAATGGAATGAAGGCCGCGCAATTCCTTTGGAAGATATGAGCGATGACGGCGACGGCGAAATAATGTCCGACATCTACTTGCCAGAAGGTTTCCCTGCAGTTGGAGAGAAAATGAGATTCCAATACGGATTCATAGAGCTTTGGGAGTTTTTCTGTGAGCTATTGGAGATCGTGGATGAGAAACCTGCCGTCAATTATCCAATCACGGTTTACAGATTTGGAAATGTTCCATTGAAAGCGCCTAGCAAAACAGGTTCTTCCAACGGAAAAAGCAAAAACTCTGTAATGCCTTTGTTGGATGATGACTTTGGAGACTTCGAATCTGAGTTCAAAGCGACAAGTTTTGAGGATGAAGATGATGACTTCAACGATGACGAGGAAGAAGACGGCTACAACGACGTTTTCGAAGAAGACGATGAAGATTAAGAATCTTTTCTGAAATAATTAAAAGCCCGAGTTTTTCGGGCTTTTTATGTTATAATTTTAAAGACATTTTCCACCCTCTCTCCTATCTTTATTCTTCATCAAAAGTTCAAAAGTTTTCTGCAAATCAGCAATTGAGCAATTTTTCATTTCCTTATTCGGAACATTTTCGGATTTTGGATTGTTTGGAGAATTTGACCTTAGAATATATTTTTTCTCAAGACATTGAATCGCCTTATTATCGACAAGATAAAAACGTTGTTCCGTCACATCGTCTTTCGTTTCTGGTTTATCTGCAGTTCCACCATCAAAACTCCAAGCCGTGTCGTCTTTGAAAATGAAGTAAGGTTTTCCTTCATCAATAAAATAGCTCTCAGTCGATGAAAAATGACTGTCAGCCTGGAAATGCTTTACTACTTTCAGAGTTCCATTCTCAGAGTAGTAGGCCACATTTCCCGAGATCTCATTGCATTCATATTTGAAGCCGACAGAATCCAACTTCTTTGCAACCAATTCCGCATTGACCAAATTATATTCCTGCTTTATTCCACTAATGGACTTTAGATCTTTTTCAAGATCAAGCGAATGTGATTTTACTTTTGTAGTAACGGCGCTGGAGGTATTAGCTAAATCCTTATCCTTTTCATCTTTGCAGGAAAAAATGGTGAGAAGCGCGAGAATGATAGTTATATTTTTCATCGATCCATATTTTGAGGTTGTGAAGTGTACTTACAAATAATGTGCAAGAAATTTACTTTATTGATATAAGACACAATCTTTAAAGAAAATTAAAATATTAACAATGATTAAATCCAATAATTAACAATATTTAAAATTATATCATTTTTAAATATTTAAATAATTAATAAAAATATTAAAATAAAAATTTAAATTAATTTACAATAGTATATTATTATTAAATATTAATCAATAATAAATAATTATTGGCATGATTATAACATAGCATAATAAATATAAAATAATTAAATTTTATACTTCAAACAAATTTTTATGCAAAAATTTTTACGCATGGTAGTTATGTCTGCCTCGATTCTCTTCACTTCCCAAATCACGGCCCAAGCGCCTGAACTGGGAGCAACATCAGACTTTGCCATTTTCTCCTCCAATGGAGCAATTAGCAATACTGGACTTTCGCACATCACTGGGAATGTGGGTACGAATAACGGTTCCAGCACCAATTTCGGAAATGTAGATGGCGTCATGAATGATGCTAATGGCGCAACTGCAAGTGCCGCAGCCTCATTGACCATCGCTTACGACCTGCTTAACGCTGCGATACCCAATTTTTTCCCTGCGCCGCTTTTGGGGAATGGTCAAACACTTCTTGCGGGAACCTACTCTATTGGACAAGGTGCTTCGCTAAACAACACATTAACACTTGATGCGCAAGGAGACCCAAACGCCGTGTTTATTTTCAAGATCCAAGGTGCATTCTCATCTGCTTCAGGAGCCGATGTGGTCCTTACAAATGGTGCTGTTGCCTGTAATGTCTTTTGGAAGATAGAAGGTCTTGTAGATCTTGCAACCAACACAACCATGAAAGGCACCATCATCGCAAACAATGCCGCAATCGTTTTGAACAGCGGTGTATCTCTGGAAGGCCGTGCACTATCGACAACTGGCGCAGTAACTGTCTCTGGTGTGACCGTGACAAAACCGATCGGATGCGGATCTCCAGAGTTGACCGGACCAGCAGCACCAGCATTGCAGTCTGTGGCTTGTTTTACCATTTTTACAGGTAGTGGAACAGTAACGAACACAGGCGTTTCTACTGTTGTAGGCGACATTGGCTCCAACGTAGGACTTACGACAGGTTTCCAACCATTGAATGTGACAGGAACAATCCACACGAATCCAGATCAGGCGACATCCATTTGCGCATTAGACCTTAATACGGTTTATACTTATCTTAATACGTTACCTACAGATATCGAGTTGCTTTACCCTGCAGCATTCGGACAAGACCTTGTACTTACACCACACACTTATCTACTGAACGCAGCAACAGTGCTCAACGGAAAAGTGATCCTAAATGCACAAGGAAATTCAGATGCGGTATTTGTGATCAAAATTGTAGGCGCATTATCAACAAGTACTTACGCATCTGTTGAATTGATCAACGGAGCGCTTGCAAAAAATGTTTTCTGGAAAGTAGATGGCGCGATCAACCTCAACGATTATGCTGATTTCAAAGGAACTGTGATCGGGAACAATGGCGCGATCAATCTGAACACAGGAACGAAGATAGAAGGCCGTGTTCTAAGTACAACCGGAGCTGTATCTACCGCTAGCATCAATGCTATAATGACCGAAGGATGTGACACGACAACATTGGGCACAGCTTCTTCCACCACAAGCAAAAAAGCAAGTTTCTACCCAAATCCATTCTCATCGGTCCTGAATATCAATACCAATGACATGGAAACAGGATCTGCTTTGACAATCTATAATGCAGCTGGATCGATCGTTTTGCAAAAAGAACTTTCTGGCAAAACCAATTCATTACAAACAAAACTGCCTGCAGGGACCTATTTCTACCAACTAAAAGGTAAGAATGGAGCTCAGCAGACTGGAAAACTTATTGCTAAACCATAGAAGACAAGAGTTGAGCAAAGTATGTTAATACAATTATCAATAGTCGACCTTGCATTATTTGTTTCCGCTCTTATTCTGATCTTATATTACGGAAAGAGAATCAACAAAACTAAGTAAATTGTAAAATCATTTTTATACATTTTCTGACAATTAAATCACGGACTTGAAATGCCGTGATTTTTTTGTTGTAATAGGTTTAAATAAAGTCTTAAACAAAAAAATGCCTGCACCTCTGCAGACATTTTCACTAACTAAAACTAAACTTAAAACTTAATATTATTCCTTAAGGATTCCCGTACATATTAGATTCACCACCGTCGATTGCAATGACCTGACCGGAAACATAACCATTCTCATCACTCAAAAGGTAGGCAACTAGATTTCCAACATCTTTTGGGTCACCCAGTTTTCTTGTAGGATTTCTGGATGCATATTCTGCTTCTGCAGCTTTTGGGTCTTGCGGATTGACCTGATTGAAGGCTTCTGCCACCATTGGTGTTAAAATCGCGCCTGGCGCAATGGCATTGGTCAGGATGTTATATTTTCCGTATTCCAAAGCGGCATTTTTCGTCATCCCAGCTACAGCATGTTTCGTTGCGACGTAAGCCGTCTGGTTGGAAACACCACGGATTCCACCAACTGAAGCAACGTTCACGATTCTTCCGCCGCCATTTTTCTGAAGTTCCGGGATGATGTATTTCATACCGTAATAAACTCCGAGAAGATTGATATCAATGACCTTCTTAAAGACTTCGATATCGTACTCTACTAAAGGAGCTTGCTTTCCTTCTATTCCTGCATTGTTGTAAAGGCCATCCACTTTTCCAAATGTCTTCACTGTTTCATCCACATAATTTTTCACCTGATCTTCAACGGAAACATCCGCTTTGACTGTTAAAAATTTACTTTCAGGATATTTGGATTCCAATTCTGATTTTGCTTTTTCCAGCGCTTCAGAGTTGTAATCTACCAATGTGAGATCTGCGCCTTTTGAAGCAAGTGACTCCGCTGCCGCAAGACCTAAACCCATTGCTGCACCTGTTACTATGATTATTTTTCCTTTAAAATTTGACATGATATTGTATATTATTTCATTGCTTCATTATGCAACAATAATACCTTTTAAATTTAAATAATATTAAAATTTTCATAAAATTGACAGCTTACAAACTAATTCCAAAATCACTATGACATGATGCAAATCTACAGACGCAGGAATTTATAAAACATTAACAAGCCCAGATTTTCCAGCCTTTCTTATTTTTATTACATTTACAAAATAGACAAAATAAAAATTCACAACCTCAAGAGAAACTATAAGATGAAAAAGCTGATTCTTATTCCGGCCATCGCCGCTTTATTAGTATCCTGTAAAACCCTGAAACCAACCGAAAAAACAGCTATGGAACAACCGCAAGATTGGAAACGAACCACGAATATCTATGAAGTCAATGTAAGACAATATACTCAGGAAGGCACTTTTGCTGCTTTCGAAAAAGAACTGCCGAGACTGAAGAAGATGGGTGTAGAAACACTTTGGTTCATGCCGATCACGCCAATTGCACAGCTCAACAAGAAAGGAACTTTGGGAAGCCAATACGCGGCATACGATTACACGACCATCAATCCGGAATTCGGGACCTTGGACAACTTCAAACATCTGGTAGATGAGGCGCACAAAATGGGCTTCAAGGTCATCATCGATTGGGTAGCAAATCATACTGGTTGGGACCACGTCTGGACAAAATCTCACCCAGAATGGTACCTGAAAGATGCAGACGGCAGTTTCCACAAAGCCAGCGGAATGGATGATATCATCGAGCTGGATTACTCAAATAAAGAAATGCGTCTCGCCATGATCGACGCGATGAAATATTGGGTCAAAGAGACCAACATCGATGGTTTCCGTTGTGACCTTGCAAGCTGGGTAGAGGTTGACTTCTGGCAACAGGCAAGACCGGAAGTGGAAAAACTAAAACCCATGTTCTTCCTGGGCGAATTTGACGAGTTGGAAGCACCGGAATACGGTAAGGTCTTCGATGCGAGCTACAGCTGGAAGTGGATGCATTTGTCGAAAGATTTCTACCAAAAACATTTGCCTCTTTCTGACCTGAAAAATCTTTTGGAACAATATTCAAAGATCGGAGACAACTCCATGAGAGCGTGGTTTACCAGCAATCATGACGAGAACTCATGGAACGGAACAGAATATGAAAAATATGGCGATCTCGCTCCTGCATTAGCTGTTTTCTCTGCCACTTGGAATGGCGTTCCATTACTCTACAACGGCCAGGAATTACCTATGAAATCCAAACGTCTGGAGTTCTTTGAGAAAGACCCGATTCCTTGGAATGGCAAGTACGAGCTCGAAGATTTCTACAAAACACTTTTCGCTTTGAAGTCCGAAAATCCAGCCTTACGAGGTGGCGACCCTGCGGTAACGACTTTCTGGGTAAACACCACTTCCAACGACAAGATCCTGGCTTACCTTAGAAAAAATGGAGAAAGAGAAGTTTTGGTCCTGATCAATACCACCAAAGATCCTGTCAATTTCAAATTGGAAGATGACAACTCGGTAGGAAGCTTCAAAAATGTGTTCTCAAAATCCAAAACTGAATTCACCAAAGGTTCTGATGTGAGTCTGCCTGCCTTCGGTTACTTGGTTTACGAGAAATAGTCTTTTTTAGACTTTACGATACTAAATTTAAGAGGTGATAGAGTTTTGTTTAACTCGATTCATCCAATTCATAGAAACCTTTCAGCTCAAATTGAAAGGTTTTTTTAAATCAAAACATATGAAAAAACTAGGAATTATCGGCTACGGCTGGTTAGGAAATCATATCGCAGAAAGATTGTCAGACCAATACGAGATCTTTGCAACCACGACCACACCGTCAAAGGCAGAAGAAATCAACGCCAAAGGTCATCACGCCATATTGGTCAGTTTTCCCAATGAGTTAGATCCGGAAATGAAACCGTGGGAAGTTGCAGCAGAATTGGACGCCATCATTATCAGCGTACCGTTTTCGGGAATCAGAGGTGCTCAAATTCCGATGGATGACAAAAGGCAAAATCTCCTCAACTTTCTCGGCGATTACAAAGGTCAATTATTTTTAATGAGCTCCACGGGCGTTTATCCTCAAACCGAAAAAGAATTTGCCGAGGACGACCAACCTGCTAAAACTGTCGAAAGCGAAAGTTTTATCTTGCAACAATTCCCCCAAACCAACATCCTGAGATTGGCCGGGTTGATGGGAGGAGAAAGGCTTCTTAAGAATTATAATATTTCTGACCTTCATCTTTTGGTCAACCACATCCATTACGCCGACATCTGTTCCGCTGTGGAAAAAATGCTGGATAACCAATCACGCTCCAAAGTCTACAACATCGTCGCTCCTGTCCACCCCAACAAAGAGGAAGTCATCAATGCGCAGAAGAATCTACCCTACACAGGCGAACGAACCGCTGTCGGCAGAACCATCTCTCCCGAGAAGATGATTGCCGAATTGAACTTTGAATTCCAGTATCCAGATCCGCGGTATTTTCATTTGTAAATTTTTTCAGGCACTTTCCAACCTTTGTACTTTAAAATGCATCTTAATAAATAAATGCACTATTATGAAAGTTACCATCCCAAAACCGTGTCACGAAAACTGGGCAGCCATGACACCCGAAGAAAAAGGCAGATTCTGCCAGGTCTGCTCCAAAAGTGTGAGAGATTTCACCAACGCATCGGACCAGGAAATCATCGATGACCTTTCCCAAAACCCAAACATCTGCGCCAATTTCCGCGTGGACCAGTTGGACAGGAACCTCAGCTATTCTTTTCTCAATTCTTTGTTTGCAAAATTTGCAGTGGGTTTTGTTCTCACCTCTGGAGGCCTTGTCGCGGCACAAACGCAGTCGCAGCCTCATCATCCTGTGAAAGCAAATGCGATAACAAAAGTAACAGGTGAAATAGTGGTAGCAAAAGTTCCTAAAAAGCCCGTCAAAATTGATAAAAACAGTCCCTTCATACTTGGCAAGATCGCATCAACCGGCGTTGACCGACCAGATGCCCCAATTTATGTTTTAAATGGAAAAATCATCACCGAAAATACCTTTTACAAGATTAACCCCGATACCATCGAGAAAATGAAGGTTTTAAAAGGCAAACACGCCACTTCCAAATATGGCGCAAAAGCAAAAAATGGTGCGGTGATCATTACTTTGAAAGGGAAAAAATAGGGAGATGCAAAATGAAATAGTATTTAGATTAAAATTTTGACATATTAAAAATACGCCTAAACAAGCCTCTAATGTAGATGAAAAACCACTCTGCCAAACTGTAAAAAAACACCCAATAACCAAAGCCAACAAAAACACACTTAGGTCACGGAAAGGTAACAGCGATGTAACAGAAATCATCTTCCAAAAATGATATATCAAAATGACAAAACCATCCAAACTTCAAAACAACAAAACCAAACTTTGCGTATAGGACGCGTATACCGAGCGTATACCGATAGCTTACCAAAAATCAATGTTAAAATGGCACAAATCCATTTAAATTTTATCTTCAAACAATAAAAAAGCAACCTAAAACAGGTTGCTTTTCAATACTATAAAAAGTAATAATCTTTATAATTTTACTGCCTTCATAGCTGCTTCATAATTGGGCTCGTGAGAGATGTCGCTCACTTGTTCTTCATAAACGATCTTGCCAGACGGATCTATCACCACCACAGCTCTACTCAAAAGGCCTTTCATAGGAGAATCCGTCAGTTCTACACCGTAAATCTTTCCAAAATCAGACCGGAAGTCAGACAGCATCACCACATTTTTGATGCCTTCTGCCCCACAAAATCTTTTCTGTGCAAAAGGAAGATCTTTGGAGATACAAAGCACCACCGTATTGGGAAGACTTGCCGCATCCTCATTGAAATGACGCACCGACGCAGAACAAACGCCCGTGTCTACACTTGGGAAAATATTCAGGATTAGGAATTTCCCTTTGTAGGAATCCAGATTTTGGTCTTTCATATCCACACCTGTCAAAGTGAATTTTGGCGCCTGCTTATTCACCGCCGGCAATTGGGAATAGGTATGCACGGGATTCCCACCCATCAGAACGGTATTGGCGGTCTTAGATTTTTGAGCAATAAGGACTGCTGATACGCAAAACAATGCACCGAAAACTATTTTTGAAAACATATTTTTAATTTTAAACAAATTTATCTCTTTTTGTCAAAGATTCGGATCAATCCAATTTTAAATTTAAAGTGAGGATCTAAATAACCTAAATCATTTAACAGTCTATTAGTATTTTTTGGAATCATTCTTGAACCTACTCCCAGAAAATCCCATATTATGGAAGCAAGTACAATCAAGACCATCGCAAAATACGGCTTAGGCGCCATGCTGATCTCAGCCGGAATCGGACACTTGACGTTCGCCAGAAAAGAATTCCAAGCCCAGGTCCCAGAGTGGGTGCCATTGGAAAAGGATGACACCGTTGTCTATTCCGGAATCGTAGAAATCGCCATGGGAGCCGCCATCATCGCAGCACCGAAAAAATATGAATCACTCGTAGGACAGTTAGCTGCCGGACTGTTCACCGCCGTTTTCCCTGGAAATTATGCGCAGTACAAAGAAAGAAGAAATGCTTTCGGACTCAACTCGGACAACAAAAGATTCGCAAGATTGTTCATGCAACCAGCACTGATTGCCTGGGCGTTGAAGTCTACCGATAGCAAATAATTTGACAGCTACAGGTCTTCTACTCCGCTCATACAGACATCTTAATCAAATTATAATTGAATGTCATGCTGAGCGGAGTCGGAGCATCTTCTCAAAAAGATCACCACTCAACCTCACAGTTGAGTTTTTTTGATTCCCGCATAGAATAAATCTATGTTAACAAGATCTAGAAATCAATCTTTATCTCTAAATTTATTGTCATCAAAAATCAAATTCAATTAATATCAATCAACAAACTATGAGTTCAGAACACCCAACATTCAAAGACATATTCAAAAGCGAAAACGAGATTCCAGAAGAATACAAAGTTCCCATCATCCACCAAAGGGAATATCTCCTGAACGGCGAACTGATACAGTGGGACGGCGAAGTAACCGAGATCTATTCCCCGATCTGCATCCCGACAGAAAACGGACTGGAGAGGAAACAGCTCGGCAGCATCCCGAACATCAGTCCAGAAGATGCCATGAATGTTCTGGAAGCCTCCGTAAAAGCTTACGACAACGGACTTGGTGAATGGCCAACGATGTCGGTAGAAGGCAGGATCAAATGCATGCAGAAGTTCGTCTACCTCATGATCAAAGAGCGTGATCTTGTTATCAAACTACTAATGTGGGAAATTGGAAAAACACTTCCAGATTCTACCAAAGAATTTGACAGAACCGTAGATTACATCAACCAAACCATTGACGCTTTAAAAGATTTAGATAGAGAATCCTCCAGATTCCAACAAGCGGAAGGTACAATTGCGCAGATTAGAAGAGCGCCACTCGGCGTGGTCTTGAGCATGGGACCTTTCAACTATCCATTGAATGAGATCTTCACGACTTTGATCCCGGCTTTGATCATGGGAAATACGATCTTGTTCAAATTACCAAAGCACGGCGTTCTTGCGCATTATCCATTACTGAAAGCCTTCCAAGAAGCATTTCCGGCAGGAACGGTGAACACACTTTATGGAAAAGGTGCAGAGATCATCACACCGATCATGGAAAGTGGAAAAGTGAATGTTCTCGCCTTCATCGGATCAAGTAAAGTAGCAAACGGCTTGAAGAAACTTCATCCAAAAGTCAACAGATTGAGAGCGATCCTCAGTCTTGATGCAAAAAACGCAGCCATTGTCACAAAACACGCCAACCTTGATATTGCTGTCAGCGAGATCATTCTAGGTTCACTTTCCTTCAATGGACAACGATGTACGGCTTTGAAGTTGATCTTCGTTCAAAAAGATGTGGCGGAGGAATTCACTCAGAAACTAACGGCCGCTGTTTCCGCTTTGAAGCCAGGTCTGCCATGGGAAAAGGATGTGAAGATCACACCACTTCCGGAAGTGAACAAACCGCCTTATCTTGAAGAATGCATCCAAGATGCGGTATCAAAGGGTGCCAAAGTACTCAATGAAAACGGTGGTTACAGTGAAGCTTCTTTCGTCTTCCCAGCTGTGGTCTATCCTGTGAATGACCAAATGAAATTGTACCACGAAGAGCAATTTGGGCCTGTGATTCCTGTTGTGCCTTTTGATGATATTGATGAGCCAATCGATTATCAAGTGAATGCGAATCATGGGATGCAAGTGAGTATCTTCAGTGAAGATGCCATGGAAACTTCGAAACTGATCGATTCATTCGTCAATCTTGTGAGTCGCGTGAACATCAATTGCCAGGCGCAGCGAGGTCCAGACGTTTTCCCATTCACGGGAAGAAAAGATAGCGCGGAAGGAACACTTTCTGTTTTTGATGCGTTGAGGTCATTCTCCATCCGATCATTGGTTGCTGCGAAAATTACCGATGCAAACAAAGAACTTTTGAACTCTATTGTAAGAGACCACGATTCTAATTTCCTGAGTACGGATTATATTTTTTAATCGGATCAAAATATAAAAAAGCCTTCTTCACTGAAGGTTTTTTTTGTGCATTGATTTTAAAAATATTAATTTTAGGAAAACAAACACCGGTATGAAAATCTATTCTTTACTCATTATATTTTTTATCAGTTTAAATCTGACAGCTCAAAATTTAATCCCATTCAACAACGGTGGAAAATATGGACTTTGCGACATCGAAGGCAAACTTTTACTGGAAGCAAAATATGATGAGACTCGATTTTTTTCTACAAAAACAAATGGCTACGCGGTCCAGCAAAATGGAAAATATGGTTTGATGGACAAAGATCTGAAACTGGTGATCCCATTCTTATCTATCAATCCCATTTCAGAGTCAAAAGATGGATATCTGGTTTACATTTCTGATAAGGAAGTACAATATTATTCCAAAAATTATCAACTGACGCAAAAGAAGACATTAGAAAACAGGACTGGAACTCTTGGTCCACTTGAGAGCGTTAAAGACGACGACTTTTCTGATTCTTATTCCAATGAGAAAGTGTTGGCATTATTTAATAAAAAATATCCTGGTAAAGGTAAGATCAATGTGGTCTCCGCAAATAACACCTACTATGAACTATGCTCGAAAACCGAAAGCGATTGCAAACCTTTGGGTGTTTTCCTGCCGAGGACCTCTGTATTTCTAATGAATAATGAAAAGGATGAATACAAAAACGTGACTTGGAATTCTACCATCTCAAAATATATTATTTTAGTAAAAAATGGCTCCGAACAATACGTGATCGACCAGGATAAAAAAGTGATTTTCCCATCCAAAGAATATGATAGACTGTACATTCAGAAAAATTATATCGGTTATAAAGCTAAAAACTCAATTTCGAAGAAAAGTGTCACTCACTATTATATTATCAGTTCTGGAACGACTATAGAAAACAAATTTTCTTCTTTCGACCCAGCTAAAACTTTAATGATCGACGGTAGAAAATTTGAGGTCTTTCGAGCCACAATCAATGATTACAAAAACCATCGTTCAGATCATGTTTATATTGGGGAAAATGGCAAATCCTATTTCAAGGTGGATTATGAGTTTGATAATTGATACCACTAACTGTCTTTACAAACGAAACATTTCTAAAAATTTCCTAAAATCCTACAATCAATTTCAGTATTGCTTTTTTTGCAGTATTTTTGAGGTTTAAATTTCTGAATTGAAAAAATTAGATCAATATATTGTCAAAACCTTTTTTGGGCCGTTTCTCTTTATTTTCAGTGTGCTGTTTTTCATCTTCATTGTGAATATCATTTGGACGCAGATGTCGCAATTGACAGGAAAAGGACTGAGCTATGGTGAGATTCTGAAACTCCTATTCTACCTCGGAATGAGCGTTGTGAGTATGGTTTTACCGCTGACGATTCTGCTTTCCTCCATTATGACATTTGGGGATTTTGGGGAACGTTATGAGCTTGCGGCGATGAAGGCTGCGGGAATTTCCCTTCTTCGAGTGATGATGCCATTGATGATCACGGTGGGTTTTCTTGCCGGCATATTGTTTCTATTTTCCAATAACATCATCCCAGATTTCCAGCGGAAGGCGAAAAATATGTTGTTCAACATCGTATCATCTAAGCCTGCCATCAACTTTACACCCGGTGTTTTCATCGATCAGATCTCGGGATATTCTGTGAAGTTTGATAAGATCTATGGCGAGAACGGCGAAAAGCTGGAAGGTGTATTTCTCCATAAAAATGCAAGTCCTTACGATGATCAGCAAACTATTATTGCCAAGAAGGGAAAATTTGCGCCTGCTGTGGACAGAAATTATCTAAAACTAATTCTGTACGATGGCTATGTTTATGAGGATAAAATCTCTGGCAAACCTTTTGAAGAACGAAAAAAGCAGCCGAATCAGTCGGTGAAATTTGACAGTTTGGTGTATCACTTTGACATCAGTGAACTCATTGAAAAAGGAATTGAGCAGGAAAAGATCACAGACGATTACCGTTTCCAGACCTACATGGAAGTGAACACTACGCTGGAGAAGAACAGAAAAACCAATGTCACCTCTGTGGGCGCGATGGTTTCTCCGGTAATCACGCAGACCAATAATTACGTGCAGTACATCGATAAGATCAAGACCACGGAAAAAAACATCAAGGAACCGTACAAGATCGATACGCTGAAAAAAGACAAAAAGCTGGAAGTTCTATGGGGAGCCTACAACAAGATAGAAGCCCTAAAAGACTCCGCAGCTTCCAACGAGAACAGCATCAAAGATACCATCAAACAGCACAACAAGATCGTGATGTACCAGCAGAGGATCATCTCCTACTCTTTCACGTGTCTTATTTTCTTCTTGATCGGCGCCAGTCTTGGATCCATCATCCGGAAAGGCGGAATGGGACTTCCGGTAATCATCGCGATTGTGATCTTCATCATCTTCTACGTTTTGAATCTTACTGTGGAAAATATGTCCTGGAAAGGCAAGATCAATCCTTACATTGCAGCATGGATCCCGAATATGGTCCTGTTCCCTTTCAGTGTTTGGATCACGTACAAAGCGTTAACAGATTCTCAGTTGTTTGACATCGAGAAGTACAAAGCACTCTTCAAACCGCTGATCGAGAAGTTCTCCAAACCGAAAGAACATCAACGATATCAATAAAACAAGATCAAAAGCCGAATTATTTAGTTCGGTTTTTTTATGAATCAGAATAGCCCTTTAGTACCTGTCTGTAGCTCATCAGGATGGATGATTTAGAAATGAAACCAATAAATGTATTTTGATCATCCACGACTGGCAGATACCAGGTTCCTGTATCATCAAAGGTTTGAAGAATATCCACAGGTTGATTTTCTGGTCTAATGAGTGCTGGTGGCGTCTTCATAATTTTTGTGACTGGCAGATCAGCATTATTTTCTTGATTGAAAAAATAAGGTCTGATGTCATCGAGTGTCAGAATTCCCTTTAATTTCCCTTCATCATTCAAGACCGCAAAGAGGTTTTTGTTTCCATTCTTCACCAGCTCGAAGAGGTCATTGATGGAAGCCAATTCGTTGATCGTCTGTGCGTCTTTATCAATAAAATCTTCTGTGTGCAAAGAAAATAACAGATTCTTATCATGCTCATTGGTAAAGATCTTCCCTTGTTCGGCCATTGATTTTAATTCTGGAGAGATCGGCGAAAACCATTTGGCCATCAGGTATGAGATCACGGAGACGATCATCAATGGAATGAAAAGATCATAACCAAAACTGGATTCTGCAATCAAAAAGATAGCCGTCAATGGCGCGTACAATACGCCACTCATAGCACCTGCCATTCCCACCAAAACCAAATTGGTCACTGGCACCTCTTTGAAACCGATCTGCTGACAGATCACCGCAAACAAAAACCCAACAGAGCCACCAGCAAAGAGCGATGGTGCAAAGTTACCACCATTACCACCACTGAAAATGGTGAAAGAGGTGGCAAATGCTTTTAAAAGACAGACAAGAATGAGGAAAATGATAATCGTATATTCCCGAAGGTCAAAGTATTTGAAGAAACTATTTTCAATGATCACATTTGCATGTCCGTTGGTAAAGGCCTTCACTGTGTCATAACCTTCGCCGAATAATGGCGGAAACAAAACACACAGAAAAGACAAGACCGCACCACCAAGCATTGCTTTACGAAGTCTGCTTATCTGAAGTCTTTTGAGAAAATGCTCAACCTTCTGCGAAACAAGTAGAAAATATCGGGCATACAAACCTGTCACGATTCCCAAGATGAGATAGTATGGTACATTTTTATAGTTGAAGGCCTCTCTCGTGTAAAACCTGAAAAGCACATCTTCCTGAAGCAAGATCCTGGATAAGAGACTTCCGCAAACCGCCGCTACGACCAATGGAATAAAATCTGTAAAAACAACGCCAGTGAGCAAGATCTCAAAAGCAAACATGATCCCGGCAATCGGTGCGTTGAAAGCCGATGCAATACCAGCCGTTGCACCAGCTGCCAAAAGCAATGTGCGTTCTTTATAATTAAGCCGATACGTTTGCGCAAAGTTGGAGCCTATTGCCGCACCAGTCACAGCAATTGGGCTTTCCAAACCAGCAGACCCTCCAAGACCGACGGTGATCGCACTTTGCACGATCTGAGAATAAGTTTTGACCGATGAAACAATACTCGAGTTTTTTGCGATCTCGTACAGGATAGCACCAATTCCTTTTCTGTCCTGTCCTTTGAAGATGGTAAGCACGATGCTGGTTGTCAACACGATTCCTAAAAATGGAAAGATGATATAGAACAAGACCTGATACTCAAAATGAACTTTGTTGGTGATGAAAAAGTGGATATTGTGAACAATTGTTTTCAGGATAACGCCCGCCAATCCTGCGGTACATCCTACCAGAATACCAGATAGCAAGAGGAATTGACTTCTGCTCAATTTGTTATTTAGCCAATGGATGATCAACTCATAACTGCGTGCCTTCTCCAAACCATATTGCTGGAAATCCCTTTTGAACTTGAGAAAGCTGAGAAATCTTTTTTTGTTATAAATTTTCACTTCTGGTATATTTCTTTTTAAGTAAAATGGTTACAAACACATTTCCTTTCACTAATGAATGTTCCACAAATATATCAAAAGCATATGGGAACAACGATGGTCTTTTAGAAATCCCTACCACAGACAAGCCTTTAATTATTTTATTGTACCTTACTGATGTTAATATTCGAAATCATCATTAAAATAAAAATCTAAAAAATTGTAATTATGAAAATAGGATTAATAGGATTTGGAAAGGCAGGAAAAGCAGTGGCCAACGTTATTCTTCAGCATCAGGATTTCACCTTGGAATGGGTCCTGAAGAGTAATGACAAGCTGGATCACCTGTCTGCCAAAGATATTCTTGGCCTCTCGGCACCGGACCCGGCGCTGATCTTTTCTCAGCAGAGCAACGACATCGCGACACTCCTGACGGACCATCCTGTGGACCTCATCATCGATTTTTCTACAGAGGAGAGCATTCATCATTATGGTAAGATTGCCACTCGAAAAAAGGTGAAGATCATCTCTGCCATTTCGCATTATGGGGAAGATGAGACCAAACTTCTCGAGGAACTCGCTGCCAATAATGTGGTCTTCTGGTCGCCCAACATCACTTTGGGCGTCAACTATTTGCTCTTTGCAGCGTCATTGCTCAAGAACATTGCGCCTGCTGTGGACATTGAGGTCATCGAGGAACACTTCAAAGCGAAGTCCGGCGTATCGGGAACAGCTGTGAAAATAGCAGAGGTTCTGGACATCGAGACCGAAAGTATCAACTCCGTGAGAGCGGGTGGCATTGTTGGGAAGCACGAGGTCATCTTCGGATTCCCTTATCAGACCGTAAGACTGGTGCATGAATCGATCTCGCGGGAAGCCTTCGGAAGCGGCGCGCTTTTCGTAGCAGAAAATCTGAAAGACAAAAAGAACGGTCTTTACAACTTCGAAGACATTCTGAGGCCTTACTTCTTCAGTCAATCTCAAAATAGTTTATCTTGAAGGAAACATTTATCAGTTTGATGTCGGCCATTAAATAAAAAAGCCAGATTTAGCGGTCTGGCTTTTTTATGTTTATGATTTTAAAGAAAACGCAATTAAAGCCTTATATTCGTACCCTAAAAACTGATGTTATGAGAAAAATTATTGTTTCGATATGTGCGGTGGCTGTCCTCCAATCCTGTATCGTCACTACCGCTGCCAAAGCCGTGACAGGCGTTGCCAAATTGGGTTACAAAGTGGTAAAAGGCACTGTGAAAGGTGTAAGCTGGGCAGTGAGCAAAGCCAACGGAAAAATTGATAAGGACAGGATCGATGGGACCTGGAAGATCGTAGGCGTGTATCACGGTTCTTTTGAGCAGTTCAGCCAGGACCAGAATCCTGAGAGTTCCTTCAACAGTGAATGTATCGAAGGCTACGACCAGATCATCTTCAACTCCAAACGTTCCAAGTACAAGCCTGTGCATTGCAACACGGAGAAAGAAAGTTGGGAAAAATATGATTTCGAATTTGGGAAAAACCCTTTGACCAAAGAGAAAGAAAACTACCTGGAGTTCAACTCCAGCAACTACATCACCATCATCGATATCAATAGCAAGACGATGATGCTGGAAGGTAGCCTGATGCCGAAGCAAGCCTTCTCCGGTGGTAAACTCTATCTCCTGGAAAAGATAAAATAGAACAAGAAAGCAACCTGATATGGGTTGCTTTTTTTATTTTAAAATACCGAAACAGAAGTTCAGATATTAATTAAGTTCGTAGTTGGAAATCACCATGCTCAAAATGAAATGCACAAGGTCCTGCTCAGCCGTCTTTTTGCTGATCAGTTTTTTCTTGTAATGTGCGGAGGAAAAAACGCCTATAAAATTTTTATACGCCGTAAAAGCCTCTCCTCTGATGTAGGTATTCAGATTGCCATCTTTCTTTTTAAGGATCTGATCATCCAAAGTTCTGACCTTGAAGAGGACCTCGCACAATTTTGATTTTTGACTCACCGGCGCAGAGTATCTCTCCACAATATTAACCTTAAATGAATTCAACAGAATCGTATTAAAAACAACATTAGACCCCTCTTCATGTACGTTGAGTTCAAGCGTATAGTTCATTAATTTATTTTTTTTGCTAAAATAGAAAATAGAAAATAGATTTTTTACGATTCAGGTCATTATTTTTGATTTTTTTATGAGAAAATTTTGACGGTATCTATCAAAAATAAAACAACCTGATGGGGTTGTTTTATTTAGTTTTTATTGTGGTACGTTCTCACCTTTGTTGACCAATGGTGGCAGGTTGGAATTCTTCGCCGCCTTCACCAGTTCGTTCACATCATTGTAAAAAAGTTTCCAGTCTGGGACGTCTTTCATGGCTGTCAGGAGTCCGAAGAAAGATTTCAGGGTTTTCTCCAGGTCGTTACGGATGGCAGAGGCACTCTTCTGCTGGCGAAGGTCAGCGTTGGCACCGGCCTGCTCTGCAAAGATCGCTTCGAAGGCCATTTGCCTGCCTTTCATATCGTCGAAAGCAGCGGTGAGAGACAAGGCTGTGAGCTTCTGCGCATTCTCCCGTTTATCCAATTCCTCGATCAGTTTTTTCATCTGGGCGGATTGCGAGGAGTAGCTCATGCGGTCGAGGTCCAGACCAAATTGTTTGAAGATCTGATAGAGGTCTTGTGCAGATTGATAGCCAGGCAACGTGGCCATTTTTCGGTAGCTGTTGAGGAAGGCCTTCAGTGCGGCGTAAGCCATGTCTCTTTCCCGATCAGCTTGGGCAACGTCATTTCCTTTTCCGCTGAATGTCATTTTGGTATAGACAGCATCATACTCCGCATACTTCACCTTCAGTTCCTCCAGAAGTGGATGCGCATCGATCACAGGATAATTTCCTGAATCCGAAGTATTGATCGTTCTCTGCGCGAGCGTCGCCAAGTCTTTTGTGCTTAGCTTTCTTAATGTGATTTTCATAAATCAAATGTGTTTTTGTTAATAATTTATTTAATGAATTTCGTTTTTAAATATATTATTTTTTTGATTTCTGGCAAAACAATCTGTTTAGACTAAAAACATTTTGTGTTTTAGTTTAAACAACCTGTTTAGAGAAAAAACAAGTTGAGGTTTTGTCTAAACAAGTTGTTTGAACAAAAAACATTTTGTGTTTTGGTTTAAACAAGTTGTTTGGAAAAAATGACAGTTGAGGTTTGGTTTAAACGGGGTGTTTGGGGGTTTGATAGTTTTTGATTTGTTAATTTCAGTAGAAATACGAATGGATTAACTTCCATAAATAGCGTATTATGAGTAGTAAAATTTAATTTGAGCTTTGTATATTTGGATTAAATACATATAAAAGATTCTTAAATTAGGCCATGATAATTAATATTCAAAATAACGGAAAGATTTTAAAAGAAAAAACAAATCTAAAATTACCTGATTTCACAATATTAACAGGCGAAAATGGTTCTGGTAAAACTCAGTTATTAGAGTATTTGAGAGATTATGGAGCAATGAATAGAATGATGAATAATTTTAGTGATAATAATTTAATATCTGCCATAAGCGATAATAATGGCAAGATATTAAAAGATATAATTCACTCTTATCCAGGAGTTAAGAGATCTGATAATTTACATTTTCAACAGCAACACCAGCAGCAATTAATACAAACAATAAAAGATCAATGGAAAAAATTGAAGGATATTGCAAAATCATGTCTGCTAATAAGGAGTGAATCATTCAATAATGAATTTGATGAATTACAGGCTCTAAATGATGCAAGAATAGAATTTCAAAAGTCCATGACGACAGAAAACACGAAATTAGATAAGGCAAAATTCATTTATGTTCAACAATATGAATTGAACACCCTTAAATTATTAAGCGAACAAACTTCAAAAGAAATTTATGATTTAACACTACTGGATTACATAACTTTTTACAATGTATATAATGATTTATTTTCTTCTGCTTTAGATGTTTTATTCCACCAATTCAATTTAAAACAAAAATATTTCAGTCATTTAACACAAAATATCTCTGCACCTTGGATAGTTTTTAATGATATATTAGATAAGGCAGAGTTTAAATATACTACAAAATATACAGCATCATTAGACGATGAAGAACCTACATTAATCCATCTTATCGACAGGGAAAGTGGTATGAAGGTTAGTTTTGAAAGCTTATCTTCTGGTGAAAAGACTATACTGGCCCTTATTTTTGTTTTATACAATTCATCAAATAACGGAAAATTTCCTGAAGTCATATTATTTGATGAACCAGATGCACACTTACACCCTTCTTTGACAAAATTGTTTTTAGATGTAATTAAAGAGGTACTCGTCGAGAAACAAAATGTCAAGGTTATTTTAACGACACATTCTCCATCTACGATAGCACTAGCTCCCGAAGAATCTATTTATAGAATGGACCGAACTTTGGGATATCCTATAAAAGAAGATAAAGATGTTGCAGTTCAAAATCTGAGCAGTGGCCTTGCGTCAATAAGTATTGAAAATGGGAATTTTGGAATCATATATAATATTAATCAGACTAATAAACACATATTATTTACTGAAGGTATCACAGATAAGATAATTCTTGAAATCGCTTGGAAAAAATTATATGATTCCAAAGAAATACCTTTTTTTGTTCAAGATTCATTTTCAGTTAATTTCTTAGGAGCATTATTTAATCAAGGAAATCTAAAACCCGACGGTATATTTCACCAATTTCCACACAAAGCACTCATAGCACTATTTGATTTTGACAATGCAGGGTATTGTGGTTGGAATAGAGATGAAAAATTTCCAAGTATTATTGAAAGTAATCCTTCTAAATGTTTAACTAGAAGTAATAATAAAAATGGTTATCTACTACTATTACCAGTTCCTAGCGAAAGTAATATTCGAAATCTTGTAATTAAAAATGGACAAGAAACATTTAAAGAAAAATCTAATTTAACAATAGAGTCATTGTTTTTAAATGTTCCTGGCTTTGCAGAAAAATATTTTACAATAGAATCACTTCCGGGGGGAGGGAGTTTCTATTCTTTTAAAGCAAAAAAAAGAAAATTTGCTGAAAATCTTGAAATCTTGGAATCAAAATATTTTGAAAATTTCAAACCATTATTTGAAAAGATTGAATTTATAATATCATCACACAATTTTAAATAACAAAAAAACCTGCTCAACGCAGGTTTTTTTGTTTATCAATTTCAAAGATCTTAATGCCCAGACTTAGCCTCAGCATCCTGTTTCACATGACCCAGATATTTGGTGCAATAGGCGCCGAAGATCAGGATAAACAAGTAACAGAACACAGGGATCACAAAGGAATGCTGAACGCCAAACTGATCTGCCAAGTAACCTTGGAAAATCGGAACGATCGCACCTCCTAAGATGGCCATTACGACCAAAGAAGAACCTTGGCTCGTGTATTTTCCTAAGCCGGAAATCGCCAATGTGTAGATATTAGAGAACATAATCGAGTTGAAGATCCCAATTCCCAAAATGCTGTACATCGCCAGTTCGCCGTGGTTCAGCATCGCTGAGATCAATAGCAGAACGTTGATCCCTGCAAAGATAGAAAGGGTTCTTGCTGGAGCAGATTTTCCGATGAAGAACGCAACGAAATTTAAAGCGATAAATACCAAGAAGAAACTGATCTGTGCAAACGTCAGATCCACAATACTGAAGATCACCAAGAAAACAGCAATGGCTGCGCCCAACATATAGATGGCTTTTTTGCCTTGGCTGATGGAATGATTCAGAGAAATTGCACCCAGGAAACGCCCGATCATCGCACCGCCCCAATACAGTGCTAAATAGTTTTTGCTCACGACCTCGGAAAGGTTCATCACTTGTGGTTGTTCCAAAAAGCTGATGATAAAACTTCCTACCGCTACTTCGCCACCAACGTAGCAGAACATCGCGAAAACACCGAATTTCAGGTGGTTGTACTTCAAGGCACCATAGCCTTTTACGATCTCTTCGCCTTTCACCTGAAAGTCAGGAAGCTTCACTCTTGAGATCAACAAAGCGACCAATAACAGGATTCCGGCAAAAATAAGATATGGAATTTTTGTTGCTGCTGCGGAGAAAGAGCCGTCAGGTGCAGAGAATAATTCGAAAATTAAATGTCCGCCCAAAACCGGTGCAATGGTTGTCCCGAATGCGTTGAAAGCCTGCGTCATATTCAGTCTGCTGGACGCGGAATCTTCCGGACCCAACAGTGAAACGTAAGCATTAGCCGTAATCTGCAATACCGTGAAACCCAAACCTAAAATAAACAAAGCGCCTAAGAACAACGGATACGAAGATAAACTCGCCGCCGGATAAAACAAAACGCAACCAAAAGCTGCGAGGAAAATTCCGAAGAGAATTCCTTTTTTGTACCCTACTTTATCGATGGGGTCACCCTGCGTGGTTGAAATTAAAAAGTAAATTAACGAGCCTATAAAATAAGCACCAAAGAAACAGAACTGTACCAACATCGACTGGAAGAAGGTCAGATTGAAGAGCTGTTTCAGGTAAGGAATCAGGATGTCATTCATACACGTGATGAATCCCCACATAAAAAATAAAAGCGTAATGGTAATCAAAGGGATTGTATAGTTCCTCTTCGATTGTGCGTCATTCGTCATAATCATTCAGTTTAAAAATAAAGAGGCTAAAGATAGCCTCTTTTGTTGATAATTGCTTATTTTGAGACAATAAATTTGTCATTAAAAATTGAACATTTGTTTTCAAAATTCCATTAAATTATTTTCCCCTTCCCTAAAGGGTGTAATTTTATTGAGAATTTTCCTCCCTTTAGGGTTGGGGTAAAGAAAATTCTCCTGAAAATTTAAGGTCTTAAATCTTCAAACTTTGTATCTGCAGGGAAAATGTGCTGTACTTTTTCAACCACGAGTTCTTTTGGTAGCGAGAAATCTGCAGTTTGTCTAATGTCCAAAGAAGACGCTCCCACAGACACTTTATAATTTCCTGCTTCCGCAACCCAAACGGATTTTGCGGTGATGTAAGAAGCCAAATCTTTCGGATTCAAAGTCAGAGTGATGGTTTGAGATTCTCCCGGTTTCAAATCTTTTGTTTTGGCGTAGGCTTTCAACTCAGATTTTGGTTTGTCGATGGATTGGTTGGGTGCAGAAAGATATAGTTCTACAACTTCTTTTCCGGTGACTTTTCCGGTATTTTTAACTTCAACCGTTACCTCTAATTTACTATTGAATGTTTTAGAATTCAGTTTTAAATTACTGTAAGCAAAGTCAGTATAAGATTTACCAAAACCAAATTCATAAGACGGTTTTACATTAAAGGTATTGAAATAACGGTAACCCACATAAACACCTTCTTCATACGTCACATCTTTCGGATTATCGGCAGGAATTCCCGGGAAATTCTTTGCTGATGCGTGGTCTGAATAATTGACAGGAAACGTCATCGTCAGTTTTCCCGAAGGATTTACTTTTCCTGAAACGACGTCAGCAACGGAATGTCCGCCTTCTTGGCCAGGCTGCCAAGCCAAAAGAATCGCATCGACTTTGTCTTTCCACGAAGCCGTTTGGATGACGCCACCGATATTTAAAATTACCACCACTTTTTTTCCTTTTGCGTGGAACGCTTTGGAGATTTTATCCAACATTTCGATTTCTTCCGTTGCCAGATTGAAATCTTCATTCACTACTCTATCGCCTCCTTCGCCGGAGTTTCGTCCTAATGTTACAAAAGCGATTTCAGAAGTTTCTGCTTTTTTAGCCAGGAAAGCGTCGTCCATTTTCATTTCAGCCAGTCTTCCCGGAAGTGCTAAAATGCCTCTTGCTTTTCGGCTTTCTTTTTCGGCAGTTGCTTCTTTTTCAGCGAAAGGTTTGTACAAATCAACCAATTCTTTGTCCAGTTTGTAACCTGCAGAATTTAAACCTTCCAAAAGGGAAACCGTATGTTTGTTGTTCACACTTCCACTTCCTGTTCCGCCTGTAATCCAGGCATAAGAAGTCACTCCGAATAATGAAACTTCTTTCTGTTTATCGGCAAATGGCAATGCATTTTTTTCGTTTTTAAGCAAAACCATTCCTTCTGCTGCCGCGTTTCTCGTTACCTCTGCGTGTTCAACCAAGTTTGGTTTGTCGCTGTATTTATACTGTGCGAAAGTTGGCGTTTTGAAAATATATTCCAAGATTCTTTTCGCATTCAGGTTTGCCACTTCCTGAGATAATTTACCGGTATTTAAAGCTTCCAACAACACTTTTTTCTGCGCTGGAATTCCCGGCATTAACAGGTCATTTCCTGCATTCATTTGTTTAACGACATCAGAAAGTCCGCCATCTTTAATCGATTCAAATCCCGGGAAACCTCCGAACCAGTCAGTCATTACAATACCTTTGAAACCCCATTCATTTCTTAAAACCTGAGTCAGTAAATCTTTAGAATCTGAAGTGTAAACGCCATTTAGTTTGTTGTAAGACGACATTACCGTCCAGGGCTGAGATTCTTTCACCGTAATTTCAAAATTTCTCAGATACAGTTCTCGCATTGCTCTTTCGGAAATGTGGGCATTGATGGTCAAACGGTTGGTTTCCTCGTTATTCGCAGCAAAGTGTTTGATGGAAGTTCCAACACCTTGCGACTGAATTCCGTTCACAATCGCAGCCGCAGTTTTTCCTGAAATTAATGGGTCTTCAGAGTAATATTCGAAGTTTCTTCCGTTCAACGGATTTCTCTGAATGTTCAAAGCCGGAGCCAAAAGAACATCGACTCCATATTCCTTCACTTCATTACCCATTGCTTTTCCAACTTTTTCCAGCAAATCTTTATTCCAAGTTGAAGCTAAAGCTGTTCCCACTGGAAATGCCGTTGCATAATAGGTTTTTGAATCATTATCTCTCGTTGGTTGAATTCTCAAACCTGCAGGTCCATCTGCAACAATCGTCGCAGGAATTCCGAATCTGTCAAAAGAATCTGTTCCACCGGCAGCTCCGGGAACCAAGCCTTGTTTTGAATCGCCAACAGGACCTGTCAGAACTTCAATTCCTGGCATTCCGGTTCCGATTAAAAGATTGACCTTTTCTTCGTTGGTCATTTGCCTGATAATGGCGTCGATTCTTTTGTCAACAGAAAGTCTTGTGTCTTCCCAAACATCCAATTTTCCGTTGTTGTTGGAATCTTTAAATGTTTTTCCGTCAACGGTTACCGTTGCATTTTTAGTCTGAGCATTCGCAAACGGCGATGCAGCCAATAAAGCCAGGAATAATCCTGAATATTTTGCTTTCTGAGAAAGTCCTATCAGCGTTGATATATTCTTCTGCATAATTCTATATTTTTTACTTTTTGTTATTGAATAATTTTAGTTTTGAGTAGAAATCTTCGAACATCAGTCGTGTGTCGAGTTGGGTGTAGACTCTGATGTTCCTTCCTTTCGGATTGTATTCGTACAGTCCGCTATCATTGATTTTTGGAGCATTTTTAATGACGTAAGAACTCGATGACGGGTCGGCTTCAAATGAGGATTGTAAAGCCGTTAGCAAAACCAAAGGTGAATCTCCCATTATGTAAGTTTCACCGATTTTCAGATTGAATTTCTGAACCATTTCCATTAAATCCTCGATTTTCTTGGTTAGATAAGCTCCTGTTTTTCCTTCTGGTTTTACTTTCGTTACGAGTTCTGCGTAAGACATCAAAGTTTGTCGGTATGCATTCCTCGGAATTTGCCAAATATTTAAATTCGATTCGTTGAAAACAACCTGTGCTGCTTTGATATCGATTCCTAAATTATATTCTAAAGGTGTGTAACCTGGAGGTGGTGTTGCCAAATCGGGATATTCAGGACCTCCAATCCAAACGACAACAATTTTGTCGGCGATTTTTGGTTCCATAAGATAAGCACTCGCCACTTCCGTCAAACCTGCGCCACAAACGATGAATAGAGGATTTTTCTCATCCGCTTTCATCGCTTCTGCAACAATGTCTTTTGCTCCTTCGGAAATATTGGGTGTTTTCAAATCTTTCAATGGGTCATTGGAACCTTGCAGAACGTTGAATCTGTTTTTTAAATTCATTACTTCCAACGTTTCGTTGATTTTCTTCACCGCATTTTCCGCGGTAATATTTGATTTATCAAAAGCATCGCCCGGTTTCAAATGAGAACCGATAATTCCTCTAATTTCTGTAGAAGGCGAAAGAATCTGATGAACGAGTTGAAACAATCCGTCGGGGTCGCCGCCAAAATCGTTGTCGACGATGACGCGATAACGGGGTTTTATGTATTTATCCATTTCTGAAATCACGGGAGGCGACTGTGCGGACACAGCCATTGCCGCGAAAAAAGAAACGATATTAAAAAATGATTTCATTCTTTTAGGTTGAACCACAAAAGGCACAAAAGTTTTTTGACACATTAGTCACATCAGATTTAAGTTTTAAAACTTTGAAAATAAAAGAACACATTAGCTGAAAATCAAAGATTTTCAAAAGCTTTTATGCTCTTTAAAAAGTTTAGTGTTCAAACTTTATAATTAAAAAAGCTTTTGTGACTTTTGACTTCGTCGAATCTTCGATTTGTGGTTAAATTTTAAGGTTTATAAAAACTTGTGGAATTTCAGCCAGTCTAAATACACATCCGACCATTTGTCAACAGGCAGATTCTGTTTTCCCATTCCGAAACCGTGACCGCCTTTTTCGTAGATGTGAAGTTCGGTGGGTTGTCCTGCTTCCAGCCATTTATTGTACAACAAAACTGATTTTGGAGCGAGTTTCAACTGGTCATCACTTGCAGCACAAATGAACATCGGAAGTGATGCTTTTGGAATTTCAGTATCTAAAATCTCCTGACTTGGTCCGCCATAAATCGAAGCTGCGAAATTCGGTAACGTTGAAGAATCTTTGCTGTGAAGAACGCTTTCCAAAATCACACTTGCCCCAGCAGAAAATCCGATAACACCTAGTTTTTCAGGATTGATGTTCAGTTCTTTTGCGTGGTTTCTGATATAAGAGATTGCAGTTTTGATGTCCTCGCCTGCCATTACTTTGATAGGAGCTGTATTTGCATCAAAAGCTTTTCGGTCTTTGATGTTTTCCATCATTTCTTTGGCTGGGTCGTTGGATTTTGTTTCCAGTAATCTGTATTTTAAAACGACTGCCGTGATTCCGTTTTCTGCCAATTTTTTGGCGACATCAATTCCTTCTCGGTTGATGGATAAACTTTGAAAACCACCACCCGGAGCAACTACGATTACAGTTCCGTTCGCCTTTGCCTTGTCGGCTTCGAACAATAACATTGAAGGTTGCGCAACGTTGAAAACGACTTCCGTTTTAAACAATTCATTGAATTGCTGTGCTTCTTTCTGTGTCCAGTTTTCTGTTCCCGGCGCTTTTCCTTTGTATAATGGAATTGATTTTTGAGCGTTGATGGTGCTTAATCCTAAAAGGAATGCACTTGCTATGATTAATTTTTTCATTTTGATTTAATTTTAATTTTAACGCAAAGAGCGCAAAGTTTTTTTTGATTATTAAAATGTTTTTAAGTTCGCGAAGGCGTTCTACTCAGCTAAGACAAACAATTAGATAACAGTTAGTTTGTCATTCCGTAGGAATCTAAGCTCAGTATTTCAAATATCATTGTTGAGATTCCTACGGAATGACAAAAATGCCGTTGACTTATCTCAATAATTTTAACAGCGAATCTCATGCAGCCCGACTTGAGTGGAGCTCTTTTTGTTATTGCGATTGCTGAAAAGTTCAACTTGTTGACCAGTTTCTTCGCAATGACAAAAAAGCGGGAACGGAAGGCGGAAAAGCTGCCCAAAATATTCTAGTAAAAAGAAATGAGACCGAACACAATGCCCGGTCTCAAGACATCAATTAACCTATTTTGATGAACTATTGCTTATGATATTTTTGAGTCCTGGTATCTTTAATCACACCAGACCAGTTCATTCCGTACCCGAAATCGTAGTTGTGACCTTCGGCATCTTTGTGCGTTTCCATATCGTAAGGAACGTCTTCTTTCTGCTTTTCAACCGTCGCCATATTTGCTGGCATCTGAAGCGGAAGCAATCCTGAAGGTTCGTATTTTCCGGTCACAATATCCACAACTGCCTGATTTGACACGTTGAAATTCATCAGAATTGCGTCTGCGTGTTTTTCAAATTCATTAAAAATCATCGGCTTGGAAGCGGTGATAGAAACGATGACAGGTTTTCCGTTCATTGCCTTGTAAGCATTTTCAATGGCTAACAAATCTGTAAAATTGGTCGCTGTAGAAGTTTTGTTTTTGAAGGTTCTGTCGTGTACATTCGGTGCAACAACAGGGTCTCCTGCCGCAATACTTTTTTCACGGGCTTCGGTTGCGGTGTACGTTTGGTATTGAAGAGAAATCGGAACGTAGCCGTTTCCGCCTTCTTTGGCGTCGATGTCGCTGTAACCGCCTTCTTCGCTGTGCGGACTTTTCACAAAAACCAAGGCAAAATCAGCTTTCGCAGGGTCATCGGTCACATTAAAATGCTGCTTCAATTTTTCAATATCCACAGGATATTCCAAAGATGGTCCGGTGTAAATTCCCCACCAGTTGAACGTTGCCGGAGAATATCGCTTCGGAATGTAAACCGTTTTTCTTTCCTTAATAGGAAGAATATTGGCTTTGTTTTTCAACATCACGATAGATTTTACCTGAGCTTCGTAACCCGCTTTCATAAATTCAGGATTACCAACGATTTTTTTGCTTTCTTCTGTGTTTACATAAGGATTTTCGAACAATCCGGTTCTGAAGAAATTTCTCAACAGACGAACTGCCGACTGCTCAAATTTTGCACGGTAGGCTTTTTCGCCGTGTTCTTTTACACCCATTTGATAGGCTTCCAAAACAGGGGCTTTGTCGTTGTTTCCTCCGAATTGGTCAACACCCGCTTCCAAAACTTTGTAATGACGTTCTGCAATGGATAATTTTTCTGCACCCCAAGGTTTTCCGGCAAATCCACCCGGAGATTTCGGTTCGTCTGCGGTGATGAGCCAATCAGTGCAAACTACGCCGTCGTATTTATATTTTCCACGCAGTAAATCGGTGATTAGATATTTGCTGTAACCGTTTCCAACGTTTTCTCCGTTTTTCGTATCCTGATTGAAACTAATCGTGTAATAAGGCATTACCGCAGAAGCTTCTTTGGTTCCGCCATTCAGTTTAAAAGCCCCTTCAGTAAAAGGTTTTACGTGATTCTGAAAATTATTTCCCGGATAAACGGCGTATTTTCCCATCGCCCAGTGACCGTCACGTCCGCCCTCTTCGGGTCCGCCGCCTGGCCAATGTTTGACCATTGCGTTTACGCTTTTGCTTCCCCAACCGTTTTTGCTTCCGATAGTTGTCTGGAATCCGTCGATGTAACCTCTTCCCAAATCTGCGGTCAGGTCAGGACTTTCCGAGAAAACGTAAGCAATTCTGTACCAACGGGGTTCTGTTCCCAGGTCGATTTGAGGAGATAAAGCCGTTGAAATTCCTAACGCTCTATATTCCTGAGCGGCAATGTTTCCGAATTTTTTCACCAATTTCGGGTCGAAAGTTGCGCCCATTGCCAAACCATCTGGCCACAGGGAGATTTGTCCTCCAGCTCCTTCATTGAATTCTGCCGTTACCGTTGCCGAATGTCTCGGGTCCGTACTGTTGTTGGCAGGAATTCCCAATCCTAAACCTTCGATGTAAGCCTGAATATTATTGCTCCATTTTGCTGCAATTTCCGGAGATTCTACTGTCGTTACCAAGACGTGACGAAGATTATCGTCCTTTAAAAATTTCTTCTGCTGGTCTGTTAAATCGAAAGCTTTGGCGCCACTTTCTATGTAGAACATTCCGTTATATTTTCCTGCTCTAAAGCCTTCTGCAGGTGCCGGAACCGATTGATGACCGCTGTACAACATCAATCCTGCAATCTGTTCCACCGACATTTTTGAAGCTAAATCTTTAGCTCTTTCGTCAACCGGAAGTCTCCAGTCTTCGTATTTGTCGAGTTTTCCGTTTTTGTTTAAATCTTTGAATTTATTTCCTGCAACCGTCAAAATCTTCACTCCTGAATCTGCAGAATATCCTAAAACCGGACCTTTGGAATTGGTTACGGTCTGAATGTTTTGTGCAGACGCTGTTAGTCCTAAAAATAATGTGGCAACATTTAAAACTGTTTTTTTCATTATTAAAATTTTAGAAATTAAAGCTTACAGAAAACTGTCCTGTCAATGGCATAATATACGTTCCCGTCAACAGTTTTCCGTAGTACGGATTGGCATCGGTAATCAGTTCGGCTCCGTTAATGGTTCCGCTCGCTCCTCTTTGGTTCAGGAAGTTGATAACCGTTGCACCAAGGTTGATGTTTTTGTTCACCGTATAACTTACTCCACCGAAAGTTTCCCATCTAGGAGCGAAGTATAAAGCATTCGTAAGATTTGCATATTGTTTTGAGAAATATCTGAAACTTGCCCAGAATCTCCATTTATCAATCATATAACTTGGGTCGATTTCCATCAACACCTTAGCAACTCCCAAAACATTGTTGTCGTTGTAATCGTAAGCCGTTCCGAAAGCATTGAAATTGAATTTCTTATAAACAGGATTTTGTAAAGTCAACAAATAATGTAAATTAAATCCTTTGAAAGGTTTTACCACAAAATCGGTTGTCAATCCAATGGTCTGAATATCATAGTAAACCGTAACATTTTGAGCCTGAGTTGTGTTCGCTGGGTTAACCAAGTTGTATCTGTTCAGGTTGTTATTCTTTTTAAGATAAGTTGCCTGAGAAATCAACTGAATGTAATCTGTATTCCAGAAAATTCCCAACGCTCCCAACGGACTTTTGATTTTATTGGTATTCGGTTCGAAAGCCTGAGAATAACTTTCCAGTCTTCTGTTTTCCTCGGTATATAAAGCGTTTGCGATAACACCGAAGTTTTTGCTGATGTTGTACGTCGCATTTAAACTACCTCCAATCTGGAAAAAGCTTTGATTGATTTGATTAAACTGGCTTGGGTCTGTAAAGTTGAAACCAACTGTTCTCGGTGTTAGTGAATATTCTCCGTCTAAGATCTGGTTTTTCAAATGCAAACCGTAGCTTAAGTTGAAATTATCAGAAACTTTCCATTCGTCTGTTCCGTATACTGAAAGTTTATTTTCCGTTCCACTGTGGAACTCACCTCCTGCATTATAGTTGTAAAATCCGTCTGCATCCGTTGTCGGGCCAATCAATCTTTGAGGCTGTGGTTCAGTAGTCTGGAAGAAAAACGACCTGTTCGACGTGAATTTATCGATGTTGTAATACTGTTCTAAAACTCCAACCGTCACATTATGATTTCCCAATTGTTTGTTCAGTGAAAAACGTCCGGCAATATTGGTAATCGGTGTTGAAGGCGTGTGCATTGCCAGCTGCGTTCCCACTGCTCCGGTGTAGGCCTGACCTGTTGAAGCAATCGTGTAACCTGAAGTCGCATCAGCATTGAAAATACTTAAAGGAATAATGTTGGAAGATTTCGCGGTAGCAAAGTGTGCTCTAGTTGAGAATTTGAAATTCCAGCCATTGTTCAGTAAGTAATTACCGAAAATATCGATGTTGTGAGAAGTATTTCTGCTGTCATTTCCGTCCATATTTGCCCAATAGGTTTGTCCGGAAAAGATGTCTTTCATTTTGATTTGCCCGTCTCTCACCACGTAAGAATCTCTACCAATTCTGAAATTGTCGAGCTCAGTTACTTTACCTTCCTGTCCGTATTGGAAAACGGCGTAATTGGTAATGCTGTAAGAATCTGCGTATTTGTATTGAATCGAGATTTTTCCTTTATCATCATTAAAATATTTAGTCACACCTGCTCTGAAAATCTTTGTTTCATCTACATTTCTTGTAAAACCCAATTTATAAGTGCTCGGGTCGAAGTTGGCAAAAGCACCAACGGTGTATGTCCAGCCATTTTTAGAAATCGGTCCGGAAACATTCACGTCACCCTGTAGCCAACCGAAAGTACTCGTTGTGAACTTTCCTTTTAATTTAAAATCTTTGGTTCCGGTTTGAGAATAAGAGTTTACTGCAAAACCAAGGTCGCCCATTGTGTTTGCTAGTTGGTCCATTTTCAATAATCCGGTTTTTTCCAAGCTTACACTCTGTCTCCAGGTTTTGTTGGGAAGTTCAGGCCAGAAGAAATAAACGGCAGGCAAATCGTTTTCGAGAATCGTGATTCCTCCCACTGTTGATGGCAAACCGATATTCACGTCCCTTGGACTTGTGTTATTGGCTGCATTCAACATTACGTTTCTGTTGTTGTCTTCTTTAGAAGAAGTAGTTACAGTTTTTACGCCTTCTTCATTTTTTGCAGCAGCATTGATTGCGGTTTTCACTGCAAGACTGTCAGTCTTTTCCTGTCCAAAAACTGTGGCGAAGGAAAGCATCAGTCCGAGAGCTGAAATTTTAGTTAAAGATTTTCTCATTTCCAGTTATATATATTTTAATTTTCTTCAGCATTTAATATCCATTCAATCATCATATTTGATTATTGATACAGATAATCCTGTTGTAATTATTGCCAATAATATTGTTGTCTAATTGAATATAACCTTCAACTTTTGTTTGAAACGGCAACTAATTTCATTGCTTCATATTGAAACATTACAATAGTACATTCTTTATTTTAATTGAACAAATAAATATTAATAAAACTTAACATTGAATATATTATACTGATATTCAAATTATTATAACTAAATTTTTAAATTGATTTTCATTGATTCAAATAGAATCAATGAAAATATTATGTTAAATCATCACCAAAAAATGATTCGATTTCTTAAAATTTGCTTTTCGTCAATTTTTTTATTAATATTTTTGTAACATTGACATCAGAAACTAATGAAAATGGACTCTAAGGAATTAATCTCACAACGATCGAACGAAGCAAAAGAAATATTTCTCCCGAACCTTTCTGCAGACCCGGTGATTTTTGGATTTGACCAAAACGAACTGAAAGTTCTCCTGCTGAAAATGAATTACAGAAAACTATGGTTTTTGCCTGGTGGCTATGTCAAAAAGGAAGAAGACTTGGACGACGCCGTAGTGAGAATCTTGAGAGAAAGAGCTGGCGTGAACGCCGTTTCTTATCTGGAGGAGTTTGGTGTTTTTGGAAAAAAGAACAGAAGCGAAGGTTACTTCGAAGACTTTGATGAGACCTTGTTCCACAAACAAAGGTTTATCACAATTGGGTATTACGCGTTATACAATCCATCTAAAATCGATTTGACGGTGGACGAATATAGTGAGAGTTGCGAATGGATCTACCTCAGCCAACTTCCTGATATCGAAATGGCTATGGACCATAAAGAGATTGTGGAAAAAGCTTTGCTGACATTGCGGGAAAAAATCTCAATCAAGCCAATCGGCATCAATCTTCTACCAGAAAAATTTACGCTGTCTGAGCTCCAAAAATTATACGAAGCCATTCTCGGAAAAGAACTTAACCGAGGAAATTTCTATAGAAAAATAAAGAATCTGGGAATTCTGAAAAAACTGGACGAACAACGAAAAGGTGGTGCGCACAAAGCGCCGGATCTTTACTCTTTTGATGAGGAAATTTACAACAAAGCTCTTGAAAACGGTTTAATCAGTTGGTAATATTTAATTAGGTCAAAGCATTTTCAGTTTTCATATCATATTCTGATTCCCATTTTTCCAAAAGGTCGAGGATGGGAAGAAGCGCCAGACCTTTTTCTGTAAGGCAATACTCTACTCTCGGCGGCGTTTCCTTGAATTCTTGTCTCGTTAAAAGATGATCAGTTTCCATTTCTCGCAACTGATCTGTCAAAACTTTTCTGGAAATCACAGCAATTCGTGCGGCAATCTCACCGAAGCGCAATTTTCTATTGTTGATGACCAGAACGATGATCGGCTTCCATTTGCTTCCCAAAGCCGACATTGCCTTTCCCAGAGGGCAACTGCAACCTAATGTTTTCTGCTGTCTCATATTTTACCAATCTTTTTATTTTCATTTGTTACCGCCAAGTTACCACTTTTTTCATTCACAAGATACAAATCCGAACTATTATTAGTTACTTTGTGTAACAATTAATCAAATAACAAAATTTAGAATGAGTTTAGACGCATTATTCACGCCGTTCACATACAAAAACCTTCATCTCAAAAACAGGATCGTAATGGCTCCAATGACAAGAGCCTTTTCCGACAATGGTGTTCCAACGCAACAAATCGCAGATTATTACGCAAGGAGAGCCGGCTCAGAAGTTGGATTGATATTATCGGAAGGCACCGTCATCAACAGACCTGCTTCCAAGAATATCCAAAACATCCCGGATTTTTATGGAACAGAAGCTTTGAAAGGTTGGAAAAACGTGATCGATTCTGTTCATCAAAATGGCGGAAAAATGGGACCGCAGATATGGCACGTTGGCGACACAAGAAGTTCCCCAGATTATCCAACAACCGAGATGGAAAAGGCTTCGACAATGACTTTGGAAGACATCCAAGATACAATTTCACAATTTGCAGCATCAGCCAAATCGGCGAAAGATCTAGGGTTTGATGTGCTTGAAATCCATGGCGCACACGGCTACTTGATCGACCAATTTTTCTGGGAAGTGACCAATACAAGAACTGATGAATATGGTGGAAAAACTTTGAAGGAAAGAAGCAAATTTGCTGTCGATATCATCAAAGCAATGAGAGCTGCAGTGGGACCAGATTTCACAATCATCATCCGACTTTCCCAATGGAAACAGCAGGATTACAAAAGCAGACTGGCAACGACTCCAGAAGAAATGGAAGAATGGCTTGTACCAATGAAGGAAGCAGGTGTGGATATTTTCCATTGCTCACAAAGAAGATTCTGGGAGCCGGAATTCGAAGGTTCTGACCTTAATTTTGCAGGTTGGGCGAAGAAATTGACAGGACAACCAACCATCACAGTTGGATCTGTGGGACTAAACGGTGATTTTATGGGCGCCTTTGCAGGACAAGGTTCTGAGAAAAGTGACCTATCAGAATTATTAAAAAGATTAGACCGCCAGGATTTTGACCTTGTAGCTGTTGGAAGAGCCATCTTGAGCGATTACGAATGGGCAAAGAAAGTCAAAGAAGGTAGATTTGATGAGATCTCAGATTTTGCTGGAGAGAGCTTAGGCATTCTTTATTAATTATTAAAAAATAAAAAAAGTCGGCATACTTGAGTGTGCCGACTTTTTTTATAATATTATTCTAAATTGTTACTTGGTCTTAGAAACTCTCCAAACTATTCCACTCACATCATCTGCGACCAGTAAAGATCCATCGGCAGTTTGAAGAACACCAACCGGCCTTCCGTAGACATCACCTTTTGCCCCATTGGCTATAAAACCTGTAAGAAACGGCTGGTAAGAACCGGAAGCTTTGCCATTTTGAAATTGAACAAACGCTACCTGATAACCTACAAGCGATGAGCGATTCCAAGAACCGTGCTGTCCTATGAAGGCACCATTCTTATATTTCTCCGGAAATTGGGAGCTTGTGTAAAATGTCAAACCGAGAGATGCCGTGTGACTTCCCAAAGGAACGTCTGGCACAATAGTTTTAGCAACCAGATCAGGCTTTTCTCCCTTTCTCCTAGGATCTTCATTCTTTCCGAAGTAGGCATAAGGCCAGCCATAAAACTCATTTTGTTTCACACTGGTCAGATAATCTGGTACCAATTCATCGCCAAGCTCATCTCTTTCGTTTACAACGGTCCACAATTGCCCGGTGACAGGATTCCAACTCATCCCTACTGGATTTCTAAGGCCAGCAGCATAGATCTTCTCGCCACTTCCATCAGGATTAATTTCTAAGATATTGGCACGTCGAACTTCGTATTCCATTCCATTTTCTCCCACGTTGCTACCAGAACCCACTGAAATATAAATTTTTGACTGATCTTTATTAGCGATTAGATTTCTTGTCCAGTGATTATTGTAGCCGCCAGCGGGAAGATCCACGATTTTTTTGCCTGGTTTTGTTATCTTTAGATCGCCAGCTTTGTAAGGATAAACATAGAGACCATCTGTATTAGCAACATAAAATTGATCTTTGATGATGAGCATTCCATAGGGCTGATTCAAATTGGTAAGAAATACAGATGATGTTTCAGGTATACCGTCTTTGTTGGCATCGCGGTACAGAATGATCCTGTTGGCTGATTTGCCGCCGACCTCAGCATCGCTTTTTCCACTGATGTCGTTTTTAATTTTGTCCGCCGTGGAACGTTCAGAGTTGGAAAGCACAACGAAAACATCTCCATTTTCGCCTTGAATTATATTTCTCGGGCTTTTGATATTCTCAGCAAATCGGGTTACAGTAAAACCTTCTGGGGCTGTTGGTGTTTTATCTTTGGGCCAACCTATGACGTTACTGAATTTATTCTTAGCACTTTTCTCATTGGGCGGCGGAAGTTTTAGGGTATCACTTTGGGTAACAGCTTCGTCACTCTGTCCGGAACCATCTGTCTCTTTTTTATTTTCTTTACAACTGAAAAAAAGCAGGGCAACTGCTGGTAAAAGGTAATTTTTCATAATTTTTAGGGTCTGTGATTAAACAATCGGTTAAATACAAATATCAGACCTCACGCCCACCTCGTTTTCGTTGAACCAGTTTTGATTTTACATATATAACAAAAAAAATCCCCAATAGAATTGGGGATAAAAACTAATAACCATGAAAACCTTGTAACAAAATTTCCACTACAAAAGTAGGCAATTGTGTATCAAACACCGGTGCTGAAATATGTTAAATGTATCGTAAAAAATAGATTTAAATCTTAAATTTTCGTTAAATACAGCTTATTAAAGTATAAAATAGCCTTTGCCTTCATTATTAAAAAAAATAAAATAATTGTCAGGATTGAGCCAAATCATAAATAATTGTGATTTTAATAAATAAATTTGCTTATTCCTTTCAGAGGATTTTTCATCATTTGTGTTTTTTAGCTTCCCTTTTGGGAAGCTTTTTTATTGGGATAAAGTCTCTAAAACCAAATGATAAATTACCTAAAAGGGAACGTGTAATTTATCTTCGAAGTAATTTACGTCAAATCACAAAAAAAAGCCTTACTAACAAAACGTTAGCAAAGCTTTTAAGATTGCAGAGAGGAAGGGATTCGAACCCTCGGTACAGTTACCCGCACACTAGCTTTCCAGGCTAGCTCCTTCAACCACTCGGACACCTCTCTATTTGAGGTTGCAAATATAATGAAATATCTGAATTCTCAAAAGATTATTAAAATTCTTCTGTGATTTCTCCCGAAATATTTTCAATGAATAGTTCTGAGAAGCTTCTATCGTACTTTGGATTGTTCAAAATATGCATTGCTTTGGTAATGGCAGACTCTGCGGTCATATCTTTTCCACTGATGGCGCCAATCTTCGTAAAGATATTGCTGTTGCTATATTTCCCGAAACTAATGCCTCCTGAAATACATTGGCTGATAACCACTACCTCAACGCCTCTATTCCTCAGTTCCTGCAAAACATTTTGCGTTTTCTCATTGTTAAAGATCGTTCCAGAACCAAAAACCTGCAAAATGATTGCTTCAGCCGTTTTAATTTCTAACAACGATTCGAAGTTCATTCCAGGGAAGATCCTGCAGAACAAAATATTCTCATTGAGATAATTATCGAGTTCGAATTGACCTTTAGGTTTCCAAAGCACATTCTTATCGACATTCAGATGAACGCCAGATTGCCCAAGGATCGGGTAATTTGGACTTTGGTAAGCATCGAAGAACTCCGCTGAATATTTCAGACTTCGGTTTCCGCGCAAGAGTTTATATTCGAAATAGACCGCGACTTCTTTGATGACCGCTTCGTCATTTTCATATAGACTGGCATAATAGAGACTTGTCAGGAGATTTTCTTTCGCATCCGTACGCAGATCTCCAATTGGTAGTTGTGAACCTGTAAGAATCACCGGTTTTCCAAGATTTTTCAACATAAAACTAAGGGCAGAAGCCGTGTAGGACATCGTATCCGTCCCGTGGAGAATCAGAAAGCCATCAAAATTGTCGTAGTTCTTGTAGATCCAGTCTGCAATCATCCGCCATTCCTGCGGACCCATATCGGATGAATCTACGGGATTCTCGAACGGATGGACGGAAACCTCACATTCCAGAAGATTCATCTCCGGAATCCTTTTGAAGATCGTGGAGAAATCAAACGGAACCAGACTTCCCGTTTCGTAATCCTTTTCCATTCCAATGGTGCCGCCGGTGTAGATGAGAAGTACTTTTCTATTCATAGGTAAATGCCAATCATTTGACAAAAGTTTGTTTCGAAGGTGAAAACTGCAGCCCGACTTGAGTGGAAATCCTTTTTTTGCTTGGTAGTAGCGTTGGCAAAAAAGATTGGGAACGGAAGGCGGAAAAGCTGCCATAAAATCCCAACAAAAGTAAAATTTTAATCTGAATGGTGAAAATAAAAAATGCCCGTTAAAAAACGAGCATTTTATTTATGTTTAAGTTAAATTATTTAACCAAAAGGATGCTTGCGATTTGATTCGCCAACTCCGTTCCAATTCTATCTTGAGCTTCCTCTGTCGCAGCTCCTGTATGAGGCGTCAAAGAGATCTTTGGGTGGTTCAAGATCTTATCAGAAGGCGTAGGCTCGTTCTCGAAAACATCAAGGCCTGCAAACGCCAACTTTCCAGAGTCCAACGCTGCAATCAAAGCATTTTCGTCGATCACACCACCTCTCGCACAGTTCACGATGGCTGCACCAGGTTTCATTTTGTCCAACTCGGCCGCGCCGATGATCGGGCCATCCTGAGCAGGGACGTGAAGCGTGATGAAATCTGAATGCTGGATCAATTGCTCCAACGGCTCAGTCTCGATCTCCACATTGATGTATTGGCTGTTGTAGAAATCCACTCTTACGCTCGCTTTCCCGATTCTCGTATCAGAAGCGATCACTTTCATTCCCAGTCCAAGCGCAATTCTTGCCACTTCTTGTCCAATTCTTCCGATGCCGACGATCCCGATGGTTTTACCTCTGAGTTCGATTCCAGCTTCGTATTTTTTCTTAAGTTTTGCAAACTCGGTGTTTCCTTTCACTGGCATTTGTCTGTTCGCATCCTGCAAGAATCTGCAACCTGAGAAAAGGTGTGCAAAAACCAATTCTGCCACAGATTCCGATGAAGCTGCAGGCGTGTTGATCACGTGTTTTCCTTTTTCTCTCGCGTAAGCCACTTCGATGTTGTCCATCCCAACGCCACCTCTACCGATGATCTCTAGACTTGGGCAATTGTCCACCATTTCCCTGGTCACTTTTGTCGCGCTTCTTACAAGCAGAACAGTCACCTGATTTTCGTTGATATAAGTAATTAGATCTTCCTGAGCCACCTTTGCAGTGATCACCTCGAATCCGTTTTCTAATAGCGCATTGATCCCAGACTGCGTCAATCCGTCATTTGCAAGTACTTTCATTATAAATTAATATTTTTAGGGAGAACATTTCTGTTCATTGATTGTTTTAGGAGCTATTTGACTTTGTCGAATGTCAAAACTATTTTATTTTTTGGAGCCATTTCCTGCTATCCGCTATATCTTTTTTGTTTCCGGTGACCGAGCGTAGTCGAAGCTATCACTAACAAAAAAGGATGCCGCTACTATCAGGGCTATGGGTTTTGTCATCAAATCAAAAATTCCCGAGCATTGAACGCGGGAATTTTTTAATTTGAAATATTTTTAGTCGCGAAAAACTTCTATGGTCACTTGTTTCTCAACCATATCTGTGAATTTTCCTTTGTATCTCGTTGCTTTTACCAGGTGGTTATCGATCCAGTGATAGTTTCCGCCTCTTGGTTTTCCTAGCAGTACGCTGTGGTATTTGAAGCCGTGCTTGTTCAACCAGGTTTCTGTCACTTCTCTCAGATCCTCAGTTCTGGAAGTGAAAAAACAGATCTGGTGACCTTCGTCATACCATTTGTTGATCGTTACCAAAGCGTCTGGAAAAGGCTCGCAAGTCACCATTCTTTCCGGCTCTTCATTAGGCACATCTTCTGTAATAGTTCCGTCGATATCGATCAGATAATTCTTGATATCGCCTTTCAGCATTGGGCTCAGGTGTTCTACGTATTCTAGTTCCATATCGTGTGTAAAATTGAAGTTGCAAAATTAGGCTTTTCTCTCTGAACTAACAAACTATTATCGAATGCTTAATGAAATCTTAATTTTATAGAATATTTTAAAGAAAAATTTACTTTTAGTTTTATCCAAATCATACGGTTGGATAAAAATATTAACCACAAATAATTTTCCGCATCAACAAAAAATGAGAATTAAAACACTGATACACGATGAGAAGATCACTTCATCTTTGACAAAAGAAACCGAATCTCTGTCATGATAGCCTCAAAAGGTTTTGTTTTTTTGGTCGCAGAAACGATTGTCAGATGTCTGTACTTGTTTGGATCTGTTTTCTTAGAGAAAAGCATATTGAGCGATGTTCCTGTATAGATGCCGTTGGTGTAATGTTTTGTGACCTCAAAATTGTGAAATAGGTCAAGATTCATTTTCTCATACGGAATCACCCACAAAAATTTGGTGTAGACCATCCTGTCTTTAAGATTAAAAATCTTTCGGGTTGAAATAATGATCAGAAAAACAAAGGCCGGAATTCCCGTTACAAAATCTATAAATCCTATATCAGAAGTGCTTTTCGACTGCAAATTATAAAGCTGATAGAGAAATGCTAAACAGAAAACAACAAACAACACTAAATTAAGTTTGTTTGTCTTGATCAACTCAAATTCGTTATCATCAATTGATTTAAAATAAACCAAATTATTGAAGCCAAGTACTTTCTCTTCTACACTTTCCGGAATTTGACTGAGCCAATTTTTATCGATGAGACCAATGAGCTCTTGGGTATTCTCAGAAATATTTTGATATTTCATTCCAAAGAACATCAAGTTTATGACGTTTGAAAATCTATCGGTTTTGTCTATAATTTTGTAATTACTTCTATCAAGCTCAATGTTTTCCGCCTCCATCTTCAACTTTTTGTAGAAGAATAATTTTTTGTAAATCTTCTTTTCGACCCAGGAAAAATGGTAGGAAAAATGGTACAAAATGAGAACGATTGGAAAAAAGATAACAATATTGATCAACAAAGAATAAAAGACGAGCTTCAAAACTTCTTCAATAATAAAATCATCTGAGATAAAATACATAAGCGGAACTAGCGCTATCAGAAGAAATAGCAGAAGATAGACCAAAATAGAAATATACCCTCGTAAAGGATATATTTCGTAGGCTTTTCCATCATTCACAGATTGAAATTTTGTCATTATTTTTATTCTAAAATTAATTATTCTGTGCTGTAATCGCCATCTTTGCCATCCGTAGCAGCATCTTCCTGAGACACGCAAAACAACCTGTGATGGAACTCATAATCAGATTTTGTTCGCACCGTTGTTGGTGCAGGTTCTAATAAATAAGAGATCACACCTTTCGGGATCATCTGCGTAGCTTTTGGCAAGATCTCGACATCGATAGATTTTTCCTGTACTTTCTCCTCCGGGGGATTTCCGTAAACGTAGGTCACAATTCCTAAAACTTCTGTCGATTCATTGATGACGTAGCATTTCCCACTGCCATAAGTGAAACTTTGGGTAGGAAAAACCATCACTTTTTCCTCGCTGGTAGTACAATTTTTGATGACATAAATTTTCGGGCAGAACATGTAGATCAGGATTCCCAGCGGCACGATGACCAAGAATGATTTGCGTTTGAAATCTTCCTTGTCATATTTGTTTTCCACAAAAAGAAAGACACCATAAATAACAGCCGCCAAAACAGCCAGTGAAATGTAGAATGCAGTTGCAGTAATGATCATATTAAAATTGTTTTAGGTTTAGTTTTATTGAAATTTCTTTTCGAATGTTATAGTGAAAGAGGAATGAAAACCACTCCAGCTAGTTGATAGCCTTGGATCAGAGTGGTCCATTTTGGCATTTCTGCAATTTTTGAGTGCAATGCTTTTTCTGTTTCCTTAGGCAAAGCCAGAAGCGACAGATTTTGCAAAGTTGCTTTTCCATCACTATCAATTTCCAAAGTAAGAACGACATCTTTGGAAGCCAATGTTTTTCTTAAGATTGGAACAAGATTTTTCTCGGACCATTTATTCAACTCCGCAGTACCACCAGGAAATTCCGGATGAATTGGCTGGTTGTTTTTAAATTTTGGAGGCAGATCCTTCGGAAAATCAGCGAGATCAAATTCCTTTTTCACGAGCATCAATTTTCCTTTGTTGTTGGGAGCATAGACATAATGATTGAGTGTTGCAGGTGTTTTCGTTTGGTTGAATTCTATGAAATGTAACTCACTGTCGTTCTTTCTGTAAATGCCAAGATAAGTTTCCTTCGCCAACTTTTTGTCGAAAACCCTTGCAATATGTTCGATCTTTTCATTTTGCTTTCCAACGACTTGATATCTGGTTTGTTCCGATTTTTCATCATTTGAAGTGACATCTGATATTTTAAACGTTGCGCCATTCAAGGTCACTTCTTCTCTGAGATCTTGTGCATTGACATTAGCAATAAAAAAAGCTGAAACCAGGATAGTTGACAAGTATTTTTTCATTTGTGTATAAGTTTTTATCAAAAATAATATTTTAAACGATATTTATGATAAGAATTTCTTGGAAATATTATTTATTTGACATTAATAAAGCGTGTCAACAACTTTTAATTCACTCGCCGTCATCAAAATACCAAAGATGTTTTTATATTTGATGAAGAATAAAAAACTATGGAAAAGAAACTCAAACTTTGGGACGCAGTGATGATCGTGATGGGATCGATGATTGGGAGCGGGATTTTTATCGTGAGCGCCGATATTATGCGGAATCTTGGTTCTGGCTATTGGCTGATAGTGGTTTGGCTTATTACGACCGTGATGACCGTTGCGGCAGCAATCAGCTACGGCGAACTCTCGGCGATGTTTCCAAAAGCGGGCGGACAATATACTTACATCACGGAAATTTTTGGAAAACCGATGGGATTTCTCTACGGTTGGGGAATGTTTACGGTGATTCAAACCGGAACGATTGCAGCAGTGGCAGTGGCTTTCGGAAAGTTCACGGCTTATCTCGTTCCTTCGTTAAATGACGCTGCACCAATTTTCCAAAGTGGCGAATTTCAAATTACTTGGATTCAGATCCTGGCGATTGTCGTGATTCTGTTCCTGACTTTTGTGAATACGAAAGGTGTACAATTCGGGAAGATCTTGCAGAATGTTTTCACTTCTTCAAAAATAATTGCGCTCCTTGGATTGATCATTTTAGGTTTTATTTTGATCGATAAATCCAATTGGAGTTCGAATATGAGTTTTGGTTGGGACGCTTTTCAAAACCTGAAACAAACGGAATGGACGGGAATATCCGGCGCAACAATCCTTGGCGGAATCGCAGCAGCAATGGTTGGTTCCGTTTTTAGTTCGGTTGCTTGGGAGAATGTGACTTTCATTTCCGGCGAGATCGAGAATCCTAAAAAGAATGTTGTGAAAGCCATGATCTTGGGAACTTCGGCTGTGATGATCCTTTATCTTTTGGTGAATTTCGTTTACCTGAATGCGCTCGACAGAGATTCTATCGCCTTTGCAGCGAATGACAGAGTTGCGGTTTCTGCAGCGGAGAAAATGTTCGGAAATGCAGGAACGATCATCATCGCCATTTTGGTGATGATCTCGACTTTTGGTTGCGTGAACGGAATTGTTCTAGCTGGCGCAAGGGTTTTCCAAACGATGGCAAAAGATGGTTTGTTCCTAAAATCAGCCGTTGAAAACAACAAAAACGGCGTTCCAGAAAAATCCCTTTGGATGCAGGGAATTTGGGCTAGTTTGCTTTGCCTGAGCGGACAATACGGGAATCTTTTGGATATGGTTTCCTTCGTGATTGTTCTATTTTATATGTTGACCGTTTTTGGTGTGATTTACCTAAGAATCAAAAAACCTGAAATGGAAAGAGGTTACAAAACCTTCCTTTATCCTTTCACACCCGCACTTTACCTTTTGATTGGAACAGCGTTTTGCATTTTGCTTTTGATTTATAAGCCAGGTTACACGTTGCCAGGATTGGGATTGATCTTGCTTGGGTTGCCGGTTTATTTTTTTATTAATAAGAAAAGTGAGAAGCTTCAGTAATTGAATAAATATTTTATGCAGGAATTACAAGTAGCAATTATTGTCATACAAGCTTTTGAAAAGAAAGCTCTTGAAATGATAGAAAAATTAGCTAAAGAATTTCATATTGACTTATCTAACGAAAATCCATTTAAAAATCTGCTGAGTATTGAAAACAATCTCAGAAAGGGAAATCTGAAAGAAAGCTGGACTTACTGGTTTCATGGCGACGCCTGTGATTTCAAAAATATTGAAACAGGACAATTCCTCCACGTTAAAATTAATAGAGCTGGAAATTTTGGAACAATTGATGAACATTATCTATATGAATTTCTACAAACAAGCAAATCATTAATACACATAAAAGAACTAATAAAGACAGAAAAAAAATTCAGTGAGTTACTAAATAAATTAATAGAGAAAGGAATTCTAGTTAATATTGATGCATTCCCATTCAGAACAATAATTTTAAAACAGTAATATCTAAGTAGTTGATAATTTTATTTTTATGCCTAATAAACTTAATGATATTTATAGAGAACTAATCTCCAAGTTTTCCAATGACGAAAAACTGAAACTTGATTATTGGCAAGAAATTGAAAAATCATATTCTCAAAAAAACAGAAAATACCACAATTTCGCTCATCTTGAGAATATGATTTTTGAATTGGAAAATGTGAAAGATGAAATTTCAGATTTTGATGCTCTGCTATTTTCAGTCTTCTATCACGACATTGTCTATAAAGCAACATCAAAAGACAACGAAGAAAAAAGTGCCGAAATTGCAAAGAAATGCTTAGAAAAAATCAATATTTCTAACGAAAGAATAATCAAAATCTACAATCAAATTCTTGCCACAAAATCTCACAAAAAAAGTGATGATTCTGATACCAATTTTCTACTCGATGCAGATTTAGCAATTCTTGGAAAAGATTGGAATGCTTATGAAAATTATGTTCGACAAATCAGAGAGGAATATTCAATCTATCCGGATTTTCTTTATAAACCTGGTAGAAAAAAGGTTCTAACTCATTTTCTTGAATTTGAAGAGATTTTTAAAACGGATAATTTTAAAGAAAAATATGAGAAAATTGCAAGAGAAAATATCAAAAGAGAAATCTCAATATTGTGATTATTGAATGTACATAACAAAGTAATATGTCATTCTGAAAGAATCTCAACACACTGAAAAAACCGATTAGATTCCTACGGAATGACGATAGATTGAGTTTTCTACCCTTCCAACAAAAACTCTTTATAATTCCCCAAAAACTTCACATCAGCACCAATTGCTTTCAGTTCGTCCACGGAATTAATGTAAAGCACATCATCCCAACCGCCAACAACGGTCACAAAGAAGAAGTAATTTCCTAATTTGGTTTTCAAAGTTCGGGATTCAATTTTGCTAAGGTTCATATTTCGCCACGCAAAAACGGACAAAACCTGATGCAATCCTCCAGCGTGATCTTGTGGCAAAGTGATGAGCATCGCGGTTTTCTTCCCTATATTTTCCAGATGATTCTCGTAAGAATTCTCAGTTTTGGAAATGATGATGAAACGCGTGTGATTCTCCTCAACGTCGTGGATGTTTTCATTAAGGATTTTCAAACCGTATAATTCAGCCGCAAATTTATTCGCAACTGCTGCGATTTTTCTATCTGGATTTTCAGAAACACGCTTTGCCGCCGCTGCTGTGGAAGCAAAATCCTGTTTCGGAACGTCGGGATAATTTTTATTCAAAAAATGAAAACTTTGCGCAAGCGCCTGCGGATGAGAATAGATCTTCTCGATAGAATCTTGATTTTCCTGACCTGGATGTATCATCAAATGATGCGCAATCGGCATTACTGCTTCCGCTTCGATCTTGATTTCGGGAGTCTGATAAAGGTAATCCAAAGTCATAGAAACCGTTCCTTCTATCGAGTTTTCCAAGGGAACCACCGCTTTGTCCACTTCATTGTTCTGAACCGCCAAGAAGCAATCCAAAATATTGGCTTTTGGGATCAATTCATCATTTGGGAATAACTGCGTTGCGGTCAGCTGCGTAAAAGAAGCTTCGGGTCCGAGGAATGCTATTTTCATTTTGCGAAATTAAAGAATTTTTGAACCACAAAAGTCACAAAAGATATCGAAAAACAAAAATTTACCGAAGATCAAAAAAATTAAAACTTTAAAACAGACTCCTTTTTTAAACTTTTTTAGATTTAAGAAGGATAATAGCTTTTGTGACTTTTGTGGTTAAATTAATCTACAATTTTCTTAGAAAAATCAAAATTGAAATTGGCGCTTACGATAAATCCATTGTTGTACTGAAAAACATTCTTCCCTTCAATTTCCCGTCCAAATTGCACAATCTGATTCAAATATCCACCTTCTAACCTAACCAAATTATTGAATTTGTAACCCAGCAAAACGCCTATTCGATTTTGGTCAAAGATATTTTCACCGACATTTTTCCCAAATCCAATCATCAATTCATCATAAGCAGCAACGTAAGGCGTTTTGTCTCCAATCGAATTTCCCTTCAAAGGCATTTGCAAACGGATCATATATCGCGCTCGGTTCAGAAATGGATATTGGTCTTCGGAAGTCAGGTTGGCATTGGAATATCGCCCGACCCAACGCTGTTCTAGCATAAAACGGTGCGACAAATCTACCTTTCCGATTTTGTCAGTAATGGTTGCCATTTCGTAGATCCTGTGTTCTGTGAAATCTTTTCCCATCCCGTTGATCGGAATGTCACCATAAGGAAAAGTCTCTGCCCAAGCATAACCAACGCGCAATTGCAAATTTGGATTTACTTGATAATTAAGTCCCAAACGCAAAAGACTCTGTTGCCAAGTCGTGATGTAATCATTTCTTCGCCACTGATATTCTGTGTGAATGGAGAATTTCGAATCCAGCTTGAAAGTTCCGTTGTACGCGTACCAGCCGATATTATTGTGATCGCTGATTCGGTTTTGCGCTGAAAAAGATGTTGAAATTGAAATCAGAAAAACTGAACTGAGAAATAATTTTGCCTTGGTGAAAAACATATTTTTGAAATATCGATTTCAGCAAAAATAGAAATTCGGAAATGGATAGACAACCTTAATCGGTTTTTATCTTTAAAACGGGTGCGCTGTAATTGTTCGTTTTTTTGTCAGGATCGATGACGCTGGAAGTTTTCAAAAGATCTTCAGCAATCAGGATATTTTCGTCGTGCACAGCGATATCATTAAGGAAAACCAGAGCATTAGCAGGTAATTTGAATCTTTTCTTCGCTTCGGAGATCGTCAGACTTTCGATGGTCATTTTTTCTTTGAGCGTGATGTTGATCAATCCATTTTTTATCAGATCATCAAATTTTGCAGTTTCTGTAGAAGGTGTTTTGTAAACCTGAACCTGCTCGATCTTGTTTGGGTCCAAACTATTCAAAGTTAGATTTCCCATTACCACATTTTGGACAATGACAATTGGTTTTGGTTCCGTTGTCTGTGCGGAATTTAAAATAAATGCGAAGGAAAGTATTAAGCTAAAGATGATCTTTTTCATTATTAATAAATTTAATTTTAAAGATACAAAAATTAATTGGCATCACCTTTCTCGATGCCTTCTTCTATTTTTTCAACCACTTCCTGCTCTTCATCGTCGGAAATTTCCAGTTGATCTTCTGTATCTTCATTTCTAATGACGAGCGAGATCCAAATTGGAAAATGGTCAGAATCTACGGACTTTGTGACATTCATATCCACCAATCTGAAATGTGGACTCACGAAAAAATGATCTAATGGCCAACGCAAAAACCAATATTTGGCGTGAAAGGTATTGAACATGCCTCTGCCGCGTCGGGGATCCAACATTCCGCTGGATTTTAGGAATAATTTGGTGGTTTGTGACCAAGCGACATCATTCAGGTCACCAAAAACGATGGCTGGCTTCCCGTATTCTTCCGCTTTTTTTCCGACCAAAAGAATCTCAGCGTCACGTTCGGTACTTTCTGGATTTTCCTGAGGAACTGGCGGCGTGGGATGAATCCCGTATAATCTGACAATGCTATTGTTATATTCCAAGTCGGCGACGATGGACGGAATATCATCATCTATCAAATAATTGATCTCGTAATTCTTAACCGGAAAATGACTGTAAAACAACAGACCATACGTATTCGCCAATGGAACCTCGATCTTGTATTCATAATCTTTTGTGACCATTTCCAAAGCTTTTCTCCACTCTTCATCCGTTTCGAGAAAGAACAAAACGGTGGGATTATTTTCTTTGATCAGGTCAATTAGTTTCTGGTAATTTCGGTTGTGCTGATAGACATTACAAACCAAAATATCGAGCGTGGTCTCGTCGTCATTTGGCTTTACTTTATCGATCATTGTCTTTCCAAATCTTGTGTAAGGAAGAATGATATATAAAAGATAAAGTGCAAATACCACTTCTAACGCCAAGAGAACTTTGTCGTAATCCGTGGGTTCAGGAATGGCAAATTTCCATAAAACAATCAGAACTATCAGAATCACAAACTTCTGAAAACGAGGATAATCGAAAATCCTAAAGGTCCAAAATGTGTTTTTGACAGAAGGGATCAGAACAGAGAAGATCGCCAATATGGAAATGATCCAGTACAAACAATACGTGTAGTTTTCCATATATAAATTTAGTCTTTGATGGTTTTGCCTAAAATAATGAGACTTTGTTTTTCGTCATCGAGTTCAGCGATATTTTTGAGATTGGCCCAAAGTTCGAAACCGAATTTTTCAAATAAGGTCAAACTTGGCAAATTGTGAGCGAAGATAAATGCAAGGAGATTTTCGATACCTAAGCTCGGGCATTTTTCTATGGATAACTTTAAAATCTGTTGTCCGAAACCTTTGCCTCGGAAATTTTCATCAATGTAAATACTGATCTCAGCTGTTTTCTGATAAGCCGGACGTCCATAGAAATCCTGAAAACTGACCCAGCCAATTGTGTTGTCCTGAGAATCCTGAACCATCCAAAGCGGACGCGTTTCAGAATTGTGCTCATTAAACCAATCAAGTTTGCTTTCGACAGAAACAGGCTCCAGATCGGCAGTAACCAATCGCGACGCCACCGTAGAGTTATAAATTTCTACGATCTTGGGAAGATCATCTAAAGTGGCATCTCGAAAAGTCATATTTTTAATTATAATTGATGAATGATAATTGATAAATGATTATTTGCACTATTAATCGCAAAGCTTTAAAAAGTTGCTGTAAATCTTTTAGGCAGCGAAGTTTTTTATCAATTAAAATTGATTTTATGAAGCTTGCATTCTAAATTTTACGCTTCTTCAATCGACAATGTCGAAAATCTTTGCTTCCTTCTTTATTAAAATTTTATTCTTTAATCTTTGCTTTTTATTATGAGTGATATATAAAGGTTTGATCAATTATCCTCTATCATTAATCATTTATTGAACTAAACGCTTGTTCCAGATCAGCGATCAGATCTTCAGCATCTTCGATTCCGACGCTTAATCTTACCAAATCATCTGTGATTCCAAGGGCTGCTCTTTTCTCTTCTGGGATCGATGCGTGCGTCATCAAAGCGGGAAGATTGGCCAACGATTCTACGCCACCCAAAGATTCTGCCAAAGTGAAAACTTTGATGTTTTCCAAGAATTTAACTGCATCTTCCTTCTTGCCAGATTTGAACGTGAAAGAAACCATTCCACCAAATTCCGTCATTTGACGTGTTGCCAAATCATATTGTGGATGAGAAGACAATCCTGGATAGTAGATCTTATCAACCAATTCATTCGTTTCCAAGTATTTTGCCACTTCAAAACCGTTGTCTGAATGTCTTTGCATTCTCAGCGCCAAAGTTTTGATTCCTCTCAAGACCAAATAAGAATCGTGAGGACCCAAAATTCCACCACTTGCAAACTGGATGAAATGTAATTTCTCGCCCAATTCTGCATCTTTCGCGATTAAAGCTCCAGCGATGACATCGGAATGTCCGCCTAAATATTTGGTTGCAGAATGCATCACAATATCCGCACCCAGATCAAGAGGTTTTTGAATATAAGGCGTTGCAAATGTATTATCAACAGCTACCAAAATATCTTTTCCTTTCACAGTATCAGCCACCATTTTGATATCCACCAATTTCATCAATGGATTGGTTGGCGTTTCTAGCCAGATCAGTTTTGTTTTGTCTGTAATGACATTTTCAAGTTGCTCAACATTATCGAATCCAATGAACGTAAATTTCAATTGGTATTTTTCGAATAATCTGGTAAACATTCTGTAAGATCCACCATAAAGATCATCTACAGCGATGACTTCATCACCTGGATTCAGTAACTTCAAAACACAATCGATTGCGGCCAAACCTGATCCGAAAGCCAAACCTCTAGCTCCGTTTTCGATGCTTGCCAAAGAATCTTCCAATGCTTGTCTCGTCGGGTTTGCACCTCTTGAATATTCGTAGCCAGAGATCAATTGTCCCGGACTCTTCTGTGCGAATGTTGATGTTAAAAATACAGGAACATTGACTGCGCCAGTCGCTGGCTCGTGCTGTTGTCCGCCGTGAATAACTTTTGTATTGAATTTCATATTTCTAATATTTTGTTTGAAGCTGGAAGTTTGAAGCTGGAAGTTTTTTAACATCCATCTTTCAACTTCCAGCTTCCTTTTTTTTTACATTTTGATAGCCGATTTCACTGCAAATTCCTCAGCTACTTCTTCCAGCCAACCAGCAACATCTTCTTCGCCAGTTGCACGCAGATAAGTTTGTCCAAGGGAAACGATGATCTGGTGATAGAAACGTTTCATATGATCCACAGGCATATCTTTTGTCCAAAGATCAATTCTCAAAGCTTCGGAAGTTTTTTCGTCCCAAACGGAGATCATCACGGCTTTGGTTTCTTGGTTTTCTACGCCGCCGTCTTGTGCATTCCACATCATTTTTTCTGGCACGTGATTCTCGTCCAACTCTATATCTACTGTAATTTTTGTTTTACGCATTGTTATATTAATTAAAAAAATTTAAAGTTAAGAAGCAGAATCAATTCTACTCAATTTGTGTTTTTCTATTTTTACATATGATTATATTAACATTAATAATACAGAATAAAGCTATCCCAAAACTTACAAGGTTATATCTATCTATTTCGAATATTAAAACCTTAGCCATCCAATAAATAGAGTAAACTGAGGCTAATAAACAAAATGCAAATAAAATATTATTGGTTTTAATTGATTTAAAGTACACAATTATATTATATATCAAAATGAATATTATTGTTAAAAATAAAGGAAATAAAAAATTCATTAAAGTAAGTTTAGTACTGCTCTCAGGTCTTTGGTTTAAATAATTAAAAAAAAAATAAGCCAAAATTATGTACCAGATTGAATACATTGAAAATAATAAAATGATCAATCTGAAAAATATCTTTTTAATTAAGGCCTCGTTCATCCCAATTATTTTAAAACTCTCCAACTTTCCTTACTTCGGTCTGTATTCCGATCCATTGAAAATCTCTGTTGCGTTCTTCTTCAAAAACACGTCCAATTTTTCTTCGGGATGTGCTTTCAGATAATGTTTGCAAATTTGCCAGCCTGTCCAGATCGCGATCTGAGGCGAACTTTCTCTGTCAACTTCTGTGTAGAATTTTGAAAAAGGTCCTGGCGCAATGAATCTTTCCGATAATCCCGGATCTGCACTGAAGAGCAAGTCACCTTCTACAAAATAATTCCAGATATTGGTTTCGTTGGCAACTGCCCAATTATATTGTTCCTTGGTATAATTCATTTTCAAATGTTCTGGAACATTAGGCAGGAAAGCGTCCTGAAGGATTTGAACTTTCCCTTGATAGACCATTTGATCCAAAAATTTCTGTTGCTCTATCGGAGCAGGAACCAATCTTGCGGCAAAAAAGGCAGAGATCTTTGGAACCAAATTTTCCGGGTTCATCGATTTTTGAAAATAAAGGTCCAAGCCCTTGTAATTCTTATTTCCGTCACCCATAAATCCAGTAATGTCCACGAAAAGCATATTCTCATCTTCTCTCAAAAAAATAGGATCCGTCACATTTTGAGTATCGATCACAGATGAATAGAGATAAATATGAGGCGGCTGGAATTTCGGGAAATATTTTTTGATGTGTGAGAAAAGGTCAATCAAATCTTTATCCAGTTTTGTTTTGTTGATCTTGGAAATCGCTTCTTTGTAGATGCGAACTTCCATCGTATCTTTTCGTCTGTCACCGTAGTCGGCGTCTGGGACTGAACCTTGGAACCAAGGATATTTTTGTTTGAAATCTTCCAAGCTTACAGAAGAATTGTAGAATTCTCCAGAAAGATCGGTGACATTTATTTTCTTGACAGGATTCTTGATCTCAACATCCCATTTGTTTTCGTTTTCCTTTTTGCAAGCCGATAAACTGAAAACAATTATGGCCGAAAAAGAGATATATCGGAAAAACTTCATTATTTTTACATTAAGATTTTCGAAAAGCAAAAATACGATTTAATAGATGAAGCTACCAATAATTACGGAAAGATTAATTTTAAGAAAATTGACCAAAGCGGATGTTGATAACATCTTCCTTTTGGACAGCAATCCCGACGTGATGAAGTATGTAGGTGTTCCGCCTTCGACTAGTAGAGAACAGTCTGAAAAAATGGTCGAGAATATTCTGGATCAGTACGCCAAAAACGGAACTGGCAGGCTTGCGGTCATCGAAAAAGAAACTAACAGATTTATTGGCTGGAGTGGCATCAAACTTTTGACAGAGGAAGTCAATGGTTTCAAAAATGTCTACGAATTAGGCTACCGATTTCTCCCTGAATTCTGGGGAAAAGGTTACGCGACAGAATCTGCAAAAGCTTCATTGGATCTAGGTTTTAATCAACTGAATGCTGAGAAGATCTATGCTTATGCTGATGTTGACAATGAATCTTCCAATCACATTCTCACGAAATTAGGTTTCGAAAACAAAGGCGCTTTTCTTGACAATGGCGACAATTGCTATTGGTACGAATTAGAAAAAAATAAATAATGAGAGCTTGTAATCTATTATTTTTCTCGTTCTTATCGTTGATGTGCGTTCCAGTGTATTCACAAACTAAAAACCAAAACAACAAAATAGTTTTGAATAAAACATTCAGAACATCAGTAGGAAGTATGTGTGTGGAAACCAATACACCGAAACCCTGTGCTGGATATACCGTTTTTCTGGAATTAAATTTCAAAAATGATTTTGTCTTGGTTAATGAAAAGAATGAAAATGCTTGTGGAACCGTTTCTGAAAATAAATATAAAACGAATTACAGTACACAAGGAAATATTGTGAAAGTCGAAAAGTTGACCCGATATGGCGAACCGTTGAAAATCAAACAATTTTTGTACACAAAGAATAGTTTGATTGGAGAAGCAATCGATGTGGACGGACGCAAAACGGAATATGTCTTTGAAGAAATTAAAATAAAACAAAAATAATGCAGACACAAAAAGTAATAGATCATATCGTCAACTGGTTAAAAGATTATGCGACCAAAGCCAACTCAAAAGGTTTCGTAGTAGGTGTTTCGGGAGGAATTGATTCCGCAGTGGTTTCGGTTTTGGTAGCGAAAACGGGATTGCCGGTTTTGGTTTTGGAAATGCCAATCCGTCAAAAAGCCGATCAGGTGGACAGAGCTCAAGACCACATCGATTTTTTGAAATCTAATTTTCCAAATGTGGATGGTTTCCGAGTGGATCTGACGCCAACGTTTGAAAGTTTTGAAAAAACAACAGAAGGCTACAAAGACGACTCACCGAGCAAAAATCTGGCGGAAGCGAATACAAGATCGAGATTGAGAATGGTAACACTTTATTATTACGGTCAGATCAATGGATTTCTTGTGACTGGAACTGGAAACAAAGTGGAGGATTTTGGCGTTGGATTTTTCACAAAATATGGCGATGGCGGAGTAGACATCTCTCCTATCGCTGACCTTTACAAAACGCAGATCTATGAGATTGCCAAAGAACTAGGCATTCTCGAGAGCATTCAGAAAGCTAAACCTACGGACGGACTTTGGGAAGTGGAAAGAACAGATGAAGACCAAATTGGCGCCACCTACCCTGAATTGGAATGGGCAATGGAACAGCAAAAAGCTGGAAAAACCGAAGCTGATTTTGATGGAAGAGAAAAAGAAGTGATGACCATTTATCTAAGATTCAACAGAGCGACACAACATAAGATGAATCCGATTCCTGTTTGTGAGATTCCAGCAGAGTTGAAAAATTAGTTTTCAGAAATATTCTGGAAGATGAATTCAAACATTTTAAATAAATTCAAATTGATCGTCTGTATAATTATTGGTCCTTTAGTTATTTATTTCGTAGCTTCATTTTTGAGAAATCAAAGATTGAAAGAGGTCGATTTTACTAAGGAGAACTTTGGATATACAAAAGGTATTATAACCAAAAAAAGTACTCATAAAGGCAATTCTATTAGTGTAAGGTATCTTATAAACAATAAAATTTTCGAAGAGTCAGATGGCTTTGAAGAAAAATATAATTTTAAAGAAGGCGATAGTATAATATTAAAATATTCAAAAACTAAACCTGAATTAATTATTACAGAATATAATATTGATTATTAACTAAAACTCAAATATAATATGAAAATAAAAAATCTACTTTTTATCACAATTGGTCTGTCATTCACATCAACTTTTCATTCTCAAGAAAAACCTGTCACCGAAGAAATAACAGCTACAACTCCTGCTGAAGTGATTGACCGATTGAATATTGCCGGACCTTTAACCTTCCGTGAAAGTGAATATTTTCTGACCTGGAGCAAGCAAAATTCTCCAACTTGGGCGCAGCAGCAATACATTTTACGAGATGATGATTTCAAAAATTATAAAGAACTCATCAATTTCTCATACTTCGATAAAGAAATCGATATGGACACTGCTGTAAAACAAAAAGTGGAATATGTCGAAAAAAGAAAGGACAGAACGCAGGACAAATACTCTTTCGTAAGCGTTACGGAAAGTCCCGACGGAAAGGAAATAGTAGTAGATTACCTCGTGACCGTGGTTCCGCAAGAAGGCGAATCCTACGCTGAATATAATATCGATCGATTCAAAAGCTTTGACGCTGGCGGCAAAAAATCGTTCTTGATTTTCTCCTATTCCAAAAGACTTGCAGGCGATTTGAAATATGCGTCAAAATCCTTAACCAAAGAAAGAAGCCGACTGATGGAAGGCGTCATCACCATGGCAATTCCGCCGATCACTTACAAACCAACGGCGGTTGAAGCGAAGAAATAGATCTTAGAAGTTAGACATTCATGAAGGACGAAGAGTACATCAAACGCTGCATAGAATTGGCGGAAAAAGCTTTAGGAAAAACTTATCCCAATCCGTTGGTTGGTTCCGTGATTGTCCACAACGACAGGATCATTGGCGAAGGTTTTCATAAAAAAGCTGGCGAACCGCATGCAGAGATCAACGCGATCAATTCTGTAAAAGATGAAGACAAACATCTGATCCCGGAAGCTACGATCTACGTTTCTTTGGAACCTTGTGCGCATTTTGGGAAAACGCCACCTTGCGCTTTGAAAATTGTAGAACTCGGTTTCAAAAAAGTAGTGATCGGCGCAATGGACAGCCATGATAAAGTGAATGGAAAAGGCAAAAAGATCATTACCGATGCAGGAATCGAAGTTGTTTCCAGTATTTTAGAAAAAGAATGCCGAGAACTTAATAAACGATTTTTCACTTATCACGAGAAGAAAAGGCCCTTCATTATTATGAAGTGGGCGGAATCTGCTGATGGTTTTATGGACAAAGATTACAAACCGACGCAGATCAGCAATTCACTTTCGAAGCAGTTGGTTCATCTAATGCGAAGTGAGGAACACGCGATTCTCGTTGGAAAAAATACCGCACTTCATGACAATCCAAGTTTGACAGTCAGAGAAGTTGAAGGTCGAAATCCTACTAGAATTTTGATTGATTTTAATCTTGATGTTCCTAAGAACTTTAATATTTATAATGATGAAGCGGAAACGATCATCTTCAATTCCATTAAAAATTCTGAGGATAAAAATCTGAAATTCATTAAAATAGAAAAAGAAAATTCATTAAACAAAATCTTGGAAGCCTTGTACGAGTTGCAAATCCAGTCTGTGATCATCGAAGGTGGAAGATTTACATTGCAACAATTCATCGATCAAAATCTTTGGGATGAAACTGTGATCTTCAAAAATCCAAATTTGAATCTTGAGAATGGAACCACGGCACCAACATTCAATTTCAATCCAGAAAAAACGGAAAGTTTGAGAGATTGCGAAGTTTTGTTTTTCAGGAATCCAAGGCTTGACCAATATCAGAATGATTAAAAATCGACGCTCGGAAAAAAATCCGTAAATTCGCATCCTTAATAGATTTCAATTGATATGAAAAATCTGAGCGCCTCTACGAAAGGCTTGATTTTTTCTTTACTGGCCATGGGATTTGCGTTCGCTATTTACTTTTTGTTTTTGGCGAAAAAAAATTATTATCTGGTAGACAATCCTACGCCGGAAACTTTCTATTTCAAGATCAATAATGGCTCACAAAACATCCTTTCTGCAGGACAATACGTGAAGGTTGACCTCAATAAAGGAAAAAATAACATCGCCGTTTTTGACCAGAACAAAAAACTGCTTTACGATTCTGCTTTTACCGTCAGCAAGATCCGAGGTCTGTTGAACATTGCGAATAAAGATTACTACGTCAACCACCAATATTACGGATATGGCTTGAACAAAGATTCTCTAATGGCCGCAAAGCCTGGAATCGAGATCGATAAAAAGCACTATCTGGGCGACGTGAAGAAGATCAACAAGCTTTACACAGAAGATTTCTATTACAACCTGGACGAAGAATATGACCGCATCATCAAAAATGTAGCGAAAGTCGAAAGCCGATCCAAGATCTTCAGAAAACAGGATTTCATCAATTATTATAACAATTATTACAAGTTCAAATAGATTTAATAATTAAAAGATCAACCATCAATTATCGGTCGAAGATCATTTATCAACTCTCATCATCAAAATGGAACACAACAACGTAACACCATACAACTCCGAATACAGCAAAAAAAGTCAGGTAGAAGATATGTTTGACAACATTGCGCCAAAATATGACCTTCTAAATCACGTACTGTCTATGAAAATAGATGTGCTCTGGAGAAACAAGTTGGTGAATATGCTAAAGAAAGACCAGCCAAAATTGGTTTTGGATGTGGCCACAGGCACAGGAGATCTTGCCATTGCAGTTCAAAAAGGCACCAATGCAGATGTTGTCGGTCTGGACCTTTCTCAGCAAATGCTGAACGTGGGGATCGAGAAGATCAGAAAGCAAAATCTGGACGGAAAGATCTCTATGCAAAAAGGCGATGCGGAACAACTTCCGTTCGAAGACAATAAATTTGATGGCGTTACCGTTGCATTTGGAGTGAGAAATTTCGAAAATCTGGAAAAAGGATTATCAGAATTACGCAGAGTTGTGAAAGAAAACAAAAGTATTTATATATTAGAGTTTTCAAAAGTAGAAGGATTCTTGGGACCATTTTATATGTTTTATTTTAAAAACATTCTGCCTGCAATTGGGCGTTTGGTCTCCAAAGACAACCGTGCTTACACATATCTTCCGGATTCTGTGAACGCTTTTCCTTTTGGAGAGAAGATGAAAACGATTCTACTAGATACTGGTTTCAAAAAAGTAGAATACACCAAACTAAGTTTAGGAATAGCCACCATTTATAAAGCTACAAAATAGAATGAAGCAGCGAGTAATCAAGATCTTATCATTTGCAGTACTTCTGGGCAGCAATCTGAATGCTCAGACCTATAACAATCTTTTTAGGACCAAAGACAGAATGGACAATCTGGAAGATTTTGATCTAAAGAAATTCAGTTATGGATTTTTTCTGGCTGCCAACAATTTCGATTATAAAATGAATCTCAGCCCTGTTTTTGGGATGGACGGCAGCAAAAGTCTCGTGGAATCAAAAGCGACCTACAGTTTTGGAGCTGGATTGATCGGGAAAATGAGATTGAATGAATTCATGGACCTGAGACTGGAACCAGGCTTACACTTCGTACAGAGAGATTTGACCTTCAATACATTTGACCATGTGAATCAATACGCTGGAGGAACAAATTATAATTTGCCTTTCACACCAATCACCGAGCCAGGTGACGAAATGATCAACAAAATCGTAAAATCTACATACATCGATATTCCGCTACTTTTGGAAGTGCATGGTGATAGATGGTACAACTCTCGACCTTATGCTGCCGCTGGTATCAATTATTTGGTAAATCTGCAGTCGAACCAGACTTCGATGGACGACAATCAGCAAAACACTTTCCGTACGACCACGCATAACTTTGGTTGGAGCGCGGAAATCGGAATCCAACTGTATTTTAGCAGATTCAAGCTAACGCCAGCCATCCGAGGAACCTTCTTTACAAACAACGAATTGGTAAGTGATAAAGAAACAACACCACCTTACTGGACGCCTGCCATTTCTACTATGCAGACCCGCGCATTCATGCTAGTTTTGAAGTTTGAATAGAATAATAGGATACACTTCACTATCGTACAAGATTATACATTCTATACATTTTGATATAATAATATAAAAATAAAGCAATAATTGCTTTATTTTTTTGTTTATAAAAGAAAAATAACATGAGAAAGAATGTACTTTTAACAATCCTTTTTGTATTGATTATTACCGCTTGTGCACGTTTATTAGAAGGTGATCCGCTTCCAGTTGAAGTTGGAGACTACAAACCACCCATTAGCGATACTGTGAAGCTAACGGCCGATGTCGGCCTCAATGACCCAAAATCATTAGGTCTTGCAATTAATTGTAGTGTCAGTGATGGTCCAGAGTATAAGAAGATAGAAATCCTCGACTCACTACCGGTACGTTTTGACCTGAGCAAAGATATGCCTCCTGTGAAATCACAAGGCATTGTGGGCAGTTGTGCATCATTTGCTACAACTTATTACATGAAAAGTTATCAGGAAAAAATTCAGCACAAATACGAGTATAATAACTACGGCAAAGTCATGAGTCCATCATACGTCTATAACCAGGTGAAGGTGTCCGATTGTCCTAGTGGCTCTTGTATTATCAATAATCTAAGTTTATTGAAGCGTGAAGGTGCCGCAACATGGCAAGAATTCCCTTACGATGGCGTCAGTTGTTTTTTACAGCCAAACAGCCAACATAAAAAGCTGGCAGAAAAAAATAAGATAAAAGCTTATTACAATGTCAGCAGCACAGATAGCACGAACATCAATTACACAAAAATAAAAGCAATCAAGTCCTTACTTTACAATAAGATACCTGTTATCATCGGCATGAGTATCGACAAGGATTTCTCAGAAGGTAATAAAAAATCTGACAGCGTTTTCGTCTACAATAGTTATGATGCGTCGAAACCGTATGGAAGGCATGGAATGTTGATCGTGGGATATGACGACAGACTAAACGCCTTCAAAGTCATCAATTCATGGGGAACATCTTGGGGTAACAAAGGATATTCTTACATCAATTACGACTTCTTTGATAACACGAATGAGAATTCGCAGTACGTCCCAGAGATCTATTACGCCGAAGATCTATAACGAAGATGATAAGATTAAATAGTGCACGTTACAGTACTCATTATTGATAATTATCTGATTCTGCTTAAAGTTAATTCATTATAAATCAAACAGAAAGAAAGTCTGGCTCACAAAAGAGAAATATCGTGTTAAATCATCATTAATTTTTCCTATTTTTGTAAAAGTTAGAATTTAATTCTGGTTATGTTAGGCGAATTAGAAAACAACTTTTCTGTTTTAGAGAAAAAGATCCTCAATCTTTATAAGAAGTTTAAGAATCTTTCGGAGAAACATGCAGAGACGTCTGAGGAGCTTCAAAAGTTGAAGGAGGAGTACATGGAGGAGAAACGCAGAAACCAGATCTTAGCAGAAGAAAACAAAGAATTAAAACTTTATTCAGCAATATCCGGAAACGCAGAACACAACCGACTGATGAAAAATCACATCAACAGATTGGTAAAAGAAATAGACATGTGCGTTTCTGAATTACAAAACACCGGCCTATAACTATGGATTTCAGAAGAATAACTATAAATATTGCCGGAAGAAATTATCCGCTGAATGTGCCAGCAGCCGAGGAAGAGACCCTACGCAAGGTTGGCAAGCAGATAGAAACGATGATTAAAGACTTCGAAGCCAGTTTCGATGTAAGGGACAAACAGGATGCACTCGCCATGTGTGTTTTGAAACTCGGGACCAATGCAGAAGTTTATTCTTTAAACAATGAGAAAAATATAAAAAATACAAACGAGCGCGTTACCAAGATCAACGCACTCCTTGAGCAATTGGAAAAGTAAATTTTTCGAATTACAAGCTGCCTACAATAGTTCTAACACAAAGAAGTAAACTCAACAATTAAAAATTACCGGACGAAAGTTCATTCGATGGCGTGCTGCCTTGCGCAGATTACAGAGGATGAAAATCAGTTCAAATCGTGTTTTTATGGAGTTTACTCTATATCTGAACTGTTGTAGGTTTTTTTTATTTTTAAAAAGTACATTTTAAGATGTATCAATATTAAAACTAATAAATAGAATTAAATAAAAGGACTTTGGTCTTCATACAATGTAAGAATTGCATTGTAGTATGAATTAAAAACAAAACTCAACATATATATAAATTTATGGACACAATTACCATTATTATCGGTGTCGTTGCACTTATCGTAGGAGCGGTTGCAGGACTTTTCTTCGGAAAGAGTTCTTTGAACACAAAAGCGCAGTACGTAGTAGAAGATGCTAAAAAGACAGCCGAAAACATTATAGAAAAAGCCAATGTACAAGCCGAAGCTGTAAAGAAAGAAAAACACCTTCAGGCCAAAGAAAAATTCCTTGAACTAAAATCCCAACACGATGCGGACATCCAGTCGAGAGAAAGAAAAATGCAGGAAGCTGAGAAACGCACCAAAGACAAAGAAAACAAACTGAACGACGAGCTTAGCAAAGCTGGAAAATTAGAAAAAGACCTTGAAAGACAGGTTTCCGAATACAACAAAAAACAAGAGGCAGTTCAGAAAAAGCAACACGATTTAGAAGTTGCAACTGCCCAGAAAGTAGAAATGCTGGAGAAGATCTCTAACTACTCTGCTGAGGAGGCCAAATCGGAATTGGTAGAATCTTTGAAAGCCGAAGCAAAAACCAAAGCATCAGCACACGTTCAAAGCATCATGGAAGAAGCACAATTGAATGCGAAAAGTGAGGCTAGAAAGATTGTCATCCAAACCATCCAAAGAATCGGAACAGAGCAAGCTGTAGAAAATTCAGTTTCTGTTTTCAATATCGAATCTGACGAAATCAAAGGTAGGATCATCGGCCGTGAAGGTAGAAATATCCGTGCACTGGAAGCAGCAACCGGCGTAGAGATTATCGTAGATGATACACCAGAAGCAATCCTTCTTTCTTGTTTCGACCCTGTGAGAAGAGAGATTGCAAGATTGTCCCTTCACAGATTGGTAACGGATGGTAGAATCCACCCTGCGAGAATCGAAGAAGTGGTTGAAAAAACAAGAAAACACATCGAAGAAGAGATCATCGAAGTTGGTAAGAGAACCATCATCGACCTCGGGATCCATGGTCTTCACCCAGAATTGGTAAAAGTGGTTGGTAGAATGAAGTTCCGTTCTTCATACGGTCAAAACCTTCTACAACACTCCAGAGAAGTGGCGAACATCGCAGCAACCATGGCAGCTGAATTAGGACTGAATGTAAAAATGGCCAAAAGAGCCGGATTACTACACGATATCGGAAAAGTTCCTGAGCAGGAATCCGAATTGCCACACGCACTTCTTGGAATGCAATGGGCGGAAAAATATGGTGAAAATGCAGAAGTAATCAACGCGATTGGAGCTCACCACGACGAGATCGAAATGACCTCTCTCCTATCGCCGATCATCCAGGTTGCCGATGCAATTTCCGGAGCTAGACCAGGTGCAAGAAGACAGGTTTTGGAATCTTACATCCAAAGATTGAAGGACCTCGAAGCGGCTGCTTTGAGTTTTGAAGGCGTTTCTAGTGCTTACGCGATCCAAGCGGGAAGAGAACTTAGAGTAATGGTAGAAAGTGGGAAAGTGAACGACGAGAACGCACACCAACTATCTTACGATATCTCTGAGAAGATCCAAAACGAATTGACTTACCCAGGACAAGTAAGGGTAACAGTTATTAGAGAAACAAGATCTGTGAATATCGCAAGATAATTTTCAGTTTGATATGATAAGAAAGGCTTCCAGATTTTGGAAGCCTTTTTTATATCTTATATTATGTCTAAAAACTATTCGACTGCAACAGAATCATCGCCTCTCCCATCAGCAACAGCGTGAATCGTTTTATTATCATCGATCACAATCATTTCTGTTTTCCCGATTTGTTTGATCTTTTCGAATTTGTAATTCTTTTGCTCTAAAGCTTTGATGGTCGTTTCAGGGAAGTTATTTTCCACTTTCACGATTTCTGGTAACCACTGGTGATGGAATTTCGGCGCGTTGACAGAGAAGTTGGCATTTTGTTTAAAATCAATCACACCTACAATCGCCTGAAATACTGAGGTTGGAATAGTCGTTCCTCCAGGCGTTCCTACTACGATCTTTATTTTATTATCTTTTAATACTAATGTTGGTGTCATCGAAGACAGCATTCTCTTTCCAGGTTCAATTTTGTTCGCTTCTCCTCCAACGGCACCGAACATATTCGGAACACCAGGTTTTATGGAGAAGTCGTCCATTTCGTTATTTAAGAAAAATCCAGCGCCAGAAACTACGGTTTTACTTCCGTAATAGCCATTGAGCGTCGTCGTCACGGAAACGGCATTTCCGAACTTGTCCAAAATCGAGATGTGCGTCGTTTGCATACTTTCTTTTGGATTGGGATTGATGATATTTCCAACGTCTTTGCTTGGCGTCGCTTGTTTCGGATCATAAGATTTCCAACGGGTTTTCAAATATTCGTCAGAGATCAGCATTTGTGTTTTGTCTTCGATAAAATCTGGGTCACCCATATATTCCGCTCTATCGGCAAAAGCTCTGCGCTCTGCTTCTACCATAATTTGAACAGCCTCTGCGGAGTTTTGTTGATACTTGGACAGGTCTTCATAAGACGCCATTTTCAGCATTTGAGCCAACAAAGTCCCACCACTTGAAGGCAATGGCATTGCAACGATCTGATGTCCTTTATAATCGAAGACCAAAGGCGTTCTGACTTTCGTTTTATAATTTTTAAGGTCTTGAGACTGTACGATGCCGTTTCCAAGTTTCATTTCGGCAAGAATTAAATCTGCCGTTTTACCTTGATAAAATTCCTTTTCGCCACCTTTCTGAATCCTTCTTAAAGTCTCAGCCAATTCTTTTTGGATCAACAAGTCTCCTATTTTCCAATCTTTGTCTTTGACAAAAACTGTTTTATTCTTATTATTTTTAAGGAAATCTGCTTTGTGGGTATTCAGCAGCGTGGCTTCTGGTTCTGTGATGGCGAAACCTTTTTCTGCCAAGGCGATTGCTGGCTCAATTAATTTTGAGAAAGGCAGTTTTGCATATTTCAAGGTTTCAAACATTCCGGAAATGCTTCCTGGCACTCCGACCGCTAATCTTCCGTATTGTGAAAGGTCTGTATTAGCATTTCCGTTCTTGTCCCAATACATATCGAACGACGCCTTGGAAGGTGCTGTTTCGCGGTAATCCAAAGCGATTTTTTTTCCTTCCGCCGTTATCGCGACAAGAAATCCACCACCACCGATATTTCCTGCTTGAGGATAAACAACTGCCAAAGCCAGCTGAGTAGCGATCACAGCATCGAAGGCATTTCCGCCCTGTTTCAGCATTTGAGCTCCAGCTTCACTAGCCAAAGGATGCGCACAGACCACGACACCTTTGTTTTGAACTTTGACCTCTTTGATGATATTGATGTCTGTATATTGCGCAGAAACTGTGATGGATAAGAAGAAAGCTGCGTATAGTATTTTTTTCATATTGATATTTTATTCTAATGGTTAACCAACCTGGATTTCAAAATAAATTTTGATTTACCTTTCCAAGAGAGGGGATTTCTGGTTGGTGGAATTTATTCTATGATAATCTGTAATCGGTCTAATAATCCTGCAAGATTATCTTTTGCAAATTTGGTCTTTTTCAACTGATTTTTATTGGGATCGATGGAAAAATTGATAGCGTTTTTGAGATTGGCGTTGTCCAAAATTGTTCTGGCGAAGACCGCATCTGTCAAAATTGATTGGTCAAAAAATGAGTTTGACAGGTTGGCTTCTGTAAAATCCACTTCTTTCAAACTGGAATTTTTGAACGTTGTTTTCCGAATGTCCAATTGATAAAATGATGAATGATCCAAAATACAATCTTCGAACTTGAAAGAAATATTGAAGGAATGCGCATCCTCAAAACTAAGTCCAATCATCTTGCAATTTTTAAAAACAATATCCCGAAAAGCCGTCTGATGGATCTTCGCATTGCTGAGATCACAATCTTTGAAATCACAATCTGAAAATTTGAAATCGGACAGATTCTGACCAGAAAAATTGATGTCGGTGAAAACACAACTTTCGTAATCTGCTTTTTCAAGTTCAGAGAAATCTGTTTTCGTAAATTTTTGTTCTGAGAAATATTTCATTTAGTCTATAAAATAAGAGTTGGAAACTTCAAGTCTTGGTTGCGGAATGTGCGCCTGTTCGAAGATGGAAAACTCAATCGTTTTGCAAAGCGTGTTGAGTGCGAGATCATTCTCTTCCTCATCAAACGGATCCTGAATTTCATTAATAATTGCATCCAGCGCGATAAAGGTATAACTGATCAGCAAAACGATAATTGGCATCATCCAACCAACCGCATCCACCAAACCAAATGGCAGCCAAAAACAGTACATATAAACCGTCCTGTGCAGCAAAACATTGTAGGCAAAAGGCAAAGGTGTATTTGCAATCCTTTCGCAACCACCGATGATGTTTGATAACTGATTCAGTTGATGGTCGATGGAACTTAAAACAATCGTATCAATGTTCTTTTCCTGATTCTGAGTATTGATCCACTCGCCCATGATGTCAAGCAAAATAATCGGCTTGAATTTTTTATCTTTTATCTTCTCAAAGTTTTCAGGAGACAATAATCCTTCCAGTTTTTCATTCGCCTCTTTATTCCTGAGTTGGAAATTCAGTGCCCAGCAAACCGCTGAGATCATTTTGATGAATTCCTGTTTTTTAATTTTTGAATCGGGAGAATCATCATTAATTAAAGTCAAAACCTGACGCGTCAAAGACCTGGTTTCTATGACCAACAATCCCCAAAGTTTGCGGCCTTCCCAAAAACGGTCGTAGCTGGCAGAGTTGCAAAATCCCATGAAAATCGCTAAAGACAAACCAAGCAACGTGAAGATCGCAGGATTGAGATGGACTTTGTAATCGTAGATGTTCCCTTTGAAATAAAGAACAATTATTGAGAAAATTGTGATGACCAACAATTGTGGAATGATCTTTCGAAGAACAGAACCTTTCCAGACGAACAGCATTTTCAACCAATTGGTTCTTTCTCTAATGATCATGGTAAAATAAATTATAAAAAGTCCTATTTTAGACCTTTCAAAAAAGTATATAAAATTACTGAATAGTTTGATGAAGCCGAAATTCTTAAATGGAAAATTCTAAAAAAGTTTTAATTGTCACCTATTATTGGCCGCCTGCTGGTGGACCTGGCGTTCAGCGTTGGTTGAAGTTCGCCAAATACCTTCCCGAGTTTGGCTGGGAACCGGTTATCTACACGCCCGAAAATCCGAGTTATCCTTTGGTAGATGAGACTTTGACCAAAGAAGTTCCGCAAGATCTGAAAATCGTGAAGACCAATATTTGGGAACCTTATCAGATTGCGGAAAAATTCAGTAAGAGCAATAAGAAATTCAAAGGTGGACAGTTTGATGTTGGGAAGAATCAGTCTTTTGTTTCGAAGCTGTCGATTTTCATTCGAGGAAATTTTTTCATTCCAGATGCCAGGAAATTTTGGGTGAAACCTTCGATTAAATTTTTGAAGGATTATTTGAAAGAAAATCATATTGATACGATTGTCACGACTGGTCCGCCGCACAGTTTGCACTTGATCGGACTTGGACTGAAAAAGGAATTGCCAGATCTGAAATGGATCGCTGATTTCCGTGATCCATGGACAGAAATCTCGTATTATAAACATTTGAAACTGACTTCTGGTTCTGAAAGAAAACACAGATATCTTGAGAAATCGGTTTTTGAAAATGCTGATTTGACACTCGCAACGAGCTACACGGACGCAGAGAATTTCAGAAAATATGGAGCGAATGCATTTTGTATTACTAATGGGTTTGATAAGTTGGAGGATTCGAAAGTTGGAGAGTTGGAGAGTCAGAGCGTTGGAGTGTTGGAGAGTCAGAGCGTTGGAGTGTTGGAGAGTTTGAGCGTTGGAGCGTCTGAGAGTTCACTTCACGAAAGTATTGGAACTCTAAAACCCTCAAACTCTAAAACCCTCAAACCCAAATTTACTTTGAGTTATGTTGGCGTTTTGGAGCAGTTGAGGAATCCGGAGAATCTTTGGAAAGCTTTGATCACACTTTGTGAAAAACATCAGGAGTTTGCTGAGGATCTTGAATTGAAATTTGTTGGACGAGTGGACGATAAAATTTTGAATGAGATCGAGAATTCTGTTTTGAAAAATAACATCTTGAATCTTGGTTATCTGGCGCACGATGACTCTGTGCAGGAAATGGAAAATTCTAATCTTCTTTTGATCACTAATTTCCCGAATGAGAGTTCAAAAGGTATCATTCCAGGAAAGTTGTTTGAATATCTGGCGACGGGAAAGAAGATCATCTCTTTTGGACCAAAAGATGCGGATGTGGAAACGATTTTGGATAAAACAAAAGCTGGGAAACATTTTGATTATTTGGAGAGTTTGGAGATCGAAATGTTTATTTTCTCGCTATATGAGGATTGGAAAAGTGGAAAATCTATTACGAATTCGGCAAACATTAATGAATTTAGCAGACGTGAATTGACGAAGCAACTTGTGGCTAAGTTGGAGAGTTTGTGGGTTTGAGCGTTTGAGAGTTGGAGTGTTTGAGGGTTGGAGAGCTTGAGGGTTGGAGCGTTTGAGGGTTTTGGGAAACTTGTTTGGATGTGAAAGGGTTCTACTCTGCGCAGTGCGTGAGCGATGGTAACGGTTATCCTTTTTGTTTGGGCTGGGAAAAGCTGGGCAACAAAAAGATAATAGTGGACAGCGCGGTCCCAGCATTGGACAAAGCCAGGGAAAGGACACGCCCAAAAAAATATCTGAATATTAAATTGTTGGCACAAATTTTTCTTATCACTGGGTAATTAATATTAACAATAAAAAAATTACAAAATGGGAAATAAGACAAATGGCCTATTGGCATTGTTAGGAGTAGGAGCTTTGGCTTGGTGGAAATACAAAAAATCTTCTCCGGAGGATCAACAAAAGGTAAAAGACACTATCAACAACGCGAAAGATAATCTGACAAAATTCGGAAACGATCTGAAAGATAAAGCGACACAAACAGCAGAACAATTGAAAGATAAAGCTAATGATACAGCGGACCAATTCAAAAATAAAGCTGAAGAAGTGAAGACAGACGTTCAGAACGCTGCACAATAAAATAAAAAAACCGTCTCAGTAAAATAAGACGGTTTTTTTTATGTCAATTTTTTAGTGGTAAGCTTTGGCTGGCTCTACCTCATTTTTAGATGGTAGATTCATCAGGACAATGGCGAAAAGTATCAATACAATTCCGAACCATTGGATGAGAATGACCTCTTCTTTCAATAATACAAAAGCCATCGTGACAGAAACCGGAAGTTCCAGAGATGAGATGATACTTCCCAATCCCAAACCTGCTTTGGGAAATCCGATGTTAAATAAAATCGGTGGAATGATGGTTCCGAATAATGCCAAGACAAATCCGTAAGTCCAGAAAATCGAATAATCGAATGGGCGAATATATTGTGTATTCTCTGTGAAATTGAGGTAGAACAATCTCAGTCCTTCAAAATGCAACGGTCCGATCTGGGCGAAGAATAAAAATAACATTACGACGATCAAACCGCCCGTCAGCATTGTCATACTTTTTCTCAAAACTGGCAAATGCGTTGCAATCGTATTTGAGGTAAACATCGTCATCGTGAAAGATGCCGCGGCCAGAACGCCCCAGAAGATGCCGTGCCAATCGAGCTCGACTTTCATATTGATCAGGTTGGTTGCCAGAATTGTGCCTGCCAAAACGATGATCACAGCGATGACCTTTCTGGCATTCGGAAATTTCTTGGCGATAAAACTTTCAACAACCACGCTGAACCACACGGATTGCATCAACAAAACGATGGCGATGGAAACATTGATGTATTGAACCGCGATGTAATAGAATAAACTGGTGAAACCCATGGAAGTTCCTGCCAACATCAGCATTCTGATCTCTTTGGGAGTTGGTTTTGATAATTGTTTTTTTGAGGTTTTGGTTTGGATGAGATTCAATATCAACAATCCGATGAATCCTAAGACAAACTGTGCTGTCGTGACCTCGGAAGTGGTAAATCCATCTTTGTAGGACATCTTTACAAACGTTGCCAGCATTCCGTAGATGCTCGCTCCGATTCCCACAAACAGGACGCCTTTTAATATGTTTTTTTTCTCCATAACTAATTTTGAGCCGGCGAATTTACGATATAAATTTTTGTTGATAGATTTTGGAATATCCAAGACATTGGCAGAAAGAATATTTAAATCAAAAAAAAACCGCCTCGGAATTGCGAAACGGTTTCATATTTTACTTTTTTATCACTTTACTGTGATTTTTGCTTCCATCTTTATAATCGATGGTCAGGATGTAATTTCCTTTTTTCAGCTCCGATAATTTTATTTCCTTGGAAACGTTATTGATCGTTTTGATATTTTTTCCAGAGAAATCTGATACTGTAATCGACCTTACCGTTTCTGCTTTATCTATATAGATCACATCTGTGAAAGGATTCGGGTAAATTCTAGATTCTTTTTTGGTAACATCTGTGATTGACAGAACACTTTCCTGAGAAATTTTGAAATCATCCAGTAGTAACCAATAATCGCCTGATAACCATTGACCAGAAACACGAAATTTAAAATCAGCATTAGCTGGAATAGAACCTTGTGGAATAGAGCCAGACCAGGTTTTGCAAGAAGCTACAGAGTTTAAAGTTACGGTTTCCAAAGTCTGAAAAGTCTGTCCTCCATCCACAGAATACTCTAATTTCATTGTCCCATTTACCGATCCACCAGAGTAAATATGCGTTTTATATTGGAATGATAGGTTTAGCTTGCCTCCGTTAGAAGCGGTTGAACTATAAGTTGTTGAGCCAGCTGTGCCTCCACTCCAGAACTCCCTGTTCAAGGTGTAAGAACCGACACAGGCCGAGATGACACTGCTGCGAAAGAAGGATACATTGGTAAATGCTGGATATGTGGTATTTTCAAATCCTTCATTAGCATTGATCTGAGCTGAGGAAAAAATTGAAGCAATCAAGCTTGCAAATAGTAATTTTTTTTTCATTTGATAAAATTGTTAAAAATAAAAAGCCACCCAAAATATTTTGGATGGCTAATTTATTAAAAATGAATCAAGGATTACTTACCTTCTTCCATTTTTCTTTTCAATTCTGCCAATACATCGATATCACCAAGTGTTGATTTTTCTTCGTTGTTAGAAGAAGATGATGTGTTGCTGTTGTTGTTAGATCTGTTTGAGTTATCTCTTACATTCTTTTTCTCTTCGTCTCTGAAGATTCCTGTGTGAGAAACTACGACTCTTTTGAATTCTTTGTTGAATTCGATCACTTTGAATTGAGCATCGTCACCTTTTTTGATTTTAGATCCGTCTTCCTTCTCTAATAATCTTGATGGGCAGAACGCTTCTACTTCTACATCTTCGAACTGGATAGATGCACCTTTGTCGTGTACTTCAGTCGCTTTTCCAGCGTGTACAGTTCCTTCAGCGTATTTAGTTTCGAATTTATCCCAAGGGTTTTCAGTCAATTGTTTGTGACCTAGAGACAATCTTCTTGCTTGCGTATCCAATTCTAATACGATAACGTCTAATTTATCTCCAACTGCACAGAACTCAGATGGGTGCTTGATCTTCTTAGTCCAAGAAAGGTCTGAGATATAAATCAATCCATCGATTCCTTCTTCCAATTCTACGAATACTCCAAAGTTTGTGAAGTTTCTTACAGTTCCAACGTGCTGAGAACCTACTGGATATTTAGCTTCGATATTTTCCCAAGGATCTTTGTTCAATTGCTTGATACCTAGAGAGATCTTTCTGTCTTCTCTATCCAAAGTCAATACTTCTGCTTCTACCTCATCACCTACTTTCACGAAATCTCCTGCGCTTCTCAAGTGAGTAGACCAAGACATTTCAGAAACGTGGATCAATCCTTCTACACCTGGAGCGATCTCTACGAATGCACCATAGTCAGCAAGAACGACTACTTTTCCTTTTACTTTGTCACCAACTTTCAGGTCAGCAGAAAGAGCATCCCAAGGATGAGCTTCTAATTGCTTCATACCCAATTGGATTCTAGTTTTCTCATCATCAAAATCAAGGATAACAACTTTTACAGTTTGTCCGTCCTCTAAGATCTCAGATGGGTGGTTCACTCTAGACCAAGAAAGGTCTGTAATGTGGATCAATCCGTCAACACCTCCTAGATCTACGAATACACCGTAAGAAGTAATATTTTTAACAGTTCCTTCAAGAACCTGTCCTTTTTCTAATTGACCGATGATCTCTCTCTTCTGTCCTTCAAGATCCGCTTCGATAAGCGCTTTGTGAGATACAACTACGTTTTTGAACTCAGGGTTGATCTTCACAACTTTGAACTCCATAGTTTTACCTACGAACTGATCGTAATCTTTGATCGGCTTAACGTCGATCTGAGAACCTGGCAAGAACGCCTCGATTCCGTGAACATCAACGATCATACCTCCTTTAGTTCTAGATTTTACAAAACCGTTTACGATCTCTCCAGTTTCGTGAAGTTCGTTTACTCTATCCCAAGCTTTAAGCGTTCTAGCTTTTCTGTGAGATAACTGTAATTGTCCTGTTTTGTCCTCTCTTCTGTCAACCATTACTTCAACTTCATCGCCTACTTTAAGACCTTGGTTGTAACGGAATTCGTTTAGAGAGATCACACCTTCAGATTTGAAGTTGATATCTACGATTGCCTCTTTATCAGTCAATCTTACCACTTTCCCGATGATCACATCGTTGTCTGCAAGATTGTTTAGAGAACCGTTGTAGATCTCTTCCAATTCTTTCTTCTCGCTTCTGTCTTCTGCGTTAAGACCTGATTCGAAAGAATCCCAATCAAATTGTTCTGGTGTTACGTTTTGGTTCAATAGAACCTCTGCTGAATTTGTCTCTTTTGACATTTTCTAAAAAATTTGTATTCTTAATTTACTCAGACTTTGGCTTTGCTGTGAATCCTGAAAAATATGGAAGATGTTAATTGTTAATGTTTTACTTCGCCGAAAGTGCGTTCACAAAAGTGGTGCAAAATTAAGAAAAATATTTGAAACCAACAATGGATTATATTGAATAGAAATATTAAAAATAAAAACGCTTATCAAACTTCGGACAACCAAACATGAATGTCCATATCCGAAGGAATATTGAGTTTTTTTCTCAGTCGAAATTTTCTGTGTTGGGCAGCCTTTATCGTCACAAAGGTATATTCTGCAATGTCCTTGGTAGAGAATCCCAAAAAGATCATTGCGCAAAGCTTCATTTCCGTCATCAACAATTTGGGTTGGATGTTGCCTAGCTTTTGATAATAATCGGGATACACTTCCTGGAAACGTGTCAGGAATTCTGGGTGGTTGTCTTTCGCCAACTGTACGACTTCTTCGAAAGATTCGTTTACTTTTTGCTTGAGCTTTTGGTTTTCAAACTCTTTTTCTGTCAGTTGTATTTCTGTTTGATCAGCATCAATATTTCTTTTTCTCAAATACAAATAGATATAAACAGCGCTAATGAAAATGGCAAAAGATATTATCCAAATAACAAGTGAATAATTATTTTTAACACTCGAGGTTTCTTCTTCTTGCTTTTTAACCATATTGCTAACAGCCAAGTCTACACTTTTCTTCTGTATGTTTCTTAAACTATCATTAAACTTTGTATATTTTTCAAGATAATAACTCTGCTTGGAAGGTTCTCCTAGTGCTTCATAAGTGTCTGCCAAAACTTTGTTGACGTCATTATCATCACTAACTTTTGTTTTTTGTTGACTGACATTAACTTCTGCCTTCAAATAATATTCAAGTGCTTTTTGATAGTTTTTTTCCAGAAAATAATAATCACCGAAAGCCAGATATTCCCGCACTAGAATGTTGTGATTATATTTCTTTTTTAAATCAAACCCCTTATGAAAATAAAATAATGCGGAATCTTTTTTCTTTGTGTATTCTAAAAACACATACCCCTTGATATTGTAAATCTCAGACAAATTATTCACTACAATTTTTGTATGTTTTTTCGGAAATTGTTTCAAGATCGCCTCCTTTTTTTTATAGTAGTAGAAAGATGAATCGGTATTTCCTCCGGTGTAATAGTAATATCCTATGTCTCCATAGCTTTCGGATAAAAAGAATTGACCAGGATAGGTTTTGGTGTCATGCAAAACCTTGATAGCTTTTTGATTATAAGCTAAAAATTGCGTTTTTAATTGTAATACTTCATAATTAAATGCAAAAATCTGATAAACTCGGGCTTTGAATACTTTATCTTTCTTATCAAAATCCATTTTCAGGATCTTATTAAGATAAGACAAACTTTCTCTGTGAAACTCCAATCCTGACATCGCATCTGCCATTTGCAGATAAATATCTGGTAATTTTTGTTTATTGGTTTTTAATGCAAGAACTTCTGCATCTTTCGCATATTTTAAAGTCTTTAGATAATCACTACTAATCATCTCAACCCGAGATCTATAGATGAGAGCATCTATTTTTTTATCACTCTCCTTCGAAGGATCAGTACACGAAATGTAAAGTACAAACACAAAGAGTGACAGTAATTTTAAAGAGCTAGTTTTCTTCAATATCTTTCAGTTATTTGAGCAATCGATAGTCATCTAGATAATAAATAATGAAATGGAATGCTACATCACAAATATAATAAAATCAGCAAACACGTTTGAAAGCAATAAAAAAGCCGCAGATTCAAATCTATCCGCTTTCCCATGCTTTTGCTTTACTTTTCTAAGGTTTCCAGAAAGTCCATTTCTGCCCATTGAAAACGATCAACCGATGACCGGCTGCAGTTGTTCCCTGCAAGAATGCCATCATTCCTGGAGAAGGATTTTTGATCGCCGTATAACTTGATACGATGGGTAAAACCATGGCCTTATCGGGAGAATCCAGAACCAAAACGCCATCTGTCGTGGAATTAGGATCTCCAATGATCGCTTTCCCATTGGTTTGATCCGCAAGTGGTGAGGCTTGCGGTACTTTTACGATGCTTTCGACAGATTGAGAATATCCCGAAATTCCGCTAAGATCTGCCCAGCCTGCATTTTCATTCTTAATTTTCACTTTATACTCTGTGTTTGCAGAAACATCAAAAATGATGGTCCCGCCTCTGGCATTGTTAGCTCCCGTTGGTACAGTCTCTACATAAGGAAGAATGATCCCTTTGTCCCCATCGTTCCCAAATTCAAGTAAAATGGAATTATTGGAAATGCTGTTCACTGTATTTGCTGACCCGATTCTCACCTGCGAAAAAGCAGAAGCAGATATGAGAGCGGATAATATAATGGCTAATTTATTCATGATATTTTTTGGTATTTGTAACCTTCAGAGCTTGGAAGCCCTGAAGGTTTATATTAACATTAATTCAATTAGATCCGCTATGGACAACCGGCAGTGGTGAAACATTTCCAGCCATCTCCGGCTCCAGCTCCTGTATAAATTTTCATACATCCGGCTCCCGCATTTTCATCCGTATCGAAAACCATCATTCCGACTACCGGAGTTGCAATGGTTGTTTCCGGACTGCTGTTTCTCGTAATGACAAATCCTTTGGTTTTACTTTCCAGCACCGTGTAGGCAGAATTTCTTAGGGTTGGCCAATCTCCGTTGTTTGCACCTGCTCTTCCAAGGATAGTGATCCCGTGTTTCACAGGATAGGTTTGTCCTGCCACCAAAGTTGGATCCTCGTAGCAGACGCAACTATTTATAAGTGCGTTTTGAGCAGTTCCGATAGCTTGTCCAGTTCCCGCAATCGTTGGTACTCCATAATTTGCGGAAGCAATATTTGTATCAACATTATTTCCTAAGTTCTGAATAATAGGTTGATTGTAAGAACCACTCGTAGCTCCAGAGTTCCCGCCAGGCATAGAAGAATTGACCAGGTTTGAATTGGTGATTGTCGTCGACGCCCCTTCTATGGCATCAGAACAACCATCATTATCTGAATCAAGATCCAGGTTATTAGGAATTCCATCGCCATCCGTATCTGTTCCACAACTGAATCCCACTGTAGGCGCCTCGGAAAGGTCGCCCCAGGCGTAGCCGCTGGTTAAGTTAGAAACTGTACCTAAATTGGCACCTGTATCCGGATTGACTCGAACTAGATTCCCACTACTGCTCCCAATCAAATTTCCATTGGCGGCAAAAAACAACTGTGACCCACTAATTGGAGAATTGGTATTGATCGTCGTCCATGCAGATGATGGTGCAGTTGTGCTGAGATTTAAACTACTTAGATCAATCCTGTACAAATTTCCATTAGAAGTGATGTAGGCCATGCCAGTATGACTGATTGCAATATCGCCCAGATCAACTCCAACCACGGGTGGTAAAGCGACTTTAGTAAGTGTTGCCGGAGCTCCAGAAGCATTAAATGTCACTCTCCACAACCCTTGGGTATTTCCTGGGAATGCACCGCTTCCGTCATCATCATAAATATAATAATCATTATTGTACATCGCTGCTCCACCAGAGGAACTACCTAGACCGGAAAGAAAACCAGACCCGATGTTCACAACAGAATTGGTCGAGAATTGATAAGCGAAAAGACTCCCTTGTGCTGCACTGTTGGCAAACAATATTCTATTCCTGTAAGCATCTGTTGCCAGGTGATTTGCATCTGCACCGGACAGGATATCACTTGCGATCAATGACGGCGCGTAGGTTGCACCCGTGAATCCAATTAGATCCGCCTGACCAGATATACTTCTTATTCCAAAACCTCTATAGTTGTACACTGCGCCGCCAGCACATTCGGCAGAATCCAAGATCCCATCATTATCATCATCCAGGTCATAAATATCAGGAATGCCATCACCATCAGAGTCAAGTGCCATAGAAATCGTTACCACATTGGAAGTTGCCGTACAACCACTGGTCGTTACCACAGCTCTGTAGTACCTTGTAGCAGTCAATGTTCCTGGCGAGTAGCTTGCTGTATTTCCACCACTGGCAACGTTGGTAAACGTTACATTATCTGTGGACATCTGCCATTGGATTGCTCCTGATGAACCGGTCAAAGTCAGGGCAGCTGGTGCAGTACCCGATACTATTGTTTGGTTGTTTCCAGCTGTTCCTGCATTACAGGCTTCAACGATGCTGGAACCACAAAAGATCATTGTACTTCCTTGATATCCGCCAGCACCATTGATGGTCAAAGTCGTAAAATTGCTTGGTGAAGTGATCCGAAACAATCCACCACCTCCAGTCGGACTAGATTCGGCTCCTACTCCAGACAGAATTTCGTTTCCATTAATTGTTGAGAGACAATTGGCGGGTAGATTGGAAGAGATTGAAACTGGTCCACCGTTCGTATTGAAAATGAAATTTTCATTGCCGCTGTTGGTATTCGCACCCGTTCCAGCCAATGCTATAACAACATTATTAACAAACTTATTAAAAGTAAGGGTCACAGACCACGCACCTCCACTTCCCACAAAGAGTGCTCCTGAAAAAAAAGGTTGTCCGCTACAATTCGTATGGTTAAAGGGATAAGTTACAATGCTTCCAGATGAGCTGGAATTGATTGTGACGCCATTCACAGTAATTGTTCCGTTTGGTGGTATGTTGGCCTGGCCTCCACAACTAATTGTTTGCGCATAAGTCAGATCATGCATCATTAGGAGCAAAATTGCCGTGGTTATAAAAAGATGGGCTCGCCCGAGAGTTGTTTTAATTTTTTTCATTCGTTTTATGTTTTTTTAAGTATATATTGAGACCAATTCCTTTGATGAGAATCAAGCGTCTATTTTTAGGTTTAATATTTCATTCTTGAGCTTATTAGCATTAACATTGCGCTTCACGGCTCCAATCTTGAGGCTCAAAATCGCTTCTTTGACGCTCCATGCTCCATGGTTGGGGTTCACAACGTCATCTTTGAGGTTCAGAACGTCATCTTTGGGGTTCAGAACGTCATTTTTGAGGTTCAAGACGTCATCTTTGGGGTTCAAAACGTCATCGTTGGGGTTCAGAACGTCATCTTTGGGGTTCAGAACGTCATCTTTGAGGTTCAGAACGTCATCTTTGGGGTTTAAGACGTCATTTTTGGGGTTCAAGACGTCATGCTTGGGGAAAAAGGTGGAGGTCTTACCGCGTAAGAATCAGAATAGATCTTGCTATGACCTTGTAAAATGTAGGTTGGCATTTGTGTTTTAATCTGACGTAAAACACATATCTTAGAACAAGTGAAACCTACCTTGACAAAATAGTTCAGAACCTGGTTTTGCGTCTGAGCCACTGCGGTCTGATTGATATGTTGGATAGAAATTGTAATGTCAGATCCTCGCGCGGAAGAGAATGTTTCCTCCATTGGCGAATCGGTCTCGACCGATCTTTGCTTTGCAGACTTGGTCTTGTGTATTGTCTTTTTTTTGCTTCCACCCTTTTGGAATCTCGAGGCGATTATTTTTTTTGGATTTGAGACCCTTACCGTTTCGTAATCGGTTTCAGCATCCAGATCCGAAATATTCACATCAGATGAAAGATAGATTTTTGCATCAGACCTATTTTCATTAATAGAATAATCGGCATTATGATCCAGTACAAAATCCTGTTGTTCGGAATAAATGGTCAAGCCGCCGGAGAACGTAAGCTGTGCCTGGAAACTTTGAATCCAAAATAAAACAAGTGCAATGACGACCTTTTGTACGAAAAGCGGCTGCTGTATTTTACCATCATATGTATCTTTTATTTCCATTCGTATTCTTGCATATTATGCGGGCATAAAGAAACTAAGCTGTCATAAAAAATCAAAAAAAACAGATACTAAACAGATACTAAACTTTATTAAACACCTAGACAACAAACCTTTACATTCGAAAAACCGTAAAATATTTTAATTATTTTTTTCCATTCACAACCCGTTGGTTTCCCTTAAATTTGCAAAATGGAATTACAACCGATTTTTGAAAAACTGCAGATCCAGGATATGAATCAAATGCAGAAATCTACATACACCGCTTCTGAAAACGCAACCGACATTGTACTACTGTCACCAACAGGCTCTGGAAAAACCTTGGCATTTTTATTTCCGGTTCTTAGAAATTTGAAATCAGATGTTAAAGGAATTCAGGCTTTGATATTGGTTCCCGCAAGAGAATTGGCTTTGCAAATTGAGCAGGTTTTCAAATCGATGGGAACGGATTTCAAAGTTTCCATCGCTTATGGTGGTCACGATAAAAAAATCGAGGTCAACAATCTGATCCAGGCACCAGCAGTATTGGTTGGGACGCCAGGAAGGATCGCTTACCATTTGAAGAACGAAAACTTCGATCCGGAAACGATCAAGACTTTGGTTTTGGACGAGTTCGACAAAGCTTTGGAATTAGGCTTCCAGGAAGATATGGAATACATTATCGGCTCTTTGACAGGTCTTGAGCAAAGAATCCTGACCTCTGCAACCGTGATGGACAACATCCCGAGATTTGTGGAACTTAATAACGAAAAGAAGATCAACTTCCTCAAAGAAAACGAGTCAAAACCGAACATCCAGCTTCGCAAAGTGATGACGACTTCCGAAGACAAATTGAACACCTTGTTCCAATTGATCTGCAAAATCGGAAACAAAAGAACTTTGATCTTCTGCAATCACAGAGATGCAGTCGATAGAATATCAGAACTATTAAGAGAAAAAGGAATCCAAAGAGAAACCTTCCACGGCGGAATGGAACAGGATGAGCGTGAGCGGGCTTTGCTGAAATTCAGAAATGACTCGGCGAGAATATTGATCACAACAGATCTGGCTTCCAGAGGTTTGGATGTTCCCGAAGTAGAATCGATCGTTCATTATCAATTGCCGCCGAAAGAGGACGCTTTCATCCACAGAAATGGACGTACGGCGAGAATGAACGCGAAAGGTTTTGCTTATTTAATCATGACCGAGGACGAAAATTTCCCATTCATCAAAAGCAATACGCCGGAAGAAAATGTTTCGGAAAGCAACCGCGTTCCTGAGAGAACTCCAAACCAAACGATCTACATCAGTGCCGGAAAAAAAGACAAGGTGAACAAAGTGGACATCGTAGGTTACCTCATCAAAAAAGGAGAACTTGAAAAAGACGACATCGGTCTGATAGAAGTGAAAGACACCACTTCCTACGTTGCTGTCAATCGTAAAAAAACCATCGAACTGCTGAAAAAATTAGCCAACGAAAAACTGAAAGGCAAGAAAGTAAAAATAGAGATCGCTTATTAATAAGCGATCTTTTTTATTGGATTCCAGTAACATTCATCGGCAGAACATAAACTGAATTTGAGGCCGTGATAAACAAAGTCGAATTTTCTTTTCCACCAAAAGTCACATTCGAGGTCCACTCTTCATCAATCGGAATATTGGTTAATTTTTCACCCTTATTATTGAAGATCGTTACACCTTTTCCTGTTAAATAGAGATTTCCTTGGCTGTCGAGCGTCATTCCGTCCGAACCCATTTCGCAGAACAATCTTTTTTCGGAAAGTTTGCCTTTGCCAAGAATGTCGTAAACATAGGTTTTTCCGGCATCGATATCCGAAACATATAATTTTTTCAGTTTTTGAGAACCGATGATCCCATTGGGTTGCACGAATGTTTCCAGTTTTGTGATCGTTCCATTTTCATTTCGGTAATAAAGATTCTTCTCTTGGATCTCTACTTTGAAGTCTTTCCAATAATCCCTTTCGTACAAAGGATCCGTGAAATAGATGCCACCAAATTTGTCAATCCAAAGGTCATTGGGACCATTTAGCCTTTTGCCTTCAAAACCTTGTGATAAAACTTGGACCTCCTTATTCTTATTGATCTTCCAGATCTCGCCGTTGTCATCAGAACAAGTGATCAGGTTATCGTCTTTATCAAAATAAGTTCCATTGGCTCTGCCTGTTTTGGCAAGAAACAGCTCCACTTTGTTGGTTTTCCAATCCCAGAAATAGATCTTATCATTCGGTTGATCGGTGAAATACACATTTCCCTCTTTGTCAGAAGCAGGACCCTCGGTAAAAGTAAATTGACTCGAAAGTAATGTTGGTGGCACTTCAAATAATCTCCCACCTGTATTCTGAACCTTACAGCTCACCAAAATCAGCAAAAATGCCGCATAACCCAATTTCCAAAAACTTTTCATATATATCTATTATTTTTATTTACCATATGCGATCGCTGTATCTTTATCGTCGTTTCTATTTTCCAATAATGGCGATTTCATAGTGTAAATTCTAAAGTTGCAAGTTACAATTTGTGTAAAAGAATTAAAAATAATTATCTTTGAAAACTCGATACAAAGAATGAAACTTAATCTTCCTGACAAACTCTATTATTCGATTGGCGAAGTCGCAAAGGCTTTCGACGTCAACACTTCACTGATCCGCTATTGGGAACAGGAATTCCCGATCATCAAACCGAAGAAAAACAAAAAGGGAAACCGCTACTTCACACCTTCCGACATCGAGAATTTGAAGATCATCTACCACCTCGTGAAAGAGAAAGGTTACACTTTGGATGGAGCCCGAGTGGCGCTGACAACCAACACGAAGATCTCGGAAACCATCACCATCATTGACCGATTGGAATTCATCAAAGCAGAACTTCTGAAGCTTAAAAATTCCCTAAACGACTAGTTTAAAGTTTTTTTTATTCAATTAACAAATATTTGATTCATTTTATTTAACTTTGGTTAAAACACAAAGATGAATCAGAAATTACCTTTCCAGATCCGGAAAAGGCAGCTTCTCAGCCTTGCTATTTTCGGGATTCTCATTATTTTTTCGCAGTTTGCTTTTTCTATTTACAAGAAGAATCAGCACTACGAAAAACCTCAAATTACTTTCATCACCCCAAAAGTTGAAGAAATCATCCTCACTGAATTCAATCCAAATGATCTGGATGAAAATCAGTGGAAACATCTCGGTTTTAGCGAAAAGCAAATCAAAACCATTTTGAAATATAAAGAAGTAGTTGGTGGAAATTTTAAATCCAAAGAACAATTTAAAAAATGTTACGCGCTGACTCCAGAGAAGTACGAACAACTGAAAAACTACATCTTGCTTCCTGAAACAAACTTTGAAGCTAAAAAAGAGAACTTCAGTTTTAAAACTTTTGAGAAGAAAAAGCTGAACATCACAGGAAAGTTCAATCCAGATCTATATTCTCAAAAGGATTGGGAAAATCTGGGGTTTTCTGCGAAACAAGCGGCGGCAATCTTGAAATATAAAAATTATCTCGGCGGAAGTTTTATCAGTAAAGAAAAGTTGAAAGAATGTTTTATGATCAACGATGAACAGTTTGCGCAGATGTCACCTTATTTGACTTTGCCAGCTAGAACACCAGAAAATCTCATGGCAAAGTTTGAGAAAAAGAAAGAGAAAGAAACCTTTAAGATCACGCACCATTTTGACCCAAATGAATTGAATCTTGAGCAATGGCAAGCTTTGGGATTTTCTGAGAAACAAGCTACCTCGATTTTGAATTATAAAAACAAAATTTTGCGCGGAACTTTCAAGTCATTGGAAGACATTCAAAAATGCTATATGATCTCGCCAGAAAAATTCGAAGAGATGAAGCCTTGGATCAAACTTTCTGTTCCTGACAAAACGACGGAAGAAAAACCGGTGCTTGCAGAGAAGACAGATTTTAGCAAAATAAATCTCAATGATATCACTTTCAAACAATTGCGGGAATATGGTTTTACTGAAAAAGACGCTGCAGGGATATTAGCTTTCAGAAAGAAACTTGGCGGTTTCATCAACAAAAATCAATTGCTGGAAACTTATGAGATCGAAAGAGCTTTGGGAGAGAAACTGATCTTCACTGCAAAATTAGAAAACTCGAACGTCGCAAAATATTCATTATCAAACGCTCCTGAAGATTGGCTGAAGAAACACCCTTATTTTAAGTTCTCTGCCGATAGGATCATCTATTATAGAATCACCAATCCTGAAGATAAAAAGATCTGGAAATTTTTGAAATTAAAACCTGAGTATGAAGAAAAGATGAGACTTTATATTGTTAATGATAAATGATGATTGATAGTTGATAGTTGATAGTTGATAGTTGAAAATTAAGGATAAAAAATCTCGCAGATTTTAAAATCATCTGCTGGATTGGTAAATTTGCGAGAGTTTATCCTAGTTTTGAAATATAATTAATCGAATGTTTTGGTGGAATCTTCTAACAATCCGTTGAGTTCCGTCATTTCTTTAGCTGTGAGGTCGCGCCATTTTCCGACTGGCAGATCCAGCTTGATGTTCATGATACGAACTCGTTTTAGCTTCTTCACCTCGTAGTCCAGATGTTCGCACATTCTGCGGATCTGTCTGTTGAGACCTTGTGTTAGTACGATCCGGAAATTCATGGTATCGATTTTCTCGACTTCGCATTTTTTGGTCACGGTGTCGAGGATTGGAACGCCATTTCTCATTTTTTCCAGAAACTTTTCGGTGATCGGCTTGTTGACCCTCACAAGATATTCCTTCTCGTGATTGTTCCGAGCTCTCAAAATTTTATTGACGATATCGCCGTCAGAAGTCAAAAGGATCAATCCTTCACTTGGTTTGTCCAATCTTCCGATAGGGAAAATACGTTTTGGATGGTTGATGTACTCTATGATATTGTCATTCTCGCGCTTCGTGTCCGTGGTACAGACGATTCCTACAGGTTTATTGAAAGCAATGTACACAAACTCCTCCTCCACTTTTTTGATTGTTTTACCATCTACGAGGATCTCGTCGTCATCAGAAACCTTCGTTCCCATTTCTGGAACTACGCCGTTGATCGTGATCCTGCCTTCTTCCAAAAGTTTGTCGGCTGCTCTTCTGGAGCAAAACCCTACTTCTGACAAATATTTATTGATTCTAACTTTTTCCAATTTATTCTAAATCTTTTGCAAAAATATGTTTTATTAAAACCGAATACAAAAAAAAGCCTCACTTTGAAAGTGAGGCTTTAGGTTTTGTCTAAAAAAATCGATTATTTCTTGATCAATTTTTGAGTATGAGAACCAGTTTCGGTTTGAACTTTCACAACATAGTTTCCTTTGCTCAATGCAGAAACATCCAATGATCTAGCACCATCTTTGGCAGCTTTCACCAATTTCCCGGCAGCATCATAAAACTCCACAGAATTGATCTTTCCAGCTACGTCAAAGTTCACCACATCAACAGTTGGATTTGGATAAACTCGGAAGATGTCTTTTTTGGTAACTTCAGAAGTTGCCAAAGTCGCATCAGCAATTTGGATATTATCAAAGTAAGCATCACTTCCATAATTGTCTATCGCAAAATCCAATTCTGCAATTCCTGTACCTGTACCTTCAAAAGCTCCGCTGTAAACTTGTGAACCGTCTACGAAAACTTTATATTGTTTAGTTCCATAATCGATATCCAATTTTACTTTGTACCATTGATTAGCAGTAAAAGTACCTACTGTTGAGAAATCTTCCAAAGACGGTTTGTAAACATCAATAGTACCTTGATAAGTGAAATCTATTGCAGCTGCAATTCCTTCAGAATCATAAAGAATAAAATAATTATCAGAAAGATTCAATTCTGGAACGTAAACGTCGTAAGAAACTGATGTTTTTCCATAAGAAGGGACATTAGTAATAAAAATACCACCCATTTCTGTATCATCATAATTGATGATCTTTACAGAATTTGAGCCATCAGATGCAAACTCGGAAGTCACCTCGGCAGTTTCTGTAATAGAGACCTCAGAACTCCAGTATGTATCCACATTGTCATTTTGTCCTACAATATCTCCTAAGGTAAAACCTTCGGAAGTTTCAAATGAATACTTTGTTGTCTGTGCATTAGCAGAATAAAAAATTGCTGAAGTAGCAATTAAAGAAAATAGAATTCTTTTCATAAAATTGAAATTTAATTAAACGTTTATTTTAAAAGGATAGCTAAATTACGTAATAATCATGAATACCACAAGGAAATATAACAAAACCTTTAAATTAAACATTTCAAAAAATTTGAAGAAAAGACATTAAAAACAAATTACAGCAAAACGATATTTGGCACTATGGGACAAATTGATACAAAAAACATAAAAGTAAATATTTATTTTTGGTAATTACAGCCTTCAATCCCTACCATAAACTGTATAATTCCTATTGCTAAAAATAGTAGCACTCACAGAAATACCTATGAAATAAGCATTGGAAACATCAGAATTATAACGACAGATAAACAAACCACCTTCTTGGATCAATTGTTTTGAGAAAGAATCCTGATAGCCCAATTTTCCTCCAAAGTAATGGGTATTGTTGATATTCGAGGTGTTGAACTGCTTCCCGTATTCGAATTCGACAACAAACTTGCCTTCATCTTTTCCAAAGATAAATTTTGGCTGAATCGTCCAATTCAGAAGATGCAGATTGTCTGAGACATAATTATACTTCAGTCCAGTTCCTAAAGCAAAAAATGGTAAAAGATGATAGCCGCCGACCACGCCAACGCCGTAAGTAAAGTCATTGGGAAGATAAGGCGCGACGTATTGTTGATAGTATGGAGAATCTTGATTTTGACCATCTTTTATTGAATTTCCCAAATTGTAACCAACCTGAACATTCGGACTTACGTAAAAGCCCATCGTCTTACTTTTATGTTCTTCTGATTGTGCTAATACAGAAGTGGACAATAAAACAGTCAACACCAATAAAGTTTTTTTCATCAGCTATTTATTATTCTGAGATATTGAGATCATCATTGATAAAATCAGAGCTTGCATCTTCTACAGAATAGTCTCCGATCTTTGTCCGTCTTAGCTGTGTCAAATATGCGCCAACGCCTAGTTCCTGACCAATATCGTGCGCCAAACTACGGATGTATGTTCCCTTGCTGCAGCCAACCGTAAAGGAGACAAAAGGCAAATTGATCTCTATATCATTAAGATAATGGATCGTGGTTTTTCTGGATTTCATCTCGACTTCCGTTCCTGCTCTTGCCAGGTCATAGGCACGTTTCCCATCGATTTTGAGTGCTGAAAAAACGGGTGGTTTCTGGTCTATCTCGCCAATGAACTTGGCTAATGTTTCGTGAATCTGTTCCTCAGTAATGTGAGAATGATCGGTATGAAGAACCTCCGGTTTTTCGGTGTCGTAAGATTCGGTCTGGACGCCAATTTTTATTTCTGTCCAATATTCTTTTGGCGCATCTTGGATTTCGGGAATTTTCTTTGTGAACTTACCCGTGCAAACGATCAGTAATCCTGTTGCTCGTGGATCCAAAGTTCCCGCGTGCCCAATCTTGAATTTCTTCGGTAACTCTTTGAATTCTCTTTTGAGCTTATATTTCAACTTGTTGACTGCCTGAAATGACGTCCAATCCAAAGGTTTGTCCAATAGAAATATGTGTCCGGATTGTAGGTTTTCAGCGGTCATTTAATCAACATTAATTTTAATTACTTTATTTTCAATCTGTACAACATATAACCCCCTACTTAGATTAAGCTTTACAATATTACTCGCAATCTTATTTTCAATAATTTTCCGTCCTTGCATATCGAAAACTGCCATAGTTTTATTCACTAATTGTTTATCAAGAATAAGAATTGACTTATTAGATCTGCTGTAAATGAATTTGTTGCTAGTTTTGGCTTCATCACTTGCTAAGATTTCTTCAAATTCTATTGCTCCTAAGTCAACTATACCATTAACTATCCGATCATGTCCTAAAAAATCCTTCTCGTAACCTTCAACAAAAGTATTATTGCCTGCACTAATTGCTGGGGAATTATTTTTAAGTGAGTAATTATATGTAGACGCAGCAAAAGGAGCGCTGCTTGAACTACCGGGAGCTTTAAATAAAGGATCAGAGTCAATTACATTGATTCCTGTACTATATCCATTTTTAACGATTGAATTATATACGAGATTCTGCTGATTAACTTCCAAATTATTACCATTATCCCACACTATGCAATTATATATCATCATAGGACTTGCCTCAGGATATTTGTAAATAGTAGAGGCAAAACTATTTGAAGCACTATTACCAGCAATTGTTGAATTTATAATTTTCACAGCATTCTGCTTTACACTACTTGACGCCAACACATTTGCAGAAATTGCTAAATTACCGACTATCAAAGAATTACTAATTACAAAATCCTCAACAGCTTGTCCTACATTAATAATCCTCCCTTGAGAACAAGTATTTCTAGAGATATCACACCTATCCATTTCCAAATTTTTACCTTGAAAATCCAAAGCAGCACCCAGATTAGCAGAATTACGTTCAAATTGGGAATTACTAATCGACAGATCGGAATTACTACCTGCATAAATAGCACCAGCTAACATGATAGACGAATTCATTGAGAATAAACAACTAGTAGCATTGACACGAGAATTAAATATATATACAGCTGATTTTCGATAGGCCCTGCAGTTACTTACCATTATGTTCGTCAGGAAAATCTTAGCACTATTATTTATCAAAGAAATCGCTGTACCTCCTTCAATATTATCATCAGCCATATTATTTCCTCCATCAATCCTGAATCCATCGAATATGATATCAGCATTGATGCTTTCAAATCTCATTATTGTCTTAGAATTGTCAGAATTGTCATTTTTAACACCAATATCTCCTGATAATATGGTGAAATTACTAGTCTGGTCTCTGTCACTGATGTCAGATTCTACACCAACAAATCCCCCAAAAACATGGACTCCATTTTTCATATTAAATGATGCATCTCTGTCTAATGATGACGTAGGATAATAAGTGCCAGCAGCAACCCATATTTCATCACCTGAGGTCGCCACACCTAAAGCATTTTGAATTGTAGTAAACGCATTGCCCCACGAAAGTCCACTATTATTGCCTTCAGCATTCTGATTGACATAATATCTCTTGGCCGAGACTTTTGATAATGCCACGAAGCAGAAGATAAAGGTTAAAAAGTAATTTTTCATCATATTAATAAAATCTATTTAAACCAATAAAAATAAACCAACAGCGCGATTCCAACCACAATCCTGTACCAACCCCAAGGTTTGAAACCATATTTATTTAATAAACTAATGAAAGATTTGATAGCAATCCAAGCCACGACAAATGCTACAATGTTTCCAACAATGAAGATCGTAATGTGGTCCTGAGATTCCAAGATCATCTCATAACCTTTTTGTGGATGAAGTGTTTCTTTACCCCAAGTTTTCACGAAAACAGAATAAAGCGTCACCGCCAACATCGTAGGAACTGCCAGGAAAAATGAAAACTCAGCCGCAGCTTTTCTGGATAGGCCTTGTGCCATTCCGCCAATGATGGAAGCCGCACTCCTACTCGTCCCGGGCATCATTGCCAAACATTGCCAGAAACCGATGGTCACTGCTTTTTTGATGGTGATCTCTTTCTCATCGTGGATGACAGGATTCTTGAACCAACTGTCCGCGAACAACAAGACAACACCACCCAAAACCAAAACGGAGGAAATGGCGATTTGATTTCCCAAAACGGATTCTATCACGTCGTCTAAGAAAAAACCAATAATCAAAGCCGGCATCACCGCAAACGCCAATTTGTAATAGAATTGAAGATTGCTGAAATCAAAGAACTTTTTGCCATACGCTACAACCACGGAAAGTATTGCTCCAAATTGGATAGAAACCTGAAACATCTTTAGAAATTCGGTTTCCTCAAGTCCCATCAGATTGGCGGCAAAACCCATGTGAGCGGTTGAAGAGATCGGCAAATATTCGGTAAGACCTTCTATGATCGCAATAATGATCGCTTTGATTAAATCCATTGTTCTTAGTTTAATTAAAAAAAACTTTGTCTCAGTATAGAACCAAGACAAAGTTTGTATTTGTATTTTGTTTAAATTTTAATCTTTGTTTCTTTTCAATATCGCAACGATCTGGATCACAAATCCTGCGATGACAAATAACGGAGCTATTCTGATCCTTCTGAAAGAAAAAATATCTTCATTCCAATAGTTAGGGTCGAATTTACCATCTGGTGTTGTGTTCGCATCAGCGCCCATCATCAGGACAAATCCCAGGACAATCATTCCCAAACCGATCAACATCAATTTGAAATTCTTGTTTCCGAAATAGAACGTTTTTCTCTCCACAGTTTCAGTGGATTTGCCGTACTGGTCTGCAGAATATTTGTTTGTTTTTTTAGCCATTTTTAAGAATAATAAAGGTCATCCACGTTGCTTCTCAGGAATCTCCAGGTTGCAAAGATAGTACTTGCAACGGTAATGAAAACACCAACCAACAAAATGATGATCACAAGGAAAACATATTGGTTCGTATCCTGCACGAAAGGCGTTCCGATCTGGCTTGTAAAGTAATACCAAAGTCCACCCAAAGCCAATAGTCCAATAAAGGAACCTATCAAACCAAGAATCAAAGCTTCCTTGATGAAAGGCATTAAAATGAACCTTCTCTTCGCACCAACCAACTGCATTGTTTTGATAATGAATCGTTTAGAGAAAATCTTCAGTCTAATTGAATTATTAATTAAGACAATTGCTACAATCAAGAATAAAATTGAAAATGCTAAGATCCATGTCAGGATCCTGTTCAGATTGTTATAAACATCGATGGTCAACTGGTTGTCATTTGCGACATCTTTCACACCATTGATTGCTTTCAGTTGCTTTACAACTCCATCAATTTTTGCCGGATCTACAAATTCTGGCTTCAAGGTCACCTCTACAGATGCTGGAAAAATATCCTCTTCAAAAAGTGCGTCCGCATCGATTCCCAACTGTTTCTTCGCCAAAACAGTCGCCTGTTGTTTTGAGATGTATCTTGCTTGTTTCACGTAGTTCTGTTCTTTGATCTTGGCAAAAGTTTCCTCCTGGAATTTCAAAGTTTTTGCAGAATCGCGTGGATCGAGATACTCCTCGAAGTAAGCTTCCACAACCAATTGTTCCTTGATATAATCCGAATATTTCTGAGCATTGATCAATATTAATCCAAATAATCCTACAAGGAATAAAACCAGTGAAATACTGATGACCACGGTAATATTACTGGATCTGAGTCTGCTTTTATTAAAATCGTCAACTGTCTTTGGCATCAATAAAATTTTTGCTAAAATAGAAATTTTCGTTTAATAAGCGACCTTTCTCTTTGTTAATAAAATCATAAAAGCCTGAGTTCATCTTTATTTGATGAAGCCTATCGTTAAAATATCAAATCGGCATTTTAATTGTTTAAGGAAAATCACCAAATCAAAATCATGAAAGTTACACGACAGGTTTCCGGCAAGAGTTTTTCCTACATCACCAACAAACAGGAAAAACTAAAAGATAAGGAAAAGATAAAATACATCCAATCTCTCGTCATCCCACCAGCTTGGACCGATGTCGAGATCACCACTAATAAAAGTGCAAAAATCCTCGCCATTGGCAGAGATCAAAAAGGCAGGAAACAATACATCTACAATCCAAAATTTCGCGCACAGAAAGACGCTGATAAATTTGACAGGATCCTTCATTTTGCTGAAAATCTGGAACACATGCGACGCGTGACGGGACAACATCTCAGAAAGAAAAAAATGACACGTGAAAAGGTTTTAGCAACTATGGTAAGACTATTAGATTCTGCCTATTTCAGACCAGGAAGTCCGAAATACACTGAACAAAACCAAAGTTATGGATTGACGACCATTCGTAAAAAACATTTGACAATAGAAGGTGACGAAATGATATTTTCTTATAAAGGAAAATCGGGAAAATTTCAGGAGAAACACATTATCAATTCGAAATTGACAAAAGTGATCTCCGATTTGGAAGAATTGCCTGGCTACAGACTTTTTAAATATTATGACAAAGACAACAATCTGATCACGGTAGAAAGTCAGGATTTGAACGATTACATCCGGGAAATAATGGGTGCGGAATTTTCTGCAAAAGATTTCCGAACCTGGGCCGGAACGATGATCGCAGCTGGAATCCTGGACGAACTAGGAATTTGCGAAGAAAAACAGCAAAAAGAGCTTAAGAAAAGAATCCGAAATGCCATCGTTGGCGTCTCCGAAAAATTAGGAAATACGCCTTCCGTCGCAAGAGATTCTTACATTGACCCAAGAATTTTTGAACATTACAAAAACGGCCACACTGTTCATTACTTTCAAAAAGAGATCAAGAGACTTTTGAAGAAAAATGAAAATCTATCGGAAACGGAAGTCGGCGTCCTCTATATGTTGAAATCGAAAATGAAACCTTCGAAAACCCCACGAAAGCGAACTTCGAAAGCTTCAGCTTGATAAAGATTTGAAAACCTCTCCTATTTTATGGATGAGATCCGTTGGCAACATCGATTCTTTGGAGAATTGTTCAGCCGCAAGATCGCCTGCTTTTCCGTGTAGCCAAACACCGAAGATGCAGGCTTTTTCGATGTCATATTTTTGAGAAATTAAAGACGTTAAAATACCTGTCAGCACATCGCCGCTTCCGCCTTTTGCCATTCCGGAATTGCCAGTGATGTTGTAGTAAACCTTTTTACCAGGAGTGATGACCGCAGTGTGATGGTCTTTGAGAACGATAAAAATTTGTAATTCCTCAGCTTTTGTTCTAGCCAGTTTTAATCTTTCAAAGGAATTCTCAGTTTTTCCAAAGAGCCTTTCAAATTCCAACGGATGTGGCGTGATGACCGAGTTCTTTGGGATTAATCTCATTCCATCAGTTTCCGCCAAGATATTGAGCGCATCGGCATCCAGAACTATTGGATCGTGATAATTTTCTAAGAAATCAAGTAGCGCGTTTTGCGTTTGTTTTTCTTTTCCGAAACCTGGCCCAATGCCGTAAACTGCTTTGTCCTGGATCTCAAATTTTTCTATATATTTTTCTCCACAACCTATGAACATGGCTTCCGGAACTTGAGATTGCAGAATCAGATTTCCACATTCCGGAGCAATTGTGAAAGTCAAGCCACTTCCGGTCTTCAAAGCCGACAATGTTGACATGAGAATCGCACCGATCTTGCCATAACTTCCGCCAACCAAAATACTTTTACCGTACGTCCCTTTGTTACTGAAATCATCTCGTGGTCTATAAATTTCTTTGATTAAATCTTCGTCGATAACGAAATAATAAGTTTTAATGACATCAATAAAATCTTCATCAAGATTAATATCCAAAACGATGATCTTACCACAGGATTTTCCAGTTTCCGGATGGAGAAAACTCTTTTTGTAGAATTGGAAGGTCAAAGTGAAATCGGCTTTCAAAACTGTTGAATTTTCCTCAATGATCTTATCTGCAAACAATCCGGTTGGAATATCGATTGAAATTTTAGGTATTTTTATTTGATTGAGTTTCTCAACGATATTTTTTGTAGCGCCAGACAATCCACGATTCAATCCGTAGCCAAAGAGAGCATCGATGACGACTGTTTTATCATCTCTAATCATCAAATCAGAAAAATCCTTGATATCGACTCCGCTCATTTGCTTGATCTTTTTGAAATTGACATTGGCATCGGGAGAAAATTCCCTATTATTCTTATCAATGAAAACTTCGACGTTATAACCTTTTTCATACAACATTCTGGCGATTGCAAATCCGTCGCCGCCGTTGTTTCCTGTTCCGCAAAAGATCAAAAATTTCTGAGTTGACCTAAAATTGACCTCGATCCAATCTACACAAAATTTCGCTGCTTTTTCCATCAAGTTGATAGACGAAATTCCTTTTTCGATGGTTGCAAAATCGCATTCTTTGATCTGTTGAGCTGTCAGAATTTTCATAATCAATATCATTAATTCTAATCAAATTTAGTTAATAAAATGATTATTGGATGTCAAAAAATAAATCGATTTTAATAAAAAAATTATATTTTTGTCAATTAATATAAAAATACAACTATGGGATTTGTAAAAGAATTTAAAGAGTTTGCCTTCAAAGGCAATGTGGTGGATCTGGCAGTCGGTGTGATCATCGGTGGTGCATTTGGTGCAATTGTAAAATCATTGGTTGATGATGTGATCACGCCTCTATTACTAACGCCGGCTTTGAAAGCTGCTGGTGCAGAAAACATCAAAGAGTTGGCTTGGAATGGTGTGACTTACGGAAATTTCCTTTCCTCTGTTATCAGTTTCTTGGTCATTGCATTCGTTTTATTCTTATTGATAAAAGCGGCTAACAAAGTTAACAAAAAAGAAGAAGCTGCTCCAGCTGGACCGTCTTCTACAGATGTTTTGCTAGCAGAGATCCGCGATGAACTGAAGAAAAAATCATCCATTTAATATAGTACAAAACGCCACTTTCCAGTGGCGTTTTTTTATTTCAACAAATCGAGTTCTAGAATGTTGTTGTTCTTTTTCATTTGCTCTATTGCCTGTCTTTCTTGCGATTTTATCAATTCGGGACCACTCATTTTATTTCCTGCTTCGTCTGTCATGTAGAGTTCACCTTCGCTGGCTTTTCTTCTGAAATTTGCAGTTGGATCCTTTCTGTAATTTTTATAGATGATTTGATACTTTTTGTAGTCAATTGGAATTGGTTTTTCCCATTCGAATGCAAAAATATTTCTTTCAAGAATATTATTTTTAATTCCTTTCAGTTCAAACTTGTAATAGCCTAACTTGTCTTCTAATTTCACAATAAGTCCTGGCAAACCATGGAATTTATAAGGTCCGTCCTGAACAGGAATATCTGCTGAAAACCAAGCAATCCAATGTCTGCCCGCAAAATTTGTTTCTGCTTTCTGAACAGACCAGTTTCCAATACTGTTTTTATCAGCAAGAATTTTCCAATTCATTTTCACCTGTTGACTGGCATTATATAGCGTCATATCCAATGAAACGACATGATTAATTTTGAAATCCGGGTAAGATTTTAAAATTTTATGGGTCACAACACCTTCTTTGCCAGACATCGGAAAAGGCTCATCACTGTGCGTTGCCATATTTTTGCTAAAATGAGCATTCATCAAAGAGTCATTTTGATAGACATATTCGCTGTAATATTTGGAGCCTTTTTTATCAACATCCAAAACCATTAATTCTGATTTTTTTGTCTCCACATCTGTAGAATCTGTCTGGAATTGATAATCGTAATAAAATCTCTGATTCTGCGAAAAGCTTAGAATAGAAAGAAAAAGAAAGATTGATACGAAATGTTTTTTCATGGTTTCAGTTTTTGGTTATTGAAAAATCAATTGATGATATCCAGCTCAATCCTGTTATTATCCTTTTTGATCTGGGCTTTCAAACGATCTTCCTGCTCCTTTGCAAACTTTAAAGCGGTTCCATCTTTTCCTGTCATTATGATATTTGCGCCGCCCATCTGCATTTGTTTGATGCCTTTTGTAGGATCATTCTCATATTCCTTCAAAACTTTTTGAAACTGCTTTGAATTGATGGCCACTTCCTTAGCCTCAAAAACATTGATATCCAGATCACCAGTGATATTTCTGATGCCTTTCAGTTCCATTTTGTGAGAACCGGTTTTGTCTTCTATTTTCACGATCAATCCAGGCAAACCACTGAATTTGTATGGTCCATCTTGAATGGGAATTTCTGTAGAAAACCATGCAGTCCAATGTCTGCCGGCGAAATCTGCTTCTGCTTTTTGGGCATTCCATTCACCAATCTTTTCTTTTTCTGATGAGACCTTCCACTTGATCTTTCGATCGTCGGAAACTTTATAGGCATCCATAGAAAGTCTTCTGTGAATAAAAGTTTTATAATCCGGGTAAGTTTTAGTCACGGAGTATCTTACCACAGGCTTTTTCATCGGCGGCGTAATATTGATAGAACCCGTTGCCTTCAGCTGGCGTTCCAGATCTGCCTTCATGATAGAATCGGAGTTGAAGACCGTGTAGCTGTAATACTTGGAGCCATCTTTTGACGTGTCCAGATACATCATTTCGGTTTTGACATCGGAAACATCGGTAGAGTCCGGAATCAGTTTGTATTCGTAGATAAAACGTTTGTTTTGAGCGAACGTCAAAGTTCCTAAAAGAACAAAAAGTAAAAGTAGTTTTTTCATATTTTGAGATTAAAAAAGCCGGCGAACCGGCTGTAGTGTTATATATATTTGTCTTATTTTGTAGTGACTTCTATCGTTGAAATCCCATTAGGATTTGTTTTGAAAATTTCCATTTTGGAAATATCAGTGGGATTTAAAGATTCTAGCGCTTTATAATCCACTTTTTTTCCATTGACATAAACCTCGGCCGTTTTTGAATTAATTGGTAATGTCTGATTAGCTCTGACAATTTGTTGTGGCGGAGTTATATACAATATATTTTTGTTAGTGGTCAAAAGCTTCAGTTGATCAGGTCTTGAATTGAAAGTCACCGAATAAGGATTGTTTTTACGCGCTTCTTTGTTAAGCTCTTGTTGCTTTTTCTGAAGTTTTTTCTGCTCTTCCAACAATTCGTTTTGCTTCTTTTGCAACTCTTTTCTTTTTTTCTCCAGCTTTTTCAATTCTTTCGGGGACAAATTTGACTTGGCCGAATCTAAAGCACCGTCTGACCAACTAAAATTAAAGTTTTCAGTAAGACCGTCAACTTTTGGAAAAATATAATCGTCTTTGAAATACCTTACAGTACCATCCGAAAATGCATACTTTCCAAACTGATCTGTGATCATCTTTTGAAACTCTGCTTCACTGTAGACCTTTCCAATATCATCGGAAGCTATTTTAGCTAATTTCTCAGCGTCAGCAATTCTTTTTTTGAACTCTGGAGAATTGTAATATGCTTCTGTTTCTCTGGCTTTTTTTTCTACATCGGCGATTTTTTTCTTGAACTCTGGAGAACTGTAATACGCTTCTGTTTCTTTAGCCTTTTTCTCTACATCGGCAATTTTTTTCTTGAATTTCGGAGAATTGTAATAGGCTTCCGTTTCTTTGGCTTTCTTTTCTACATCGGCGATTTTTCTCTTGAATGCCGGAGAGTTATACATTTTATCTACCGCTTCCGCATTGTCCGCCAATCCTTTGATATTGTTTTTGTAATTGTCAGAGCCTACAATATTTTCCATTTGACTGGCAAGCGTTTCCATATCTTTCTCCAAAGCTTTGTATTCAGGTGTCTCCCCTTTCTTAGCTTTTTTAAGTGCTGATAATTCTTTGCCCTTGTCAGCCATTTTTTTACTGATTGCCGACATCTTCAAATGGTCTTCCTGCAAAGCATCGGAATAGACGCGAGTTTGTCTCTGATGCTCGGTCGACAAACTATCTAGCTCAGAAGTTTGAGGTTTAATTGTGTCATTTTTAAGCTCGTTTACCGCTATTTCTATAGCTTTGTTCGTTTCTGTGATCTCTTTATTTTTCGCATTTACCATATAGGCAAATACCATAAAGAATAAAATTGGTAGCGCAAAAAGTTTGCGTGCGTAGCTGTACTTGGTTTGGTTTTTTGTAAGCATTTTAAGTCTTTTTTTGAGGTTAGATGATAAAAAAGGACTCGTGACAGGAAGTACCGACCCGGAGAAATGACTCTCCAAAAGCATCTGCGCAAATGCTCTTGTATCGGATTTTTTCACTGCCTTGTTGTCCGCCAAGTATTCGTGAATAAGATTGATTTCTTTGTTGATAAAGTAAAAAACGGGATTGAACCAGAACACGGATTTTACAATCTGCATCAGGAGTTTGTCCCAACTGTGTTTTTGTTGGATGTGGACCATCTCGTGCTTCAAGATCTGCTGTCCTACAGGCGAGTCCAATTGGATGGATTGCTTCCAGAACAGATTTCGGAAGAATGAAAATGGTGCGTTGTTTAAGTTAGTCTGATAAAATTTGATGCCTTCTATCGTCTCGTTCGGAAACTTATTTTTGATAGACTGGATCTTCGCAATTCCTAATATTAATATAACTAAAAGAATGATTGAAACCACTCCAATAATTGCATAAAGAATTTGATAAATAGTGAGATCATTGGTTGAGTTTTGTAGTTGATTTTGATTGAGTTGACTTAGCAACAAGTAAAAATTCTGATTGGTCTCGATGGTGAAGTACGAAACCTTTATCAGTGGCAGGACCAAGCTGATAATAACCGTCAGTAAAAGGTAAAAACGATTGTAATGGTGAAATGTTTTATCCTTTAAGAATAACAAATAGTAAGCAAACATCACCCCTGAACCCAGGATCATCTTGCCCAAATAAAACATAAAAGCTTCCATTAGTCCTTATTTTTGAGTTCATCCAACAAAAGTTCCAGATCTTCTACGCTGATCTCATTTTTTTCTACCAAAAATGAAACAGCATTGGTGTAAGAACCTTCGAAATAGTTTTTCACGAGACTTTTGATCGATCTTCCGCTGTAGTTCTCTTTACTAATGAGTGGGAAATATTCGTGTTGTCTGCCAAAGGTCTTATGACTTACAAAGCCTTTCTCCATCAGGATCTTAAGGATTGTAGAAATGGTATTGGTGTGCGGTTTTGGCTCGGGAAACAATTCTAAAACGTCTTTCAAGAATCCTTTCTCTATTTGCCAAAGATATTGCATCACTTGCTCTTCTGCTTTGGTTAACTTATTCATAATCTTTACTTTTAAAAACAATCAATCTTATATCACTAAAAACTTAGTAATACAAATTTAGAATTAATTTTCTATCGTACAACTATTTTTATAGTTAAAAGAAGTTAAAAACCATAACCATTTGAAAATCAATTAAATTAATTATTATTTATAAATTTCGGTTGATAAACTTGACTTGTATCGAAAAAGATGTATCTTTGCACCACAATATCGCGAGGTAGAGCAGTAGGTAGCTCGTCGGGCTCATAACCCGGAGGTCGCACGTTCGAGTCGTGTCCTCGCAACCAAAAAAAGAGAATCAAATTTCTGATTCTCTTTTTTTTGCATTTTATAAAAGGATTTCTGTGAATTAATTTTTAGTCTAAAAAAATAAAAACCCCAATTCACTTGACTTGTATTAAAAAGCTAGATATTTTCACTATAATATCGCCAGGTAGAGCAATAGTTAACTCTTCCGGCTCAAAAGCCGAAGGTCGCACGTTCGAGTCTTGTCCTCACAACCAACTAAAAGAATCAAATTTTTGATTCTATTTTTTTATGCCTTCCACAAAAGGACTTCTGTGGATTTAATTTTTAGCCTAAAAAAAAATAAAAACCCTAATTCACTTGACTTGTATCAAAAAAGCTGTATATTTGCACTACAATATCGCGAGGTAGAGCAGTAGGTAGCTCGTCGGGCTCATAACCCGGAGGTCGCACGTTCGAGTCGTGTCCTCGCAACCAATCTAAGAGAATCAATTTTTTGATTCTCTTTTTTTTATTTAAAATTCGTAAATTTGACCATGGCAAAAACCCTAAAAATATATCCAGAAAACCCACAGGAAAACCTTATCAACGAAGCTGTTAAGGTATTGCAGAACGGTGGCGTTATCATCTACCCTTCCGATACGATTTACACGATCGGTTGTGATATTTACAATCACAAAGCGATGGAAAGACTTGCCCAGATCAAAGGGATCAAATTGGATAAGCACAAGTTCTCTATCATTTGTAACGACCTTAGCCATCTTTCCGAATTTACAAAACCGATAGAAACGGCAACTTTCAGATTTTTGAAAGCGCATTTGCCTGGGCCTTTCACGTTCATTTTGGAAGCCAATAGAAATTTACCGACATCTTATAAAGGTCATAAAACGGTTGGAATCCGGGTTCCTGATCATATTGTTCCGCAAATGATTGTCGAAAAATTGGGTCATCCAATCGTTTCAACGTCCATTCACGCTGATGATGAGATTTTGGAATATTCTACAGATCCAGAATTGATTGCTGAGAAATATGAAAAATTGGTTGACCTCGTCATCGATTCTGGTTATGGTGACAACACCGCCTCCACAATCGTTGACCTGACTTCTGGCGAACCGGAAATCCTGAGACAAGGGAAAGGGATATTATAAAGGTCTTCGAGAGCCTCAAACTGACAACTTTGGGAAAGGGATTCTCTAATTCCAAGTTCAAAATTCAAAGTTTTGAGTTAAAGACTTTGAATATTAAACCATAAACTTTAAACCATTCAATGAAATTCGTTACTTCTCCAGCAAAATTGATGAACATCGAAAATTCGACGGAATTTTTGAGATTTACAACTCCGAAATTCATCAAGGATTCTGAATTTATCCAATCCCATTTAAAAGAGAAATCTCCAAAATATCTTTCTGAATTGATGGAAATCTCTACCAAATTGGCTGATGAAAACTGGGAACGCAATCAAAAATGGAGCGCAAAACCTACGGCAAAAAATTCAGCGCCGGCAATGTTTGCTTTCACAGGCGAAGTTTACCGAGGTTTGGATGCCAAAACTTTGGACAAACAAGCGGTAGAATATCTTCAGAAAAATTACAGGATCCTGTCTGGGCTTTATGGATTGTTGAAGCCGTCAGACAAAGTGATGTTGTACAGACTGGAAATGGGACGACCATTCAAATTTGATTCTTACAAAAACATCTACGAATTCTGGACCGAAAAAGTGACGGAACAACTGAATTCTGAACTTAAAAAGGGAGAATTGCTCATAAATCTGGCGAGTACAGAATATTTCAAAGTCATTGACAAAAAAGCGTTGAAGGCGAAAGTCATCGATTTTGAATTCAAGCAAATACAGCCAGACGGAAAATTGAAAACCATTGTGGTCTACACGAAACACGCTCGTGGATTGGTTCTGCGTTTCTGCGCCGAGAAACAAGTGAAAACTTTGGATGAAATTAAAGCTTTCAATTACGAGAATTATTTGTTTGATGAAAAACTTTCTACTGAAACTAATTTGGTTTTTACGAGATAGAATTTTTCATCACAAGATTATAAATCGCATATCAATTAGAAGTCGCAAATTATTTTGCGACTTTTTCGTTTTGTCAATCAATTAATTTTTGCGACTTTGCGACAAATTCCATTATGAAGCTTTCCGAAATCAAGATTCTTTTTCAAGCAGAACTTTCTGAACTCTATTCCAAATCTGAGATTGAGGAATTGTTCTCGATTTTCTGTGAACATTATTTGGATTTGAATAAGATTGAATTGCGATATAGTTTGGAAAACGAATTATCAGAAAGCAATTCCAACAAATTTTCTGGAGTTATTTGTGAATTAAAAACAGGAAAACCTTTTCAACAGATCCTTGGTGAAACGGAATTTTATGGAATGAAATTCTTTGTGAATGAACATGTTTTGATCCCAAGACCGGAAACGGAGGAACTTTTGGAGTTGGCTATAAAAAGGATTCAAGATTCAAGATTTGAGATCCAAGAATCAAAGGTCTTCGACTCCGTTCAGACTGACAATTTAGAAACAGAAAGTCTTCGAGAATCTCAGGCTGACAAAGTGGAATCAGAGCTAACTCCTCAGCATGAAACTGATGACGATAATGAACGCTCTAACTCTCAAACACTCAAACACTCAAACACTCCAATAAAAATTCTCGACATTGGAACCGGAAGCGGAATTATTCCGGTTGTTTTGAAGAAACACTTTCCGGAAGCGGAAGTTTCGGCGATCGATATTTCTATTGATGCTTTGGAAGTGGCGAAAAGGAACGCGGAATTTCACAGGACAGAAATTAATTTCATCCACCAAGATTATTTGAATAAAGTCTTTGACTCCGCTCAGACTGATAGCGAAAGCTATGATGTGATCATCAGCAATCCGCCTTACATTGGCATTGAGGAAAATCCTGAGATCGAGGATTCTGTAAAAGGTTTTGAGCCAAACTTGGCGCTCTTCTCTCCTACTTCGGACGCTTTGATCTTCTACAAGAAAATTGCGGAAGACTGCAAAGATCATTTGGCGGAACATGGACTTTTGTTTTTAGAGATCAATCAGAAATTGGGGAAAGAAACTTTGGAATTGTATCAAGAAAGTTTTTCCGAAGTTGAGCTTTTGAAAGATATTTCGGGGAATGACAGGATGATCTTTGGGAGAAAATAAGGATGGAAATAAGAACACATATCACCAACGAAGAGAAAATTGCAGAAGTTGTTTCTGAGGAAATCATCATCAATTCTGTGGAAGATGCGCTGGATCTGGTGGGAAATCTTTATTATCAAGGTTTTGATAAACTGGTGATCTCTGAGAAAAATCTGACGCCTGATTTTTTTGATCTAAAGAACAAATTGGCTGGAGAAATTTTGCAAAAGTTTTCAAATTACAGAGTTCGTTTAGCGATTGTTGGTGATTTTGGAAAATATGAAAGTAAGAGTTTGCGGGATTTCATTTTGGAAAGCAATAAAGGAAGACAAATCAATTTTGTTGGAAATCTTACTGATGGACTTTCTTGATCGCTTGCAGAACTACCCCGTCAATTCGCCTTCTGCGCCTTGCCACCCCTTCATAGAAGGGGAATTTTTTTGATCTTGAAAGAAGGGAAAAGCGTGAACATAGCCCCGATGGGAACGGCATCCTTTTTCTCGGTGGCTAGGGCTGAGCTTTGGCACCGAGAAAAAGATATAGTGGACAGCGGGTTGGAAACGTGGAACAAAACTTTAAACGTCTTGCTCCTAAACCACCCTGTCAATTGCGCCTTCGACACATTGTCACCCCTTCAGGGAAGGGATTTATCCGATTCTCTTTTTCACGAAGATCTCGTACGCCAAATAGATCAGTGGTAATGCCATAATTCCAATGGGCAAAGCATTCTTCATCGCAAATTCTGGGTAGACGATCACCGCGTAGACCAATCCGAAAAATGCGCCACCGAGATGCGCTGCGTGACCGATATTGTCATTGGCTCTTGGATTGAGCATCATGTAAACAGAATATCCGAAATAGATGGCTCCGAAAAGATAACCTGGGATGAACCAGATCTCAATCTCTTTGGGCGCCAAAGCTACGGCTGCAAACAAAATCCCCGAAACGCCTCCACTGGCTCCAATTGCTGAATAAAATGGCACGTTGCGGTAATGGTACAGGCAAAATAGATTTCCCAGGATCATGGACCCGAAGTAGATGATCAGGAATCCGTAGACGTGAAATCCCATCAATGCAATCGGTGCGAAGATGTAGAGCGTGTACATGTTGAAGAACAAGTGCATGAAGTCGCCATGCAAAAATCCGGCAGACAGAAGTCTGAGATATTCTTTTCGTCTTTGGATGGCGCCGACCTCGAATTTGTACTTCTGGAAAAACTCCGGCTGCTGAAACCCAATGTAACTGATGACACAAGTGACTGCAATGATGATGACAAGGCTATATAATGAACTGTCCATTTTTTTTAGATTTTAATTGTTTTCTTCGTCAAAAAGACTTCCGATGGTTCCGCCGTCGTCGTCCAGATCTTCGTCTGATGTTTCTTCCATTTCCGGCTCTTCTTCTATGATTTCCGGTGGTTCTGGAATGGTGATGTTGATATTTTTGACTTTATCTTTTGTCAATTGATTTCCAATCGCTTTGATTCCTTTGACTGTGATAAATTCGTCCAGGTCTACTGTTTCTGGGTCTTTTTGTTTGTCTTTGATCTTCGGGAAAACGAGTTCTGCAATGGCTCCAACCTCCGTGGTGACAAATTCCAAGAAGGATTTCGGATTCTCATTGTTGAAGAACGATTGAATATTTGGTGTAGCTTCCAGTAGGAAACGTTTCACAAAATATTTGTCCTTTTCGCCATCGAAATAGATGCAGGTGATCGCTTGTTCGGGTTTCCATTTTTCGAGGATCAGATATTCGTCGTCGAAACGGTTCATGAGATCGAAGGAAACCAACTTGGCTTCGCCTTGAGAATTGATTGTCAAAATTCTGTCGTCGCCTTTGAAACTTCCGAGCAAAGTTCCGCGTCCGTCGGCATTGAGACGTCTTACGGAATCATCGAACCAGATCTTTCTTGGTGCTAATGTGGAAACGCCTTCTTCTTTCAAATCGACTTTCTTGACTGCATATTTTGTCACCAGATTTCCTTTGGAATCACGGCCTTTGATGGCAATTTCTGAGAAATCGATATCGATCTTGTTCTTTCTGACTCTGGCATTTGGTTTTAATAGAACAGAAACCACTTCTGCCTCGCCATTTGGATTGGCGGAGAAATATAGCATTTCCGAACCTTTCTTGTCAGACGCCAATTTGTAATCTGTATTTCTCGTAACGCCTGTTACAGAGAAACGTTTCATATAATAAGGACCTTCACGGCCTTCGCGATAGATCGAGTTGTAAACGGTGCGTTTATCATTCTTTTTCCAGATCGCAACGTGGACGATATTTTTGCCGATGAACGTTTTGCCTTCCACTTTCACCACCTTCATTGTTCCATCTTTTTGGAACGTGATGATGTCGTCTATATCAGAACAATCGAACAGGAACTCGTCTTTTTTGAGTGAAGTTCCAATGAAACCTTCCTCCCAATTGACGTAGAATTTTTCATTAGCGACCGCCACTTTACTCGCATCGATCGTATCGAAAATCCTTAATTCGGTTTTTCTTTCTTTTCCTTTTCCGTATTTTTTTTGGATATTGGTGTAATAATCAATTGCATAGGCTATCAAGTTTGCCAAATGGTGTTTGACCTGCTCGATCTTTCCTTCTAATGCGATAATATTTTCCTTGAATTTATCTAAGTCGAAACGTGAAATTCTTTTGATCCGAATTTCCGTCAATCTCAGAATATCTTCTTCTGTAACGGCTCTCAGCAAATGTTTGGTGTGCGGTTTCAAGCCTTCATCAATGGTTTTGATGACATCTTCCCAAGACTTGACTTCTTCAATATCGTGGTAAATCCTATTCTCGATGAAAATCCTTTCCAATGAGGAGAAATGCCAGTTTTCCTGCAACTCGTGCAGTTCGATTTCCAATTCTTTTTTCAATAAAGAAACCGTATGATCGGTATTGTGTTTCAGAATATCCGAAACTGAGAGGAACATGGGTTTGTCTCCAACGATTACGCAGGCATTTGGAGAGATCGGAACTTCGCAATCTGTGAAGGCGTAAAGAGCGTCTATCGTTTTGTCTGGCGAAACATCGGGATGTAGATGGATATTGATCTCCACCAGATCGGACGTGTTGTCCTCAATTTTTTTGATCTTGATCTTCCCGCGCTCATTAGCCTTAATAATACTATCGATCAGGTCGCCTGTATTTTTGGAGAAAGGCAATTCTGTAATCGTGAGTGTGTGTTTATCTTTTTGAGTGATTCTGGCTCTGGCTCGTATTTTTCCGCCACGTTTCCCATCGTTGTAATTGGTAACGTCCAACATTCCTTCTGTTAGAAAATCTGGGAACAACTCAAACTTTTTGCCTTTGAGGTGAAGAATGGAAGCTGTGATCAACTCGTTGAAATTGTGAGGCATGATCTTGGTGGAAAGTCCTACGCCAATTCCTTCAACGCCTTGTGCAAGCAGTAATGGGAATTTTACAGGAAGGTCGATCGGCTCATTGTTTCTACCGTCGTAAGATTTTGTCCACTGCGTCGTTTTTGGGTTGAAGACCACATCCAGAGCAAAAGGTGTCAGTCTCGCTTCAATATATCTGGCTGCCGCTGCAGAATCTCCTGTGTAGATATTTCCCCAGTTTCCCTGAGTATCGATCAGCAATTCTTTTTGACCCAATTGAACCATGGCATCGGTGATTGATGCATCGCCGTGTGGATGGTACTTCATCGTGTTTCCTACGACATTTGCCACTTTATTGTAACGCCCGTCTTCAAGCTCACGCATCGAGTGCATGATCCGACGCTGAACCGGCTTGAATCCATCAAAGATAGAAGGAATCGCCCTGTCCAAGATCACGTAAGACGCATAATCCAGGAACCAATCTTTATACAGTCCCGAAACTTTCTTCAGGCTTTCTTCGTGATGTGTACTTTCTTCCATTAATCTATTACTGTATTATCATCTTTACTGGTTTCACCATTGGTTTTTACAACTTTGTTCAGAGAGAATTTCAAATCTTTGATTTCCTTTTTTGTCATAAATGTAAGATCATATTTGAGAATGACAACATTGCTTTTCTTACTCGAAACATAAACATATAATGTACTGAACATCAAAACATTGACCACATTATATTTGATCAACTTATACTTTGGAAATTCATCTTTTGCATTGTTTTGTGAAAGTAGAAAAAGAATGTGGCAATTTCTAAAATTAAGCGCTTCGCCATCACTGTCATACTCAAAGATCGGCCTTCCGGATAAATATAAGAACAACAACATCACAGTCGGAATGAATAGCAACACCCAGGATTTATCGCCAAGAACATCAAACTTATTAATTTCAAGAATGAATGCAATCAACCATAATACTAGAATAATGCCCGCGAGTGAATAAATAAAACTATAAAAAGGCGTTTTATTCCTGTTACTTAATCTCATTTTTTTTCTTGTGTTGTGTTGTCTTATGTTGTGTCTTGAATGATGCTTGGTCCTGCTATTCTACAACCACTTCTTTCTTATCTATATCATTATCTTCGACGACCAAATTGTCCAAAATAAACAACTGTCTGTCGGGCGTATTCTTGCCCATATAAAATTCTAAAAGCTGCGCAATGGTTTGATCCTTCCCCAGAACAACAGGCTCCAATCTGATATCTTTTCCTATGAAATGCTTGAACTCATCCGGCGAGATCTCTCCCAAACCTTTGAATCGTGTGATCTCTGGATTTTTCCCTAATTCCTCCAATGCCTTCAATCGCTCTGCATCAGAATAGCAATATCTGGTTTCTTTCTTGTTTCTCACCCTGAACAAAGGTGTTTGCAAGATGTAAAGATGTCCATTCTTGATCAGATCGGGAAAGAACTGAAGGAAAAACGTGATCATCAACAATCTGATGTGCATCCCATCCACATCAGCATCTGTAGCGATGACGACGTGATTATAACGCAAATCTTCCAAACTTTCTTCTATATTGAGTGCCGCTTGCAACAGGTTGAATTCCTCGTTCTCGTAAACCACTTTTTTTGTTAATCCATAGCAGTTCAGTGGCTTTCCTTTCAATGAAAAAACAGCTTGTGTTTCCACATCTCTGGATTTTGTGATCGATCCAGAAGCAGAATCTCCCTCCGTAATGAAAATCACGGTCTCAGATTTTCTGGTGGCCTTCTGATCGTTGTAATGATGGCGGCAATCTCTTAGTTTCTTGTTGTGCAGAGAGACTTTTTTGGCACGTTCTCTCGCCAGTTTTTGGATTCCGGACAATTCCTTTCTCTCACGTTCGGAAATCATGATCTTTCTCAGGATCGCTTCTGCCGTTTCGGGATTTCTGTGGAGGAAGTTGTCCAGTTTATTTTTAAGTGAATCGATAATGAACGTACGGACCGTCATTCCACCTGGCTCGATCTCGTTTGATCCTAATTTTGTTTTGGTCTGAGATTCGAAAACAGGTTCTATTACCTTAATAGAAACCGCCGCGATGATCGACTTTCTAATATCGGCTGCTTCAAAACTTTTATTATAAAATTCTCTGATCGTTTTCACAAACGCTTCACGGAAAGCATTGAGGTGCGTTCCACCTTGCGTCGTATTTTGTCCGTTGACGAAAGAGAAATAGGTCTCAGTCTGAGATTTGTCAGAATGCGTAATGGCAACTTCGATGTCTTCTTCTTTCAAATGAATGATCGGATAAAGGATATCACTTTCCAATTCTTCTTCCAAAAGATCTTTCAAACCATTTTCGGAATAGAATTTTTCACCATTGAAAAGAATCGTCAAACCAGGATTCAGATAAGCGTAATTACGAAGCATTCGCTCCACATATTCTTTTCTGAATTTGAAATTGATGAAAATTTCCTCATCCGGAATGAAGCTGATCTCGGTACCATTTCTGTCGGATGAATCGGCTTCCGGATAATCTATTTTGATGATCCCTTTGGAGAATTCCGCCATTTTCACACGGTTTTCTCTTACAGATTTCACTCTGAAGAAACCTGACAAAGCATTGACCGCTTTTGTACCAACACCATTCAGACCTACAGATTTCTTAAAAGCCTTGCTATCGTATTTTCCACCGGTATTCATTTTGGAAACGGCGTCCACCACTTTTCCCAATGGGATTCCACGACCGTAATCGCGAATGGTGACTTTGCCTTCGTCCACTTTGATCTCGATACGTTTTCCGGCTTTCATCACAAACTCATCGATGGAATTATCGATGATCTCTTTCAGGAGAATATAGATCCCATCGTCCGCCGAAGAACCGTCGCCCAGTTTTCCAATGTACATCCCAGGACGCAGCCTGATATGCTCTTGCCAATCGAGGGTTCTGATATTGTCTTCGGAGTAGTTTACAGGATTAAGTTCGCTCATAAAGTGGATGCTAGCCTTGTTGGAAATCGGTAACTTACAAAAATAACGAAATGAAATTTAATTTGAAAGTTTTGTGAATTAATTTTAATCGATGTTGATAAATTTCTTACGGAAAAAAGCCAGACGATTTGCCTGGCTTTGATTCTAATTGAAATATAGATCTATTTTTTTATCAATTTTCTAGAGATCACTTGGTTTCCAGTGTAAACATTGATGATGTATTGCCCTGCAGGAAGTTCCTTAACGACAATTTCAGAACCTTTTGATTCTTTTACTATTTTTCCAGTCATATCAAAAACTCTTACGTTATCGATATTTTCGACGCCTGAAATTTTGACAAACTCTGTTGCTGGATTAGGAGAGATCTTAAGCGATAATGCTGCAGATTCAGAAACTGCCATTCCTGCATTATCCTTAATTTCGATATCATCGATTCCCATGTAAAAAACATCGGTGCAATCGTAATGTCTGAAGATCAATTTGACGTTCTGTCCTTTGAAAGATGAGATATCAACATTGATGACCTTTGCAACCTCAGTGTAACCTTGGTCAAAAGTCTCCTCGAAAACAGGCGTCTCAGTTCCCTCAAAAGTTGAATTCGCAGGAATTACATAGACCGCATAATGCTCCTGAAAAAGCTCTTCGTCTCCCGCTGCCGCTTTGAAAGACAAACTTAGTGCATCTGAATTGGGTAAGGTGATAGCACGACTTTCCAAAACATTGTCTGGCGTAAAGGCATCAATATACCAAGAAAAAGACACCGCAAGATTTCCTGAGAAATTTGGCAGTTCATTGAGTTCCGCATTTAGGATCTCCCAATTTTCACCATCTCCATCTCTATCATACAGTTTCCATTGCGCCACAGAGGCTTCATCTTCAAAATCTTCTATAAATACCGTTGTTTGTGCTTGACTATTGAACGCAAATGCTAAAGTTGAAGCAAATAGTAATTTTTTGATCATAAATTTTTTATTTAAATTTTGCTAAAAGTACAATAAAAAAACGCTTACATTTCTGAAAGCGTTTTAATAATATCTTCAAATGTCTTTAAACATTAAATCTAAAATGCATGATATCGCCATCTTGAACGACATATTCCTTACCTTCTACCGATAGTTTACCAGCTTCTTTCACTTTCGCTTCGGAACCGTAATTCATGTAGTCGTTGTATTTGATCACTTCCGCACGGATGAATCCTTTTTCGAAATCTGTGTGGATCACGCCAGCCGCTTGAGGCGCAGTCCAACCTTGACCGATGGTCCAAGCTCTAACTTCCTTCACACCAGCTGTGAAATAGGTTTGCAATTTCAAAAGTTCGTAAGCTTTTCTGATCAATCTGTTGACGCCTGGCTCTTCTAATCCAAGTTCTTCCAAGAACATTTGTCTCTCTTCAAAGGTTTCTAACTCATTGATATCAGCCTCGATCTGAGCAGCCAAAACAACAACCTCTGCGTTTTCAGATTTTGCCATTTCCTCGATCTTTGCGATCCAGTCGTTTCCGTTTTTGATGGAATTTTCGTCCACATTACAAACGTACAAAACAGGTTTGTTGGTCAACAGTTGAACTTCATCCAAGATTGATCTTGCAAAATCGTCTGCAGGAAATTCTCTGGCATTTTTTCCTTCTTCCACAAAAGTCTGAAGGTTTTGCAAAACCTCGTAAGTCAAAAGATCTTCTTTCTTACCAGATTTCAGGAATTTTTTAGCTTTATCTACCGCTTTCCCAATGGCTTCCAGATCTTTCAATTGAAGTTCGATATCGATGATCTCTTTATCTCTGATCGGATCCACAGAACCTTCCACGTGGATGATATTCCCATTATCGAAACATCTTAGCACATGAATGATCGCTTCACACTCTCGGATGTTTGCCAAGAACTGATTTCCCAATCCTTCACCTTTGCTCGCACCTTTTACCAATCCGGCAATGTCCACGATCTCTACGACTGCAGGCAAAACGCGCTCTGGATTGACGATCTTTTCTAATTCAAAAAGTCTAACATCCGGAACAGAAACAGTTCCAAGATTTGGTTCTATGGTACAAAACGGATAGTTTGCAGATTGCGCTTTGGCGTTGCTAAGACAATTAAAAAGGGTTGATTTTCCTACATTCGGAAGACCTACGATTCCACATTTCATAACGAAATTTTTATTTATTTGTTTGAGTTATGCAACCTTTCGGTTTCATAATTTTCTGTTCAATGTTGATGGTTTAATATTCTGAGTTTAAACCTTGAATTCTAAACTTTGAACATTAAATTTTAAGTGTGCAAATATACTGATTTTTGCGTTTGAATTTTCTACTTTTACAATCTTAATTAAGATCAGGAAACAAACTCAAAATGGCCAGGAAAAAACGCGAATATCTATCTTCGGAATTAGTGAATTCTTTCGCCAGAATCTATGGTTTTGAAGATAAATTGAAAGCTTTTGAGGTCAAGGATTTTCTTGAGGATTATCTTTCCAGTGATCTTTACGCCGAGATCGTGAGCGTGAATCTGAAAGAACAGGTCTTGATCATCAGAATAAAATCGCCACTTTTGAAGAACGATTTCCGATTGAGAAAAACTTTTTTTCTGAAAAAGTTTCGTGAAGTTTTGAAGGACGATTCTCTGATCAATGATTTGTTGATCCTGTAGTGATCTCATCGATCATCCGCTTGCTTCTCTCGTCCAATCTGGATTTTATCGGGAAGAAAAATCGGAACGGATTTCGCACAAAATATCGGAAGATCTCACTGAATATTTCCCGCGCCTCGCTCATCTCCACTTTTCTGGAACGGAATGCCAACAACATAGACAATCCAAAACTAACGGCAAAGTTGAAAAAACCGATCACGAAAACCGTGATGAATGAGATCCAAAATGCGTAGGAAGTGATCACAAAATCTTTACCATATAGTCCAAGTGCAAAGTTACCAGCTGCAAACGTAATATGCCTAATATCGAGATCCAATCCCAAGAAAAGTCCTATAGGCGCAGTGGCACCAAGAAAAACACCGAACCAGAAATTGGAAACGATCCCAGCCCAATTGTTGGAATAATAGACCGACAAACGCTTTGCGATCCGCTGCCCAAAGAAATAATTGATAAAAGGATTTTTTGCAATCCGCTTAGGAATCTGGAAGAAGACCGCATTGTTACTGATATTCCCTGAAATGACACCCGAAATAAATAGAAAAACCCCAGCAATACAAGCATGCAAAATAGCTTTGGATTGAAATGGATCCAGATCATAAAGCAATCTACTCGACTTATCAAAAGCAAAATTCTGTTTGAAAAGAATCTCCAGGCCGTAAATAATGATCAAGGAAACTGGAAAAGACATCAACACATTGCCTACAAATGCAATAAATTGAGATCTGAACAATTGGGAAACAACATGCGCAAACTCAATGTAGGTATTCCTGCTATTACCATCGGACAACACCTTTGCCATCGTAGCTGCAGTCATCGCCGGCTGTTTTGTAGCCAAAGTGAAATGCATCAAATAGATCATGACAAAACCCATGGCATAATTCATAGAATAGAGAAAAGCGTGGGCAAAATCACTGGCAGGAATGTAACTGTAAAGCATCTTCAAAACACAAAGCGCTCCAACGATGACGCCGCCGCCAGATGCTTTCCAAAACATTTTCATGTAGGCTCTAAGCGTGGAAGTAATATAATGAGTTCCTGTTTCTGCAGTGTGATTGGTGATCAGATGCGACATCAATCTTGTACTGTCCGAAACCAAATCGCGAAGATTGTTCTTATGCGATTTATACTTTAGAATATTAAAAAATAACTGCTTGGAATTGATCAAATAATCCCGGTCATCATCTATCACAAATAATTTGATAATGTCGGACATTCTATTCAGCTGTTGTCTAATCTTCAACAGTGCCTGATTGGTCTTGCTGGAAATCCCATATTTTGCAGAATTCTTGAATGCAATATTTACGAACTCCAGACATTGATCCATGTAGATCTTGGTCTGTTTGTAAACCTCATCTGTTGAAGTGAACTTGAAATCCGAATTTTGGTTGAAGTCGGCATTGATGACATCCAATTCATTTTGCAGAGCCAGAAAAGGATTGTCAAAATTACGATATTCTGGTGCCATCTTCATGACATCGACATCCAAAGCATTTCCGATAACTCGCCAAGCCAGGATATTAAGCGAAAATAAAAGTTCTTTCTTAACATGGGGATTGCTGATAAATCTATCGATCTTCAACAACTGAAAGAGTTCATCCAACTTATCCTCCGGCGAATTCTGGAAAAACTGAAGGTCCTTTTTCGGTGTTACCAAAACATTGTCCACCAAATACCAAATGGTGTTTTCGTTTTCTATTGGCGGTAAAACCTTGTTAAGAACTCTTTTTTTAAACTCAGGATAGAAAGCATTTTCGGATAAGATATCCGCTTCCGTCAATGACAGATTGAATGGCTTATCCTGAAAAATATTATGGATGTAAAAAGTCAGATTATCCTTTATGGTATCATTATCTTTGAGATACGCTGTGAAAACACCTAAGTCTTCTCGCTTGAGGCTTGTGATAATTTCGGATAAAGGCTGCAAAGACAAAGTCTCATTTCTTTCGCTGAAATAATTCTTTAAAATAGTACTGAAACTGTCTTTTCTAATTAATCTAATTGGCATCTTAGCACAAAAGTAATCATTTCAGAACAATGTTATTCATCTGTCTCATGATCCACTTATGTTTTTTGTTGAGATACGCACTTGGATTTTTAGGATCATATTTCTTGGGATTTGGTAAAACTGCTGCAATCCAAGCCGCTTCACTTTTAGTCAGATCTTTTGCTGGTTTGTTGTAGTAATATTGAGCAGCCGCTTCCACACCAAACACGCCTTGACCCATTTCTATGACATTCAGATATCTCTCAAGAATAATATCTTTTCCCCAAATCTTTTCGATGATGAAGGTGTAGATCGCTTCCAAGCCTTTTCGCAACCAACTCCTACCTTGCCAAAGGAAAACATTTTTTGCAGTCTGCTGAGAAACCGTACTTCCGCCACGCACGACTTTGCCCTTCTTATCATTCTTTTGCATCGCCTTTTCTATGGCTTTGTAATCAAAACCGTTGTGGTTGAAAAATGCTTGATCTTCGGATGCCAGTACCGCTTTTTTGATGTTGGTTCCCATATCATCATAGGCAATATAATCCCGTTGCATTTTCCCGTACTTGAAGACACTTCCCAACTGTGTCCATGTAACAGGCGGATTGAAAAATATACCAAAGATCACGAAAAGTATATTGGCTATAATAAGGATAAAGACCAGTTTTTTGATAAGCTTCCACATACTGCAACAAATTTTCAGCGAAAATAAAACAAAAAAATATTTTATCCGATCAAATCTCTACAAAGAATTTGAGATCTATTTACATTTAGAAATTGGGAAAATAAATCTTTATAATAAATAATGTCGGTAAAGTAACTTCGACAGGATTCAAACCTATAACCTTTTAAAAACAAAAAACCTCACAATAAAAATTGTGAGGTTCTTGTGAGCGCGTCAGGATTCGAACCTGAGACCGTCTGCTTAGAAGGCAGATGCTCTATCCAGCTGAGCTACGCACCCATTTGTAATTTTTTCGAAAATCACTAAAAATTGTCGGGGCGGCAGGATTCGAACCTGCGACCTCCTGGTCCCAAACCAGGCGCGATGACCGGACTACGCTACGCCCCGAAAATTAAAAATATTTAATATCACCTAGCGAAATAAATATCTAGCTTTGCGATATAAAAAAAAGAGACCAAGAATGATCTCTCTTTTGTGAGCGCGTCAGGATTCGAACCTGAGACCGTCTGCTTAGAAGGCAGATGCTCTATCCAGCTGAGCTACGCACCCATTTGTAATTTTTTCGAAAATTACTAAAAATGTCGGGGCGGCAGGATTCGAACCTGCGACCTCCTGGTCCCAAACCAGGCGCGATGACCGGACTACGCTACGCCCCGATAAGTCATCTTTTTTAGCTGCGGAGAGTAAGGGATTCGAACCCTTGGAACCGTTTCCAGTTCGCTTGTTTAGCAAACAAGTCCTTTCGGCCTCTCAGGCAACTCTCCTTGCAGTTTCAGTGATATATTCTATCCCGTTATTGCGAGTGCAAATATAGAAGACTTTTGCGTAACTACCAAAAAATTTTATTTATTTTTTTTCTTATTTTTGACTCATTAAATATAACCCAAAACAGACACGAATGCGTAATTCATTATATCTCATAACATTAGGATCATTAATCATTTCCTGCGGATCCCAACAAAAAACTGTAAAAAGTAAAACTCCGGTAAAATCTACCACGCCAGTTGCAGTTGTTCCTATAAAAAAACCAGAAATCAAACAGGATGAAGGCGACTATTACAAAGTCAATATTGCGGATATAACGAAAAATGACAACACGATAAGTTATGGTTCTATAGTAAGCGCCAATCCGGCAGGATACAAAGTGACCAAAACATATTTTCCTTCTGTCGGGCAGAATTTCCGCCAACGCTATGTAATTTTACATCATACAGTATTAAATGATGAAAAATCAATCTCAACTCTTACACAACAAGCTGTAAGCGCCCATTACCTTGTGAATACATTGCCAGATAAAGAAATCTATCAATTGGTGGATGAAAACAAGCGCTCTTACCATGCTGGAATTAGTTTCTGGAGAAAGGACCAACAATTAAATGATACTTCCATAGGAATCGAGATCGTGAATATGGGTTACACCGTCGATTCTACAGGTCTGCGGGTTTTCACGCCGTATCCAGAGGAGCAAATCAAAAAAGTAGCCGCTTTGGTGAAGGATCTTGTCGTTAGATACAACATCCAACCAACCAATGTTCTTGCTCATTCCGACATTGCCCCAACCAGAAAACAAGACCCAGGTCCACTTTTCCCTTGGAAGAGACTTTACGACGAATATCAAATCGGGATGTGGTACGACGAAACCGCGAAACAGACTTTCCTAAATCAAATCTTAACAACCAACGAAATTACTTTACAATATAATAATCCTGAATTTGTTTCCAGAGTTCAACAACAGTTGGCTCAGTTTGGCTACGCATTGAATGTGAATGGCGTTTGGGACAAAGCTACAAAGCAAACGATTGAAGCTTTCCAATTCCACTTCCGACCAATGAATTACAGTGGGATTATGGATGCGGAGACTTTGGCAATTTTGCAGGCTTTGATTCAGAAGTATCCGCAGAAGTAAGATGAATATTATTTTAAAAACTGAAAGATTAAATTTAAGACCGATTTCTGAAAACGACATTGAAAATATTTTTGAACTACAATCTTTAGAGCAAACTTCCAAATTCAATACTTCGAAATCCCCGAGTGACATTAATGAAACCAAAATTAATGTTGAGAAATGGATTGCGGAAAACAATAAAGAAAATATCAAGCATTTTACATTTGCAATCGAATTGATTGATGAGGAAAAATTCATCGGGTTAATTGGATTGCATTTAGGGAAAGAACATTATAAGAATGCCGAAGTTTGGTTTCAATTGGATTACAGATTTTGGAACAAAGGTTACGCAACAGAAAGCTTAAGAAAAATTATAGACTTTGGTTTTGAAACCTTGAAGTTGCACAGAATCGAAGCCGGTTGTGCTGTTGATAATATTGGCTCATTCAGCGTTTTAGAAAAAGTGGGGATGTTGAGGGAAGCACACATGAGACAATTATTACCTTTAAAGTCTGGTTGGTCGGATAATTACGGATATGCGATTTTATCAACTGATGAGAGGAAATAAATACTGTGAAATTTAAAAACTAATAACAAAATGAATTTTCTGAAAAAATTATTTACCTCACAAAAAGAACTGAATTTAGAATTTTATCAATGCGAAAATGGATTACATAAGCTAGGAGGGAAATTCCCATCTAACTTTATAATTCCAAAAAATGATTTCCTAAGTGGGTTTCAATATGTAGGTTTTATAAATAAAGGCGATAATTATTTTGATTGGATTCCTTTCGACATTCATCTTATTTGTCCTATTTATTTGGATATAGAAAATGTATTTTTAGATTATTCAAATCCTTTTGCTCCGATAATTATTGAGCCTAAAAACACAAGCGAAATAACTTCGGCTTTTGATGACTTAGAAAAAAATTCTATAGTTGAATTTCAAGAAACAAAACTCTCAATTCGAGAATTCGAAGGAATTACAGATGATAATGAATTTGATATATTAGGGGTTGCTGGAAAAGCAAATTTCTTACAACACGAAGACATTCCTATTTGTCCTAAAAGTGGAAAGAAAATGAGATTCCTATGTCAATTTTTAACTTTTAATAATATTGCAACCGAATTCACAAATGTAGAATGTGAGGATAAATATATGCAACAATATTTTGAACATATGAATTTCTGGTGCGATGGAAGTCTATATGTTTTTATTGAACCAGAAAGCAAAACTTTATGTTATTACATTCAAAATACTTAAAAATAAAAAGCCTCAGAAATTAAATCCTGAGGCTTTGTTTTTATTTACTCAACAACAAAGAAACCCACTCTTCTCTCTGGATTTTCTTTTCAAGCTTCAGATTTTGTTCTGTGCAAACTTCCAGAATATCTTCCACATCGAAGAAGCAAAGTCCGGACAACAGTAGTTTTCCGCCATCTTCCAAAACGGAAACATAAGTCGGGATATCGGAAATCAAAATATTTCTGTTGATGTTTGCCAGGATGATTTCGAATTTTTCTTTGCCAAGATTGTCAGCCGTTCCCAGCTCGATATCCAATTCTACATTATTTCGCACTGCATTTTCTTTGGAATTCTCTACAGACCATTCGTCGATGTCGATGGCAACGGTTCTCCCCGCTCCTTTTTGTTTGGCGAAAATAGCCAACACCGAGGTTCCGCAACCCATATCAAGCACTTTTTTGTCCGCCAAATCCATATCCAACATTTGCTGAATCATCAGGTGCGTCGTAGGATGATGCCCAGTTCCAAATGACATTTTTGGCTGAATCACAATCTCGTGCATATTCGGGTCGGAGTCGTGAAATTCGGCTCTGATAAGGACTTTATCTTCCACATTGATGGGTGAGAAATTCTTTTCCCATTCTTCGTTCCAATTGATGTTCGGCATTTCTTCGTAGGTGTATGAGATCTCGACATCATCATTTTGAAGGAGATAGATATTTTTCAACTCTTCTTCTTTGAAAAGGTCTTTTTGAATATAGCCCAGGATGCCGTCATACTCTTCTGTGAAGCTGTCAAAACCGATTTCTATCAGTTCTGCCATCAATATTTCGTTCCAGGGTTGTAGAGGTTTTATTTTAAAATTGAATTCAAGGTAAACTGCCATTGTTTAATTTTTTGCAAATTTAGGTTAAAACCACAAAGTCACGAAGTTTTTCACAAAGAACACAAAGAATTTTTACGTTTAGAAAACTTGTGAACCTTGTGCAGAACCTTTGTGTCTTTGTGGTTAAAAATTAATTCATTTTAATTTGATACGTAAATCCGACGTGAAACCACCTTCCCGGCATAGGAACCAAGTTTGTTTCCACATATTTTGTATTCGTCAGGTTGTTGATTAAAACATAAAAATTAAGGTCTTTGTATCGAAAATTGATTTGCTCATCCAAGACATTATAACTTCCAAGATTCACACGTTCCGAATATTTATAAATCAATTGATTGCTGAAATATTTTAAGAATTTCACATCCACTTGCGCTACAAACTGATGTCTCAAATTCTGCAAAGCGTATCTGGAAAGTTCCTCATTTTTATATTGATTATCAAGATAGGTGTAGCCCAAACGATAATTAAGGAATGAGAACAATTGATGTTTAAATTCAGTTTCAAAACCTTTAAGATGAATCTTTCCTACATTTTCCGCTTTCCAAGGACTTTCTGGCGTTTCTTTCAGCCAATCGATTCCATTATCTGTATTTCGGATGAAACCACTGACTTTCGCCAATATTTTTTCATTTTGAAATCGATATCCTAATTCCGATGAAATGGCAGACTCAGGAACCAAGTTTGGATTTCCAATTTCCGCCGGACTCACGTAATACAAATCGGTGAAAGTCGGAATCCTGAAACCTTTGGAAACTGCACCGAAAACTTTATGATTGGGATTGAAAATAAAACCAACATCCATTCCCGGATAGAAAAAATCCTGCCCTGAATAATTCGCCCAACTCGCGCCAGGATTGACTTCCAGTTTTTGATTGAAGAATTTGAACTGATGGTCAAAAAATACCTGCGTCACATCCCGTTCTCTGTCGCCGAGATTACTGCTCGCTAGATATTCTTTTCTGTAATCCACGCCAATTCCTGTGGTTCCAAGTGACGATTCGTAAGTCGCATTCACCGTTCCGCCGACATTATTTCCAATGTGCATATTTCTGTAATAGGACGGATTTTGACGGATAAAAAGATACATATCCTGCCCTCTCCGCCAATAAACACTTGAGTTCACAGACAATTTATCAAACCTTTGCTCATACTGTAAACTTACCACAGAAGCCTGTGTTTCCTCATATTGATTGATGGCGGTTGGCGATGCGTAAAATCCATTGGCTCCAAATTTCTTCTCAGAAAACCCAGCCTGCAAGCTTAGACTTCCATCATTCAGCTTTAATTTATTTTGATAAAAAAAGTTTCTGATTTGATAATCTGTATTGAACCGATAACCGTCCGAAGCGCCATTGCTAATGGTAAAAAGATTCGTGAATTTCTCAGAACCAAAGGTTGCAGAAGCTGACAAATCGTAAGTTTTGAAATCACCGCCTTGCGCTTTTATCGTCACTTGCTCTTCGGAAGATGATTTGGTGACTATATTAATAACACCTGCGTAAACATTCTGTCCATAGAGTTTTGCCGATGAACCTTTCATAATCTCTACCCTTTCCACCGCCGAAATATCAAACGGAAGGTTGAAAGTGTTATGACCAGTCTGAGAATCATTCATCCTGATACCATTTACCAAAATCAAAACCTGCTCAAACGAACTTCCCCGAATCGTAATATCGCTCTGAACACCGTTCGAACCTCGTCTTTTGATATCCAACCCCGAGTGAAATTGCAACAATTCATCGATGCTGGTCGCAGGACTGTTTTGGATTTGTTGCTTGGTAATGACCGTCACATTTTCGTTCACATCATTATACGGAATCGATAAAAACCGACCTTGCAAATTCACCTCATCGATTTCGTTTTCTTTGTTCTGCGCAAATCCATTGATTGACAAAACGACAACCGACAAAGCCACAATTATTCTCTTCATAGTTTATTTCCTTTCAGATAATCGGGCGCAAATATAGAGATTAGCCTGAGTTAAGTCGCTAAATTCATTAAGAAAATCTTAATAGTTTAAATCCAAAATCATATTCCAATTCGATATAATTTTCCGTAATTTTGTAGGTCTCATTTTTACTATGGCTACAACAACCGACATCGATATCAAGAAATTTCTTTTCGTTAAAAACGCGCACCTTAACAACCTGAAACACATAGATGTTCTCATCCCGAAGAACAAACTGATTGTGATTACGGGCGTCTCGGGAAGTGGAAAATCCTCACTGGCTTTCGACACCATTTATGCCGAAGGACAGAGGCGTTATGTGGAAAGTTTGAGTTCCTACGCGCGTCAGTTTTTGGGTAAATTAGAAAAACCAAAAATCGATGATATCAAAGGTTTGGCGCCGTCTATTGCGATTCAGCAAAAGGTGATTTCGTCCAATCCGCGTTCAACCGTTGGAACTTCTACGGAGATTTATGATTATATGAAGTTGTTCTTTGCGAGAGTTGGCCGAACTTATTCCCCGATTTCCGGCGAAGAAGTGAAGAAAGACAGCGTGACGGACGTCATCGATTTCATTAAAAATTCGAAGAAAGATTCGACGTTTCTGCTTTTGGCTCCTCTGTCATTTGATGCGGAGAATTTTGCCGAGCAACTGAAAACCCTGAAAGTTTCCGGTTTCACAAGATTAGAAGTGAACGGAAATGTAGCTGGAATTGAGGATTTGGAAAGTTTTGGATTTGTGCCCGAGAAAGATATGACGATTAATCTGGTCATCGACAGGTTCAGTTATGAGGAAGATGAGAGTTTCCTTCAAAGATTGGCAGATTCTATCCAGATGGCTTTCTACGAAGGTCACGGCTATTGTTCTCTGAAAAATACAGACACCGAAAAAGTACGGGATTTCTCGAATAAATTTGAATTGGATGGCATTGTTTTCAATGAGCCGACTGTACATTATTTCAGTTTCAACAATCCTTACGGCGCTTGCCCGACTTGCGAAGGTTACGGAAAAGTGATTGGCATTGATGAAGATTTGGTGATTCCGAACAAAAACCTGTCGCTTCACGAAGATGCAGTCGCGTCGTGGCGTGGCGAAAGTATGAGCGAATGGAAAAAGGATTTCATTAAAAAGAACAAAGACTTCCCTATTCATAAGCCTTACCACCAGTTGACCAAAGAACAAAAACAGTTACTTTGGAGAGGTGACAAAACGAAAACGTTCCCAAGCATTGATAATTTTTTCAAAATGCTGGAGGAAAATCTTTATAAAATCCAGTACCGCGTGATGCTTTCGCGCTACCGTGGTAAAACACTGTGTCCGACTTGCGAAGGATTGAGATTAAGAGAAGAAACGAGCTGGGTGAAAATCGATGGACACAATATCCAATCGTTTATCGAATTGCCTTTGGATGAATTTCTTCCATTAATAAAATCCTTAAAACTCAACGAGCACGACAGAGAAATTGCCAAACGACTGACCTACGAAATCGAAACCCGACTGGAATTTTTGACGAAAGTTGGTCTCGGATATCTAACCTTGAACAGAACTTCGAATACACTTTCCGGTGGAGAAAGTCAGAGAATCAACTTGGCGACCAGTTTGGGAAGTTCTTTGGTTGGTTCAATTTATATTTTGGATGAGCCGAGTATTGGATTACATTCCCGAGATACAGAAAATCTGATTGGCGTTTTGAAGCAACTTCGAGACCTCGGAAATACCGTAATCGTTGTCGAACACGATGAAGATGTGATGAAATCTGCGGACCATATTATTGATATTGGACCTGAAGCTGGTTACCTCGGCGGTGATTTGGTTTTCAACGGTAGTTATGACGAGATGATGAAATCCGATACGCTGACTGCTAAATATCTGAGTGGCGAGATGGAAATCGAAGTGCCTAAAAAGCGTAGAAAGACTAAAGAATATATTGCCATCAAAGGCGCTCGTCAAAACAATTTGAAGAACATCGACGTGAATGTTCCATTGGAATGTTTGACCGTCATCACAGGCGTTTCCGGAAGTGGAAAATCGACTTTGATGAAAGAAGTGATGACGAATGCGATTCAAATCCAACTCGGAATGGGTGGAAAAAAAGCGGATTATGACTCCGTGGAATTCCCTTCAAAACTGATTCAAAATATCGAATTGATTGACCAAAATCCAATTGGAAAATCGTCCCGTTCCAATCCAGTCACTTACCTGAAAGCTTACGACGACATCCGTGACCTTTTTGCGAAACAAAAATCAGCGAAAGTTCAAGGTTTGAAGCCAAAACATTTTTCCTTCAATGTGGACGGCGGACGTTGCGACGAATGTAAAGGTGATGGTGTAATCACGGTCTCAATGCAGTTTATGGCCGACATCGAGCTTGAATGTGAACACTGCCACGGAACACGTTTCAAGAAAGAAATCCTTGAAATCAAATACGACGAGAAAAACATTTCCGACATCCTTCATATGACGGTTGACGAGGCTTTGGAATTCTTCTCAGAAAACCACGAGGAAAAAATTGCGACTAAGATAAAACCTTTGCAGGACGTTGGTTTGGGTTATCTTCAACTCGGGCAATCCTCTTCTACCCTTTCGGGCGGTGAGGCGCAGAGAGTGAAACTGGCATCGTTCCTTGTGAAAGGTGTGACCACGGAGAAAACGCTTTTTGTTTTTGATGAGCCATCAACAGGATTGCATTTCCACGACATCAAAAAATTATTGAAATCGCTTCAGGCCTTGATAGAATTAGGACATTCGGTGGTCGTGATTGAGCATCAGCCAGATATTATGAAAACGGCAGACTACATCATCGACATCGGTCCGAATGCCGGAAAATACGGTGGCGAAGTTGTTTTTGCCGGAACGCCCGAGGATTTGGTGAAGGTGAAGGAGTCGGCTACGGCGAAGTATGTTGCGGAGAAACTATAAAACAACAGACTTATCCACAAAAAAATGTGGATAACTACAAAACTTTAACATTTAGTTTACATTTCGTATTGTTTTTCTTTCTAAATTTACATCAATAAGATTAAGGAAATCGTTATGAAAACTTATCTATTTTCAATCAGAATCACTCAAATTTATTTGATATAAAAATCAAAGGATAGCACCGTCGGCTATCCTTTTTTGTTGTTGTTTAACTAAAAAAATGAGATGTCTTTATCTACTGAGCCGGCTCCTAAAGGGTCGGTTCTTTTGTGTCTATCAAATAAAAAAGACTGTCTCTTTCGATACAGTCTTCTCCTTTTCACTTTTAAAATCTATTATTTAGCAGCATTTACGTTGATGCCAATTTCGATGTCTTTGCTAATCATCCATTCAGCTGGGTCGGTTTCGTCTGTCCCGAATTTAATTCCCCAATCGGTTCTGTTCACTGTAAATTTGGCTTCTACAGCCGCTTTACCTTCCGTCACAGTCACTTTTGCAGGGAAAGAAACGTTCAGCGTTTTTCCTAGTAAAGTCAAGTTTCCGCTCACTGTTTTGTTAGAACCTGCTACAGCATCTTTTGGAAGTTCTCCCGCCAAGTCCGCTACAGAAGTGATTTTGAAATCAGCAGTTGGATTTTTGGTCACGTTGAAGAAATCTTCATTTTTCAAGTGTGCTTCCAGGTCAGCCGGCTTTTTGTCCGCTTCAGTTACAGACGCTGGGTCTACTTTCAAAGTCGTCATATCGATTACGAAATCTCCGGAGGTTACAGCATTGTCAGCAACCGTTATTTCGCCAGATTTCAAGTTCAAAGTTCCCCATCTTGGTGCGAAACCACCTTTGTGGAAAGCTTTCCAGTTCACGTTGGACGTCGCCAAATCTACTTTGTAAGCATCTCCGGTTTTCGCTGCAACTTCTTGCGCGTCTTTCACAGTTTCTTTTTTGTCATTACAAGCAGTGAACAATAATGCCGCTCCTGCAAATGCCAATACGGTTAATTTTTTCATAGAAAATTATTTTGATTAAACTTTTTTAGTGCAGCAAAAATAAGACCTTAAACAAAGAACAGACGTTGATGTACATCAAGAAAGGTACTACTTATATTTATTTGGGCAGCTTTTCCGCCTTACACTCCCGCTATTTTTTGCCCTCGCCAGATTGCAGCCGCAAAAAAAATGAGCTCCGTTCAAGTCGGGCTGCGAAAGATTCCACGTTTTAAAGCATCTTAAATTTTAACACAATTTCAAAATATCAATAAAAAGCAAATACAAAAACATAAATAGTTGATTATCAATTAATATTTATTTTTAAAAACAGTCTAAACTAAAGGATTTCGGCATCCAATTTGATTCTAAATTTTAACTTAATTAACATTTTTTAACAACTTTAAATTCCATTATTTACAATGAAAAAAACTTTTGCGGAAAAATCAAATCTGTTGGTTTTTCTTGGGACTGCTGCCTTAATCTCTACAGCAGTATTTTTTTTGAAATCCTGTAACAAAAAATCAGAAAAAGAAGAGGCACAAATTTCAAAAGATATCAATTCAGAAAAAATCGTCCCCAACTCAGCAAAAGTTATCTCCGCAAAACCCGATGTTCCCGACGACCCTAACAAACGTTACATTTACTTGACGTTCGATGATGGGCCTAACAGAGGAACGAGCAACCTTTTGAAAATCACCGATAAATATCAAATTCCCATCACAGCTTTTGTCGTTGGAAAACACGCGTACGACAGCAAAACCCAATCAAAAGAATTGAAGGAACTGGAAAGTAACAAACTCGTTGAGATTGCGAATCACAGCTACACGCACGCCTTGAACCGATATTCTGACTTCTACAAAAATCCGGAAAATGTGATTCACGACTTTGACAGAGCAAGAGACAGCCTGAAATTCAAAAACAAATACGCCAGAACGCCCGGACGAAACATCTGGAGAACAGCAAACATAAACAATACCGACATCAAAACTTCAAAATTAGCAGCAGATGAATTACAACAAGCCGGCTATGTTTTGGTAGGTTGGGATTTGGAATGGAAACCAACGAACGCGATGAAACTGAAAGGCACTCACAAGGAAATGACAAAACGTGTGGACAGCATCTTCTTCAACGACTTGGAAAAGACTTCCCGACATCTGGTCTTCCTGACGCACGACCAATATCTTCAGGACGATGATTCGGTTCGGGAATTGGATTTGTTCATTTCAGATTTGCAGAACAGCAACCGTTTTGAGTTCCGGAAAATCTCGGAATATCCTAATATTAATGATATTTTGAAATAATTTTTAAACCACAAAGGCACAAAGGTCTTTGCAAGGTTCACAATTTTTATTCTTTATGTTTTAAATTGGTTTTATCATATTTCTATGACAAAAAAACTTTGTGTGCTTCGTGAAAAAACTTTGTGTCTTTGTGGTTAATCTTTATTCAAACTCTTTAGAAACGCCCAATCCAAACAAAGCAAAATCGTAAATCGCAGGGTCAGCAGAATTATATTTTCGAAGAATCAAATCCAATTCTTCCACAGCTTTCCAATCGTTTTGTTTTCGGGTTAAGATTCCTAATTTTCTGGAAATATTTGCCGTATGAACATCCAATGGAACAGATAAAAATCTGGCATCAATGTTTTCCCAAATCCCAAAATCGACGCCTTTTTTATCTTTCCGAACCATCCAACGCAGAAACATTATCAATCGTTTTGAAGCCGAATTTTTGTAAGGTGAACTCACGTGTTTCTGTCCGCGGTGTTGTTCTGAAACGAATTGGTTTCGGAATCGTTCAATCGAATGATAGAAATTGGTTTCATCTTCGTTGATGAGAAACGCGTCTTCGAGACTTTCAAATTGAGAATAAATGCGTCGGAAATTTCTCAGAAAAAAAATAAAATCTTCGTGGTTGAAAGTTCTGTGAATTGCTTTCTGTGGAATCTTATCCAAATCACTTTCTATAAAATTCATTACAAAATCGTAAGGTGAATTTCCCATCAATTCCATCATTTTATTAGCGTCATTGATGATTGATTTTCGATTTCCCCAAGCGATACTTGCGGACAGAAAACCTGCAATCTCGATATCTTGCTTCAAAGAAAAACGATGCGGAATCTGGATTGGGTCATCATTTATAAAATCCGGTGAATTGTAGAGTTCTGCTTTCTCATTGAGCAAATCGAAGATGTCTTTTTCTTTTAAATTCATAATCAGTTGCAAATTTCTGCAAAAAAATTGTCATTCTGCAAGAATCTCTACAAAGGCTGTTTAGATTCCTACGGAATGACAATATTGGGTTTTATATTTTATTTAAAAATTAAAGTTGTAAATTATAATCTAAATTATAATCATTAACTTCTATTTTCTATCTTCCAATCACTTCAGTAATAGGATTTCCGATATTTCCACTTGGGAATTCGATGTGAAGTAATGCGGAAACGGTTGGTGCGATATCGGTCATATTATAATCCTTGTTGCTTTCGCCGTGCTTGATTCCCCAACCCATAAAAATCAATGGAATGTGAGAATCGTAGGAATTCCAAACGCTGTGCGTCGTTCCTTTTTTAGCGTAGGTTGGTAGCATTCCGTCGTGGGAAACGATTTGGATATCGCCACTTCTTTGCCAGTTGTAACCATTGATGGCTCTGGTTTTTATAGGCTCTGGAATCGCAGATGAACCGATTTTTTTCAAATCAACGGCGTACAAAACTCTTGGGTCTTTGTTCAGACTGTTGATGATGGTGGTCTTGATATCATCTTCGTCCAGTTTTTTTTCCTTAATCAAACTTTGATTTAAATAGATTTGATAATTATCAATTCCCAAAATCACTTTAGAATTCGCATATTTCTTTTCTAATTCTGCACCGAGATTTTTTTCCATTCCGTCGTCATAGAAACCGCCGAGAATTTTGTTAGTTCTCAAGAAACCTTCTGCATTGGCGCCGCCGTGGTCAGCAGAAAGGAAAACCAGATAATTGTCCTTCCCTACTTTCTCATCCAACATTTTGAAAAACGCGGCCAAATCCTTGTCCAATCTGATGTAAGTATCTTCAACCTCGATGGAATTTGGCCCATAAGAATGTCCTACATAATCCGTCGAAGCTAAGTTAATTGCAAGGAAATCCGTTTCAGTTCCTTTTCCTAAAGTATAATTATCCAAAGCTGCCTCAGCAAACTTCAGAGTCAAAGTATTTCCGAAAGGCGTGGTTCTGATGACACCTTTCTTTGTCGCGTAATCCGTCAATAGATTTTTGTACGGAAAAACCGGGTCTTTCGCTGTTCCGACCGGATATTCCCATTCTACATTATCGGCTGTGCTTTCTGTATATTCACCAATTGGCAAAGTTGTTTCCCAACCGTTTGCCAATAGTTTTTCAGGAACTTTTTGACCATTAAAATCATTGACCCATTTTGGCAATTCGTTCATATAATATGAACTCGTGATAAAGTTGCCTGAAGAATCATCAAACCAAAAAGCGCCTGTCGGATTGTGTCCAGCCGGCAAAATAGAAGCTCTATCTTTCAAAGAAACGCCAACGACTTTTGATTTGAAGTTGCTTGCGATTCTCAATTGGTCTGTAACCGTAGTTGACCAAAGATTTTTGGGAGAGTGACTTCCGATTTTTTTGCTGTCCGACCCAACTGGATTCACACTGTCATCTGCTGTACAATAGACATTTTTTCCGGTTTCTTTATCCGTCCAATCGTTTCCTGCAATCCCGTGAATCGATGGAACCGACCCTGTGTAAATAGAAGTGTGACCAATCGCCGTCACCGTAGGAATGTACGGAATATGAACATTGTTGAGAGAATAGCCTTCGCCCAAAAGTCTTTGAAATCCACCTTTCCCGAATTTCTTTTCGAAGCGGTAAAGATAATCCCAACGCATCTGGTCAACGACCAATCCTACAACTAGTTTTGGTCTTTCTCCTGAATTGATTTTTGTTTTCTGAGCATTTACATTTCCGAATGTAGCCACCGCCAACACGAAAATCTGAATTTTTCTGAACATTTAATTTTACTTTTTATTGAGCCCAAATTTACGGCTTTCAAAAGTTTTGGGATGTGAAATTTTATTAAAGTTTCGTGATATTGTGAAAATTAAACACAAAGCGCGCAAAGCTTTTTTTGAACTTATTAAAAATATTTTTAAGGTTCGCAAAGACATTTCACTGAGCAAAGACTTGGATTTTATTCTAAACAAAAAGAACGAGCAATTGCCCGTTCTCATTAATCATAAATATTTTAAAAGCTAACAGCCAAAAGCCACTGCCAAAAGCTATCTGCTATTTGCTTCCGCCAGAGTTTTTCTCAACATCGGTTTTGGTATTTTCTTTTACTTTTTGGTTTCCGAAACGTTTTACGAATGTGAGCGAGAAACCGTACCAATCCCATTTGTTGCGGTTTTGGAATGTTCCGATTTGGCTGTAAGTCGTCATATCCATAGATGGTCTTTTGAAGATGTTCATCAACTGCAAACTGGTTTCAATCTGAGAGACCGGGAAAATCTTGGTGACAGAAATGTTGTGGAAGAAGTTGTATTGATTGGCTACAGAGTTTCCATTATTTTGATTATCAACACTCATCCAAGCGCTGATGTTGATGTTTTTATTAAACAAATTGGTGTACGACAAATTGGTAGAACCTGAGAAGTAATTGATATAATTGCTTTCCGGGCTCAATCTGTTTCTACTGTTGAAATCGCTGTTGTCAATGTAATACCAGCCAATTCCAAAGTTCACGTTCAACTTGTTTTTGAATAGATTCTGATTGGTGTTTGCAAAAACGTAAAGTTTCTCCACTTTCCCTTTGAAGTTGTCTGGAAAACTGATTGTTCTGCCGTCTTCCTCCAAATAATTAGTCCAATAATCCTGGTCTGTGAACATATATCTCGCGGAGATGAAGTATTTTTTATGAATCCCAAACTTCAAAGCAATCCTGTCGCTTGGATTGGGTAGAAGTTCGGTGTTTCCACGGTAATAAAACCCATTGTTTGAAGGCATTTCGAACGTGTTAAACTCCGAATACCACGGTCGCCAGAGATTTCGATTGTACGTCAAACTCAAGTCATAATTTGGTGAGAACGCATATTTTATCAAGAGATTTGGCAAGAACGTTCCGTAGGAATCAGTTCTCGCATCAACGCCATTTTGGCGGATTTTGTATTTGATATATTCGTAGCGAAGTCCGATTCTGGTTTCCAATTTCTCGAAAAAAGTCCGGCTGTAATTGGCATAAAGCGAGTTGATGTTTTCCGTGTATTTAAAAATATTGCTGTCGACCTCCAAGCCATTATCAAAAAAATAACGATAGTTGTTCGGAATCACATTGTTGTTGAAATTCGCTTTTCCGCCGACTTCAAAACTTCCGCCTTTGCCGATTGGCATTGTGTAATCCACCTTGGCGAAGTAATTTCGGTTTTGAGAATAATTGTCGATAAATCTCTGCTCGGTGAGAGAATTGCTTTCATCAAATCTATCAAAATTGGTCGTGCCTTTTTCAGAATCGTAGTTGGTTCCAATGTTGACGTCCAGAATCCGATTTTTCTCCTTGTCATAATATTTATAGAACAAATTGGTTCCCAAAGTATTATTGATTGTGGCCGAATTCAGATTTTGAACAAATCCATTCTGAAAAACGTCGCCCAGATAATTGTTGACTGTTGAATTGGTCGTAGCACCTCGGTCACCACGGAAATATTCTAAGACGAGACCGACGTTATTTTTGTCATTCAACTCAAATTCCGACGTGGAGGAAAACGATGGACTTTTCCCCGTGTAAGCACTTTCCGCATCAATCAGTTGCAAAGAATTGTCTTTGTAATAAGTGTTTCGGCTGGAGTTTGAGTTGATAAAAACATTGTCGCTGTAACTTCCTGTAAAGGTCTGCGTGAAGTTCTTTTTATGATAATTAAGGTTCAAACTTCCGTACTGGTTGTTCTTTGTATTCTGAGTATTTGTTAGGGAAATACTACCTTTCAAACCTTCATCATCACGCTTTTTCAAGACGATGTTGATGACGGAACCAGTGGCCTCATAACGCGAAGACGGACTGGTGATGACCTCGATTTTCATCAAGTTGTCAGCAGGAATTGTTTTAAGATATTCCTTAAGTTCCTTACCTGTGAAAACCGATTTTCTATCATTAATGTAAACCGTCACCGATTCGCCTTCCGCTTTCACATTATCATTGTTATCGATGCTCACCAAGGGCGTCATTCTCACGATGTCCCAAGTCGTATTTCCTGCAAGAATAGAGCTGTTTGCGACGTTGAAGACCGTTCTGTCGGCTTTGTTCTCGACAGTCGGTTTTCTGGCGACCAAAGTCACGGCTTCTATTTCTTTGGATTTGATGGTATCATTTGTAGTTTGCGCTAAAAAAAGCGTAGCTGTGAGTAATCCCAGAGAGGAAAACAATATTCTCATTTCATAGTTTTCTTATTAGACAACTATCGGAGCTGGAATGTTACATCGGAATTTCAATTTTTCTTAATATCGATATTTATTTTGATTAAATTTGAAGCAACGTTTTGAAAACTAAACCATTGAAAAAATGAGCATCAAAAATAAATTATCACCAGACGAACAATCAGAATTGATTGATATTCTAAAAACCCGTTTCGAAAAAAATCCAGCGCGCCACGAGAATATCAAATGGGAAAACGTTCAGAAAAAATTGGAATCAAATCCGGAAAAACTTTGGTCACTCAGTGAAATGGAACGAACCGAAGGCGAGCCAGATGTTGTTGATTATGATAAAAAGTCAGATGAATATCTCTTCTTCGATTGTTCCACAGAAAGTCCAAAAGGCAGACGAAGCCTTTGCTACGACCGAAAAGCATTAGATTCCCGAAAGGAAAACAAACCGGCAAATAACGCCATAGATTTGGCCAATGAAATCGGCGTCGAGATTTTGGATGAAGTACAATATCGCCATTTGCAATCTTTAGGAAACTTTGATTTGAAAACGTCGAGCTGGGTGAAAACGCCGGAAGATATTCGGAATTTAGGCGGTGCAGTTTTCTGTGACAAGCGATACAACACGGTTTTCCTTTATCACAACGGCGCGGAATCGTATTATTCGGCGAGAGGTTTTCGTGGTTTTGTGAAGGTTTGATTTTGATTGATGAAAAAGCCCATCGAATTTAATTATTCAGATTTTGATTTCGTGAAAAATATTGCGTTGACTTTTCCCGACACCGAGGAAAGTGTTTCTCACGAGGGAACGCCTTCTGTGAAAGTCCGTGGAAAGTTGATGTGCAGACTTCACGACAATGGAGAATTTATCCCAATCAGAATTGGTTTTGACTCACGGGATTATTATTTGGAAACTTATCCAGAGATTTTTCATTTGCCTGAGCATTTCAAAAATTATCCCTACATCTGTTTGTGGAAAGACTGTCACGACAGGAAATTGGTGATTGAAGTCCTGGAAATCGCGTGGCGTTCTTTAGCAACGAAAAAACAGATTAAGGATTTCGAAACTGGAAATTCTTTAGATTAATTATTACGCGCAATCCTTACAAACACCCGTTAACACACAATTCACACTTTCCACTTCGTAATCTGCTGGCAAAGAAAACTGAACCGGAACCGGCAGACATTCTATCGTTTGACAAACTGTGCATCGGAAATGAAAATGATGGTTAGCTAATTTTTTAGCGTCACATTTGATGCAAACGGCGAAGTATTGTTTCCCATCTTCCGCTACAATTCTGTGGAGAATTCCGTCTTCGCAAAATCGATTTAAGACTCTGTAAATCGTGGCTCTGTCCATTTCCAGATTGATTTTCCCCTCGATGGCGTCTTGGCTCATCGCCTTTCCTGTGGTCGTCAACAGATTCAAGACGGCTTCTTTTGCGGGTGTATTTCTTCTTTTCATTTTTATTAATGCGATTCTGTTGCAATAATAAAAATTAATCTTAACTTTGGCAAGAAATAATTGGCTTTTGGCAGTTAGCATTTAATTAAGGATATAAATAGAAAAATTAAAATGGAAAATCAATGCGATGTTATCATAATCGGAGGCAGTTACGCCGGACTGTCGTCGGCAATGTCATTGGGAAGGTCATTAAGAAAAGTTTTGGTCATCGACAGTGGAAAACCTTGCAATGCACAGACGCCACATTCCCATAACTTCCTGACGCAAGACGGAAAAACGCCGAAGGAAATTTCGACCATCGGGAGAGAACAAGTTGGGAAATATAAGACGGTCGAGTTTTACGAAGGTTTGGCGACAGCAGGCATCAAAACAGAAAATGGATTTGAAATCACAACTGAAAACGGCGAGAAATTCTCATCCAAAAAACTGATTTTCGCAACTGGAATTGTGGATGAAGTTCCAAACATCAAAGGTTTTGCTGAGTGTTGGGGAATTTCATTAATCCATTGTCCTTATTGTCACGGCTATGAATTTCAGAATAAAAAAACGGGAATCATTGCGAATGGCGACCGCGGTTTTCATATTGCATCTTTAGTAAATAATTTGACTAAAGATTTGACGATTTTCACAAGAGGAAAAGCCGACTTCACCGATGAGCAACTTGAAAAATTAAATAAAAATAATATTCAAATCATTGAAACCGAAATTGAGGAATTAAAATATCAAGATGGAATGGTAGAAAGCCTGATTTTATCCGATGGCAAAGTTTTGAGCTTCGAAGCGGTTTATGGTGCGTTTCCATTCACACAACATTCCATCATTGCCGAATCTTTTGGTTGCGAGATGACAGAAATGGGTCACATCAAAATCGACCAATTTCAGAAGACTAATGTTGCAGGATTATTGGCTTGTGGTGACAATTCCAGCCCGATGCGTTCGGTTGCCAATGCGGTTTACACAGGCAATCTTGCTGGCGCGATGGTGAACGCGGAGTTGACCGCAGAATCATTTTAGACCATTAAAATTGAATCTTTATATTCGCAAATCAAAACCTTAATGGAATGAACATCCTGCGAAATCACATCGAAAAAATAATCACCCTCACAGACGAGGAATTTGAGTTGATTGATTCCTGCTTTCATTCTAAAAAGTACAGAAAAAAGGATTTAGTCATCAAAGAAACTGATTTTGTAAGCCAAGTCTATTTCATTGTTTCTGGCTTAATGAAATTGTACATCATAGACCGCGATGCCAAGCAACATATCATCTCCTTTTCTATGGAAGACTGGTGGGAAACGGATTATATGGCATTTTACACCGAGAGCAAAGCCACGCAGTTTTTGCAATGTTTGGAAGATACGGAAGTGCTTTGTCTGTCATTTTCAGATTATCAAAAACTTAATGAGGCGATTCCAAAACTTGAACATTTTTTCCTCAAAAAAGCAATTGGAGGACATATTGCCAATCAGAAAAGAATTTTGTCTTTGCTCACTTTGACGGCAAAAGAAAAATATGAACAGCTCCTACATTCCTATCCAAGCCTGTTGCAGAGAATTCCAAAGACGGTTTTAGCAAATTATCTCGGCGTGTCTCGTGAGACCTTGAGTCGGTTTTTTGTGGAATCGAAAAAGATGTGATGTACATCACACAAGATATTTCGGGCATCGGCGGAACTTTGCTCCATCATTAAAATTATTTAAAATGGAAAAAAGAATCATCAATCCCTGGAAATGGCAAGACGCAAGAAACTATGCACAGGCGGTAGAAGTCAAAAATGTACATAGCACGCTTTACGTTTCGGGCCAGACTGCCATAGATGAAGATGGAATATCAAGTAATGCTGATATGCAAACGCAACTTATCAAAACCTTGGAGAATCTTGAAAAGGTTATCCACGAAGCTGATTTTGAATTGAAAAACATCGTTCGTCTCAATGTTTATACCACTGAGCATTCTGAATTGTTTGAAAACTTTGATGTTCTCCAAAACTGGATTTCCACGAATGGAATTCAACAGGCGACAACTGTGATGGAAGTCAAAACATTATTCGAAACTTTGAAGGTGGAATTGGAAGCCACCGTTGTAAAATAAAAAAAAAACCGTCCTAAGTAATCAGGACGGTTTTTTTTATATCAAAATCTAAAGCTTAGAACTTCAAATCTCCGTTCACATCTCTTACAGCTTTTGCAGCCTCCGTAAACTTCGCTTTTTCGTCTTCTGTCAATGTAATGTCTACAATCTTCTCAACACCATCTTTTCCGATGATTGCCGGAACACCAAGACAGATGTCGCTTTCGCCATATTCGCCGTCAAGCATCAATGAACAAGGAATCATTTTCTTTTGGTCGCAAAGGATGGACTGAACCATTACAGAAACCGCCGCGCCTGGTGCGTACCAAGCAGAAGTTCCTAATAACTTGGTCAATGTTGCTCCACCAACTTTGGTTTCTTCGATTACGTTGGCTTTTTGCTCATCATTTAAAAATTCTGAGACTGGAACACCATTTCTAGTCGCTTTGCTGAAAAGTGGTAACATTCCCGTGTCAGAATGCGCCGCGATCACCATTCCATCCACGTCTGAAATTGGAGATTCCAAGGCTTCTGCCAATCTGTATTTGAATCTGGCAGAGTCCAAAGCACCACCCATTCCGATGATTCTCTCTTTTGGAAGACCAGATGTTTTGTGCACCAAATAGGCCATTGTATCCATAGGATTGGAAACCACAATGATGATCACATCTGGCGAATGCTTTACCAAGTTTTGAGTCACCTCTTTCACGATTCCAGCGTTGATGCCGATCAATTCTTCTCTCGTCATTCCAGGTTTTCTTGGGATTCCGGAAGTGATCACAGCTACTTTGGAACCTGCAGTTTTGGAATAATCTCCAGTTGTTCCGGTAATTTTGGTATCAAAACCGTTAAGAGAAGCCGTCTGCAGAAGGTCCATTGCTTTTCCTTCTGCGAAACCTTCTTTGATGTCCACCAAAACAACTTCTGCTGCAAAATCTTTCATTGCAATGTATTCTGCACAACTGGCTCCTACTGCGCCTGCGCCAACTACGGTAACTTTCATAATGTATTTATTTGTTTGTTTTTTGATATTATGAATCGGTAGATCTCACAATATTATTATCTGATTACTTTAAAATTTCATTTTGTATTGTTCGTAAATATAATAAAACTTGGAAAGCCTGAGAAAAAATTAATTCTAATATTTGTCATATTTCGTATCAATAACTGATTAACCTATGATATAATTTACAGCATAATATTAAAGTCGTTCTTTAATGTGATTCCTATTTCGTAAATTTGCTTTGAAAAAAATTGAAAATATGTCAGAAAACAACATAAAATCTATTGCGGTTTTGACTTCCGGCGGCGATGCTCCTGGGATGAATGCTGCACTTAGAGCTGTTGTAAGAACAGCAAATCACTACAAGATAGACTGTTATGGTATCCGAGAAGGTTACAATGGTCTTATTGCAGGTGATATTATAAAGATGGGACCACGTTCTGTCAAAAATATTATCAATCAAGGTGGAACGATCCTGAAGTCTGCCAGATCAAAGGAATTTATGACGCCGGAAGGTAGAAAAAAAGCTTACGATCAATGTGTCAAATTAGGTGTTGACGCGATAGTTTGTATCGGTGGAGACGGAAGTTTTACAGGTGCAAAGGTTTTCAATGAGGAACACGGCATCAAAGTAATTGGTGTTCCAGGAACCATTGACAATGATATCTTCGGCACAGACAAAACCATTGGGTATGACACTGCGCTTAATACAGCGATGGATTCTATCGACAAGATCCGTGATACGGCAACTTCCCACAACAGAGTTTTCTTTGTGGAAGTGATGGGACGTGATGCAGGTTTTATTGCGCTTAACAGTGGAATCGCAACTGGCGCGCTTGATATCCTGATTCCAGAAAGAAAAGACAGCTTGGAAGATCTCTTCAACACGTTCAGAACTGCTGAAAAAGTAGGAAAATCATCCAGCATTGTAGTGGTAGCGGAAGGTGAAGAACTTGGAAACATCTACGATCTTGCGAAAGCGACCAAAGGAGAATTCCCAAACTACGACATCCGTGTAACCATTTTGGGCCACATCCAAAGAGGTGGATCACCGAGCTGTGCAGACAGAGTACTTGCGAGCCACTTGGGTTATGGTGCCGTGATCGGTCTAATGGAAGGACAGAACAAAGTAATGGTCGGAATGCAGTCGAACAAGATCGTCTACACACCAATAGAAGAAGCCATCAAAAAACATAACGAAATAGACAAGGACCTACTGAAAATAGCTGAGATTTTGGCGATGTAATTCCTTATTTTTTCGTAAATTTATAGTAACAAAAAAAACCTTAATATTTTAAATAATATGTCAACAATTAAAGTAGGAATCAACGGATTCGGGAGAATCGGACGTTTGGTATTCAGAGCAATGACTGAAAGAGAAAACATCGAAGTTGTAGGGATCAATGACCTTATCGATGCAGAATACATGGCTTACATGCTAAAGTACGATTCAGTTCACGGAACGTTCAAAGGAGAAGTATCAGTTCAAGGTAACAACCTTGTGGTAAACGGAAAAACAATCCGTGTAACTGCTGAGAAAGACCCTAACAACCTAAAATGGAATGAAGTAGGTGCAGAATACATCGTAGAATCTACAGGATTATTCTTGTCTAAAGAAACTGCACAAGCTCATATCAATGCTGGCGCTAAGAAAGTGATCCTTTCTGCACCACCGAAAGATGATACGCCAATGTTCGTAATGGGTGTAAACCACAAAGAATTGACAAGCGACATCGCTATCTTCTCAAACGCATCTTGTACGACTAACTGTCTTGCACCTCTTGCAAAAGTGATCCACGATAACTTCGGGATCGCAGAAGGTCTTATGACAACTGTACACGCTACAACTGCAACTCAGAAAACTGTAGATGGACCATCTGCAAAAGACTGGAGAGGTGGTAGATCAGCATTGAACAACATCATCCCTTCTTCTACAGGTGCTGCAAAAGCGGTAGGAAAAGTGATCCCTTCTCTTAACGGGAAATTGACTGGAATGTCTTTCAGAGTTCCAACTGCTGACGTTTCTGTAGTGGATCTTACTGTAAAGTTGGACAAACCGACTTCTTACGAAGAAATCTGTGCTGCTATCAAAACTGCATCTGAAGGTGACCTAAAAGGTATCCTTGGATATACAGAAGATGCTGTGGTTTCTCAGGATTTCGTAAGCGATTCTAGAACTTCTATCTTCGATAAAGAGGCTGGAATTATGTTGAACCCAACCTTCGTGAAATTGGTATCTTGGTACGACAACGAATGGGGCTATTCTAACAAATTGGCAGATATGCTTGTACATTCAGCTTCTTTGTAATCTGAATCATTCAATAAAACTGAAACCTTTCAATTCATTTTGGAAGGTTTTTTTATTTTAATCAATGATAAAACTCACCGTCCAATTTTGGAGCAATAATTGTAACTTTATCCTAGATGGACAAATCAATTCTACAACCTCGATTCAGAGATTCAGCACATTTCAAAAACTTTTGGGAAACCGGAAACGGCAAACAACTCATCGAATTTTCCGGCGCAGAAGTCAGCTTCAAAGATTTTGATAAATTTTCTAAATATTATTATGATGTTGATGAAATTGGAGATGAAATCGTTAAAGACATTTACTTCACACAACCATTTCCTGAAGCTTCAAAACAAATTGAAAATTATATCCGAAATGGCGTTTCTGAAAACGATGATGTTCCAGAAAGTGTCAAATCACTTTTTGGACAAACACAGTCAGTTCCAGATTGGGTAGATTTTGAATTGATAAAAAGTGGCGCCGAACTCTGTATGCGTTGCAATGTGGATTCTTTGATTTCACTGAGAGATTATTGCTTAATTGGTGGATATGATTACGCTTATCTCAACAAACCATTGATTGTTACTGAGGCATTGAAAAAAGGTGCCGTCAAACGCCTATCCGAGACATTGGATTTTTGGGTTAATGTTACCCGACCCGATTCACTTCTCACCCACCAAAAAGGTTATGAGTTTGCTATCAAAACAAGGCTCATCCATTCCTACGCAAGAATTTCCATCAAGAAACATTATAAAAATTGGGATACGAAAAACTGGGGAGAACCCATCAATTCCTGGGATATGATGGCAACTTACATTGGCTTCAGTCTGGTTTTTTTATACAGTTTGAAAAAATTGGGAAACAACTTTTCTGAGCAAGAGGAAAAAGGTCTTTTCCACCTTTGGAAATATGTCGGCTATTTGTTAGGAATTCCAGAGGAACTTCTACCCGATGACAAAAAGCAAGCGACAGAATATTTCTATCTATGGACTTCTGTGCAACCTTCAGCGGACAAAGATTCCGTTTTATTAGCACATTCTTTATTAAATGAATCTTTGGAAAATCCAATCCTTAAATTTGATTTTCAAAGACGAAACCTACGCTATCTGCACATCTGTTGCACTTGGTTTTTGTTAGACGATGAAGTTTGCGAAAGATTGGAAATTCCGAAAGTGAAGAACAAAAACCTATTTCCTGTTTCAAAAAAGATTTTCAACAAAATCTATGAAAAAACAATCAGCCGAAAAGCACGAATTAAGAAGGGAAACAAAGACCAAATGAAAGTTCTGACAGATTATTTGAACATCACAAAAAATTCGAATTTTCATTAATTTTCAATTGATAAATTAAAACCGCAAACTAAAATAATATTGGATTTTGATTTTAAAATTCCGTATTTTTGAGAATAATTTTTTGACATAATGAGTACAAACGACGATAAGAAAAAAGCACTACAACTGGTGCTGGAAAAACTAGATAAAACCTACGGAAAAGGAACCGTAATGACTTTGGGCGAGGATTCTGTGGACCACACGATAGAAGTAATTCCATCAGGTTCATTGGGAATTGACCTGGCTTTAGGTGTTGGTGGCTATCCGAGAGGAAGAGTGATTGAGATCTACGGACCAGAATCTTCCGGTAAAACAACATTGACCTTGCACGCCATCGCAGAAGCTCAAAAAACTGGTGGAATCGCTGCTTTCATAGATGCAGAGCACGCATTCGACAGAAGCTACGCTGCAAAATTGGGTGTGGATCTGGAAAACCTGATCATCTCTCAACCAGACAATGGTGAGCAAGCGTTGGAAATTGCAGACAACTTGATTCGTTCAGGTGCAATTGACATTGTGGTGATCGATTCCGTTGCCGCTTTGACGCCGAAAGCAGAGATTGAAGGTGAAATGGGAGATTCGAAAATGGGTCTTCACGCAAGATTGATGTCTCAGGCTTTGAGAAAATTGACAGGTTCGATCTCAAGAACAAAATGTACTGTGATCTTCATCAACCAGCTTCGTGAAAAGATCGGTGTAATGTTCGGAAATCCAGAAACGACAACTGGTGGAAACGCATTGAAATTCTACGCTTCTGTGAGAATTGACATCAGAAAAGCAAGTGCACCGATCAAGAATGGTGACGAAGCCGTTGGAAGCCGTGTAAAAGTGAAGGTTGTGAAAAACAAAGTAGCACCACCTTTCAAAATGGCTGAATTTGACATTATGTACGGTGAAGGAATTTCTAAATCTGGAGAGATCTTGGATACTGCGGTAGATCTTGCTGTAGTTAAGAAAAGTGGATCTTGGTTCAGCTACGAAGACACCAAATTGGGTCAAGGCCGTGATGCTGTGAAAGACGTATTAAAAGATAATCCTGAACTTTCTGAGGAGATCGAAGGTAAAATCAGAGAGATCATCAAAAATAAATAACATCAACGTTATTCAAGACAAAAGGCTGTGAAATTTCACAGCCTTTTGTTTTTTATTTGAAGAAATAAGTTAATCCCAAACTTATCACTTGTTCTGATTTTTTCTTTTGCGCATCAGGATCCATAGTCCACGCCTCTACGAGATTTGGATATGTATTTGATAAACCAATATCATATTTGAAGGCGATCTCTAATTGTCGTTTATAGCTGTAACCTATACCAGCACCAATTCCAAAATTGAAAGAATTCGCCTTCCCATTGATATCTGGATATTCAGGATTGATGACATTCGGATCATAATATTCTCTACCTACAGGAACATTTTTGACTTTTTGACTGAGCAAGAAATTAAATCGAGGTCCTATCAATCCATAGAACTCAGATTCAGCTTCCGAGAAGTAAGCTTTGAAGTTGAAAGGTACACTCAAATAGTTATTTGCATATACGCCATTGTACGAAGGACTTCCTTTGGCATCTTTTGCCTTTCCAGTTTCACCTGCACCAAAATATAAAGCCTCCGCTTGAATGTAAAACTGCTCGCCTGTTCCCATTGGTACCTGAGCTGTAACACCACCTAAGACAGAAAATCTTGGTCCTGACGGATTGTGCGCGTTTCTAACTCTGGAATAGGTTCCTCCGGCAACAATACCAAATTCAGTAGACCTGAGATCGATCTGAGCTTGTGATAATAAAGAAGAGAAAACTAGCGATGCAAAAAGGATCTTTTTCATGTGTGTGTTTTAAATATTTTCTGGCTCAAAATTAAACAAAAAAAATGAGAAGCTCAGATAGAGCCTCTCAAAATATATTTAATAAAAGATCTTAGCAGATCATATTATGCTAAAACTTTTGCTACAGTTACTCCAATTTCTGCTGGAGAATCTACAACGTGAATTCCGTTTTCTGCCATGATAGCCATTTTTGCTTGTGCAGTATCATCATCACCACCTACGATTGCACCTGCGTGACCCATTGTTCTTCCTTTTGGAGCCGTTTGTCCAGCGATGAAACCTACAACTGGTTTTGTAGAACCACTCGCTTTGTACCATCTTGCCGCTTCAGCTTCCAAAGATCCACCAATCTCACCGATCATTACAACCGCTTCCGTTTCTGGATCGTTGATGAACAATTCCAAAGCTTCTTTTGTAGTTGTTCCAATGATTGGATCTCCACCTATTCCGATAGCTGTAGAAACGCCGAAACCAGCTTTCACAACTTGATCTGCTGCTTCGTAAGTCAAAGTTCCAGATTTTGAAACAATACCAACTTTTCCTTTTTTGAAAACGAAACCTGGCATAATTCCGATTTTCGCTTCGTCTGAAGTGATGATACCCGGACAGTTTGGACCGATCAAACGAACGTCTCTATCTTGGATATAATCCTTAACTTTTACCATATCAGCAATAGGAATCCCTTCTGTGATACATACAATAACTTTGATACCTGCCTCAGCAGCTTCCATTACAGCATCTGCAGCAAATGCAGGTGGAACGAAAATAATACTCACATTAGCGCCTGCTTTCTCTACAGCTTCTGCCACAGAATTGAAAACTGGCTTACCAAGGTGCTCAGAACCTCCTTTTCCTGGAGTTACACCACCAACAACGTTGGTTCCGTAATCGATCATTTGACCTGCGTGGAAAGTACCTTCGTTACCTGTAAATCCTTGTACGATAACTTTAGAATCTTTGTTTACTAATACTGACATTTTTTATTGTAATTTATTATTTGTTATTATTTTTTGTCTTTGAGAGACTCATATTTTTTGATGATAGACTCCATCACATTATCTATGCTATTTTCAGCATTTCTTAGTGAACTGCTTTTAGTTTCTTCTATAAAACTTTCCATGTCTGGCTCGTCTTTTAAAAACTCTTGCAATTTCTTTTTTGGAATTCCTGTAAAATATCCAATTGGAATACCAGTATTTGTGGTCTTATTAAAAAGGAAATCAACACCAGTTTCCCCACCCGTACCAGCTGTATAACCTCTGTACCAATCTAAAACTTTTCCGTTGAAAAGATGCTCATTCAGAGATTTTTTATCTTGAGAATTATTAACAAAAACTCTTCTTTTTCCACTAAAATCTTCAAATGAAATTTCTTTTACGGTCGAAGCTTCAATATTTACTTTTTTATTGTCCTCAGTTATACTTTTGATCTTCGTTGTAAAGCTACTTCCGTAAATCAAAGTTGGGTCAAACATATTGGTAGCTACTTTTACTCTTGTCCGCAATGTATCGTTGTCTAAAGTAATAATTCTCGCATTCACAGTTTTTTGACCAAATGTGAACGAAAATACTAAAGATGATAAAAGACCTAGGTAAAATCTCATATGTTTATATTGAACCGTAAAAATAAGATTTTTAGTTTAATAAATTTTTATTTTTAGATTAATAAAATATGATTTACTTCAGATTTTTGAGTTTAACCTCTTTTCTGAGATAATCTCGGAATTCTTCGGCAATTGGGCCAAAGTAAGTTCCTTTTTTCAGATCTCTGTTCACTCCACATTTTGCTAGTAGAACAGTTCCTTTTTCGATTCTTACACCAGAAGCCATTCCGACTTGTCCCCAGATCGTCACTTCATCCTCTATGATGCAGCAGCCTGCGATTCCGGTTTGAGAAGCGATAAGACATCTTTTACCAATGATCGTATCGTGACCGATTTGGATCTGATTGTCCAGAATACTGCCTTCTCCAATGATTGTTGGATCCGTTACGCCTCGATCGATGGTGCAACCGTTTCCGATCTCTACATTATTTTCGATGATGACGTTTCCGACAGAGATCAGTCTATCGAAATTTCCATTGAGTTTTCTGTAATAAAATGCGTCACCACCTAAAACTGTATTGGCCTGGATGATCACATTATCACCAATAACGGTTCTGTCGCCAATCACAACATTCGGGAAAATGTGGCAGTTCTTTCCTATTTTTACATCGTTTCCAATGACGACTGAAGGATGAATAAACGTTCCGTCTCCCACTTCCAGGTCGTGAAGTTCTTCTCTGAAGTTTGAGATCCTTGTGAAGTGTGTATTGATCTTGTTAAAATCCCTGAAAGGATCATCGGAGACCAAGAGAGCTTTTCCGACCGGGCATTCTACTTCTTTGTCAATTAGAATGATCGTAGCGGCAGAATTGAGCGCTTTGTCGTAATATTTTGGATGGTTGACGAAGACAATTTCTCCGGCTTTTACCATGTGGATTTCGTTGGTTCCTAAGACTGGAAAATCTTCTGGGCCGATGTATTTAGCATTGATGATATCAGCAATGGTCTTGAGTTGTTGTGGCTGATTGAATGTCATAGTGAGATGTTAGAATTAAGACATTTGATATTAGATGGAAATCGTCTTTGTGGATACGAATCTGCAGCCCGACTTGAGTGGAGCTCTTTTTCTTTTTGCCTGGGACAAAGCCTGGGAAAAGAAAAAAGCGGGAACGGAAGGCGGATAAAGCTGCCCTAATAATTATTTGGTTTTAAAATAAAAATGGAAGTGTGAAGATCAACTTCAGACTTCCATCCTATATTTTGTTTTATTTTACTCTTTCAAGGTAAGAACCGTCCTCTGTACTGATCTTGATCTTGTCGCCTGGCTCGATGAATAATGGAACCATTACTCTTGCGCCTGTTTCTACGATCGCATTTTTCAGTGCGTTGGTCGCTGTGTTTCCTTTCACGCCTGGATCTGCTTCTACCACTTCCAGATAAACGGATTGTGGAAGTTCGGCAGAAAGTGGAGATTCGTCCGCTTCCTTCAAGATGATGGTGATCTCTTCGCCAGCTTTCATGAATTGTGCGTTTTCAATCATTTCCTTATCAAGGTAAAGCTGAGAGAAATCGTCGTTGTTCATAAAGTGGAATCCATTCTCGTCATCATACAGATACTGGAATTTTCTTGTGATCACTTTTACTTCGTCGATCTTGTGACCTGCGGAGAAAGTGTTGTCCAAAACTTTTCCATTGGTTACAGATTTCAATTTCGTTCTTACGAAAGCAGGACCTTTTCCTGGTTTTACGTGTAGAAACTCGATCACTTTGAAAATATCATTGCTGAATTCGATGCAAAGTCCTTTTCTTATATCGTTGCTTGTTGCCATTAGTTATATATAAACTTGTATTATTTTTTATTCTTTGTTAGATCCGTAACCTTTTACAATACCTCTCGGAGAGTTTTGGATGAATTGGATGATCTCATCTCTTTCCACCGTTGGAAGCATTTCTTTCTCGATGAATTCAATTGCTTGGGTTGTATTCATTTTCATTTGGAAGATGGCTCTGTAGATCTTTTGGATCTCGAAGATCTTGTCATTGGTAAAACCTCTTCTTCTCAATCCTACAGAATTGATTCCTGCATAAGAAATTGGTTCTCTTGCTACTTTTACATAAGGTGGAATATCTTTTCTGATCAATGAGCCTCCAGAGATCATCACGTGTTTTCCGATCTTTCCAAACTGTTGTACGGCAGAAAGTCCGCCCATTACCACAAAATCTCCGATCTCAACGTGTCCAGCGATCCCGCAACCATTTGCAATGATGACATTGTCACCTACGATGCAATCGTGCGCTACGTGTGAAGTTGCCATGATCAGGCAGTTGTTTCCAATTTTTGTATATCCCAAAGCTTTTGTTCCTCTGTTGATCGTCACACATTCTCTTAGCGTAGTACCGTCTCCGATAATCACCTGAGTGTCTTCACCATCGAATTTAAGATCCTGTGGAACGGCTCCGATCACGGTTCCTGGAAAAATCTTGCAATTTTTACCGATCTTAACATTTTCCATAATGGTCACATTAGGACCGATCCACGTATCAGAACCAACTGTAACGTTGGCACCAATGGTAGTGAATGGTTCTATGGTAACGTTTTTGCCGATCTTTGCGCGAGGATCTACTGCCGTAAGCTGATGAATCATAGATTAATTTTTTGTTTTTGCAACTTGGGCCATCAATTCTGCTTCTACAACAACGCTGTCACCAACGTAACCGTAACCCTGCATATGGACGATTCCTCTTCTGATCGGCTCTATCAATTCAATTTTGAATATCAGCTGATCTCCTGGAACTACTTTTTTCTTGAATTTCACATTGTCCATCTTTACAAAGTAAGTGGAGTAATTTTCCGGATCTGGCACATTTGCCAGAACCAAGATCCCACCAACCTGAGCCATGGCCTCGATTTGCAAAACACCTGGCATTACTGGTTCTTTCGGGAAGTGACCTACGAAAAATGGCTCGTTCATAGAAACATTCTTCAGTCCTACCACGTGGGTCTCTGACAATTGTAAGATCTTATCAACTAGAAGAAACGGTGGTCTGTGAGGCAATAATTTCATAATGCCATTGATGTCAAAAACAGGTTCTGCTTTGAGATCAAAATCAGGAACATTTTTTCTTTTTTGCAATTTGTATTGTCTGTTTAGTTTTTTCGCGAACTGCGTATTTACGAAGTGTCCAGGTTTGTTGGCAATCACCCTACCTTTGATCCTTACACCAACCAAAGCCAAATCTCCGATCACATCCAATAGTTTGTGACGGGCAGCTTCATTTGGGAAGTTAAGTGTAAGATTGTCGAGAATTCCGTTTGGACGGATAGAAACTTCGTCTTTACCGAAAGCTAATTTCAGTTTTTCTGTGGTTTCCGGCGTCAATTCCTTATCAACATAAACGATAGCATTGCTGATATCACCACCTTTGATAAGATTTGCATCCAGAAGTTGCTCCAACTCGTGCAAAAAACTGAATGTTCTCGCTGGTGCAATCTCGTCCTTAAACTCGGAAAGATTTTTCATACTTGCATTCTGAGTTCCCAAAACTTTGGTCCCAAAATCTACCATGGTCGTGATCTCGTAATCGTCTGCTGGAATGACTGTAATCTCGGAACCTGTGGAAGGGTCGATGTAGTTCATCACTTCCTTCACCACAAGATATTCTCTTGCAAGATCTTGTTCCTTAACACCAGCTTTCTCAATAGCTTCTACAAAATATTTGGAAGATCCATCCAAGATCGGTGGCTCTGCACTATTCATTTCAAGGAAGGCATTATCAATATCCATCCCGACCAAAGCAGCCAAAAGGTGCTCGCAAGTGTGGATTTTGACCCCTAACTTTTCCAGAGTGGTTCCTCTTTCTGTAGTGGTTACATAATTGACGTCAGCCTCTACCTGAGGATGACCTTCTAGATCTGTTCTTACGAAAACAAATCCGGTGTTTTCCTTAGCCGGTTTGATTGTAAGATTAACTTCTCTACCTGTGTGAAGACCGATACCCGAAAGTTTGATCTCTTCTCTGATTGTTTTTTGTTTATCACTCATTGTAATAGTTTTGAGGCGGGAAGAACTGTGTCTTGGCTCCTGATACCTTTACTCTGATTTTTTATTTTCTAAATCGTTTATTCTCTTGACTATGTCGGTAAAATTACGAAAATGTACGTAATTTCTTCTGTAATCGCTGTAATTGATTGCTGGCGAACCATAAAGTGTCTCACCATCTTTCGCCGCGTGGTTCACGCCACTTTGTGCTTGGATCTTGACTTGATTGCCAATTTTGATATGACCAACGATTCCAACTTGACCTCCAATTTGATTCCAGTCTCCAATGATCGTAGAACCTGCAATCCCAGCTTGAGCGGCAATCACATTGTTTTGACCAATCTTGACATTGTGAGCAATTTGAATCAAATTATCGATCTTAGTTCCTTTGCCGATAACCGTTGAACCAATGGTTGCACGGTCGATACTGCAATTGGAACCAATCTCTACATCATCCTCTATAATGACATTTCCTAATTGTGGAATTTTCTTGAAACCTTCTGCCGTTGGTTGGAAACCAAATCCATCGCCACCAACAACTGTATTGGAATGAATCACGCAATTATCACCAACAATACAATAATCGTAGATTCTTGCACCACTATCAATTTTACAGTTCTTTCCGATTTTCACGCCTTTGCCGACGTAAACGTGAGGAAAAATTTGTGTTCCATCACCAATATCTGCTTTTTCCGAAACATACGTGAATGCACCAATGTAAACATCCTCTCCTACTTTTGCAGTCTCGTGAAAGAAAGAGCCAGGCTCAATACCTGTTCTTCTGCCTTGCATTTCCTGGTACAGATTCATCAACACCTGGAAAGAAAGATAGGCATCTTCTACCGCAATAATTGCTGGTTTGTAATCTTTGTTTTCTACGATTAAGCTTTCTGAAACAATAAGAACTGCGCATTCTGTATTCTCCAAAAATTCTAAAAATCTGGATTGTCCAATGAAAGACAAATGTCCCTTCTCTCCATTCTCAATAGGAGAAACGCCTGTGATGACCGTTTCGGGATTTCCGATGATTTTCCCGTTTATAAAATTTGCAATTTGTTGCGCAGTAAATTCCATAGTTTGCAAAGATAAATATTTTATTAATTAACCATTAATTTTTTATGACGAATCAAACTTACTTTTACTTTACCTACAAAATCTCTCTGGGGAAATAAACAATGTATTTCTTGGTCGCATTTTCCATACAGCCAAACAAAATCTGATTTTCCGATTCTTCCAATTTGAACGTTTCACCCACTTTATTCATCAGATAAATCGGCTGTTTTTCAGTATCATACGGCAACAGCGTTCTGGAAATCTGGCCAACCAATTCTTCTGCATTATGGATATTAAAATGTTGATTGGTCTTGTCAATTTTTTCTTGAATAAATTCTTGAGAAAATGGTTTTGATGAAATGATACTTTTCGGAAAATCTCTATAAATTACCACTTTGCAAAGCTTAGCTAAAATAAAATCAGGATTCTCCGTCCACTCTTTTATCGCCTGGAAAACATCCATATCATCGAGCATTGTGAATCTTCTGATGTCTTCTTCCGTGGCTTCATCAAATTTATTTTTAATCAAAAAATATTTCAGGTTTGATGGCGCATCTAGTTCCAAATTCTGAGAAACCAGATATTTGGCTCTGTTTAAGATTTGGACCAAAACGTGTTCCGCCAACGCCGCCGTTTTGTGATAATAAACCTGCCAATACATAAACATTCTGGCAGTCAAATAATTTTCGATGGAATAAATTCCTTTTGCATCGATGACCAATTTTTCGTTGCTCACGTTCATCATTGAGATGATTCTTTCCACATTCACGTCGCCTTCCGAAACGCCTGTGTAAAAGCTGTCACGCTTCAAATAATCCATCCTATCAACATCCAACTGCGAGGAAATCAATTGGTTAAAAAACATTCTGTGGTATTTTCCCTGGAACATTTCTATCGCCAAATCCAATTTTCCATCAAATTCCTCATTCAGTCTGGTCATCAACAAAATCGAAATCTTCTCGTGGTGCCAATCGTCCATCAACATGTTTTCCAACGCGTGGGAAAACGGACCGTGACCAATATCGTGCATCAAAATCGCCAACATCGCCGCTTCTTCTTCCTCTTTTGAAATCTTGATTCCTTTCAGCTTCAAAGTTTCCAATGCTTTGAACATCAGATTCATTGCACCAAGAGCGTGGTGAAATCTGGTATGTTTTGCGCCGGGAAAAATCAGTGAAAGTAAGCCGGTTTGGGAAATGCGTCTTAGTCTTTGAAAATAAGGATGTTCTATGACGTCAAACAGAATCTCGTGTGGAATTTTGATAAAGCCGTGAACGGGGTCGTTGATGATTTTGAGTTTGTTCTGCACCTATTATAATTGATAAATGATTATTGATGAATGATACAAAAATAGGGAAATTGGATGATTTTTTTATAAAATTAAATTGTATTTGAAATTTCATTCATAAATTGATTTGTATATTTGAGTAACTCATCAAATAAGCAAAAATCAAATGTCCATAAGTTTATTGAACGTTTTAATTATTCAATCTTTCCAACTCTACTTGGAAGTTTATTTACTCTATATTTAACCGAAAAGGTAAAAGGACGAGTTAAAAGTAGTTTTGATTCAAAGTTGGAGAATATTAAAAACTCTAATAATATGGAACTTTCAAAATTTCAAGCAGAAATAAATTCTTTAAAAAGTCGTGAAAATTTTAAATTCACAAAACTTCACGAGAAGAGACTTGTTGTAATGGAAGTAACATATAAACTAATAAATGAGGTTTTGAATGAACTTCACAGATATGTGAATCCATTAAAAATGCTTGAACAAGGCAAAAATTTTGTGGAAAATGATAATATACTACAGGATATATTTTTAAAGAAACACTCTGAATTCACAACCCATTATATAAATAACAGGTTTTATTTTGACACTGAAACAAAAAAAATAATTGACAATTATTTGAGCGATGTTAGAGAAGCATACGATTTGTATAATGAGCAACATTCATTTAGACAAATGGGAGAAAGACCGGATAGATAAATGATGAGAAATGCTTCAAAAGCTTTTAAAAATATTGAACTAAAGATTAATCCAATAAAAGAAAATATAGAAAATAGATTTGCAGAAATTTTAGAGAAATAATTGAGAGCAATTAAGTAATTATATTAATTCTCAAACCAAAATCCTCAAACTCTTAGGCAAAACCTTGATAGAAATCGGGGATTTTATCTTTTTGAATTCGCCGTCGATGTGCCAATTTTTGGTGTTGACTTCAAATTCCACTTCTGAAACGGGAAGATAGGAAACGTAATCGTCGTCTTTCAAACGTTTTGTGAACATCCGATACGCGAAAAACGGTGAATAATAAAGCGGAAACTTTTTGACCAAAACCAAATCTACCAAACCATCACTTTTGCTTGCCATTGGCGCAATGTAGGCATTGTTCCCGAACTGGCGCGTATTGGCGACATTTACCATTAAGTAAGTTCCGTTATAGGATTGAAATTTGGAATCGAAAAACCTAATCGTGATTGGTTTATAATTGAAAAAAGTCTCGATGGAAACTTTTATGTAATTTTTGAAACCGCGATTGGTCTTTTCAAATTCCTTCACGACTTTTCCATCAAAACCAGTTCCTGAAACGTTGATAGAGAAATGTTCGTTCACTGTAAACGTATCGATTTCACGGAATTTCTCATTTTTAATTTTATCTAATAATAAGGAGATATTTTTGCTAAAATTAGTTTCGTTGGAAAATCCGTTTCCTGAACCTGCAGGGAAAACTGCCAGAATTTTTTCTGAATTAATGAGCTTCTTCGCCACTGTAGAAATCGTTCCATCGCCACCAACAGCCACAAAAACATCAACTTCACTCCAATGTTCATCAATGAAAGCATCTGTATCTTCCAGGGATTTTGAAACCAGAAACAGAGGATTTTCCACTTTTTTTGAAAGCTCGTCCAAAAAAGGCTGGTAGTTTTTCTTTGCGGAAAATGGGTTGATGATGAAGGCTACGTTCATAGGTTCAAAAGTAAAAATACTCCGAGGATTTCAGAGTATTTTGTTGAGTTATTTTATTTTTAATTTAAAAAATTGATCGCTCCTCTGGAGCTTTGCATATATTGTTCGGTTCTTTTCTACCAATGGTTTCTCCGCTCTGCGGTTCTATTTTTTAAGGTAAATCTAAGAGAGGTCCTTCTCTGGAACTTTGCTAGTTATTTTTACAAACACTCTCCGCTTTGAGATTCTATTTAGATAAAATATTTTTATTAAATCCTTCTATTGTCGGACTTCCAATGATTGATGTTTTCTTTGATTTTGGAAGCGGACCAATCGTTTTCGCTTGCTTTGCTCATTAATTCAACCAAATCTTCGTCTTCTGAAAATCTGAGTGCGAAAATTTGAGAATCAGAAAATTGATATGGTAAACTTTCAAGTCTCGTGCCTGTCAAAGTAAAATATCGAAGTTTGAATTCATTGATGATAATCCTGTCCTGCAGACCAACTGCATAATGTTGCCTCAACATATATGATATTAAAATTATCAAAATTGAAGCGAAAGAAATCGCAGTCCAAATCCATACAAACTCCTCGTTGACATTGATGTTTTTCCATAATCTGTAAAGTGAAAAAACAAGTAAAACTAAACCGGCCGGATAAATCACAAAATGATGAAGCGGATAAAACTTGCGATAATTCTTAAGATTTTGATTGCCCATTTTATTTGATTTTATATTGTTGGATGAACTCTGGTTTCAGTTGGTCCTTGATGTCTTTGAAATTTAAAGTGATGTAAACTACGCCAGCTGCATAAGCCGTGATTTCGTATTGGTTGTAAACGAATGTGATTTTATTCTGGTCAAAAAAGAAGTTATTATTTAGTTCAATTTTATCAACCAACAACATTTCTTTTTGCTCTGGCTCATCAAAATGATTTTGAAGAATCTTGTTCCAATTGACATCAGTAGGATTTTTGAAAATATCGTTTTGTGAAATCACTTTGTAATTTTTCAAATCAAAAGCTTTGTAACTTTCGAAATAATAGCCGTGTGCGCCGCCAGAATATCCGTTTCCTGCATATTGCAAAGTCAAGACATTGTCTTTGTTAGAAATCAGTTTCATTGCGGACATATCTTCCCAGGTCTGTTTGAACTCTGGCATAAAATCCTGTGATTCATCTTTTTTCAAAGATGCTGCTTTTAGTTTCTCAAGTACGGCTGACAAAGCTTGCTTAGAATACTCTGGAGAAGTGATATTGGCCGGTTTGTAAATACTGTCAAGCAGTGTTTTGTTGGTAATATCCGGGAATAATAAAATTTGTTTTTCGAAGGATAAAGTCAATGTTTTTGCAACTTGTACAGAATCCTGAACTCTCAGGGAATCGATTGCGAATTCTTTTTTGGTTTCAATGCTATCGGATTTCGTGTTGGAAACTTTTGTGTTTTCTGTTTTATTACAGGACGAAAGTAGAACTGCGAAAGATAAAATTGCGATTAAGTTTTTCATAAATTTAATTTTTAGAATGATAACAAAAAACCTTCCAAAATTGGAAGGTTTTAAATTATAACTTAAACGTCTATTCTTGCGTAGACTGCGTTCTTTTCTATAAATTCTCGTCTTGGTGGAACCTCATCGCCCATCAACATTGAGAACGTTGAATCTGCTTCTACTGCATTTTCAATCGTTACTTGTTTCAGGATTCTGTTTTCAGGATTAAGAGTTGTTTCCCAAAGTTGCTCAGGATTCATCTCCCCAAGACCTTTATAACGCTGCACCTCAACACCTTTTCCGTCCGGAGCCAATTCCAAAGTGAATTGTTCACGCTCTTTCTCGTTGTAGGCATAGATTTTTTTATTTCCTTTTTTCAAAAGATACAAAGGCGGTTGAGCGATGTAGATGTATCCATTCTCAATCATCTCATTCATAAAACGGAAAAAGAATGTCAAAATCAAAGTCGAGATGTGAGAACCATCGATATCCGCATCGGTCATAATGACGATTTTATGATATCTTAATTTACTCATATTCAAAGCTTTGGAATCTTCCTCTGTTCCTACAGAAACACCAAGCGCTGTATAGATATTTTTAATCTCCTCATTGTCATAAACTTTGTGAAGCATCGATTTCTCAACATTCAAAATCTTACCTCTCAAAGGCAAAATCGCCTGGAAATGACGGTCACGACCTTGTTTCGCTGTTCCACCTGCGGAATCTCCCTCGACAAGGAACAATTCTGACTCAGCTGGGTCTTTGGAAGAACAATCCGACAATTTCCCTGGCAATCCGGAACCACCCATTGGTGATTTTCTCTGAACCATTTCTCTCGCTTTCTTCGCTGCCTGTCTTGCTTTCGCCGCCAAAACAACTTTCTGAACGATGATTTTTGCTTCGTTTGGATTTTCCTCAAGGAAATTAGTTAGCATTTCGCCAACGATTTTATCAACCGCACCGGAAACTTCGGAGTTACCTAATTTGGTTTTGGTCTGACCTTCGAACTGAGGTTCCATTACTTTTACAGAAACCACGGCAGTCAATCCTTCACGGAAATCGTCGCCTGTAATCTCCACTTTTTCTTTTGCAGGAATCCCAAGGTCATCCGCATATTTTTTAAGCGTTCTTGTCAATGCTCTTCTGAAACCTGCCAAGTGCGTTCCACCTTCGTGGGTATTGATATTATTAACATACGAGTGCAAATTCTCTGTAAACGACGTGTTGTAACGCATCGCCACTTCCACAGGAATCCCCTCTCTTTCGCTTTCCATAAAAATCACGTTCTCCATAATGGATTCGCGGTTTCCATCGATGTATTCTACGAATTCTCTAAGACCACCTTCCGAATGGAAAATCTCTGACTGGAAACTTCCGTCTTCGTTTGGATGTCTCTCATCAATCAAAGTAATGGAAATCCCTTTGTTAAGGAAAGACAACTCTCTAAGTCTGTTCGCCAAAGTATCGTAGTTGTAAACCAATTCCTGGAAAATAGTTCCGTCCGGCTGGAAGAAAACCTCGGTTCCTCTTTCTTCCGTAGTTCCGATTTCGGCAACATCCGCCAACGCTTTTCCTTCAGAATATTTTTGTTGATACAGTTTTCCGTTACGGCTAACAGTTGCCACCAACAAAGTAGAAAGTGCATTCACACAAGAAACCCCAACCCCGTGAAGACCACCGGAAACTTTGTAAGAATCTTTGTCAAACTTACCTCCAGCTCCGATTTTGGTCATTACCACCTCAAGCGCAGACTTCTGTTCTTTCTCGTGGAAATCAACCGGAATCCCACGTCCGTTATCTTTTACAGAAATGCTTTCACCTTCGTGAATAGTCACTTTAATTGTGTCGCAATAGCCTGCCAGCGCCTCATCAATCGAGTTGTCCACTACTTCATAAACCAAATGGTGAAGACCTCTCACGCCAACGTCACCGATGTACATTGATGGTCTCAACCTCACGTGTTCCATTCCTTCCAGGGCCTGGATGCTACTCGCTGTATATTCTTTTTGACTCATATTTTTTATATTAAAGACATAAGACTCAATCTTTCAAATAGTTAGCTTGAGAATATTTCTTTTTAATTTGTTAAATTATCTTGTTAAAATGCTTACAAATATCGTGATTTTTTTCGAGATATGAAAGGATTAAATTGAGGCAGAAAGCAGAAGTTTTTAACAGGGAAGCTTGAGAATTAATTTAAATTATTAGTGTCAATTGGAAAACGAAAATCTAAAGTATATTCTTTTAATATCAATTTTTTATTACAAGAAATTTAATCATAATCATCAATTTAAATCACTAATCTGCCAATAATCTCTTTTTATTTAGAATAAAGTAAAGCAAGCGTTTTATTATTTACAATTATTAATCAAATAAATTATTTAAACAACAAATAAAAACAGAGTAAACTTAAATTTTTCACATTGCATATTGAAAAAAATAATATATTTACGAAACAAACAAAATAAAATTTTTATGAAAAAAGCAATCTTTTTATTAGGTGCTTTCGCAGCACTTTCAATGACTTCTTGCAAGAAAGAAGAAGTAAAAACGACCGAGCCGGCCGCAACCGTAGGTACAACCGAAGCAGCTGAAAAAGTAGAGAATGTTGTAGAATCCTCTGACCTTCCGAAATTCAGCGACCCTGCAATCACAAAGTTTGCTGAAGAGTACAACACTTACGTGAAAGATATGATGGCTGCAAGTAAAGCGCAAGATGCTACAAAAATCCAAGAGCTAACCGCAAAAGCGCAAGAATGGGCAACAAAAGCGCAAACAGCGATGGCGAAAATGACGCCGGAAGACCAAAAACTATGGACAGAATATTACACCAAACTGTCGCAAGATATGACCAACGCGGCGATGGGTAAATAATCTAACCCACTTCAAAAAATTAAGCGAGTCCAGAATCTGGACTCGCTTTCTATTTTAATTTTAACGCTGACAATCAGTTTTCCTGACTCAAAAACTCATCCACTTTCTGCGCACATTTCCGCCCTTCAGCAATTGCCCAAACCACTAGACTCTGCCCCTTTCTCGCATCGCCACAAGAGAAATATTTCGTCTGATTGGTTTTGAATTCCTTATCATTTCCGATGAGATTTCCTTTCGGGTCGAGGTTGATATCCAAATCTTCCACCAAACCCTTGTGCTCCACGTGCGTGTAACCCAACGCGATGAAAGCCAAATCGCAATCGATGACAAATTCTGAGTTTGGTTTTTCCGTATAGAGATTCCATTTTCCGTCGGCATCTTTTGTCCATTCTGCTTCTACCAATCGGATTCCAGTTAGATTTCCGTTTTCATCTTTCACAAACTCTTTGGAATTGACAGACCATTTCCTATCAACGCCTTCCTCGTGAGACGACGTGATGTGCAAAGTCATTGGCATTGTCGGCCAAGGCATCGTAGCATCACGTTCGGTCGGTTGCATTGGTTTATAATAGATTTGATAAACCACTTCCGCACCTTGACGATTTGAAGTTCCAATACAATCCGAACCCGTATCTCCACCGCCAATCACAACTACTTTTTTCCCTTTTGCATCAATATCGTTTTCATTAAATGAAATTCCACTGACTTTTTTGTTGCTTTGAGAAAGATAATCCATCGCGAAATGGACACCTTTCGCATCACGATTCGGAATCATCAATTCTCTCGGAACCGTACTTCCCAACGACAAAACAACAGCATCAAAATTCCGATTGAGGTCTTCCACAGAATAGTTGACACCGACATTGACATTCGTTTTAAATTCAATTCCTTCTTCTTTCATCCACTGAACACGGCGTTCCACGATATTTTTATCCAGTTTAAAATCCGGAATTCCAAACCTCAATAAGCCACCAATTTCAGGGTCACGTTCAAAAACCGTGACTTGATGTCCCATTTGATTTAATTGATAGGCCGAAGCTAAACCAGCTGGTCCAGAACCAACAACTGCCACTTTTTTATCTGTTTTGAATTTTGGAATAATTGGTTTCGCAAAACCTTTTTCGAAGGCAATTTCGATGATATTTTTCTCCACTTCTTCTATCGCAACCGGCAAACTATTGATTCCCAAAACACAAGCGCCTTCGCAAGGTGCAGGACAAATTCTTCCCGTAAATTCAGGGAAATTGTTGGTTGAAATCAATAATTGATAAGCCTTTTCCCATTGCTCCTTATAAACCGCTTCATTGAATTCCGGAATCATATTCCCCAGCGGACAGCCACTTTGGCAAAACGGAACTCCACAACTCATACAGCGCGACGATTGTTTGTGAAGATAATCTTCGGAAATCGGTTTGTAAAATTCTTTATAATGCTGAATCCTTTCTTCCACAGGAAGTTTTTTCGGCAACTCTCTATCATATAATAAAAATCCGTCTGCTTTTCCCATTATTTCAATTCATTTATTTTATTTTCAATCGCTTTTTTGTAATCTCGAGGATAAACTTTGATAATGTGTTTCAAATTATTTTCGAAGTCACTTAATAAATATGAAGCGAGTTCACTATTTGTCATTTCGAAATGTTCTTTAATCAAATCATTAATAATCAATTTATCGTCTTCCGTAATCTCTTCCAGGTTTGCCATATCAGGATTGAAATTCTCTTCCAAAGACCTTTCAATATCCCAAACATAGGCAATTCCGCCACTCATTCCCGCCCCGAAATTCCTTCCGACGCCACCAAGTATCAAAACTGTTCCGCCAGTCATATATTCGCACCCGTGGTCGCCAACGCCTTCCACAACAGCCGTTGCACCCGAATTCCGAACTGCAAAACGTTCACCTGCCATTCCCGAAACAAAGATTTTGCCCGAAGTTGCGCCATACAAAGCGACATTTCCGATGATGCTATTTTCGTGAGCTTTGATGACAGATTCCTTATCGTGATAAACCGCCAGCTTCGCTCCCGAAATTCCTTTACCAAAATAATCATTGGCATCGCCTTCGAGAATCATCGTGATTCCTTTATTACAAAACGCACCGAAACTTTGTCCGGCTGTTCCTTTAAAATTGAATTTCAAAGAATCGTCGGGCATTCCTTCTGAATGATATTTTTTGGTCAATTCGTGCGAGAGAATTGTTCCGACGGTTCTATCTGTATTTTTAATTTGGAAATCAGCTTCCGCAGTTCCATTTTCTTCGATTGCCAACTTCGAAGCTTCCAACATTTCCCAGGAAAGGGAATCATCGATACCGTGGTCTTGATTTTCATCTTTAATGATTGGCAAATCAGTTTCAGGCTTGAAAAGAATTGGACTTAAGTCAATATTTTTATGTTTCCAGAATGAGATATCTTTTTTCGTGGTCAGACATTGAGATTGCCCGACCATTTCGTCAATCGTTTTAAAACCTAAACTCGCCATTATTTCTCTAACTTCCATCGCCAAAAAAGTGAAATAACTGACCAAATGTTCTGGTTTCCCTTTGAACTTCTTGCGAAGTTCTTCATTTTGAGTGGCGATACCGACCGGACAAGTGTTGAGATGACATTTTCGCATCAGAATACAACCTTCAACAATCAGCGCAGAGGTGGAAATCCCCCATTCTTCCGCGCCAAGCAAAGTCGCAATCACAATATCTCGACCAGTTTTTACCTGGCCATCAACTTGAACTGTCACGCGCTGGCGAAGTTTATTTTTAATTAAAGTCTGCTGCGTTTCCGCCAATCCCAATTCCCAAGGCAAACCTGTATGTCTCGTCGAACTTAACGGAGAAGCGCCAGTTCCGCCGTCATAACCGGAAATTAAGATATGGTCAGCTTTCGCTTTTGCAACACCGGAAGCAATCGTTCCGACGCCAGCTTTTGAAACCAATTTGACCGAAATCCTTGCGTGGCGATTGGCATTTTTTAAATCAAAAATCAATTGTGCCAAATCCTCAATCGAATAAATATCGTGATGCGGTGGTGGCGAAATTAATCCAACGCCCGGTGTGGAATGTCGGGTTTTTCCAATCCATTCATCCACCTTGAATCCTGGCAATTGTCCACCTTCGCCAGGTTTTGCACCTTGCGCCATTTTGATTTGAATCTCTTCGGCTTCCGCTAAATATCTTGCTGTGACTCCAAATCTTCCCGAAGCGACCTGCTTGATTGCCGAACGCATATCATCGCCATTTTCATTAATGGTGTAACGATTTTCATCTTCGCCACCTTCGCCTGTATTGCTTTTCGCACCGATTCTGTTCATCGCAATCGCAAGTGTGGTGTGTGCTTCCCAGGAAATCGAACCGAAAGACATTGCGCCCGTTGCAAAACGTTTCAGAATATTTTCCAAAGGTTCAACTTCATCAATTGAAATCCCTTCTCGGTCATTTTTAAAATCCATCAAACCTCTTAATAAAGAAGCCTTCTCGGATAATTGATTAACGGTTCTGGAATATTTTTTGAATAAATCATAACGGTCATTCCACGTCGCCTGTTGCAAAAGATGAACAGATTGTGGATTGAACTGATGATATTCATTTTCCGGTTTCCATTGATAAATCCCACCTGGTTCTAATACTTTTTGCGGAAGTTTTGTTCCGAACGCATTGAAATGTTTAACTAAAGCTTCTTTGGCGATTTCATCAAAACCAACACCGTTTATTCTGGAAATTGCGCCTGTAAAGCAAGTATTGACAACGGTTTTATCAATCCCAATGATTTCGAAAATCTGTGCACCGTGATAAGATTGCAAAGTCGAAATTCCCATTTTGGAAAATATCTTCAACAATCCATCGCCGACTGCTTTTTTATAATTGTATTTTAATTGGTCTAGGTCTGCTTCTTCACCAAATTCATTCTTACGAAACATCTCTCTGATACTTGCCAAAGCCAGATAAGGATTGATAGCCGTAGCTCCGAATCCCAGCAAAGACGCAAAATGATGAACTTCCCAAACATCACCAACTTCCATTACCAAACCGACTTTTCTGCGAACACCTTTGCGAATCAAATGGTGATGAACAGCCGAACAAGCCAAAAGTGAAGGAATCGTCGCGTGACCAGAATCCATCGAACGGTCGGAAAGTACAATCACTTCAAAACCGTCGTCTACCGCATCTGTTGCGTAACGGCAAATCCTGTCAATCGCTTTTCTAAGATTTCCATCTTTTCCGTCAGACTTGAAATAAGTATAAATCGTTTTCGACTGGAATTTCCCTGTATCAACACTTCGAAGTTTTTCTAGTTGTTCATTATTAAGAATTGGATTATCGAGTTTTATAGAATGGGCAAAATTTTTATCCTCTTGCAAAAGATTTCCGCTCCCACCGATTATCGTCGTGAGAGACATTACCAATTTTTCACGAATTGGGTCGATTGGCGGATTTGTAACCTGAGCAAATAATTGTTTGAAATAAGAACTGAGATGTTGTGGCTTTTCACTCAAAACGGCCAAGGGCGCATCGAAACCCATAGAGCCAATTGGTTCCTTTCCGAATTCCGCCATTTCTTTGATAATGACATCCAAATCTTCTCTGGAATATCCAAACGCTTTTTGATATTTGAAAATATCTTCTGACTGCAATTTGTTGAAACGGATTTTCGGACTTGGTAATTCGTTGATATTGATATTCATTTTATCCAACCAATCTCGGTATGGTTTTGAAGTACAAATCTCTTTCTTCAGCTCTTCATCACTAATGATTTCGCCCTTTTTCATATCAACCAAGAACATTTTTCCAGGCTGAAGACGACCTCGCTTGATGACTTTTTGAGGGTCGACCGGCAAAGCGCCAGACTCAGATGCCATAATCACGCGGTCATCCGACGTAACACAATATCGCGAAGGGCGAAGTCCATTTCTGTCAAGCGTCGCACCGATGATGTCGCCATCGGTAAATGAAACGGAAGCCGGACCATCCCATGGTTCCATCATACAGGCGTGGAATTCGTAGAAATCTTTTTTGTAAGAATCCATCTGGTCGTGGCCATCCCAAGCTTCGGGAATCAACATCATCATTGTATGTGGAAGTGATTGCCCTGAATGATAAAGCAATTCCACCATATTGTCCAAATAAGAAGAATCGGATTGTCCCGGTTTTGTGATCGGCAAGATCATATCCATTTCCTGCGCTGTGAAATTGGGACTTTCAAATGTTTTTTCGGAGGACCGAAGCCAATTGAGGTTTCCACCAATTGTATTGATCTCGCCATTGTGCGCTAAAAAACGGAAAGGTTGCGCCAAACTCCAAGTTGGATTTGTGTTTGTGGCAAAACGGGAATGCACCATTCCAAAAGCGGAACGAAGTCGCGGATCCGTGAGATCTTTGAAATAATTCCTGATCTGAACAGAACGCAATTGTCCTTTATATATCAATTTTTTGCACGAGAACGAAGCGACATAGAAACCAATGGGATCATTGCTGGTCACACTCATGATCTGATGTGAAATATAATTCTTGAAAACAAAGAGTTTTCTTTCCAAATCTTTTTCCGTTTCAGTATCGTAAGGACGTTCTACAAAAAGCATTTCCATTACAGGTTCGACACTTTTCGCCAAATCACCAAGATCCAAATTGTTGACAGGAACCGGACGATAACCTAAGATCTTAAGACCTAACTTCTCAGCAGATTGCTCAATGATCTCTTTGCATTCCTGTCTGATGAAATTGTTCTGTGGAAAAAAAAGCATTCCGAGTCCATAATGACCAGGTTCCGGAAGGTCGATTCCGTAATTGAGCGCTTCATCGTAGAGCAACTCGTGTGGAATTTGAATTTGGATTCCGGCGCCGTCGCCAGTATTGCTTTCGTAGCCGGTTGCGCCCCGATGCTCCATATTTTCGAGCATCGTAATGGCGTCGCTGACAATCTTGAAACTTTTGACACCCTTAATATTAGCGACAAAACCAACGCCGCAGGAATCGAATTCTGTTTCGGGCAAATAAAGTCCTTGGTTTTTGGGATTTGAATTTTGAGAAATTTCCTTGGCTCTTTTCATCTTCATTCTTTTTGGATATTACCAAATTTAATGAAAAAAGAAAGAAAAATGATTTTAAATTACCAATTCAACAATTATATAAAACATAATTAGAATTAAAATCAACAAAATAATATAAATTTTATCGATAATTTACATTTAATTAATATTAGATGGTTATTTGTTAAAATTAAATTAATATTGAAAATATTTAAATGACTGAAAATGAATACATTATTCAAAAAGCATTCATTTTAATTAGAATATCTTCTAGAGAAACTCTTTAAAATGACAATAATTTTTGAGAATGAAATTAATTAAAACATACCCTTTAAAAATATGAGGTACAAATTTTAAAATTCAGTTTATCATAAAATTCCTATAACTTTTATGTGGTAGAAATTAAAAAAACTAAAAATTAAAACAGAAAACAAAAACGGTGTAGAAATTAACAAAATGCTAATTCAACATACATATCATCAAATTGATATTAAATCAATAAAAAACCCCACTTTTACAAGCAGGGTCATTAATATTATAAAGAAATCATTAAATTAATTTCATCCACAAAGCCTCATCAATCTTATCAACTTTTACCAAATTATTTTTAGTTAAAGTTTTTGAAGCCTTTAATTTAATCAAACAAAATATAATTACCTTCAAAAAGATCAATATTATATTTTAATTTGAACAATACTTTTTTTTCGGACGTACTAGACTGCGGAACTTTTCTTTTGGTATAACCTCTTGGATTTACACTTTCAAAAACTGCTAAAGCTTCTTTACGTTCAAAATTCTCTAAAAATTCTTTGTAATATTTAAAAGTATTTTCAAGCTGTTTATATATTTTCTTTCTATGGTTTGCTTTATTTTCTTTAGTAGCTTTTATTTCTACAAAATGAATTTTATTAGAATTGAAAACAACAAAGTCACATTGTCCATTTTTCTCACTTAACATTACACAATTATCATTTTGGACAAAATGATAACTTTCATTGATAGTATTTTCTATGTGAATGTGATAAATTTCATTAGCGCTTACAAAAACACCTTTCTTTGAAACCTCATCATCGTAAGCAAATTTATGTCTATCAGATATTTCTATAGAACATAACTCTTTCAAGGGAAATATATCATTAAACTCAGCTATCATAAAGCTAATAGTCTATCAAATTCATTTGAAAATTTGTCAGTCACATTATCTATAATATTGGATTTTATCTGCCCCAGACTATCATTCATAATTTTATAAGATTTTCCATTTCTCAACTCATACACATTAAAAAACTCGGGATTAATCCAAGATTCTCTTTTTATAATTTTATGAACTTCATTTGGTTTTTCTTTTCCTTTTTCGAAAGCTAGCAATAAATTATTAATTGATGCTAAGATATATGGACTATGAGTGGTCATAACCATTTTTTTTCTTTGATAATTCTTGACTTTAAAATCAAAAATATTTTTGACTAAATATTTAATTAGTTCATACTGTGTTTCCGGATAAATATTTAGCTCTGGCTCTTCCACAACATAATTGAAGTAATAATTTTCTTTTAAAGTATTTGCATACTCTATCAGCAAAATAATAGGTATAATACTCTGAAGCCCCGAAGCGGACTGAAGTAAGTCTGTTTTTTCTTCTTTATTATGATATATATAAGAGGTTTTACCTTCTCTTTTATAACTATATTTTTTATCTATTAAATTTAAAGGAATTTCCTTTACAACGTTTAGTGCTTTTTCATACTCTTGTCCAATTTCTAAAAGATGTTTTGGTATTTTAACATCATTATTAATTAAACCCAAGGTGTTTTCAGCTATGATATGTAGAAAATTTCTTTCTGATGGAATATATTGAGAATCATAATACTTATAAACTCCTTTATCCTCAAAGCTTTCTTCAATAATTTTAAATACATCTTCTATGTCACTTTCCGTGATCGGTGCACTTAAGCTCGTATCAATAGCTTCATAAAAAGCATCTAAATCAGGATGAGTTAATCCAGTAGCCAAGAGATCCATCATAATCAAACCTTTTACATAATCTTTAATCTTCTCCTTATCAACTTTTCCAGTTTTAGTATATTCTTTGACTATATTTTTTTTATATAAATTTCTGAAATTTATTTTATAATAACTTTTACTTTCATATTCAAAATGAAAATTATATCCAATATTTTTGTTTTGTTTTACAATTCCTTTGTAAAAACAGATAACAGTTTTTTCATTCAAAAACTTGTTCATTCCATATTTTGCCAACTCTTTTTCAAACAAGACATCTTCATTCTCTCTAAAATTTTCATCCTCAAAAATTGCAATTAATTTAGCAATAGTACTTTTACCAGTAGCTTGCTTGCCAATAAGACATAGGAAATCCCTGACCTCGATATCAACATCTTTCAGAGGTCCAAAATTTTTAACAATAAGTCTTGCTGATTGCATCTTGATTTTTTTACTAAATTACTAAACTAATTTCATCCACAAAACCTCATCAACTTTGTCAACTTTTACCAAATTATTCTTAGTTAAAGTTTTTGAAGCCTTGTCCCATTTCTTTCCGGACAATTGAGAACGGTTTTTAACTTCATTAAGCTCTAAAGGCTCTTCCTGAGAATTAAGAATCTCGAGAATCACTTTTTCGTCTTCTCCCAACTCCACTTTTGGAACCACTTTCTCTGGTCTCATTTGGGGGAAGAAAAGAACTTCCTGGATCGATGGATTATTGGTCAGGAACATGATCAATCTGTCCATTCCAATTCCCATACCAGATGTTGGCGGCATTCCGTATTCCAAAGCTCTCAAGAAATCTTCATCAATAAATTGCCCGGCTTCATCATCTCCTTTTTCAGCTAGTTTCAATTGGTCTTCAAAACGTTCTCTTTGGTCAATTGGGTCATTAAGCTCAGAATAAGCATTCGCAATCTCTTTACCGCAAACCATTAATTCGAAACGCTCGGTCAAACCTTCCTGCGTTCTGTGTTTTTTGGTCAAAGGCGACATTTCCACAGGATAATCAGTAATGAATGTTGGCTGGATGAAGTTTCCTTCACATTTCTCTCCGAAAATTTCGTCGATTAATTTTCCTTTACCCATTGTTTCATCAACATCAATTCCGATAGATTTGGCAAAATCGAACAATTCCTGCTCTGACTTTCCAGTGATATCAAAACCTGTATATTTTTGAATTGCTTCTGTCATAGAAACTCTTGCATAAGGCGCTTTGAAATCAATCTCCTGGTCACCAAATTTGGCTTTCGTAGTTCCGTTTACAGCAATTGCGCAATGTTCTATCATTTTTTCAGTGAAATCCATCATCCAGTAATAATCTTTGTAAGCAACATAGATTTCCATTACTGTAAATTCCGGATTGTGCGTTCTGTCCATCCCTTCATTCCTGAAGTTTTTTGAGAATTCATAAACACCGTCAAATCCTCCAACAATCAGTCTTTTCAGATATAATTCATTAGCAATTCTTAGATATAAAGGAATATCCAAAGCATTGTGATGCGTAATGAAAGGTCTTGCCGCAGCTCCACCTGGAATAGCCTGCAAAACAGGAGTTTCAACTTCAATATAACCAGCATCATTGAAAAACTGACGCATTGCGGTGTACATTTTTGTTCTCTTCACGAAAGTTTCTTTAACGTTTGGATTCACAATTAAATCTACGTAACGCTGTCTGTAACGTAATTCTGCATCGTTGAAAGCATCGTGCACGACTCCATTTTCATCAGTTCTTGGCTGAGGAAGCGGACGAAGTGTTTTGGTCAAGATTTGAAAATTGGTCACCTTCACGGTCATCTCGCCAACTTGTGTGTTGAACAATTCACCTTCCACGCCGATGATATCGCCGATGTCAAGAAGATGCTTGTAAACCTCGTTATACAAAGTTTTGTCTTCACCAGTGCAGATCTCGTCTCGGTTAAAATAAACCTGGATCTTGCCTTCGGAATCCTGCAATTCTGCAAAACTCGCCTTTCCCTGAATTCTTCTGGACATCAACCTTCCAGCAATCACCACCTTTTTTCCTTCTTGGAAATCCTGTTTTATAGACTTCGTGGAATCGGTGATTTTGTATTCAGCGGCCGGGAACGCATCGATTCCCAGGTCGGTCAGTTTTTGCAATTTTTCGCGACGGATAATTTCCTGTTCTGATAATGACATTTTAATTCAATTTTTTGGAATTGCAAAAATAGTGATTTTAAAATGTTTATGGAAGTTAAATTTTGGATTGACTCAAAACTGAATTTAAACGCAAAGCCCGCTAAGTTTTCTTTAAAATTATTGAAAACATTTTTAAGGTTCACAAAGACGTAAAACTCATCAAAGATTTATAACAAATTTTGTCATTCCATAGGAATCTAGACCGCTAAGATTGACTTCGTCGAACCACTTCGTTAGGTTTCCCACGAAATGACAAATCTTGAAGTTTATTTTAACTTTCGATTATATGTTGAATCTGCAGCCCGACTTGAGTGGAAATCCTTTTTTTGCGGCTGGAAATGCGATGGCAAAAAGATTGGGAACGGAAGGCGGATAAAGCTGCCCAAATAATTCTAAAACCAATCTTTCCTACTGTCTTTCGGGACAAATGTCCAAGCCAAAATCCGGCTGATTTTCTGACCTTGCGCCATATCGATGGTTTTGAATTCTGGGACATTCAGGTTTTTCAACAAAGTTGTGAGCTGGTGAAGATTGTCTTTCTTGGAAACCAATGTTGTGAACCACAAAACCTGCGACTTGAACTGGACACTTTCGTTTATCATTTTCTTGATGAAAGCTTCCTCGCCACCTTCGCACCAAAGTTCGGATTGGTTTCCGCCGAAATTGAGAATCGGTTTTTGAACTTTGTTATTTCTGAGATTTTTAGTTTTTCTGCGATTGCCTTGCATCGCGTCTTCTGCGGATTCGTGGAAAGGCGGATTGCACATCGAGAATGCGAATTTGTCTTCGGATGACAATATATTTTTAAAGATAAAATTAGAATCTGGTTGGAATTTCAAATGAATATTTTCTGATAATTCAGAATTGCTGTCTAAAATTTTTTGAGCGTTTTCCAACGAATCTTTATTAATATCTGTTCCCAAGATTTTCCAACCGTATGAACTATTGGCAATCAAAGGATAAACGAGATTGGCTCCCGTTCCAATATCCAAACCTTTCACTGAATTTCCAGCTGGAATTTCGCCATTTTCTTCTGCTAACAAATCCGCCAAATAATGAACGTAATCCGCACGACCAGGAATCGGCGGACAAAGATTGCCTTCCGGAATATCCCAATTTTTGACATTGTAATATTTCAAAAGTAAGGCTTTGTTGAGTAATTTCACGGCTTTTGGAAGACTAAAATTAATCGTCAAAGTATCGTAATCATTTTTGAAAACGTAATGTTTGAGTTCTGGAACGGAGACAATCAATTCTTCGAAATCGTAGGAATTGCGGTGGATGTTTCTGGGATGGAGGCTGGATTTTTCGGTCATTATTTTTCTTTATCTAATTTTTGGATTCCGGTTTTTACATCTGGGTGGCTCATAAATAGGTTCCAAATCAGACCAGTTCTGTGATTTTCTATCATCACGGTCATTGGCGCCTGATTGAGTCCTAAAAATATAGGCGAACACCAATTGTTGTTCAAATCAAACGAATCCCGGAAACCATATTCGCCCCAAAGGAAATCGCCGTAATTGAGGTAGAAATTCTTTAAAACCGCCATAGATTCGGTTGGTGTGTACGGAAAAGAGGCGATTGCTCCGGTTGGTGTCAACTTTCCTGTATCTTCTCTTTCGGTTGGTTCATCTGGATTGTAGCCTTTTGGACCGTCGGAAGCGGTCAAGCCCCAACCATCTTTGCCGTAACCTTTTTGTTTTTTCGGATTTTCGACGCAATATAGATAATTAATTTTGGCAATGTTCTGATTGTTCTTGAAATAGTTGGTGTATCTATCCGTCAAAGCGTGCGGGTCGTAGCCCATAAATGAATAATGTACAAAAAACAACGGCCCACCATTGTTGACCCCAACATCCAACTTGATTCCGTAGTAGGAATTTCCGTTGGTGTACATTGCGCCTTCGTTGGAATTTCCCCAATCTTTTCTATAATCCTGCGCAATTTTGCCCTGACTTGCCCAGCCGGAATAATATAGACTGGCAGGCACAGAATGCGTGGGAGAAGCAATAGCCATCAAGTAAGTCACCATCGTCTCATTCCAGCCAATCAGATTATGATTGATGACCCAACCTTGGTCTGGCGACCAGTGCCAGTATAGATATTTGCTGTCGGGCTTTTGGCGGAACCAATCCCACTCGATGCCTTTCCAGAATTTGTCGATTTTTGTTCTGATGTTTTTTTCCTCGGCGTTGTCTTTGTTAAAATATTGATGCGCCACCAATAATCCCTGAACGAAGAAAGAGGTTTCCACCAAATCTGCTCCATTATCTTTAGTTCCAAAAAAAGGTTCTGTCTTTCCGGTTTTTCCGTCGATGAAATGGGCAATCGCACCGTGGTATTTGTCGGCTTTCTCTATGAAGTTGACGATTTTTGTAAAACGTTCCACGGATTCTTTTCTTGAAATAAATCCACGTTCTGTTCCTGCAATCAAAGCCATCACACCAAATCCAGAGGCGCCGGTTGCAATCATATTTTCTCTTCCGTTTGTGTTTTCTTTCGACAGTCCGCTTACGGTTTCTGCGCCGTCCCAATAGTAATTGAATGAGGCTTCCTGAACCATCGTCATCAGTTCTTCATCGGTCATATTTTTGGTTTCAGTCGAGACAACTTCTGACAATTTTGATTCATTGAAAAACCTGTCGAGGAAACTGATTTTGTAGGCATATTTTTTTCCGGTTTCGTTAGTGAAATCTGCAAATCTATCGATATAAGCATCTTGGATTCCGACTGGTTTGAAATCTTTACCATTTTCGGAGCGGTAGATTTTGACATATCGGATATTGTCATTTGTTAGTGGATTCCATTTCAGGTCAACGTGTTTCATATAGCCTTTAGCTGATGAAATCGTAGGCGTTTCAGAAATGCTTTTCTTTTCTTTTGAATCGATGAAGGCAATATCATCCAGCCAAATTTTATTATTTGATTCAGAATTTTCGGATTGAGAAAAAACGAGCGCTTTTATCAATTTCGGATTATCTTTCACAGAAGCATCAAGGTTTGAAATATCGATTAGAATATGTTCCCATCGATTCTTTTTAGTCAATTTAATATTAATTGATTTCGAAAATGTTCCGTCGGTTTTTTGAAGTTTTAAAATTGGTAAAACATTGGCATCATTTTTTTCTGACTTGATCCAAAAACTTAGAAAATTAGCTTTGTTAAAAAAATCTTTTCCTCTGACTTCCTCATATTCTATCGATGCATCCCACTTTCCGTTTTTTGCATTTTTGTAATCCAACAAAAGAGAATTTCCCGGAGAATGGAATTCATTTTTATCCACCAACAATTTGGAATTCTGATTTTTTATGGCTGAATTTCCAGAAAATTCCACATTTCCATAAAAGAAATTGTCCTTCATCAGGCTGTTTGTGAACAAAGTATAATCGTATTGATGTTCCTGAGCGAAAATTGAGGCAGAAACAAAAAGAAACGATTTAAAAATAATTTTCATAAAATGTAATTTTATTAAAGTTAATCAAAATCTCGAAATGAGACATAAAAAAAGACAGCTGAAAACTGTCCTTAATTTTTTTTCTTGATTTCAAATTCTACTTTAAAGATAAAATATATTGCGCCATAAATTTCGCATTTTCCTTGCTGAATCCGTGCGCAGGCATTGGAACATTTCCCCAAACGCCAGAACTTCCATTGATGATCTGATCTGCAAGCAGTTCTACATTTTCGGGCGTGTTCTCATATTTTGCTGCAACTTCCTTATAAGACGGACCAATCAAGGTTTCGTTTACTTTGTGACAGCCGAGACAGTCAGAACCTTCTATCAAAGATTTCCCTTCTGCAATCGGGTCTGCAACCACTTTTGGTGCTGGCACTTCTTCCTCAACAAGAACATCTTTTTTGCCTGAGTTTTCGTTTTTGGAACAAGACAATGAGATCGCAAAAATCATCATTAACATTACCTTTTTCATAGTTTTCTATTATAATGACAAAGTTATTAATTAAGGAATTAAGATTCATTTTAAATTAGTCCCAAAATGAATCATTATCTTTGCAGAATGGTAAAAATTGGCAACATAGAACTTCCTGATTTTCCGCTTTTACTGGCGCCGATGGAAGATGTAAGTGATCCACCTTTCAGAAAACTGTGCAAAATGTACGGCGCAGATTTGATGTATTCGGAATTCATCTCTTCCGAAGGCTTGATCCGTGATGCGATAAAGAGCCGCAAAAAGCTGGATATCTTCGATTATGAAAGACCTGTCGGGATTCAAATCTTTGGTGGTGATGAGGAAGCAATGGCGATGTCAGCAAGAATTGTGGAGACAGTGGAACCAGATATTGTTGATATCAATTATGGCTGTCCTGTAAAAAAAGTTGTCTGCAAAGGTGCTGGCGCAGGGGTTTTAAAAGATATTGATCTAATGGTTCGATTGACAAAAGCTGTCGTGAATTCCACCCATTTGCCTGTGACCGTGAAAACGAGATTGGGTTGGGATACAGATTCTATCAACATTGATGAAGTTGCCGAAAGATTACAGGATGTCGGCATCAAAGCTTTGACCATCCACGCCAGAACGCGTTCTCAGATGTACAAAGGTGAGGCTGATTGGGAACATATCTCCAGAATCAAAAACAATCCAAACATAGAAATTCCAATTTTTGGAAACGGCGACATCGATTCTCCGGAAAAAGCTTTGGAATATAAAAACAAATACAACTGCGACGGCATTATGATCGGTCGTGGTGCGATCGGCTATCCTTGGATCTTCAACGAGGTGAAACATTTCTTCGAAACTGGCGAGATCTTACCGGAACCAACAATCTCTGAAAGACTGGAAGCTGTGAAAAATCACGCCCTTTGGTCCGTGGAGTGGAAAGGTGAACGACCTGGAATTGTGGAAATGAGACAGCATTACAGCAACTACTTCCGTGGAATTCCGCATTTCAAAGAATTTAAAACTAAGTTTCTTCAAGCATTGACACTTGAACAAATTGATGAGATCATCGAGGAGACCAAGCATTTCTATTTGGAAAATGCATTCTAATTGTAACTTTTAGTACTTAGGTCAACACTTATTAGACCTCAAAAAAAATTAAAAATGAAAAAGTTAATACTTCTTTCCATCCTTATTTCGGGCGTTTCGCAAGCTCAGTTTTTCGAAGATGCCAAAGCAACAAAAATTGATACTTTAAAAGGTTCTAATACAGAATTCCGAAATTTTTGGGATGTCAAGAAATATGATATCGTACTTGAACCCAATTTCCAGGCAAAAAGCATCAAAGGCAGCAACAAGATCAGCCTGACCATCGAGAAAGATGTAAAAAACCCTACCTTCCAGATCGATCTTCAAAAGCCGATGAAAGCCGACAAGATCACCGCAAGTTTTCCTATCTCTAGCCAAAAGGTGGATGGCGATTTCATTTTCCTATCAACCAAAAAGAACTTTAAAAAAGGAGAAACCTACACTATCGACATTGATTACTCAGGAAATCCTTTGATAGCGAAACACGCACCTTGGGACGGCGGATGGATCTTTACCACAGATAAAAACGGAAATCCATGGATGACAGCTGCAGATGAAGGCATCGGTGCGAGCATCTGGTTGCCTGTCAAAGATATTTGGAGTGATGAGCCGGACAATGGGATCACTTTCAAGATCATTACACCAAAAGACCTTGTAGGTGTTGCAAACGGAAGATTAATTAAACAAGAAAATATTGGCGACAAGAAATCCTGGACCTGGGAAGTGAAGAATCCTATCAACGACTACTCCATCATTCCATCTATCGGGAAATATGTCAATTTCAAAGATACCTTCGACGGGGAAAAGGGAAAACTGGACCTTGACTATTGGGTTTTGGATTACAACCTGGACAAGGCAAAAAAACAATTTGAGATTGTGAAACCCATGATGAAGGCTTTCGAATATTGGTTCGGACCTTATCCTTTCTATGAAGATTCTTATAAATTGGTAGAATCTCCACACCTTGGAATGGAGCATCAGAGCAACGTAGCGTACGGAAATCAATATCAGAATGGTTATCTAGGAAGAGACCTGTCTGGAACTGGTGTTGGTCTAAAATGGGACTACATCATCGTTCACGAGTCCGGGCACGAGTGGTTTGCGAACAACATCACGGCGAAAGATCAGGCCGACATGTGGATCCACGAAAGTTTCACCATGTATTCTGAGCCACTTTTTGTAGAGAAATTTATGGATAAGGCTTCTGCGGAAACCTATATTCAAGGTGTTCGAAAAGTGATTTCCAACGACAAGCCGATCATCGGAACTTACGGCATCAGAAACGAAGGCAGTGGCGATATGTATCCAAAAGGTGCGAATATGATCCACACAATCCGTCAGATCATCAATAATGATGAGAAATTCCGTCAGATCCTGAGAGGACTTAATAAAGATTTTTATCACCAAACAGTGACTACGGAACAAATTGAAAAATATTTCTCTGACAAATCCGGAATTGACCTTTCAACTATTTTCACCCAATATTTGAGAACGATCAAAATCCCGACTTTGGAATACAAACAAACCGGAAATCAACTGACCTACAAATGGACCAACGTGATCCCTGGACTGAAATTACCAATACGCCTGACGGACGGACAGGAATTGACACCAACCGAACAACCGCAGACCATCACTTTGAAATCTGACAAACCAGTGGAAGTCAACAAGAATTATTACATCAATGTGAAGCAAATCCAATAAGATTTCACTACATTTAAATCATCAAAACCATTTCAAATTTTATCTTTGGAATGGTTTTATATTTAAGACCAAATTAAAAACTCAAAAATTTATTATGAGGAATAAATTCATTTTCTGGGGAATCGTCCTATTAATTGTCACATGGACTACAGCTCTTTTGATTAAAGCCCATTATTGGATCCCAATACTGCTGACTTTTTTATACATCCTTGGAATTTACAACACGTACCAAACAAAACACGCCATTCTAAGAAACTTCCCTGTTTTAGGCTATTTCCGATACATCTTTGAAGAAATATCGCCTGAGATCCAACAGTACTTTATTGAAAGAGAAACGGACGGAAAACCTTTTCCTCGACATCAAAGATCTGCGGCGTACAGACGCTCTAAAAATGTAGGTGACACTGTACCATTCGGGACACAGCTGGAAATCAATCACAGGAAATACGAAGGCATAAAACATTCCATCTACGCAAAGCATCCGAAAGAAGAATTACCGAGAGTGACCATTGGTGGACAAGATTGCAAACAGCCTTACAACGCTTCGCTTTTCAATATTTCTGCGATGAGTTTCGGAGCATTGAGTGACCGTGCTCAGCAAGCTTTGAACCGTGGGGCGAAAAAAGGAAATTTCTATCACAACACAGGCGAAGGTGGCATTTCACCACATCACCTGGAAGGTGGTGACCTTTGCTGGCAGATCGGTACAGGCTATTTTGGCTGCCGAGATGATGAAGGAAATTTCAATCCGGAACTGTTCACCAAATATGCGAATCTTGAGAACGTCAAAATGATCGAGATCAAATTATCACAAGGCGCAAAACCAGGTCACGGTGGTGTTTTACCAGGCGTGAAAAATACGCCTGAGATTGCGAAAATACGTCACGTAAAACCTGGCATCACGATTCTTTCGCCACCGTCACACAGTGCATTTTCAAATGCTGAAGGTTTGCTGAAATTTGTACAGCAACTTCGAGATCTGTCTGGCGGAAAACCGACAGGCTTCAAACTTTGTATTGGCGATACACAGGAGTTCGAAGATATCTGTGAACAAATGAACATTCTGAACATCTTTCCAGATTTTATTACTGTTGACGGTGCAGAAGGCGGAACAGGTGCCGCGCCGCCAGAATTCTCAGACGGTGTGGGAATGCCTCTAGAACCTGCTTTGATCTTTGTCAACAGAACGTTGATCAATTATGAAGTACGAGATAAATTGAGGATCATCGCCAGCGGAAAAGTTTTGACGTCACTTGACATTCTGAGAGCTGTGGCAATGGGTGCTGACCTTTGTAATAATGCCAGAGGTTTTATGTTCTCACTTGGCTGCATCCAAGCTTTGCGATGCAATACCAACACTTGTCCGACGGGCGTGGCAACGCAGGACAAAATGCTGATCAAAGGCCTTGATACCAATGATAAAACGGAACGTGTTTATCAATTCCATAAAAATACCTTGCACACTTGCAATGAGTTGATAGCAGCCGCAGGAAGAGAAACTTATGACCAAGTTGATGCCTCAATGTTCATGCGAGGTGATGAGTTTGAGCATTTGTCTGACACTTACTTCCCAGATATTCTGGAGAATGTGAGAAAGAGATAAGCACATCTTTCACAATGAAGAACAAAGACCTATTCAAAACATGAATAGGTCTTTTTTTGGCTTCGGGAAATTCAGTTCTGTGTTTTGGGACAAAGATGAAGCTCTGATGGTTATTGTCTTTTCAAAACTATAGATTCATCAGAATATACACAAATAATAAGAGTGGACATTGGATGGACAAATTAGCAATACAAATAAACTCCACTGATTACCAAAACATTACTAAACATACTCTTATAAAAAAAGACAACTTATCATTTTAATTCTAAATAAAAAATGCTTGAAATTTTGTAGATTGCATTAGCATAAATCATTATTTGAAACACATCTATTTTTTCTTATTGCTATTTCTAATCTTCGAAAATCTATTTTCGCAGCAAATTGTCATCAAAAATAACCTAGATTCAAAGAGAAAACTAGAATCTGTCATTCTTCAAAACAAAAATTTTGGAAAGGACACGCTTGCTCTAAAAGCTTTCCTATCGCCACTCCTCAAATCATCTGACAAGGATTTGCACGTGATTTACTACAATCTCCTCGCCAGTGGTTTTGCCTCTGCCAATGAAGCTCTGAATACCAGCAGTAACCGTTACTTTTCAAAATCGCTAGAAATCGCAAAGTCTAATGTTAAGCCAGGATTGGAAATCTGGGTATTGGTCAATTATGCTTTCTACCTGTATGATTATAAAAAAACATCAGAAGCGCTACAGGTCTATCTGGATGCGGACAACAGGATCAGGGACACAGACCATCATTCTATCGTGCTACCAAGTGACTGTTTCAAAAAAATAGGTTTCTTTATGGGAACAATTGGCGACACTACCGAAGCCATCGACTATCTCAAAATGGCACAGCAATTTGCAGATCCTAATTCCAAAGAACTGGCCGCAATCATAGACAATATTGGGTTTTATTATTTAGAACTCGATCAATTTGAAGATGCAAGGAAATATTTATCCCAAGCAGACAAAATCTCTAGATCGATCAATGACCAGATCCGCTATGCAAAGGTTTTAGGAAATATGGGCTTGTTGGAATATAAAACAGGAAATCTTGAGAGAGCCATTGAGTTTTTAAAACAAGACCTTGCGATCTCAGAAAAATTTCAAAGTCATTACAATACCAATTACGCCAGAATATTATTAAGTAAAATCCTTATTGACAAAGATCAGATCAATGAAGCAAAAGTATTGTTGACTGAAGCTCAGAAATTTGCTGAATCAAAACCCAATCTAAAAAAAGATGTTTTTGAAATCGAAGAACTGAAACTGAAAATTGCGCAACGCGAAAACAATCCTCAAAAAGAGTTATTAGCCTTAAGAAAACTCAAGTTCCTAGACGAACAACTCATCAATAGTGACAGCAAAAAAAATCTGGAACGTAGTAACATCCGCGCCCAAAAGGAACGTTACGCGAGCAAACTGAGTCTTGCAAACGCTCAATTTGAAAAAGAACAATTCAAAAGCAAAGCGGTGATCGTGATCTCCATTCTCTTGTTTTGCCTTATAATCTTACTCATCATTTTCCACAAAAAGCAACTCAAAACAAGTCAGGACAAATATGACAAAACGGTTCTTCGACTGCAATTGGAAAAGGTGCAATCTGAACAAAAACTATCCGAGACCAGCAACACGCTATCATCCTACAGCACTTATCTCTACGAAAAAAATGAGCAGATCGAAAAGCTCAACAATGAACTCTCCAAAACCCAAAGATCCGCCTCCTATCTTTCTATCGAAAAGGAAAAACAGCAGTTGCAAAAACTATTGGATTCCCATCTGATGACGGACGACAACTGGCGAAAATTCAAGGAGGTTTTCCAGCAGGAATATCCAGTCTATTTTGAAACTTTGGTGAATGACTTTCCGAATCTCACAGAATCGAATCTGCGGATCATCACATTGATGAAATTGGGATTGTCCAACCAAGAGATCTCATCATTACTCGGAATTACAATCGAAGCGGTGAAAAAATCCAAGCAGAGATTGAAGAAAAGATTTGTTGAGAAATATGAAGATTTGTTTGTGGGGAATTAATCTATAGATTTCTCTTTTTTGGAATTTTGAATAATAAAATCAATGCCCAAATCTGCAAAACTGTCTGTAAAATATTAATGATTCCGACCACAGTATTGTTTTCCAAATTTTGAATAACAAACGGAATTCCCACGATTCCCAAAAATAAAATTACCGCAAGTAAAAACTTAATCCATTCCGTTCCTTTGCTAACAAGATAACCAATTCCAAAAACGAAACCGACAGAAATTAAAGCTGTAAATATCTTCAGTCCATTGTCTAAAGTATCATACATCCAAATTACATTTCCAATTCCAAGTGCTCCCGAGAGATAAATTAAATCTGCTGCTTTTTTATAATTTGGATGGATTTGGGATTCCTGATTACTTTCATTCATCAATAATAATTTTAAAGGTCAAATATAATATTACCACAAACAAAAAACCAGTAAATAATTACTGGTTTTGATATTTATTAATAGAATTTACTCCCACTCGATCGTCGCAGGTGGTTTTGAACTGATGTCGTAAGCTACTCGGTTGATTCCACGAACTTCGTTGATGATCCTGCTGGAAACTGTGTCCAAAAACTCATAAGGCAATCTGCTCCAAGTTGCAGTCATAAAGTCGATGGTGTTTGCAGAACGAACGACTGCTGTGTATTCGTAAGTTCTCTCGTCGCCCATTACGCCTACAGATTTTACCGGAAGCAAAACAACGAACGCTTGAGACACTTTTTCGTAAAGGTCATTTTTGTACAATTCCTCGATGAAAATATCGTCTGCTTCTTGTAAAATTCTTACTTTTTCTGCATCCACTTCACCCAAAACTCGGATTCCCAAACCTGGACCTGGAAATGGATGTCTGTAAACCAATTCGTGTGGAATGCCTAATTCCTCTCCTACTTTTCTCACTTCGTCTTTGAACAATTCTCTCAAAGGTTCCAACAATTCAAATTCCATTTCTTCTGGCAATCCGCCAACGTTGTGATGCGATTTGATCACCGCTGAAGGTCCTTTGACAGACTGAGATTCTATGACATCTGGATAGATTGTGCCTTGTGCTAAGAATTTTGCACCTTCAATTTTTTTGGATTCTTCGTCGAAAACGTGAACGAACTCGTTGCCGATGATCTTTCTTTTTTGTTCCGGATCTCCAACGCCAGCCAATTTGGATAAGAATCTTTCGGAAGCTTCTACCAATTTGATATTCATATGGAAATGCTTACCGTAATTTTCCATTACTTTTTTGTCTTCGTCTTTTCTCAAAAGTCCAGTGTCGACGAAAATGCAATTCAGTTGGTCACCGATGGCTTTATGAATTAGAACGGCAGCAACAGAAGAATCCACACCTCCGGAAAGTCCTAAAATCACTTTGTTGTCGCCAACTTTTTCCTTGATTTCTGCAACCGTTTTTTCAATGTAATTGGTCAGTTTCCAGTTCTTATCCGCTTTACAAATTTCGAAAACGAAATTCTCGATCATCTTTCCACCTTCCTCAGAATGAGAAACTTCAGGGTGAAATTGAACACCATATATTTTCTTTTCAGGATTAGAAATCGAAGCAATAACGCCAGATTTTGCATTGAGTTCAAAACCTGCTGGCAATTGGGAAACCTCATCGAAGTGGCTCATCCAAACGATGGAATTTTGGTAAACACCTTTCAGTAGATCATTTTCTTTTACGATTTCCAAATGTGCTTTTCCATACTCGCCTTTCTCGCCTTTAGCTACTTTTCCACCCAAAAGATGTGCGGTCAATTGCATTCCGTAGCAGATTCCAAGAACGGGAATTCCTTGTTCGTAAATCTCTTTTTCTACCAAATGGGCGTTCTCTGCATTCACAGAACTTGGTCCGCCAGAAAGGATGATTCCTCTTGGTTTTTTCTCCAAGATCTCTGACAATGGCGTGTTGAAAGGTAATATTTCTGAATAGACTTCCATCTCACGGATCCTTCTTCCGATGAGTTGATTGTATTGGGAACCGAAGTCTAAAATGATAATTCCGTTGTGCATATAGTTGTTGTAATATTTTTAAAATTTTGCGTAAATAACTGTTCTTTTGAATGGATAGAAAACCGGCGAACCTGGAAACACTTTTTTAAGTTCTGCCTTGTAATCCGCTTTGTAGTTTTCTCTCAATTCTTCTGGTAATTTTTCTAAAAAAGGAATGATGGCTGTTCCGGAAGCCCATTCGAAAACGGCATCTGAATTTTCCATCACGTGTGGATAGACTTTCTCAAACACATTGATGTCATTTCCGTGGTTGTCATATAAAATCTTGGCGTACTCATCAATATTCAAAACTGGATATTCTCTGACCCAAGCTTTGAATTCTTTTTTATACGGTTCCATTTCTGCTACTTTCGATAGCAATTGATGTACGATAAAATTATGATTGGAAGGTACCTGAACTGCCAATTGTCCGTCTTGATTTAGTTTTGAAATGAGGTTTGGAAAAAGTTGCTGATGTTCTGTGCACCATTGCAAACTGGCGTTGGCGATGATGAGATCAAATTTCTCATCCAACTCCAACTGTTCTTCGACGCTTCTTTGAAAGAAATGTAGATTTTCTGTGGAATGTTTTTCTGCCTTTGCCAACATCTCGGCTGAAGAATCGATTCCAGTAATGTTTGGATTCTCCAGATAACCAAAAATCCCCGAAGTCAGTTCGCCTGTTCCGCAACCTAGATCGATGACAGACAAATTCGGTTTTGAATCTACGAGATTCAAAAGGTCAAAAAAGGGCGCTGAGCGTTCTGTTTTGAATTGGTCGTATGTTTCCGGATTCCAGGGCATCTTTTTATGGTTGATGGTTGATGGTTGATAGTTGATAGTTGATAGTTGATAGTTGATAGTGAAGTTAATTCTTGTTTTTTTAAACGCAAAGTCCGCAAGATTTTTTTGAACTTATTGAAAACTTTTTAAGGTTCGCAAGGACACTTCGACAAGCTCAGTATAAACTACAAACTCATCAAAGCTTTTAACTCACCCTGTCATTCTGTAGAAGTCTCAACAAATTTTGGTTAGATTGCTACAGTGTGACAACATTATGTTTTGATTATAATTCTATAATTTTAATATCTGTAAATGTTCTATTGATTAACAAAACTTCAATTTTTGTAGAAACCTATAGCCCCGATTGCAACGGCATCCTTTTTTGCATCTTCAGGCTTCGACTTCGCTCAGTCACCAAATGCAAAAAAGATATAGTGGAAAGCGGGATCAAGCTCCTAAAAAAAAGAGACGTTAGTTGCCCAACATCTCTTTATATTTTAAAATTTCGCAATATCGTCTCGGTAAAAGGCGTAGTCGAACTGAACCGGAACGGCGTCTTCGTACACTTTTTTGCGTGCCTCGTCATAGGTGTCGCCCAAAGCAACGATGTTCAACACTCGTCCGCCTGTGGAAACCACTCTGCTTCCTCTGTAATCTGCGCCAGCATAGAGAACTTTGCTGTTCTTTACTTTTTCTACACCTGTGATCTCGTAGCCTGTCTCGTGGTTTTTTGGATAACCGCCAGAGCAAACGACCAAGCACACTGCTTTTTTGTCTTTGAACTTCAGATCCAATTCTTTTCCATTAAGACAATCCTCGATGACATCTACCAAATTGTTTTCCAAAAGTGGCAAAAGCACCTGCGTTTCCGGATCGCCCAATCTCATATTGTACTCCAAAAGGTAAGTTCCGTTTTTGGTGATCATCAATCCGAAAAAGATAAATCCTTTGAAGTTAAGGCCTTCTTTTTTAAGACCTTCCACGGTTGGATTCATAATATTCTGGATGAAATCCTGATTGTGAGCGTCTGTAAATTCCGGGCTTGGTGCCACAGAACCCATTCCGCCAGTGTTTGGCCCTTTGTCGCCGTTTCCAGCTTTCTTATAATCTTTTGCTGAAACGAAAGGGAATATCTCCTCACCGTTTGAAACTCCGATGATTGAAGCTTCAAAACCTTGAAGAAATTCCTCAATCACCACTTGGATCCCTGCATCTCCGAAGATCCTTTTGATCATAAAATCGTGGATCGTACCTTCTGCTTCTTCCAAATCCTCAGCAATCACAACGCCTTTTCCACCAGCAAGTCCACTTGCTTTGATCACGATAGGAAATTCCTGTGTCTGCAAATATTCTTTGGCTTCTACATAAGAGTCAAAAATAACGGCTTTCGCTGTTTTGATGCCGTAGGTCTGCATAAACTTCTTGGAGAAAGACTTGCTTCCTTCCAATGACGCAGCTTTCTTAGTTGGACCAAAAACTTTGAGATCAACTTTTTTGAATTCGTCAACAATCCCTTCTACCAAAGGTGCCTCTGGGCCAACAATCGTTAAATCGACTTTGTTTTTGATGGCAAAATCTCTCAATGCCAATATATCGGTTTCGTTGATATTTTCTCCTAATTTTTCGGTAGTGGCGTTTCCGGGCGCAAAGAACATTTTTGTAATCTTGCTATCTTCACTCAGCTTCAATGCTAAAGCCGAAGCACGGCCACCATTGCCAACAATAAGTAATCTCATTTGTTTCAGTTTAACTTTTTAAAGTGTCAAATTTAAGATTTTTTGAGGACAAATCTTATACCGAGTTCGAGGTATTTTTCTTAAAAAAATATAAAGTTTGGATTACTCTGGCAATTGCATCGGAACTTCCATCAATAAAACTTCTGAATCCTTGATGGCTTCCAAGACAAAACTTTCTGTGTCCCAAATTCCGAATCCGTCTCTCTCATTCAAAACCTGACCTCCAATTTTTGCTGAACCTTTGATGACAAAAGCGTAAACGCCGTTTCCAGATCTGTTGATCTTATATTCTTTGGAAAAACCATTGTCAAACTTTGCCAAATTGAACCAAGCATCTTGATGGATCCAAACGCCTGCGTCATCTGCATTGGGTGATAATATCTGCTGAAAGTCATTCTTAACAGAATTTTCTTCGATGCTCACTTGGTCATATCTCGGTGTGACGTCGGTTTTGTTTGGGATGATCCAGATCTGAAGAAACTTCACAGGTTGTTCCGTTGCATTTTCTTCGCTGTGCATAATTCCCGTTCCTGCAGACATTACCTGGATGTCGCCATTTTTGATGATCCCAGAATTGCCCATATTGTCACCGTGACGCAACTCGCCTTCCAGAGGAATGGAGATGATCTCCATATCGCGGTGCGGATGTCTTCCGAATCCCATTCCGCCTTGAACAAAATCGTCATTCAAAACGCGAAGGACGCCGAAGTTCATTCTTTCCGGATTTTGATAACCTGCAAAACTGAAGGTGTGTTTGCTTTTCAACCAACCGTGGTCTGCGTGTCCTCTGCTGTCTGATTTATGATAAACTGTTTTCATTTTTTTAATGATTTAATTTGTTAGACTTTTTTATTGACACAAATTTCCAGCTTTCAAAATCCTTGCGCATTGATGTACGATAAGAACGGAAAACTCCGACCATTGCCGGAGTTTTCTTTTTTTTAAAATTAAATCAACATATTAAGGACGTCAGGATTATCATTAAGGTACGATTCAAAATAACCGAGTTCTTGCATCCTTTGTTTTAAGCCGTCAAAATCTAAAGGATTGGAAAGCTCGATTCCGACGATAGCCAATGCGGTTTCCCGTGAGTTTTTCTTGGTATATTCGAAGTGCGTGATGTCGTCATTTGAGCCGAGGACATTGAGGACAAAATCTTTCAAAGAACCAGGACGTTGTGGGAATTTGACCATAAAATAATGCTTTAAACCATTGTACAGCAAAGCGCGCTCTTTGATTTCCTCCATTCTCGTAATGTCGTTGTTGCTTCCGCTTACGATGCAAACCACATTTTTCCCTTTGATTTGATTTCTATATTGTTCCAAAGCCGAGATAGAAAGGGCTCCGGCCGGTTCCAGAACAATCGCATCTTTATTATATAGTTGCAAAATCGTTTCACAAATCTTGCCTTCATCCACAGAAATACAATCTTCCAGTGCAGTTTTACAAATCTCAAAAGTCAAATCACCAACCCTTTTCACAGCCGCACCATCGACAAAACTATCAACTTCCGATAATTCTGTATTGATGTTGTTTTCGATGGATAATCTCATTGAAGGTGCACCTTTTGGTTCTACTCCAATCAACTGAGTTTCTTTTGAAAGTTCCTTGAAGACCGTTGATATTCCTGAAGCCAAACCGCCGCCTCCAATTGGAATGAAGATGAAATCGATATTCTCTTTTTGCTGTTCCAAAATTTCCAAAGCCAAAGTCGCCTGACCTTCAATAATCTGAACGTCATCAAATGGATGAATGAAAGCGGCTCCCGAAGTTTCTGCAAATTCAAAAGCTGCAGTTTTTGAAGCATCAAAAGTATCGCCAACCAATCTGATTTCAGCGTAATTGCCGCCAAACATTTCGACCTGTTCAAGCTTCTGTTTCGGTGTGGTGACCGGCATAAAAATCGTTCCTTTGATTTGAAGTTGCTTGCAGGAAAAAGCCACACCTTGCGCGTGATTTCCCGCACTGGCGCAGACAATGCCTTGAGAAACTTTGCCTTCGTTGAACAGCGTTTTGATTTTGTTATAAGCACCTCGCAATTTGTACGACCTCACAGGTTGCAAATCTTCTCTTTTAAGGAAAATATTTGCTCCAAATTTTTCTGACAATCTCGCATTATATTGCAAAGGCGTGTAGTTCACAACATTTTCAATACTTTTCCGGGCTTCTTTTACCGCTTCCAGCGTTGGAAATATGAGCGTTTCGTTCATCTTCATTTATATTTATAGATTCTTTGATTTTGGTTTTAATTTTTGTGGTTCCGTTTTCCAGAACGAGTTTGTGGCTGAGTTTTTTTGGCAATTGTGATTCAAAATGTCCGACGTAAATCAACGATTGTCCCTGACTTGCCAAATCATCAATCACCTGATTGAAATATTTCGTCTGTTCATTATCCATTCCCTGACAAGGCTCATCCAGAATCAGAAGTTTTGGCTTTTTAATCAATGTTCTTGCGAGTAAAGCCAAGCGTTGTTTTCCGAGTGGTAACGTATTTAACTTCTTATTTTTATCGGTCTTCAAATCGAAGAAATAGAGAATCTGTTCCAATTGTTGCTGTTGGTCAAAACTCAATTTCTGATACAAACTCATCGAATCGAAAAAACCAGAAGCAATGGTTTGTCCGACGTTCGCATTCATATCGAAATACCAGTGCAACTCGGGCGAAATCATTCCGATTTTTTGTTTAATATCCCAAATACTTTCTCCACTTCCCCGCTTCTGTCCGAAAAGATGAATTTCATTAGCATAAGCCTGCGGATGGTCGCCATTCAGTAAACTTAATAATGTAGATTTTCCTGAACCATTCTGACCTTGCAACAGCCACTGTTCGCCGGAATTCACTTCCCAATCGATGTTTTTCAGGACTTGTTTTTCGCCGTAGGAAATATTGACATTTTCTAATTTGATTAAGTTTTCTCTCTGACTTTCATTATTGTTTTGAAGAAAAAAAGGAAGTGATTTTGATGTTCTTTCCTTGCCTTTAGAAAAGTCTTTTGGCGAATTTCTGTGAACTAATTTTCCATTTTCTATCTCAACAAAATATTGAACATTTTCGGGATATTCGTCATCATTATTAATAAAAATCAGTGTGACATTTTCTTGAATTAAATCATCAAACGCCTGATTCAAGAACTGTCTTGATTTCACATCCAAACCTGTGTAAGGTTGGTCGATAATCAGAACCTGAGGTTTTAACCAAAGCGCCTTTAACAATTGTAATTTTTTATGCTCACCGCTGGAAAGTTCTATCAGTTGTTGATTTTTGAAATTTTCAAATCCAAAAGATTCTAAGTGTGATTCTAAAATTTTAAAATCCAGATTTTCTTCTTTTGCGAAATGATTGAGTTCCGCAAAAACAGTTAATGTATCATTTTTAGCAGATTGATTATAACGTTGTTGATAGTAAAAATTGCGGTCACCTTCCAGATTGCTGAACTGAAACCAGTTGGAAACGTACAGAATTTTCCTTGCCAACTTTGAAGTTTCATCAAAACTGACCTTAACTTTTCCTTCGAAATTTTTGATTTCGCCGGAAATGATTTTGGCTAAAGTTGTTTTTCCGCTTCCACTCAGACCGCCAAGCATCCAACATTCGCCGGAAGATATTTCCCAGTCAAAATCTTTCAGTACGACTTGGTTGCCGTACTGAAAGTTTAGATTTGAAATTTGGATGATTGGGGTTGACATTATTTTTGGATTAATTTTGAACACAAAGGGCGCAAAGATTTTTTTTTATTTTTATTGAAAATATTTTAAGGTTCACAAAGGCGTAAAACTCATCAAAGATTTTAATAGTCAGTTTGAATTTAGAACAAACTTTATTTTTATGACAAATCCCATAGCCCCGATTGCAACGGCATCCTTTTTCTTTTCCGTTAACTTCGGCTACGCTCAGGCAACGGAAAAGAAAAAGATATAGTGGAAAGCGGGATTAGCTCCTAATTTAAACTGTTTTGATAGACTTCATCGCCGTCATTGCCTGACGTAATTTTTTGCCGACAACCTCAACGGGATGATTTCTCAAAATATCGTTGACGTGAACCAATTGCGCGTTGTCAACCGATGTATTTTTCCCTTCGTTAAAGTCATTTCCGACCAAATCTGTGTCCACTGATTTCATAAAATCCGCCAGCAAAGGTTTGCAAGCCTGGTCGAAAAGGTAACAGCCGTACTCTGCGGTGTCGGAAATCACGCGATTCATCTCGAAGAGTTTTTTTCTGGCAATAGTGTTGGCAATCAAAGGCGTTTCGTGAAGCGATTCGTAATAAGCGGATTCCGGTTTGATGCCGGCTTCAACCATCGTTTCGAACGCCAGTTCCACGCCGGCTCTGATGAAAGCTGACATCAAAAGATAGTTGTCAAAATAGTCCTGTTCATCGATTTTCACATCGCCGGCAGGTGTTTTTTCGAAAGCAGTTTCTCCTGTTTCTGCACGCCATTTCAGGAGGTTTTTGTCGCCGTTTGCCCAGTCTTCCATCATTGTTTTGGAGAACTCGCCGGAGATGATATCGTCCTGATGTTTTTGGAAAAGCGGACGCATAATGTCTTTCAATTCCTCGGACAATTCGAAGGCTTTCAGTTTGGCAGGATTGGAAAGTCGGTCCAACATTCCGCTGACACCGCCGTGTTTCAGGGCTTCTGTGATAACCTCGACGCCGTATTGAACCAATTTGGATGCGTAACCTGCGTCGATTCCTTTCTCCACCATTTTGTCGAACGAAAGGATAGAGCCCGTTTGTAAAAGTCCGCACAAAATGGTTTGTTCGCCCATCAAATCGGACTTCACCTCAGCTACAAAAGATGATTTCAAAACGCCGGCTTTGTGACCGCCAGTTCCTACGCAATAAGCTTTTGCCTCTGCCCAGCCTTTGTCTTGCGGGTCATTTTCGGGATGAACGGCAATCAAGGTTGGAACGCCGAAACCACGCAGATATTCGGCACGAACTTCGGAACCTGGGCATTTTGGAGCGACCATAATTACCGTAATATCTTTACGGATTTGCATTCCTTCTTCCACGATGTTGAATCCGTGGGAATACGATAAAGTCGCACCTTGCTTCATCAAAGGCTGAACGGCATTAATCACGGAAGTATGTTGTTTGTCGGGCGTCAGATTGATGACCAAATCTGCTGTCGGAATCAGTTCTTCGTAAGTGCCGACTTTGAAGTTATTGTCGGTTGCATTTTTCCACGAATCTCTCTTCTGGTCGATGGCTTCCTGACGCAATGTGTAAGAAACATCCAGTCCGCTGTCACGAAGATTCAGACCTTGATTGAGGCCTTGAGCGCCACATCCTACAACTACGATTTTCTTTCCTTTCAAAGCAGAAACGCCATCAGAAAACTCTGAACTGTCCATAAAATCTGCCTGTCCTAACTGATGCAATTGGTCTCTGAGTGATAAGGTATTGAAATAATTTGCCATATTTTTTTTGTAAAATGTAAAAAGTACGATGTACTATGTAGTGAGAATTACTGTACTACTTTTTAGGATTAATATTTTTTTAATTTTAAATTTTTCTTTGAAACTACATTGTGAAGACGTCGTCTCGTTTGTCCAGGAATTCATTTTCTACGATTTCGGCGGAAGGTTCTCTTTTTTCAAATTCGAGGACTTTATCGTGGATTCCTTTGCTGTTTTTGATGATGGCGATTCTTGCGCCTCGTACAAATTCGATGAGTCCATACTTGTTGAGTTCTTCAGTTAATCGGTCGATTTCTTCACGATGTCCTGCAGTTTCGAAGACGATGTAATCCTGACGAATCACAACTGTAGATGCGCCGTATTGACGAAGCAATCTTTCGACGTAAACCTTTTCTGTCACCACACTTGCCGGAACTTTGTAAAGCGCCTGTTCCTGCCAGACAATCTCGTCGTCTGTGTTGAAATAAGCTTTCATAATGTCAATCTGCTTCTCGAGTTGTCGACAAAGTTTTCTTACGACCTCATCATTTTCATTAATGACAATCGTAAACCTGTGAATGCCATCCACCTCGGAAGGCGACGTGTTCAAACTCTCGATATTGATTTTTCTGCGTGAGAAAATTCCTGATATTCTGCCGATTAATCCTACAGAATTTTCGGTGTATAAGGTGATGGTAAATTCTTGTTTTTCCATTTCTTTTTTATTTAAGTCTGATTTCGGAAACCGATGAACCTTGCGTTACCATTGGGAATACATTATTTTCTTTTCCAACCATTACTTCCAGAAGATAAGCGCCGTCGTGGTTGAGCATTGTTTCCAAAGCAGGTTTTAGATTTTCTCTTTCAGAAATCCTTTGTCCATCGATGTAATAAGCTTTTGCCACTGCGACGAAATCTGGACTTGTGATATTCACGAAAGAATAGCGTCTTTCATTGAACAATTGTTGCCACTGCCTTACCATTCCCAGAAACTCGTTGTTGAGAATCATAATTTTGACCTTCGCTCCGAACTGCATAATCGTTCCCAACTCCTGCAAGGTCATTTGGAATCCGCCATCTCCGATAATGGCAACAACTGTTTTTTCCGGTGCGCCATACCAAGCGCCAATTGCAGCTGGCAAACCAAATCCCATCGTTCCCAAACCACCTGATGTTACGCTAGATTTTGATTGATTGAATTTTGCATATCGGCAAGTGACCATCTGATGCTGGCCAACGTCTGTTGCGATGATTGCGTCGCCGTTCGTTAAATCATTCAGAACTTTGATGACCTCTCCCATCGTCAAAACTTCAGATGTTGGATTGAGTTCTTCCTGGATAACTTCTTTGATTTCGTCTTTTTCCAATTCACGGAATTCGTTTAGCCAAGCTGAATGGTCATTTTCTGTGAGAAGCGCCGTCAACATCGGTAAAGTCTTTTTGCAATTTCCCCAAACCGGAACTGTGGTTTTCACATTTTTATCGATTTCGGCTGGGTCAATATCAAGATGAATGATTTTGGCTTGTTTCGCATATTTGTCCAAACGTCCCGTCACTCTATCATCGAAACGCATTCCGACCGCAATCAGAACATCGCATTCGTTGGTCATTACGTTTGGTGCGTAATTGCCGTGCATTCCCAACATTCCGACGTGTAAAGGATGAGTTGTTTCCAAAGCACTTAATCCCATTACAGTCGCTGCGGCTGGAAGATTTGTTTTTTCAATAAATGCTTTGAATTCCTCTTCTGCTTTTCCTAAAATCACGCCTTGTCCGAAAATGACAAATGGTTTTTTGGCTTGGTTAATGAGTTCTGCAGCTTGCTCGATATATTCGTTTCTAATTTCCGGTTCGGGGCGATAACTTCTAATATGATTGCATTTCTTATATCCCAGATATTCGAATAATTGGATTTGAGCATTTTTGGTAATGTCAATCAAAACCGGACCTGGACGACCTGTGCTTGCGATGTGAAATGCTTTGGCAATCGCTTCAGGAATTTCTGTAGCATCCGTGACTTGGTAATTCCATTTTGTGACTGGCGTTGTGATGTTGATAACATCTGTTTCCTGGAAAGCATCCGTTCCCAAAAGTGATGCGAAAACCTGACCTGTGATGCACACAATCGGATTGCTGTCTATCATTGCATCGGCCAAGCCTGTCACCAAATTCGTGGCGCCCGGACCACTCGTTGCAAACACAACGCCCGTTTTCCCAGAAGTTCTCGCAAATCCCTGAGCTGCGTGGATTGCGCCTTGCTCGTGGCGAACCAAAATGTGTTTCAGTTTGTCGGAATAGTCGTACAGAGCATCATAGATTGGCATAATTGCACCACCAGGATAACCGAAAACAGTATGTACATTTTCCTGCAACAACGCTTCTAAAACAGCTTTTGAGCCACTGATTTCTATCGCTTTCTGAGACTCTGATTCTGTGTTTTTTATTTTTGAAATGGTATCATTCATTTTAAAGTCTTTTTATTTTTACCGTAGATTTTCTCTACAATTACTTATCTTGAATCCTTTGAATTCTTTGAGATTAATTATTTTTAGAACGCCATACGATTGCAGCCCGACCTGAGTGGAAATCCTTTTTTTGCGATGGAAAAAGCCAAGGCAAAAAGATTGGGAACGGAGGGCGGAAATAGCTGCCCAAAATAATATTTCATCTATTATAATTTTACAAATCGGTGACGCAACCTTGTGATGCGTCTGCTACAGATTTGGCATATTTGTACAACACGCCACGTTTTACTTTATAGTCTGGTTGTTGGAATTCGGCTTTTCTTTTATTAATTTCTTCGTCTGAGAGAAGTGCGTTGATGGTATTTTTTTCCGCATCCAATTCTATCACATCGCCATCTTTTATCAAGCCAATCAATCCTCCAGAAAAAGCTTCCGGCGTAATGTGACCAACAACAAAACCGTGCGTTCCTCCGGAAAATCTGCCATCTGTAATCAAGGCTACATTTTTGCCTAAACCAGAACCCATCAAGGCAGACGTTGGTTTGAGCATTTCCGGCATTCCTGGTGCGCCTTTAGGACCTTCGTTTTTTATAACGACGACGTTTCCTTCTTTGATTTTTTTATCTTCGATGCCTTTGATGAATTCTTTTTCGCCGTCGAAAACGATGGCTGTTCCTTTGAAATAATCACCTTCTTTACCTGTAATTTTTGCAACAGAGCCTTTCTCAGCAATATTTCCGTACAAAATTCTGATATGGCCTGTCGCTTTGATTGGGTCTTTGATATCGTGAATGATATTTTGTTGTCTATCGATAATCGAAGTGACGTGTTCCAGATTTTCAGCAATTGTTTTTCCTGTTACTGTCAAACAATCTCCGTGAAGCAAGCCTAAATCCAACAGATATTTCATCACTGCCGGAACGCCACCAACATTATGAAGGTCTTCCATCAGGTATTTTCCGCTTGGTTTGAGGTCAGCCAAAAATGGTGTTTCATCACTTATTTTTTGAAAATCGTCTAAAGTCAAATCATAGCCGATGGACTTTGCGATGGCGATAAAATGGAGAACTGCATTGGTACTTCCACCAAGAATCATAATCAACCTCAACGCATTTTCGAACGCTTTTGGCGTCATTATATCGGATGGTTTGATGTCTTTTTCCAAAAGGATTTTTACGTAATGTCCAGCGAACTGGCATTCTTCTTTTTTCTCTTTGCTTAAAGCTGGATAAGATGACGAATAGGGTAAACTCATTCCGAGTGCTTCGATTGCTGAAGCCATTGTGTTGGCTGTGTACATTCCGCCGCACGCACCGGCGCTTGGACAGGAGTTTTTTATCACACCTTTGAAATCTTCGTCAGAAATTTTACCTGCGATTTTGTTTCCCAAAGCTTCGAAAGCGGAAACGATGTTCAAATCCTGACCTTTGTAATGTCCAGGCGCAATACTTCCGCCATAAACCATTATCGAAGGTCTGTCTAATCTCGCCATTGCCATCAAAGAACCCGGCATATTTTTGTCGCAACCCGGAACGGTAATCAATCCGTCATAATATTGACCGGCACAAACTGCCTCGATAGAGTCTGCAATGATGTCGCGACTTACGAGCGAATAACGCATTCCGTCGGTTCCATTGGTCATTCCGTCGCTAATTCCGATGGTGTGGAACATTAAGCCAACTAAGTTTTGCTCTTTGACTCCTTTTTTTACGATTTCCGCCAAACCATTCAGGTGCATATTGCAAGTGTTGCCGTCGTAGCCCATACTTGCGATTCCAATTTGTGCCTTGTCGAAATCCTCTTCTTCAAAACCGATTCCGTAAAACATTGCCTGAGTTGCAGGTTGCGTCGGGTCTTTGGTAAGTGTTTTGGAATATTTATTAAGTTCTACGTTACACATATTGCAGGTTTGATTTCAGGTATGAATAATCTTCTTCTAACACCAAATGACGATAAGCTGTCTGAACTTTCGATGCTAAACTCTCTTCCCAATTCAGTTTGAAAGGAACATCATCAAGAGAACCCAATGCTACAATTTCGGCTGCTGTTCCACAGAAAAAACCGGCGTCTGCACCTTTCATTTCTTCTGGTTTGAAGAATTTTTCCTCGTAAGGAATTCCCAGTTGGTCACAGATTTCAAAAACTGTTGCTCGTGTGATTCCGGGAAGAATGCTTCCTTTCGCAGGTGTGAAAAGTTTGCCGTCTCTTTCGAAGAAGATATTAGCGCCGGAACTTTCTGCCACATTTCCATCGGCATCCAAAACCAGAGCTTCATCGAAACCTTTGTCCTTTGCTTCCTGACAAGCCAAAATCGAGTTTACATAATGACCGCTCACTTTTGCTTCCACTTTGAAAGCTTTCGGATTTGGACGTTCGAATGATGAAGTCATAATTCTCATTTGATTGGCCATATAACCATTGTCCCAATTCCAAACTTCAATGACGAGAAAACTTTTTTGTCCCTTTGACAGAGCCATATTGGGAGAACAAATGACGAGTGGACGAATGTATGCGTTTGATAAATTATTAATTTCCAATAATTTGTAAGTTGCTTCCACCATTTCTTCGGTAGAATAATCGAAAGGCATCATCATCGTTTGGGCAGACCTTCTTAGTCTGTCGTAATGTTCTTCCGCTTTGAAGATTTTGGTTCCATTTGCGGTTTTATAAGATTTAATCCCTTCGAAAACAGCATATCCGTAGTGTAGCGATTGACCGTACAAATCGGTCTTGGCTTCTTTTGCTTTTACATATTCCCCATCAAAAAAGAGAACACTGTCGTCATTGTAATACATTTTGTATCGATTTTATATTTGTTTGTTAGATTTAGGAAAATAAAAAACCATCCTCGCAGTGAGAATGGTCTGTATTATTTCAATTCAATAATTAGTACAAGCCATCACTCACCACCGGAATCCGATAATGACAAGAATGACAAGAATAATGATTGTGCTATTCATCTGTTTGTTTTCAACGGTACAAATGTATAAACTAATTCCAATAAACATTGATTTTTTCACAAAAATTTCTTTTTAAAAGTATTGAAAATATATAAAATATTTGATTTTATACGATATTCGTCAAAACCGAAATCTGAGATAAAGTATTGATTTTCAAGTTTTGAAAGCTAAAAAAAATACGATGCCTAAAATTTTACTTTGAATCCAAAATTTTTGTTTTGAATTTTAATTTTTGATGAAATTTTAATCATTAAAAACGAAAAATCCACCGATTGGTGGATTTTTCGCTTTTACTTATATCAACTCTAATTATTTTCTTGAGGAATCTTATTTTCTCTAATAATAAATACACTAACAGCGCCTAAGAAAAGTAATGCTCCTGCAATGCCTAGCATTGCAATAGAGCTTCCCATCGCAAGATATTTAAACAAAATACCTCCCAATATTGCAGCAACAATCTGAGGAAGACAAATAGTTCCATTAAACAAACCCAAATATGCTCCCATGTTATCGCCTTTCAAAGCATTGGTCAAAAGAGTAAATGGCAAGGCCAACATAGCTGCCCACGCACATCCAATCAATAAATAGGGAATGAAAAGAAGATACTGATTGTGTACAAACATTGTGGAAACAAATCCAATTCCGCCTAAAACCAAACTCACAACATATGCCATTTTGTAAGATTTGAACTGTGGAATTACCATTGCCCAAATCACAGAACCAATTGCCTGAACCGCAAACACAACACCTACCCAGTTACCCGCTTCCTGATAAGCGGAAGATTTGACATCAGTCGTATTCCAAATAGTTTCCGCAATTCCTCCATTTGTGTAGGTCCACATATACATAAACGCCCCCCAACTGAAAAACTGAACCAAACCAACAGACCAAAAAGCAGATGGCGCTTTGGCTAGTAATTGGAAAACATTTGGTGATTTTTTGGTTTCTGATACTTCTTCGATGCCGTGGAATTCCGCATATTCTTTCGGAGGCATTTCCTTCACTTTAAAAATTGTATATAGAACACAAAGAATTAGAATCGCAGCTCCAACGTAAAAGGAATATATCACAGAATCCGGCACTACTCCTGCTTCCGCAATATTAGAAATTCCGATATAGGTAAAAATGATTGGGAACAGATAACCTACCAAACTTCCAGCATTACACAGAAAACTTTGAATAGAATAGGCTTTTCCTTTTTGCTTTTCATTAACCATATCACCAACCATCATTTTGAATGGTTGCATTGCCATATTGATAGATGTATCCAAGAGCATCAAGGATATAAGTCCAAAAACCATCGCCGCAGAAACAGCTAGTTTGAAACTTCCTGCATTAGGCAATAGACACATTACGATGACAGAAATGATAGAGCCAATTAACAAATACGGAACTCGTCTTCCAAGTCTATTCCACGTTCTATCGCTCATTACACCAACAATTGGCTGGACTAACATTCCCATCAATGGTGGTAAAATCCAAAAGTAACTCAAATTGTGTGGATCTGCTCCTAAGGTTGCAAAAATCCTGCTGATATTGGCACTTTGCAAAGAATACGCAATTTGAACTCCAAAAAATCCAAAACTGATATTCCATAGTTGAGAGAATGGTAAATCTCTTTTATTTAAATTCATTATTTTAATTGTATTTTTTTATTTTAATTTCTGAATCAACGCATCCTCAATTGGTGATTTGATTTTCACTACTTCGTCCACGACTTCATTTGGAACCGTTACCGACAGAACATATTGTTTCACTTTCCATTTTCCACCGATTTTTTCGACAACGCCGGAACCTCGGCAGATTTTCATCTGGGTATCAAGGATTTCATCAAACCAAGCGTAATTTCCGTCTTTGCTGAAATAGATATTTCGTTTTAAAGATTTGAAATTCCAAGTTGTTTTTTTATCGAAAAATGGTTTTGCCCAATCTTTGAATTCCTTTTTGTTCCATACTTCAGTCGCGTCTGTGCCGATGAAAGTAGATTCTTCCGCAAAGCAATCGAAGTATTTATCGAAATCTGCATTGGCGGCAAGGGTGTTAAAATCGTCTAATAATTTGTTGATATTCTTCTTCTGAACATTTTCGTAGAAACCTTTTTTCTGGGCAGAAAGTGAACCTGAAAATATTAAAAACGTGAGGATGAAAAGTGAAACTATTTTTTTCATTTTAATTTTATTTAAGTTCTAAAATTAATGAAGATTTTCCAGCGACAGACAAATTTGTTTTCAAATCAAAATCTTTGTCAGAAAGGATGTCCTTTCCTTTTGTCAAATTATTCAGACCTTCGGAAAAGCGCTTCAACTCCAGGTTTTGAGTTTCCTTATTATTATTGATAACCACCATTACTCTTTTGTTATCGGTGTAACGGAAATAAACATAGACATTATTATTCGGAATATAATGCAAGGTTTTCCCTTTGTGAATCGCTTCGTTTCCTTTTCTCCAGTTCAGGATTTTTTTGGTGTAATCGAAGTATTCACTTTGAGACGCCGTTCTACCGGATTTTGTAAAAGCGTTGTTTTTGTCGCCAGCCCAACCGCCTGGGAAATCCTGACGAATCTCGCCGTCGCCGCCTTTTCCTTTGTCGCCCGCCATTCCGATTTCGGAACCGTAATACAGTTGTGGAATTCCACGAACGGTCAGGATTAAACTCATCGCCAGTTTGTAATCTGCAACATTTGGATAAGTTTGATTCAATCTGTTCGTATCGTGATTTTCTGCGAAGACCAAGATATTATTGATGTCGGGATAAAGGAAATCATTCGTAAAATTGCCATAAACTCTTTGCATTCCTGCGTCCCATCCGGGTTCTTCTTTGAAAGCCTGACCAACAGCATCAAACAATGTAAAATCCATTACAGAAGGCAAATGGGAATTATAACCTTCAATCGCTGCGATTTTGGAATCCTTCTGCCAATACGCCATTTGAGCCTGGTCTTGCATCCAAACCTCACCAACGATATTGAATTTCGGATATTCGTCTGTGATGCGTTTTGTCCATTCTGCGATTCCTTTTTTGTCGTTGTAAGAATACGTGTCAACTCGAAGTCCGTCAAGTCCAGCAAATTCTATCCACCAAATTGCGTTCTGAGCCATATAATTAACAACCATTGGATTACCTTGATTCATATCCGGCATTGTGGTGTCAAACCAGCCGTCCATACAAGCGGCTTCGTCCACTTTTGCAGCGTTGGTGTCGAATTGTGTGGTCATTCTGTAATTGCTTCTCTGGAAACCGTTTTTCCCTTCTTCCCAATAATGAATCCAATCTTTGGAAGGCAAATCCTGAATAATCCAACTTTTTGAACCCCAATGATTGGTGACATAATCCATCACAAGTTTCATTTTGCGTTTGTGAAGTTCGTCCGCCAGATTTTTGTAATCATCATTGGTTCCGTAACGCGGGTCGATTTTGTAATAATCGCTTTGTGCGTAGCCGTGATACGAATAACTTGGTTCGTTATCTTCCAACAAAGGTGTGTTCCAAAGTGTGGTAACGCCCAGTTCGCTAAGATAATCGAGGTTTTTTACAATTCCGGCAATATCGCCGCCGTGACGGCCGCCCGTTTTTGTTCTGTCAGATTTCTCGGCTGTGTCTGGCGTGTTGTCATTCTTCGGATTTCCGTTGGCGAAACGGTCCGGCATTACCAGATACATTACGTCTGACGAAGTGTAAGAATCTCTGTTGGCAGAATTCTGTTGTCTTTGTTTGAATTCGTAATCGATGGTTTTGACGGTTTTGTTTCCGTTTTTGAAATTCAGTTTTGTTTTTCCGGGCTGAATTCCGCTTGTGTCGATGGTTACGAAAAGGTAGTTGGGATTTTCAACTTTTTTGACTTCTTTGATTTTGATGCCGTTGGAGAATTCTGGTTGAAGGTTGTTGATGTCTTTTCCGTACACCAAAAGCTGAAGTTCCGGATTCTTCATTCCGCTCCACCAGAATGCGGGTTCTACTTTCTGAACCTGAGAATAGAAAATGGAGGAAAGGATGATTGAAGAAAATGTGATTATTTTTTTCATAAAATAATTTTTAAGGTCTATATTAAATTTAAACAAAATTCAGATACTATTGAAAATTAAATTATTACAAATTTAAATTACAGAGACATCTGCTGTTTTTGCGATTTTGTTGGCGAGCCAACTGACGTAGAATAATTGGAAGCTGTGATAAATCATTACCGGCAGTAAAAACAAAACTTTCTGCTCATCCGGAATTCCTAAAACCAAGAGGAATAAACTTCCGTGAACCAATGATTTCTTTGAACCACAGAATGTAGTCGTGATGACATCTTTTGGTTTGAAGTTCAGTTTCTCGGCAATGAATTTCAAAATGTAATAGGTAGCGAAAAACAAAAAGACAACGCTTAAAGCCAAAGCAACAAAAACAAATGAAGGCACAGAAACGAAGATGTTTTCTATAAATGCTGTTGAAAAACTTTCGTAAACAATCAATAAAATTATCAGTCTGTCGAATTCTGAAATGACATTTGCATATTTGGTTACCCATTTTTTGAAGATTGGATTAAGCAAAATTCCTAAGATAATTGGGAGCAAAACTTTCAATAATAGTTGCTGGATGATTTCAGATTGATTGCCACCTTCTCCATTAGATGTCAAGAAAAAGCTCATTAAAAGTGGCGTCATCGCGATTCCGATAATTCCAGAAATCGATGCATTGAAAATCGCTGAAGTGACGTTTCCTTTTGCAATGGAAACCATAACGACCGATGATGAAACTGTGGAAGGTAAACTTGCCAAAAAGAATACAGAAAGCCAGATGTTGTAATACGATGTGTCTTTTAAAAACGGATAAAACATTAGCGCCAACAACGGAAAAATAATGAAAGTTCCCGATTGAATCAGCAAATGTAGTTTCCAGTTGGAGACGTCTTTTACAACTTCTTTTAGATTAAGTTTGAGTCCGTAAAGCAGAAAAATTCCTGCGATTCCCCAATCTATGAATCCGGCCAGATTGAAATACTGGTTGTAGGATTCGTGGAAGGGAATGACTTTCGCCAATAGGACCATTCCTATCAATAGGAAAAGAAAAATGTTTTGTTTGTTGAAAAGTTTGGAAATCCAATTCATATCAGAGGATTTTGAAAAAAAATTTAAGAAAAACTTTGTCAAAGCGTTAAACTCTGACAAAGTTTTGATTGAAGTAGAAACCCATAGCCCCGATTGCAGCGGTTACCCCACAGCAAGCCTTGGGAAAAGCTTTGGCGCGAGGAGTAATAGCGGAAAGCGGGAAATAGCTCCTAAAAAAACTACCCCCGAGTTCCGAACGAGTTCGAAAATCTCGCCTTCAGGGAAGGGGAATTTTTTATTATTTTATGGGTTTCAGGGAAATGGCGTAACCACCGCTTCTTACTAAGTGGATTGGAAGTTTGGTCTTGCTGTCCACTGTCTTTTTGTAGATTTTGTAACTCTGCGGATTGTTGATGTAATCGGCATCTTTACCGTCTTCGTAAACCGTTGCTTCGTACTTTTTGCCTTTGTCAAGAAATGAGAAATCTACGGTGTAATCTCTTGGATTTTCATCGGTCACACCGCCTACGAACCAGTTTTCGGTTCCTTTTGCTTTACGAGCCGTGTGGATGTAGTCGCCAGGTTCCGCTGAAAGGATTTTGGTATCGTCCCAATCTGCCGCAACGTCCTTGATGAACTGGAATGCGTCCATATGTTTGGCGTAGTTTTCTGGTAAATCTGCCGCCATTTGAAGAGGCATATACATCACGACATAAAGTGCCAATTGCTTAGCCAAAGTCGTCTGAACGAAACGCTTGTCGCCTGGGAAATAGTAGTCCAATTTGGTTTGGAAAATCCCCGGCGTGTAGTCCATAGAACCACCCATCCATCTTGTAAAAGGCAGAATTGTCTGATGGTCTGGCTTGTTTCCGCCGAACGCTTCGTACTCTGTTCCACGCGCGGCTTCAGCAGAAATATAATTTGGGTAAGTGCGGCTTTCTCCACCCGGACGAACGGATTCGTGGGAGTTGACCATAATTTTGTAGTCGTTTGCTTTCTCTACAATTCTGTAATAATGGTTGATGGTCCACTGCGAATAATGATGCTCGCCTCTTGGGATGATGTCGCCCACGTAACCTGTTTTCACGGATTTGTAACCGTATTTGTTCATCGTTTCGAAGGCTTTGTCAGACCATCTTTCGTAGTTTGAAGCGGAACCTGAGGTCTCGTGGTGCATAATCAAATCTACGTTTTTGGAATGTGCATAGTCATTCAACATCTTCAAATCGAAATCCGGGTAAGGCGTGATGAAGTCGAAAACGAATTCTTTGGAATGTCCAAACCAATCTTCCCAGCCTGTGTTCCAGCCTTCTATCAACAAGCCTTGGAAACCATTTGCCGAAGCGAAGTCGATGTATTCTTTAACTTTTGTATTGTTCGCGGCGTGTTTTCCGTTAGGTGTCAATTTAGAAAAATCGGTTTTTCCGATGTGAACATTTTCTGCTGTAGAGTACGCCCACTGGGATTTTCCGATAATCATTTCCCACCAAACGCCCATATATTTGGTTGGTTTGATGTAAGATGTGTCTTTGTATTTTGTAGGTTCGTTCAGGTTGAACATCATTTTGGAATCCATTAACACTTCCGCTTTTGGCGAAACGATGATGGTTCTCCAAGGTGTTGTAGAAGGTGTTTGGATGTAACCTTTTGCACCTTGTCTGTCGGCGGTCAAGTGTGTTTTGAATTTGAAATTCTGAGCGTCCACTTCCAAATGAGAAGCCGGATAATCCAGAACTGCCGCCTCGCCAACATTCACGTAAAGAGGTTCTTTGCCTTCTTTTTTCAACATCAAAGGTGACTGAACTGCATTTTTGATTAAAGTCTGAGAAGCGTTTGAGTCAAAAGCTTTTGGCCATTGCGTTGGAATCTCGGAGATTTTTGTAGTTTGATATTGGTATTCCTGAGAATCGTAATCTGCAACAATCCACCAAGCCTTCATATCTGTTGGGAAATCGATTTCGGAATCTTCCTCTCTGATGACGAAATAATTCAGGTTTTTCTGTTGAGGAAACTCATATCTGAAACCTAGTCCGTCGTTGAACAATCTAAATTTGATAACGATGCTTCTGTCAGACGAAGTTTGGTTAAGAGTTACCGCCAATTCATTATAATCATTGATGTAATTCTTTTTCTCGCCGAGAATTGGTTGCCAGGTTTCGTTTTTGGAATCTCTTTTTTCGGCAGTTTTTGTAAAGCCATTATTAAGGTCAAAACTTGCATCTTCCGGCTTGGCAATTTCGGAAGCGAACTTGATGGATGAGTCCTTGAAAAGTCTCAATCCTAATTTGGAATCTTCTACAACAACATTTCCATTGTATTTTAAATTATAAAATGGAACGCCGTTCTTCAGTTGAAAATTTGCTTCGAATTTGCCGTCCGGAGACTTCAAACTTTGGGCATTGATCCCTGTAAACATCATAGAGAGCAGAGCTGCTCCAATGGTGAATTTTTTCATTTGATTAAAATTATTTTTTAAGGCCAAATGGAATCGCTTGGAATCGTTTGCATTTCATACAAATTTGTCGTAGCAATCTCATTTTTTCTAAGGTTTATATATGTTCTACAATATAAAAAAAGTGTTGCAACTAGGCAACACTTTATGATAATTACTCAACTAAAAATTAGTTCATTTTTGTGAGTTTGTAAGTTCCTCTTTTCAAATCAACTGTAATGGTGTAAAAACTATCACCACCGTTGAATTTAATATTACCGTTGTGATCTTTTGGACCTATAAATCCGGTATTACCAGCTGATGTAATATTACCGTAATCCAAATTGCCCCAAGCCTGTTGCCCGATAAATTTAAATTCAGCATTATCAGGAATTTGTCTGATCATTTCAAACTTTCCATTTCCAATCGGATTGAATTGTTCTGCAACTTCTGGCTTCCAATCTTGTATAGAACCAACAAGATAAAGGTTAGGGATATCCCATTCTGCCGTAGTCGCTGTAACAGTCAAAGATTTAACTCCGAAATCTGCATCAACTACTACTTTGTAGATTCCCGCAGCTCCTGTGAATTTCATGTTTTCATGATCTCCAAACTCAACATTCGAGGATACCGTTTTGAAATATCTTTTTTCTGCATCCGTCGCAGGCAAATCAATACTGTAATTCAAAGGATTCCAATCTGCTTGTCCTAAAAATCTGAAGTTATCTGGCTGTAGATAAGTGTAGATCTCCGAGATATTATCGTGCTTGTACAAATTGATTGATCCTGCAGCATCCCATCCAGCAGCTGAAGCAGCTCCTACAAGGAAGAAATTAGGATAATCTACTTGGTAAGGTGTCACTTTGAAAGTTACAATTGCAGACTTCAAAACGATAGAACCACCTGTGGAAGTCGTAGAAGCAGTTACTCTAACATCGATATCGTTGGCCTGACTCATCGCTGCACCAGAGTTTACTACTGCAGTGTTCAGGTCTTTGTTTGTAACCGCCAAAGATTTAACATTGGTCACCTCTCCTAGTGAGGTAAAAGTTGTAGTCCCTGCTTTCGCTACTTCTACCAAATACTTAACATCGACGCCATAATTAGAATAGTCATTCCAAGTGATTGTCGTTGCAACCGCAGTTTGATCGGCAGAATTAAGTACCAAAGCACTTCCTGCTGTTGGCGCAGTGATGATCGGTCCCGCAATCGGATAAACAGTAACTGTAAAGTTGATCGCATTCGAAATTTCTGATCCAGATTCTACTCTTACATACACTGTCTTTGAAGCATAAGGTGAGAACCCAGCTTGAAGAAGCTTACCATTAAAGTCACCAACTGTAGTAAGAAAAGTGTTTGTTGAAGCTGTTCCTAAAGTTACTTTGTTTGCAAAATCCTCTGTTGAAGAAAAAACAACTGTGTATTCTGATGCACCAGTTTTGTCCCAAGTTAAAACGAAAGGATTGTTCTTCATAGTTTCATACAGCACATTGCTTCCTAGAGAAGTGTCATGCAATTTGAAGCTGGCCTCCGGTGTCGTCCAGTCCCTGTCGGCATCATTATCACAGGCAGTGATAACGAAAGCCGCAACTAGAGCCACTATAAAATATTTAAATATATTTTTCATAAAATGTTAATTATTATTTAATGGAATATTTGTGAGATTATTCAGTAGGGATCAACGTGTAATTTCCTGTAACATCATTGAAATAAACATCATAGGTCCATTCTGCTGACAACGGAATATCTGCTCCGCCAGCTACGCCTACTCCAAAATACTCACTGTTTGTACCCCAGTTCACATCCCAGGCATTATTAGCTCTGAATTTGAAAACGCCTGTTTTCATGCTTATTTTTTTCGCCATCCATAAGTGCGCATCAAAAGTTGATTTAGTAAGCTGAACATCCGCACCATCTGTAGAGGTTCCGATCATTGAAATTTTCTCGTAAGTTGTTCCAGGATTGGTTACCGGCACAAATGTGTACGTAAGATTCGCAGTATCCACAGTCAGTTTGTAGTAACCTTCTGTCAGAACTTTGATATCTCCCGATCCTCCATCTGTACTTAGCACACCTGTTGCTGAGCCTAGACCAAATTGAGCAGTCCAATCACCTTTAACTTTGATCATTTTGAAGCCTCCAGCTTTAAATAGTCCGGTAAACTCGTATTTGCCGGCTTCTGATTTTTTCAGCATTGGAAGCAAATTACCGTTGGTTGCAAAATTATCCCATCCACCAGCAGTTGCATCGCCGATCAGATAAAGATCGGTATAAGTATAAATCGGTCTGGCCAAATATGGTTTTACTGATAATGATGTAACATTTGATTTTTGCAACAAATCACTATTTGTTCCTGTAAACGATGATACTCGGAAATACATCTTTTGAACAACATCTGGAACCAAACCTATCAATTTTGCCGCATTATTCATTTCAAGCGTAGTAAATGATTTGAAAGTTTCTAATGTAGACACTACTAAAACTTGCGGATCTGTAAATGTTTCAGAAGCGCTTATTTCAACTTGGTATTTTACTTCTACAGGAACAGTAAAAGTAGCTGCGTCCCAATTGATCGTAAGTGCTGGGTTTGCTGGAAAATTGGAATCTAAAACCAAATTCTGAGCAGAAAGATCCATCACTATCGGAGCAGACTGATTTTCTATGGTTATAATTTCACGATCTTCACAAGACGATAATCCCAAAATGGTTACCGTCGCCAGAAAAAAGTGTTTTAATATATTATTTTTCATTATTTATAAAATTAAGGGATTAATAACCAGGATTCTGTTTCAGATTTGGATTTACAGCCAAATCATTATTAGGAATTGGGAAAATGTTACGGTATTCGCCAACAGCCGTACCTTCTTTAACATTTCCTTTCCATGGCCATAGATAGGCTGAAGATGTGAATTTTCCGAAACGGATAAGATCCGTTCTTCTTGTCATCTCCCAAGATAGTTCTCTAGCTCTTTCATCAAGAATAAAATCCAGATTAAGTACAGAAACCGTAGATGCGCTGGCTCTGGTTCTAAGTGCGTTCACATAACCAACAGCAGTACTCATACTTCCGCCACCGCCTCGGACAACAGCCTCTGCATACATTAGATAAACATCAGCAAGTCTGTACATTGGGAGATCTGTATCTACCCAGTTTAAATCTTGACCAGCAGAACCATTGCTTTTAATATTTTTATATTTAATAAATGCATAACCGTCGTTAAAGTTTCCTAAATCATTGATTTCCAATGTTTGTCCATCTGTATAGAAACGACCTCTCTTGTCACTTGGTTCAAACTTGTTCACAAACGCTTTCGTCGTTCTAAGACCACCCCAACCACCGTTTACGCCAAATTCGGACGGAACCATTGAGCCCCCGATTGAAGCGTGAACCAAATATGAAGTTCCACCATTGGTCTGTGTTCTTGCGCCATCATAGACCACTGAAAATATATTCTCAGGATTGTTAAGATTATTATCTGCTAAAAACAGATTGGCATACGTTGGATGTAAACTGAATCCTGCCGCAATCACTTTTTCACAATTAGCAATTACATCTGCATTTCTTTCGGTTCCGTTGTAAACTTTCGCATTGAGATACAAACGAGCCAAAAGACTCCATGCAGCAGCTTTATCCAGTCTGCCGTATTCATTTGTTCTTGGCGCTTTTAGTTCAGCTTCAGATTCTTTCAATTGTGCTTCCACATAGTTAAAAAGATCTGCTCTCATAATCTGTTTGGGTAATGTTCCAAATGTACTTTCATCTACAAATGGTACGTTTCCGTACATATCCAACAGATGATAATAAGACTGCGCTCTTAGAAATTTAGCCTCGGCTCTCATTGCTTTCGCTTCGTCCAGGTTAGCCCCGGAAATTCCGTTTGAACTGAGTTTTTCATCAGTGGTATTCTTGATAAATTCATTACAATATGCTATTTCAGTATATAATCTGAAATACATTGCATTATTAAATTCATTTGCAGGTGTCCATATCATTTTGTGGAACTCATGCAGGGAACCATCGTTCCAAGCTATCACAGATTCATCAGTCGTGATAACCTGCATCGTGTAAAGCAAACGTGTGTAGATAGAAAAACCACCATCGATACCAGAAATATCACCTGCACCGTCACCGCCTTCTTGTCCACCTACTGCTAATCCACCGTATAATTTTGCTAACAAATTTTTATACTTCCCAAAGTCCTTATATAAACTGGCAGCAGTTTCTTCTGTATTTGGTACTTGCTTCAAGTCGTCTACACAAGAACTTACAGTTAGTGTAAGAGCTAAAAATGCTGTTGCTATAGATGTTTTTTTTATTCTGAAATTTTTCATTTTCTTAAATTATTAAAATTGAAAGTTTAACCCTAATGAATAGATCTTTGGTCTTTGATAAAAACCATTATCAATATTTCCAAAAATCTCTGGATCTACACCATTATAATCTGTGATTACAAATACATTTTGAGCCATACCGTAAACTCTTATTTTACTTCCCTTGTTGAATACATCTCCAAAGTCATAGCCTAGAGTCAGGTTATCCATTCTGAAGAATGATGCATCTTCTACGAAAATATCGCTCCAGAATTGGACATTTTTAAAGCCATACTCTGCCGAAGTGGTAGAAAGATTCTGCATAAAATCATTGGAAGTGACACTTAGAACATTAGAGTTGGAAGCAGCATTGTTGTAGACATAATTTCCTAAAACTGCTCTTACTGATGTTGAAAGATCCCAATTTTTATATTTGAATTTTGTTGAGAAACCAAAAGTCGCATCAGGTGTCGTAGATTTATAATAATACTTGTCATTAACATCTGTCCTTCCATCGCCATTTCTGTCAACATATACACCTTCTAATGGTTTTCCATTGATATCGTAAGCTTGTTGATACACCTTAAAACTGAAAGGAGTGTAACCAACGGCATGAGCCTGCACTTGATTACCAACACCTCCGGTGATATCACCTGTTGAAATAAAATAACCTTCTGCAACATCATCAAAATGTTTAACTGTTGGATTGTAATGTGCCACATTAAAACTGAAGTCCCAAGTAAAATCCTGTGTTTTGATAGGGTTTACATTAATCAAAAATTCAATACCATCCGTTTTCAGAGTTCCTACATTCTTATAATTCCTGTTTGAAAACTCTCCCGCTGGTATGTCAATATAGGCCTGAAGTTTTTTAGTGTCTTTTTGAAACCAATCTATTGATCCTGTAATTCTGTTGTTCCAGAATCCAAAATCTAATCCTGCATTTACAGTTTCTGTAGTCTCCCAAGTCAATTGGTCATTGTATTGCGTTGGACGGTACATCAAATAAAACTGTTCTGCAAATCCATAAGAAGCGCCCGGATTAGAAACATTATAGGATGCAAATGAATTATAATAATCACCTATTTCTGCGTTTCCAGTTTGTCCCCAACCTCCTCTCAATTTCAAATCAGAAAAAAGATTTGAATCTTTTAGGAAAGCTTCATTTTTAATTTTCCATGCTCCGGATGCTGCAGCGAATGTTCCCCACATATTGCTGGTATCATCTGTACCATTGTAAAATCTTGAAGTACCATCCCTTCTTATAGATCCTGTTAAGATATATTTGTCTGCAATTGTGAAAATACCTCTTCCGTAGAAACTTAGCATCACAAGATCATCATTTACAACGTTGCTTGGCACCAATGGTTTTTCTAAATTGCCGTAAAAAGTGGTTGCAGTGGGCTTTTTAGTATTAAATGCTTGATACGAATATCCAGCCATCACATCCACTTTTGTATCAATAGCGGATATTTCTTTCACGTAATTTAGGTAAGTTTCTAAAAGCGTATTGGATTTTGTTTCTTGATAATCTCTGCGCGAGCTGATGTCACCAGATCTTACCACTCCAGCATAATTAGGGAACTGTGTTACCGCGCCATTTCCTTTCTGGTAATCATAGCCTGCATTTACATTAAAATGTAGATCTGGAAGGAAATGCAATTTATAATCAAGCTGTAGTCCACCAATTGCGCGGAAAACAGTTGAAACATCTCTCTTACCATACAACAAACCTAAAGGATTGAGAGTTCCATTTACGTTCATTGCATCGGTAAAAACACCATCCGATGTTGGTAGATACCATTCCCAATAGTTACGTACTCTATTGCCTTTTTCAGAATAATCATAAATAGATTGTGAAGGATCAAATTGTTGCGCTGCACGAACAACACCACCATCATTAAATCTATTCTCCGTCATAGATCCTTTGATATTAGCGTTCACACTTAAGTGATTATCGAAAAATTTGGGAGTCAGATTCAAACCAACAGATGTTCTTCTAAATTCATTGGTTTTTACAATACCATTTTGTTCTGTGTAACCTATAGACAATCTGTATGGCAACTTTTTGATACCACCAGACAATGAGATATTATTATCTGTTCCCCAAGCTGCCTGATAAATTTCGTCCTGCCAATTGGTATTAGCAGTACCAAGCATATTGATATATTTTTGCTGGGTCGCATTCTGTTTCACATATTCTCTGAATTCATCAGCTGATAACACAGATTGGTTTGCCATCTTAGTGGAAACAGATGCTACACTAGAAAAATTAACCTTTAATTTCCCCGCAGAACCTTTTTTGGTCGTAATTAAAATTACACCGTTAGAGGCTCTGTTACCATAGATAGCAGCAGCGGAGGCGTCTTTCAAAACATCAAATGATTCGATATCATTAGGATTGATTAGTGCTAAAGCATTGGAAGCTCCAGAAATACCTCCAAAATCCATCGGAATTCCGTCTATAACAATTAACGGATCATTACTAGCTGTTAACGAAGCACCACCTCTGATTCTAATGGTTGCTCCAGACCCTGGATTACCACCATTACCAGTTACAGTAACACCCGGCGCTTTACCAATGATCAACTGATCTGCTGATGTAGAACCACCATTAAAATCTTTTGAAGTAATCGAAGATATTGACCCTGTTAGATCCTCTTTCTTCTGCTTACCATAACCGATCAGCACAACCTGCTCGATCTCGGTTTCTTTTTTCGCCGTATCGGTGGTCTGTTGTGCATGTAGCATTGATCCGAGCAATAGGAATGCGGGAGCAATTTTTAGTACATTATAGTTTCTCACAAAAAATAATTTTTTTAAGGTTTATATTATTTTCAAATTTGTTTCAGAACCACACTGGATCCTGTTTCGCAATTTATAAAAAAAACAACATTCTGTTAAAATATTTTTAAAATTGTTATTATCACTCATAAAATATAATAAAAATCATCAAATAACAGACTTCAAAACATTAAAAATCAGCATTTTATAACAATTAACATTTTTTTATCAAATGTGAAATTTTAACATTTTTTCAAACGATTGTTTAACGTTTTCTTCTCCTAAATTAACCATTATTAATCCTATATTAATGAAAAATGAAATTAAAACCAACAAATGTTAAAATTTGAATTATTGATATCCAAACACTTTTTAATATTCTTGATCAAATTAATAATAAAAGAACTGACCCGATTTTTACAGGGAAAATTGTATTTTTGCAAATCTAATTTCAGATTATAATGTCAGACAGAAAATTGATCACCGCAGCGTTGCCTTATGCAAACGGACCGGTTCATATAGGACATTTGGCGGGAGTTTATATTCCAGCAGATGTCTACGCAAGATTCCAAAGAAGATCAGGGAAAGATGTTGCTTTCATTTGCGGAAGCGATGAGCATGGCATCCCGATCACCATTCGTGCAAAAAAAGAAGGCGTGACGCCTCAAGATATCGTAGACAAATATCATGGTATTATCAAAAAATCATTTGCCGACCTAGGTATTTCTTTCGACGAATATTCCAGAACGACCTCAGCAAAGCATTACGACGTCAGTCAGGATTTTTTCAAGACACTATATAATAAGGAGAAATTCACGGAAGAAGTTTCCGAACAATATTTTGATGAGCAGGCCAACGAATTTTTGGCAGACCGATATATCGTGGGAACTTGCCCGAATTGTGGCAATGTGAATGCATACGGTGACCAATGCGAAAATTGTGGTTCTACCCTTTCTCCATCAGAATTGATCAATCCACACTCGATGTTGAGCGGAAATGTTCCTGTACTGAAAGAAACCAAAAACTGGTATCTACCTCTGAATGATTACGAAACATTCCTAAATCAATGGATCATCGAAGGTCATAAAGACGATTGGAAAACCAATGTGTACGGACAGGTAAAATCTTGGCTGAACGACGGTCTAAAACCAAGAGCAATGACGCGCGACCTCAACTGGGGCGTTCCTGTTCCATTGCCGAATGCAGAAGGAAAAGTACTTTACGTTTGGTTTGATGCGCCAATTGGCTACATCTCTTTTACCCAGGAATGGGCGGAGAAAACCGGAAAGAACTGGAAAGATTACTGGCAAGACCCAAAATCTGACCTGATCCATTTTATCGGAAAGGATAATATTGTTTTCCATTGTATCATTTTCCCTGCGATGATGAAGGCGCATGGCGATTACATCATGCCAACCAATGTTCCCGCATTCGAATTTCTAAATTTGGAAAACGAAAAAATATCGACATCAAGAAATTGGGCGGTTTGGGCACACGAATATGTAGAAGAATTCCCTGGACAGCAGGACGTCTTGCGTTATGCACTACTTTCTTCGGCGCCGGAAACTAAAGATAATAACTTTACTTGGAAGGATTTCCAGACGAAGAACAATTCAGAACTGGTAGGAATCTTCGGAAACTTTATCAATAGAGTTGCGGTTTTGATCCACAAATATTACGACGGCGTTATTCCAGCTGGAAATGCAGATGCTGAAGAATTGTTGGAGATCAAACGATCAGCTGCAGAGATTGCTCAGTATCTAGAGAACTTCGAGTTCCGAAATTCTTTGACAGCGTTGATGAACCTGGCAAGATTTGGAAACCAATATCTTCAGGTTGAAGAGCCTTGGAAAACCATCAAAGACAATCCTGAGAAGGCGGCACATTCATTATTTGTTGGCGCTCAGATTGCTGTGGCTTTGGCTCAGTTGTCAGAACCATTCATGCCATTCAGTTCAGAGAAATTGCTGACGATGTTCAATCTTGAAAAACTCAACTGGAGTGATATTGAAACTAAAGATATTTTGATTGAAACTGGACATCAGATTAACGAAGCTTCTCTTCTTTTCTCAAAAATCGAGGATGCGACGATAGAGTTCCAAATTCAAAAATTGGAGAATACAAAAGAGGAAAACAAAAAAGCAGTCGCTCTTCAAACCGTTTCTCAATCGGAAGGCGCAGAAGCTGAGGCTCAAATTCCTAAAATTTTGTTACCTGCAAAAGATGAGATCCAGTTTGATGATTTTACCAAAATCGATTTGAGAACCGCAACCATTCTTACTGCAGAAAAAGTAGAAAAAGCAGATAAACTTCTGAAATTCACAGTTGATACTGGCGTTGACGTAAGAACGGTGGTTTCCGGTGTGGCAGAGAGTTTCAAACCAGAAGAATTGATTGGAAAGCAGGTGATGATCTTATTAAACCTTGCACCAAGAAAGATTCGTGGCATTGTTTCTCAAGGTATGTTTTTATTAACGACAAAAGCGGACGGAAAATTAACTTTTGTAACGCCTGACGAAGATGTTGCCAACGGCATTGAAATAGGGTAAAATTAAATTTTTACTGAATAAATTAAAAAGATCTTTTAGAATCACTAAAAGATCTTTTTTTCGAATAATTATTGTTATCAATTCACAAATTAAAAACAATCTATGCGAAATTTATATTTATTAACTTTAATTCTCTTTATTTCTTGCGGAAAACAAGATCAATATAATGAGGCATTTTCTATGGATGCTGCTCTAGTTTCTGTAATGGACGAAAAAGAAGTTGATAACCAACTTCCATCACCAATCGTATTTCAGAAAAATCAGCTTCTCCATCTGCACCTCAATCAACATCAAGCAAAATCATCAAGAACGGAAGAATAGAAATAGAAGTTGGAGACATTGATAAGTCTTAAAAAATAATTTCAGAAAATCTTAAAAAAAATAATGCCTACAAACAGGGCGAATTTTTCAACAACAGCGAAGATCAAGAAATGCTGAAGATGACGATCAGAGTTCCAAATCAGAATTTTGATAACCTTCTGCAATCGATGGATCATGGCCTTGGAAATATTATTTCAAAAAATATAGGATGTCTCTATCAGGCTTGAAAACAAATTAACATATTTAGAAAAGTACAGAGATCTTCTCAAAAAAAGCAATTCTACAAAAGACATCCTTGAAATACAAGAGAACATCCGTGCATTGGAAGAGGAAATAGAATCGTCAAAAGGAAGATTGAAATTCATAGATGATAAGGTAAAATACAGCATCATTTAACTGACTTTAATAAAAAACAAACCAAGAGATTCTGTGACTTCAAAAATTGGATTCGGAAGTCAGTTTGCAGATTCGGTTGCTGCCGGATGGAATAATTTTATAGGATTTGTTCTGGGATCGATTTCATATTGGCCATTTTTATTAATCATACCAATCCTGATCATCCTATTCAGAAAATGGAGAAAGCGAAAAGTACAATCTCCAAAATGAGATAAAAATTAAAATCGCTGAAGTTTTGAACCTCAGCGATTTTTTTAATTTTACTAATAAGGATGCGGACCAATATCTTCTGTATCTCTGGCAATCGGGACGCCTTCCGGATCTAGAATCATCGCTTCCTGAATATCTGTCTGATGAAGTGTAGAACCACTCGCGATCATCCTATAACCATTTTCATATTCTGTAAAATAGCCGCTGGGAAATGCATGGTAGCCATTTGGCAAAAGGACTTTTGTCTGACGCTGAAAACCCCAGCCGACAACCTTCTGATTAAGAATGTACTTTTGAAAAGCTTCATTGAAAGTCATATTCATAAAAATAGTTTTTATTTTAGAAATTTAGCCAAAAGTAATCTGAACTTCTTACTACTAGAATAACCTGATATTTTTACATATTAATGTGCTGAAATTACTTTTCCGGCCAAAAATTAAAACTTATACCTCCTGTATATTCTGGATTTTTCAAATTAACAAAGGACACACCACCATTGATGGCAATTCTTCGCCCCAGTTTTATCAGAAGCCCAACATCGGTAGAAGCTCCATAATACGATTCATCTATTTGTAACACTTCCGGCTTATTGTACTCCACCATACGCTGATTAGAAAAAGTATTCACTAATGCAAATCCAACTCCAGCATAAACAAATAAAGGCTTATAAATGTGATAGCTCGTACCAAGCGATAGCATAAATTTACCTTGTTCTTGTTTAGTTGCTTCACTAAGATATGTATATGTAGTTCCATTTCCGGTAGTGTAGACATCCCTATTCTTAGATACACCCTCACGTTCAGTGTAGGTAGTGAATGCTTTATCTGATAATCTAAAAAGCATAAAGAAACCGAAATTATCCGTTGTCTGAAAAAAACTCAGACCATAAGGAGAAATCTCGCCATACTGATAGCCTATAAACATTGCTTTTGGACTTTTACGCTCCAACTTCTTTTCCGCTTTAAAAAGAGAAGCATTACCTGTAGAATAAGCTAATTTTCTATAATATCTGGCATCTGAAGGGAATGAGTACTGGTAAGCTAAATAGATATCATAATAACTTTGATCGTCGCCATTTTTAGCCGCTTCTATTTTGCTTTCCAGCGATTTATCCAGTACTGCTTTATATTCCATTTTCTGAACATACTCTCTACTCTTCCTCTCTGACTCTTCAGCTGAAGGTGTGAAAAGATCGAACACACCTTTTACTACATCCTGATATGCTTTTTCTTCCTGTTGCTTTCTGGCAGCTTCTGCCAAAAATATATTGTTATAAATAGTAGCTTCGCTTTCAGACGAACTTGAAGATGTGGATGTGGAAGATGATGATGATGATGATGCCGAAGTCCCAGAATCAGCTGTTGAACTAGTAACGGATTCATTTTTTTGAGATTTTTTCTCCTGGGATTTTTTCTCGCTTTCCTTTTTACTTTTTATCAAGTCCTCAGTTTCACCTTCACCGCCCAAATTAGCATGAAAACTATTATAGCCGGAGGGCACGTTAAAATGACTCAAACTGTAATTTTTCACGTTTACCTTATCTATTATGTAGGTCCTATCACACGTTCCATTTGCATCACAAAAACCAGAAACATCATAATTATTATATCCATCTGTTACTGTAACAGCTACTTGCATAGCATAAGGGAGTTGATTGCTCTGAGGCCACGAAGAAAGACCAATATCACTCAAGGAATACATTTCTCCATAAAAGTTATACTTTGAGTAATTAGGCACACTGATTTTAGGATTGAAAAATCTGATATACACAAGTCTTTCGTCTTCTTCAAAAGTGTAAGAAACCTGCCATTTGACATCTGTATAATAAGAACCGGTTGATGATCCGCTATTTTTATATACACCGCTTAATGTCTGTGCATTTAGCATGCTTATAAAAATTACTAAACTCAATAAGGATAATAAGAATTTTGTCTTCATCGTATTTATTTTAATTTGTTTTTAACTTCTTCTGAATCTCCTTCGCTGCATCTATTTTCTCTTGGTCCGGCAGATTGCATTTGTAATGATTTTCAATCGCTTTTTCTCTTGCCATTTTTTCTGCAACTGCTCCATCGGACTCAAAATCCAAAGCGTAAAGCTGTCCGTCATTGGAGGAAATCAGCCAGATGGTTCTTTCATCTAAAATCAGTTGATACGGTTTCCAATTTGAGAGAGAGACATCGCGCAGAAGTTTTTTGTTTTTAAAATCATAATGGATAAGGTGATTTTGGTAGACTATCCAAATCGTTTCATCACCAACTTTCACAATCTTCCTTAACGCATGATAATCCTCCAAATCAGGGGAAACCAGAGTTTCCAAATCAAGATTCAAAACAACTTTCCGCCCTTTCCCTATAATCAAAAGACGTCTTTCGTCCAGTAGGACTGTATGCTTTTCTGTGCTTTCTTTTGTAAAATCCCAGCCACTCACTTTCTTTCTTCTTAAAAATTTTTCCGTGATTTCTTTGCCGTCGTGGGTAGGAAACTCATAGTGGTCAACGTTGTACTCCGTTGAATCGATGGTGATAGTTTTCTTGGACTTACTTGGGATTTGTTTCCCATTGTAATCCATTTCTGTCCATTGTTTATCCTCTACATCCAAAATGATTTTATCTTTCAAATAAACAGTTTGTGCAGTTCCCATACCCAGCTGTTTTTCCCAAACGATTTGGTTTTGATCAATATCGTAAGCCAGCATCTTAGCCCCATCCATCAAACCCGTGAAATACATTGTACCATTTACATAAAAAGGCTTTGACCAAATACTTTCGAATGGCAGCTCTTTTATCAGTTTACCAGTTTTAACATCGTACTGCGCCATACTGCTGCGCTCGCCCTTTTTTGTGGCGTAAAAAAAAGAATCTTTGTAGAAATAGGGAGATGTATTGGAGTCTAGTCCTACCTGAATCTCCCAAAGTGTTTCATAATTATTTTTACTTAAAGCCCTCAGCCGGTAGTTTGTCATATTGACAATAATCGCATTCCCCACCATCGTTATAGAATTGTAGATATCTTCATCTTTCGTACTACGAACGACTGGCTCAGATTTGTAGATCCGGGTCTGCGAAAAAGTTTGGGTAGCATAGAAAATCAAAATGAACAGAGTCAATTTAGTTTTCATGAGTATTAGTTTTAGTTCTAGCAAAGCTATGCAGTTACAAAACACAAAAAAATACTCCAAAAGGAGTATTTTTTAAGGGTTAATTATCCGTGGTTAATTGTTATGAAACTGTGAAAAATTTAGCTATAGAAGTATTTTACGACCATTATTTAATGATCCGCTGGTATTTGTAACATATCCGTCGGGGTCTTCTACTGGTTGGTCGGGGTTCTGAACCTTGCGTTCGGGGTTCAAGACCGCAACTTTGGGGTTGGACAACCCCGTCGTTCGGGTTGCGGACGGCAAAATGGGGGTTCGGAACCGCAAATTTGGGGTTAGACAACCCCACCGCCGGGGTCCCGGACCGCGAGCTCGGGGTTCGGAACCGCAACAGAGGCATCTTCTACACCTTTGGATAAACAGGTTTGTCTTTCGGTGCCGGTTTTAAGAAGAATTGCTTCAGCTCTTCCATCTTGGTTTCGAAACCGGGTGCGCCAGTTCCAGCCATAAAACTTGTGTAACCATAATCTGTAAGCGATGCCTGATAATTGTCGTAGTCGTGCAAGATCTTGGCATTTTCCAGTCTTTTCATCAGACTTGCAAGTCGGTTGATGATGTTTTCCATCAGAAGACGGCTGGCATAGTCGTCTGCAAACTCGTCCCAGTCTACCTGATCCGTATCAAGCTGAGGTTGGTTTTGGTGGAAATCATTCACTTTGTTGACAAGCAATTTATTCTGCTCATTGATGCTGCCGTATTTTTGACGGTCATCTGGCGTAAGTGATACATTGATGGTTGACAGTGCACTTTCCAATGCAGTGACTGCATCTTTTGCCGCAGTTACCTGTGCTGCGGAAAGGTGGTTGTTGTTTAAATTTGTAATTGGCATTTGCGTCATTTTTTAATGCTAATAATGATATCAGCTCGTCTGATATCTTGATTTTAAAATTAAAAAATATTACACTACAAACTAATTTTTACATATATTTTTCACCACAAAAACAATTATTAAAACTTATTTACCTAATAAAATCATCAAATAAAAAATAATATTTTTAATAAAAACCAGAACATAATTGAAAAACAAATGCATTGAAAAGTATTATTTTAGATTATGATTTATAAATTACTAAATCAAAAAAAAGTTTTTTTCCAAAAATTTTCTGTTCGCACACAATTCATTTGAATCATAAGTGTGAGTCATGCTATTATTACTAAAATGGCTTTAAAGATTAAAATAGCTGTATTAAAATTAAAAATTAGTAGATCTTATCACAAAGTTATATCGTTTTAAAAACAAAAAAAAATACACCAAAAGGAGTGTTTTTTCTGAAAATATTTGATAGAAAAATGAGTTACAGAATCCCCTGCTGAATGCAGTTTTTAATAAGCTGTGCGGTATTGCTACATTCAGCTTTTTCCAAAATATTGCTTCTATGTTTCTTCACCGTGAGCGGACTGATGACAAGTTCCTGACCAATTTGCTCATTGCTTTTTCCGTTACTTATGAGCCTGATAATGTCTATCTCACGTTTGGAAAATTCGATTGTATTCTTTCCGTTGTCTTCCAGACTGATATTCATAAAGGATGGCTCACCATTAAGACCAATTAATGAAATTTTGTAGGTATTATGATTACTCAGATGGTCGATATGGGTATGGATATTTAGCGATTTTCCGTAGCCGCCATCTTCATCCATCGTCAACATCAAAGCCTGATGGTTGAACAATCCATAATTTCCATTTCTCAACTTGGACCTGAAACAGTAACTGATTTTGTACGTGAGTAGTTTTTCACGGTGAATGTTATTAGAAAAGAATTTGGTCAAAAATGCTTCCGCTTTCACCACAAAATCCACGTCTTCAGGATGCATTGCTTTCAGAACATCATCAAAAGTTGCTTTCCGGCCTTCAATATCATGAATATCATAAATTGAATCACTCACATTGGAAATTGACATATCAAAAAAATCGATGATGTAATAATAAAAAGGACCACTGTTCATAATTGAGTTGGTCAATTCATCAAATTTGATTTTATTGTAAGCAGAGAATTTTTTAGGTTTGGCGACAGACCACACTTCGTGTAGATTCTCTAAGTTTTTTAGATTTTCTTTCATAATTTTAGTTTCAAGTAAAGATAATATTAATTATCTAATATTTCAAAATAAATTAAATTTAAATATTATTAATCATAAATAACATTAAAAACGAATTAATATGATAACGTATAATGATTATTATAAATTAAACAACAATTTAATATTTTAAATCCAACTTATCAATTTGCCTAAAAAAGTAAAGCCCCGCTTTGAAAAACAAAACGAGACTTTACGGGTAAAAACAAGGTTTCTTTATAAGGCCGGACCGGTGGCGCCTTTGAGGTCTTCTTCTAATTTTTTTCTTTCACGGGCTCTGCGTCTGGCGATAACCGATTTTCCGTTGAGGATTCTGATGACTCTTAAATATTCTGTCCGTTTTCCGAAATGATGGGTGATTACATACAACATCACTCCGAAACCGGCAACGATAATATAGCCAAATATCTTTTTGTTGGCGGAGATGATGGCGTTGAGCTGAATGGTTTTCATATTGATGGCAACCGTTTGTGGCGTGATGGTCATTCCGTCCATATAGACTGCCAAATCTCCTAAACTGACGATTTGAAACTGATACTGAAACCACGAAAACAGGGCTGAAAAAAATCCTACGGCAAGGAAGGTTCGCCATACCAAAACCAATCCGATGGCCGCCAGCATTTCGTTGAGTTCCAATTTGTCTAACGTGTAATACCAGACCGAGATGAAGAGCGAACACATTCCGTAGCCTTTCAGGAACATCGGTAAGTACCAGTTTTCGTAATTAAATTCCAATACCATTGAAAAATACATTATAATCGCATAAGCCGTCATTGATGCGAAGCCTGAAAAGATGAACATTTTGAGCGGTCTTTCTTTTTTAAACCAAAATACAGCGATAACTCCGGCTAAAAATAATCCGGGCGTCATCATCACATTCAGTTTGGCATTCGTCAGTTGGTCGTAGCCCAAAACTCCGACAGAATAGATGTTTTGAAGCGATGTTGTTCCCAAAAACATTCCCAGCCACAGGAGCATAAACAGTCCGTTCAGCACATTGCTTTTGGTAAAAATATGAAAGGAAATATACGGTCTTTTCAAAGTCAGCTGTCGGATGGCCAATAAAGCGAAACTCACAAATGCGGCGATGCTTGCGTTGATAATGTTTTTTGAATTGAGCCAATCCTGCTGTTTCCCAAACGAAAATACGTACGCGGAAAACATAAACGTTGAGACAAACAAAATGACGCTGAGCCAATCGATGTAATGCAACGGAACTTTTAAAGCAAAATATTTATCGTGCATCAAAATCCAACACAATAATGCCAGGACGAAACACAACACCGCTGCCAAAATAAAGAACTGCTGGAAGTTGTACAGTATTGAAACTTCCACGGCATAATAAGCGGAAACCTGATTTAATATTAAAACAAATGTATAGAAAACGCCGTAAAAAATCCCACGTCCGCCCAGCATTGCCATTAACGGTAAAAATAATTCAATGGTAATCATCATTTTTAAAAATCCGATAACCAAAGAGGTCATTACAATAACCATCGGTTCGAAAGTGGTTGCGTTGAAATAACTTAGTGCACCGAGAAGCACCAATAAAATCACCAATTTATCACGGACTTTGAACCGCATTTTCATTCTTAAAACCACAGGCATACACGCTCCCATCCCAATAGTGGTGGCATAATTTGCCCATAGGAAATATTCTTGCATCACGCCGGTTCCGCCCACCATAAAACTGATGTTTCCGGTGTAAACGCCTCCCAACGGCATCACCACGATAAGCAGTAAAACCATCATCAGAAGCTGTACGGGTTTCGGAACCCAATCGCTGAAAAGACCTTTATTATACATAGTTTTAGGTTTGTAAGAGCCAAGTAAAAAGGCAAAAGAGCCAGGGTGTTGGAAGTACTTAATAATTAAATCATCGATTACTAAAACTTTCTCTTTAACAAAATCTTTTTACTTCGACCGCACTACTTTTTACTTGATTCTTTTTACTTTTTACTTGCTACGCTCACATTCATATTCATCCCCGCGCTCAGTTTCGTCACATCTTCTTTTTTATTGGCATCTGTAAACTCGATTCTTACGGGAATTCTTTGTTGTACTTTGATGAAGTTTCCGGTTGAATTATCCGTTGGAACGCTTGAATATCTTGAACCGGTTGCGGCTGAAACTGCGGTGACTTTTCCTTCAAACTGTTTTCCGCCTAAAGCATCTGCAGTCATCATTAGTTTTTCACCGATTTTAATATTTGGCATCTGGCTTTCAAGGAAATTAGCGGTTACCCATTTTTGATTGTTTAAAACGATGGTAGCAACCTGCTGTCCAGGCTGAATTAACTGCCCTTCAGAAATTGTCCTTCTTCCCATCACGCCATCGTACGGCGCAGTAATTACTGTATATGAAAGATTGATTTTCGCCATATCCAAAGCAGCTTTTGTTCTTTTGATTTCGGCATCGTTGATGCCTAATTTGCTTTTCACTTCGGTTGTCGAAAGGTTGGCCGACTGCTTCTGATTGACCAAAGTTTCGTAGGCTGCTTTTTGCGCATCGTATTCTGTTTTGGCCTGGTCAAATTGCTGTCTCGTCACCGCTTCTGCTGCCAAAAGGTTTTTGTATCGGCCTAAATTCTGTTCGGCATTCCACAATCTTGCTTTTGCTCCGGCGATGTTGGATTCCATCACGCTGACGTTGTTGGAAACGGTATTGATTGAAGAACCTGTAGCCGAACGTTGAGCCAAAGCATTCTGATAAGCCGCTTCCGCCTGTCCGAGTTGCGTAATGATTTCACGGTCATCCAAAATGGCCAATGTATCGCCTTTTTTCACCTCCTGATGCTCAATGAATTTTATTTCTTTAATATAAGCCGAAACTCTGGTGTTGATTGGATTGATAAATTCTTCCACCTGAGCCGCTTCCGTATAGGTTTTGTCGCCGATGTGAAAGTACTGACGAATCAGCCAAAACAATCCGAAACCTATCACCGCAAAAACGATAACGTTTGAAATGATGGCTCTGATTTTATTCTTTCTGTTTTGTTTTTTCTTGGCTTCAGCACTTGAAACCACAGGTTTTACCGGCGCTTGTGGTTGTGTATCCTGAGTATTTTGTTCCTTGTTTTCCATTGTTTTTATATTTTTTTGAACATAAAGTTCAGAGAGTTTTTTTATTAAATGTTTTGAGCTTCGCAATGCTTTTTTTTAAAACGCAAAGATTTCATTTGAAACCGCTTAATTTTAAGAGTGCAAAGGCAAATAAATTTGCTTCGCGAAGCTTACGTACAAGCTTAGTAAAATCAACTTGTTGAATTTATGTTTATTTATTTTTTTCTATTATTACTTTTAGTCATTTAAAAATTGTTCAAAATTATTTCCCCAGCCCTAAAGCGTAATTTTGACCAATTTTCAAGAGAATTTTTCCTCCCTTTAGGGTTGGGGCAAAGAAAAATTCTTTTGAAAATTTACATTTGAAATCAAAGTGTTCCAGTAGATTTCAATAAGTTAAAGTATTGATACAGCACATTGATTTCCCCATTCGCAAAGTCTAGTTCTGACTGAAGTTTCTGGTTTTGCGCATCAATCATTTCTGCCTGTACCGCCAATTGATTGAGGTACTTTGCTTCAGTGATTTTATAGTTTTCTTCCGCCAGTCTTTTCGCATCATTTAATATATCGGCCTGCTGAATCGCCTCCTGATATTTTACATACGAAGCATTGACATTCATATCAATATTCTGTTGGGTCAAAGTCAAAGCGTCATTAGCCTGCATTTTCTGGAATTCGCCCAGCTTTACTTTTTCTTTGGTTTTATACAGATTATCGATGTTGTAACTTAAAGAAATTCCACCTTGCCAACCGCTCGCATACATATCCAATACAGGATTTCTATTGGTAATCGGTCTTTGCAGACTGTAACCACCGAAACCTGAAAGCGTCGGCATTCTGTCTGTTTTAATGATTTCAATATTCTTGTCCGCAACACCGATATTGGTTTGTGCAGATTTCAATTGTGGATTGCTGTCGTGAGCGAGATTTAAATAATAATCCATCCCAATTCCCGATTCTTTATTTTCTAAATTTTCGACCGGAATAATTTCGGTGTCGGCAGGCAATCCTAAACCGATATTTAAATTGTAATTGAGGATTTTTCTGTTGTTCGCTAAAGTCAAAATGCTTTGGTCTAGATTTTTAATAGCCAGTTCCCCACGGATGACTTCATTTCTTGTTACCATTCCCTGTTTGTAGAAATCGTTGATGTTCTTCAAACGTTGCTGAGCCAGTTTTTTATTATTATCAAAAACCGATTGTTGGTTGATGATTTTATAAACATCCAGATAATTTGAAATCACTAAAAATTTTACATCCTGCTCATTCTTTTCTAAATCCAGTTCAGAAAGCTGTTCACGAAGTCCGGCCAATTCGATAGATTTATTAACCAATCCACCTTTGAAAATCAGTTGAGTAGCCTGCACACCATACGTACTTCCGTAATGAGGCATCGGAATCGCGGTTGAGTTGGAAAAATCTTTGTCGATTGCCACCACATTTCCCAAATAAAATTGAGTTGTTGAAGCTGTGATGGAAGGGAGTTTCTGAAGTTTTGTAATATCAGTCTGTTGTTTGGCAATATTGATATTCTGTGCCGAAACCTTCAATTGGTAGTGGTTCTGAAGCGCCAGTTCGGCAACTTCATTTGCTGTCATCTGTTTTATTTCTTGTGAAAAAAACAGCGCGGGAAAGATAGCCATCACGAGTGACAGTGCTGTTTTTATGTTTTTTGTCATTTTACCTTGTTTAACGAAGCAAAGTTACGACGGATGCAATCTCAAACAAATGTTTGAGATTTGGAAAAAGATGTTCAAATGTAGTATTCTAACTTTCGAACTGATTTCGGTACTGTGAAGGACTTACTTCTAAATGTTTTTTAAAAAAGTGGGAAAATGAATACTGGTCGCTGAAACCAAGGATGGTAGAAATCTCTGAAACAGGCTTATTAGAAGAGTTCAATAACACTTTTGCTTCATTGATTACAATTAAAGCAATAATCTGACTCGCCGACTTTCCTGTAATAGTTTTTACCACTGACGAAAGATGTCTGGTTGTAATCGACTGTCGTTCGGCGTAGAACTCTACCGTTCTGTCATTATGATGATGAGAAGCCAAATCATTGAGAAAAACGAAAACAATTTCCTCCTGTCTCGACATCTGATTCATTGAGTTGCTGTCCTCACTGGATATAATTCCTGCCATTTGGTAACAGAAAACCGAGAAAAGGTGCTCCACCATTTCCTTTTTATATGTCATCTCTGTCTGAGAATCGAGAATATATTTTAAAAAATTGACACTTTTCCAAACTACATCCATATCATCCTGATGAAAAGGAACGCCCACATTCATCTGCTGACGGAAATATCGGTACGTTATTAACCGATTAAATTTCAAAGACAAAGCCGAAATAAATTCCCGTTTGTAAGAAACCATCCTCGACTGAAAATCGTCGCTTACAGAAATGAGTTCGTAAACGGTCTGCGGGTCGGTCACCATAAACATATTAGCCGACAGTTCGAGGTCGCTGAAATGCTGTCGCAGTTTGATAGAACCGCTTCTGATAAAGATAAAAGCAGGATTATCGGGACGGAAAGGTTTGTCGGCGGAGATTCTTTCAAAGATATTGTGTTGCGTAAAAATCTCAACCCCGAATTTTTCTAAAGCAGACATAGGGCAAATTTAACGATTCTAATTTTTAAAAGAAATTAGAGATTAGATTTTAGAAATTAGAGAATTCATTTGTTTTAATAAGAAAAGTCAAACAAAAAACCTCAGAGAAAATTCCCTGAGGTTGTAGTCATTCATAGCCCCGATAGTAACGGTTACCCCACAGCAAACCTTGGGAAAAGCTTTGGCGCGAGGAGTAATAGTGGATAGCGGGATTAAGCTCCTAAAAATTTATTTTGTTACGATGTAAACTTCCTCGTATGGCTGAATCAACACCCAACCGTTGCCGGAAAATTTCATTTGGAATTCTTCGCCACTTCCTCTGCCGATGAGGCTTTTGAGGGAAACGTTGGTTTTAAGTTCTGGTGTCAGGTTTCCGGACCACGCGACTGTTGCGTTTGGGTCTGTGAAAACTGGCGCATCTGGCGTTACCAAAAGCGTCAATGGATGGCCGTGCGTGGTGATGGCGATGTGGCCGGTTCCCGTAAGTTTCACTTGGAAAAGTCCGCCTGCCATTACACCTGCAATGCTTTTCAGCATTTTGATGTCGCTTTTGATGCTTTGGTCGTGCGCCAAAACGTCGTTTCCGTTGACGGAGATGGATTCATTTTCTAGGTAAAGGATTCTCACTTTTTTGCCGTTGTCTGCAACGTACAATCTGCCGGTTCCTTCGGCTTTCATCAGTTTTGTGCCTTCGCCCGAAATTGCTTTTTTGAGAAGGTTGCCCAGTCCGCCGGAAAGCATTCCTTGTCTTTCGAAATTGACGTTTCCAACGTAGCCGACCATACTTCCGGCCTTGGTCCAAACCGCCTGATTGTTTAGGTTGATTTCCAAAAGTTCTGGTTTCTCCAGCTCGAAATAGTCTTTTTCCTGTGAATTTTCTTTGGTCTCGTTGACGAAAGCTTCGATTGAAAATTTGCTCATACTTTATTTTTTTTGGTCTTACCAAACTACTGATTTTTTTGATAGGATTGATATTAAATAAAGAAAAACCCAACAAAACTGTCAGGTTTTAAATATAATAGGTAAAAATTTGGTCTCTAAAATTGTCCGCCACCAAGCGCTCTGTAGAATTCGGTAACGGCTTGCAATTGTTGTAATTTGTCATTCACGCCGGAAAGTCTTGCTTGTAATAAGGATTGCTCGGACGTCAACACATTCACGTAATTGGTATTGGATGAGTAGGTTAATAACTCCTTGTTGTATTCCAACGCTTTTTCCAAAGACTGGATTTGAAGTTGTCTTGTGGTTTCTTTTTCTTTTGCTTTTTGATAAGACAGTAATGAGTTTGAAACTTCGGAACCAGCCGTTAACAAGGTCTTTTCAAATGTATAATAGGCCTGCATTTTTCGGGCTTCCATTATTCTGACCTGGGCTTTTCTGGTTCCCATTTGGAAGATATTCTGCGTTACCGTTCCTCCAAGCGTGTAGAACAAAGAATTGGTGAAAAAACTTTCCAAGGTTCTGGATGACAAGCCCAAAGTTCCTGTGATGCTGATGGTAGGATAAACCTGTGCCATTGCCATATTTTTGTTTTCGAAAGCTTGTCGGAAGGTCAATTCTGCAGCTTGAACATCGGGACGGTTTTTCAGTAATGATGCCGGAACGCCGGTTTTCAAATCGGTGTAAACGACTTGGGAATCGATGGAATTTCTCTCGATGGATTGCGGATTGTCATTCATCAAAATAGTCAAGGCATTTTCTGTCTGCTGGATTTGCAATTCCAAATCCGGAACGGTCAACTGCGCTGAATAAAGATTGGCCTTGCTCTGCTCCACGTCTGCTCCAGTCAAATAAGCGGCGTCCATCAAAAGCTCGACAGTTTCCACATCTTTTTTACGGAGTTCGATGGTTTGTTTTGTGATTTCCAATTGTTTATCCAAAGAAATCAATTGATAATACAAACTGGCGGCCTGAGCAACCATTTGTGTCTGGACAGCACGTTTCGCTGCGTCGGTCTGAAGAAATCCTGCGTACGCTGAGTTTTTAAGCGCTTTGATTCTTCCCCAAACATCTATTTCCCAACCAGTGGAAATCCCCAATCTGTAAACCAACAAATCAGGCATTACAAAATTACCACCTTGCGCTGCGCCACTATTTTTAGTTTCCGTGATAGAAGCAATACCATCTACACTTGGAAGATTTTGAAGTTTGGATTGTTTAAAAACTGCGCTGGCTTCCTGAATCCTGGTCACGGCTATTTTTAAATCCAGATTGTTCTGAATGGTTTTATTGATAATCCCTTGAAGTTTTTCATCGGTGAAAATCTGCTTCCACTGCACATTTGCGACAGACGTGCTGTCGTTGTTGGTTTTTTGTCGGAAGAGATTGTCTTTTCGGCTTTGCTCGACCTCTGGAGTTTTATAAGTATCTGTGACTTTACAAGAGTAAAAGAAACCAGCGACACCTGCTAATATGATTAGATTTTTTAAATTCATCTGTTAGATTTAATTTTAAAGAGGTCATATGGAACGCTATGCGTTTCATTGTTCTCAACTTTTGGTTATTCGCTTAGTTCGCCTTCGTATTTATCAGACACTTTTTTGCTGCTCACTTTCTCTTGCAAATACATAAAGATTGCAAACAAAATCGGAATAAAAAATACCCCGAATATAGTTCCGAAAAGCATTCCTCCAATCGCTCCAATTCCGATGGATTGGTTACCTACCGCTCCTGCTCCAGTTGAAATCGCCAATGGAATCAAACCGAAAATGAACGCGAATGAGGTCATCAAAATCGGACGAAGCCTTTGTTTAGCGCCACTGATTGCTGCGTGTGCAATGGTATAACCTTTTTTCCTTGCATCTAGGGCAAATTCTACAATTAGAATCGCATTTTTCGCCAAGAGTCCGATTAGCATTATTAATGAAATCTGCGTGTAGATATTATTAGAACCACCAATCCAGCTGCTGAACATCATTACACCAGCCAAACCAACCGGCAATGACAGCATTACCGCAAAAGGTAAAATATAACTCTCGTACTGCGCTGCCAAAAGGAAATAAACGAATACACAACACAAGATGAAGATGTAAACCGTTTGTCCTCCCGCGGTAACTTCCTCTCTCGTCAATCCAGAAAACTCGAAGCCGTAACCTTGAGGTAAAGTTTCCTTCGCCACTCTTTCTACGGTGTTGATTGCGTCTCCAGAAGAGAAACCAGGATTTGGTGTTCCGTTCAGAGAGATTGCTGTAAATAGATTGAATCGGCCGATTGCCTGCGGTCCGTAAACTCTTTTTGCTGTGATGAATCTGCTCAAAGGAGCCATTTCGCCATTTGCATTTCGAACCTGAATCATATTGAAACTTTCCAGATTTTCTCGGTCTTCGAAAGGCGCTTGATAAATCACACGATATTGTTTACCGAAAAGATTGACATTGGAAGCGTAAACACCACCGTAATAACCTTGCATTGTCGTCAAGATATCATTAACAGAGAATCCTGCGGCTTTCGTTGCGGCAATATCAATATCAATCATATATTGCGGATAGTTCGGATTGAAAGATGTGAACGTTCTTTGAATGTCCGGTTGCTGATTCATTTTATCGATGAAATCATTGGTCACTTTGGTCAAGTCGGCGATGCTTCCACCTTTCTGGTCCTGAATCTGCATTTCGAAACCGGCGGCATTACCAAAACCTTGCAAAGTTGGTCTTCCGAAGAAGGTCATTTTTGCATCCTTGATTCCTGCAGTTTCTTTGTACATTCTCGCAACGAAAGATTGAAGGTCGGTGCCTTTATCGGTTCTGTCTTTCCAGTCTTTTAGTTTTACGATGAGCATTCCGTTGTTGGAACCACTTCCACTTATCATTCCACGACCAGAAACTTTAAAGATGTGAAGCACTTCCGGTTGTTTTTTGACGATGTTTTCCACCTTTTGCATCACTTCCTTCGTCCTGTTTTCATTAGAACCGATTGGAAGCGAGATATCCATAAAAATCCCACCCATATCTTCACTTGGAACGAAGGATTTCGGTGTCGTATTCATTAACCAAACGAAGATTCCAGCGAAAACCGCGAGACCTGCGAAAGCAATCCATTTTTTCTTTAATAAAAATAAAATCCCTCTCGTATATTTCTTGACCATCGCATCAAAAATGATGTTGAAATTGGTAAAGAATCTTTCGAGGAAATTCTTTTTTTTCTCTTCGTGAGAATGAGGCTTAAGGAAAATCGCACATAGAGCCGGACTTAATGTCAATGCATTTACGGCTGATAAGATAATCGAAATCGCCAAGGTCAATCCAAACTGTTTGTAGAAAACCCCGGCCGAACCAGAGATAAAACTCACCGGAATGAAAACCGCCGCCATTACCAACGTAATACTGATAATCGCACCACTGATCTCGTCCATCGCAGTTACCGAAGCTCGAAGTGGTGATTTTTCGCCGTTTTCAAGTTTACTGTGAACGGCTTCTACGACCACAATCGCATCATCGACCACAATACCTACCGCCAAAATCAAGGCGAATAGCGTCAATAGATTAATGGTAAATCCGAAAATACTTAAAAAGAAAAACGTTCCCACAATCGCCACCGGAACCGAAATCGCCGGAATCAAAGTCGAACGCCAATCCTGAAGGAAAAGGAAAACCACGATGAATACAAGGATAAACGCTTCAAACAATGTGTGAATTACCTTTTCAATGGACGCATCCAAAAAGTCGTTGGCGTTGACTAGTGCAACATATTTCACACCTTTCGGAAAAGATTCCTGTGCTTTATCAAGAACCGCAATCGATTGGTCGATCACTTCCTGCGCATTGGAACCCGCCGTCTGCGCCACTGCCATACCGATGGAAGGACTTCCGTCTGTAAAACTGCTTCCTGTATAATCCTGCGCACCGAGTTCTACTCTGGCAACGTCTTTTAACTTTAAAGTTTGTCCGTTCTCAGTCGCTTTGATGATGATATTGTCAAATTCTGGAAGTTCGGTCAATCTACCTTTATATTTCAAGGTGTATCGGAAACTCTGGTCACTTTCGTCACCTAAACTTCCCGGCGCGGCCTCGATATTCTGTTCAGCCAAAAGTGTGCTGATATCGGAAGGAACCAAGCCATAGGAAGCCATCTTGTTTGGGTCCAGCCAAATTCTTATCGAATAATCCTTGGAGCCGAAAACCGTCACATCACCAACACCCGTTACCCTTTTGATCTGTGGAACGATGTTGATATTGGTGTAATTTTGAAGGAAGGTCATATCGTAATTCGGGTTCTCACTATAAAGCGAGAAGATCAAAACGTTGGAACTTTGTCTCTTCAAAACCGTAACTCCCGCTTGCGTCACCTCTCTTGGTAAAAGTGAGTTGGCTCTGGAAACCCTGTTCTGAACGTTTACCGCCGCGATATCTGGGTCAACACCCTGCTTGAAATAAACTGTCACCGAACCAGAACCGTCATTGGTGGCGGAAGAGGTCATATACGTCATTCCCTCTACCCCATTGATCTGCTCTTCCAGCGGAACAATAACACTTTTGAGAATAACATCGGCGTTTGCACCTTGGTAACTTGTATTCACCACGACCGTTGGCGGTGCAATATCTGGATATTGGGAAACCGGTAAGGTCACAATCCCCAAAACACCGAGAATCACGATGATAATGGAAATTACGGTGGATAATACCGGACGTTCTATAAATTTTTTAAACATATTTTTTAGACTAAAAGAAAAAAGAGGAAAGATAAAAGACTTCCAAAATTAAAAGCTTTCAAATTCTCACTTTAGACATTGATGAAATAATTTGAAAGGCTACTTTCTCGCGATCACGTTTTGAAGCGTCGTTTCCTTTGGGACAACCACGGTTTCATCTTTCAGAAGACCAATGCCTTCTACCACGATCTTATCACCTTGTTTCAATCCTGAAGTCACGGCGTAAGTCATTCCGTCTGGAAGATCTTCAACTTTGATCTCGGTAGATTTCACTTTGTTATCAGCGCCGATCAGATAAACCAAAACTTTACCTTGAAGTTCGTACGTCGCTGCTTGTGGAATGATGATGACATTCTCCATATTGTTCGGCAATTGAACCGTTGCACTGTAACCACTTCGGATCAACCCTTTTGGATTTGGGAAAGTGGCACGCATTGAGAACGAACCTGTGTTCGGGTCTACCAATCCGCTGATGGATTCTATTTTACCTTTTTCGTCGTATTTGCTTCCATCGGAAAGAAGCAATTCTACCAATGGAGAATTTTTCAATTTTTCCTTAATTGTCGCACCTTCTGCGTGTTTGAAGAATTCCAGCTGTTGTTTTTCATTAATTGAAAAATAAGCGAATATTTTTGAAACATTCGAAACCGTAGTTAAAGGTTGTGCTGTAGCTGTGCTGATGTAACTTCCAGCCTTGTACGGTAAAGTCCCAACCACACCACTCACAGGACTGTAAAGTTTCGTGTAACCTGCATTCACTTGAGCGTTAGTCAATTGAGCCTGAGTCTCTGCCAATGAGGCTTTCGCAGATTTGAGCGCCAATTCTGCAGACTGTAGTTCGTAAGCGGAGATGATCTTTTTGTCAACCAAAGGTTTGGTCTTAGTGACTTGCATTTGTGCGGTCGCAACTGCTGCTCTTGCGCTGTTTACTGTTGCCTGTGCTGCTAAAACTGATTGTTCGTACTGAGGATTTCTAATGAGAAAAAGCAATTGTCCTTTGCTGACCTGGCTGCCTTCATCGACGTAGATCTTTTCTACGAAACCGTCTATTTTCGGACGGATCTCTACATTTTCAATCCCTTCCAGTCTGGCAGGATATTGTGTCAAATTTTCAGCGGGACCACTTTTTGCAACGATATATTGATATGGTTGAGGCGGTAATTCTTTTTTCTCGTCTTTGTTCTCTGACTTGGAACATGATGTCAAAAGACCTAAAACAACAAAAAAGCTAAGCGCGATATTCCTCATAAATACTAATTTTTTAGATGTGTTTTCAAACAAACGTTCAAATTTATTGATTAAATATAAAATACACATTATGTATCCAATAATAAAATCTATCAAATATAATCAAGAAAAACTATTATTACTGAAATCCAATCAGTTAAAAAAATATTTTAATGAATATTTAACATAATACAATCAAACAAATGTTTGAAACACTTTTGTCGATTTGATTTAAATGGTAAAGAAAAACAACTTTGGTTTGCTTCAAAAATGATCTCAAACGTGCATCACAAATTTGGTACTTTTAATTACAACAAAAATATGTTCTAATTTTCACAAGCAACTTACCTGAATTACAGACTGGATTACCAATTCTACTGATTAGTTTTTACTAAAAATAGATTGCAAAGTAAGTGAATTGGTGGAGTCGAAATTTATTTTGATATTTGATACCATAAAGATTTATGATAACTTTGACATAGTAAGAAAAGTAATTTTCGTAATTTGACTAAACAGAAAATCTATGGCAGGAATGAATAAGAAAAATAAATATTTACCAATCTTCTACACGCTCAATTCCTTCTACCTTTCCTTCCTTTACTTCAGGTTATTCTGGACCTCTGATGGAGAGGAAACGCCGGAATTATTGATCTACAAGTATATGTTGTACTCGGTATTTTTGGTTTATCCGCTTTTTATTTTTTCCATTCTAATTTTCTCGAAAAGCTTCAAAGGCGGAATGTTTCTGAAATTTCTAATCTTTGGTCTGGTCTCTTTGGGTGCAATCGGCTACTTCTACACATTTGATCTTTTCCAGCAAGAAGAATTGACCTGTGGCTATCTTGTGATGTTGATACAATGTCTGATCCAATCTCAAACGGTGAAAGATGAGGAAATGGTTGCCAGAGTTGCAGGCGTTTATGCGGGAAAATTGCTCTTGTGGTTTTTCATCCTTCTGTTGTCCATGCTCTACCTCATCAACTCAGATAAAGATATTTTGATGAATATGATGTTTGGCGGAATCTATTATCTATGCGTCGGGATCTTCGATTATTGGGTCAACCGTTCGACGTTTCTGACAGAGAAGTAATTAAAGTGAAAACAGTGACTATTTCCTTACGACAGGAAGAATCTCATTTTTGTTAAGACCAAATCTCTTGATCTCCGCGTCCGAGTATTTTTGAGAATAGAAATTAGCATCAGCTTCAAAACCAACACTTTTCAATCGATCGAAATAATCCATTCCATACCAACGCACGTGATCGTACTGCCCAAAGTGCTTTTGACGTTCCTTAGGATCTGTAATTGTGAAATCTTCGTAAGTTGTTTCGAGCGAATTTTTCATCGGAACTTGCACGATTCCCCAGCCTTTTGGTTTCATCACTCGGTAAAGTTCGGACATTGCTTTTCTATCATCAATAATATGTTCCAAAACGTGGTTGCAGATGATGACATCATAAGTATTATCTTCAAAAGGCAAATCCAAAATATCCGCTTTCACATCCACAATTGGCGAGAAAAGATCGGCCGAAGTGTAATCCAGATTTTTCATTTTTTTGAATTTTCTCAAAAATTCCTGCTCTGGTGCAATGTGAAGAACCTTTAATTTCGCTGTAAAAAAATCAGTTTCGTTTTGAAGATAAAGCCACATTTGGCGGTGTCTTTCTAATGACAAAGTTCCTGGCGAAAGCGCATTCGCACGTTGTTTTCCGTAGCCGTACGGTAAAAATTTGCGGTAAGATTTACCATCGATCGGATCGGTGAAATTATCACCTTTGAAAAAGAGAACAATCAACGGACGCAAAAAAATGCTTAAGTTAATAAGCATTGGTCTTGGGATTTTGTTCAGTAAAAACTTGGTGAATTTTTTCAATTTATTTTTTCGATAACGATTTAATATCAGCTACTTCCAGAATATTTTTATAATAGCCTTTTGTAACACTGTTCACCATTGCTCGTCCAACTTCATCGAGTGTACAAACGGATTTTGGTAAGATTAATTTGAAAATCGGAGTCAGCAGCAACAAGATCTTGAAAAATGGTTTGATATTTTTCTGTCCTTTTACAGGCTCCATAAAACCGGGACGAAAATTATAGACCGCTTTGAAAGGTAATTTCAACAAGTCATTTTCAGTTTTCCCTTTTACTCTAGCCCACATTATTTTTCCGTTTTCGGAACTGTCGGTGCTTTGTCCAGAAATATAATTGAAAACCAGGTCTGGATTTTGCTTGGAAAGAAATTCGGCAACAGATAATGTCATGTCGTAAGTCACTTTCGTGTAATCTGCTTCGTTCATTCCAACAGAACTTATACCAGCACAGAAAAAACACGCGTCAAAATCTTTTACCTTCTCAATTATTGAATTTAAATCAAAGAAATCTTTAATTAGAATCTCTTCCAATTTTGGATCAGAAATCGAATAGGATTTTCTGTTGAGAATCAATACTTTTTCTACATCCGAATTTTGAAGACATTCCAAAAGAACACCTTCGCCAACCATTCCTGTAGATCCGGTAATTATAACTTTGATTCCCATATATTTTGAAATTAAAAATCCAGCTGAAACGCTTTTTCCTCATCCGATTTAATTCCCAAAGCTTCGTAGATGTAATCGTAAGTGGAAAGCAAAACCGGTTTTCCGTTGATGATGCAAACGTCGTGTTCGAAATGTGCAGATGTTTTGTTGTCCAAAGTCGTCACTGTCCAACCGTCATTGTGAAACTTCACTTTCTCGGTTCCAAGATTGATCATGGGTTCGATAGCAAGTGCAATTCCGTCTTTAAGAACTTTTCCACTTCCAGGTTTTCCGTAGTTTGGAACCTGAGGATCTTCATGCATTTTTCTACCAACGCCGTGACCGACCAATTCACGGACCACGCCGTAGCCTTCTTTCTCACAATGTTTTTGGATCGCGTTGGAAATATCACCAACACGTTTTCCTCTCACACATTGTTCTATGCCTTTGTACAAAGATTCTTTCGCAACTTTTAACAATTTTTTGTCTTCAGCAGAAACTTCCCCGACTTCAAAAGTGTAAGCATGATCGCCCACAAATCCGTTCCAGAAAACGCCGCAATCTACAGACAAAATCGTCCCTTCTTTTACTGGTTCTGTGTTTGGAATGCCGTGAACAACTTGGTCATTCGGAGAAATGCAAAGCGAGGCAGGAAATCCGCCATAACCTAAAAATGCTGGTTCTGCACCGTGATCTTTGATAAAATCGTAAGCTAATTTGTCAAGATGTAAAGTTGTAACGCCCGGCTTTATTTCCTTGGCCAACATTCCCAAAGTCTGGGAAACCAATCTTGCACTTTGCTTCATCAACCGAAGCTCCTCTATTGTTTTGAGTTGAATCATTGTTCTTTAATATACCAATGTATGAATGTAATAGTGTAACAATTTTCCATTGGTAGATTGTTACATTATTAAATTGTTAGATTTATTTTACCAAAAAAGACCTTTCTTCTTTTCTTTTTTCATTTTTGAGTAAGCAAAGACTTCGCCTCCAGCTACTTGAAACTCAATTTTCTCATTGATGATCTGGTAGATCTCGCCCCAACCTGGGAATCCGCCAAGATTTCTATCGTCTATGAAAAGGTCGGCGTCCAATTTTCTGGATTGTGTTTCGTGGTCGAAAACTTCACCTTCGAAACTTGAGTTCACTGCGTAAAATTCCAAGCCGTTCTTTCTGCAGAATTCTACAGCATCTTCTAAAGATTTACCGTGTCTGTACGTCCAAAGAATCAGTCTATAACCTTCACCTTGAAGTTTTTTCAGGGTTTCGAATGCAAAGGTTTTTGTTTTGCCAATTCCCGGATAAGCGTCGTCCACTATGGTTCCGTCAAAATCGATTGCTAATTTTTTATTACTTTTTATCATCGTTATTATTAAAAAAAATAAGTCTGCAAATATACGAATTATATAAATTCCTTTTGAAGATAGAAACTAAGATATTAAACCAAACAAAATACATCGATTGTAATCTTAGTATTATTGCTCATCATTCATGAAAAATGCGCTGAGACAGCGCATTCTATTTTAACTTTTCACCCATTTGAAACTGTAAGGCAGTTCCGGTGTTTTGATCCTGTCTGAGATCCTTTGCAATCTGTCTGGCAGTTTCATCAGATAATCTCTCGCTCTTTCTGCTTGGTCATTCAGGTTTTTCATTTGGTCGATTTTCCATTCATCCAAAAGATCAGATAGAATATTGATATAATCTTGCGCTGTGTAAACCATAGCTCTCTGAGCAGCATCGGAAAAATGTTCCCAAAGTTCGCCGGCTTTTTGACCAGATTCCCTGAGCAGATGTGCTGGCATCACGATTTTCCTTTTCATCATATCTTCGAAGGCGAGCATCATTCCGCTGGCGTCCATCTCGAAAATCCTTGATGAGAAATCCTTGTAAGCCTTGGCGTGTCTAGCTTCATCTGCTGCGATGACGCCACACATTTGTGCTAATTTTTTATTTCCGGACTGCTTTGCCAAAGTCCCTACTCTTCTGTGCGAAATATTGGTTGCGGTTTCCTGAAAACTGGTGTAAACGAAATTTTTATAAGGGTCTGAACTGGTTCCGATGTCGAAACCATCGCTGATGAGATGTTGTGTTGTGATCTCCATCTCGCGCATATTCACGCGACCGCAGAGGTAAAGATATTTTCCGAGAAGGTCGCCGTGACGGTTTTCTTCTGCGGTCCAGGCTCTGATCCATTTGGTCCAGCCTGTATTTTTTTCTTGATTTACGCCATCGAGGTTCATCAACCAAGATTCATAAGTTGGTAATGCTTCTTCTGTGATGCAATCGCCTATCAATGTTACGAAAAGATCATAAGGCATTTCTCTGGCAAACGTTTGCAGTTCCTCGATTTCATCTTTGAAATTATCGCTGGAACTGTCCGGAAGGAAATCCGAAGGTTGCCATATTTTCTCGATCGGTGTAAGATATGACGCGATGAACTCGTCCATATTCTTTTCCATCGATCTCATTACCTCTATCTGTAACTCTTTTTCGTGCATTAAATTGAATCTTATTTTATGGTTTCAAATATAGCAAAATCATACCAATGCCTATTGATCTACCGAAGTTTGTGATACTTTAAGAAATTAATTAGAAGGTGAAAATAACTTTAAATTTATAAATAATTTTAAAAAATTACAACTAATAATATAAATAAAAACCAGCAAAAATGCTGGTTTTTATTAAAAGATTATGTGTAAACAAATTATTGTTTTATAATCTTTACGGACTCTGTTTTACCGTTTTTAAGCATCACTTTACCAATATAATTACCTGAAGTAAGATTTGATACATTAATTTTATTGTTACTAACCGTAGCATCTTTCACTAGCTGCCCTGCGGTGTTGTAAATCAGAATTCTTTCTGCTTCTTGGTTGGAAACGATTGTCATTTCATTCTTCACAGGATTTGGATAGAAACTGAAATTGTTTTTATTGAAATCATTTACTGCCAAGCTAGATTTGGAATATCCAATCGCCTGAAAAACATAATTATATCCATCATTGATCTCCCAAGATTCTCCGTCGTCATAAGAAGTGTAAGAATATCCGCCGATGCCATCTTGAGACGTGGCTTCCCACTGCAGATAATCCGTGAAAGGAACCTGCTTTGCCTTAACCTCAACAAAATATTTTCCTTGGGTCAATTCCACAGCCTGAGGCAATTCGAAATCCAGATCCACAGCAACCACTTCCAATGGATATCCTGGAACTGGCCAATAACCGAAATAATTCTCAGTCTTCGGACCAATATTATCAAAAGAAAACAAAATTTCTCCTGGCGCATCCTCTACAGAAGAACGGATGTTAATTGTCGCATTCTCAATATTTCCTAATTGTAATGTTGAAATTTTAAAGTTTGTAAGCGTAAACTTTGTATTGTCGGGAACAATGATATCATCTGCCAGTGATCTTCCCGGCATGCTGGCTCCGACTTCATGCGCTTCGGAAACATTGCCTTGACTGATTGCTGTGCCATAATCGGGTTGAGTTTCGCCAGTGGAAGTACAAATACCTGAAACCTGGAAAACATGATCATAATAAGAATAACCGCCAAACCAATCGTCGGAATCAAATTTCGAATAGCCAAATCTGCCTAACTTGGTAGTTTCCTGATTATTGATTTCCCAGCTTGCAGAAGTAGCATCTCCAGGCTTCGCTTTTACGGACAGGTAATATTTTCCTTTCGGCAGATCGAATGTTGAAGGAAGATTCACACTGATCTCATACGCTGAATTATTTTCCAATGTATATTTGAAAGTTTGAGAAGCGGGAACCACATTTTCAAATGACTTGATGAGATCTCCGGGCCTGCCAGCATTGTCTTTATAAAAATAAAGATTGACATAAGTGAGATCGGCCGAACCTTTCAGCGCATTAAACTTCACATTATTCACAGTGAGGATCTTCCCAAACTCCACATCAAAATCTGAAGCAGATGTATATTCGTAGTTTCCGCCTGTGGTAATATTTTCGCCATTTCCAGTAGTGTCAGATGAAACACCATAAACGCAGTTTTGAGAAAATGACATCACACCGGACAGCATCATCAAAAAAATCAAATTTTTCTTCATAAAACAGATATTATAATTATTAGATGCTAAACTAGTTTACATTATCATCAAATCCAACGACAAGGCTTTCAAAATCCTTGATTTTTAAAGTGGAAATTAACTTTAAATAACTGATTTAATATTACTTAAAATTTAAAAACTCAATTTATCAAGTTTGAGATTTCGAAGCTTCACGGATGAAGACGGAAGGTGAGATCCCGGTGATATTTCTAAAAACGGTCGCAAAAGAACTGTGCGAAGCGAAGCCACATTCCTCCGCGAGATAACTTATTTTATAATTTTGATACTCCTTATGATTATAAATTTTTTGACAGATGTAAGCGATTCTCAACTCATTAATGTAAGTATTGAAATTCTTGCCTTTGTATTTATTGATGACTTCGGAAAGATAACTCGTATTGGTTTTCAGCTGTAGGGCAAGACTTGAGATCGTGAGTTTTGGATTGGTAAATTTTTCTGATTCCTCAAATTTCTTGAGTTTGTCCAACAGGTCCTGTTCTACCGAATTAGGAATCTGGAGCGTTACTTCTTTGGGTGTCTTCTCCAGAGATTCTGGCAACCTGCTTTTTTCCGCGTTATCAGATTCTAATTTACTAATGATATTCTCAAAAACCTTCCTTTCCTTTTTTCTGCGATATAGCAAATAAATAATCGCTCCAGCCAGAAACAAACCAAAGATAATTGCTATGACAACGACGCTCTTTTTAGAACTATCTGCGTACGAAATAGCTTCCTTGTAATCTTTCTGCTCTGCATCGATGGCAGAAGAGATTGCCTGCATTTCTTTTTCCTTGGTTGACTTGTCCAGCTTAATATATGCCTCATTGTAGAAAGAATATTGAGATTGGTCTTCCAAAAATTTGTAATTCTGCGAAAGATTATAGTAAATATCAGAAAGAAGACGCTTGTCCAGATTATTTTTATGTTCCAAGACAACCTTCAAAGTATCAATTGCCCTTTGATATTCTTTCCTGCCAGAGTAAACCTGAGACAACGAATTATATATAAAATGGTCAAGCTCTTTGTTATAATTATTTTTAATAGCCAAAGCCTTTTTCAGATAGATCTCTGCAGAATCATTTTTCAGATAATGATAGGAGTTTCCGATATTGTACAAAGAGCGTCTGTGGTTGTAAACAGCCTGATCATCTGGATTTTTCACCAACTCAATTTCGTGTAGAGATTTTTTGTAATATTCGTTAGCTTTTTGATAGTTTTCTTCGTCAAAATCGATATTTCCGATTTCCAGATAAGAGAGTGTTTTCAGAGATCTTTTCTTATCACTTTCTGGCAGTTTATTAATTTGTTTGATGGCATTGTCCAGATAGAATTTGGCTTTATCATTTAAATTGAGTTGCACATATTGGTGAGCGATGGATCCATTCATCCTTGCAATCAGTTCATAATCGTCGGTTTTCTCTGCATATTCTTTGGCTTTGAAAAGCAGTTCGGTCGATTTTTTCAGGTCATTATTTTTGAAATAGGAAACCGCCGAAGAAGCCAATTCCTCACTTTTCTTTTTATTGTAAGCATCATCATTGGACAAAATATTTTGGCCGGATGCTAGACTTACCATCAAAAAACAACAGAAAAAAAATTTGTTGAACATCTTCATTTTATGAATTGACGAAACTAATTTACATCAAAAAAGCCGGCTGTAAAAACCGACTTTCTATTTTAAATTTTCTTTGCCAACCCTACCGCGAGGAAAAGTTATATTTTATTTTAATTGGCTAGAACATTTCCTGTCATCTCTTCTGGAATATCAACGCCCATCACTTTCAAAATGGTTGGTGCAACGTCGCCTAATTTTCCTGGTGTCAAATTCCAAGTATGTTCTTTATCCATCACGATGAACGGAACCAAATTGGTGGAATGTTGCGTGTTTGGAGAGCCATCTGGATTGATCATCACATCCGAGTTTCCGTGGTCTGCCAAGATGAAAACCGCGTAACCATTGTCGTAAGCCGTAGTTGCTACTTTTTGGATGCACTCGTCCACAACTTCCGCTGCTTTGACAGCCGCCGAGAAAACGCCTGTGTGACCTACCATATCTGTGTTTGCAAAATTAAGAACCACAAAATCTGCTGTTCCATTTTCCAATTCTGGAACAATTGAGTTTGTGATGTCGTAAGCGGACATTTCTGGTTTCAAATCGTAGGTTGCCACGTCTTTCGGACTTGGGCAAAGCAATCTTCGTTCTTGAACAAATTCTGCCTCGCGACCGCCTGAGAAGAAAAACGTCACGTGTGGATATTTTTCTGTTTCAGCAATTCTGATCTGGGATTTGCCTGCAGATTCCAAAACTTCGCCCATTGTTTTTTGAAGGACATTCTCATCGAAAACAACTTTTACATTTTGGAAGGATTTATCGTAGTTTGTCAAAGTCACATAATACAGATCCAGTTTTTTCATTCCATATTCTGGGAAATCGTGTTGTGTCAAAACTTCTGTGATTTCGCGACCTCTGTCTGTACGGAAATTGAAGGAAATCACAACGTCGTGGTCCTCAATCTTACCAATCGGAAAATGGTTTTGAATCGCTACTATCGGTTGGATAAACTCATCCGTCACATCTTCGTTATAAGAATCCTGAATCGATTGTACAAAATCTTTGGATTCTTTCCCAACGCCGTTTACCATCAGGTCATATGCCAACTTCACGCGCTCCCAACGTCTGTCTCTATCCATCGCGTAGTAGCGACCAATCAAAGATGCCAGTTTTCCCGTGGTTGCATTCATATGCGCCAAAAGTTCCTCGATGAAGCCTTTTCCAGATTTTGGGTCGCAATCTCTGCCGTCTGTGAAAGCGTGAACGAAGACATTTTTGTCCAAGCCAAACTCGTGCGCGGCGGTCAATAAACCTTTCAAGTGATTGATATGAGAATGCACACCACCGTTGGAAACCAAACCGATGAAATGTACTTTTTTATTGTTTGCTCTTGCGTATTCGAAAGCGTTTTGGATGACGTGCTCTCTGCCTAGACTTCCCGTTTCCACCGCCATATTAAGTCTTACCAGATTTTGGTAAACGACTCTACCGGCGCCAAGATTCATATGTCCAACTTCGGAATTTCCCATTTGTCCGGCGGGAAGACCAACGGCCAAACCACTTGCTTCGAGGGTTGTGCTTGGAAAAGTTTGAAGGGCGTAATCTATAAAAGGCGTTTTGGCTTGTTTGAGAGCGGAAACTTCGTCATTGAGACCGATTCCCCAGCCGTCTAATATTGCAAGGATTGCTTTTTTTGACATTTTGATTTCTTATTTTGTTTATACAAATTTACGAAATGAAAATGCGTTCTAATAAATTTTTGAGGATTTTTTTGGATTGATTAATTTAAAATTCAAATATAACTAAGACCAGCAAAGTCTATTTTTTATATTTAGTAAAAATCAAAATTCCTTCAAAATTCCCTCTTTTTGTTCCTTGTAAAATAATAGAATCTTTATTCATAAAAAGGATTTTTCTATTAAACTTTTGATAATAACCAGTCTTAGTATTTAAGACAGATTCAATAGAAACAGTAGAATCGCTTGTCACAAACCATCTTTCTGTATTCCACATATTATCTTTTGGTAGTAACTCTAATTTACCGGTCGAACTTACATTAATATAATCTTTCATTTTTCCATCACTGTAAAATTCACGAACACGATATGGATAAAATTGATGAGAACTATCAATTGAATAACAATACCATTTTTTTCCTTTAATATCAGAAAATGTTGTGATTATTTTATCTTCTTGTGATTCACACGAAGAAATAATTAGCAATAAGATTAAAAGAGTAAATATTCTCATCTTTTTTGTCTCGTTAAATATGATTTGATTTCAAATTTACATAATCAAACTAATATATTTAATTTCCCAGAATAATAATTATCACTACCTTTAAAACCCTTATTTAAATTGACATAATGGACCTAAGAGACCAACTGAAAAACCTTTTTCCTGGGCACGACGAGCAGGATTTTGAAATGCCAGATGAAGAAAAAGAAAACTTCAAACAGAAAGAACCGCTCGTTTGCAAATTCGAGAAGAAAGGCAGAAACGGAAAACCCGTCACCATCATCGAAGGCTGGGAAGGCGACGACGAAGGCCTGAAAGAAATCTCCAAAAAAATCAAAACAAAACTCGGCATCGGTGGCTCGGAAAAAGACGGCGTCATCATCATCCAAGGCGACAATCGCGACAAAATAATGACCATCCTAAAAGAAATGGGCTACAAAACAAAACGTGTCGGAGGTTAATTTATAAACGATAAATGATAGGTGATAAATGATTTTTGCTATGTGGGTTAAACACAGAGGCACAAAGATTTTTTTCACAATCAATCACTTTTTAAGGCACAAGGAAAATCTTTGATTTTTATTTTTAGCGAAGCTAAACTTTGTGCCTTAAAACACAAGACATTCCTTAAAAAAAACTTGTGCCTTCGTGTAATTTTCAAACCCCTAATCTCCTTAGAAAAAACTGTCTTTTGAAACAAATTCCTGATAATCATATCATCATTATTGGCGCTGGTCCAGCGGGATTGATGGCATCACAAATCCTTGCTGAGAAAGGCTTCAAAGTTCAAATTTTCGAGCAAAACAAAGCTTCGGGAAGGAAATTTCTGGTGGCTGGAAATGGCGGTTTCAATCTGACACATAGTGAGGAATTAGAATTTTTTATCGAAAAATATGATGCGCCGGAAATTCGGGAGATTGTAAAAGGTTTTGATAATAAAAAGGTGGTGGATTGGCTTTCCGATTTGGGAATTACGACTTATGTTGGAAGTTCTGGGAAGATTTTTCCTACTAAGAATTTCAAGCCGATTCAGGTTTTGAAAGCTTGGCTTGACAGGTTGGAGCAACTTGGCGTTGTCATTCATTACGAACATACTTTTATTGATTTTGACGAGAATTTTGTGACGCTTAAACATAAAGAGAACGAACTTAAAGTTGACTATTCAAAATTGATTTTGGCGATGGGTGGCGGTTCCTGGAAAAAGACAGGTTCTGATGCGAAATGGATTGAGATTTTAAAATCCAAAAATATTGAAATCACGCCTTTAGAATCCGCAAATTCTGGTTACAACACAGACTCTAAATTTCATCAACTGCAAGGTCAATATCTTAAAAACATAAAAGTTTCTTTTGAAGGAAATGATAAAATCGGAGAAGTGGTTTTTACAAAATATGGCATCGAAGGCAGTCCGATTTATTATCTGAATCGCTTCACGAGAAAACACGATTTCCCATTAATCATCAATATCGATTTAAAACCAAATCTCTTAGAAGCAGAAATCCTCGAACAATTGAACGGAACTGAAAAGATAAGTCAGGTTTTGAAACGGAAACTAAAACTTTCAACAACCGCGCTCAACCTTCTGAAAACTTTAGACAAAGAAACTTACACAAACATAGAAATTCTATCAAAATTAATAAAGAAATTCCCGATTGAGATTCTAAGCTACAGACCAATCGATGAAGTGATTTCGACTTCTGGCGGTGTTTCATTTTCAGAATTGAATGACAAACTTGAACTAAACAAATTCCCAAACGTTTTCTGTGCCGGCGAAATGATAGATTGGGAAGCACCGACTGGCGGTTATCTTTTGCAGGCTTGCTTCAGTACAGGATTTTGGGTGGCAAATGAGATTTCTAAATAGTTATAATTAAACCACATAGACACATAGTAAACTACATACAAAAAGAGAAAATAGAAATTTCTTAAGACTATTTTTCCTTTCAAAACTATGTGCCTATGTGGTAAAAATATCTTTGAAAAGAAATATAATTTGTTTTTTGCAAAATTAAAAAGCGTCAATCCTTTTGCGGATGGAGAATTTTGTTAACTTTAAAACCTTTTTAATTTCAAAAATTAATGCCTCTTACAATCATTAATTTTTTAATCTTTTAAATTATAAATCAACAATATGATCAACAAATTAGCAGATTCCGAACTGGTCCTAAACGACGACGGAAGTGTTTATCACCTCAATCTTCTTCCCGAAGACCTTGCCGAAAAAGTAATCTTGGTGGGCGATCCGGACAGAGTTCCAAAAGTTTCAAAGTATTTCGACACGATTGAAATCAAAAAGAATAAAAGAGAATTCTACACGCACACCGGAACTTTGCGTGGCGAAAGAATTACCGTGATGTCAACCGGAATCGGGACTGAGAATATCGATATCGTGATGAACGAGCTAGATGCTTTGGTGAATATCGATTTGAAGGCGAAGGAATTCAAGACAGAACATAAGGCTTTGGAACTTTTCCGTTTGGGAACTTGCGGAAGTGTGAACCCGGATATCGAGGTCAATAATATGTTGGTGACAGAAAATGTGGTCGGTCTTGACGGACTTTTGCATTTCTATCAGGATTACGCCTTTGAAAATGAATTCAGCAAAAACTTCTTGGCAAAATTCCCTTACGAGAAAATCAAACCAATGTTGTATTTCTCAGATTGGGCAGAGGATATTTCTGATTATTACGCCGATGCAAAATACAGAGGAAACACCGCGACTTTCCCAGGTTTCTACGCACCACAAGGTCGCCAGTTGAGACTGAAAGCTTTGGACGACCAATTCCTTGAAACATTGAATGACCTTGGCGTTTCCAACTTCGAAATGGAAACTTCCGCGATCTATGGTCTTTCAAAATTGCTAGGCCACAAAGCTTTGACCGTCAACTGTGTCATCGCCAACAGAAGACGTGGAGAATTTGCCAGCGACCACCACGCGTCAGAGAAAATGATGATCGAATGGGTTCTTGAGAGAATCATTAAATAGAAAATGAAATTCGTTTTACCCCAGCCCTAAAGGGAGCCGAATTCCATTAGCGCAAATTTTTACCCTTTAGAGATGGGGGAAAAAAATTTCTTATTACAAAGCAACATTCAGAAATGAGTGTTGCTTTTTTCGTATTTGGTTTTATTTATAATTACTTTAACGTTCGTTAAGATTTTGCGGCATTCAAATTGAATAATTGATAGCATCAAATCAAATTTTTCAATTTTTAACTCACAAAATAAATTATTATGAGCACTCAAGATCAAAATTATAACGACGCAGAAAGAGCAGTAAACAAAACAGAAAACTCATTAGAGAACGCTGCAGACAAAACAAAAAACACAGTCAATGAATATGCTGACAAAGCAAGAAATTACATTGATGAACAAAAAAGGAAAAATGAAGAGCCAACAAGAGACGGCTTCTTCGAAAATCTAAAAGCAAGTGCATCTGAAGCTTGGGAAGACACAAAAGACTTCGCAGAAAAAGCTTGGGACAGCACAAAAGATACAGCCTCTGACGCTTGGGAAAAAACCAAGGATGCTAGCGAAGACGTAAAAGCAGAAGTTAGAAAAGCAACGAATTAGTTTTAAGTTAGTAATAGTTTTTCAAAACGAAAGGAGAAGACATTTATCACGTCTTCTCCTTTTTATTTTATATTTGCACTTTATTAAGATGTAAAATGAAAAACTTACTTTTCTCCATATTATTCGCAGGAATATTTGCAAATTCTCAAACATTCAATCAGAATTACGCCGATGTCAGCAATTTGGTCTCACAAACCAACGTCAACACGTACTTGCAAGAGTTTGAAGGCTTGGGCGTGAAAACCACAGGCTCTACCGCCAACAACAATGCCTACAATTGGCTGAAGAATAAGTATCTCTCTTTCGGATATTCAGAAACGGAAATCACGAGAGACAATTTTACTTACAACGGTAATTCTACCTCCAACCTGATTGTCACAAAAACAGGAACAAAATATCCGAACACCTACATCATCGTTTGTGGCCACTACGACACAATCACCGGAACAGGAACCAATGACAATGGAAGCGGCGTTTCGGTCATTCTCGAAGTTGCCCGTCTTTTGAAAAACGTCAATACCGAGTATTCCATCAAGTTCATCAATTTTTCTGGCGAAGAGCAAGGTCTTCTTGGTTCCGCACATTATGTTTCAAATGTTGTGAACGCCACCAATCCGAAAATGAACATCCGCCTCGTCCTCAACATCGATGAAGTCGGGGGCATCAAAGGACAGACCAACGATACAATCACTTGCGAAAGAGACGAGTCTAGCAATCCTAGCGCCAACAACGCGGCTTCCAATACTTTCACGCAACAATTGATGAATTGCGTCACGCTTTATTCAACTTTGAAGACCAATCTCAGTTACGCTTACGCCTCAGATTATATGCCGTTCCAAGCCAACGGCGAGATCATCACAGGCTTGTTTGAGTACAACGAAACACCTTACGCACACACGGCAAACGATACTTACGCAAATCTAGATCCGGTCTACATCTACAAAATCGCAAAAGCCACAGTCGGCGCGGTCCAACATTTCGCGGTTGCTGGCCAAACTTTGGACACTTGCACGCCAAAAGAGATTGCGATGAGTTTCAGATTTTACCCAAATCCAGCAAAGGATTATCTCCAACTCGAATTCCTGAACAGCAAAACCCAACGTTTCACCTTTACCATCACAGATTTTGAAGGCAAGACCTTGAGCAAGACAGAAAATCAAACCAGAATCGACATTTCATCACTTCCAAAAGGAATCTACTTGGGAACTTTCAAAGTCGAGGATCAGGTGATCACCAAGAAGATCATTGTAGAATAAAATTACCACCTTTTCAGTTCGAAATGATTTGGGCAATTCCCTCGCCTATCCTTTGCCACAGCTCGGGTCGCGCTATCCGCTATTATCTTTTTCTGCCCTCACATTCCCCGGGCCATAGAAAAAGGATAACCGCTACTATCGCTATTGCAAGGCCGTTTTGTTGGAAATTTACACGTTCTCTTTTTTAGAACATTTCTACATTGCAATTTTCAGAATAAACAATCATAATAATTTCGTATTACGAAATCAAAAATTTGTATCTTTGCAACTATGCAAAAAATCTTAATCGTAGAGGACGAAAAAGCAATATCCGGCGTTCTACACAGTATTTTATCGGACGAACTTCCTGAATACCAATTCGAAATAGCCGAAGATGGTCTTGAGGGTTTCAAATTTATAGAGAAAGAAGATTTTGCTTTGGTAATTTCTGATATCAAAATGCCAAAAATCTCCGGAACAGAACTTCTGAAACAAACTCTTGCCATCAAGCCAGAGACGACGTTCATTATGATATCCGGACACGCAGATATTGATACTGCAGTTGGCTGCTTGAGAGAAGGCGCTTATGACTTCATCTCAAAACCAATCGATATCAACAGATTGATCACCAGTGTAAAAAACGCTTTGGACAAAGGCAATCTTCAAAAAGCAAACACAAATCTGAAGCAGGAAAATTCCCAGCTGAAGAAAAAAGTCAATAAAAAATACCAGATGATCGGGCAATCGCCTGCACTTAAGAAGATCCAGGAGATCATCGACAAAGTGGCGGTTTCCGACGCAAGAGTTCTTGTGACCGGACCAAACGGTGCTGGTAAAGAATTGGTAGCTCACGCGATCCACTCCCAAAGTGAAAGATCAAGAGGACCAATGATCGAAGTGAACTGTGCGGCAATCCCATCAGAATTGATCGAAAGTGAATTGTTCGGCCACGTGAAAGGTTCTTTTACTGGCGCGATCAAAGATAAATCCGGAAAATTCGAGCAGGCAACTGGCGGAACTATTTTCTTGGATGAGATCGGTGATATGAGTCTGGTTGCTCAGGCAAAAGTACTTAGAGCTTTGCAGGAAAGCAAAGTTTCTCCTGTAGGAAGCGACAAAGAGATCAAAGTAGATGTCCGTGTTATCGCTGCGACCAACAAAAATCTGGCTAAAGAAATCGAGCAAGGAAAATTCCGTGAGGATCTATACCACAGGCTTTCTGTGATCGAGATCAGTGTTCCTTCCCTTAACGACAGAGCGGAAGATATTCCATTGTTGGTAGAGCATTTCACCAATTCAATTGCTTCAGAAAACGGTTCTGCAGCTAAGAAATTCGATGACAAAGCAATCAAATCATTACAGCAATATGACTGGACCGGAAACATCCGTGAGCTTAGAAACGTTGTAGAAAGGTTGATCATCTTAGGTGCTGATCCTGTGACTGCTGACGACGTTGCTAGTTTTGTAAAGAAATAAACTTAATTAAATATTATATTTAACCGCAGTTTATTCTGCGGTTTTTTTTTGGAAAAAAAATGAGATTCTATGCGGTAGAATCCTTCATTTAAAAATAAAATAAGATAAACAAATGAAATTTTTAGATAAACAATACACACAGCAAGGGCTGAAACTGGCGCTTCCTGTGATGTTGACACAAGTCGGGCAAGTGTCCGTGAATCTCTTCGATAACATCATCGTAGGGAAACTTTTGGGCGCGCAGGCTTTGGCTTCTGTGTCTTTGGGAAATGCTTTGTTCTTTTCCATTTTCGTTTTGGCGTTGGGATTTTCTTTTGCGATTCCGCCGCTGGTTTCTGAGGCCAATTCTCAGGGAAAGCACGACACGATTAATTCGGTTTTCAGACACGGATTTGTCATCAACCTTGGGATTGGGATTTTGCTGATGATCTTATTATTGGCTGGACTTCCATTGATCAAACATATGGATCAACCGACGGAAATCATTCCAGATACGATCAGCTTTTTGAGCATCATGGCATTTACGATGATCCCATTTATGATGTTCCAGACTTTGAGAGAAGTTTCGGAAGGTTTGTCTTTCACGATTGGTGTAACGAAAGCCACAATTATTGCGAACGTCATTAACATCGCTTTGAATTATGTCTTCATCAAAGGCCTTTTTGGATTCCCGGAAATGGGCGTTCAAGGTTCGGCTTTGGCAACGTTGATCGCAAGAATCTTTATGGTGGTTTTCTTATATTTTGTTTTGGTAAAAGAACCGAAAACAAGAAGATACATCAAAGAATTCTCTTTAAAGATTGCAGAATTCAGCAAAGAAATGTTCAACAAAATGTTCAAACTTGGATTGCCAACCGCCTTGCAAATGTTCTTTGAAGTGACCGCTTTTGCAGCTGCCGCTTTCATCTGTGGATTGGTAAGTTCACAGGATATTGCGTCGCATCAGATCGCTTTGTCGATGGCCTCATTCACGTTTAATCTTTGTATTGGTTTCAGTGTCGCATCAACGGTGATGATCGGGAACAAAATGGGCGTAAGAGATTTTGAAGGTTTAAGAAAAATCGGGATCAATAATTTTAAATTGACATTGATCTATATGGGATTTTGTGGCATTATGTTCATCGTTTTCCGAAACGTTCTGCCTCATTTCTTCACCAAAGAAAGTGATGTTCTCGTCATTGAATTAGCTTCAAAATTAATGATCATCGCAGCGCTTTTCCAATTGTCTGACGGAATCCAAGTGACTGCTTTGGGTTGTCTGAGAGGAATCCAGGATGTGAAGATCCCGAGTGTGATCACGTTTTTGGCATATTGGGTTTTCACGATCCCGGTTGGTTATTTCCTTTGTGTGACGATGAAAATGGGTGCATTCGGGATGTGGATCGCTTTGGGAATTGGACTGACAATCTCTGCGATTCTTTTGGTCATCAGATTTTTGAGGTTGAGCAAGAGGAAAGCTTTGGCTGTAATCAACTAATATTTTATCGCAAAGGCGCATTTTTTTATATTGATAACGTTAAAAGTCGCTAAGCTGCAATCTGTGAAAATCTTCGACTCCGATTAGATTGACATTGGAACAAACTTTTGGCGACAAAGTGATATAAGGAAACCAAATCTGCAGCCCGACTTGAACGGAAATCCTTTTTTGCGTGGACTAAAGTTCTATTTAAACTGAGATCGTCTGCAAAAAAGATTGGGAGTGGAAGGCGGAAATAGCTGCCCAAATTTTACCAATTATATAATTTGTGACTTTGTTCCGAAAACATATTTTAAATTTTTAAATTTGCAACACAAAATTCTGAAATGAATATCATACAACATATACAATCAAAAATATCCGAGATCATCCCGAAACTTTATGACGTGGAAGGCGTGAATCTGGATGTTCAAAAAAATAAAACCGAGTTCGAAGGTGATTTTACCATCGTCATTTTTCCATTGGTAAAACTGGCTAAGAAAAGTCCTGATGCCATTGGAAACGAACTTGGAGAAGCCATCAAAAACGAGATCGATTTTATTGAAAGCTTCAACATCGTGAAAGGTTTTCTGAATCTTAAATTGAAAGACGTAGTTTTTGCGGATCAATTGTCTGAACTTCAGGATGATTTTGAAAATGTAACGCCGAAAAATGCAACGGTAATGGTGGAATATTCTTCGCCAAATACGAACAAACCTTTGCACCTCGGACACGTTAGAAATAACTTGTTAGGTTTCTCGGTTGCCGAGATCTTGAAAGCTGACGGTTACAATGTCATCAAATCTCAAATCATCAACGATCGTGGAATTCACATCTGCAAATCGATGTTGGCTTGGGAGAAATTTGGAAACGGCGAAACACCTGAATCTACCGGTTTGAAAGGCGATAAACTGGTCGGAAATTACTATGTTGAATTCGATAAATTATACAAATCCGAGATCAAAGCGATGGTTGCCGATGGCGTAGATGAGGATACGGCGAAAAAGCAAGCTCCAAGCATTATCCAAGCTCAAGAAATGCTCTTGAAATGGGAAAACAATGATCCGGAAGTTCGAAAACTTTGGGCGATGATGAATGAGTGGGTTTATGCTGGTTTCAATGAAACTTATTCCCGATTGGGCGTTAATTTTGACCAAGTTCAGTATGAAAGCAATACCTACATTCTTGGGAAAGATCTCATTCAAAAAGGGCTTGACAGTAGGATTCTTTACAAGAAAGAAGACGGTTCTGTTTGGTGTGACTTGACGGATGAAGGTTTGGACCAGAAACTACTTTTGCGTTCGGATGGAACTTCAGTTTATATGACTCAGGATCTTGGAACTGCGGTTGAGCGTTTCAAAGAAAATGACATTCAGAAATTGATCTATACGGTTGGAAATGAGCAGGATTATCACTTCCAGGTTCTCTTCAAGATCCTGAAAAAATTGGGTTATGAATGGGCAGATCAGCTTTACCACTTGTCTTACGGCATGGTGGAATTGCCGGAAGGAAAAATGAAATCCCGAGAAGGAACCGTGGTAGACGCGGACGAATTGGTCGAAGAAATGATTTCCACTGCAAAAGAAAAATCTGAGGAACTTGGCAAGTTGGAAACGCTTTCTAACGAAGACAAAGTCAAATCTTACGAAACGGTTGGATTGGGTGCTTTGAAATATTTCATTTTGAAAGTAGATCCGAGAAAGAAAATGCTCTTCAATCCTGCGGAAAGTATTGATTTTAATGGAAATACCGGACCATTCATTCAATATACTTATGCGAGAATCCAGTCACTTTTGGCTAAGGCCGAATATGCTGGAAAAGGAAATTTTAGCACTTACGTTCCAAATGAAAGCGAGAAAGAAGTGATCATACTTTTGGCTGAATTCAAAGAAGTTATTGCACGATCTGCTGAATCTCTAAGTCCAGCTTTGGTGGCGAATTACGCCTATGAATTGGTAAAATCTTACAATTCTTTCTACCAAAATAACCCGATTGTAAAACAGGAAGATCTGGATGCGAAACAATTCCGCCTCCAAGTTTCTGACCTGGTTGCGAAGACAATCAAGAGAGCTTTATCAATGCTTGGAATCAATGTGGTGAATAGAATGTAAATGGCTGATGGCGATTGGTTTTTGGCTTTCAATTCGAAAATAAAATTAAAACTCTGCTTCGGTGGAGTTTTTTTTTGTTTCTATATTTATTCTCTTTTTATATACTTATCAAGCATATGTGCTGATAATTCGTGTAGCTCCTTTCCATTCTCAGGATTAACACCATCCGCAGTGAAAAATTCTACCACATTTTGATGTTTCGAATACCAGACACTTTTAATTGAGGTAATTGTGTCTGGCGTTGTGATTTTTTTGAAATTATCTACTAACTTCCTATCGAGTGCAATCAGACCGTTTTTCGTATCGCTGCAATGTGCTTGGATATATTCTTTCCCATCCCAAAACATACATTGCAACTCTTCTTCTTTAGGAGATTCTTCTTTGACATCCTGATCCTTGGGAGTAATTTCACTTTCTTTCCAAGTTACAATTTCTTTTGAAGGAACTCTTGCTGTTTGGTCATCGTTTTTAACCTCTGCGAATTTCACAGCCGGAGTTTCTTCTTTCTTAAAAAAATTATTAGTTAAAAACCCGCCTAAAATTATTAATCCTATCAATCCAAATCCACTTTGTTTTGCTAAAAATTCCTGAAACTTCAGAATTGGATTTGTTGTGATGTTAACGGTAATATTTGGATGTTTTCTTTCAGGATCATTTTCATCATCAATTCTTACACTCACGCTGGTACGAGACGAATCTTGATTGAATTTTGTAAACTGCTCAGTTTTGCAAAAATCTTTATAATCTCTGAATTCTAAGTATTGACTTAATTTATCAAGCGTTTGATTATCAATATTCTTATCCTCATTATCTATCAGAAATGAATCGTAATATCTTACAAAAGTTCTTTCTGATATTTCGAATTTCCACTCATCATAAAAATAGAGACTAAGATACATTGCAATTCCGCTCTTGCTATCTTTCCCCGACTCTCTTTTTCCTTTCTCAAAAATTTCACGAATTAGTAGTTTTTTGGACATAGTTGGCTTTTAGTTCTTACAAAATAGATGATTTTTTGGCACTTTCATTTACGGAAAACCGTATTTCATAATTTCTATCTGTCCATTCGTGTCCAAGAATTGTCTAACATCTGCTTTCATTTCCTCCGCATCTTTGCCTCAGAAATCAGTGATACACAAAACATTACAAAAACAAAGTTACAAAACTGATTTCCAAAAAACAACCAAATAAAACGGAGAGAGATCTCTGGCTTGGGAAGCAGATGTTTCTCTTCCGTTTTTGAAGGTTGGACTTCCCAAAAATTTAAGAAGCGCTTCTTTTTCATCACTGTGTCAACTACTTGCAATCTGTTTTGTGGGCAAGAACACGAATGTAAATTTTTAAATTTTTACGAAAATGCTAAACTTAATTTTAATACTATTGGGATTGGCCTCAAATCCTGCAAGCTCAAATACATCTAACAATGCAGACGGAACCACGACTACCACTTCAGCTCCACAATCCAATCCTGGAGACACTGGAGGAGAAAATGGACAAACACCTAAAAAATAAGACTCATTATTTAATCAAGCGGAAGGTACACCTTTCGCTTATTTTTTATAATTTCGATGGAAACTAAAAAACGTTGAAAAAATTTTCCTTTTTAATACTCATATTGATTTATTCTTGTTCAGAAAAAAAAGTTCCGGAGGCCATATCGACAAATGATCATTACGAAAAAGCTTGGAAATCTCTCGACGAAAAACAGAACACTCAGGCTTTTATCGAGTTTGATAAAGCAAAAAATCTCTTTCTCAAAAACAAAGACAGTCTTGGTGTAGGCAAATGTCTCATGAATATGGCCATCATCCAGGAACAGATGGGAGATAATTTCGGAAGTCAGGAAACTGGTTTGAACGCTCTAAATTTTTTAAAAAAAGAAGATAAAGAAAACGCCGACTACTTGTCTGCAAACTACAACAGCCTTGGCATTAGTTCCATCAATCTCAAGGAGTTTCAAAATGCTATTAGCTTCTACAGTAACGCTATAAATTTCAGCACAAACGAGCTGGATAGGAAAATATATTCCAACAACTTAGCAAACGTCTATAAGAAGTTTAGAAACTACAATGAGGCGATAAAGATCTACAACAACATCCTGGAAGAAACGCCAAAAGATAACATCGAATATGCGAGAATATCATCAAATCTCGCTTTTACAAAATGGCTGCAAAATCCAGATTACAACCCAGTTCCTGAATTTCAAAAAGCTTTAAATATCAGATCTAAAGAAAAAGACGATTGGGGGCTGAATTCCAGCTTTTCGCACCTCGCAGATTATTACACGCACAAACAAAAAGACTCGGCACTGCTGTACGCCGCAAAGATGTATGAAGCCTCAAAAAAAATAAAAAGTCCAGATGACCAAATTGAAGCTTTACAGAAATTGATCCCTCTGGAGAATCAAGAAAACGCCAAACAATATTTCAAGGTTTTCCAGAATCTGAATGACAGCCTGCAGACTGCAAGAAACAAGGCCAAAAATCAATTCGCTTTCATTCGCTACGAAACAGAAAAAAACAAGGCGGATTTTCTAAGGTCCAAGGCGGAAAGTACGCAGAGACAAAACCACATCATCAAACAATATTTTGGACTGGGAATCCTAGTGGTCGCCCTGCTATTAAGCTATCTATGGTTTAGAAAAAGACAAAAGGCACTTCGCCAGGAAAAACTACTAGAGGTCAAAAACACAGAACTGAAATATTCCAAAAAAGTTCACGACCGTGTTGCAAACAAAGTCTACCAAGTGATGTCGGAAGTGGAGAACATCAAGGATCTTGGCAGAGAAACATTATTGGACAAACTGGAGGAAATCTACGAGATCTCACGAGACATTTCCTATGAACAAGAGGAATTTGAAGCAAAAAATTTCCGCGATCAACTTTCCAAAATGCTGGTCTCGTACTCTTCTGATCTAGTGAAAATATTCATCATTGGAAACGAAGATGACATATGGAAAGAAACCTCCCACACGCAAAGGAATGAAGTTTTCTGCATCCTTCAGGAGCTGATGACGAATATGAAAAAACACAGCCAGGCAGACAAAGTTTCAGTGAGATTTACCAAAGAGAACAACGATGTCAAGATCGCGTACACAGACAATGGTATCGGAATCAAACATATTCCTCCAAAAAATGGTTTGCGAAATACGGAAAACCGTACAAAAGCTATCAACGGAACTATTACTTTTGACACAGAAATAGATAGGAACTTGAAAATCAACATTTCATTTCCATTATAAAAAATTACACAAATGTTCAAAAAAATTTTAATTGCAGAAGATTATGAAAGTTTTAATATCTCTGTCCAAAAAGTGGTGGAAGATTTGAAAATATCTCAACCAAAATTTGATAGTTATTGTGACACAGCATTTGACCGAATCAAAATGGCACTCCAGGAAAACGCGCCTTTCGAACTACTGATCACAGACCTCTCCTTTGATGCAGATCACAAAAAACAAAAGCTGGAGACCGGACAACAGCTCGTGGAAGCCGTGAGAAAGATCCAGCCCGATTTGAAGGTCATTGTATTCTCCGTGGAAAAAAGACAAGAGATCATCGATAAACTCTTCAATGATCAAAAAATAAATGCCTACGTCAAGAAAGGACGGGAAGATGTCACCGATCTAAAGCGCGCTATAAAATCCGTTTACAACAATGAGAGGTTTATTTCCTATGACCTAAAAAAACCATCGAAAGACAAAAATGCTTTTGAGTTCTCTACATTCGACACGCAATTGGTTTCCTTACTTGCTAATGGAATGCTGGTAAAAGAAATCCCTTTGTATCTAAAAGAAAAACAGATCAAACCATCCAGCATGAGCTACATCGAAAAGAAATTAAGCAACATCCGGGAATCACTGGATGTCAAAAGCAATGAGCAACTGATATCGGTATGTAAGGATTTTGGAATCATATAGAAAAACAATTAGCTTATATCAAAACAAAAAAAACAACCAGTTGAATTTCAACTGGTTGTAATTTTACAATTGTAGACCCACAGGGATTTTCACCTACCATTGCTTAAAGCCTCAATAAATATATAAATTGTACATTTTCAATGAATTACTATTTTTATTAATTTTATGATATTCAATAAATCTATTTGGATATCATAAAAAATGGCTGTAATTTTGGCTGTAATTTATTTTAATATTGAGATGATAAATATAAAAAGAAAAATCAACATTGTTTTGGAGAAAAGAAAAAAAGACGGTGTAATAGTTAATCATAATGTTCCGATTTTCTTCCGTGTAACTTTCAATTCAAATAGAGTGAATCTTTTTACAGGTTTTCGTGTTGATAGAAATAATTGGGACGAGAAATTATCTCAAATTAAGAAAGGTATTTCTAATATTAATGGGGAAACTATTGAAGAGATTAACACTAAACTGAGTAATCTTGAGAATGATTTACAGGCTTTTTTCATTAAATGTCAGGTTGAAGATAGAATTCCTGATCTAGATGAATTGAAAATTAGTTTTGGACAGGTTAAAAATAAAGGCAATACAAAAGAGAAAAAAGCTATCAAAACTGATGAAAAGGAAATGGAAATTGAAACTTTTTTCGATACCTTTGATAAATTCACAGATTATTCTGGAAAAGTAAATAATTGGACGATTGATACGTATAAAAAATTTGACGCACTAAAAAATCATTTACTTTCATTCAACCCAAATCTTACTTTTGACAATCTCAATTCCGAAGGTCTTCCAAAATTACTTTCTTATTTTTCTAATACGTTGAAGTTAAACAATGTTACAACGAAAAAGTATTTGAAAAATCTAAAATGGTTTTTGAGATTCGCTGTGAAAAATAATTATTGTGATAATCAATATTTTCAACAGTTTGCACCAAAAATAAAAACGGCGGACAAAGTTGTGGTTTTCTTGTCTGAAGAAGAAATTCTTAAAATTAAAAATTTAGAAATCTCTCAAACCAAAAAATATCTCGAAAGAGTACGTGACGTCCTTCTCTTTACGTGTTTTACAGGATTGAGATATTCCGATGTTCAAAAACTAAAAAAGACAGACATCAAAAATGATAAACTTTATATTGTTACCAAGAAAACGTCTGATTCCATCACAATTGAGTTAAATGATATTTCCAAAGAAATATTAGAAAAATATTTAGAAATCGAAACAGAAATGGCGTTGCCAGTAATTTCAAATCAAAAAATTAATGAATATTTAAAAGAGTTGGGACGTTTAGCCGAAATAGATGAACCGATAAATCACACTTACTTTATCGGAAATAGTAGAAAAGATGACACCAAACCAAAATTTGAATATTTTTCTTCACATATTGGCAGACGTACATTTATTTGCCTTTGTATTTCAAAAGGAATTCCAATTCACGTCGTTATGAAATGGACAGGACATTCGGACTATCAATCGATGAAACCTTATATTGATGTAGTAGATTCCACAAGAGAAGTTCAAATGCAAAAACTTAACATCATATGAAAATATCTGAACACCTTGATACAACACTAAAATTAGAAAAATCACTAAATAATTTAAACAGAGATAATCTATCAAAATCTTTGATTGATAATCTATTTGAATATTCAAAATCTTTGAACGAAATTGAATTTAGTGAATTATTTGAACACAAAAGACCTGGTTTAATTTACAAAGAATACAAAAATTCCATACAGAGATTGAAATTTCTTATTCATTATAAAAAGGATGTTTTAGGATTTAATAAAATTTCAAATCTAATAGATAAAGAATCTGCGAAAGAAAAAAGCGAATATGATTTTCACTATAAGCAATTACGTGAAATTAGTTCAGAAGAAAGAGAACTGAATTCCAAATTAGAAAGTTGGGCTTACAAATATGCCAATGATTCAATTGAAATTAAGCAATTAAATGATGAATACGAAATAGTTAAGAAAAAATACAACAATGAACAAAATATTAGTTCTTCTTTGTATCAAAAATGGGAATCTAAAAAACGTGGTTTGTCTTATCTTTTAAACATTAATCCTATTGAAATTACCAATCAAATTAATGAGATTGAAAATCAACTTTTAAGACTTGATCATTTCGAGAAATATTCCGAAAAATTGTTGAAAGAAGAAAGATTGGTTTATTTTATCCATAAAATTTTTGTCGAATTAAAATTAATCAAGCATATCGGCTATGTGGAATTTTCTAATCAACTATTAGAAAGTAAAATAATGACATTGGAAAAAGAGCAAAAAAAAGACAGAAATATCGCTTATGCAATCAATTGCATTGCAAATGAATTTATTTTACCTGAATCAGCCACTAATTGGAAAAAAGATATGGTAGATTATTTTGAAATAAAAGATTTTGAAAAGAAAATCAATCCTTCTGAAGAAAATAAAAACGAAATTGACAAGGAAATTGACGACATTATTTCTCTCGCAAAAATGAACTCCTTTTAATCTCATAAAATTGATTAAAATCAATAAACATTTCAAAAAATCACATTTTGACACACTTAGAATTTTATAGAATCTCAAAATAGTTTAAAATATTATAATTTATTGAAAATCAGCACAAATAATTGTGCTGATTTTTATTTTGAATTTTTCTGAATTTCAAAAACTTCCAAATTTTGTATCAGAAAATTTTAAAACAATGGATACACAAAATTTATTATCAAAGCCTATTTGGCAAATGACGGGGGAGGAATTTTTGACACTAACAAAAACAGAAAACCAGAACAAAACAGAAAAGATTCAGTCTGAATCATCAGCGAAAGCAAATCCAAAATTGGTTTATGGTATTCGTGGAATTGCAAATCTTTTTGATTGTTCTATTGCAACTGCAAATCGAATTAAAAAAAGTGGTGTAATTGATGGGGCAATTTTCCAACGAAACAGAACCATAGTCGTAAATGCAGACGAAGCCCTCAAATTATTTAATGACAGTGAGAAAAAATAAAACTCAGGTTATTCATTAAAAAAAATCAGGCTGTTAAACTGAAGTAGATGGGAAAAGCTCAAAAACGGTATCAAACAGAAGCAGGTTCAGTCACGGTCTTTGATAAGGTCATCAAATATCTGAACCAAAAATACAAAGTCCGGTACAATGAAGTTGCTTTAGAATTTGAAATCCGTACCGAAAATGAAGATTGGGACGAACTCAATATCAATTCCTTGTTTATTGAGTTGATTCAATTTGGGATTAATATCACTTTGAATAAGTTGGAGATTTTGCTGAAAAGTCATTGGATAGAGAAATACAATCCGATTGAAAATTACTTTAAAAATCTACCAAAATGGAACGGTGAGAATCATATTCAAAAGTTAGCAAATTACATCACGACAACCGATAATGCATCGTTTCAAAATCATTTTGAAAAATGGTTAACGAGAGCGGTTTTGTGTTCACTAAAGAAAGGGTACGTCAACAAACAATGTTTCGTTTTGTTCAATACCAAACAAAATTCTGGAAAGACAAGTTTTTTGAGATTCCTGATTCCAACCGAATTAGAAAAATATTATACCGAAGATATTGGAATTGATAAAGATGGATTGATTTCTCTTTGTAAATCTTTGATTATCAACATTGATGAACTTTCGGTGATGTCTAAAATTGATGTGAATACGCTGAAATCCTTTATTTCCAAAAATACTATTAATGCAAGATTACCTTACGACAGAAAATCGTCATTAATGCACAGAACGGCTTCTTTTTGTGGTTCCACTAATCGTTCTGATTTTTTAACCGATGAAACAGGAAGTGTGCGTTGGCAAATTTTTGAAGTGTTGGAAATTGATTTCAATTATTCTAAGGAAATCAATATTAATCAAGTTTGGGCTCAAGCATATTTCAATGCTTTTGAAAGAAAAAACTACAATCCGGAACTCACTGCTGAAGACATTCTGGAAAACGAGAAACGGAATGAAAAATACAAACAAATCAGTTTGGAGCAGGAAATTATTATCACTCATTTTGAAAAATCTGAAAATAAAAATGAATTCCTCACTGCAACTGATATTATGTTGGCGATGAATAATGCTTTGGGAGTTCGGTTAAACATTATAAAAATCGGAAAAGCATTAACGGTTTTAAATTATGAACGGATAAAACATTCCAAAAGACAAGTCTATGGTTATGTAATCAAACGAAAAATCGAAGAATCAAAAAACGAATAGTAGCAAATCGACTTACCTCAATTACCAACTTACCTAAAATCTTTTAAAACTATTATTAATAAAGGTTTTTCTAATAAGGTAACATTAAAATTTCTTCTTACCTAAGTTACCAATTTATAAACTTTGAAAAGGTAAATAGGTAGAAAAAGGTAACTGACAAAAATTAACCAAAACTCTTTCTAACAAAGACTTTGGTAGAAAGGTAAGAAGATTCTGAAAAAACTTACAAAACTTTAAAATATTAAAAAAATGAACTGTAAAACCGCAAACGAAAATATTAATATTAGAGAGATTTTGGATAGTTTTTCTCTTTTTCCAAGCAAAGAAAATTTGAAATCAGCATTTTATTTTGCTTTTGACCGAAAAGAACGGACACCAAGTGTAATCGTCAATTTTGGAAAAAATACAGCTTTCGATTTTGGAACTGGCAAACAATACGATAATGTTTCTTTGGTTCAAGCCATTAAAAAGTGTTCGGTTTCTGAAGCATTGGAATATCTGAGACAATTTGAATTTTCAAGTTTTGATAGAAATGACAATTCGAAAAATAAACAAAATTCTGATAAAAAGTCAAAAACCAATTATGAGATTTTGGAAATTAAAAATGTAGAACGTTCTTCACTTTTGAGTTATTTAAAATCCCGAAATCTGGAAAGTCAAAAATCGGATTTAAAGGAAATTTATTATTTGCTTCATGACAAAAATTACTTCGGACTTGGTTTCAAAAACAATTCAAGCGGTTACGAAATCCGCAATAAATATTCAAAAATCTGTCTCGGAAAAAAGGATATTTCTACGATTAAAAACGGAAGTGAAACGTTGAGAATTTTTGAAGGATTTACGGATTATTTATCATTCAAAATTTTGGAAAAATCACTCGAAAAAGAACCTTCGGATTACCTGATTTTAAATTCGGTTTCTATACTTTTCAAAGCTAAAACTGAACTTGAAAACCATCAAAAAGTTGAACTCTATTTTGATAATGATGAAGCTGGAAATTTGGCAACCGAACAATTAATCAATCTACATAAAAATATCACAGACGAACGTTTGCTCTACAAAAATCACAAAGATTTGAATGCGTTTTTGATGAATAATGAAATTAAAGAAGAACGTCGTCCAAAATATGGCAGATAGTGAGTGCAAAAAGTACCCAATGTTTACAAAAAGCGTGGACGCTAATTGTAAAATTGGAACTTTTTGGTTTTTTCCTATCGTCAAAAACGTCTTGAAAAACAAACTGAATGTTGATAAATAATAAATACACAAAAATATGGAGAATGATTTTTTGAAAAGTTTTGTCCTGAAAGTCTCCCGTGAGCAGGAACAAAAAAAAGAGACGGAAAAAAGGAAACAATACTTCCGTGAACTCGGAAAAAAAGGAGGGCTGAAAAAGAAAAGTGCGAACCATCTTTTACGAGTTGTTTCCGTGCGATTTACCGAAAAGGAATTTAAGTTTCTGGAGGACGAAGCTAATAAATACAGTTTGAAAATTTCGACCCTTCTTCGAATGGTAGCAACAAAAGAGGAGTTGAAAGCTAAGGAATTTGAAACTGATAAAATCCTTTTGGAATATGGCAATAACTTTATCCGAATCACCAACCTTTTGCGAAATTCCGAATGGTCTGCTTTTGAAAATAAAAAAAATATCCTGCTGGAAATCGAAACCGTTTTGACATTGATAAAACAATACCTCTATCAAAAGATTCACGAACGGGAGAATCTGATGAATGAAGAATTATGAATAATTCGGCAACAACAAGACTGATTTCCAAAATCGCTTTGGAATACAACGGAACTGACAAAGGAACGGCGAAGATGCTTGGAACAAACAATCTTCTCGGAAGCAGTCCTGAAGAACAATTTTTGGAAATGAAAGCAATAGCAAAAAGAAATTCCAATGTCAAAAAATGGGCTTTGACAGGTTATATCTCACCACCAAAAGAAACAGGCGACCAACTTTCTGATGCAGAACTGGCGAAAATCACGATACAGGCTCTTGCAAAAGTCGGAGTTTCGGAAAACAACCAATATCGCTTGGATGTCCACAATTCTACGAAACAAAAGCATATTCATTTCGTGGTAAACCGGATTGACACTTTTGGAAAATGTACGGTCAAATCCCACAATATCGGGGAGAATTTCGGTAAGGCTGTAAGGGAAATCTGTAGAGATTTGGGTATAAAGACAGACATCGAAACAGGCATTGATAAAAGAAATGAGATGTATGAGAATCTGGTTGCCAGTATCGGAAATTCTAAAAATTTTGAAGAGCTGGTTTTGGAAATGTCGAATCGGGGTTATTTGGTTTCATTGTCGAGCAATGTCAAGGTCGGGATTTCGGGAATGAGAATCGTTCTTAAAACAGATATCAACGATGAAACCTCACGTCAGTATAAAGCAGGATACAAGCTTTCGGAAATTACTAGCAAGCTGAAAATATCGGAAATAAAGAAAATCTTTGAAGATAAAACAAAACGCTCGGAACAATTGAAAACATCAAATGATTCGGAATTTCTTAGACAAAATAAACGGAATGAGGATTTGAGAAATAATGAAATGAAAATAGAGAACAATAAAAAATTTAAACGTTAAAAATTATGGACAATACACAAAAAGACGGAATGGAGATTTTGAATCAAGTTATAGAATCCTGTAAAGCAAATATTGAATCTAACACAGAAACTAAAGCTTCAGTTGAAGATTATATGAATGTATCTTCAGAACTTGAACAATCTGTATCGGCTTTGATAAATATAATCGATGAAACATCAAGAACTTATCAAAAAGAAAATGAAATATTTAAGAAAACCGTAAGTCAAATCCCGAAAATAATTATTGCGGAATTATCTCAGCAAAGTATTGAAGCTTTACGAAAATCGAATCTTGTTTGGGGTATTTTTGGTGCAATTTTACTGTCATTTTCGACAATTCTAATAAGTGGAAATCTTGCATTCAAATGGTATTCCGAAAGTATCCGTTCCAAAAGCGAGCTTAGAGAGGAAATCCTTTCCGAATTTGAAAAGGATGGAAAACTGCTATATCCTAAAGACGACATTCAAAAATTAGAAAACAACACCGAACTTGTACAAAAATGGATTAATAAAAACCCGAAAGATGCGGAGAAATTCCTGAGATTCAAAGATGGTTACGAAGCTAAATAGGTCTATTGTCTTTATTTTTTTTAAAGTTTGGAAAACAAAATAGTAAGTGGGTTGGAAAATATTAAAAATAAACAGAACCAAAAGAGTAGATTAAAACGGTAAATATTTGAAAATTTATTCTTAATAGTCTTAAATCATACATAATAATTTATATAAAAATTGCACAATTAAAAATTTATTTTAAATTTGCTATAGTCAAATTTTATAAAAAAATATTATGAATGCAGAAAATTTTACTCAACTAGATCAAGAAGTTGAAAAAAATGAATTATTAGAAAATTTCCAAATGGAAGAATTGGAACAAAGATTTGAAATGAAGGCTTGGGACGTAAGTGTATCTGCACCTACAATGTTTGATGCTGGTGAAACAATTGAAACCAATACTACTGCCGTTGGAGGTAGTGCCACTTGGACATTTTAAAAAGTAACAGCTAATACAATCTATGTATTAGCTGTTTTTATATTTCAATTTTTATGAGAGTAGTTTTTTTTACAACAATTTTGTTGATATCCTCACAAATTAACGCACAGTTACTTCCAAAGTATACTGATTCTCTTAAATATAAAAAAGATACTGCAATATTAGGATTAAGCAACAAAAAAGAAATAGTAATAGATTTTAAAAAACCACAAAAAAAGAGTGGTTTTAATTTTTCTCTTGGAAAAGAAAAAGAAGTTATTTACAGAGATAATTTTACAAATCGGATTTATTTTCAAAATGGATTTGATAGAACATTAATATATCAAAGAGATAATACAACTAAATGAAGTCCATATTATTTTTAATAGCCTATTTGGGGTTATCATTACAATTTTATTTTCCTCAAAATATCAAAGTAAGAATTATTGATTCTGAAGAAAACAAACCTCTTCAAAATGTTAGAATTATGTCTGATAATGTGGTGCTGTATAGTAACGATGATGGGGAAGTAGAACTAAAAAATGATAAGAAACCACTGAATATTTTTGCTCAAGGATATGAAGAGTTAACATTGGAGTCTTTAACTCCTATTATAAAATTAAAGCCATTATATAAAGATATTGAAGAGGTGAAAATATCCAAAATAGATATAAGGCAAATGTTTCAAAATGCTTTAAAAGATTATCTAAGCATATATTACAGTAAGCCCTCTCTATATCAATCTACAATAAAGCAAAAAGGTTATATTGATGGGAAAATGATTAACCTTTTAATAGCCAATATTGACATATGGGCTTTAGCAAATGCCTATAATTTTAAGGCACAAGATAATGTCGACTCTTTTGTCCAAATCGGCTTTAACAACATTAAATATTTTAAAACTAAAGTATCTTCTAATGATTATCCCTTTAATACAGATATTCAAATAACTCCCAAAAACTTTATTCAGAAGTTATTTTTTAATAGTGAAATTATTGGTTTTTTAAATGATACAAAAAATAGTGTATTTGTTTCAAAAATACTTTCAGAAAACCAGAACATTCAAATTATTTATTTTGAAACAAAAGATGAAATAAATACATATAAAGGAAAATTTACATATAGCAAAACAGACAAAGTCATTAGTAGTTTTGATCTTTATATAACAAATATGTCTCAGTCGTTCAAGAACAAGAACAAACGAGGAGAAGCTTACGAAGGTGTAGCCACTTCAAATAATATCAAATATGATTTTTATAAAAAAGACGGAAAATATCTACCAGCTTTAGTTTATACCGAAATTAAAGGTTATGCGCTATACAAAGAAAAAAAGTATCCCGTTTCATTTATTCAAGAAATAAATTTTCAAAAATTTTTAGAATCAGATAAAAAAGGATTGAAAAATAAAATTGATTTAAATAAAAATCTAACCGAAAATATTGCTAATAAAGAGATTAAAGAAAATAATACTTTACTTTCCAAAGAAGAACAGAAATTTATTGATGAGCCATAAAAAGAAATCTCCAGAATTTTACGAATATTATCCTAAACTATTTCACGATTATTTTCCAGATATAGATAAGGTGACAATAGACCTGCTTTCAAAAGCAGGCTTTTATTTTTATCAATCTATTTTGCAATTAGATGCTGTTATTGATAATCAAGAAAATCATAGAATATTTAATGTTTTAGATTTACAAGAGAATGCAATAAAAATTTTATCCACAATATATGAAGATGGTAACAATTTTTGGAATCTTTGGGAAACAAGAAAAAGAGAGTTTCGCAAGGCAATATCATTAGAAAAAAACCTTTGGAATAATCCAAGTGAAGAGAATTATAATAAAGTTGCAGATATGAAATCTGCCTTTGGAAAAGTAGCTATTGATAGTTTATTTATTTTTTCAGAAAATAGTAACAATAGCGAAATTTATAATTTACTGCTCGAATCTCATAAATATTTTTCGATAGGGTTTCAATTATATGATGATATTATAGATTTCACAGAGGACTTTAACAAAAAACAATTTAATTGGGCGGTATATGAATTATCCAAAACATTAGACTTTTCCAAATATAAATATGATGTAAATATTTTAAATAAGTTGTTTTATATAGATGGAACAAGTGTTATTCTTTTTGAAAAATCAATTTATTATTTGGAGAAGGCTAAAAAAGTAATTGAAAAATTGCCACCGGATAGTTTGTGGCTGGATACAATCTGCGACTTTGAAAAAACAATTCTTCAAACCAAGGATTCAGTTAATGGTTATGTCAAAACAATAGAAGAAAAAGCAAATACAAAAAGAAAATTAATTCAAGAAGATTACTTTTTTGATTTTAATAAAGTCACAATAGACTTTTTTTTTAAAGGCTTGCAATTCATTAAGAGTGATTTTCTTCAAAATTATGTTGATTTAAAGCATTTTATGTATTTAGGAGGTATGGAAGGATTCGAGAATGAAATTGATATCCATTCTTCAGATACTTTTCAAAGAGCATTATTGAATGATTGTTTGTTGGAAATTGCACATTCTTTTAATCTTAATCTTCAAGTTTTTATTGAAAAAGAAAATCAATATATAGAAGGAAGACAAAATAAGGACAATATTGGAGCTTGGTCTTATTTTCCAACTGTTCAGGAAATAGCAGCAGATATTGACGATCTAGGGCAAATTATGCAACAGTTTATCAAAACAGGAAATGGGAAATTGGTAGATAAATATTGTATAAAAGCAATTAGTATTGCCGTATCTGAAAGAACACAGCCTAGTGGTGGAATAGAAACTTGGATTCTTCCTAAAGTAAATCTTACTGAAAAACAGAAAAAACAGGATTTATTCAATTCTACCAAATGGGGAAAAGGGGCAGATGTGGAAGTTGTAGCCAACTTTGTATATGCTTTAACCTTATTAGATTCAGAAAAATACAAGTCCACCATAGAAAAAGCAATCAAGTATATTATTTCAGAGCAAAAAGAGCAAGGGTATTGGGAGAGCAGATGGTACTATGGTAAACTTTATGGTACATATGTTTGTCTGAGGTTGCTTAATGAGTTTCCTACACAATATGGAGCTGTCAAGCAGAAAATAAAAGACTTTTTGATTGGTTTCCAAAATGCTGATGGAAGTTTTGATGAGAATCAATATAAAAATTTGTCAACTTCTTTTGCTATTTTTTGCATGAATTTATTAGAGTTTCCTGAACTTGAGAAAATGAAAAATAGCGCACAACAATTTTTAATAGAACATCAGCATGAAAATGGTAGTTGGAAGGCGGAAAATTTTATTAAACCTAAAGCCCATGAGCCTTACAAAAGTAAGACGCTTACTACTGCTTACGCATTAAAGGCTTTACTATAATGGAGGAAAGCCCTGTATATAAACTATCATCAGATATTGAATTTTCAAAATTCAATGAAAGTGAATATTTACTGCATAATGTAAAACTTAATAAATATACTAAACTGAATCAGAAATACTATGATTTATTAAGTTTAGCAGATGGGAGCAGAACAGTATCACAAATTAATATGGATTTTCAAAAAAGCCATAAAGTACCTATTTCAGATTCACAAATTATATTGCTTTTTGGTCAGCTAAAACAGTATGGAACTTTTGGTCACGATGATTCAATAAAAGAACAATCAAAAATTCCGGACTATATAAAATATGGTTTCATTTTTCTTAAACCAGAAGTAATTTCAACAATAGTTCCCTTCTTGAAACTATTGTTTGTCAGGAAAGTTTTTTATTCGGTTATTTTTTTTTCAATCATTATTTTTGGATATAGTATTTATACAAATTATTATAATAATCCGACTCTCAACTCTAATACTTTTGTGCCATATTTTATATTGCTACTTTTTATAAGTACTATTTTTCATGAGCTGGGACATGCAAGTGCATCCCATTTTTTCAAGGCAAGACATGGAGGAATTGGCTTTGGTTTTTACTTGTATTTCATACCAGCATTTTTTGCAGACGTGACGGATATATGGAGATTAAGTAAGTGGAAAAGAATTATAGTAAATAGTGCAGGTATTTATTTTGAAATTATTTTTTGCTTATTACTATTAATTATTGGTTTTTTTATAAAATATCATATACTGGAAATTTTGGCATTGGCTATTTCAGTAAAAGCATTATACAATCTAATCCCATTTTTGCGAGCTGATGGATATTGGATATTGTCAGACTTGTTGAACAAGCCTAATCTTAATTTCCATGCCATGAACAACTTAAAATTGATTCTATTATCTACTTTTAAAAATGAAAAGTCTATACTAACGAAAAAGGATTATCTTATTGCTTTATATGGGGGCTTTAACATTGTAATGATAGCTCTGTTTTTCTATTATCAAATATTTTTAAATTGGTATTCAATTATAAATTTTCCCATAACAATTTATAAAATAGTTATCTCAATCTTTCAATGGAAGTTTAATTTAAGCTTTAATGAATTATTCAAACTATTATCAGTCTTAATTTTTTACATTATAAGTGTCAAGATAATTTTAGGAATAATGAAGAGATAATTATTGTTTTTCAAACACACTAAATAATTGCACAATTTAAAGTTATAGAATTGACTTTTAAAATGAAATTTCATATAGAAAAATTAGCACCTAAATTAGCACCCGAAAATTAAAAAGCCTATAAACACGTTGTTTATAGGCTTTTTTTGCGGAGAGTGAGGGAAAGTAACTGCCTTAGTAGGAGCTTCCGGAAGTTGTAAACCACCATAATGAAATTGCTTCTTAAATTTTACAAACCTGTTAAGGGAAGTATCTTTTACAACTATGATGATTTAGAGATCATCTCACCGAAAAGTTTGAGAGAGAATTGTGGCGTAGTGATGCAGGACGGGTATATTTTTTCGGATACTATCGAAAGAAATATTGCAACAGGAGATGAAGAAATTAATAGGGAAAGATTACAAAATGCTACAAAAATAGCCAATATAGAAGGATTCATCGACAGTATTCCTTTAGGATATAACACCAAAATCGGAGCATCAGGAAATGGAATTTCAGGAGGACAAAAACAACGTATTCTGATTGCACGTGCCGTTTATAAAAATCCACATTACATCTTTTTTGATGAAGCAACTTCGGCATTGGATGCGGAAAACGAAAAGACAATTCATGACAACTTACAATCGTTCTTTAAAGGAAAAACAGTCCTGATTATAGCACATCGCCTTTCAACTGTAAAAAAAGCCGACCAAATCATTGTTCTAAAAAATGGACAAATTGTAGAACAGGGAAATCATCAACAATTGACAGCAAATAAAGGTGAATATTATAATCTTGTAAAAAATCAATTGGAATTAGGAAGCTGAATAAACTGTCTTGATTTTATAATTATGGCGTCTTGATTCATAAATCAATACAAAATAAGGGCTAAATCATTTTAGAAGAAGAAATAAATCAAAACCCTGTAAGTTAAAACTCACGGGGTTTTTAATTATGTTTCCTAAAATATCTTGAAATATCAAAAAAATAAAAAAGCCAATTTTACATTGCTTTTGGCTGTAAAATTGGCTGTAATTAATTTAAATCACTGATTATCAAGTGATATTGTAGACCCACAGGGATTCGAACCCCAGATGACTGCACCAAAAACAGTAGTGTTACCGCTACACCATAGGTCTGTCCTTTATTGTGGTGCAAATTTACAGCTTTTTTCTAAACTTCCAAACTTTTTGTAAAAAAAATTGCATAATTTTATAAAATAAATTTTCGCTCAGCCTAATGTTAATCGACCTTTCCAAACCTTCACCCAATCAAGGAACAACATCTAACGAATTTGAAACCAAAGTTTTAGACTTCATAAAAGAGTGGTTTTCGGACTCAAAAACAGTCAAAATTCAGAGTTCTGGCTCTACCGGAATTCCGAAAATTTTTGAAGTAGAAAAATCAAAAATGTTGAATTCGGCTGAGATGACTTGCAACTTTTTGGATTTAAAAGAAGGAAATGTCGCATTAATTTGTCTTCCGATAGAATATATCTCGGGGAAAATGATGGTCGTAAGAAGCATTCTTAGAAAATTAAAACTGAAAATCGCTGAACCTTCCACAAATCCACTTCAAAACATCAATCAAGAAATAGATTTTTGTGCAATGACGCCTTTGCAGGTCGAAAATTCATTAGACAAACTTCATCTCATCAAAAATCTCATCATCGGTGGTGCTTCAGTTTCGGAAACTTTAAAAAATAAAATCGCTCAATCGCTCAAACCCTCAAACTCCCCCACTCGAATCTTCGAGACTTATGGAATGAGCGAAACGCTTTCTCACATTGCACTCAGACAGCTTTTCCCACATCAGGAAGATTGGTTCGCCATTTTTGAAGGCGTGGAAATATCTTTGGACGAGAAAGATTGTCTGAAAATATTTGCGCCTAAATTAAATTCTGAAGTTTTACAAACCAATGATTTGGTTGAAATCAATAATCAAAACCAATTTAGATTTCTAGGAAGATTGGATAATGTCATCAATTCCGCAGGCGCAAAGATTTTCCCAGAAGAATTGGAAAAATTAGTCAAACAAAACATTCCAAATGAAGTTATTTTCCTAGGAATTGAAGATGAAACATTAGGACAAAAATTAATTCTAATAATCGAAGGAAGCGAATCCGAATCCATCAAGCAAAAACTTTCAACCATCAACTACGAAAAATCATTTCATAAACCAAAAGACATTATTTTTGTAGAACAAATCCCAAGAACGCCAAACGGAAAAGTCAACCGGCTGGCGTTGAAAAAATCAATCGAGAAATGAAAAACTTCACGTCCGAAATCACCTACAAAACTTCCCGCTCTTCCGGCGCTGGCGGACAAAACGTGAACAAAGTGGAAACCGCTGTCACGGCGATTTGGAACGTCTCAGAAAGTTTTTATTTCTCAGATGAAGAGAAAGTTAGAATATCCGACAAACTCAAAAACCGCATCAATTCCGAAGGCCTACTCCAAATGACCTCATCAGAAAGCCGAACGCAACTCGCGAACAAAAAAATCGTGACTGAAAAGATGCTGGAAATGGTAGAAAAGTCGCTTTTCATTCCAAAGTACAGAGTCAAAACCAAACCTTCAAAACGCCAAGTTCAAAAGCGAATCGATAACAAAAAGAAACTCTCGGAGAAAAAAGACAACCGGAAATTTAAATTTTAAAGTCCGACAATTCTTCTATTTCTTTATCAATTTTCCGAGAATATTCGTACTGTTTATCACGAATTCTACCGTGATTCGTCACCGTTTCATAATCCTGCTGATAAGCTTTGTAATCATCATAAATCCGCTCGTAATACTTCTGCAAAGCTTTAGCATCTAGATTTTTATCGCTAATCAACTTCCTGAATCTTCGCGCAAACAACTCCGCAATATCAAAATGACTTTGCTCGTGCATCAAAATAACATCGGTTTTGTGCTCCAGGTGCGCCCAAGATTTGGATGGAACAAAAAACGACTGTATTTTCACCTGCTTCGAAGTGAATTTCTTCGTCGAACTATTCAGCAAGTAAGAAATCCCGCAAAAAGTAGTCGCCGCCGTCTTGGAACCATTTGGTTTCACACCAGATTGAAAATCCGTCCATTCCAACTTCCGATTTTTATCCCAAAAAATTTTGTCCTGAGCATTTGCAAATCCTAAAATCAACACAAAACTCAAAACCAAAAATCGCTTTATCATAAGGATTAGATGTTTTTTTTCGCCAAATGTTAATTTGTTTCCATAAAACTTGTATTTTTACCTCCCCTCATTCTAAAAAATGGAAAAAGAAATAAAGATAAATTTTCAGACCTACCCAAGTTACAACGACTTGCCAGAACTAGAAAAAACACTATTCGACAAAGCCAAATCCGTCCGCGAAAATGCCTACGCGCCCTACTCCAACTTCTTCGTCGGTTGCGCGCTTCTTCTGGAAAATGGCGAAATCATCACCGGAAGCAACCAAGAAAACGCCGCGTATCCATCCGGATTGTGCGCCGAGAGAACCGCAATTTTCTGGACTTCCGCCAATTATCCCGACGTCAAAATCAAAAAAATATTCGTGGTTGGAGGCCCAAAAGACGTCCTCAGCTCCACACCCATTCCACCTTGTGGCGGTTGCCGACAATCGATTCTGGAGTACGAAGCCAAGCAAAAAGACGAAATCGAAATCTATTTTGCCTCACCAGACGGAGAAATCATCAAGACAAAATCCATCCGAGACCTGCTCCCATTCTCATTCGACGGAAGTTTTTTATAAATAATTAGGAGCACGACGATTGGTCTATCGGCAGACGATTCCAACCTGCTGTCCACTATATCTTTTTTGTCATTGCGAACGACGGGAAGCCATTTCAATTGACGTTTTCATCGCAATGCCAAAAAAGGATGCCGTTCCCATCAGGGCTATGTTGACGTTTTGTATTTCTTTTCACTTTTTAAGCTTGACTAAAATCCATCGTTGAATGTCAAAATAGTAGAAAAAATCTGTTTACTCTGCAAAATCTGCGAGATAAATATTTCAATAAAATTTAAAGATAACATCAATAAAATCGAAAATCCCATTCAGCAAGTGAATGGGATTTTCTTGTAAAATGTAGATATGGATATGAAAATTTGGTTATTAGTTTTTTATTATTTTCTGAGTCAGTTTTTTCCCATTTTCCAACTGAATTTCCAACACATAAATTCCTTTTTCAAGACGAGAGAAATCTATGGTTTTGTCCGAAATCAGTTTCGAACTCACAACTTGTCCTGAAAGATTGTAAACTTTATGCGTTTTGATTTTGCTGGCTGTTTTTACATTCAGAACATCTTTCACAGGATTTGGATAGATAGAAACCGCCTCATTTTTGGAATCCGAAACCTCCAAAACAGAGAACTCTTTCTCCTGAGATTTATCCGAATATTTCTTCGAAGCATCGATGGCTTTCACACTCCAAAAAATCTTCGAAGGCAAATTGGCTTTATCCAAATACCAGCTTTTCGTCGTAACGATATATTTTGCGATGTCCGACTTTCCAGCTTCCGAACCAACCGTCAATTCATATTGAAGCGAATTCTCCAAAGTCTTGTCATCACTCGCACCAGACCAACTGAAATTGATTTTGTTATTATTTTCAGTCGCGGTCAAGATTGTTGGCGCATTTGGTTTTTGATTGGAAACCGTTGTCGTATTTCTAAACAACTTGGTGTAAGGCATCAAATCCGCGTCAGCCCAATCAAAACCATTGGCGAGAATATCCAGATTTCCGTCGTTATCGTAATCAAACAAAGCCAAAGTTCCGCCACTTCCAAGATTGTATAACCCAGAATCTTCCGACTTTTCAAACTTCTGAAGCTGTGGATTGTAAAGATAAATATTCGTGTAACCATCGTAGTTGTCATCATCGCCCATCACTACGAAATCGTAATAACCATCATTGTTCAAATCGCCCACTTCTACATTTCCAGCCGAAAGTCCTTCGCCTTCAAACTTGCTTTCTGTAAAATTACCTTGTCCATCATTGGTGAAAACCGCCAAATAAGAATCGAAATTCTCATCCTGACCAGTCACCACAAAATCCAGAAAACCATCACCATTGAAATCAGCAAAAGCCATTTTGCTATCGCTCACCGGCGGAAGCTGAGATTTCTGAACCAGCGTTCCATTCTCATTAATATAAATATTGAAAGTTCCTTCGTAATCAGAATTGAAACCATTGACAACAGCATCCAGCTCATTATCATTATTCAAATCCACAATCTTGAAACTACCGTTCTGCGTTCCCGGCAACCAAGCTTCCGTCTTTTGAAAACCGTTGGAATTGTTCGTGTACAAATCCAAATCTTGAGAAAATCCAACGTTTGCAATGTACTGCGTTCCGTTGATGGCATAATCCTGTTTACCATCGTGACTGAAATCGAAAACGTCCAATCCACCGTAGATTTTTCCAGGCGCATTATCTATCAACGTGAAAGCTGAACCTGTATTTTTCCATCTGTATTGCTGATAATTCACAATATCGTTATAACTAAGTCCAGTCGTTACAACATCCAAAAGTCCGTCATTATCAAAATCGATAAACTTGACCGCACTCAAATGAACCGAATTGTCTCCAAAATTTTGAATGGATGAGAAATTTCCATTTGTGTTTTTATAGAAATCGTTGGACGTGACATCTACGTTTGTATCACCGTCAGAATCGATGGCGCCAGTGAAAAATATATCTTGAAATCCGTCATTATCAAAATCTGCCACCGCGCTCGCTGAGTAAAAGTAATTTTGAAGCGCAGGTTGAGAAACCTCTTCAAAACTTTGAGCTTTGGTAATCATAGCCGACAAAGCCAAAATTGAAATATAAAACTTCTTCATATTATTTTTATTTAGAATGATTAAAAATTACTTCGCAAAAGTAAATAGTTATCCATTCCAAAAGTGAATCTGGAATATGACATTTGTCTTGTTTCGGAAAAATCTAGTTTTAGATTATAATCAAGTTATTGATTTGCAAAAGAATATGATGCTTTTATGAAATTTCAAAAATCTTACTTTCTTCGTGTATTCTCTTTACAACATTTTCTGTACGCTCTTTGTGCGTGTCTGTGATAAAAATCTGTCCGAAGTTTTCTTTGTTGACTAACTCAATCAATTGTGAAACTCTGGTGTCATCCAACTTATCAAAAATATCATCAAGCAAAAGAATCGGAGATTTTCCAGTCAGTTCTTTGATTCGGTTGATTTGAGCGAGTTTTAAAGAAACCAAAAACGATTTCTGCTGACCTTGTGAGCCGATTTTTTTAATGGAATTTCCATTCATTTCGAAAATCAAATCGTCCTTGTGAATTCCTTTGGAAGTGTAGGTCAAAACTCGGTCTTTATCAATGGAGCTCGACAAAAGTTCTTGAAACGTGTTGTCAGAAAGATGAGATTCATAAACCACGGAAACCTTTTCTTTTCCGCCAGAAATGATGTCATAATAATGCTGAACAATTGGATTTAGATTCTCAACAAATTCCTTTCTTTTCTCGAAAATCCGCGTTCCAAAGTTTGAAATCGGGTCATCGTAGATTTCCAAAGAATCCTTATCAAAATATCGATTTTTGGCAAAATTCTTCAACAACGCATTTCTCTGCTGAATGGTTTTTTGGTACTGAATCAAATCAAAAAGATAAACCGAATCCGTCTGAGAAATCATCACATCTAAAAACTTCCTGCGACTTTCCCCTGAATCTGAAATCAAATTGGAATCGTACGGCGAAATCATCACACTCGGCAGATAACCAATGTGGTCGGCTAATCTGTCGTAAGCTTTATCATTTTTCTTGATGACTTTTTTGGATTCTCTCGGATGTAGGATTTTGATAACATCTCCCTTCTCATCATTTTGGATTTCGGATTCAATCGTAAAGAAATCTTCTTCGGATTTGATATTATTGAGGTCAGAATTTCCTAAAAAACTTTTGCCAACAGACAGGTAATGAAGCGCATCCAAAATATTGGTCTTCCCTACGCCATTGTTCCCAACGAAACAATTGATTTGTGGCGAAAAGTCAAACGAAACTTCGGAGTGGCTTTTGAAATTGATAAGTGATAGTTTGTTGATAATCATAATCCTAAAATATTTTCGAGCGCTTCAGGATTCTGATGGTTTTCCCAAAATGAAATGATTGAAATGGTTTCCTGTTCTATATTATAAATCAAACTATAATTTTTGAAGACTAACATTCTCTTGGTTTCATTGATAGTTTTCTTTCCAGAAAATAGTTGAAATTTTAATTGACTGGTTTTCTCTTTGATGACCAGATTTAATTTTTTAGAATAAGAATTACTTTTGTTTCTATTGTTCCAATATTCGAAAATCTCATCTCTTTGTTTCTTTGCAAAATGGGTCCATTCGACTTTTATTTCAGCCATTCTTCATCCATTTTATCCATTTCTTCCTCTGTATAAACCCTTCCATTTTTTACATCATCCATTCCTTGTTCTATCATCTTCAGGACATAATCTGGAAGAACGACTTTTTCTTCTTTAAAATATGCATCAACTTCCTCTTCCGTCATTGGTCTTTCGGATTCGTAGACGGATTCTGGTTCTGCGACGATGTTTGTGGACTTACTTTCAAAATTTTTGAGAAGTGAAGACAACAAATAATAATTCTGGGATTCGCAGATTTTCTGAATCAGTTTTATTTTAATGTCGTTTATATTTTCCATCACTCAAAATTTATGTAAAGATAAAAAAACGGTTTTAGAATTAATTTTAAATCAAAAAAGAATTGAAAAATTTAGAATAGATTATTTTAAATCAATTTCTTTTCCCCAACCCTAAAGGGCGGAAAATTGATTTAAAATTTCATCAAAATTACTCCCTTTAGGGCTGGGGAAATAATTTTGTTGAAATTTTAGTTTCCAAAATTCACAAAATGCGGAATATCTGCGCCGAAACTGTTCAGCGGTAAAACATTGTTTCGATTGCTGTTAAAATCAAAAACAGAGTTGTTATCAAATGGAACTCGTGGATAATACGTAAACGAAATCTGAATCCTATTGAACACCAAATATGGATTATTAATCAAAACGCCAATCCCGATTTTCGTGTTTGCATTCGTTTTCATCAAGCTGTCATTCGGCATCGCCAACCAGCCAACAGCAGTCGTCAAATATGGACTGAAATGGAAATTTTTCCAAGTCTTGTTCACAAAAAGTTGAAGCTGATATCTCAAAACCAACTTCTTCGTTCCAATGTAATCTGCGTTGTAAACCGGAAACTCGTCGCGGGCAGAAAGATTGATTCGGTCTCGGTAAGAATAATTGTGCTGTGGATTGCCAAGCGCTAAAGTTGGTGCAAAAAAATGTCTGACTTTAGCAAATTTCCAATCCATCAGATTTGTAAAATAAGTTCCGTCCAATCGGAAAGATTCTCTGTTTTGGCTGTCTTCATTGAAAAATCTTCCAAACTGCGCTTTCAAAGTGAAATAACCGATTTTTGTAAACTCCCCATATCCAGCAGAGATTCCAGCGTAAGGCATCACTTCTTTGCTTCTGGAAAGTACGCCGGCGGTAACGCTTAATGAATTTCCGTAAGAGATATCTTCGGGCAATTCGTATTGAAAAATATTTTTTTCGACCGCAAATTTCCTTTGGATAAAACCAACGGAACCCAACAAACTGCTGTAAGTTTTGAAGTAATCAAATTGGTCAATCCCAGGACTATCTTTGTACTGATAATTCTGGAAACGCCCGATGAAAGCGATGTTACTGGAAACCCTTTCCTCTGGATTCGCTGAAACCGGAATCTGATAACCGCCCCACAAATCCTGGCTATAAACCTTGATTTGAACTTCTGGCAAAGCACTTCTGTCCACCATTGGCAAAGCGACATTTCGCATAAAATATTCAAATGAAAAACCACCAGCCCACTTCGTCAAAGGAGAGAAAAAATCTCGTCTCGCATTCACATTGATTCGCTCATTCCGCCAAAAATCGCGTTCGCCCAAAACCTGCGCATTGATGTAGGAACCGAACAGATTGTAAGCCGTGTAACTTCCCATCAAATAATCCTGATTCTGCTTGGAATCGTTTCTGTAAAGGAAGTTGGCTTCGTGACCTAAACCAAGGAAATTCTTTTCCGTAACGCCCATTCCGATTTTGCTTCCCGAAAAACTTCCGCGCGGTTTCAAACTCCAGGAATCGAGAACTTGTACGACGACATCTATCGAATCTTTGGTAGAAGTGCTGTCTGCAATACTGATTTTCACTCGGTTGACGAACGGCATTTCCCGGAGAAGACGTTCGGATTCGTAGAGTTTTTGGGCGTTATATTCTTCGCCTTTTTTGAAAAGAAGATAATTATTGACCGTCGAAATTCTGGTGTTGGAATGAAGATGATTTGTGAACCAATCGTACCATTTGGCCTTTTCCTTTTTTTCTTTTGTGTTGTATCCAAAAGGGTCAATCGTTTCGATTTTTATATTTCGGATGTGCTTTCCGTCGTAAGAGGCTTGCGTTTCCTTCTCAGTACGGGTTTTCACAGAAACAGAATCTGCTTCCCGACGAAAGATGAAACGGTGAATAAATTTGGTGAATTTTCTTTTGTCAGAGTATTTTTCAATCTTGTAATAGATAGAATCCTTTTTCTCTTTCTCCTGCGCAGACACAAAAGAAACGCTACATAAAAACAGAATTAACGCAAAAATATTTTTATGCATCAGATTACAAATACTTCAAAAATTAATTAGTAAAATCCTTCTAACAATTTACAAGCCAATAAAGCAGAATCACCAACAAAGGCAATCCGCTACAAGATTCTACCCAAAAGGAAAAGTAAGTTCCTTTATTATCATTTTCAGAAAAATAAATTAGAAAAAATGTGAAAACCGTTGTTAATAAAAAACTTAAGGCAAATTCTCTATCAAGAAATATCACACTTAATAAACAAGCAACGAAAACTAAAAGATAAGCCAGATATTTCGTCTTCTGAACACCGATTAATATGGGGAAAGTCACCACATCATCACTTTTCATATCACGAATATCGAAAGGTAAAACCAAAGCCGAAATAAACAACCACGAAATCCAGAAAATCTCCCAATTGAATTCTGGTAGAATTAGCCACGCATTAATCAAAGCCCAAGTCAGGCCAACGTAAAAGACTTTTAATAAAGGGATTTTACGAATGAATTTCTCCAGGAAAAAAGAATTGTAAAGCAAACCAATGATGACAATCACAGCCCATTTCAACAATCTAATTTCGTTATGATTAAAGACAATCAAACAAAAACTTAAAATGCCACAAATGAAATTAAAAACCAAAATCTTGATAAAAATCTTTCTACGACTCTGATATTTGGTGTATAGATAACCGCTGAAATACGTGATAAAAATCAACAGCAAACTCGGCCAACGGAATATGTTTTGCTCTAGCATAAAAAATCCAGCCATCAACGTTCCCATCAGCGAGACAAAAATCTGGCTGTCAATCACATATTTTTTTGCTAAATTTAAAATCGACATTTTACTTTTAACAAATGTCCGAAAAATTGTTCTAAATCAATAAGATTTCGAAAGTGTTAATTTTTTAAAAAAGATTTTAATCTTTCCAACCTTTGCTAAAATAATGCATCTTTATACAGTGAATCATTCACTCAAAAAAAATAAAAGTCAAATATGAAAATCATTAAATCAGTCTCAGTTTTCTTGCTGATGCTTTTCTTCATCAATGTTTCGGCGCAGAATTACTACGATTCTCAATGGAAAAAAGTGGAGGAAAACAACAAGAAAGGAACTTACAAAAGTAATCTTCCGATAATTCTGGACATTCAAAACCAAGCGATGAAAGACAACAACGCCATCCAAATCATCAAATCTCTGAAAGCGGAATTCAGCATCCTGAAGCAAACGCACGATGATACGCAGAATGATGAAAGCTCCAAATTCTTTTCGAAACTTCAAAGCACGGAAACCAAACTGAAAGGCGATGAGAAGCAATTGTTTCATCTTCTGACGTTGGAATTCATCAATGATTATTACGATAATAATTCTTGGAGAATCAATCAGAAAACGAATATCGATAATCAAAATCTGTCACAAATCGAGACCTGGAGCAAACTGGATTTCAAGAATTTCTTGACTAAGAATTATTCAGATTTGGAGAAAGAAAATTCGGTTTTGAAGAAAATTCAGACTCAGAAATACAAGGAAATTTTTGATGCGACAGAAAATTTGGATTACTTCCCTACGCTTTCGGATTGGTCAAACTTCAATTACATCGAGTTTTTGAGAAATCAAAATCTGTTCACGCCAAACGAACTGAAAATTAATTCGAAGAAAATCAATGACATTTATGATTCGGAAATTCTGGCTAATTCTGGGAATTCAAAACTGTATTTCCAACATCAAAAAATCAACTATAATTGTCAACTTAACAATTGCAAAGACAAATTTGCTCAACTTGAAAAATTGGTTGGCGATGAATCTTCGAAAGGTGATTACAAAGTTCTCATCATCGATGAAATGATTGAACTTCTTCAACAAAAAGAAGATAATAAAACTGCTTTGGTTTGGGTCAATAAAGCGAAAGAATTATATCCAAAATCAAAGTTCATCAATAATATTCTTAATAAAGAAAACGCGATAAAAAATCCGCAACTTAATTTATTCTACGAGAAAGAAACACAACCGAACAAACCGATTCACATCGTTGCGGAAGGTAGAAATGTGAAGCAATTTTCTTTGAATATCTATGAAGTAAAGGATGATTCGCAAGGTTTTCTGAATCACGTTTTCGATTCTTACAAAACGCCTTTTTCTAAGGTCAAAAAATCTTTGGTGAGAAAAGATGAATTCAGTTTACCAGCGTCTTCGGATTTCAAATCTCACAAAACATCTTTAGAGCTGAAAGCACTTCCAGCAGGGATTTATTTGGCGGAATATGTGGTTGAAAATTCGGTTCAGGGGAATTATTATTTCATCGTTTCGGATTCGAAAATCATCTTCTCCAAAAAAGATGACAACAATCCAAAAGCGAATATTCTGAAACTCGTCAACAACGAAAATGGAAAAGCTTTCATCAATGAAAACCTTGATGTTACCGAATATGTTCGTGGAAAAGCGGTTACAAAATATACTGTGAAAACGGATAAATCGGGTAATTTCCAGTTTCCAAATTCTGCGAATCAGGAATATTACAGAAATTTCCTCGTGAAGAATGGAAACAACTTTTCGATGATAAATGTTTATGGCTACGATTACGGCAACCGAAACAAATCTGAAAATCAGGAAAGTGCACAGATTTTCCTCGACAGAAAAATCTACAGACCTGGACAAATTGTTTATTTCAAAGTGATTGCAACGGGAATCAATGGCGAAACTCAGAAAATGAAAACGCTGGAAAAAGTAAAGTTGAATATTACTTTGAACGACACCAACGGCGAAGAATTACAGACTTTGAAACTGACAACCAATGAATTTGGTTCTGTTAATGGCAGTTTTACTTTGCCAAAAAACAAGTTGAACGGAAATTTCAATATCGAAGTTGATGACGATAATAATTCCGCTTACAACATCAGTGGATACGCAGATTTTCAGGTTGAGGAATACAAACGCCCAAAATTTGAAGTGACTTTTGAACCGATAAAAGACGAGTACAAATACGGCCAAACCATAGAGCTGAAAGGAAAAGCGATGATGTTCTCTGGCGTTGCATTGAGCAATTCGACTGTGAATTATGAAATCAAAAAACAGAATATCCGTTGGCGTTATTTCTGGTGGTATCCGCGTGGAAACGATAATGAAAATTCAATTCTCGGAACTGTGAAAACCAATGAGAAAGGCGAATTTACCATCAAAGTAGAACTTAAAAAAGATGAAACTTTAGAAGGAATTCAGATTGATAATTACGCTATCAACGCTTCTGTGACGGACATCAACGGCGAAACGCAATCTGCGGATACGAACGTAAAAGTGGCTTCGGTTTCTCACTATATTTCGGCAGACAATGTTGACAATATTTTCTCTGATGAAGCTGTAAAACTGACTGTTTCGACGAAAAATTACAACGACCTAGTTCTTGCGAAATCTTACAATGCAAAACTGGAAAAGCTGGAAGAACCGAAGCAGATTTTTAGAAGTCAATTTGAAAATACAATTCAGGATTTGCCGAAACTTTCTAAAGAAGAATTTGTGCAAAAGTTCCCGCACGATAGATTTGATAAGCTTGATGATGTGAAGAACTGGAAGGTGGAAAAAGTTGTTATTAATAGAATCGAGAATCAAGAGTCAGGAAGCAAGAATGCAAATCCTGAATCTCGAATCTTGAATCTTGGCTCTTTAAATGCGGGAACTTACAAGCTTCAACTTTATAATATCGAAGGAAAAGACACGATAAAAACGGAGCAATTTTTCAAAGTTTGGGATAAGAAATCGCTTGGACAGAATCAAAAACCTTTCTTGGAAGTCATTAAGCAAAAACAGGATTTCAAACGTGGTGAGAAGGCAAAAGTGTTTGTTTACTCCGCCGTTCCGGATGCTTTGGTGAATGTTTTTGTTCAAAACGGAAAAGGCGAAACGGTGACGGAAACGCATTCTTTCAAAAATGGAATTTTGGAATATGAGACTTTGATTCCAAAAGATGAAACTGTGTCGAGAGTTAATTTACAATTTCAGTTGGTTGCATTTAATGATGTGAAAACGGAGAATGTGGATTTGAAAATTGCTGATAGTAAAGATGATTTGAAAATTGAAACGGTGACTTTCCGCGACAAACTTCAGCCGGGACAAAAAGAAAAATGGACGGTGAAAGTTTCTGGCGCTGGGAATGAAAAAATCAATGCGGAAGTTTTGGCTAGTATGTATGACAAATCGCTTGACCAATTTGCTTCTAATAGTTGGAACTGGCAGGGATTTTATTCTCAGTTTTTTCAGAGTTCTTATGATTTGAGAAATGGTTTAAATCAAGAAAGTTTCGACAAAAATTTTAAGTATTTAAAAAATTATAATATTGATAATCCTCAATTTAATTGGTTTGATGGTGATATTGAATTAGAAGGCGTTGTCATCAGCGCAATGAAACTTGAAAGACAGGCAAAATCATTAGGTTATGCTTCTTCACCAGCTCCTATGGCAACAAAAGAAATGATGTCGGACAAGGTTGAAGTAATACAAAATGTAATTCCAGAACCTAAAAAAGCTCCTAAAATTGACCCTAATTCAACGGATAAAAATGATTTAAACAAAATCCCAGTTCGTCAAAACCTCAACGAAACAGCATTTTTCTATCCGAATCTTTTGACGGATAAAGATGGAAATGTGAGTTTTGAATTCACTTCTCCGGAAGCTTTGACACAGTGGAAATTGTTATTTTTGGCTCATACAAAAGATGCGCGTTCTGCGACTTTGGAAAAATCCGTGGTGACGCAGAAAGAGTTTTCTATTACGCCAAATTATCCGAGATTTTTGCGTGAAGGTGATGAACTGAATCTTCAATCTAAACTATCGAGTTTGGTGAATCAAAAACTCAGTGGTGTTGCACAATTGCAGATTTTGGATGCGTTTACAAATGAAGATATTTCTGAGAAATTCGGGATTAATCAATTGACTGCGGTTTCTGGCTATAATAAAGAACAAACTTTTTCATTGTCGGAAAACGGAAATTCTGTCGTGAACTGGAAAGTGAAAGTTCCGAATGATGTTTCATCAATTATTATTAAAATCGTTGCCAAAGCTGAAAACTTCTCTGACGGCGAACAAAAAGCAATCGCAGTTTTGCCGAACAGAATGTTGGTGACGGATGCGCTTCCGATTTTTGTGAAAGAAGGACAGACGAAAACTTTCACTTTGGAAAATCTGAAAAACTCGAATTCCAAAACTTTGACCAATGTTTCCAATACTTTGGAATTGACGACAAATCCGATTTGGGAAATTATGTTTGCGCTTCCAAGTTTGAAAAATGATATGAACAATTCTGCGGATGTCATCTTCAACAAATGGTTTGCGGATGTTTTGGCTTCGGAAATTTTCAAAGCCAATCTGAAACTGAAAACTGTTTTTGATGAATACCAATCGAAAGGTTTATTGACTTCGAATTTGGAGAAAAATCAAGAGTTAAAACAATTGTTGCTGGAAGAAACGCCGTGGGTTTTGGAATCGAAAAATGAGACAGAACAAATGGAAAAATTGGCGAGATTGTTTGATGCGAATACGATGCGAAATTCCATTCAAAACGATTGGAGTGAATTGCAGAAATTGCAAAATCCTGATGGCGGTTTTTCTTGGTATCAAGGCTATCCGAGTTCGTATTACAATTCACTTTACATCTTGAAAAATCTTGCAAGAATCAATGATTGGCTGAAAGAAAATGTCGCGGATTATCAAAGTTCTGAGCAGAAAGAAATGGTTGCAAAACTGGTTTCTTATGTTGATAATGAAGTGAATAAATATTGGAAAACAGACAAAGACAATGTTTGGAACAATTTCGTGATTGATTATCTCGACACCCGAAATTATTGGGAAAAAGAATATCCTTTGAAAAATAAAGGCGCGACATTGAAATCTTTGGTCACAACCAAAGCAAAAACTGCAAAAATTACCGATTTCACTTTCTTCGGATTGTATCGTTCGGCTTTGTTATTTAATAATTATGGATTGAAAGACGTTTCGAAAAAATTAATGACTTATCTGAAAGAAACTTCGACGGACACGGAAACTCAAGGTGTTTATTGGAAACAAAACCTTAACGATTGGGGTTGGTATTCTTCCAAAACAGTGAATCACGCAGGAGCTTTGGAAGCGTTTAACAAATTGACGCCGACGGATGAAACCTTCATTGAAGAAATGAAAATCTGGCTCGTAACTCAAAAAGAAGTGAATTCCTGGGGAAGTTCGCGCGGAACTGCGGAAGTGATTTTCACGATTTTGAATTCAGGGAAATCTTGGACTTCAGCGGAATCTGATAAAGCGGAAATTACATGGGGCGGAAAAGCTTTGAAGCCTCAAACACAAGCGACAGGTTATGTGAAACAAGCGATTACTTCTGATAATTTGGATAAAAATCTGGCAACGGTTTCCATTAAAAAAGACAGTCCGGGAATTGTGCAAGGTGGTTTGTTCTGGCAATATTATGAGGATTTGGATAAGATAAAATCTTCGGAAAGCTATATTTCCATTACGAAAGAATTGTACAAAAAAATGAAAACTGAAAACGGTGAACAATTAATTAAAATCAATGAAAATTCGCCATTGAAAGTGGGTGATAAAGTGACGGTGAGAATGATTCTGAACACGGACAGAAATATGGAATTCATTCACTTGAAAGATATGAGAGCGGCCGGTTTTGAACCTTTGGATGTGATTTCTGGATACGAATGGAAAAACAATCTGGGCTATTATCAATCGACAAAAGATGCTTCCACGAACTTCTACATCGAATATATGCCGAAAGGAAAATATGTTTTCGAGTATGATTATGTAGCGAATGCAACCGGGAAATTCAGCAATGGAATTACCACTTTGCAGAATTATTACGCACCACAGATGAATGCTCATACTCAGGGAACTAAAGTGATTATTTCGGAATAAATACAAGCATTAAAATGTTAAAATGACAACCAAATAGAAATATTTGGTTGTTTTTTTATATTTTTACTCCTTATTAAATAGCTCATAATTTTTAATTAGTTTTAATTAATAAACAAAAAAAATTAAGCTATATAAAAAATTTAGTATCAATTAATAAAATTTTTAAATAATATCTCAAAAAAAATCATCATCTAATTTTATAATAATGGTAAAACAATTATTCACTGTCACTGGCATAATGGCTTCTATGATGCTAAGTGCACAAAAAAACTTTTGGAATCCGGTTCAAAACAAATCTTCCTTAGCAACTGCTAAATTGATGGAAAGAACCACAACACCAAATGATTACAAGATCTACAGCTTGAACTTGCAAGGCATAAAATCTGAATTGGCGAAAGCTCCAAACAGAGAATCTGGCAATGAGAGTTTTGTCCTGAAATTCCCAACAGCATCTGGAAAGCTGGTTGATTATGTCGTGAAAGAGGCAGCTGTGATGGCGAAAGAACTATCTGACAAATATCCAGGAATCAATTCCTATGTTGGATACCAGAAAGAAAGTCCGGAAAACAGCATCAGATTCAGTATCTCGCCGTACGACGGACTCAATGTGATGTATTTTGACAATACTAAAATCAGTTACCTGGATACTTATACAAGTGACCTTAATAATTACATTGTGTATGAAAGAAGCAGCTTGCCTGTAAATCCAGAAAAATTCAACTGTGATTATGGCAAATATAATTTTGAGAATCCGCCAGTTGAACAGCCGGTTTCTCTAAAAGCGCCTTTCGTACAAGATGGCAAACTGAGAACTTACCGTCTGGCTTTGGCTGGAAACTTTGAATATTCCAGATACCATTACAACAGAGCTGGTCTTGCAACCGGAACAGTTGAACAGAAAAAAGCTGCTGTATTAGCTGCTATGAACGCAACAATGACAAGAGTAAATGGTGTTTATGAAAAAACAGTTTCTCTTACAATGGTTATGGTTCCAAATAATGATCAAATCCTATTCGTCGAAAATACCAATGATGGATACACCAACGGTAGTGGTGGTACCATGTTGGGAGAAAATCAAACCGTTTGCGACTCAAAAATCGGAACTGCAAATTACGACATCGGACACGTTTTCAGTACTGGTGGTGGTGGTGTTGCATATTTGCAATCTCCTTGTAGCTCGATCAAAGCTGGTGGTGTGACAGGATCTTCTGCTCCTATCAATGATGCTTTCAACATTGACTACGTAGCGCACGAAATGGGACATCAGTTCGGTGGAAACCATACATTCCGTGCCAATACAACAGATGCAGGATCCTGTAGTGGTAATTCCAATACAGTTACTGCTGTAGAACCAGGAAGTGGATCAACCATTATGGCCTATGCAGGAATCTGTACTTCAGTATACAATTTACAAAACAACAGTGATCCATATTTCCATTCTGTAAGTGTGAATGAAATGTATAACTTCATTACACGTGGTACGGACTGTTCTGTAAAGACTGCAAACAACAACTCTACACCAATTGCTGACGCAGGTTTAGATTACACTATTCCTTACGGAACTGCATTTGTTTTGACAGGCGCAGGAAGTGACCCAGATGGTGATGCTGTTACTTACCTATGGGAACAGACCAATGCTGCTGCACTATTCTACAATCCACAACCACCAACAGCTACTACGGTTCAAGGAACGGTTTTCAGATCATACAATCCTAAAACGACTCCTGAGAGATATTTCCCTCAGATGAGTTCTATCGCAGCAAATAACTTGACGCCAACTTGGGAAGTGATTCCAAGTGTTGCAAGAACATTGAACTTCTCATTGTTAGTTAATGACAACAAGGCTACAGGAAACCAATCTGCGAGAGATCTAATGGTTGTAACCGTAGCTAATACAGGACCTTTCAAAGTGACCTCTCAGACAGCAGCAGCTAATTATGTAGGAGGAAGCCCGCTTGCGGTTACTTGGGATGTTGCAGGAACCAATGCAGCACCGATCAATACTCAAAATGTACAGATCTACATCTCTTCCGACAACGGACTTACGTACCCTACGCTACTTGCAGAAGTACCAAACAACGGATCTGCTTCTGTAACACTTCCGAATGAGGAAAATGGAAATGCGAGAATTATGGTAAAAGCGGCCAACAATATTTATTTTGCAGTCAATTCTGCTAGATTTAACATTACTAAAAACCTTGCAGTAAATGAATCTGCTTTCAACAAAGGTTTTGCATTGTATCCAAATCCAGCAAAAGGAGAAGTTAATATTTCACTTACCAACGCTGCGAAAGGCGCAACTTACCAGATCGTAGATCTTTCTGGAAAATTGATCTCTAATGGCTCTTTGGAAAATGATAAAACCAAAGTGAATATCTCTACTTTGAAAACTGGAACTTACAGAATTGTAATTTCTAACAACGGAGAAACAACCAGTAAAAACCTTATCGTTAAATAATTTAGTTTAATGATATTCCATAAAAAAGGCCAACGTAATAGTTGGTCTTTTTTTTATATAATTCTAAAATCCTTATTGCAATACTATTTGCAACGCATGTTTAGAAGTTATCTGTCAACTGGATTCTGATTTTTTATAGCTGTAATGTTTGCAACATAACTTGCATCAACCGTGGTATTATTTACGTACAAACCTACTCCAACCTCAACAGCCATGTAAGAATTATTGTAATTGGACCAAATTCTACATTTTTTAATATCAATGAATTTCCTTTCTCTTTTAGTTTAGAATCTTATCTATAACTATCGTATATGAACATAAAAAAAGACCGAATGATCGGCCTTTTGTAATATTTAAGATTTTGTAATATTAGAATTTGTAAGACAAACCAACTTGGAAAGTATTATTTCTGTTTTTGTTGTCATTGTTCTCCAATGATGTATTACCATTCTCATCATTGTTCTTTTTGTTGATATCAGTAAATCCTGCAACATATCTTGCATTGATCCCTAAGTTCGGTGTAAAGTTAAATCCTAAACCTAGAGCTGCTCCCATATTGAAACCACTGAAGTTGTCTTTCATCTCTCTAGAAGAATAAGATTCGCTAGATGTAGATGTTGATCCACCAATAGTTGTAGATGTGTCAGTGTCACCTTTAGCTTTAGCTCCCACTAGGAATCCGAATTCTGGACCTGCTTCCAAGTAAAATGCTGGAGTTGCGTGGAATTGGAACATTACCGGTACAGTAATATAATCCAAATTAAGACTTGCAGAGTTTCTTACTGTAGAACTAGCATTTCCGATTGTGGTTGTGTAAGTATCTACTGTTTTCGCTCCCATTTGGCTATACAAAACCTCTGGCTGGATGCTGAACATTTCTGATACTGGTGCATTCATGAAGATACCACCATAGAAACCTGCTTTAGATTTTGAATCTTCATAACCATCATCTGAGATTGAAGAAATATTAAGACCTGCTTTTAAACCGAATGTTGGACTTGTTTGAGCGAATGCAAAAGTTCCTGCTACCAAACCTAATCCTAAAAATAACTTTTTCATAATATCAAATTTTAATTTTGTTTTACGGGAAGCATACTTCCAAATACTTTGCCAAAAAATTAAATATTATTGATAGCTACTCATTAAAATTATTCAAACTATTAATTGTCAACAAATTAAAAAACCTATTCATAGAATAGCATCATTAATTTGTGCCGATATTTTTGTAGAAATCCAGGGTTAAATTGATCTGGTCTGCGTGCAATTTCTGGTCAAATGCGCAAGTTCCAACACCATTGATCAAAGAAAAGTTGATATCGCCGTCCTGATTCTTCTTGTCGTTGAACATCAGGTTCACAATATCCTCGTTACTAAATTCGGAAATATCGATGTAAGGAAAAAAACGCTGGATCTTGGTAATGATCGTTGATGAATCATCTACATCTATCAAACCTGCCAAGAAAGCCAAATGCGTTTCACAGATCATTCCCAGTGCCACAGCTTCTCCGTGCGGGATCAGGTTTCCTTTTTTCAGAAAAAGACTTTCCACAGCGTGACCAATGGTGTGACCAAAGTTGAGGATCTTTCGAACATTTTCTTCTTTAAAGTCCTTTGTCACCACATCATTCTTGATCTCCATACTTCGGTTAATGAATGGCGCCACGTCGGCAGGTGTAATTTTAAATAATGAACTCAATTCATTCCAATGGTTTGCATCGGCAATCAAACCGTGCTTCAGCATTTCTGCAAATCCACTTCTGAGTTCTTCAAACTTCAAAGTTTCAAGGAATTTTGGATAGAAGAAAATCCCTTCGGGCAATGCAAAAGTCCCGATGATGTTTTTTAGAAATTGATGATCGATCCCGGTTTTCCCACCAATCGAAGCGTCACACATTGCAAGCAAAGTCGTAGGAACATTGATGAATTTGAAACCTCTTTTATAAGTTGAAGCCACAAAACCGCCCATATCCGTCACTACTCCACCGCCAAGATTGATCAATAATGATTTTCTATCCGCTTCCATTTCTGAGAATATTTCCCAAAGCTGAGTTGCGGTTCCAATGTTTTTATTTTCCTCACCCGCTTCGATCTCGATGATTTCGAATGGCGCGTCCGTTTCCAAGTTGGGCAACAAAATTGGCAAGCAATGGTCGTGTGTATTTTCATCTACCAAAATGAAGATCTTGCTCGGCGTAAGTTGACCGATATATTCATTAAGACTACTGAAATCTTGATCAAGTTCCTTTATCATAATAACTTTTCTATTTTAAATAAGTCCAACATTTTTCAGCATCTGAAGAATGACGTTTTTGGGAATATTTTCAAAATCACCTTTATCGAAGATGTGGATCAGATAAATCTCACTGTCTTCTGACACAAAAAAATAAATTACTCTTGCACCACCAGATTTGCCTTTATTTTTGCTCTCGATCGCCAGTCTGATTTTGAATAAATTATGACCTAAAGAAATTCCCGCTTCAAAATCATTTTCGAGAATCTCAATCATCTTAATCAAATCATCCTTGAGTGAAGTAAATTTCTTGTAAAGCTTTTTAAAATTTTTTTTTAAAATCTGGTGTTAAGACAACATTATATTTCATCAAGAAATTCTCTTGCAGATTGCTTTTTCAGCTTGCCTTCTTTTATTTTTCTCACTTGAGAAAGGCTTTTCGTGATCTCATCCAAATGCAATAAAGTCTCATCTGATTTTTTCATTTCAAATTTTATTTTGAATGATTTCATTACTGATTTTAATGCTTCTACTTGTTCAGCATTTTTAGGATGTGCAATAAAAATATTTTCAGGCGACATTTTTGTGATTTTGATTTAAAACAAAAATACAAAATTTTTAAACAAAAAAAGAGAAGCAAAATTGCTCCTCTTTATATATTTTAATCTTTTGAACTCTAAGATTACATATGGATTGCTCGCTTTCCAGTTGCGTCCAAAGCAGCTTCTTTTACAGCTTCTGCATAAGTTGGATGCGCGTGAGAACTTCTTGCGATGTCTTCCGCACTTGCACGGAATTCCATAGCGATCACGCCTTCTGCAATCAGATCTGCTGCTCTTGCGCCGATCATATGGAAACCTAAAACTTCATCAGTTTTCTCGTCAGCAATGATTTTCACAAAACCGTCTGTGTCGCCACTTGCACGGCTTCTTCCTAACGCTCTGATTGGGAAACTTCCCACTTTGTAAGCCACGCCTTCTTCTTTCAATTGCTCCTCGGTCTTACCAACGCCAGCAACTTCCGGCCAAGTGTAAACTACGCCTGGAATCAAGTTGTAATTGATGTGAGGTTTTTGTCCAGCCAAAATCTCAGCAACCAAAGTTCCTTCCTCTTCCGCTTTGTGGGCTAACATTGCACCTTTGATCACGTCACCAATGGCATAGATGTTAGAGACATTCGTCTGCAAATGGTCGTTGGTTTTCACTCTTCCTCTTTCGTCCAATTCTACACCGGCTTTTTCCAATCCAAGTCCGTCTGTGTAAGGTCTTCTACCTACAGAAACCAGAACGTAATCACTTTCATAAGTTACCTCCTCACCTTTCTTGTTTTTAGCCGTTACTTTCACAGAATCTCCGTTTCTCTCAACTGCCGAAACAGCTGTAGAAAGTTCGAATTTCATTCCTTGTTTTCTAAGAACTTTTTGCAATTCCTTAGACAAACTTCCGTCCATTCCTGGAATGATCTTATCCATAAACTCGACCACAGTCACCTGAGAACCTAATCTCAAATAAACAGAACCAAGCTCAAGACCGATAACACCTCCACCAATTACAACCAAATGTTTTGGGATTTCTTTAAGATTCAAAGCTTCTGTGGAAGTGATGATTCTTTCTTTATCAAGATTGATGAAAGGCAAGCTGGATGGTTTGGAACCAGTTGCGATGATTGTATATTTTGATTCGATCACTTCGGAAGAACCGTCGTTTTTGGAAACTTTGATCTGGGTTGCAGATTCGAAACTTCCAAGACCTTCAAAAACGGTGATCTTATTTTTATCCATCAAAAAGTTGATTCCCTTGGTGGTTTGATCCACCACTTCGTTTTTGCGGGCGATCATTCTTGCGATATCAGCAGTAGGCTCATTGATGATGATCCCGTGATTTGCAAAGTCGTGTTTTGCCTTTTCGAAATGCTCAGAACTATCAAGCAAAGCTTTTGAAGGAATACATCCAACATTAAGACAAGTTCCGCCTAAGGTTGAATATTTTTCAATAATTGCTGTTTTGAAACCCAATTGGGCAGCACGGATTGCCGCAACATATCCACCAGGACCAGAACCGATAACGGTTACATCAAATTGACTCATATATTTTTGATTATTATTCGAATAAAAATTTCCTCAAATTTACGAAAATTCAGTCAAATTAAAGATTGATTATGTATGAGATTTCTCAAAGAAGAAAAGTGTAGAAAAATGTAAAGTTAAGTTGGACAGATAAACCAGAATTTAAAACCCATTTCTTTTTTCTTAAAATAATAAAACATATGTTTCTATATGGTTTCAAATTTAAAGATCCTTACTTTTGTTAAAGTTTTAATTTAATAAACTGATCCCAATGTCACTACAATCAAATTATCAAAATATCCTTTCCCAACTTCCCGAAAATGTAAAACTGGTCACGGTTTCCAAAACCAATCCGGCTGAGAAGATCAAAGAAGTTTATGATTTGGGACAACGCGCTTTCGGTGAGAATAAAGTTCAGGAATTGTTGGAAAAGCAACCTGTTCTTCCAAATGATATTGAGTGGCATCTGATTGGACATCTTCAAACCAACAAAGTGAAATTTGTGGCCGGATTTATCTCAATGATAGAGAGCGTGGACAGCGAAAAACTTCTAAAAGAAATTGACAAAGAAGCTCTGAAGAACGAAAGAAAAATCAACGTTTTGCTTCAAGTAAAAATCGCAAAAGAGGAGACAAAATTCGGATTGACAGTGGAAGAAGCCAAAGATATTTTCAATAAATTCTTAAACGGAAACTATCCTAATATTGACATCAAAGGCTTGATGGGAATGGCGAGTTTTGTGGATGATGAAACGCAGATCCGTGAGGAATTTGGTGTTTTGAAGCAACTTTTTGATGAACTTTCCAGCTTAAAACCTTTGGAAACTTTATCAATGGGAATGAGTGGTGATTTTCCTTTGGCGATTGAATGTGGCTCAAATTCTGTGCGAGTTGGATCGGCAATTTTTGGCGAACGGAATTCTTGATTGAGTGCGTTTTCAAATACTAAGAGCACTAAGTTTTTTCACAATGTGCACAAAGTTTCTTTTAATTAGTGTTCTTTGTGATAGCCTTTGAATCTTTGTGGTTCAACAAACTTTCATAAACCTTCATCACCTCTTTCGCAATCACCCCATCATTGAATTTCTGGACAAACTCCAAACCTTTCTCAGCACGACGTTTTCGTTCGGGCTCATTGTTCCAAAGAAAATTAATTTTTGATCTGATGTCCGCCACATTTTGAGGATCAATATAAACAGAATCTGGTCCACCTGCTTCGGGAAGGCAGCTCGTATTGCTCGTGATGACAACCGTTCCAGAGTACAAAGCCTCGATCACGGGAATCCCGAAACCTTCGAAGAAACTTGGATAGATGAAGATTTCTGCAAGTTTGTAAATGGCCGACAATTCTTCCATCGAAACGCCTTGAAGAAATTGAACTTCAACTTTGCCTTTCTTGATCTCTTTTTCTATTAATTTAAAATATTTTGGCTTTTTGGTTCCAACTACAACTAGCGGAATCTGAGTTTCCTTCAAAGCTTTGACGATGTTCAAAAGATTTTTTCTTGGTTCTATCGTTCCAACATTCAAAATAAATTTCTCTGGAAGTTGGAATTTTTCTTTGACCTGATCTAGAAATTCAGCGGGTTGTTTTTCTTTAAAGCTTTGATGACAGCCTTGATAAACCACTTCAATTTTACTTTCAGGAACTTTAAGATAATCTATAACATCCCGTTTGGTCTGCTCAGAAATGGCAATGATCTTGTCCGCAGCCACCGCCGCTTTCTTGAATTTCCAAAAATGGATTCTGCGATCCAACCACGTGTAATATTCTGGATATCTTTCAAAGATCAAATCGTGGATGGTCACTACTTTTTTGGTAGGTCTCTTGTTCCATTTCAATGGTAGTTCACCAGACAAACCGTGGAAGATATCAGCACCCAAATTTTGCGCATCAATTCCCATTTTGAATTGTCGTGACAAAGTTCCTTTGGAAGTTTTGACGTGCGAAACGTTGGAAAGTTCTACTATTTGCTTTCCTTTGTCAGACGTCTTTTTGCTGATCAAAATATATTGATTCTCAGGAAAAACCTTGGAAAGAATCCTTACCAGATCTCTGGAATAATTTCCTAATCCTGATACGCTGGAAAAAACACGTTTGGCATCGTAGGCAATCTTCATTAATTCTTATTTTTTTGTGTCCAATCTTCCAAAAATTCTCTGGTCGTAGAAAACTGATAATTATTTTTTTTTGCCCATTTTATAAAATCATCGAAGCGATTGACCATTTCTTCATTCGTATTTTTGAAGGTGAAAGAAGGCAATTTATATTTTGGATTCGAAATATCCGCAAATTCCCAAGGGTGAAAATAGATGTTCAAAAATCCTGTGGAATTGATTGATAATTTGGATAGCAATTTGTAAACCGAAAGTGGAAAGTTATGGAAACTTAACCAAAACAAAGGAATCCTGAAAATCGTAGAAACCGAAGCTGGAAACTGCAAGCTTCTCTTTTGCCAAAACGGTTGTCTGCTGACATTGAAATTGTTATATCTTCCGGGCAAATAAGTCGGATTGATGGAAGAATTATAGAAATATCCTGCATCGGAGACGGCATCTTCTGAAACCGCCATCATTCTCGGCATTCTGAGTCCAACGACTTTCGTATCGAATAATCTTTCTAACTCTTGCTTCGACTCTGCTAGATGTTTTTCTTCAAATTCCGAGTGAAACCAAGTGTGTGATGCCAGTTCGTGACCTTCCTCCAATAGTTGCCGCACCAAATCCTGATTATTCTGAGCAAAAATTACCGTCGAAAAAAAAGTAGCTTTGACTTGATTTTGATTCAAAATCCTGAGAATATTCTGCAGACCTTTTCTGGAAACCGCCAACTGCTCATCCAAAGGAATCTCGCCATTGTACTCCAAAGGCATATCAAATTCTTCGATGTCAAAACTTAATAAAATCATTTTAGAAATTTTTATTTTTGATGATATAGTTCGGCCTTTGCTTCACTTCTTTGAAGATTTTCCCCAAGTAAATCCCGATAATTCCTAATATTATCAATTGTAATCCGCCAAAGAAAACGATGGTCATAATCAACGATGCCCAACCGGAAATTTCTGTTTTTTCAATGAAGGAATAAAGAACATAAAGACCATAGCCGATGACGGAAAGTCCTGAAAATAAGAACCCTAAATACGCCGCAATGGATAATGGTTTGACACTAAATGCCGTAATTCCCGTGAACGCAAATGTTATCATTTTCTTCAAATTATAACTGCTTTCGCCCGCCTGTCTTTCGTTGGCAGTAAACTCGATTCCGGTTTGTTTGAAACCCATCCAACTTGTCAATCCTCGGAGAAACAAATCATCCTCGTTGAAATTTCGCATCACTTCTACCGCGCTAGCATCCATCAAGCGGAAATCCGAACCGCCACCTTTTGTCAAATTGACATCGGAAAGGCTGGATAATAATTTGTAAAAAAAGTCAGACGTTTTTCTCTTAAAAAAAGAAATTTCTTTGGGATAAGTTCTGATGGTAAACACAATATCGTTTCCTTCTTCCCATTTTTTAATTAATTCGGGAATCAACTCTGGCGGATGTTGCAAATCGCCATCCATCGAGATTACCGCGTTTCCATCTGCATTATCAATTCCAGCTTTTACAGCGGGTTGATGACCGAAGTTTCTGGAAAACTCTATGAATTTGACTTCACTATACTTTTGGGAAAGTTCTTCCAGCTTCTGCTGTGTGTTGTCTCGGCTTCCATCGTTGACAAAGATGATTTCGAAGTCATAATGATTCAATCCATCAAAAACTTGTTTTATTTTTCGATGAATCAAGGCAACGTTTTCTTGCTCGTTGTGCGCGGGAATGACTATGGAAATTTTTTTCATCAATCTAACTTATAATCTTTCTCAAAATCTTTTGTCAACAATTCGTACATCACTCTGAACCAAATGACTATACAAGGAATTGCTTTGGTTGAATATTTTATGAAAACACCTTCTTTGATAGATTTTGGAAACAAATCCGAGAATGCAAAACAAGTGAAAATCATGACGAAAACCAACAAGACAATGTCAATCTTTGAAATTTTCTTTTGCATCAAAAACCAGATCATCACACCCGCAATTGCAATGATGTATGTAGGACTTTCTGAACCTGAACTAAATAGAACCAAAAACAGTAATGTGGAAGCCAAGACCATTAACTGAAACGGGAGAAATTTGTACTGCTTCATTCTAAGATAAGGTGTCATAAACAAAACAAATCCTGGAACTACGAACAAAAGATTCGATAGATCTGCTCTTCCCAGAATCCTTCTCACAACGCCCATCAAAGAGTAATCCTGACGGCTTGTCAAAGATTGGTTAGACAAATTCTTCTCTGACAAAGAAACATACCAATCAATGTACGACTGGATTCCAAATTCCTTACTAGAAATGAGCATTGGCAATATGAAGAAAATGACGGCTATAACAGCGAAAGAGATGATGAACTTGATTTTATTTTTAATGAAAAAGAAAGCGGACAGACCTACAATGCCATAAACTTTCACAAAAGTTCCAATGAGAATTGCAAAGGCTGATTGCGCTTCTTTTCTTTCATAAATAAAAACAGCAGATAAGATCAGCAAGCCTGTCAAGATGATATTAAACTGAAAATAAGTGGCCGCAGTGATAAATTCCTGAAGACAAAGCCAGGCAAAAAAAGATTTTTTAGCATCCGAAAAAGGAAGTTTGTAAATCGCAAAAAGGAAAACCAAAGTGCTGGCAACATTCCATAAAACAGAACCAAAACCATCCGGCATCATCGCAAAAGGTGCAATGATCAAACTAAAAAACACACCGTAATGGTTGCTGTCGAAGAAAAGGTCGGGATATTGTAAGAAAATGTTTTTCTCCTGCAATGTATTATAAAACACACCTTTGAAAATCAGATAATTGTTGTAGCCTCCAGTTCCTCTTTTATATTTGCTGTAAGCAGTGACCGCGGCCACAATAATATAGATCACAAAGATGATACGATAATCAGAAATAAATTTTAAGAACTTCTGTTTCACTGTTTTCGTAGGTTTAGTTTAAAAAAAATGTCATTCTAACGAGAAGTTAAGTTCTCATTAGAATGACAAATATAAGTTTAAAATCTCTATCTATTAAACCGCTACATTATTTTCTCTCAAAGCATCATTCAGAGAGGTTTTTTTGTCTGTAGATTCTTTTCTTTTCCCGATGATCAAGGCACAAGGTACTTGGTACTCACCTGATGGAAATTTCTTGGTGTAACTTCCAGGAATTACTACGGAACGTTCTGGAACGTAACCTTTCGTTTCGATTGGTTCTGGGCCTGTAACATCAATGATTTTAGTTGACATTGTCAGACAAACATTAGCTCCAAGAACAGCTTCTTTACCTACGCGAACACCTTCTACTACAATACAGCGTGAACCGATGAAGGCATCATCCTCGATAATGACCGGCGCTGCTTGCAATGGCTCCAAAACACCACCAATTCCTACACCACCACTCAGGTGAACATTCTTGCCAATCTGTGCGCAACTTCCAACCGTAGCCCAAGTATCAACCATAGTTCCAGAATCTACGTAAGCACCAATGTTAACGTAAGATGGCATCAAGATCACACCGCTTGCTACGAAACTTCCGTGTCTTGCGATTGCGTGAGGCACTACTCTAACGCCTTTTTCTGCATAATTTTTCTTCAAAGGAATTTTATCGTGGAATTCGAATGGACCAACTTCTATGGTTTCCATTGTCTGGATCGGGAAGTACATTACCACACCTTTCTTCACCCACTCGTTGATCTGCCAACCGTTTTCTGTAGGTTCTGCGGTACGCAATTCGCCTGCGTCCAGTTTTGCAACGACTTCTCTAACGGCATTCTGATATTCTTCTTCTTTCAAAAGTTCGCGGTTATCCCAAGCTTTTTCGATTTTTTCCTGTAAAGACATATTTTTATAAATGATAATTGATTAATGATAATTGATCTCCTTTTTGACATGGAAATCGTGTTCCGCAAAAATAATAAATCTAAAGCACACTTCTTGCAAAAAGGAAAGCTTTGTTCCAATAGGTTTCGTTGAGAGAGGAGATGATAACACCTTTGGAAGTCGAGGCGTGGATGAAGGTCACTTCGCCACTGTTCATAACATCATGCACGATTCCTACATGCGTGACGGATGATCCGCCAGCTGTTGCAAAGAAAAGGAGATCGCCAGGTTTGGCTTGTGAAATATTGATTGAAACCCCAGACTTCCCCTGATCCTGAGAACGTCTTGGCATTTGAATCTTGTTCTCATCAAAAACCTTACACACCAATCCTGAGCAGTCGAAACCGGCTTTTGTGTTTCCAGCGTATTTGTACGGCGTTCCCAGATAATTTTCAGCGTCGGTCAAGATGGAGGCTCTGGTCCCGGAAACATTGCCTGAATAGGTGGAACTTAGCTTTTTGAGATTGGTAGATTTGGTGGTCGTTGGTTTTTTGTAAGAATACTTTTTTGTGGGTTTCGAAGCGCCACAAGACACCAGAATTATTGAAAATAGAATTACCAGTACAGATCTTTTCATTGAGGAGATTTTAAACAGTAATTTTTTTTCGATAGGAATAGTTTGGTTTGTTTCACAAAAATAGGACAGTTATCCAAATTAAACAAGAGTTTGAATTAAATTAATCATAAATATCCTTATCTCGAAAATACTTGCAGCATAAATACAATGTGCCTAAAACAAAAGATCCTTACTAAAAATAGTAAGGATCAAGTGGAGAATACGGGGATCGAACCCGTCACCTTTAGACTGCCAGTCTAACGCTCTAGCCAGATGAGCTAATTCCCCTTTTGTTGTGCAATGATACTGATTTTGTAGATTATCAACAAAATAAAATTCAAATAAATCATAAAAAATCGGGCTCAAATAAATTTGAACCCGATTTCTGTAAAACGTAAAATTTAAAAATATGAAATCAATTTTGGTTTGATTTTAAATACTCGTCGATGATCTCAAACGCTTTTTTCTCGTCTTTCAGATCAACTTTAATAAAAGTGTTGGTTGCAGTGGGAGTCGAAAGAAAACTAAGATAAGAGTTCTCAACATCACATTTTATTCCTGCATCTTCCAGCTTAGACTTCATCAGCTGGATCTCCTGGGGGCTACTGCTTTCGTAAACAGAGACTCTGGTTGTTGCATCCATAATTCAGATTTTGATATTTATTAAGCATAGCAATTTATAAAAAAAATATCAAAATCAAAAATTCTTTATATTAAATTCTCAAATATTGAATTAATCTTATCTAAAACAATCTGAATTTCTTCTTTTGTTACATTAAGATGTGGACGGAATCTAATAGACTGGTCACCGCAGGTCAACACGATGATTCCTTCGTCATAAAGCTTCTCTCTCAGCCAGTTTCTGGTGTCGTGGTCTTTCAGATCAAAAGCACACATCAAGCCTTTTCCTCTCGATGCAAAGATCTGTTCTGGGAATTTTTGTTCTAATTTTAATAATCCTTCTAATAGAAATTCTCCTACCACTTTGGAATTCTCTACCAAATTTTCATTCTCTATAATTTCTAAAACCAATTGAAAACGAAGCATATCGATAAAGTTTCCACCGAAAGTAGAGTTGATTCTGGAACTTTCTACAAAAACGTGATGTTCTACTTCGTCCAGCTTTTCTTTGTTGGCCAAGATTCCGCAAACCTGTGTTTTCTTACCGAAAGAAATGACGTCTGGAATTATTCCCAGATCTTCGTAAGCCCACATTTTTCCCGTCATTCCGATTCCGGTTTGAACTTCGTCGAGGATCAGAAGGATTTCGTTTTCGTCACAGATCCTTCTTAGTTCGGCGAAGAATTCGTTTCTGAAATGGTTGTCGCCACCTTCTGCCTGGATCGGCTCAATAATGATACAAGCCACCTCATCCGGATTTGCCAAAATCGCTTCCTGAATATTAAGCAAGGCCATTTGTTCGTGCTTGATGGTTTCCTCAAGATTCTCTTCCGTAATCGGGAAATTCAGTTTTGGATTGGTGATTCTTGGCCACTCAAATTTTGGGAAATATTGGTGTTTTCTTGGGTCCGAAGTATTTGTCAATGACAATGTGTAGCCACTTCTGCCGTGGAAAGATTGTTTGAAATGAATGACCAAACTTGCTTCCTTGTCAATATCTTTTTGCCAGTTCTTTCTGGTCTTCCAATCGAAAGCGGTTTTCAAAGCATTTTCTACAGCCAATGCGCCACCTTCCACGAAAAAGCAATAAGGTAACTCTTTAGGAATCGCCACTCTCGAGAAAACGTCCATAAAATCTGCAAATTCCTGAAGATAAACATCGCTCAAAGTTGGTTTGTAGATTGCCATTTTTCCCAACCAATTGGCCTTTTCCAAAATGTAAGGGTGATTGTAACCGACCGAAGCCGACGCAAACATCGAGAACATATCGAGATATTTTTTGCCTGTCAATCGGTCGATAATGTAGGAACCGTGGGACTTTTCGAAATCCATTACAAAATCGAAACCGTCTGCAAGGATATGTTTGCCTAGGGTTTCTTTTACTTTATTTTCGTGTACAATTGTGTTCATTTTTATAAGTGATAAATGGTGATTGATAAATGATAAATGCAGAATTTTAAAAAACTTCCTACATCTGAATTCCAGCTTCCGGATTTATTAATCTAAATCGAATTTGATTCCCTGAGCCAAAGGCAAACTGGTCGTATAATTGATCGTGTTGGTTTGTCTTCTCATATAATATTTCCAGACATCGGAGCCTGATTCTCTTCCGCCTCCGGTTTCTTTTTCGCCTCCGAAAGCGCCACCGATCTCCGCTCCAGAAGTTCCGATATTCACGTTTGCAATGCCACAATCCGAACCGCCGTTTGAAAGGAACAATTCTGCTTCTCTCAGGTTTTGAGTCATAATTGCAGAACTCAAACCTTGTGGAACATCATTTTGGATTGCAATCGCCTCGTCCAAAGTTTTATATTTGATCAAATAAAGAATAGGTGCAAAAGTCTCGTGTTGAACGATCTCGTAACTGTTCTCAACCTCAGCAATGCAGGGTTTTACGTAACAGCCGGAAGTATAATTTTCACCTTCCAAAACGCCACCTTCAACGACGAATTTCCCGCCTTCTGCTTTACATTTTTCGATGGAATCCTGATATTGTTTCACGGCAGATTTGTCAATCAAAGGACCAACGTGATTGGATTCGTCAAGCGGATTTCCGATTTTCAATTGTCCGTACGCTTTTACCAAACGGTCTCTCACTTCGTCATAAACAGATTCGTGGATGATGAGACGTCTTGTGGAAGTACATCTTTGTCCAGCCGTTCCGACCGCGCCGAAAACCGCGCCGATGATACTCATATTGATATCGGCATTTTCTGTGATAATGATGGCATTATTTCCACCCAATTCCAAAATCGATTTTCCGAAACGTTTGGCCACATTTTGCCCAACGATTCTTCCAACTTTGGTAGAACCTGTGAAAGAAACTAAGGAAATTCTTTTGTCATTCACCAATCTATCACCAATCTCGTGATCAGCGATCACCAAACTTGAAATTCCTTCCGGAAGTCCATTTTCTTTGGCTACTTCAGCAAAGATATTTTGACAAGCGATTGCACAAAGTGGTGTTTTTTCTGACGGTTTCCAAACGACAACATTTCCGCAGATCCAAGCTAATGAAGCGTTCCAAGCCCAAACCGCCACCGGAAAGTTGAATGCTGAGATCACGCCTACAATTCCAAGCGGATGATATTGCTCGTACATTCTGTGACCTGGTCTTTCGGAATGCATCGTGTAGCCGTGAAGCTGACGTGATAATCCAACTGCAAAGTCACAGATATCGATCATTTCCTGAACTTCGCCAAGACCTTCCTGGAGGGATTTTCCCATTTCGTAAGAAACAAGTTTTCCTAAGTCATCTTTATATTCTCTCAATTTGTTTCCGAATTGGCGCACCAGATCGCCACGTTTTGGAGAAGGAATTTGTCTGAATTCTTTGTAAGCTTCCTGTGCTTTTGACAACACTTTTTCGTAGTCATTGGCGTCTGAAGTTTTGATGGAAGCAATCAATTTTCCATCAACGGGAGAATTGCTCTCTATATTTTTTCCAGAAGAGAAAAATTCCAATCCTGTGGAAGTTCCGTTGTTTTCGGTGGAGATTCCTAATTTTTTTAAGCTTTCTGATATTGAAATTGAGGACATATAATTTTTTATTTTTAGAAGTCTCTAAAGATAAAAATATATTTTGACGGACAAAATTTAAAACTAACAATCGTTAGTATTCGAGTTGAAAAATATCGAAGTTATAGCGTTTTGAGTGTGGGAGAATTGAATAGTTAGCCGAACATAAAATTATTTTGAACGAATCTAAATTGGATAATTTTCCTTAATTTTGAAAAAAATAAAAAATGGAAGAGCATATTCAGACGGAGGAGAAAAAATTACCGAAGTGGAAGATCTTGCTGAAAAAGTTTGGCATCGGCGGAATCATTTTCTTTACTGTGAAAGGAATCATCACTTCTACCCTTATCTATTTTCTTGGTAAAAACTTCTGGATCATCATCCGCGATTATTTTGCCAATCTGTTTTAATTAATAAAGTGCTTCTTTCTTAGAAAATAGCCAATCCAGGGAAAACTTGCCTGAGCCTAAGACAAAGATCGTCAGGTAAAAGAAAAAATACACCAAACTCAATTCATTGGTCGCGTACGGATCTGAACTGTGAACCACGAAAAACGCAATGAGCATGGTGACCATCAAAGGAATGGTGGCAAATCTTGTGAGAAATCCAAGCATGATGAAAACGGAACATAAAAACTCCGCAAAAACAACAAGCACCAGAGAAATCGCTGATCCCAGTCCAAGGAAATTCATAAATTCTATCTTGTCATTCGCAATCAACTTGTCCAATTTTGGCAAACCGTGCGTCAACATTGATATTCCCACGAATAATCTTATTACCAATATCAATCCGTTTAAAACCGTGTCATTAACTTTAGATGAATTAAAATTTCTCATTTCCAGAATCAATTTCTATCAAAGCTAACAAAAAAATCCTTTATAGAAAAGGATTTAGGAGGTTTTTAACGGTAACCGAAGTTTTTGAGATCTCTGTCATTTTTTCGCCAGTCTTTTTTGACTTTTACGAAAAGGCTGAGATGTATTTTTTTACCAAAGAATTTTTCCAGGTCGATACGCGCTTCTGTACCCACTTTTTTGATCATCTCACCTTTGTGGCCAATGATGATCCCTTTCTGCGTATCACGTTCCACGTAGATGATAGAATCAATAACGATCGCACCCTCTTTTTCTTTGAACTGTTCCGTCACCACTTCTACAGCGTAAGGAATCTCTTTTTCGTAATTCAACAAGATCTTCTCGCGGATTGCTTCATTTACGAAGAAACGCTCTGGTCTGTCCGTGTACATTTCCTTGTCGTAGTAAGGTGGATTTTCCGGTAACATCTCTTTCAGTTTCGGAAGGATCACGTGTGTGTTGAAAGAGTTTAAAGCAGAAATTAGAAGAATCTCAGCTTTAGGGATTTTCTCGTGCCAATCGGTCGCTATTTTCTCCAGCGCTTCTTGATTGGTCTGGTCGATCTTGTTTAATAACAATAAAACAGGAACAGGAATTTTGTTCAATTTATCAATCAAAAATTCTGATTGTTCCGCTTTGTCCGTCACATCGACAATGAAAAGGAAAACATCTGCATCCTGTAAAGAATCTTTCACAACGTCCATCATTTTTTCCTGCAAACCGTATTTGGGGTCCAGAACGCCTGGCGTGTCAGAAAAAACGATTTGAAGGTCTTCTTCATTATAAATCCCGAAGATCCTGTGTCTTGTGGTTTGTGCTTTTTGGGTTACGATTGCCAGCTTCTCTCCCATCAATTGATTGAGAAGGGTTGATTTTCCGGCGTTTGGTTTCCCAACGATGTTTACGAATCCTGCTTTGTGCATTAACTTGAATTAAAATTAAAAGGTTGAACGACCAAAAGATTTGAGCATTCAACGATTAGAAATGATTTGCAAAGTTACGGAAATTTTTGCAGGAAGATTTTTAAAATCGTAATATTAAATCTATCAGTGAGTTATAAAAATTGTAAAAATAATATTAACTTTATGATCAAATAAAAAATTACTAACTATGAAAAAACTTTACATTTTAATTTTCAACTTTCTATGGCTTTTGGGATTCTCACAAAACAGTTTGTTATTTGAAAGGAATTGGAAAGTGGAAAAAGTGAAAGTCAACGGTTCCACGATTGACATTTCTGCTGATCAGACTGCTTACTTTATGACATTCTATTCAGATTCTCTTTTCAATTATGTGAGTAACATCTGCTCAGAAAATTTTGGGAAGGTCAACTTTAATAGTAATACAAACGATTTTGTCATTACACAAGCCAATGCGTCCGTAGGGAATTGCCAACCTACTGATCTCAACACCAACTACTCTTTGTTTTTTACAAAGAATTCTAATACTGTCAACAAGATCACGTACGATATTGTTCAGAAATCAAATGGTTATGATCTGATATTAAGCAATATTTCTGGTGACCAATTGACTTTTGCTTATTATACGCCACCTACAAACCTCAGCTCGCAAACTTGGGTTATAGAATCTCTTAACATCAATGGGATCAACTACCACAAACCGACCCAACATCAGGCAGGAAACACCACAATAAATGCGAATGGTGATATCCAGAGTAGTTATTTCAATAGTGGCCAAGGAAGTGTTGGCTTTTATTCTGACAATAGATTTCGTCTTTTGAGTTTGGCTGTAACCCTTGCAGTTTCTGATGACCCTCAGATATCACAATTCGACGGCTTATATTTTGGTAATTTTTTCAGCGGCGACAGAACCTTTCCATATTCTTACGATATCTCAAATGGCAGTCAAACATTGGTGATCACAAAATACAATGGAGACAAAGCAACATATTCTAGAAAAGTTTTAGCCACGTCTGAAACTTCGAAATCACGGATCTCAGTTTATCCAAATCCAGCAATTGACATTGTAATTGTAGAAAACCTGAAACCAAATGCTTCTTTGGAATTAATCGATAACTCGGGTAAAATCGTTAGGTCTATTTCTAATAGTAAATCTACGAAAACCGAGATCAACATCAAAAATCTGCCTTTAGGAATCTATTATCTGAAAGTTGATGGACAATCTGTTCAGAAGATCATCAAAAAATAATGAGTAATTCATAGTAAAAAAATCGGTTCAAATTTGAGTCGATTTTTTTATTTAAAGTTTTAACTTTGGAGCCTCACTTTTCAATCATCATTTATGTTTACAGCCAAAGAGATCTCAGAGATCAACGCCCTTCTCGTTCCGGGAAATAATATCGTCATCGTATCACATCACAATCCCGATGGCGACGCGATCGGCTCTTCTCTTGGTCTGAAACATTATTTGAAAACAAAAGGTATCGAAGCAACCGTGATTGTTCCAAACGACTTTCCAAAGTTCCTAAAATGGATGCCGGAAGCAAAGAAGATCGTGATCGGCGAGTACAAAAGAAAAGTGGCTGGGGAAGCGATCTACAATGCGGATGTGATCTTCTGTCTTGATTTCAATTCACCGTCGCGAATAGGAATTCTTGGCGATTGGGTAACGAAAGCGAAAGCAAAGAAAATCTTGATCGACCATCATCAAATGCCGGAGCAATTCGATTATGTGTATTCTGACACAACGATCCCTGCGACTTGCCAAATGGTCTATCACTTCATCCAAGCCAACAATGATGAAAAATCTGTGAATCTGGATATTGCACAATGTCTTTACACTGGAATCATGACCGATACAGGCGGTTTTCGTTTCCGTTCTACAAGCGCTAGCACACATAGAATTGTTGCCGATCTGATCGAGAAAGGTGCAGATCCAGCAATCATCACTTCCAACACTTGGGACACAAATACAATTTCTCGACTTCATCTCCTTTCTCTCGTTCTTAGCAGGATCGAATTGACAAAAGATGGAAAAGTAGCCATCCTTTGGCTAAAACGTGCTGAATTGAAAGAATACGGCTTTGACAAAGGCGACACAGAAGGTTTCGTGAATTATGGTTTGAGCGTTCTCGGTACCAAAATGGCGGTTTTCTTTATGGAAGATCTGTACGAGGATTTCATCAAGATATCTTTCCGTTCCAAAGATGCTGTGGACACCAATCAGTTTGCGAGAAAGCACTTCAATGGTGGCGGACACATCAATGCTTCTGGCGGGAAATATTTCAAATCTATGGAGGAGACGATTGAGGATTTTAAAGAGAAGATCGAGACTGAAGATTTTTAACTGTGATTTGCCTGAAGAATTACTTTCCAATATGAAAACTTATCTTACAATAGTAATTTTCTCAGTTCTTTTGATTTGTTGTGAATCGAATAAAAATTCTGAATTTATTGGAACATATAAAATTGAACATACTTCTGATTCAGTCTTATTTTCTTCTGCAACATTGAAAATTACTGCGGAAAATAATTATGAATATCTTGGAAGAGATTTGCAAATGAATAAATCTTATTTTTCAAATGGAACTTGGAAAATTAAAAATGATACATTAATTCTTAAAACTTCTGAAAATAAGAATTGCTATTTCGTAAAAGAAACAATATCATTTCAATGCGAAAATTTCGCAAATGATGATCTCCCTACAATTACCATTAGACCTTATATCGAATCTAATCTCACGATTAAAAATTGCACACCAAAAGACAGTAGTACACTTTACACAAACCTTACTGATGAAAAATTTTTCTTGAAGAACAAAGAATTGAATTACAAAAAAAGAAAAAACGATTGCAGTAAATATTTTCCAGAAATAAAAACCGAAATTAAAAAACAAAATTGAGTACAACCCACACGTCATTTGACAAACTTGAATCAGGCGATGTGAAATGCAAAAACTCGAGCGTAGTTTTAACAAGTCTAATAAAGATTTAAATTCTTTTACCCCATCAAACAATCAATTGTAAGCAGATTAAAGTCATCTAGCGTTTTATCACTAAAATAATAGTTGTAAACTAAGAAATTAATCTTAATATTGTATCACTACAAAATTAGTTTTAATTTAAATTTTACGCTATGAAATTTCACCACCTGTTTTACCTAATTTTTATATGCTTAGTTCAATTTTCTTACGGACAATCTCATAAAATCATCTATGAACTGAAATGGAAATCAACAGAAACTGACAAAGATTATCAATCTGAACTGACCGCTCTGATCAGAAATGAAAAAGAATCTTATTTTGAATCGTTGACAAAATTCAAGTATGATTCTTTGAAAACCTCTTTGGTCTCGCAAGGTTACAGAAATTTTCCCAGTCCAAAAGAAGAATGGAAATTACAACAACTTGTCATCAAAGATCTGAAATCCCAATCTACCACTGTAGAATATGAATTCTTCGACAAAGTTTATTTGACAAAATATGATTGTAAACCGAAGTGGACCATCAAAGAGATCAAAAGTAAAATCTTTGGCTACAGTGTACAAAAAGCAGAAACCGACTTTGGTGGAAGAAAGTGGATCGCGTGGTTTACCAACGAAATCCCGATCAATGATGGTCCGTACAAGTTTTTCGGATTGCCTGGACTAATACTGAAGATCAGTGATTCTGACGATAATTTTATTTTTGAGATCAAAGGTCTGACAAAGGAACAAAGCAACATCGAAAAACGCAACGCCTACACTGCAAAAGTAAACCTGTCTCCAAAACAATGGGATACTTTCTGGGATAAATATCAAAAAGAACCATCAATGATCTTTTCTAATCTGAATGACCCGAAAGCCACTTTCAGTTATGTATACAATGGAAAAAATGTAGATTCCAGGGAAGCAAAAGAATCCTATGACAAGTCGGAGAAAGTAAAAATTGATAGGTTCAAAAACCCGATTGATTTGAAAAGTTGCGAGTAATGATTGGTTGAAACTTTAATCTTTTGACAACTTTTGGTAGACAAACAAAACCCCTAGCCCCGATGGGAACGGCATCCTTTTTCTTTTTCTTTAACTTCGGCTTCGCTCAGGCAACGGAAAAGAAAAAGATATAGTGGACAGCGGGATCAAGCTCCTAAAAATCTATCTCAACAACACGAAAACCAAAGCGATGATTGCCGGCAACGCCTGAACGAAAAATATTTTTCTCGAAGCTGAAAGTGCTCCGTAAATCCCGGCTACGATAACGCATCCAAGAAAGAAAATCGCCACATTTTTTGACCAAATGACGTCGCAAATAAACAAACTCCAAATGAGTCCAGCGGAGAGAAATCCGTTGTACAAGCCTTGGTTGGCGGCGAGTCCTTTCGTTGGTTTGAAAAGCTCGTCCGGAAGCGAACCTTTGAAGGTTTTCTTGCCCAAGGTTTCCCACGCGAACATTTCCATGTACAGGATGTAAAGATGCTCTAGCGCGACGATTGCGATGAGGATTTTTGATAGGATTTCCATTTTAGAGAACGAATTTTTTGGGTAGATGATGGAGCAATTCTGTGTTGATGATCGAGGCGCAAACTTCCGGTTTTTCCCAATGTCCGTTGTGTCCGCAATCCAAAACGTAGGATTTGATGTTGGTATTATCGGGCAGATTTTTGATGGTTTTTTCTGAGTTGACCGCCGAATCGTGTTTGCCAGATAAAATGAGGATCTTGCCTTCGAAGTTTTCTAAGACCTTGGAGCGGTCGGGACGTTCTATCATTCCTTTTTGCGACGCAAGAACGCCGTCTACGGAAGATGTGTAGGCGATTTCCTTCGCAAGTTTTATTTTGGATTCCAGAATGTCGTGCTCGTTTGGATTGAAAAGATTGGGAACGCCGGCGTTTACGAAAGCTCTCAGATTTTCTTTGATGATCCTCAAGCCTTTGGTTCGGGTCTGTTTCTTCTCCTCGTCGTCTGCGAAATAAGTTGAGAAAAACAGCGTGCATGATCTCAAATCTTCAGGATATTTTTCTGCAAAAGCCAAGGCAATGTAACCGCCCATCGAATGTCCGAGCAAATGGAATTCATTTAATTTCAAATGGTCTGCCACTTTTTTAAGTTCTTCAGCCATCAATTCCATCGTTTGAACTTCGGCAATCACTTCTGACTTCCCGAATCCTGGCAGATCGATTTTTATCAATTTGAATTTCTCGGACAGATGCGGTTTCAAATCTTCCCAAATCGAGATATTTTCCATAAATCCGTGGAGCAACACCAAGTTTTCCGTTCCGTTTCCTTCTATTTCGTAGTTGAGCATAAATTACATTTTGATTATGATTTTGTCAGCAAATCCCGAGCTGTTGATGGATTCGTGCAGTTTAAAAGTTTTGCCGCCGTCTGTCGTAGAAAAATTTTTCTTTCCGCTTCTCACATCCACTTTTCCATTGTCGTTATCGGAAATGCTTTGTTTGATGTCGCCTTCAAATTTAAGGTTTTTGGACGAAGTCATTCTTGCGGTTCCATCTATGGTCAGATATTGTTTGCCATCAGCTTGTTTTCCTGAGATTTGATATTCGTCCTGACCAATTTTCTTAAAAGTTATTTTTCCTGTTCCTTTCAGCATATCGTGCGTCAAACTGTGTGTGCCTTCCAGATCTTTGAAACTACGGCTGCTGAGAATGCTATCATTGATCTTAGTTCTCGCAACGTTTATGGAATCGATGATCTTGGCGCTGTCAACTTTAGAAACATTGGTCTCTTCAGTTTTTTTACAAGAGATGACTGACAGTAAAATAAGAATTGGAAAAAAGTTTTTCATCGGCTAAATTTTCCTCTAAAATAAATAAAAAAGAGCGTCCATCAGACACTCTTTACATTAATTTGGTATTTTTTATTGAATTTTTTTCTCGTACAATTCTTTTTCCTTGTCGTTCAATTCTGACATTCCATAGCGTTCAGATCTTGTGATGGTCATTTCATCTAACATGTCTACGACTGATTTGTATTCAGCATCATCTGTTGGTTTGATGATCACGGTGAAAATATCTTTCTTTGGAGCATTGGCTTTAGCAGCTTCAATTGTTTTGGATATTTGTGCTTTATCGAACGAAATTAGTTTTAAGCTGTTGTCGTTCAAATCTTTCTTATCTGCCTGATAGTAGAAGACCTTTCCTTCCTTTCCAAGGATAAAGGTGATCTGGTTTCTGTAATCGATTTCTGTTGGTTTACCAGTGTTTTCCGGTGGATTTGAAAAATTGATGGCATTCGGTTTTGAGAAATTGGTCGTGAACATAAAAAATGTGATGAGTAAAAATCCCAGATCCACCATTGGCGTCATATCGACTCTTATCGGTTTTTTGTTTTGAGTTTTCTTTCCGTTAGATTGCTCTTTGATTTGAATTTCGGCCATAGCTTTAAAATTTAGTAGTTAGTATTAAAAACAATAAATCCATAACGATTTGTCATCACTATGGATTTTTGGATACAAATTTTGTACCTATTATTTAAATTAACTATAAAAATACTATTTCAAACATTGTAAAATTAATCATCCAGATTTCTTGTATGAATCGTTTTACTTGAACCTTGGAATATTATTAATCCCGCCAAGAGCAAAACCACTTTGGGAAAATAATTAAGAATGTCAAAATACTCAAAACCATTTGCCAAATCCTTCAGCAATCCACCTAATACAAATAATCCAAATCCTAAAATTAAAAATACCGCACTCCAAATTTGAAGTAGTACCTTAATATATTGATGTCTCACGAAAACCAAAAATAACAAAGTTACTTGAATGATGATTGGAATAAAGAGGAAAGCCTCAAATTCAAAAAGTAATGCGTACAAATTATAAAGAAGAACTATAATTATAAAAAAAACTAATCCGTAAAGAAAAGTTTTATTAGTAAAAATTGCCTTTCCCATAAAATCTCTTTCTACCTATTTTTATAAAAATCAATACCACATTTCAAGAACTTTTTAAAATCCTCTTTTGGCATATAACCCGAAACAGGGATGTTGATCACTTTTTGATCCGGCGTTACCAAAACATAATGTGGCTGGGAATTATTATTAAAATTAACTTGCTGAAACAAACTCCATTTGTCACCAATCGTTTTGATCTTTTTCATCTGACCTTCGCCCATATCGATTTTAATCTGCTCATTCGCTGGCAATTCTTCCTTGTCATCAACATAGACAGAAGCGATAATCAAATCGTTTTGAAGGATTGGCAAAATATCATCCTGACTCCAAACGAACTCCTCCATTTTTCTACAGTTTTCACAACCGTAGCCCGTGAAATCGATCAAGACAGGTTTGTTTTCTTTCTTCGCCACCTCAATCGCTTCGAAGTAATTGTGATAAGGTTTCAAACCAAGGATTCCGTCTTTTTCGTCGTGGAAATAACTCACATTCAACGGCGGCAAAATTCCGCTAAGCATCTGTAATTTTGGTTTTTCTGAAGGTATCAATCCCTGAATCAAATAGACCACAAAAACAATCCCGAAAACACCAAGGATCCTTCTTCCTAAACTGATCTTCGGCTTCTTGTCATCGTGTGGAAATCTGATCTTCCCGAATAGATAAACAACCAAACCAATTGCAATGATGATCCAAAGCGCGATGAACAATTCTCTTTTTAGCAAGAAAGTTTTGGAAACCAGATCTGCTTTCGATAAGAATTTAAGAGCCAAAGCCAACTCGATGAAACCAAGAACCACTTTCACCGTGTTCATCCAACCACCAGATTTTGGCAAACTTTGAAGCGCCTGAGGAAACAATGCCAACAATCCAAAAACCAATGCCCAAGCCAATCCGAAACCGCCCAAAGCAAAAGTTAAAAGCGTCGGAACATTCGTCGCGCCGGCAACAACTCCACCAAGCAAACTTCCTAAAATTGGACCTGTACAAGAAAACGATACGATGACCAACGTCAACGCCATAAAGAAAATCCCGATCATTCCGCCCGCTTCCTCAGCTTTGGAAGATTTATTCGCAATCCAGCTTGGCAAGGTGATCTCGTAATAACCGAAAAAGCTTAAGGCAAAAAATAAAAATATCGCAAAGAAGAATAAATTCAGCCAAATATTAGTCGAGATCTGATTGAAAATATTCCCTGAGATCCCATCAATAATATGAAATGGAATACTTAATAAAACGAAAATCAATAAGATAAAAAATCCGTAGATGAACGCATCTCGTTTTCCTTTTGCTTTGTCTTTGTTGCCTTTGGTAAAGAATGAAACCGTCAATGGGATCATTGGGAAAACACACGGCGTCAGCAATGCGATCAATCCACCTAGGAATCCAAGTCCGAGAACCAACCAATTGTCGTCATTCGGTTTTTGCGCCACAGTTCCGCAATCTGTCAATGGATTTTTGAAATCTAAGGAATTGACACGCAAGCCCTCTTGTTTTGCTGCTGAAGTTTGTTCAATATTTGTCGGTTTCAAGATCGTTCCTACTTTTCCTGCAGGAGCGACTTCGTAAATAGTATCTTTTGCTTTTTCAACATTTTCGTCGGTAGCAACAGCAGTCGCAGTTCCAGCAATTTGCTTTTCAAATTCTAATGTATTTGGCGCCAGACAAACTCTGTCATTACAAGTTTGATACATGATCTCAGCTGTGATCGTCGCAGGTTTCGAAGCATCTTTCGGCTTGAATTTCTGCTTGAAAACCACTTTGTCCGAATAATAAACGATCTGCGCTCCGAAAGCTTCTGAAAACTCGTCGTGCTTTTTACCAACTTCGGTCACCTTTCCAATCAATTGGATTCCTTCTTTCGAAGAAATCTTGAACTCGGTCGGGATTCCAGAATCTGGTGGAAGATCTTTGGAGTAGATGTGCCATTTATCTTCAATAGTTCCGGTTAGAACCGCTTCGTATTGATCATTGCCAACAGAAACCACATCAAATTTGAACTTGACAGGATTCTTGATCTGCGCGTTGAAAATGGTGATGATGAATATAAAAAGTGTGGATAACACTAGTTTTAAGTCTTTCATTTTAGATATATTTTTAAACGCTATTTGTCATTCCGTAGGAATCTCAGCATTGTGGAGATTCCTACGGAATGACAAAAATATGTTTACAATTTTATTATTAATTGATTTATCAAATTATCGTTTGATGCAAACCTCCCATCTTGTCGAAAAGGTAAAACCCCGATAATCTGCTTATTAGCATCACAAAGAAGCCAGATTTTTTGCTTGGCTAAAATAGAGATTTTTTCGTCCTTAAAAAACTTCGAGACCTTCTTTTTGCCAATCATTCCGATAGGAAAAAACACATCGCCTTCTTTCTTTTTTCGTAGTTTCAAAGGCAACTTGATTTTGTTTTCATCGATTTTCCAATTGCACTTTCCGAATTCTTGGATTTCGTTTTTAATATTTTCTGGAATTAAAACGTTCCTCTCAAAGATTTCAAGAGCAATTTCTTCATCTTCCGTCATCCATCTTCCATCTTCCATTCTTTGATTCAAAATCAACTCATTCCTATTAATAGTCAATTGATATTCTGAATTGAAAAATGAACTTCCAGTTTGTGCCGTGAAGATCTTTTGCATTTCTTTTTCATCATTAAAACCAAATCGTTTCAAAATCTCAAAACGAAGTAGATCGGATTCTTTCGAGAATTTCTCTTTATCAATGATAGTTTGTCCGGTTTCAATATTACTTTCAAAACCATTGATTTTTTCATTGACCAAATCATTTAAAACATCTTTGGTCTGATTCAGAATCTCTATACTTTTTGAAAAATTCTGAAGAAAATTCTCATTGATTTTCTCTAACTCCGGAACAACATGGTGCCGAACTTTATTCCTCAGATAATCTGTTTTTTGGTTTGAAACATCTTCCCGATATTCAATTTTATTTTCTTTCGCAAACTCATAGATCTCATCTTTAGAAAAATTAAGAAGCGGACGAATGATATTATTTTCATTCGCAGGAATTCCACTCAAACCTTTTATTCCAGAAGCCTTCGAAAGATTAATAATAAATGTTTCCAACTGATCATTCAAATGATGGGCTGTGACAAGATATTCGAGATTTTGTTCCTTTTGGATTTTCCGGAAAAAACGATAACGTAATTCCCGCGCCCAATTTTGGATAGAATTTTCCGGCTTTTGATCCTTCGCCGAAACTTCGTAAAGATGAAAAGGAATTTTGCAACGCTCACAAAAGTCGGAAACCAGCTTCTGGTCGAGCTTAGAATCCTCATTACGAAGATGATAATTAATGTGCGCGACCTGGAATTTCACGCCCGAAACTTGGAACATATCAGCCAAAACCATAGAGTCAACGCCTCCACTTACCGCTAAAAGGTATGTTTTTTGCTGCGACTGAGGTTGTAATTGCTCAAGAACGTTTTGAAATTTTAAGAGACTTAACACAATTTTATAACGAAATATTAAGTTATAAACACAAATATACGTTTATTAATTCTTACTTTTGAAATGTTAAAATCACGAGCAGAACTATTATTTAAACAAATAAATATTTAAAATATGAGGTTATTTAAGATTCTGACAATTGCAGTAATGGGACTTTCCCTTACCTCTTGTGTCAGCAAAAAACAATTTGACGCACTTAATCTAAACTACAAACAATGTATTGAAGATGCTGGCGAAAGAATGCGCCAGATCCAAGACCTGAAAGGCGAAAACTCTTCACTTAAGGGTCAGAATGATCTTTTGGTTGGACAAAACAGCGCACTAAAATCCAGTCTGGACGCTTGTCTTGCCAATGCAGGAAAAGGTTCTATGAACATTGATAAATTGGTAGGCGAGATCAACGCTTCTAACGCTTACATCAAACAATTGATTTCTGGAAAAAGCAGAAACGACAGTTTGAACATGGCTTTGTCCAACAAATTGAAACGTTCTCTTGACAACATCGCTGATCAGGATGTAGACGTGAAAGTGCTGAAAGGTGTGGTATTGATCTCATTATCAGACAAAATGCTTTACCAAGTTGGGAAGTACGAGATCCAGCCAGCTGCAGCAGATGTTTTAGCAAAAGTTGCGAAAGTGATCAACGATTATGATACTTACAGTGTTTTGATCGAAGGTAACACAGATAACACGCCACTCAACAGCGCCAACGCACCGAGAGACAACTGGGATCTTTCCGCGCTTAGAGCGACAGCCGTTGCTAAAGTTCTGCAAAATCAATTCGGCGTGAATCCTAACAGAATCACAGCTGGTGGTAGATCGGAGTACAATCCGAAAACGACCAACGCATCAGTTTCTGGAAGAGGTGAAAACCGTAGAACGGAGATCATCATCATGCCAAAATTGGATGAATTTATGAAATTGATGGACATTGCTCCAGTGAAGAAATAAATGATAAACAATGAATGATAAATGATTCATTCAGAGTTCAGAATTAAAACCTTGTCAGAAATGGCAAGGTTTTTTTGTGTTTATATTTTGGGCAGCTTTTCCGCCTTCCACTCCCGCTTTTTTGTCATTGCGAAGAGAGCTAGGTCGTAAGTTGAACTTTTCTAGAATCGCAATGACAAAAAGAGCTCCGTTCAAGTCGGGCTGCAGATACGACCTTCAATCACGTTTGGTTTATCATTTCAAATTACATTAACTTTGAATATTGAACTTCAAACTTTAAATCTTGAATTCCGAATGAGTTATTTCGAAGAATTAGACAAAGAAATGGACCGCTACCTGGAAGACAACGCTTCCCAAGAACCAGCGATCCTCAAAAAATTAAGAAAAGAAACGTATCAAAAAACGACACAGCCGCACATGATCTCTGGCTATTTGCAAGGCAGATTGTTGAGTATTTTGTCGCATATCATTCAGCCAAAAAATGTTTTGGAGATCGGCACTTTTACAGGTTACGCCGCACTAAGTATTGCGGAAGGTCTTCCGAAAGACGGGAAAATCTACACAATCGATAAGAACGAGGATCTATCTTACATTCCAAAAAAATATTTTGCTGAAAGTGATTACAAAGACCAAATCGAATTCATCATCGGAAACGCAAAGGAAGAGATTAAAAAACTGGATAAAACTTGGGACCTTATTTTCATCGATGCGGACAAAGAAAGCTATCTGGAATATCTGAAACTCATCAAACCAAACTTGCGTTCTGGAAGCATCATCCTTATAGATAACGTGCTTTGGTACGGAAAAGTCCTGGAGAATAATCCAAAGGACAAGCAGACAGAACAGATCAAACTCGTGAATAAAATCGTGACCGAAGATCCCGATTTCGAAAATCTAATCTTACCTTTGCGAGACGGATTGCATCTCATTAGAAAGAAATAAAATTCGTACTTTTAAATTCGTAATCCACAACAAATGAACAAAGGAATTTGCAACGTTTCCATCGCTCCGCTGAGAGCAGATTGCTCCGACAAAAGTGAGATCGTAACACAACTTCTGTACGGCGAATCTGCCGACATCATCGATGTTTCCAATAATTGGACAAGAATCCGCACGCATTACGACAACTACGAAGCTTGGATGGATACCAAGCAGATCACGCCCGTTTCCGACGAATATTTAGCCTCGAGAAAAACCAATCTCATCAAGGAAGCTTTCCAATCGACGATGACGGAAAGTGGAAAAGTACTTTTATCAATGGGCGCTGAAGTGACTTTCGAAACGAGTTCTCCTACACGTGGCCACGACCTCAGCGAAAGTATTGTGAACTGCGCGAAAGAATTTCTCAACGTTCCTTATTTATGGGGCGGAAAAAGCTTTTTCGGGATCGATTGCAGTGGATTTACACAGATCATTTACAAAATTCATGGCATCAAAATCCCGAGAGATACTTATCAGCAAGCGGAACACGGCGAAGTTTTGACTTTCATAGAAGAAGCAAAACCTGGTGATCTGGCATTTTTTGAAAACTCAGAAGGACGAATTATTCACGTTGGATTTATTTTGGCCGATCAAAAAATTATTCACGCGCACGGAAAAGTGCGGATTGACAGTTTGGATTCTTCAGGGATTTTCAACAAAGACCAAAATAAGCACACGCACAAATTGAGATTTATCAGATCTTATTTTTAGGGATTTTTCCAAAGACAAATCATTTTATTTTTATTTTCTCATAACATTCTGAAAATCATTTCTGAGTGGAACATATCTTGTTGTAAATTTGAAATAACTTCAAATAAAATCATCTGATAATATGAAAATATTATTATTTATTTCTCTTCTTTTCACTGGAGTTTATCAAGCGCAACTTTGCATCATTGATGATAATGATGGCTACACCAATGTGCGAGAAAAAGCGGATCAAAACTCCAAAATCATTGGGAAAATTGTAGATCATCAAGTTTTTGCGATTGACAGTTATGTGCAGGATGAAGAGAATAAATCGAAGGATTGGATTGCTGTAAAATTTCCCGTTAACATCAATAAAAAATCGGACTTTTTGAAGTTTGAAGGTGAAGAGAAAACAGGTTATATTCACAAAAGCAGATTGGTAGAACTGGAAAGTTTGCCAAAATTTGAAAGTAAAGAATTGAATCCACACAAAGTTAGTCATCAAAATAAAGATGTTGAAATTATTATAGAAACCCAAACTTTCAATAAATCTAAACATCAGATAACCCAATCTGACAAGGGATTTTACGAAATTGATGGCGAGAAAGTTTTTAATTATTATGGCGGAGACACAACGGAAATTAAAAATATAACTGTCAAATCAAAAAATCGAACTTACAATTTTCCGAAAACCAGCTTCAAAAATCTGATGGGAATTGAAGTTACTAATTCGGTTGTTTACAATGGAAAAAAAGGTGATTTGTACATTACTTTCAATGCGGGCGACGGTGGAGATAGTTACAATATTATCTTTTGCGTGAAGGATAACAAACTAATTTCCAGAACCATCACTTCGACAATTCCTTAGAAAAACATTAAAGCAAAAGAAATTTTTGATATATTCATTAATCAAAACAAAAGAATGAAAAATCTTGCACTCTTAATTTTATTAATGCTTTTGCCCAATTTAATCCTGGCAAATGATGGTGCGTTTTTCGCCAAAGGAAACCAACTCATTCCGATTTCTGAAACCGATATTTCGGTCAAAAAAGAAATTCTGACTTTGAAAAAAATCAAGAATCAATATATCGAAGTGACGGTTTACTACGAATTTTTCAATCCAAAAGAAGCCAAAACATTGACTGTCGGTTTCGAAGCTTTCTCTCCGCAAGGCGATGTGGAAGGCGCTCCGAAAAATGGGAAACATCCTTATATGAGCGACTTCACGGTGGAACTTAATCAAGCAAAATTAAACTACAAAGTCGCCTATGTTTTTGACAGTTTGTACAATAAATCTGGGAAAATCAAGGCTATCGATTTTAAGAATTTTGAAGGAAACAAAAGCGGAAACTACGTGGATTTTTTCTACGTCTATCATTTTGAAGCCCATTTCAAAAAAGGGCTGAATATCATCAGGCATACTTACAAGTACGATGTTTCTGGTTCTATTGACTACAATTACGATTTTGAGTACGCACTTTCTCCGGCGAAACGTTGGGGAAACAATCAGATTGATGATTTCACACTAATCATAGACAATGGCGATTTTGAAACGTTCTCCATCAACAAAAGTTTTTTTAAAGATGCCAGTGAATGGAAAATCGACGGCGTTGGAAAAACTGAAAATGTAAAAGGAGCACCGAACTCATTCATAGAAAGAGATGCTTTGAAATTTCACATTCAAAAAGGGAAGGTTATTTTTAAGAAAATTAATTTTAAGCCAAATGGAGATTTGTTTGTGTATGCGGTCAATTCTATTGGCGTTCAGGATTTTGCATATTTGCCACATTCCTATTATCAATCTGGAAATATTGCCGAGCCAAAAACGGAGTTTCAAAAAAAGCTTCTGAAAAATCTTCCGTTTGCAAGACGAGGCTACATTTTCCAAAATCCTGAATTGAAAAGTTATTATGAAGACCTCGACTGGTATATTCCTGACCCGAAATATATTCCCAACGTGAATCTACTTACGCCAGAAGAAAAAAAATGGTACGAAAAGTGGAAATAAATTGATGAATGAACTAAAAAAAATTCAAAGATGAATATCACAGATTATCAAAAACAATTTACCGAAGATGAAGCTGCTAGTTGGGATGTCATAAATGCAGAATCAATGAAGGTGTATTTCGACACATTCTGCGCCAAATCCCAAAACCTACAAAACTGAAAAAATCATCGAAAAACTGAAACTCAACAACGAACTTTTGATCACTGACCTATCAAGAAAATAACCCATTAAATAAAACCAGATCATGACACTAAACGAAATTGCGTGGAGCTTTTCAGACAAAACCTACACCAACCAAAAAGAATTCAATCAAGAAATAATCGATTACCAAAAAGCCATTTACAAAACCGATGAAAAATGGAAACCGAATGAAATTGTCTTTGACTTTCCAGAACTCCAAATCCATTACGAAGCGTGGATCACTGACGCCTCACAACTTTTGGACAACGAAACTTTACTTGATGAAGAAGATGCCTTTGATGAAGAAAACAGCGACGAAGGAATGTTTCAGGTCGAAATCACATCCCATCTGAAAGCTGATAATGGAGAAAATTTCACAGCCTTGGAGTTTCTTTTCAAGACCCATAATCAACAAGCCAATAAGGAACTTGGTGACAAAGTTTTCTTTGAAGGTACCGATGAAGATCCGGACATAATTGATGGTTTGCCCTTGTGCTACATCGCGTGTGGAAGTTAGATATCCGATACAGATGAATTCGCGAAGTATGATCCACAACTTGATGGTTGGGAAGAACTTTAACCTAAATCAATCTTAAAATAAACAAATATGGAAAATTTACAAAAAGACTTAATTAATTATTTAGAAAATGCAACGAGATCTGTACAAGAGATCCTGTTTGTTCCTACCACTGTTCATCCAGTTTGGGAAGATAATGCAGAGATTCTAACATTGGCCAATCAGCAAATATTGCAACCCGCAGGAATTCTCCCGAATGAAGAAATTCTAGCCTTTATAGGAATGCATGCGCAAACAATCTTTACGGGGACCAGAGACAGCGTTGGTTTTCTCATCACCAATCTCAGAGTACTGATTCAAACAGATTATTCCGTCATAGGGAAAGCTGAAACTGCGCAAAGTACATCATTCACCAAAAGACAAAATGTGGACGACATTGTACCATCAATCTGGGAAGATTTCATCAAAAAAAATCAATTATCTATTCCTGGTGAGCAATTATCAGGTATGCAAACGGCTTTGAAAAACGTTTTGGACCTTGTACTTCCAAGTTTACAACAACTGAGTTCTTTGCCTGATGAAATTCTGAAATCAACCAATGTAAATGATAGGATAAGAGACTTGGGATTGCAACCTGCTTTGAAAAGCTATGCTCAAGACGAGAAAAAACTGAAAAAATTTGCTGAAAAATACAATCTTTCCAATATCCAATTTGGTATCGTGGACAAGCCTTTTTTTGGTGGTGTTTATGGATTGGTGATCACTAAGGAAGGCATCGTAAGTAGAGATTCTATGGAAGACAGTTTCGCGAGTTCCTGGCAAGAAATCAGGAATGAGCCAGCAAAAATTGGAGAAAAAAACGATGTCATTCTCGCTGGCGGGAAAAGGCATGTCATCCCAACTTTTCAAACAGAATCTGCATCAAATCTCATTATTCTGATCAATGAACTGGCAAATGGAGAGGTCAGTTTAGAATTTAAAAATCAAATTGAATGATTAAACGGATCATCTTAATTGCCATCTTCTACGTCATTATCATCGTAACAGCTACTTTGGCAATGGATTCGACAAGCGATAACTATCTGATCATAATCTTGGCCGCAGGACTTATTTTTTCGGTTCTAATTGTTCGACAGATCTACAAAAAGTACTTTATGAACTTCAAACCGAGAAATCAAAATATCGTTTACGGCAATTCCAACATCAACAATTTAAATAAAATCTCAACAAGCCCATTTCTATTCGGATTGGAAAAAAAACTATTGAGTGATGATGAATTTTACTTCGACAATGATTATTTCTATGCCATCAACCCAGAAAATAAAACGGCAAAGTTCAATTTGAAAGACATCACGGAACTGAGCAGAACTGCAATCAATATTAACAATAGAACTATTTGGCAGGTCAAAATCAAGACTGAGAACAGAGAATTAATTTTCAAATTCGCTCACAATTATACAATCTGGAACAAGAGTTTTCTTGACTTCTATAATAAAATCAAAGCTTTGAATCCATCTGCCATCAAATCAAAATGGAGTCTTTGGAGGATGTAAAAAACTTTGATCTCTAAAACGATAAGAATTACATCAATTTTCTGATTTTCGCCTCCTGCTTAATTTTTCCATAATTGAAAATATTAGCAATGATGATTGGAATGAAGATGACAGGAACCATCGTATAAATCCCAAATCCTTTGGTAATCGTGAAATAGTTGCAACCAACCACCAGCAACACAAAAAATATCATAAAGCCAATAAACTGGTTTTTTGCATTTTTCAGGGTTTTCAGCAGCGCTTCATTTGACAATTTCGAAAGGTTGTCTGAGTTTTTCATTTGGAAATATTTCACGACATACTACAATTTGAAGTCCAACTTTGCGGTGAAGAATTTTCTTATCGAAATCGCTGTCTCTGAAAAGTTCAATTTGAAATACATTTGATCTCAAATTAAAAAAGCTTCCACGATTGGGAAGCTTTTTTATATTATTTAGAAACAAAAATTAAATAGGTAAATTCCTGCTTTTCATCTCTTCTTTTAACTTGGTAAAATTGGTAATATTACTCATCAAAACCGACATAAAAATGATTGGCAAAATTGTAAAGACACCAAAACCTTTTTTAATGGTAATGAAGATAGCTGTAGCAAACAGCAAAACGAAAATAACGATAAATCCTATCAAAATACCTTTCGCTGTCTTATAACTTTTTGTCAACACTTCATCGCTCAAATGAGCCAGGCTTTCCGGTTGTTTATTCATTTTTTAGAAGATTTATTACAGTTTAAATTCTAACTTAACGTTGAAGAATCTTCCTGTCAATCTAACTGGCACTGGATAATACAGCTGTGGCGAAGCATTTACATCGCTGATCCATTGGTTAGCGATCGTATTGTTGATATTGAACGCGTTGAAGATCTGAACACCCAAAGTCAACTCTTTGAATTTGCCCCAGAAATTTCCGCTGGCCTTGTTGTCTTTTTGGTCGATGAAAACCTTCGTCAAACCAATGTCAACACGCTTGTAAGAAGGCAAAGTCTTCTGATAACGGTAAGCAGCCAAATAATCCGGTAATCCGTTCGCATCAAACAAAACCGGCGTTCCTGATGGCAATCCGCTCGCATAGGTCAAAGTCAAATTCACTCTCATGCTTGGGAACTTCGGCATGTAATCCTGATAGAACATAGAGAATTTGAATCGCTGATCCGTTGGTCTCGGGATGTAACCCATGCCTTCGATGTTTTCGTAAACTCTGGCATAACTCGCAGAAACCCAAGAATCGATCCCCGGAACGAACTGTCCGAATAATCTTGCATCCACACCGTAAGCATAACCTTCAGAATTATTTTTACCAGAATACCTTACTCTCACGTTGTTCATGTAATATGGGATCAGGTTTTCCATTTTTTTATAGTAAGCCTCGGTTGTCAGCTTGAAGTTTCTTTCTTTGATCTTGAATTCGTAATCGTTGGCAACAATGATCTGATAAGATTTCTGAGCCGTGATATCAGAATTGAAAGCACCTGTCAGATCCTTGATCTCTTTGTAAAATGGCGCTTGGTAATACACACCACCCGCAACTCGGAACAACATGTCCATATCCCAATTTGGTTTGATGGCAAACTGCGCTCTTGGGCTGAACAAAGTCTCCTTGTTGAAACTCCAGTTTTGGATCCTGGCACCTCCATTCACAAAGATCCTATTGCTTCCCCAATAGAATTTTTTGGAGAATTGTGCATAAGCAGAAACTCTTGTTGGATTGATGTCGTTTTGTCCTGCGATATAATATCTTAAATTTAAAGCTGAAGTGTCCAGATTTCCAGGGATCACAAAATCTCTTGGATTGCTGTAACCGATAGAATCTACAAACTGCCACTCGTTCGTGAAATCTTTGATGGTCTCTCTCTCGTACTTCACACCAACTTCAAAGTCTGTGTTCACGTCTGGAGAAAACTTAGTTCTGAACTGTGAACCCGCGACTCTTACTAATAAGTCATTTCTCGCATGATCGATCTGTCCACCTGCGTCGTAGCCTGCGACTGGATTTCCTTCCTCATCAAAAGCTTCCAGGATGTAACCAGATGCGATGGAATAATATTCTCTCTCTCTGTTCTGATACGCAAAGTTATCCAACGAGAACTGCCATTTTTTGCTAGGCTTGAAGTTCACACTTACCGTTCCCATCATGTTTTTGTACTGGTCATCCTCTTGACCGTTGTAGAAAACCGTCAGTTTCAAAGGCTGCAGAACACTTCCAAAATCCACTTCTTTCTCTTTCGGATACATCTGATAATCGTTCTTTGCATAATAGCCTAAGAAAGACAAAGACCATTTGTCATTGAACTGATAATTCAGATAGGTCTGAAGATCCATGTATCTCGGGTTGAAATCTGTATCCTCGTTCAAAGTGTTAAGAACTAGATTCGTATTTCTGTATCGGCCAGAGATTATTCCTGTGAATTTTTTATCCTTTGATGCAAAACCAGTGGTCAATCTTCCACCGATCAAACTTGCTTCACCAGAAACTTCGAAGTTTTCTGGTTTTCTGTAATAAATATTCAGTGCAGATGACATTTTATCGCCATATCTCGGCTCGAATCCACCAGCAGAGAAGTTGATCGTGGAAACCATATCCGGATTCACAATACTCATCCCTTCCTGCAAAGAGTTTCTAATTAAAAATGGACGGTACAACTCGATATCATTAATATAGATCAAGTTCTCATCGTAACTTCCACCTCTTACCATGTATTGCGAACTCAATTCAGCATTGGAGTTCACGGATGGTAAACTTTTCAAAAGGCCTTCCACACCACCAGATAATGACGCTACTTCTCTCGCCTCTTTTGCAGAGATCTCCACAGAAGTGATATCATTGGTTCGTTTTGCTTTTTTCTGAAACACTACTTCCTGTATCTCATTTTCCTTTCCAATAGGGAAAAACAAAACGTTGACACCTTGGGTTTTCGGAGAGGTTTTGATGACTTTGGAAAAACCTTTGAAGTTCTCTTTTTGTACAGTTAATGTCTGTTCAGAATCTGAAAGCGGCACTTTGATGAAACCATTTTTATCCGTTTGATAAGATTGATTGTTGTAGGTGACGTTGGCTTCGGAAACTGGTTTCCCGTCTTCGTCCAGAACTTTTAGATTGATTTGAGAAAATGCCGCAAGTGGCAAGAAGAAAAGAATGAAGAGAATATAGTTTTTCAAAGTTGTAATTTTTTTTCGATTTATATTTGAAAATTGAATCTTAGAAAGGCAAAAATAACAATTAATCTAAAGAACGAAAGAATATTTATAATTGTTGTACAAAAAATTGAATTGTTTGTAGCTAATTATCTATCAATTATGAAATTTTAAGTAATTATTTTAAATTTCCCACCAAACTGCCAACAAAAAAGTCCGGAATTACCGGACTTTCATTTTATAGAATTGCTTCTCTGATTCTCGTTAGCTTACCAAGCAGGCCATCAAGAAGGTCAAGCTTCAGCATATTGGCACCGTCTGATTTCGCGATGGAAGGATCCGGATGTGTTTCGATGAACAAGCCATCTGCTCCAACAGCAATTCCTGCCTTCGCAACCGTCTCTATCAATTCCGGGCGTCCACCTGTGACACCAGAATTCTGATTGGGTTGTTGCAAAGAGTGCGTCACGTCCAAGATCACTGGCGAATATTCTCTCATCGTCGGGATCCCACGGAAATCAACTACTAGATCGGAGTAACCAAAGGTATTTCCCCTTTCGATGATCGCAGTTTTGTCATTCCCGGAATCTTTCACCTTTTGAACTGCAAATTTCATCGCTTCTGGAGAAAGGAATTGTCCTTTTTTAAGACTCACGGCTTTCCCCGTTTCTGCCGCAGCAATCAAAAGGTCAGTTTGTCTTACCAGAAAAGCTGGGATTTGCAAAACGTCCACATATTCTGCTGCCAAAGCCGCATGAGCATTCTCGTGAATGTCTGTAGTTGTAGGTACGTTGAACGTCTCTCCTACTTTTCTCAGGATCTTCAAAGCTGTCTCGTCGCCGATACCACTGAAAGAATCGATGCGGCTTCTATTTGCTTTTTTGAAACTCCCTTTGAAGATGTAAGGAATATTATATTTATCAGAAAGTTTCACGATGTGTTCCGCGATCTGCAAAGCCATTGTTTCGTCTTCGATGGCGCAGGGTCCAGCGATCAGGAAGAATTTTTTGGAATCTTTGTGATGAATGTTATCTAAGTATTGTATCATTATTCTTTGATTTTAAATTAAATTTTAGAATAGAAAATTTTCTAAAATTTGATTACAAATATACGGATTAAAGAGAAAACTTTTGCTCTGTGATTTAATCCTTACTTGGTTTTTGTCATTCCGCAGGAATCTCAACGGTGCTGATCGAGATTCCTACGGAATGACAAATCAACTTTAATTATTGCTAAGTATGATAGTTCTAAAATTTCTTGATGATCTTTTCAAAAGTATTGATATTCCGGCTGGTCATTTTATCCTTTAAACTTTTTCTGCCAAGGATCTTTCCGAATGTCGAATCCAAGGTTTGTCCTTTCGGAACTTGCCAGTAGAATATGTTGTTGACGATTTTACCTTTCTCACCTTCAGCCTTACTTGATTTTTCAAATTCTTCCAACAAAGTCTGTTCTACGTTTTCACTTCCCAGGAAAACATAATTGTGGAAATCATCGATGACGGGAAATGGATCATTTTGGAAAATATCGCTGATCTCTTTTTCATTTTTGATGAATAGAAAAGCGTCATAACTGAAATGCTCAGACATTTCCTTTTCCAAAATCGACTTCAACTCCACCGCATCTTTCTCTGACTGAAATAAGATATTGCCTGAAGCCAAAACGGAGGAAACATTCTCGGCACCTGCGTTTGAGAAAACTTTGCAGACGTCGGCCATTTTCATATTGGTTCCTTTGACGTTGACGCCGCGGAGAAAAGCACAGAAGTTTTTCATAATTGATGGTTGATGGTTGATAGTTGATGGTTGATGGTTGATGGTTGATGGTTGATGGTTGATGGTTGATGGTTGATAGCGAAATTACTACTTCCTGTCGTAAAATTTCTATTGATGGACAACATTTAATTTGAAGTCGAAACCCATAGCCCCGATTGTAGAGGAAATCCTTTTTTGCTTGTACTTCGGTGAATATTTTGACAAAACCTGATGCAAAAAAGATTGCAACGGAAAGCGGGAAATAGCTCCTAAATCTTTCCATTAATCCTATTCGACAAAGTCTTAAAGCTCCTAAATTATTTTCAACATTATAAAATAAAAACGTCCCGAAAATTCGAGACGTTTGATTTTGTTTATTGTGTAACCTTCATCAATTGTTTTGTGATCTGGTCCATCTTTTCGGCTTCGTAGGTCGTGTCGTAATCCTTCATGATATCGAAGAGATAAGAGTAGAACGAAGTGACTTTCTGCACATCTTCTGCCTTTTTGAAAGCCTTCTCTTTGCCCATCTCCTGAAGGTCCTTGATGAAACCATTGAATCTTTTATCGATCACATTGAGTGAGTTGACAAGGTAAGCATAGCCTTTTTCCTTCTGTCCGATCTTGTTGTACGCATCGGAAACCGCACCTACTATAAGTGAATATTCCATTGGTTTGGTCCTCATCTGGCGGCCTGCATAAACCTGGAACTTAGGTGACAATCTGGTGTAGTAATCATACTCTTCAAAGATCCCTTTTTTGAGTTCTTCTGCCAGTTTGAGACCTTTCTGCTCCTGTCCAGCTACGATGTAAGCGTAAACGATGGAACTCAATGATCTTGGGTCGTTATACTTTGAAACTGGGATCTCGCGGTTTGCCAGGTCTAATATTTCGATGGCTCTTTTCTTGTCACCTTTCAAGACCAATGCTTCTGCAGCACGGCTTGCGGATGATCTGTAGCTCACGATATTCTGGGTGCAAGTTTCGTCGAAATGGGTTTTCAGGTCTTTGAAATTCCCCCATCTGTAATTCTTCACCGTTTTGTAAAGTTCGTCTGCATTCACCATTCCAAGTTCGCCATCTACGGATTCCTCGGTTTTTATAGGCACCAATCTGTAGCTGTGACCATCATATTTTAAATAATTGGAAAGGAAAAACAGGTTGCTTGGGTCGTAGATCCCGCCGCTTGAGAAGTTGATCGGGCGTTTCCAATCGAAGTTAGCAAGTATGTCCATCATCAACATGTTATTTTTGAACATGCTGGTTCCTTTGTAATTGATGACGATCTGCTTCTCTGCTCTCTGAGCTTCTGCTGGTGTGATGATGCCTGCTTTCACGGCGTTATTCACATTCACAGGAAGCACGAATTTGGAAACCGGAAGGAAGTTGAATTTCTCGTAACGCTCTTCTCCAAAGATCATCTTCACGATCTCATCTTTCTCAGGTGATTTCATTTTCAAGAAGTTCACGGCTTCTTTCAAAGTGATCGAATCCTGGGTCAGGTATTTTCTGAACTGTGCAAACTGCGTGTCTGGAGCACCAGCATCTTTCATATTTGCAAAGATATTGGCCCAATCGTCTTTTGACATTAGGAAAACCTGATCATTGGAACCTTCACGATAATCTTCGTGCGCCAATGTGGACGGAACCGCCATCGCATCGTAGGTTCTTCTCTTCACTTGGTCAATATTCCAAGGTGTGGAAAGCAGGGTGAAATTCACCACCTTCACATCTCTACGGAACTCCTCCGTTTCTTGGATTGCCCAAACTGGATAAGTATCGTTGTCTCCGTAAACGAACATGATGCCGTTCTTCGGAAGGGATTTAAGACTTGAATAGGCGTAATCGTAAGCGGCATATCTCTCGCTTCTGTCGTGGACATTGTAGTTTTGGAAGCCCATCATCAAAGGAATTCCTAATAGCACCACGCCAATCGCAATCTGCGCACCTTTGTTTTGAACTTTCTTCTGAAGCAACCAATAGATCGCGGCAACTCCTAATCCTATCCAGATCGCAAAGGCGTAGAAGGAGCCTACCATGGCGTAATCTCTTTCACGCGGCTCGAACGGTTTCATTCCTGTGTAGAAGACGATCATCACACTTGTTAAAATGAATAATGATAATATTGCGTAGAATCTTCCGAAATCTCGATTTAGTTGGAAAAAGAATCCGATCATTCCTAAGATCAATGGCAACATGAAGAACTTCACGGTACTTTCATTTTGGAACTTGGCAGGCATCTCTGACTGATCACCCCAAAGATTATTATCTATGAACGGAATTCCTGTGATGAAGTTTCCGTTGGTATTTTCCATGTGACCTTCGACATCATTTTGTCTTCCGGAATAGTTCCAAAGCAAATATCTTACGAAGTAGAAATAATTCTGGAATGTGATAAAATAATCGATATTCTGAGCCAAAGTTGGACGCTGAACATTGATAATTCCGAATTGCTTGGCCTTGAGATAATCGTCCATCTTGATGGTTCCATTCTCATATTTCTGACGAAGCTCATCAAAGAATTGTTTGGCCTCTGCACTTTCTGACACTTGTTCATTTCCATAATTGAAGGTGAAATCTGGCGCGCCATACATGGAGATGTAATTTGGCATCACTGATTTGTCTTCGCTGAACATCCTTGGGAAAAGACTCACTTGTTCGGGGCTGAAAACATAATTGAACTTCTCTCCTACCAAGCGATATCTTCCTGTTACAGGATCCTTCTCATAAGTATCACCCGTTTTTACTGTTTTGTAACTTCCATCCTCATTTTTCTGAATTCCGTTTGGATCGAGATACGCAGTGTAGTTTTGGCCGTACAAAGTTGGCCAATCACCGTATTGCTCACGGTTGTAGTAATCCAACATTCCTAAAGCATTGTCGGGATCATTCAGGTTCATTGGTGGATTTGCGATTGCACGGATTGGAATCACCAACCAGCAAGAGAATCCAATCATCATGTAAACTACGGACAAAGCAATGGTTTGATAAAGCGATTTTCCTGTTTTTCTTGTATAAGTGATCAATAAATAACAAAGAACGATCAAAATCACAAAGGCAAAAACTGTCCCTGAGTGGAAAGGCAATCCTAAACCGTTCACAAAGAACACCTCAGATTTCCCAAACAAGGTCATAATCACAGGGAAAATGATCTTGAAAACGATGATCAATATTAATAAAGTTACTGCATTGGCAATCAAAAATGACTTCCAAGTGAACTTGTAATTTCTTGTGTAATAGATCAGACAAACCGCTGGCAAAGCCAACATACACATCATGTGAACACCGACTGACAATCCAATGATAAAGAACAATAGGATGATCCAACGCTCATTATCTTTCTCCAGATATTCGTTTTCCCATTTAGTGATCAGCCAAACGATTAAAGCAATGAACATACTTGCCATTGCATAAACTTCGCCTTCTACAGCTGAGAACCAGAATGAATCCGAAAATGTAAAACACAAAGCACCAACGGCTCCGGCAAACAATGTTGCGATCTCTTCTGCAATCGTGATGTTTTCGAATTCTCTGTTTAATAATCTTCTTACAAGATGTGTGATCGTCCAGAACAAAAATAAAATGGTGAACGCACTACACAACGCAGACATCGCATTGATGACCAAGGAATAATTTTGCCCGTCACCGAAAGCAAACAAGGCTGCCACAGCGCCAACCAATTGAAACAAAGCTGCTCCAGGTGCGTGCGTTACCTCCAATTTTACGGCTGAAGAGATATATTCTCCACAATCCCAAAAACTAAAATTAGGTTCGATGGTTGATAGGTAGGTAATGAATGCAATTGCGAAAACGACCCATCCGAGAATGGTGTTCCATTGTTTAAAAGCCCAGTTCTTCATATTGTAACAAGAAATATCGGCGAAATTAACATTTTTGAATTAGTTATCGATGCTTTTAACAAAAATTAAACTTTAGAATTTAATATAAAATAAGGATTTTTCACGGATTAAATTACAATATATCAGACTTATACCATATTAGTATGTGAAAACTAAAAAACATTGCAATTTTTTTTTTATTTTTGCAGACAGTTTTTGAGAGAAAAAATGATATAAAATGACGAATGTATACGATAATATTCTTGGTTTGATTGGCAACACCCCGTTGGTCAAATTGAATCACGTTACCAAGGACATTCCTGCGACAGTATACGCTAAGTTGGAGTCTTATAATCCAGGCCATTCTACGAAAGATAGGATTGCCCTTCACATCATAGAAAATGCAGAAAAGAAAGGGTTGATCAAACCCGATTCTGTCATAGTTGAAACCACGTCCGGCAACACCGGATTTTCTATAGCGATGGTTTGTATCGTAAAAGGTTACAAATGCATCCTTGCCGTAAGTGATAAAACAAAAGCGGAAAAGATCGCCTATCTTAAAGCTTTGGGAGCAACCGTTTATGTTTGCCCAGCTTCTGTTCCGGCAGATGACCCAAGGTCTTACTACGAAGTTGCAAAAAGAATTGCAAGAGAAACGCCTAACTCAGTTTACATCAATCAATATTTCAACGAATTGAATATTGATGCGCACTACCAAACGACTGGACCTGAACTTTGGAACCAGACTGATGGAAAAATTACGCACGTTTTTGCTTGTACAGGTACTGGAGGTACACTTTCCGGAACTGCAAAATATTTGAAAGAACAAAATCCTAACATCAAAGTAATCGGTGTAGATGCAGATGGATCGATCCTGAAAACTTACCACGAAACAGGAAAGATAAACAAAACAGAGATTCACCCTTATCAAATAGAAGGTCTTGGAAAAAACCTGATTCCAGGTGCGCTTTTGTTCGATAAAATTGATGAATACATCAGAGTAAATGACGAAATGTCCGCTTACAGAACCCGCGAAATAGCTTTGAAGGAAGCAATTATGGGAGGTTACACTACAGGCGCAGTAACTCAAGCTTTGATTCAATATGCGAATTCACACGAATTCAAAAACGATGACCTGGTTGTATTAATTTTTCCAGATCACGGTTCACGCTACATCACCAAAGTTTACAGCGACAAATGGATGGAAGAGCAAGGTTTTATCAACAATTGTTTCCACAATTACGATGAGATCTTCAAAACAGAAATTATCAAATAACAATTCAAAATATTAATAAACCTTTTGGAAAGACAAAAGGTTTTTTCAGTAAATCAAAAAATATCAGTTAGAAAAATGGACATTTTTGAAAGAATAAAACAGAATCCAGGTCCTCTAGGACAATTTGCAGATTATGCAGAAGGCTATTATATTTTCCCACGATTGGAAGGTCCAATTGGCCCGAGAATGAAGTTCCAAGGGAAAGACGTGATCTTCTGGAGTGCCAATGATTATTTGGGTCTTTGCAACCATCCTGAGGTTTTGGAAGCCGATGCAAAAGCGGCTGCAGAATACGGCATGTTTTATCCAATGGGCGCGAGAGCAATGTCTGGCGAGACCGATCAGCATTTGCAGTTGGAAAGAGAATTGGCAGAATTTGTTCAGAAAGAATCAGCATATCTTCTGAATTTTGGTTACCAGGGAATGGTGTCTTGTATCGATGCTTTGGTTTCCAGAAATGACGTAATCGTTTACGATGTAGATTCTCACGCTTGTATCGTGGATGGTGTAAGATTGCACTCTGGAAAACGATTCACTTACAGACACAACGATATCGCTAGTCTTGAAAAAAACCTTCAAAGAGCTCAAAAAGTGACCGAAGAAACTGGAGGTGGAATCTTGGTAATCACAGAAGGTGTTTTCGGAATGAGAGGTCAGCAAGGGAAATTGAAAGAGATCATTGCGCTTAAAGAAAAATATGGTTTCAGAATTTTGGTGGACGATGCGCACGGATTCGGGACACTTGGTGCAACTGGCGCTGGTGCTGGAGAAGAGCAAGGTTGTCAGGATGAGATCGATGTTTATTTCTCTACTTTCGCAAAATCTATGGCTGGTTTCGGAGCGTTCCTAGCAGGAAACAAAGAAATTATCCGTTATCTGAAATTCAACCTTAGATCTCAGATCTTTGCAAAATCTTTGACAATGCCAATGGTAATCGGAGGTTTGAAGAGATTGGAACTTCTAAGATCGAGACCAGAGATCAAAGCAAAACTTTGGGAAAATGTCGAAAAACTTCAAGGTGGACTTAAGAAAATCGGATACAATCTTGGTGACACCAACACTTGTGTAACACCAGTTTTCATCCAGGGAAATCCTGTTGAAGCAATGCTTTTGGCGAGAGACCTTAGAGAAAACTACGGGATTTTCACATCAGTTGTTTCTTATCCGGTAATTCCAAAAGGAATGATTTTGCTAAGATTGATTCCAACCGCTTCTCACACAGATGCTGAGATCAACGAAACACTTGAAGCTTTCGAATCAATTTATAAAAAACTGGAAACTGGTTATTATAAAGAGTTGGAAGCGCAACAAATCAAAGAGCAGAATTTGCAGTTTAAAGAGATTTAAAATTCTTAAATTCAACATAACAAAAGCCTTTCGGAGTTAAAACTTTGAAAGGCTTTTTGATTTAATAAAAAATTGTAATTTTGATAGAAGATGATTCACTGAAAATTCGGAACAATGAAAGCACAAGTAATCGAAGACCACAACGGCTTACCAACGGGCGTTTTCATCCCCATCAAGGAATGGGAAAAATTGAAAAAACAATATCCAAATATTGCTGAGGAAACCAGTATATTCGAACTTTCCGAAGAACAAAAGAAAATATTGGATGCCCAAGAAGATTTGCCTATCTCAGAATATCAGGACAATGATGCTTTCGTAGCTGAATTGAAAAAAGAATATGGCTTATAATGTCAAAATTTCACCTGTAGCAAAAGCCGAAGTAAGAAAAGCTGTAGCTTATTACAGAAAAGAAGCTTCTTTAAAAGTGGCTCAGAATTTCGTCGCGGATTATGAATTGACTTTAAAGAAAATTGTACAAAAACCTTTTTTCCAAATTTATTACAAAGATTTTCGAGGTCTTACGTTTTCAAAATATCCGTACATTATTTTTTATCAAATTGATGAAACCAACAAATTCATTTTTGTAAAAGCAGTTTTCAATGCTTCACAAGATATTGGCAAAAGACCAAAATAAAAGCCAGTTTTTGTAAACCGACTTTCTTATATTATTAATTTCAATTCAATCTTTCCGACCAATTGATTTCCTCAGGCAATTCCATATTAGAAAACTCAATGTGGATGACTCTGCGTTTTTGATTGTTGGTGGTTCTGTTTGAACCGTGAAGAATCAATGGTTTCATAATCATAATTCCGCCTTTGTTTACGGAACAGATTTCCTCGGTTTCTACGTTCCAATCGATGGTTTCCGGTCGGTAGATTTCTTTGCTGTGGGAATTTGGAACGACTTTCAACGCGCCGTTATTCTCATCAGTGTCATCCAAATGGATTCTAATCGTGAAAATATTTTTCAAATAATCAATCGGCGGTTGAACGGCAAATTGATTTTGCTTCGTCGTCCACGGTCCAAAACCATTTAAATCCAATTTCTTATCGACCGAAATCGTCAAATCCTGATGATAGGAAACGTACCAATTGGATTTTTCAGGTTTATCAAAATAGATACTTTTGACCACGAAATAATCATTTCCAAAAACTTCATTAATGATTTGCTTAATGTTATCATTAAAGATAAATCGATGACTTTCTGGAACTTCCTTCAAGAATTGTCTAATCGCAAAAAGGTCTTCCGATTTTCTGAAAGTTTCTTTTGAAGTATCGATGGAATCAATGACATTAATGATTTGATTGATTTCTTGCTTAGAAAAAACGTCATTTATGAGTGTGAATCCTTTTTCGGAGATTTCTTTTTTGTGGTTTTGTAAATTTTCCATTAATTTTAGAGGGCATCTTTAAATAATTATTGTTCCAAATTTTAAAAAAGTAAGCTTTGCTCCATTTATAAAATCCTCATTGGTAGTATTTTCATCTGAATTTTCATTTTGCAGTTCAAAATAATATTCACTCGGATTAGCAAGACCAACCATCAATGAATTATTTTTCGACGAATTATAAATCCAAAATTTATATCTTTTTGTACGTGGATTCGGATTTAACAATACTAGTTCATCTATGATTGAAATGGTCAAATTAAAACTTCCGTTAATTAAATATGGGTCAAGTAAACCATGACACAAAATAATTTTGTAGTTTCATTACTATGTTCATCAAACTTTATTGATTTAATCTCTCCCAAAAAGACTGTATCATTTTCTATTCTAATTTGATTTTTTGGAAATCTTGCAAACTCTTGTTTTTGATAATTACTTTCAAATATTTCTTTCGCAGGATGATATTTTCCACTATTAATATTTTCAGTCTGTCCAAAAATATTAAGTGGGAATCCTATTAAAAATAAAAATCTGAAATTAAATTTTAGCATATTAATTAATCTTCTTCAAATCCAAATCCTCGAAATCAAAACTAAAATCCGTCACATCAGAGATTGGTTTCATCTTCGCAGAAACCGCTTTTCCATTTTCATCAAAATTTAAAATGAAAAAAGAATCGGCATCGTAACTTCTGTCATCCCATTTTGCCACAAAAGAATTGGCAGAATATGGAATCAAATCGCCTTTCAGCCTTGGAGAAGATTTAGAAATAATTCTGTAGCCTTTTCCAACTTTGGAAACCTCAACAATCCCAAACCATTCGTCTTTGTACCAACCGATGAATTGGTCATCCTTCAACTCAGATTTGAATTTTGAAGCTTTATCGTAAATCTCTTTCTTCTGCTTTGCAAAACGCTCATCATTTTTCTTGCTTCTCTCGCCATAAAGCTTCAGCCAATCACGGTTTTCAACTTTCAAATATGCATCTTTCACCGAGTTTGTAATCGTGGAAAAAGCGGCACCAGATTGTTGATTGGTCAAAACCACAATTCCCAGTTTCATATCTGGAATCAAGGTAAAATGTGTTACCGTTCCAATCAAACCACCGCTGTGCTGAACTTGCAAATGGCCTTTCACATCACTCAAAAACCAACCCAATCCATAGCCGTAAAACTTCGTATCGTAAGGCGAAGTCGCTCCAACTTTGTCAGCAATCTGAAGGCTCCAAAGTTCGTGTGCATTTTTCTCAGAAACCAAGCGTTTTCCATCTTTCGTCACAAAACCATTCAGAAGGAAATCTGCCCAGGTCGTCATATCTTTGATGTTGCTCATAATGCCACCTGCCGCGTTCGCAGTTTCGTTCCAATCGTGTGGAACCGCAATCGCTTTTCCATCCACTGGCGCGTGTGCATCGATGATGTTTTGGGAATTTTTTGCTCGGTTGTAAGAGCCGAAACTTGCCGTCATCCCGACAGGTTTCAGAATTTTTTGCTCGATGAAATCTGCCCATTGCAAACCAGAAACCCTGTGAATTACTTCACCAGCAACGATGAACATTATATTGTTGTAATCCAAAGTCGTTCTAAAAGGATTTTCAGGTTTCAAATATCGAACATTATGTACGATGTCATTCACGGTCAAACTGCCGCCTTCTGGAAAAAACATCAAATCGCCTTGTCCTAAACCAAGTCCGGCTCTGTGCGTTATCAAATCTTTGATGGTCACATTTTGAGAAACGTAAGGATCCGCCATTTGAAACTCCGGAATATATTTGCTGACTTTATCGTCCCAGTTGATCTTGCCTTCATCTGCCAGAATCGCCAAAGCGGTGCAAGTGAAACCTTTGCTGTTAGACGCAATTCCGACCAAAGTATTCTCGTCCATTGGCTGATTATTTTTAAGCGAACGAACACCGAAACCTTTGGCATAAATCACTTTTCCATCTTTCACAATCCCGACCGACATTCCTGGAACGTCAAATGTTTTAAGAGAGTTTTGAATCAGTTCGTCGAGTTTTTTCTCCTCGATTTGAGCATTGAACAAGACGAAAGCGAAAAGGAAAAAGGAAGAAATTAGTGATTTGTACATTTTAAAAAAGCTTTGGACGAAGATAAGGATTTTAGGAAAATGGAACTTAAATCCATCAATTTTGTTTGTATTTTTGTTTTAAATAATTACAAAAATGGCAAATGATAATTTTAATGAAATCATAGAACGGTCAATCAAAATCCGTAAATCATACCACGAGCTGGAACTCAAACAAAACGGTAAAGTCTGGACAATAGAACAGGATGCTTTGGGATTTTTGTCCGATGCAGGATTGGTTGGAAGAAATACAATGTCTCACGAGAAAACTTGGTCCAAAGCTAATTCTGATGAAGAATTGGAACATAAACTTGCTGAATCAATTTGGTGGATCATCAATCTTTCCGATAGAATGGATATCGATATCAAAGTAGCAATGGACAAGTTCCTTACTAAAACTGAAAACTTATTTTAAAGATGTTTTTATTCTAAATTCTAAAACCTAACTTCTAACCTCTATAACAAATGTCATACTGCGCCACCATAGAAACAATGCAACCTGAAGAAAGAAAAGCATTGCACAAAAATTACCACGACAACCACTACGGTTTTCCGATTCATAATGATGATGAGCTTTTCGGAAGATTGATCATGGAAATCAACCAAGCGGGACTGAGCTGGGAAACGATTTTAAAAAAGGAAGATTCTTTCCGAAAAGCTTACAGCAATTTCAGTATCGAAAAAATTGCGGCTTATACGGAAAAAGACCGCGAAAGATTGTTGTCCGACCCTGGAATCATCCGAAATAAATTAAAAGTAAACGCTGCGATTGAAAATGCTAAAACCATTTTGGACCTGAAAAAGGAATTTGGCTCTTTCGAAAAATGGCTGGAACATCACCACCCGAAAACCAAGGAAGAATGGGTGAAATTGTTCAAAAAAACTTTCAAGTTTACTGGTGGTGAAATTGTTGGAGAATTCCTGATGAGTATTGGCTTTCTGAAAGGTGCGCATTCTGAGAATTGTACAATCAATGAAAAGATTTTTGCATCAAATCCGAAGTGGAAGCAAATTTAAACCACAAAAGTCACAATAGAAATTCAAAATGAAAGACTTTTAAAAGAGCAAAAAAGCTGACTTGCAAAACCTTTTGCTTTTTTGCACTTTTGATAAACTTAGAAATAACTATAGCTTTTGAGCCTTTTGTGGTTTAAAAAATAGCCTTAAATTTGTAGAAATCTAAGAAAAGTAAATGGAAAGTAAAAAAGAATTCTTCCTCGAGTGTTACACACTTGGGATCATCAAATTTGGGCGTTTTACCCTGAAAAGCGGGATTGAAAGTCCGTTTTACGTGGATCTTCGTCCGCTCGCGTCTGACCCAAAGATCTTGAAAAAATTGGCCAATTATCTTTTGGAAATGCTTCCTTTGGATAATTTTGATATCATCTGTGGTGTTCCTTACGCTGCACTTCCAATGGCGACAGCAATGTCTTTGGAAAGTTTTATCCCATTGATCATCAAAAGAAAAGAAGCTAAAGCTTACGGCACCAAAAAACTCATAGAAGGAATTTATGAGAAAGGACAAAACTGCTTATTAGTAGAGGATGTTATTACTTCCGGAAAATCACTTGTAGAAACCATTGACGAGGTAGAAAATGAAGGTATCAAAGTTTCCGACATCGTTGTGGTTTTGGACAGACAACAAGGCGGAAAAGAAAAATTGGAAGCCAAAGGTTACAAAGTGCATTCACTCTTTAATATTTCTGAAGTCGTTGAAATCTTGAGAGAAGTGAATTATATTGATGAAGATGAAGTGGCTAGAATTCAGGATTTTGTGAGTGGAAATCAAGTTATTTTTGAAGAGAAAAAACGTTTGTCCTACGAGCAAAAATTGGAAGTTGCCGAACATTCTTTCGCCAAGAAAATCCTTGAAATTGCGATTGAAAAAAGGTCAAACCTCATTGCGTCTGCAGATTTCATTACTACAAAAGAATTATTGGACTTTGCAGATTTTGTTGGTCCTCACATTGTGGCTTTGAAAACGCACATCGATATTCTGAATGATTTTGATGCCGACGAAACCATTCTTCCACTAAAAGATCTGGCAACGAAACATAACTTTCTATTGATGGAAGACCGCAAGTTTGCAGACATCGGAAACACGCAGGAATTGCAATTTTCTTACGGAACTTATAAGATTTCCAACTGGGCAGATCTGGTAACTTCTCACGTTATCGGCGGAAGCAAAAGTTTGGATTGTTTTATGAATGTAGGCGTCGTAGCAATCTTAGGAATGTCTTCCAAAGGAACTTTGACCGATTCTCATTATCGTGAAGAAGCTTTGAAAGTAATTGAAACTCATCCAAGCATTATCGGTTGCGTGGCTCAGAATGAAATCTCTGACCAACTTTTATTGTTTACGCCTGGCGTTAATCTTGGAGAAACTGGCGACGATAAAGGTCAACAGTACAATTCGCCGGAACACGTGATCAAAAATTACGGAACCGATTTCATCATCGTTGGACGTGGCATTTACAAATCCGAAGAACCAGAACAGGAAGCTTTGCGTTATAAAAACGAAGGCTGGAAGGCGTATTTGGAAACGCTGTAAAAAAATATAAATCTTCTTATTATAACCCTTTCAGAGTTCAAAACTCTGAAAGGGTTTTTAATTTCTGTCAGTCTGTGAAGGTCTTCGAGAGCCTCAAACTGACAGATGAAAAACTTTAACAACCATCTATCATCATTCATCAAAAAAAATCATTAGTTTTGATAAGTACTGATTGTTCCTGATGAAGCGTCTTTTTTGTGTCTTGGTTTCGTTTTCCTTTAATTTCTGGGCGGTTGCTCAGCAAGACAGCATTCGGTTGAATGTGAAACTAAATGACGACCAAAAATCGATCTCTGTGGAGCAAACTTTGGTGTATCATAATCCGCATCAAAAATCCATTGATCAGATCAAACTTCTGAATTGGGTTTCGGCTTACCAGAAACGGAAAACTCCACTTCTCAAAAGGAAAATTGAGGATAGAAAAAATGACCTTTACTTCGCAAAAGACGAACAACTGGGAAAATTGGAAAGTCTGCAATATTCTTTAAAAAATACAACTTCCGAAATACTCAACACGCAACAGGAAAACATCTTCATTCCACTTTCCGAAGCTTTGAAGCCTGGCGAGAGCGTTACCATTAATTTAAAATATAAAATCAAACTTCCTGACGCACGTTTCACAGGCTATGGAATCAATACGAATCATCTTCTTCTGAAATATTTTTTCCTTGTTCCAGAGACTTTTGAGGATGAAAATCAGAGCAATTCTTTCTATCGCGACACCGAAGAAACCGCCAACGCTGGCTCATTTTGGAAAGTGAATTTTGAAATTCCAAAATATTGGAAAATCTATTCTAACTTGCTTCAAAACAGTGAACTTGAGTTTGAAGGGAAATCCATCAATGATCCTGAGTTTCAAATCTCGAAAGAAATCTATCCTGAGTTTTCTCTAAATGTTGATGGGCAAAATGTAAAAGTGGATTTGGGATATCAAACCAATGAATATCAACGCCAAATCTTAAGTTCTGTCCTGACCAATCATTTGAAATTCATCAAAACAAAAACCGGAAATCTTCCCGAAAAGCTTTTCATTACTGATAAATTTATGAAGAAGGAAGAATTTATCGGGATTGATGACATCAAGTTTTGGAAATTCAAATTCCAGATGTTTACGGATTATGAGAAGACGGACCTGGATTACTTCAGCACCATTTCAAAGAAGGTCATGGATGAATACTTCATCAGTAATAAAACAAAAGACCACTGGCTGAAAAACGGTTTGAAGTCGTATCTCGAGATCCAATATCTTAAACAAAATTATCCAAACCACAAACTGATTGGAAATCTGGCAGACAACGCCAACATCTTCGGAATCAAACCATTGAAAATATTCCACGCTTCGAAGTTGAAATTGAACGAGCGTTATGGCTTGGCGTATCATTACATTTACACCCAGAATCTCGATCAGAAGATCACCACGCCATTTGACAAATTGAGCAACTTCAATACGACGGCCATCAGCCAGTTTGAGACGGGAAGTTTGCTTAATTATATTTCGGAATATCAAGGAAATGAAACTTTTGATGAGTTCTTGAAACAATATTTTTCTCAGAATTATAAAAGTAAAATTACTGGTGACGATTTCTTGAAAGAACTTGAAAATCAATCTAATGGAAAATCTGCTTTCCTAAAAAGAATGATGGACGAAAAGCACAGGATCAATTTCAATCTCAAAAATTTCGAAGAAAAAAATAATGAATATTTAGTTAAAATAAAGAAAAGTAAGAGTGAGATCATTCCACTGAAACTGGAGACCGAGGCCAAAGATTCCGAGAAAACGACTTATTGGAAGGATGGGAACGAACTGACAAAAGACAGCGCCTCTCTTCCCACAAACCAAGTTGAAAAGATAGTTTTGAATGACGATTATGTTTTCCCTGAAACCAATTTCCGGGATAATTATCTTTATACAAAAGGAATTTTCTCGAATATGAAGAAAATCAGATTCAAGTTGATCAAGGATATTCAGAATCCGGAATATAATGAGATTTTCATCACGCCGAGGCTGACCTTCAATGCGTACGACAAAGTTCTATTTGGAATGAATTTTAAAAACCAGGGAATTTTTGATCAGAAATTTGATTATTCTGTGACGCCGTATTACAGTTCAGGTACAGGAAAATTGACTGGTTCAGCTGGTTTGGGCTACTCTATTTTGCCACCAGATAGTTTCTTTAGAAGCTGGAATTTTGGCGTGTCTGGATCCTATTTTCATTATGATAATAATTTGGCCTACACGCGATTTGGAGCATCTACATCACTCAACTTCAACAAAAATCCTAGAAGTGCAATTGGCAGAAGTTTGTTTTTCTCATACAACTATTATGAGCGTGAACTCTCTCCTCTTAGGATTTTGAATAACGAATATGCGAAGTACAACCTTTGGAATTTGGGCTATGCATACTCCGACAATCAAATGATCCATGAGAAATATATCGGGACCAATATCCAATGGATGGAGGATTTCCAAAAGATATCAGCAGAGGCCTTTTACCGTTGGGAATTTGCAAAGAATAAGAAGATCAGTTTCAGATGGTTTGCCGGTTATTTTGTGAAGAATGAGACCAAGAATAATCTTTTCAACTACGGAATTTCACGGGTTTCCAACTATTCTTTTTCGTACGGATTGCTGGGACAAAGCGCCACATCCGGGATTCTTTCCCAGCAGTTTATCCTGGCAGAAGGCGGCTTCAAATCACTTTTCAACACTTCCGTGAATGAATTCATCACAAGTGTCAATGTGGATTCTCACTTATGGAAGTGGTTCAATCTCTATGCAGATGCTGGCGTTTATAAGAATAAAAATCACGCTGCAAAGTTCATCTGGGACTCTGGCATCAAGGTAAAAGTAGTTCCTGATTTCTTGGAGGTTTATTTTCCCGTCGCATCTAGCTTAGGTTTCGAACCAGGTTTTAAAAATTATGGTTACAGGATCCGATACACTTTGGTTTTGAATTTGGGTGCTCTTATCAACAATTTGAGAAGAGGTGTATTTTAAGAATTTCATTATTAATTATAATAAAAAAGGCTTCCTGAGATCAGGAAGCCTTCTATTTTTCAGAAAACTAATATTAGTTTTTGATCACTTTTTGAGATACTTTAGTACCGTTTACTGTTCCAGTTACGATGTAAACACCTTTTGCAAGTGCAGAAACATTCAATGTAGAACCTTCTGTTACTTTAGCAGCTTTTACAACTTGTCCAGCAGCGTTGATGATCTGGATATCTGCAGTCTTAGCGAAAGCGATAGATTCACCTACTGAAGTATTTTTTACCAAAGTAGAGTTAGCTTTTGTAAAATCAGCAACTGCAAGAGCATCTGTGTAAGTTACATCAAAAGAAAGAACTCTGATCTGAGCAGAAGCAGCACCTTGGTTACCATTTTTGATAGTAATGTTAGATGCAGGCGTTGCAGCAACTACCAAGTAAGTAGCATTTGTAGCATCAGCAGGATCATAAACTGTAGGAACAACTGCTCCGTCAACAGTTACGATAGCACTTGATGGTCCGTAGTTATCAGATCCAAGAGTACCTGGAGTTTTGATTTTCACAGAGTTGATCTTTGTACCAGCAACAGCGATGATAGAAAGAGAGTTTCCGTTACCATCTGCATTGTTTGAATACATTCTTAAAGCACCACCTCCAGCAGTGTAAAATTTAGGACCATTGCTTGCTCCATTCTTTTGTACGTCGTAAGTCAATTTGCCAGCAACGATATTTCCAGTTGTAATATCTTGTGCATTTGTAAATCCTTGGTTGTTATAAACATAACTAAAAGTAGTTTGAGCTTGTGCAGTAAAAGCCAAAGCTGAAACAGCTAAAATTGTAAAGATTTTTTTCATTTTATTGAAATTTTAAAATTAGGTTACAAAAATAAGTAAAAAATCGCTCTCATTTGCAGAGAGCAATTTTTTAACATTTTTTATTATTATTTTTTGATGATTTTCTGAGATACAGCTTTTCCGTTTACTGCACCAGTCACTACGTAAGTTCCTTTTGGTAAAGCAGAAACATCCAATCTAGAGTTGTCAGAAACCTCAGCAGTTTTCACGATTTGACCAGCAGTGTTGTAAACTGATACTTTCGCAGAAGCTCCGAAGATTAATTCGTTAGAAACGATTGTGTTCTTCACCAAGTTAGCTTTTCCTTTTGTAGCATCACCAACTGCCATTGTCGGTACAGTATAAGTTACAGAAATTGACGTAGTTCTCAACTGTGCAGACGATGTATTCGCATTTTGGAAAGTAAAAGAAGCATCAGCTGATAAACCTGAAACTGTATATGTAGTTCCAGTTAAAGTTGCAGTTTGACTAGCAGCTCCGTTAACACTATATTTTACTGTTGGTGTATTTCCTGTTACCGCATTGATTGTAACACTTGAGATAATTGCACCATTTTTTGGTGTAATCGTGAAACTTCCTCCGTTTCCATTTGCAGAGTAATAAAATCTCGCATTTGTTCCACTAGTAAAATACGCAGGAGGATTGCTTGCATCATTCTGAGCTGCAGAATAATCTAGGTTTGTATCGATTGCTCCCGAAGAAAGTGCCTGACCATTTGTAAAACCTTGGTTAGCGAACACAAAATTTGTCGTTGTCTGCGCACTTACGGTTGCTGTAACAGCTACTGCCGCTAACAAAGAATAGAATTTTTTCATAATATAAAGTTTAAAATTGTTATTGTTATTACTGTTTCGTTTTGTCTGTCGCAAATATAAAATATTATCTTTAACTACAATTTTAACATCACCTTTCCCGTTTTAAATAATTGTTAATTCGTTCCATAGCCTATTATTAGTACATTTACACATCATTACAAAAGGGTGCCTAAGATAAACAAAATTTTTCTGTTAACATTGATTTTTTTTGCGTTAAATCCCTTTAACGCACAGATTTTCAGTTGGAAGAACCCCAATATCCCACAAGATTCCCTTAAAAAAGACAGCATCTTCATCTCCCGAATTAACCAGGATTTTTTCACCAAAGACACGCTCGACTTCGTTAAAAAACAGAATAAGATCATTTATGATGAAGAAGTACTCGTAAAAAATGACAAGAAAAGAATCCTCGGAGAACTCAATTCCAAAGGCTCAATTATTAGAGGGATCACCTTCGGGAATAACCAAGGCTCCTCAGTCCAAAGTTCTATGGATATGCAGATCTCCGGAAAGCTGAGTCCTGATGTTTCCATCCTAGCTTCAATTTCTGACCATAATCTTCCGGTTCAAGCAGATGGTTACACACAGACTTTGCAGGAATTCGATAAAATCTATCTCCAGCTCAATATCAAAAACCACAGCATCATACGAGCCGGACATCTGGATCTGAATGACGAAACCACCTATTTCGGACGTTACCAAAGAAGAAGTATGGGATTGCAATTCCTCACCGCGTGGGAAAAGAATGGTAATAAAACCTCGGTTGATGTTTCTGGCGGCGTTGCGCGAAGTGAGTTTTTCCGAATGCGCTTCCAGGGAATCGAGGGAAATCAAGGACCTTACAGACTGACGGGGAAAAATGGAGAATTGTTCATCACGATCATCTCCGGTTCGGAACAGGTTTTCATTGATGGTGTCCTCATGAAACGTGGCGAAAATCAGGATTATGTCATTAATTATAACACGGGCGAGATTACCTTCACGAGTTTCCGACCGATCTATAAACAGAACTTTATCAATGTTTCTTATAATTATACGAATAGAAATTACACCAGATTCCTCATCACAGGGAACATCAAACATCAGCGAGAAAAACTGAAAGCAGGCTTCAGCTGGTTCATGGAAAATGATAATAAGAACGCACCACTTGCCCTTAATCTAAGCGAAGAAGATCAGCTTCAGCTCGTGAATGCAGGAAACGACCCCACTTTGATGTATTCACCGTCTGGAATAGAGACAGAATATGATGTCAACAAGATCCTTTACAAAAAGGTTTTCGCTGGCGATTCTTTCCACTATGAGTTTTCTACGAATCAGACGGAAGTGCTCTACCAGGTTTCATTCACCTACTTTGGAAACGGCAAAGGTGATTATCAATTACAGCAAACCACCAACAACGGTCGGGTTTTCCAATACATGGGAACTGGTCTGGGAGATTATCTCGCGGTTAGGAAATTACCTGCTCCGGAAAAATCCCAGGTTTATTCCGCCAACGTGGAATATGCTTTGAACGAAGGTGTCGTCGGGACAGATGTTTCCTTAAGCAATTATGACCTCAATGCATTTTCATCGAGAGACAATGATCAGAATATAGGTTACGCCGCAAGGATCTACGCCAACAAAACATTTAGAAAAAATACTTGGACCGGAACGCCGATGGTTGAATACCAAGTGATCCAAAAGAATTTCCACATTCTGGACAGGATCAACAATGTGGATTTTTGGCGTGACTTCAATTTGACCAATGAGTTCAATCAGATTACGCAGAACCGTTTCATTTTTTCTTTCCTTAATGACTTCAATAAAACCTCAAAGATCAATTACAAGATCAATTACCTTGAGGAAAAAGACTCTTACAAAGGCATCAAAAACGATTTGGACGCTGTTTGGAAAATTGGAAAATTCAACAATCTTGCAGCCATTTCTTATCTTGACACCAAATCGACAGACCTCAATACCAACTTTGTCCGCGGTGCAGTTTCTACAGAGTTGGCTGGCAAAAAAGGCAGCTGGATGTTGGGCGCGGCTATGGAACACAACGAGAAAAAATACAACACGACCCAAACTTTAGATTTGACAAGTTTCAGCTGGAAAGAACTTTTCATCCAAAAAAAGATCGCTGACTCGGCCAGAACGAAATTATTGACCAAACTTTATTTCCGAAGCAACGATTCTGTTCAGGACAACCGTTTGCAAAAGATGAACAACATTGTGGGGATCATGGCGGAAAGTCAAATTATTAAGAATGAGAAGACACAGCTCTCAACCTTGGTCCACTACAGGAAATTCTTCTACGAAAATCAAAGTTTTGCCACTGACCAGAATCAGGATTTTGTGGTTGGAAATATTCTTTATAATCAGCAGCTCTTCAACAATGGGATGCGCCTGCAATTCTTCTACGAACTTGGCAATGGACAGGAAGCGCAGCGTGAATTCCAGTACATCAAAGTGACAGACGGACAAGGTGTCTACAAATGGACAGATTACAACAATGATGGCGTGCAGCAATTAGATGAGTTCGAGGCGGCAGAGTACGCCGATCTGGCCCAATACATCCGGGTTTATACCAACAGCGTGAATTACTTGGCATCGAACAAAAACAAGCTTCAGTTGGCGTTATTCGTCAATCCTTCCGCTATCATCAGTTCAAAGAATGAATTCTTAAAACGTTGGAACTTCAACCTTTCATTGCTTTCACAGAATTCATATCTCAAAAATGATCAGGTTTTGGTTTGGAATCCATTCAAAAAAGAAAGTGACCAGTTGCTGAGAACGCAAAATATCTTAGCATCGGCCATATTTAATTCTAATGACAAATCGGGTTGGAACGGGAGTTATCGATATACAGACAATGATAATTTGGTCAACGCCAATTTCAGTAATGAAGCGCACGGCCAGAAATCACACTTCCTGAATGTAGGCTACTCCTTCACCAAATCTTTCCGTACGGATTGGGAAAATTCTATTCAAAATGTGACGAATAGTTCACAGGTTTACGATTCGCGAAATTATCTTCTTCAAAACTGGGAAACCAAACCAAAAGCGACTTACAAACTGTCCGAAAGTCTACAAACAGAACTCTTCGGTGCGCTCCGTCAAAAGAAAAGAACCGATGGTGTAGAGCTATTGAAAACGTATGAGATCTCCGGAACACTACAGTGGGAAAAGGTGAAAACGTCGGTTCGCGCTAATTTCTCTTTCATTAATAATGATTTCACCGGAAATAATTACAGCATCGTCGGAAATCAAATGTTGGAAGGTTTGAAAGTGGGAAAAAACCAGGTTTGGTCACTATTCATCCAGCAAGCCATCAATTCCTTCATCCAACTGAATGTGAATTACGAAGGCAGAAACTCCGGCGAAAGAACGATCCACATTGGAAGTATGCAGATCAGAGCGAGTTTTTAAGTTGGAGTGTCGGGGAGTTGGAGAGTTTGAGAGTTTGAGAGTTTGAGAGTTTTAAAGTAATATAGTTGGAGCGGATGAGTGTTACATAGGTTTATAGATGAAATTGTACATTACGTTATTCTAAATCTCAAATCTCAAACTCCCCAACTCTCAAACTCTCCCACTCAATTCCTGCTCCACTCGCTCCAGCTTCCAACATACAGATTCGGAATTTCGAAACCAGCGTGATCCAAAGCCAAAAGTGAATGACAAGCCGTCACGCCGCTTCCGCAATGGAAAATGATTTTGTCAGAATTTCTATTTTTAAAGAACTCTGCATATTTTTCGTGTAAGACCTCAGGCGATTTGAATAGGCCATTTTCATCAAGGTTATCGGAGAAAGGGAAATTTTCTGCGTTGGGAATATGTCCGGCAATCAAGTCGATTGGTTCGGTGATTCCTTGGTAACGCTGAGATTCACGGACATCCACAATTAGAAATTCGGGATTTTCTGTTGCTACCTTCACATCATCAATCCAAACTTGTGGCAATTGCCAGTCTTTAAATTCAGAAATATATTCGGTTTCAGGATAACTGTCATCGCCAGAACTTACAGAATAATTTTGACTTTCTGCAAATTGCAAACCGCCATTCAGAACGCGTACATTCTGATGACCAACCGCTTTCAGCATCCACCAAAATCTTGCGCCAGCATTTGCGCCATTCTTATCATCATAGATGACAACTTCAGAATCCTTATCGATTCCCAATTTCCCTAAGGTCTTGATGAAATTTGAAAACGCCGGCAGTGGATGTCGACCACCATTTTTTGGATTATCAATTTCTGCCAGATCCGTATTCAAATCTACAAATACAGCATTCAACAAATGTTTTTTTAGGTATTCTTCTTTAGCACTCGGGCCAGTTCGAACATCAAATATTTTTAGATTTGGATGATTAGAAATTTGACAAAGTTCGTCGGTATTGATTATGGAATTCGTTTTCATAGGATTTGAGATTTTGGAACTGAAATTGTAAGTCTTTGTGAACATAAAATTAAACTAATACCACAATCTCACAAAGTATTTCAACTATTTTATTTTGTCAACTTAAACAACAAAAATCTTTTACAGTTGAAAAATTGTACTCAAATATTTAAATTAATTAGATTTGCGAATCAATAAAAGTAAAAAATGGAAACACCACAAGAAAAAATCCTCATTACGGGCGCACTAGGACAGATCGGAACAGAACTCACGGTAAGACTATGTGAAATGTACGGCAAAGAAAACGTGATCGCATCCGGACTTGAAAAATGGAAGGAAGGCATTACAGAAGCTGGCTACTACGAAAGATTAGATGTCACTAACTTCCAAGCTGTTACCGAAGTGATCAAAGAACACAACATCACAACGGTTTATCACTTGGCATCTTTACTGTCTGGAACATCGGAAAAACAACCAATGTTCGCCTGGAAACTGAACCTTGACCCATTGATCCATCTTTGCGAGTTGGCAAAGGAAGGAAGACTCAAAAAGATATTCTGGCCTAGTTCCATCGCTGTATTTGGCAAAGGAATCCCGAAAGAAAATGTAGGACAGGAAGTGGTATTGAATCCAAAAACAGTGTACGGCATCTCAAAAATGGCTGGAGAAAAATGGTGCGAATATTATTTCGAAAAGTACGGTGTTGACATCAGAAGTATTCGCTATCCTGGTCTTATTTCTTGGAAAGCGCCAGCCGGAGGAGGCACTACAGATTACGCCGTAGAGATTTTCTATGAAGCGGTAGAAAATGCAAAATATACGAGTTTCATCAAAGAAGATACAGCGATGCCAATGCTCTATATGGATGACGCGATCGATGCAACAATTAAGCTGATGACCGCGCCAAAAGAGCAAGTGAAAATACGCTACTCTTACAACCTCGGTGGCATGAGATTTACACCTTCAGAATTGGCGACTGAAATCAAAAAAACAATTCCAGATTTTGAGGTAAAATACGAGCCAGATTTTCGTCAAGAGATTGCAGATTCTTGGCCGGCAAGCATTGATGATTCTGCTGCGAAACAGGATTGGGGATTGGATTACAAATTCGATATTTCATCCATGTCGATAGATATGATAAATAATCTAAAGACGAAATTAGGCAAATCATAAAATTTAAATCATCAATTTAATTTAATATGTTTTTAACATTTGATTCTTAAATATTTATAAATAAAATTAAAAATTTACTTTAAGTGATTTTACTTACGTTCAACATAGCAATTTCGGAAAAGGGCAGAGAATTTAATAAGAAATTTTCTGAGAATGAATTGATATCGTCTATCGAAGAAAATACGAAAATCATCTTATTGTTGTTGGAGTTGCACGAGTATAAAGCTACTTTTTTTGTTGAAGTTTCCATTGCTCAGCAACTCCAAAAATTGTTAAAAAGCCTTTCACTTTCAGGTCATGAAGTTGGACTTTACAATGTCAATTCCGACACCGAAATGGTAACCAAAACCAAGCAAGATCTGGAGCAAATTTTAGATAAACCCATCAAAGGTTTAAGACAAAAATCACATCGCCTTCTCTACTCCGAGATCAAGAAAATGGACTTCACTTACGTCTCGAATATCGAAGATTCCAAGATCGATTTTCTTTGGCGAAAGTTGACTGCAAAAACTGAAATCTACACAGAAAATGACTTGACGATCGTTCCGGAAAGTCAGTCGCCTTATTCGCAACTTCCATTCAACGATTATGTGCTCCAAGTAACGCCGATGAAGTATTATGAAAGCATGCTTTTGGAAAGTCTGAAATCGAATGAATATGTAATGATCTATGCAAACGCTTGGCAACTTTTCAGCAAAGACAAGTTGCCTTTTGTTTTGCCATTTTATAAAAAGATCAACCTTAGTAGAAGTTTTGAAGACCGATTGGAAGAACTCTTTCAGTTCATGGACGAGCACGAAATTGCCGTTTCCAGGATGAAGGATTATTTGTTTTAAAGCTCACACAATTCTTGCATAGAGTGGCAAACATGTTATAGCAATCAGCTTTAAAACAACTATAATTCAAAGTCTGTTGATTTTTAATTACTCAAACAAAATTTCATTTTATTTAATTAATCATAATCTCGATAAAGTAAGATCCGCTTATAGGAACGGTATAGCGACCGTATAGAAACGACATATAAAAGCCTGTTATCATTTTTGTGATAAACAGGCTTTATTTTTATTAAAACATCAAATTAATTAACTCAGCTCAAACACAGTGATCTCTGGTAAAACACCTACTCTACCAGGATAACCTATCACCCCGAAACCACGGTTGACATAGAGGTATTTCCCTTCGCTTTCGTAGAGATCCGCCCACTTTGGATACTTGTACTTCACAGGTGACCATTTGAAGTTTTTGAGGTCGATTCCGAACTGCATGCCGTGTGTGTGTCCAGAGATTGTCAGTTGAACGTTTTTAGGATGGTTTTTGACAATCGCATCGAAATGTGAAGGATCGTGTGACATCAGGATTTTCGCAGCGTCTGCAGGCACATTTTGGGTCGCCTTGTCCAGATCTCCAAATTGTGGAAATGGCGCAATTCCCCAGTTCTCTACTCCCAGAATGTATAGTTTTTCTCCGTTTTTCTCAATGACCCTATGTTCGTTACGAAGCATTTCGAAGCCTGCTTGTTTCTCGTATTCAATCAATTGAGGGATGTTTAGAGCTTTTTCTTCCTTGGTTTTAAAGTCGCCATAGTCACCATAATCGTGATTTCCAAGAACTGCAAACTTCCCATCTCTGCTTTTGATCTGTGAAAACAAATCTATGAAAGGCACGAACTCATCTGCATAATTATTCACCATATCTCCAGTAAATAATATCAAATCAGCATCTTGCTTATTGATCAGATCAATGGCGTGTTGCAAATGTTTTGGATTTTGGAAACTTCCACTGTGTACATCGGAAATTTGGACGATCTTATAACCTTTGAAAGCTGCAGGTAAGTTTTTAAGTTTCAATCTGACAACTCTCGCTCTGTGACGGTATTTCCCGAACACAATGCCATCCAAAACCAGTCCAGCAATAACGGCAGCAGAACCCAAACCAACCAAACTCACGAACTTTCTCCTGGATGGATAATCGTGGTTTTCTGTCGCCACATAATGGTATCCAAAATTGAACAACCTGAAAATATCTTCCACCAAAAGAAATAAGGCAACCAGAATTTTTGGCAAAACAAAGATCAAAATAGTTGAAAACACGATTTGAAACCTCAGATATTCGTGCGAAGCTCTGTTGAAAGTGAAAACGGAATAAAGTAAAAACCCGTACATAAGAACCGTCGGAATCCAATAGATGAATTTTGCATTCTGACTGGAATAAACAGTTTTAAAGGCCTGATAAACATAAACTTCCAGCACCAGAAAAATACCGAGAAGAAATAAAATATTCTTTTGCATACTCATATTTTGAAAAAACAAAAAGGAATAAAAATTTATTCCTTTTATAATTATAAACGTTTAAGTTTCGATTTTACTTTAAAGTTTCCCTTCTGGGAATTTGTAGATCACACAATTGATGTTCATTCCTGCTCCAACGGACGTGAAAAGAATGTGAGAACCTGGAATGAATTCCTGGCCTTCCATTTTCCCTTTTCTGATAAGATCAAACAAGGTTGGAACTGTTGCCACAGACGAATTCCCAAATTCCTGGATCGTCATCGGAGAGATCGCGTGGTCATAATCCTTTTGTCCATACAACTTGAAAAGTCTGCCGATCATCGCATAATCCATTTTTGCATTGGCTTGGTGGATCAATATTTTTGTAATGTCCGAAATATCAAGGCCTGCTTTTTCAATGGTTTTCTTGATCGCATCTGGAACGTTTTTCAAGGCATATTCGTAGATCTTACGGCCTTTCATTTGGATATATTGTCTTGCTTCTTTGGATTCAAGATTCAGACTTGGTCCATTTGCAAGATAATTAAGTTCCTCACCATTGTCACAAAGCGTACTATCCGCCAAAACACCGACGGTATTATCTTCTGTTGCCGTCACTACAACTGCACCAGCGCCATCTGCGAAGATCATTTTATTTCTGTCGAATTCGTCCGTTACTCGGCTCAACGTTTCACCGCCGACGACAAGGATCGTCTTTGCCTTTTTAGCTTTGATCAATGTATCTGCAAGGATCAAAGACTCTACCCAGCCTGGACAACCGAATATCATGTCATAATTGACACAAGATCTGTTCTTGATATCCAATTTGTTCTTCAATCTAGCTGATAGCGAAGGCATAAAATTAGGAATTCCATCCACATCTACTTCCCCAAAATTGGTCGCGTAGATGATATAATCGATCTCCTCTTTATCAATACCAGCATCTTCGATCGCCTCCAAAGAAGCTCTGAGACCAAGGTCCGAATTGAAATCCTCAGGATTTAAATATCGTCTTCTTTCGATCTCTGTGATGTCCACAAACTTCTGAATGATCTCGTCCGTCGGTTTCTCAATCAGTTGATTATTATCATCATAGAAAACAGAATCCTTGAAATGTGAACCTTCTATTATGTTTTCCGGAATGTAACATCCGGAGCCAATGATCAGTGTATTAGGCATTGATATTAATAAATTTTAATATGCAAAATTACATAAAAATTAATAGTTGGAATTTTTATTTTATTAAATTTTAGGACTCTTGTAATTAATCAATTGTAAATGTGAAGTATAGACGATCAATTCCGCTTTTCCGACTTGATATTTGAATTTTTTATGATAGAATTTCTATTTTTGAAAAATGTTTGAATTCCAAACCATAGATAAAGCAATCGAGGACGTTCTGATGAGGGAAAAAGGAAGCAAATTCATAGGTTTTGCTTATCCTGTCGATTCTGAATCTGAAGTCAAGTCGAGACTTAATCACCTTCAAAGCATTCATCCGAAAGCCACACATCATTGTTACGCGTACAGATTAGGAATCAATGGAGAAAATTACCGCGCCAATGACGATGGCGAACCATCTGGAAGCGCAGGCCTGCCAATCTACAATCAACTTTTAGCGCATCAAATCACGAATGTTCTGGTCGTAGTTATCAGATATTACGGTGGCACAAAATTGGGTGTTGGCGGATTGGTAAAAGCTTACAAAGAATCTGCGAAATTTACTTTAGAAGAAGCCAAAATCATCACAAAAGAATTAGAGTCTAAAATTGAATTGAAGTTCAAATTCTCTCAACAAAATCTGATTTTCACCTTGCTAAATAAATATGATGCAAAAATCATCTCCTTCGAAGCTGAGGATATTTGTACCATTGAGGCCAACTTCAAAACCTCAAAAAAAGAAAGCATCTCAGACGAGTTGTCCGAGATGCTTTTGGAATTTAATATTTCATAACTTTTATCTTCGACTTCCCAGCAACATCGATGCAAAATAAAGTAGTTGTGCTAATGAACCCAAAGCTGCAACAACATAAGTTCTTGCTGCCCACTTTAGTGAATCCTCTGCGCCTGCATACTCTTCTCGAGAAACGGTTCCTGTAGTTTCCAGCCATTTCAAAGCGCGATTGCTCGCATCATATTCAACCGGCAAAGTGATGAACGCAAATAGCGTTGTAATGGCAAATAAAATCACTCCAATTGCCAAAACGGTCGTATTCCCATTCGGATTATCAATGCTTCTTGTACCAGCCATAATCGCAATACCAGCAATCAAAACAAACTGTAATAGATTTGAGCTAATGTTCACAATCGGAACCATTTTGGACCGCAATTGTAACATAGAATAGCCAACAGCGTGCTGCACAGCGTGACCACATTCGTGAGCCGCAACCGCAGCAGCAGCGGCATTTCTCTGCATATAAACCGCTTCGGAAAGATTAACAGTTTTGGTTTCAGGATTGTAATGGTCGGTCAATTGTCCTGGAACGGAAACGACCTGAACATCATTAATCCCATTATCTCTCAGCATTTTTTCGGCGATTTCTTTTCCGGAAAGTCCATTTCTGAGGTGAACTTTGGAATAATGCTCGAATTTGGATTTCAATCTTGATGAAACAATCCAACTCAGCAGCATAGAAATCCCAATAATTAAATAGTAACCAGTCATTATATTTTCAATTTACATTAAAATAAATTACATCTTTTGATGTAAAAATCGTACCAAAGCCTTGCTTTTTTTTCCTTAAAAACTATCTTTGTCTAATCTATAAACAAGAATATGGGAAAAATCAGTATAAAGCAAGTAGTTACGGAAAAAGACCAAATGGATTTCATCAAATTCCCGATGGAACTGTACAAAAACAACCCGAATTACGTTCCGCCATTGATTAATGAAGAAAGAAATATCTGGAAAAAGGAAGAAAATCCCGCGCTAAATTATTCTGAAGCGAAGCAGTTTTTAGCTTATAAAAATGATAAAATCGTTGGCAGAATTGCTGTTTTGATTAATAAAAAAGAAGAGAAAGAACTTGGTATCAAAAAAGTGAGATTCGGCTGGCTGGATTTCATCGATGATGCAGAAGTTTCCAAAGCTTTGATTGATATCGCCATTAATTTTGCAAAGGAAAATCAAATCGATAAGATTGAAGGTCCAATGGGATTTACGAACTTGGACAAGGCTGGAATGTTGACTTTCGGGTTTGATAAATTGGCAACGATGATTGGACTTTACAACAATGAATATTACCCAAAACATTTGGAAAATCTTGGACTTGTAAAAGAAAAAGAATGGGTAGAATTTGAACTGCAATTTCCAGAAATATTGCCAGAAAAAGTGGAGAAATTCAGTTCATTGATTGCTCAGAAATATAAGCTGAGAACTTTAAAATTCAATCATAAAAAAGAGATTTTGCCTTACGTAGAATCGATGTTCAAATTGTTGGATGAGACTTACAAACACCTTTCCACTTACACACCGATTTCTGACGAGCAAATCAAAACTTACAAAGAGAAATATTTTGGTTTTATAGACAAGGATTACATAACCTGCGTGGCGGACGAGAATAATCAATTGGTAGCGTTTGCGATTACGATGCCTTCCTATTCAAAAGCGCTTCAAAAATCAAACGGAAAACTTTTCCCATTTGGCTGGTGGCACTTTTTACAGGCTGGAAAGAAAAATGAGCGCGCTAATTTCTATTTGATAGGAATCCATCCAGAATATCAACGAAGAGGTGTGACGTCAATGATTTTCAAAGCAATCCAAATGAACCTTAAAAATAAAGGCATCAAATATCTGGAAACCAATCCAGAATTGGAGGAAAACAAGAGCGTACAGGTTCTTTGGCAAGATTATCACCCAGTGCATCACAAGAGTAGAAGAACTTATTCACTACAACTAAAATAATTGATAAGTGATAGTTGATAAATGATTTATCAAACAATTGTTTAGCAAAATATAAATTTGAGAAAGTGCATTAATCTTTTAAAAATCAATTCCCATTGAAAAAGCAACTATACATCTACGTTGGTCTGATTATCCTGTTTGTGGCTTATAATTTCTACAAACCTATTAAAGACGACAGAATGGACACAGCCATCAACATTCTGTTTGCCAGTGTGTTGTTTCTCTACATCGCTTATATTGCTTATCTCGTTCTGAAGCGGATAGGCAAAAAAGACAAATAGATTCTTATTTATAACTGTTCTAAATTTACTAAAACAGACTTTTCTCTTGTTTACATAAGCCTCATAATTTACTATATTAAATCTTTATTTAGTATTTTTGCATAGTTAAATTTGACCTTATGAATTTACCCGAAAATTATATCCCAATACTAATTCAGGCCGCAGTCGGTCTTGGATTCGTAGCTATTTCTTTGTTAGGTGCTCATTTCCTGGGTCCTCAGCAGAAGAAAGGGAATTCTGTAAAAAACCAAGCTTGGGAATGTGGTATTCCTAGTGAAGGTAACGCTAGAACACCATTCTCCATCAAATATTTCTTGACTGCAGTTTTGTTCGTATTATTCGATATCGAGATTGTATTCTTTTACCCGTACGCGGTCAACTTTAGAGAGTTTGGAATGGAAGGCTTTGTTGCCGTACTTACATTTGTTGCAATTTTCTTTGTCGCTTTTTTCTACGTTTGGAAAAGAGGCGCTTTGGATTGGGACAAATAAATTAAATTAATTACGTTTTGGATTTAAAATTGAATCAATTAAAGTCTAAAATTTAAAATCTAGAAAAAATGTCAGATAATAAACCAGTAATAAAAACAGATGCGCCCGCTCCTCCAGGATTTGAAGGAGAAGGATTTTTCGCAACCAACTTGAGCAGTGTGATTGGGATGGCAAGAAAGTTTTCACTTTGGCCTCTACCTTTCGCGACATCTTGTTGTGGAATCGAATTTATGGCGACATTGAATCCAACTTACGATGCGTCAAGATTTGGGATGGAAAGAAACTCTTTCTCTCCAAGACAGGCAGATATGTTGATGGTTTGTGGAACGATTGCTAAGAAATTAGGTCCCGTTTTGAAAGAAGTTTACACCCAAATGGCTGAGCCAAAATGGGTAGTTGCTGTTGGCGCTTGTGCTTCCAGCGGTGGTATTTTTGATACTTATTCGGTTCTTCAGGGAATTGATAAAATCATTCCGGTTGACGTTTACGTTCCAGGATGTCCGCCAAGACCGGAACAAATCATTGAAGGTGTAATGCAGGTGCAGGCTTTGGCAGAAAGCGAAAGCATCAGAAGAAGAGATATGCCTGAATATCAGCATTTATTGGATTCTTACAATATTAGTAACTAAGGAAGATGACGAACGAATTTGTATTAGAAGCAATCACGAGAGAATTTCCTGAGTCTGTGATTTCAAGTTCAGAACCTTACGGAATGCTGACGGTTGAAATCAAGAAAGACGATATCAAAAAGGTGATTCATTATTTGAAAGATTCAACTTTAGAAATTAATTTTTTGACGGACGTTTGCGGGATTCATTATCCTGAAACACCTGAGAAGGAAATCGGCGTTATCTATCACTTGCATAATATGATGACCAATTTCAGAATTCGTCTCAAAGTTTTTATGACGAGAGAAAACGTTGAAGTTGATTCTTTGACAGAATTATATGCCGGCGCAAACTGGATGGAAAGAGAAACTTTTGATTTCTACGGAATTAAATTCAAAGGCCACCCGGACTTGAGACCAATCCTTAATATGGAAGACCTGGGTTACCATCCAATGCTGAAAGAATATCGCTTGGAAGATGGAACCAGAACAGACAAGAACGATAGTATGTTCGGAAGATAAAATTAATATAAATGATAAATGATGATAGATAAATGATTATCGATTATCACCTATCAATTATCAATTATAAAGAATATGAAAGATAACTCATTATCTAATATACTTAACCAATACGACAGCAAGGAACAAATCGACGGGCAATTATACACCCTGAATCTTGGACCTACGCACCCTGCAACTCACGGGATTTTCCAGAACGTTCTTACAATGGACGGAGAAAGGATTCTTCACGCTGAGCAAACTGTAGGTTATATCCACAGAGCATTCGAAAAAATCTCTGAGAGAAGAAACTTTGCACAAATCACGACACTTACCGATAGAATGAACTACTGCTCTGCCCCCATCAACAATTTGGGTTGGCATATGACAGTTGAGAAATTGCTTGGAATCAAAGTTCCAAAACGTGTCGATTATATGCGTGTGATTTTGATGGAGTTGGCAAGAATTGGTGACCACTTGATTTGCAACGGTGTAACAGGAATGGACGCCGGCGCAATCACAGGATTGACTTATATGTTCATCGAAAGAGAGCGTATTTATGATATGTACGAGCAGATTTGCGGTGCAAGGATGACAACCAATATGGGAAGAATCGGCGGTTTCGAAAGAGACTTCACACCGAAGTTCCACGAGTTGTTGAAAGACTTCTTGAAAACTTTCCCGGCAAGATTTGCAGAATTCGGACAGTTGTTAGAAAGAAACCGAATCTTTATGGACAGAACCATTGGCGCAGGCGCAATCTCAGCAGAGCGTGCTTTGAGCTACGGTTTCACAGGTCCAAACCTACGTGCAACTGGCGTTGATTATGACGTGAGAGTTGCACAGCCTTATTCTTCTTATGAGGATTTCGATTTCATCATTCCGGTTGGAACTGCGGGCGATACTTACGACCGTTTTATGGTTCGTCAGCAGGAGATTTGGGAATCTTTGAAAATCATCAACCAAGCTTACGACAATCTTCCAGAAGGACCATTCCACGCGGATGTTCCGGATTTCTATCTTCCAGAGAAGGCAGATGTTTACAACAAAATGGAAGCCTTGATTTACCATTTCAAAATCGTGATGGGAGAAACGGATGTTCCTAAAGGCGAAGTTTACCACGCTGTAGAAGGTGGAAACGGCGAATTAGGATTCTATCTTGTGAGCGACGGCGGAAGAACGCCTTACAGATTGCACTTCAGAAGACCTTGTTTCATTTATTACCAAGCTTATCCGGAAATGATTACGGGCGCAGTAATATCTGATGCAATCGTGACGATGTGTAGTATGAACATCATTGCGGGAGAATTAGACGCATAATTATTAGACAAATAGATGAAAGATAAAAGACTTTCATTTCAAAAATAAAATTGAATTTAGAATACAGAATTGTGAGTCTTGACTCTTTGTTCTTGGTTCTTTAATCTTAAATAAGATGAGCGAAACAATTGCTTTTAAACCTGAAAGCTTAGCGCAGGTTCATAAAATTATGGCGAGATATCCGGAAGGCAGACAAAAATCTGCGTTGATTCCTGTCTTGCACATTGCACAGAAAGAATTTGATGGTTGGCTGGCTGTTCCAGTGATGGACTATGTTGCAGAATTATTGAGTATCACGCCGATTGAAGTATATGAAGTTGCGACTTTCTATACAATGTTCAATATGAAGCCGGTGGGGAAATATGTTTTGGAAGTCTGCAGGACCGGACCTTGTATGCTGAACGGAAGTGATAATATTCTCGACCACATCAGAACAAAATTAAATATTAAAGACGGCGAAACCACAGCAGATGGACTTTTCACTTTAAAACCTGGAGAATGTCTTGGCGCTTGCGGATATGCACCGATGATGCAGTTGGGTAAATTCTACCACGAACATTTGACCATCGAAAAAGTTGACGAAATCATTGACCTTTGCAGACAAGGCGCCATCGATTTAGGTTAAGAATAAATTTAAATTAATTAAAAAAGGCGTACAGCAAATAGCCAAAAGCTAAAAGCCATTCGCTAAAAGCATATAACAATGAGTAAAAAACTTTTACTTAAAAACGCACATATAGAAGGCATTCGCTACTACGAAACTTACCGCAAACACGGTGGTTACGAGTCGGCAGAAAAAGCCTTTAAAATGAAACCTGAAGAAATCCTGGAGGAAGTGAAAATCTCCGGACTTCGTGGTCGTGGTGGCGCTGGTTTCCCAACGGGACTTAAATGGAGTTTCCTTGCAAAACCAGAAGGCGTTCCAAGACACTTGGTCGTAAATGCCGACGAGTCTGAACCGGGAACTTTCAAAGACAGATATTTGATGGAGTTTCTTCCTCATTTACTAATTGAAGGAATGTTGATTTCATCTTTTGTTTTAGGGTCCAATGTTTCATACATCTACATCAGAGGAGAATATTCTTGGATTCCGGATATTTTGGAAGAGGCAATCGAAGAAGCGAAAGCAGCAGGTTTTCTTGGAAAAAATATCTTAGGAAGTGGTTTCGATTGCGAGATTTATGTTCAAAGAGGTGGCGGCGCCTACATCTGTGGCGAAGAAACTGCTTTGCTAGAATCTCTTGAAGGCAAAAGAGGAAACCCAAGACTGAAACCACCTTTCCCAGCGGTAAAAGGACTTTGGGAAAGACCAACCGTTGTAAACAACGTAGAATCTATCGCCGCTGTTGTTCCTATTATCGAAATTTCTGGCGCTGAATATGCAAAAATCGGTGTTGGAAAATCAACTGGGACCAAATTGATTTCGGCTTGTGGAAACATCAACAAACCAGGCGTTTACGAAATTGATATGACCATTACGGTTGAGGAATTTATTTATTCTGATGAATATTGTGGTGGCATCCCGAACGGTAAAAAGCTGAAAGCTTGTATTCCTGGTGGAAGTTCTGTTCCAATCGTTCCTGCAAACTTATTACTGAAAACCATCAATGGTGAACCAAGATATATGAACTACGAATCCCTTGCTGACGGTGGTTTTGCTACCGGAACGATGATGGGTTCAGGTGGATTTATTGTTTTGGACGAAGACCAGTGTGTGGTAAATCATACAATGACATTAGCAAGATTCTACAACCACGAGAGTTGTGGACAATGTACACCTTGCCGTGAAGGAACAGGTTGGATGTACAAAATATTGAAAAAAATAGAAAAAGGGGAAGGCAAAATGGAAGACATCGATTTACTTTGGGACATCCAGAGAAAAATTGAAGGTAATACCATTTGTCCTTTGGGAGATGCTGCTGCCTGGCCGGTTGCCGCTGCTATCAGACACTTCAGAGATGAGTTTGAATGGCACGTGAACAACCCAGAGTTGAGCCAAACCCAAAATTATGGAATTGCAAATTATGCAGACCCGATTCCAGCAGTAGCCAAATAAAAAAACACAAAGAACAAACTTTCAAAAAACAGATTAATAATGCTTTACCAGCATATCAGAGTTTATAGTGCGAAGCACAAGAGAAGCGTTCTTAAAAAATGGATATCGGTATCCAAATAGAATAATGAAGAAGATATTAAATGCTTTTTTTGTAACTATCATAGGATTAAATCTTATAGTAGGACAGAAAATAAAAAAAGATTCTTTGATTGAAAGTGGTTCTGTTGACTTGCTTCCAATTAATAAATCAACATTCACTAAAGGAACAATGTTCGGCTTTTGGGGATGGAACAGAGCGGGATTCAGCGATTCTGATATTCGATTCAAGGGGAATGGTTATGGTTTTACGCTTCAAAATGTAAAAGCACACGATAGACCTTCGGAATTGACTTGGGATTACATCAATCCAGGACAGATTTCCAAACCTCAGTTCAATTTCAGATTTGGATATTTTTTCAAAGATGATCTGGCTTTGGTCGTTGGAACAGATCATATGAAATACGTCATGGATCAGGACCAAACGGCAAAGTTTAACGGAAACATCTCAGACCCGACTTATGCAGCGATGGTTCAGAATGGCCAAGTAGATTTAAGTAGCGCTGAGTTTCTTACCTTTGAGCACACGGACGGACTAAACTACGTGAACGCTGGGATTGAGAAATATAAAAATATATTATCAAGAAAGAACTTTGATATCCACTGGGCTTACGGAGCCGGCGCAGGTGTTCTTTTTCCAAAAAGCAATGTGAAACTTTTTGGAAATGAAAGAAGTGACAGATTTCACGTGGCTGGATTTGGATTGGACGCAAGAGCCAACATCAATCTTGTTTTCTGGAATCATTGGATGGCAAGAATAGAAGGAAAATTTGGTTACATCAATATGCCAGATATCAAAACTACACTTAACAATAAACCTGATAAAGCCAGTCAGGACTTCGTATTCTACCAAGTTAATTTTGGAATCGGATACGTTTTTAATAGAAAATTAAAGAACTAAAATATACATCAAGTTATATTTTAAATATAAATAGAATTGACAAAGATCTAGGACAAAGATTTAATCTAAAATCCGAAAATCTAAAACCTTGAAATATGAGCGAAGAAGTCAAAAAATTTAAAGTTACCATAGACGGACAAACGACTGAAGTTTTGCCTGGTACTTCTATTTTGGAAGCTGCAAGACAAATCGGTGGTAAATCTGTTCCGCCAGCTATGTGTTATTATAGTAAATTGGAATCCAGTGGAGGCCGATGCAGAACGTGTTTGGTAGAAGTATCAAAAGGTTCTGAAGCAGACCCGAGACCAATGCCAAAGTTAGTCGCAAGTTGCAGAACTGGCGTGATGGACGGAATGGAAGTGAAAAACCTTAGTTCTGAAAAAGCACAGGAAGGTAGAAAGGCGGTGACCGAATTCCTTTTGGTCAATCACCCTTTGGATTGCCCGGTTTGTGATCAGGCGGGAGAATGTCATCTTCAGGATCTTGGTTACGAACACGGAAACCTTGAGACCAGAACTGAGTTCGAAAGAAATACCTATGATGCAGACGACATCGGTCCAAACATCAAATTGAATATGAACCGTTGCATCCTTTGCGCAAGATGTGTATTGGCAGCGAATCAACTAACGGAGAAAAGAGAGCACGGAATCCTTTACAGAGGAGACCACGCAGAGATCTCTACAATGTTGAACAAAGCTCTGGACAACGATTTCATCGGAAACGTGATCGATGTTTGTCCAGTTGGAGCTTTGACAGACAGAACAGCGAGATTCACCAGCAGAGTTTGGTTCACAAAACCTTACAACGCAACTTGTTCTTGTACAAAATGTAGCGGAAAAGCGGTCGTTTGGATGAAAGGTGATGAAGTGGTGAGAGTAACGGCTAGAAAAGACCAATATGGTGAAGTTGAAGAATGGATCTGTGACGAGTGTCGTTTCCACAAAAAAGACACTGCCCTTTGGAACATCGAAGGACCAAGACACATCGACAGACATTCTGTGATCTCTCTAAATCATTATGAGAAAAAAACAGAAAGCTACAATGTTTTAGAAAATTTTGAAGCCAAAGAAATTGGTGTTTCAGACGAAAAAGAAATTGAAAAATTAGATAATGAGACGATTTGATATTGAGAATTTCTCAAGAATCAAAACTCAAATAAATTGATATGGAATTACTGACTTTTAAAATCATATTGGTACTTGCTCTATTCCTTCTGGCGCTTACAATCGCTGCCTACTCTACTTGGGCAGAGCGAAAAGTGGCGGCAATTATGCAGGACAGAATCGGACCAAACAGATCGGGACCTTTCGGATTGTTGCAACCGTTGGCAGATGGTGGTAAATTTTTCTTCAAAGAGGATTTTACGCCACAACACGCTGAGAAATTCCTATTTATATTAGGACCTTCTTTGGTGATGTTTATTTCATTGATCACTGGCGCAGTGATTCCTTGGGGAAAAACATTGAACATTGGCGGAACTTCTTTTGATCTTCAAGTTGCAAATATCGATGTTGGCGTTTTGTTCATTATCGGAATGGCTTCCATCGGTGTTTACGGAATTATGATCGGAGGTTGGGCTTCGAATAATAAATATTCATTGCTTGGCGCGATCAGAGCTTCTTCTCAAATGATCTCTTACGAGTTGGCAATGGGATTGTCTTTGTTGTCAATCATTATGATGACAGGAAGTCTTGACCTTAAAATGATCTCTGAAGTACAGGCAACTGGAAAAATCTGGGGATTCATTCCTGCTATTTCCGGGATCAACTGGAATATTCTTTATCAACCTTTGGCTTTCTTAATATTTTTTGTTGCAGCTTTGGCAGAGACCAACCGTCACCCTTTCGATCTACCAGAATGTGAATCTGAATTGGTAACAGGCTACTCTACCGAATACTCATCAATGAAATTAGGATTGTATATGTTTGGGGAATACGTGAATATGTTCATTTCAAATGCATTCATCGTAGTTCTATTCTTCGGAGGTTACAACTATCCTGGAATTGATTGGGTAACTCAGAACTGGGGAGAAAATGCAGCTGGAATCTTGAGTATCGTCGCTTTCCTAACTAAAACAATCGTGGGAATCCTGATCTTTATGTGGATCAGATGGACACTTCCAAGATTTAGATATGACCAATTGATGCATCTTGGATGGAAAACTTTGATTCCATTGGCATTGGTAAATCTGATGATAACGGGTGCTGTGATTTTGGCATTTGGAAATTAATAGGTTGGAAGTCTGAAGACTGATGTGAAAATATAGAAAAATTTGAAAATGAGCTGATGCGAAAATGCGACGACGGAATTAACTTCCATCTCCCAGCTTCCATCTTCTAACATTTAATTATAAAAAATAATGAAACTTACTAACAGATCAAAAGTTGTTTCGAACAAAGAAATGACCTTTTCTGAGAAGATCTACCTTCCGGCGATTTTCAAGGGAATGGGGATCACTTTGAAGCACGCTGTGAGAACCGTTGTAAAACGCGCTCCAAACGTATATTCTTATCCTGAGGTTCAAAAACCAAGAGCAGAAATCTGGAGAGGCCAACACGTTTTGAAAAGAGACGAGGAAGGGAGAGAAAGATGTACAGCTTGTGGACTTTGTGCAGTGGCTTGTCCTGCAGAAGCGATCACAATGACAGCTGGCGAAAGAACCAAGGAAGAAAAACACCTTTACAGAGAAGAAAAATATGCTGAAATCTACGAGATCAATATGCTTAGATGCATCTTCTGCGGAATGTGTGAAGAGGCTTGTCCTAAATCTGCAATCTACTTAACAGATAGATTGGTGGATGTGGAACAAAACAGAAATTCTTTCATCTACGGAAAAGACAAACTGGTTGAGAAAATCAATGCAAGGATTGACATCACAGAAAGACAATCTGAGAAACAAAAAAATGCAGTAAAATAATGGATCAGATTTTATTTTTTATCGTAGCGTTTTTAGCCATCGCAAGTGCAGTTTACTTTGTATTTGCAAAAAATCCAATGTACGCAATCCTTTCACTCATCGTGACGATGTTTTCCATCGCGGGAATGTACATTCTTCTTAATGCTCAGTTTCTTGGTATCGTTCAGATCATCGTTTATACAGGTGCGATCATGGTATTGTTCCTTTATATCTTAATGATGTTGAACCTTAATAAAGAAGACGAAAGCAAGAAAGACAACCTTCCGAAGTTCATCGGGATCTTCTCAGTTTGTATTTTATTTGTTGGAATGCTAGGTGCTTACAAAGGACTTAGCGGAAAAACAGTAGCAGAAGGCAACATCGATTATTCTGTAGGATTGACAAAAAATCTTGGAAGATTATTGTTTAACGAATATGTATTGCCATTCGAATTGGCTTCTATCCTTATTTTAGCAGGGATTGTAGGTGCTGTTCTTATCGGTAAAAAAGATTTATAAGATTATGGGAGGAGACGTAAATACATTTATACAGCAAGTGCCTTTGGAATATTTCATTATGCTGTGCACACTTCTGTTTTGTCTTGGTGTTTTAGGAGTTTTGCTTCGTAAAAATGCCATCGTAATATTAGGATGTGTAGAATTGATGCTTAATTCCGTAAATCTTTTACTGGCAGCATTTTCAGCTTACAGTGGCGATGGCAACGGTCAGCTTTTGGTATTCTTCATTATGGTGGTTGCCGCTGCGGAAGTAGCTGTAGGACTAGCAATTATCGCTATGATGTACAGAAATACAAAATCTGTGGACGTGAGTATTTTTAATAAATTAAGAGGATAATAAAAGGAATGGAAAATTTAGTTTACGCGATCGTACTTTTACCTTTAATTGGATTCATCATCAACGGACTTTTCGGGAAAAACCTTCCGAAGATGGTTGTTGGAGGATTGGCAACATTGGTAGTTTTCGCTTCGTTTGTTATCACAGCAAGTATATTTTTTGGATTCAAAAATGATAGCGCACCTGTTATCATCAAAGCTTTCGAATGGTTTAGAGTTAATGGTATTCAGGTTAATTTTGGATTCCAAGTTGATCAGTTATCCTTAATGATGGTGATGATCATCACAGGAATCGGTTCATTGATCCACCTCTATTCTATTGGCTACATGAGCCACGACAAAGGATTCTATAAGTTTTTCACTTACCTGAATCTCTTCATTTTCTCGATGTTGCTTTTGGTTTTAGGAAGCAATTATCTGATCTTGTTTATCGGTTGGGAAGGTGTTGGACTTTGTTCTTATTTACTAATTGGATTCTGGTACACCAACGAAGAATATGGAAAAGCAGCAAGAAAAGCTTTCATTATGAACCGTATCGGTGACCTTGGATTATTGATCGGAATCTTTGCCATTGCAGCAAACGTGAACGCTATAGATTATCTTTCTGTAGCTCAAAACGCTTCAAGCTTTGAATTGGATGGAACAGTGATCATCTTTATCACTGCAAGTTTATTCATTGGAGCGACAGGGAAATCTGCTCAGGTGCCTTTGTACACTTGGTTGCCAGACGCGATGGCTGGACCAACACCAGTTTCTGCATTGATCCACGCTGCGACGATGGTAACAGCTGGTATCTATTTGGTTGTAAGATCTAACTTCTTGTTTGTTCTTGCGCCAACAGTTCAGGACGGAATTTTATTGATTGGATTCTTGACTGCAGCATTGGCTGGTTTCTACGCACTTCGTCAAAACGATATCAAAAAAGTACTGGCATATTCTACAGTTTCTCAACTTGGATTTATGTTCATCGCTTTAGGTTTGGGTGCTTATTCTACAGCAATGTTCCACGTGATGACGCACGCTTTCTTCAAAGCTTTGTTGTTCTTAGGTGCAGGTTCCGTAATCCACGCGATGAGCAACGAACAGGATATGCGTTTTATGGGAGGCTTGAAAAAATATATTCCAATCACCCACATCACATTCCTGATCGGAACTTTGGCAATCTCAGGATTTCCATTATTATCAGGGATGATCTCCAAAGACGAAATTTTGGTGGCAGCTTACGCTAAAAATCCAATTTATTGGGTGATGTTATTCATCTTGGCGGCCATCACAGCAACTTATATGTTCAGATTGTACTATTTGACTTTCCACGGCGAATTCAGAGGGACAGAAGATCAAAAGCACCATTTGCACGAGAGTCCTGCAAATATGACTTTGCCATTGATTGTTTTGGCTGTCCTTTCAGTAGTTGGAGGTTTTATCAATCTTCCTCACTTTATCGGTCACGGTAATTATGCTAAATTAATGGAATGGCTGAAACCTGTGTTGACGGAAGAAAGTTTCAAACAAATGGAAAACACACTTTCGGGGGTTCAATTCAACACAGAAATGATCCTTTTGGGAGCAACAATCTTAATGTTTTTCACAGTCTGGTTCTTTGTTAAAAACACTTACGTGAAAAAACAGAAAAGAGCACTTCCGGAAGATCAATATACAGGTTGGGAAAAATTATCAGCTAAGAAATTATTCGTTGATGAGATCTACAACGCCTGCATCGTGAGACCTTTCGAGGAAGCTGGTAAAGCTGCGGCGATGTTTGACAAAGCAGTTCTGGATCCTATCGTGAATTTCATAGGACTTGGCGCAGCAGATTCTGGAAGAGCGGCAAAACGCCTTCAGAACGGAAATGTAGAAAACTATGTGCTGATCATGTCGTTGGCTGTAGGTATCGTATTAATTGTTAACTTTTTATTGAAATAAATAGATAATGTCTTATTTACTATTAACATTATTACTTTTACCTCTTGTAGGTTCGGGTTTACTCTTTTTCTGGAAAAATGTTTCCAGTAAATATATCGCATTGGCCTTTGCCCTTGCACAGATGTTTTTGGCATTTTACATGTTGGGAAGTTTCGATTTCAATCCAACGGTGGATGCGCCATTGCAATACGAGATCACCTATCCTTGGTCCAGCTACATCAAAAGTAGCTTGAATTTCGGGATCGATGGAATGAGTATGCTGATGGTTTTATTGACGAACATCTTGGTTCCATTGATCGTTTTGTCTTCTTACAATGAATCAAAAGGTTACCCAAATTCTTTCTACGCATTAATCTTGTTGATGCAATTCGGATTGTTGGGTGTCTTCACGTCTTTGGATGGATTACTTTTTTACATCTTCTGGGAAGTTACTTTGATCCCGATCTGGTTGATTGCCGGAATCTGGGGACAAGAAGATAAGAGAATCAAATTCACAACTAAATTCTTTGTGTACACATTCGTAGGATCGTTGTTTATGTTAATCGGATTGATCTATGTTTACAACCACGCAGCGTCTTTCGCCTTGACAGATCTTTATAATGCCAACCTTAACATCAACGAGCAGAATGTGATTTTCTGGTTCATCTTCTTTGCATTTGCAGTGAAGTTGCCAGTTTTCCCTTTCCATACTTGGCAGCCTGACACGTACACCTACTCTCCTACTCAAGGATCGATGTTGCTATCAGGAATTATGCTGAAGATGGCTGTTTATGGTGTATTGAGATATCTATTACCAATCACACCATTAGCAATTGGCGGAATTTCCGGCGAAATCGTGATCATACTTTCAGTAATCGGAATTATCTATGGTGCATTGATCGCCATGATCTCTACAGACAGCAAACGATTGATCGCGTTCTCATCTCTTTCCCACGTTGGATTGATTGTCGCAGGTATTTTTGCCTCAGCAGTTGTAACAATGAGAACAGGATTGACTTTCGAAGGTGGACAAGGCGCGATGATCCAGAGTTTTGCTCACGGGATCAACGTTGTAGGATTGTTCTACTGTGCAGATATTCTTTATAAAAGATTCAAAACAAGAGACATCAGAAAAATGGGAGGTCTGGCGAAAGTCGCTCCTAGGTTTGCAATCTTGTTTATGATCATCTTGCTTGGTGCAACAGGAGTTCCATTGACAAATGGTTTCATCGGAGAATTCATCTTGTTGAAATCAGTTTATACCTACAATCATTTGATGGCAGTTTTAGCTGGATTGACAATCATTCTTTGCGCCGCTTATATGTTGAGATTCTACGGAAAAGCAATGTTCGGTAAAGGTGACGATTCAGTTTTGGCCACTACGAAAGATGTAAGCAATGTAGAGTTCACCGTATTGGCAAGTTTATCAGTTTTTGTAATCGTTTTGGGCGTTTATCCTCAACCGGTTATAGAAATGGTGACAAGCTCGATCAGCTTCATTTATTCATCAATGATCAATTAATTTAAAAATTAAAAATTAGCAGATCAAGAAATGGGAAATATTAATTTAAGTCTCATATCTCGTGTCTCGCTTCTCAAATCTATATTATGAGTGTTTTAATAATTTTATTCCTTACGGCTGTTCTTGTATTATTCTCGGGTGTTTTCGAGAAAGGAAAATACGCAAGATATATTGGGATCGCAGGATTGATCGTTGGTCTGTATGTCAGTTTTCTTCCAGAATGCGAGTTTTTCGACCAGTACAAATCGATGTACGAATACGGAAACAACGCCGCTTTGTTTACTAAGATCTCAGTGGTTGTTACGATGCTATTGTTATTTTTAGGAGGCTTTGCATTCAGCAATCACAGAAGTCATCAGTCAGAATTATATGCTTTGATGTTGTTCGCACTTTGTGGTGGCGTTGTATTATTCGGTTTCCAAAACTTGGTAACATTATTCTTAGGAATCGAGATTCTATCCATTCCATTGTACGTAATGGCCGGAGCCGATAAAACAGACCTTAGATCGACAGAAGCTTCTATGAAATATTTTCTTTTAGGTGCATTTGCAACAGGATTCTTGCTATTCGGAGTCGCTTTGGTTTATGGAAGCGCAGGAAGTTTTGATTTGTATGCAATCCACGATTTTGCCATCAACAATCCAAAGAATTTGATGCTGATCATGGGAGCTATCTTGATGCTTTGTGCATTGGCTTTCAAAGTTTCATTGGCACCTTTCCACATGTGGAGTCCGGATGTTTACCAAGGTTCACCTTCTTTGATCACCGCTTTCATGGCGTCAGTGGTTAAAATCTCAGGATTCTTCGCACTATTCAAATTAATGACCATTGCTTTCAACGGCATTGCTGGAGATTGGATCAACGTCCTTGGCGTTTTCATCATCTTGACATTGTTACTTGCAAACGTAATGGGATTGGTTCAGACCAATGCGAAAAGAATGCTCGCCTACTCTTCCGTTTCCCATGCAGGTTACATCGCTTTGATATTCTTCGGCATCAATAATTTCTCAACTTACATTTTAGGATATTACTTGTTCGCTTATTCATTAGCAACTGTGGGTGTTTTCATCAGTTTGCTTTGGGTAGAGAAGATTAAAAAAGAAACCTCATTCACAGCCTTCAACGGATTGGGAAAAAGAGAACCAGTTTTGGCAGTCGTTTCCACAGTTTCTATGTTATCCATGGCTGGGATTCCGTTAACTGCTGGTTTCATCGGGAAATTAGGGATTTTCAACCAAGCGATCAGCGGACATTATGAGTTCCTGGTTTTGATTGCAGTTCTTGGTTCAGCGTTGAGTATCGCTTACTATTTGAGATTGATCATCGCCATGTTCTTCTACAAAGAAGACAACTTCAACACAAAGGAAAGAGCGAGCATCACGTACAACATTGTTTCCGTGGTCATTATTTTAGCTTTGGTTTCAATGGGAATTGTCCCCGATTTATTCGCAAAAATATTCGGATTGTAAATTCACATCCAAAAAACAAATACAAACCTGATTCTAATAGAGTCAGGTTTTTTTATAAATATAACTCAAAACTTTTTCTAAAAACCCACCAACTCTCCAACTCTCAAACTCTCTAACTCTCAAACTCATTCATGGCGCCTATATCCGCGCTCCGTTCCCGCTTTTTTCTGTTATTGCTTTCCACCATTCACCATTGATAGGAAATTTAGTACATCGCAATAACAGAAAAAGAGCTCCACTCAGCTCGGGGCGCGCTTCGCTAATTAGAAACTTGAGTCATCAAAACAAATTATCCAACAAGTTTCAACCATCAAATTACAAAAAAAACTAAATTCGTAATTCCAATCTTCAAGATTATGAATCATATCTTATTATTCTTATTTATAATTTCTCTTTCCGGCTGTTCTCCTTCAAAATTAGATGGAACAAAGCAGCTAGAACTTACTGATGTGAAATACGGAAAATATGAAAGGAACCAAATGGATATTTACTTGCCACCCAACAGAACCGCAAATACTCCATTTGTTATAAACATTCACGGTGGCGCGTGGACAGTGGGTGATAAAAGTTTCGATACTTCTTTCTCAAAATATCTCTTATCAAACGGAATCGCCGTTGCCAACATCAATTATAGATATGCCACTTCAGACACGCATCTTCCCGAATTATTGGATGATGTCGATAACGTTTTCAAATATCTCATTGCACATTCCAAAGAATGGAATACCAGAAGCACCGGTTTTTCAATCACCGGTCAAAGTTCCGGCGCGCACGTTTCGCTGATGTATGCTTACACCAAAACCGATAAGATCAAAGCAATAGTTGACCGCTGCGGACCAACGGATTTTACAGATGCAAGCACACTTTGGCAATTCAGCAATCAGCAATTGTTGGATGCGGTCAACAAGATGTCCGGCAACAAAACGATTTGGAAAGAAGGCGATCCTATTCCGGAACTTTACATCAAATCCAGTCCGGTGAAATCTGTAAAGAATATTCCAATTCTAATCATCCATGGCGATCAGGATCCGGTTGTTCCCATTAAGCAATCTTATAATTTGATTGATGAACTCAAGCAAAAAAACTATCCGCACAAATTATTAATTTTCCGAGGAGCAGACCATTCTCTGGACGCATTGCCTGGTAATTCGGTCAAAAAAATCACATCAACCGCTGAGTGGATCAATAAATATGGGAAAAATTAGCGTCAAAGTAATTTAATTCTCACTATCAAACTTTATCTTTATTCAAATTTTTAAGTCAATGAACAAATTACTTTTTCTGCTCGTTGTTATCACATCCACATTTGGATTTTCGCAAGCAACTTCTGTCGAAGACAACTTCACCAAAAAAGAAGTCTACATCCCAATGCGTGACGGCACAAAACTGTTTACCATCATCTACACACCAAAGGACATTTCGAAAAGCAACAAGTATCCGATGATTATGAACAGAACTTGTTACAGCATTGCACCTTATGGAGAAACGAATTTTAGAAAAAAATTAAGTCCAAACAAATTCATTGAAAATGAAAAATACATCTTCGTTTTCCAAGATGTTCGCGGAAGGTACATGAGCGAAGGCACATTCACCAATATGACACCTCAGGTAGATCACAAAACAAAAAAAGACATCGACGAAAGTACAGATACTTACGACACTGTGGATTGGTTGGTAAAAAATGTACAATACAACAACGGAAAGGTTGGTCAATATGGAACCTCTTATCCTGGATTTTACACCGCAGTGGGAACTTTAGCCAATCATCCGGCTTTGGTAGCATCTTCTCCACAGGCTCCAATCTCTGACTTTTGGTACGACGACTTTCATCACAACGGTGCTTTCCTGATGGGTTACTTCAAAACTTTTCCTGTTTTTGGTGTTAACAAAACCAAGCCTGAAAAAGAATCTTGGTTTGCGGACAAAATGATCAAACCTACGTCAGATGACGGTTATCTTTTCTATAAAAATATGGGAACTTTGAAGGAAGGTGTGGACAAATATTACAAAGACAACTTTTTCATGCAGGAAGTCGTAGAACATCCAAACTACGATGACTTTTGGCAAAAAAGAAATCTGCTGCCACACCTTAAAAACATCGATCATGCGGTGATGACTGTTGGCGGTTGGTTCGATTCCGAAGATCTGCGTGGACCTTTGGAAATCTATAAAACCATCGAAAAATCTAGTCCAAAAGCTAAAAACACAATTGTGATGGGGCCTTTCTCTCACGGCGGCTGGAATTATGATAGCGGAAAGCATTTTCATAATGATATCTATTTCGGAGACAGCATTGCCACTTTCTATCAGAAAAATATTGAGCAGCCTTTCTTCCATCATTATTTGAAAGAAGATTCTAAAACAGCAGCAAAACTTCCAGAAGCTTACATGTTTGACACCGGGAAAAAAGAGTGGAAACAATTTGAAAACTGGCCACCAAAAGAAACTTCAAAGCAAAGTTTTCACTTGAATAGTTCTGGTACACTTTCTTCTACAGGAGAAAATCCGAAAACCTTTGCATCTTACATCTCTGACCCAAACAAACCAGTTTTGAGCAGTGAAAATTACAAGGACATGAATGGTTTTACACCAAAGAATTACATGAGCGAAGATCAGCGTTTTGCAAGCTATAGACCAGATGTTCTTACTTATACAACTGATGTTCTTGAAAACGACCTGTCTTTGGCTGGAGAAATCCTGACCAAACTAAAGATCATCTCTTCTTCCACCGATGCAGATTTTATCGTGAAATTAATCGATGTCTATCCATCAGACGAGAAATCGAATCCGGATAAACCAACTGTCGTTTACGCCAATTACCACCAAATGATAAGAAGTGAGATCATGCCGGCAAGATTCCGCAACAGTTTTGAAAAACCGGAAGCATTGACACCAAGCAAGGTAACGAACGTTGATGTCAAACTGCAGGATGTTTTCCATACCTTTAAGAAAGGACACAGGATTCAAATCCAAGTTCAAAGTACCTGGTTTCCTTTGATGGCTATCAATCCTCAGAAGTTTTTAGAAAATCCTTACAAGGCAACAAAGGATGATTACGAAAAAGCCGATATCAAAGTTTCCAGTGGAAGTACCATAGAATTCGATGTTTTGAAATAAAAAAAAGAAAGCACAAACTTAAGTTTGTGCTTTTCTTTTATAACGATTTAATGACCTCGGAAGCAATCTCGTAAGATCTTTGTTTTTTATCGAAATCATAAATATTTCCTGAAACGATAATCTCATTTGGTCGATAATCTTTCGCAAACTTCGAAAGTTTTTCTTTCAGTGTTTCCTTGTCACCGACAAATGTTTTTGCAGCCATTCTGTTGAGATGCAACGCCACATCATCGCCCATATTTGCTAGATCTGTCTCATCTGGCGGTAACAGTGGTTGTCTCTGATCCGTCAAAATATTAACAAAAACCTGAAAATGCGAAGTCGAAAGATAGTGCGCTTCATCCACAGAATCTGCTGCGATAATATTAATACAAATCATCACGTAAGGCTCATCCAAAAACTCGGAAGGCTGAAAATGTTCTCTGTAGATTTCCAAAGCCACCTCCAACTGCGACGGTGCAAAATGGGCTGCAAATGCATAAGGCAATCCAAGCTTCGCTGCCAAAAAAGCAGAATCAGTCGAGCTTCCTAAGATGTAAAACGGAACATCTGCACCTTCTCCAGGAATTGCTCTTACTTTAGCTTCAGAGTTTTCCTTCGACATATATTTTTGAAGTTCTTTGATATGGAATTCAAAATTGTAATTTGGGCTGAAATTATTTCCTCTCAGCGCACTCGCTGTAAGTCCATCGGTTCCTGGCGCTCTTCCCAAGCCAAGATCGATCCTGCCAGGATACAATCCGTCCAACGTCCCAAACTGCTCTGCTACTGATAGTGTGGAATGATTAGGAAGCATGATCCCACCGGAACCAACTCTTAGAGTTTGCGTCTGCCCAGCAACATGTCCAATCAAGATAGAAGTTGCCGCACTCGCCACATTAGGAAAATTATGATGTTCTGAGAACCAATATCTCGTGAAGCTCAACTTCTCAGCGTGTTGAGCAGATTTCACAGATTTTTGAAATGTTTTATTGATATCGTCACCTTTGACAATCGTCGCAAGGTCTAGAATTGAATATTTGATTGACATAATATGAAAGTTATACAACTGTTTAATTCAAAAAATAAACCATACTAAAATCGTATACTTAATCAGAAATTTTGTCCGTATTTAAGAAACATTTAACAATTGAATGAAAAAATTATTACATTTGCGACAATAAAAAACAAAAAACATTACAAATGGTATCTACAACTTCAAAATTTGTTGCCGAAATGATCGGCACCATGGTTCTTGTATTGATGGGCTGCGGAAGTGCGGTGATTGCAGGAGCTGACGGAACGACAGGCGTTGGCCTTCTAGGAATTTCTTTTGCATTCGGACTCAGTGTGGTCGCTATGGCTTATGCTATTGGTCACATTTCTGGCTGTCACATCAATCCTGCCATTTCTATCGCTATGGTAGCAGCAGGCAGAATGAAAATGGCAGAAGCAGCTTATTACATCGCCGCTCAAATCGTTGGTGCAATCATTGGTGCTGGGATTCTCTATGTTATATTCACCAATCATCCAGGTGCTGAAATGGGACCTTGGGCTTTGGGATCCAATGGCTGGGGAACAGGTTATCTAGCCGAATACAACACTTTGGCAGCTTTTGTGGCTGAATTTGTTTTCACTTTTATCTTTTTGTTGGTGATCCTTGGATCGACTTCTACCAAGAATATCCACGGTGGTTTCGCAGGTTTGGCCATTGGACTTTCATTGGTTCTGATTCACATTGTTGGGATCAAGATCACAGGTGTATCTGTAAATCCGGCGAGAAGTATTGGTCCTGCGATCTTTGCGCAAGGTGCAGCACTTTCTCAAATCTGGCTTTTCGTTGCGGCGCCGGTTTTAGGTGGCGTTTTTGCAGCATTCGTCTATAATCTTTTGATTGAGAAAAAAGAATTAGCATAAATAATTTTCATTCATAAATTAAAAATCCTGTCAAGTCTCTTGGCAGGATTTATTTTTTACTTTTTGCTTCGAAGAAATTTTTGAAGATCAACTCCTCTTTTTTCCCTTTCAACTCGAATTTTTTGAAGAGCAAACTGCGGGCGAGGTTTCTCATAAATTGATCTTTGTCGCAAAGTTTCCAGTACGAATCCGGATGAATTGTTTTCGGTCCACGGATCTTATAAAATGTGGTTTCCCAATTGTCCTCATCGTGGTAAAATTCGATGATGCCGCAGTGGTCCGGAATCATTTTGTGGTCGACCATTCCCATTGGTAGAAGAAAACTGAACGAATTGCAGATGTAGTCGCCGCAACCGATCTTGTCGTGTTTCAGGAATTTTTCGCCAGTTCTTTGGTTGGTATATTTTTTTTTGAAATCGTTTTTGAAATCTGATTTTGATAGTTTGATTTCAATTTCGTGACTGAAACCTTCGGTGCTGATGGACAAAATATCCGCTTCCCAATCGGAGTGGAAAAAATTGGTCAGCACAATTTCCTTATCAAAATCGCAATTGGCATTGATAAAGCTGTGAACGAGTTCTTCTATTTTCAACATCATTATTTTGATCTAATATCTACGAACTGTCACGTGGTAACAGCTTTGTTGTTTTTCCTTGATGTAAAAGATGCGCCCGAGATTTTTATACGATTCCAGGACTTTTTCCAATTCTTTTTCCAGTTTTGTATTGACCTTCAACTTGTGATCAAAACGGACATAGGAAATATCAAAAGAATTTCCATAGTTGTGCGAACTGATCCCCAAAGAGGCATTGGAATTGACTTTTCTCAGTCTGCATTGGTCTTCCAAAGTTCTGGTGACAGAGGAAACCACGAAGAAACTTTTGGTCTCTGTAGCGAATTTGCCCGCCATATTTTCCAAGGTCGTTCTTGCTTTTTTGACCAAATACGGTCGGCTATATTCCAAGGTTTGCAAACGGTAGCCTCTGGATTTCTTCTTGACCTTCACGAATTTTCCTTTCGCAATATAGCGGTCTACAGATTTAGCATTTTCTAAAATATCCACTCCAAAATTCTGTGAAGCTAACAGATGAGCTCTGTACAAAGGTGTGGGTTCAACTTTGAGAACTTGCTTCAGGTCATAACATTTTTGTGATTTGAAAAATGAAAAGCATAATAAAAAAAATATGCAGAGAGAACGTGAATTGAAGGACAAATGTGTTTTGAAAGGGAAAGCCCGCAGCCCGGCTTGAGTGGAAATCCTTTTTTTTGCAAGGGGAAAAGCTTTGGCAAAAAAAGATTGGGAACGGAAGACGGATAAAGCTGCCATAATTTTCATTTTTCTAAGTTTAAAATCGGAATATTTACGAGACCAAAAGGCTGCAGCCACGAATATCGGAATGGTCTATCCTGCCCAAAACCTGAAAAGTGCCGTTCTCGCGCCTGCCCAGATCTTGTGTGGCGATGAAGGCGCAGGAATTCCTATTTGCCAGATCGATGATGTTGATCGCGCCAGTCCTACCTTCTTCAACGTAGGAAAATGGGTCTTCCGTATTTCTGATGAGAATACGCATCCAATTTGGACTTTTATAAATATTTTCACCCAGAGAATAAGCTTGGGAAAGCAGTTCTGTCATCGAATATTCTGAGTAGATCTTGTCGGTTTTGAAGCCTTGTTGGAAGATCTTCAGCAATTCATCTTTGGTCATTTCCTCTTTTCTGCCTTTCATTCCGCCGGTTTCTATCACCGTGAGAAAGTTGGAGAGTTTGAGGGTTTGAGCGTTGGAGTCGCAGAAATCTAAAAAATCCAGTAGGGCAAACGAAACGCCGAAGAGGATAACTTTTTTGTCGGTCAACGTTTGCATCAAATCGAATAATTCCTGATGGTTGTAGAGGAAATATCCGTTCTCTGGTTTGTCTGATTTTTTCATCAGAAAATCGACCATATAAATCAATGACGAATGCGTGTTTTCTGAATAATTTGGAAGAAGCCCAAGGAAAATATAATCTTCTGGTTTTCCAATGAACTCTTCAAAACTTTTGTAGATGCTCTCTTCGTAAAGTGAAAAATCGGCGATGTAATGCTTGGAACGGTTCATCTGAGTGGTTCCGGAACTTTGAAAATAATGTTCTGCCTTCGAGTTTTTGTTGAGCACCAAATGGTTTTTGAACATCTCGATGGGAAGAAAAGGAATGTCCTCTACTTCTTTGATCAATGAGAGATCGATGTTCAAATAATCGACAAATTTTCTGTAAACCTCCACATGGTCATATTGATAACGAAAAGTTTCCAAACAAGCTGCCTGGAAATCTGATTCTGTTTGTATGTTGAAAATATTCTGCTGCATCAATTAAGTCAATTTTGAAAATTTAACCTTCGAAAGTCTTCACTTCAAAAGATACGCCATCAAATACACCGTACGTGAAATAGACGATCCAGTCGCCAAGGTTGATATATTTTGCGCCTTTTTCCAGATCGAAGATCAATGGCAAATGGCGATGTCCGAAAACGAAATAATCCAGATTCTCGGTCTTCAGTTTTTCTTTGGAATATTGGATGAGAAATTCTTTGTCTTCACCAAGAAATGCTTTGTCTTCTTCTCCAGAGATCAATTTGTTTTTCTGAGACATGTAGTTGGCAATTCTCATCGCAATGTCTGGATGCAACCATCGGAAAGCCCATTGCGCTAAAGGATTGGTGAACACTTTTTTCATTCTTTTGTAGCCTTTGTCGCCAGGTCCAAGTCCGTCGCCGTGTGCGAGAAGGAAATTTTTGTTGTTGATCTTGTAATATCTTTTATCGAAGTAGACTGGAATTCCCAATTCTTCTTCAAAGTAATTCTTCATCCAGAGATCGTGATTTCCAACGAAAAAATAGATGTCAATACCAGAATCTTTCAGCTCAGCAATTTTTCCTAAAACTCGGATGTAACCTTTTGGAACGACGTATTTCCATTCGTGCCAGAAATCGAAAAGATCACCCATCAAGAAGAGAACCTGTGCATCTTTCTTAATGGAATCCAGCCAACGGATGAACTTCTCCTCCCGAATTCTGCTTTCTTTTAGATTAGGTACACCAAAGTGTTGATCGGAAGCAAAGTATATTTTTTTCCCTTGTATTAAATCGATTTGCATAAAGCTTTTGAATTTGATCTTTAATCAAAATGATTACGTTCGTCGTTCTGATCTCTTTTGCTGTAGATCCACATTCCAACTCCTAAGCCAATTACGGCTGCAGAAGCTGTTAACAATGCTCTTGATAATTTATCTGGTGCATCATTTCCGATGTAGTTCATTAGAAAGATGATGACAAATGTGATAATGCCGATCAGCAAATATTTGATTTTTGTGTTCATCTTTACAATTTATAAGATATCATGACACCACCTTTGAAAGGGATGATCTCTCCACTCTTGTCCCAGTTTTCCACACGATCATATCTGTTTTCCTGAGTTTCCGGAAGACCTTCTACGTAGCCTTTGTAAAAACCTTGTTGGTTCCCTATTCCCAAAAATATATCCATGTTCCAACGCTCACCCAATTGAAACTGATAACCTGCAGTAGCACCGATCATGTAAGAAAATCCTTTCTGATAAAGTTGATTCTTTCTGTACGGAAGAACCTCACCTTCTTTGGTCACATAAAGATCATTTTTCCAATAATTCCATTTTTGAACATTGAAAACCCCAAAACCAATACTTGCTCCTACATAAAAATGTTTGAAGGCTTGATCAAAATAATATCTACCTTCAACGGTTCCTATTCCAAACTCAGCTCTATGTCCGCCAAACGATTTCCACGGTGAAACAAAAATATCTGCTTGTCCCGTGATATGTTCTGTAAAACCGTGTTCTACGCCTACATTTATCATTCCTACTGGAAGAAATAAGGCGTTAGCTTTGATATAGGTTTCTTTCTTTTGTGAAAAGCTAAAGATGGATAGACAGAATAATGTGATTGATAATACTTTCTTCATTGTTATTTCTTATTCAGGATTTCGTTCATTTTTGTGGCATCTTTGTTTTCTTCTTTTGCGAAATTGGCTGCCATTCCTGCGAACATTTTTGCTTCGTCTTTTTTTCCTAATTTATCGTACAAAGTTGCCAGGATGCTGGTAGAATCATAATTCTCCGATGACATCACGACTTTTTCTGCCCATCTTGCAGCGCTTTGCAACGATGTTTTTGTGGAGACTTTGTCTGCGAAAACACTTGCTGCTGCCAACAATTCTGAATTGTTGAACTCATCCGGATTCTTGTAATATTCCAAAGCGGTTTTTTCGTAAGCTGGAAAGTTTTCGTGAGTAATGTAGTAATTCAATTTATAGATGTTCAGGCTTTTGGCAAGGTCTTCTTTTGGAAGCAAACCTTCGCCTTCTTTCAGAACTTTCGCGTCGTCGATGGTTTTAGTTTTATCATCGGTTGCAGACGTTACGATTTTCATTAATTTCAAATAATTATCGAACTGCGTGTAATTTTTTTCGGTTAATAATTCTACGATTGCAGATTTATTTGCCGTAAAAACTTTGTAATTAGCGTCATCAACAGATTGTGTGAAATTCAGAAGAGCGTTGATTTCTTCGCCTGTGAAAGTCTTGTCTTTTTTGTTGGCAAAATATTTCTCTGAGGCTTGCTTAGCTATGATTGGGTCTTTACTGGCATAAAGACTGATGAAATTCAACAATGCTGGCTGGTCCAATTTTCCTTTCTGAAATTCGTCTTTCAGATTGGTATTGACCAATTCAGGCTTGTTGTTTTTCTTTCCTAAAGCCAGGAATTCTTCGGTTTTGAGATATCCCAATTCTTTTCCAACGATTTCGCCTTCTCCATTCAGGAAAAGCAAAGTCGGGTAACTTCTGATGCCATATTTTGCAGCAAGAGCAACACCTTCGCCTTTTTCCATATCAAAATGGGCGTTGATGAAATTTTTGTTGTAATAATCTGCTACATTTGCATCGGTGAAAACGTTGCGTTCCATCAGTTTACAAGGTCCACACCAAGCCGCATAAGCATCGAGAAAGATGAGTTTCTTTTCGGTTTTGGCTTTGGCAAGTAGAGTGGCAAAATCTGAATCTTCGAACTTGATGTTTTGCTGTGAAAATCCAAGCTGAATGGCGAATATTAAAAAGAAAAATGATATTTTTTGCATTCTGAGAATAAATCGAATTATCTTGCGAAGATAACCAATTCTGTAAGAATGGACAGAGTTTGAAATCCTAAAGTTTTAATTTTTTAACTTTGCAAATCGCAAGGGAGATTTTGAGATTAAAGACGAATAGACAATAGACTTCAGAATTCGTTTTAAATTGAAAACTTAGTTTTGTCATTTTGTAGGATTGACAAAATGGGATTATGCATTGAATGGTTCAACTCTGCGAAGCGCAGCCCGACTTGAACGGAGCTCATTTTTTTGTGGCTGGAAAAGCAAAGGCAAAAAATAGCGGGAGTGGAAGGCGGAAAAGCTGCCACAAAAATTATTGGTAAATAGCTTTCGACATCAAGTCAAATAGCTGCCCAAAAAATTAATTTTATTGACTTTAAAATATGAGGAAATTATCCTTGCTTTTTACGAAAGATGGCTTGCAATGGCAGATTTCTAAATCCAAAAAGGTTTTGGAAGAGAAAATCTGGCTGAAGGATGAGGAAACACCGGCGAATTTGGTGACAGAAAAACTGGATGAAGTTTTGGCTTCGGAAAAGTTTTCTGAAATCTCCGTGGTCTCGGCTATCAACCATTTTTCTGTGGTGGAAGAAGGTTTTGACCAGCACGATTTGGGCTACGACCTGATTGCTTACAATGCGGACGTGAAAAAGGATTCTGAGGAATTGATGTTGTCTGTGAACAAAAAATTCGGCGTTCAGTTTTACTACAGTTTTCCAAAGGATTACTATCAGAAAATCAAGGCGTTGGAAGTTCCGGTTCATTTTAATTTTTCTGGTGAAAAATTTCTTAACTCATTAAACGTGAAAAATCGAAAGGAAATCCACGTGAATCTGTATCATCAGCAGGCGGAATTTTTTGCCATCGAGAATAAAAAAGTGGTGCTTTATAATAATCTGGATGCGACTTCGGAGGTTGATTTTCTATATTTCATAATGTTTACCTTGAGTAAAATTGATTTTGGAATTACGGAAACTTACTTCTACATCTACGGAGAAACCACGGAAAATGAAACCTTTATCTCTGAAATGCAGAAATTTGTGCCGAATTTGAAAATCGTTTTCGATAATTTGCACAAGAAGAACTTCGTTTTGAGTTAAAGACTTTTTATTGTTTAAATCTCTCGCAGATTATGCAAATTTCGCAGATTCAATAAAAAATCTGCTGAATATGTGAAATCAGCTAGAAAATAATTTTAACTCTAAGAAATTAGAGAATATCATTTATCAACTATCAATTATGTATCGAATCATATCCGGAAAATGGAAAGCGAAGAAAATTGCAGCTCCAAAAAACTTCGAAGTAAGACCAACCACAGACTTTGCAAAGGAAGCGCTCTTCAGCATTCTTGAACATCGTTTTGACTTGGAATTCTGCTCCGTTTTGGACCTTTTTGCGGGAATTGGTTCCATCACTTTGGAATTTGCTTCCAGAGATTGCCAAGATATCACTTCCATCGAATTGAACCCAAAACACGCTGGATTCATCAATTCAACCGCACAGGAATTGGGAATGGGATTGCAGGTGAACACACAACGTTTTGATGTTTTCGATTGGCTGAAAAGAAAGAAAAACCACGAGAAAAAATACGATATTATTTTCGCTGATGCGCCTTTCGAAACAGACGAAAAAAAATATAATGAACTGATTGATTTGGTCTTGTCTAATGAGCTATTGAAACCAAACGGACTCTTCATTTTGGAACATCAAAGCAGACAAAAATATCCGCATCCGAACTTGAAGGACACCAGAAAATATGGGAATATCAACTTCTCTTTCTTCGAGGCTCAACCCGTTTCTGAATAAAATTTGAAGTGAATATTAGGAATTTCAATATCAAATTTTTGAGCTTAATGATTTTATTTTTCAGCTTAAAAATCTCTGCACAGAATTCTTACATCAACCAACACAAACCGCTAGCGACGGAACTTTCCAAGGAATTTGGGATTCCGTCGGCCATCATTCTTTCCATCGCCTATGTGGAAACTGGCGGTGGAAATAGCAAACACGCTCAGACTTTGAACAATCATTTTGGAATGGTTGGGAAAAACACGGTGAACAGTTCCAGATTCAAGAGTTTTGAGAGTTCCAAGGAATCTTTCCGTGCGTTTTGCGAGATGATTTCCCGAAAAAAGTATTATCAAAAAATGAAAGGAAATCTGGATTATTCCGAATGGCTGAATGCGATTGCTTCTGCTGGATACGCTGGAAAACCGACAGAATGGAAGCAGAAAATCAATACCGTAATTAAGAAATTCGGACTTTAAAAATAATTTCTAACTTTGCACCAATAATTATTCTCAAGATTAAAATGTAAAATTTAATTTCTTTTCAGGCAATCTTCCGCAGGCAAACTTGTCTGCTATTGTTCAATTCTAAAAAAGAAATTATGCTAATCTTACAGGATTTATCCTATCAACTTCCCAATAAAGATGTTCTTTTTTCAAACATCAATCTTACACTTCATTCACAGGAAAAATTAGCCTTAATCGGAAATAACGGTTCCGGAAAATCGACTTTGCTCAAAATAATTGCTGGACAATTACAACCAAAAACTGGATTCGTAAAATCGGATTCCAATGTTTATTACATACCTCAAATCTTCGGTCAGTTCAATGATTTGAGTATTTCGGAAGCTTTGGGAATCGATAAAAAACTAATGGCTTTAAAGGAAATTTTGGATGGTTCTGTCACCGAAGAAAATATGGAAATTCTGAACGACGATTGGACCATTGAGGAAAGAATCAAAGAAGCTTTTGAATATTGGAATCTTCCCGATTTTGAATTAAATCTGAAATTGGAAAGCCTAAGTGGCGGACAAAAAACCAAACTTTTTCTCGCCGGAATGATGATTCATCAGCCAGATTTGATTTTGATGGATGAACCGACGAATCATCTGGATTTTACGAACAGAAAATTACTTTATGATTTCATCCAATCAACTTCAAAAAGTCTGCTGATTGTGAGCCACGACAGAGTTTTGCTCAATCTTCTGGATAAAACCTGTGAACTTACAAAAAATGGAATTTCGGTTTATGGTGGCAATTATGATTTCTATTCTGAACAGAAAAAAATCGAAAATAACGCACTCGAGCAGAACATTCAAAACCGAGAAAAGGAACTGAAAAAAGCCAAAGAAAAAGAGCGCGAAACGATTGAAAGACAAAACAAACTGGACGCTCGCGGAAAAGGCAAACAAGAGAAATCTGGCGTTTCCAGAATTATGATGAACACGCTCCGCAACAAAGCCGAAAACAGCACTTCAAAGTTGAAATCGATTCATCAAGATAAAATCGAAAACATCAGAGAAAACCTTCACGACCTTAAGGGAAACCTTTCTGGCATTGATAAAATGAAAATTAATTTTGATAATTCTCAGCTTCACAAAGGAAAAATTCTGGCGAAAGCTGAGGAAATTAATTTCTCATATAACCAAGAAAATCTTTGGGAAAACAACTTGGATTTTCAAATCATAAGCGGAGAAAGAATTGCGATAAAAGGCGACAATGGTTCCGGAAAAACGACTTTGATAAAGATGATTTTGGGCGAAACCAAGCCAACTTCTGGAAATCTTTATTTAGCCGAAAAGAAAACCGTATACATCGACCAAGAATATTCTGTGATTGAAAATGAACTTTCGGTGGAACAACAAGCGCAGAAATTCAACCTTACAAACCTTGAAGAACACGAGGTCAAAACGATTTTAGCCCGATTTCTTTTTTTCAAAAATGATTGGGACAAAAAGTGTGAATTCCTCAGCGGTGGCGAAAAACTAAAGCTTCTACTCTGCTGTCTTTCGATTCAAAATCTTTCTCCAGATATGATAATTTTGGATGAGCCGACGAACAATCTCGATATTCAGAATATTGAAATTTTGACATCGGCCATCAATGATTATGAAGGAACTTTGATTGTAGTTTCTCACGACAATCAGTTTTTGGAAGATGTTAATATTAATAAAATTATCAGCCTATAAAAAACGCCTCGAGCAATTTCGAGGCGTTTTTCATTAAACTGATTTTGCAAGATAAATCTTCGCAGGTTCTTCTAATAATTCAGGTGCTTTTTCCGCAAATTCTTTGATGTAAGATTGTTGATTATGAGCATCCAAACCTTCTTTGCTTTTCCAAATTTCGTGAAAGATGAAAACTGTTTCGTCCTCCAAACCTTGCTGTAATTCGTACTTTTCGCAGGCTTCTTCTTTTCTGGTATTCAGAACCATATTATCAAGGATGGATTTCAAATCCTGAATTTTATCTGTTTTCGATTTTAAAATCGCTGTTAAATAGATTGACATTTTTGATTATATTTAATTAATTCAACACTTTTAGATTCTCAGTTTCCAAAGTATTTTTGAGATAATTCTTGTACTCAACTTCGTAATTATCAATACGTTCCTGAGTTGCCGATTTTTCCATATCGTGGAAATGGAAACTTCCCAAATGTTTCATTCCGGTGAACGCATTCATCCTGTGAAAACCGAATAAAACGCCTTCATCTACCGAATGTTGGTTGAAAAATTCGCCTTCCAAAGTGAAAGCCGTTTCGGGTGCATTCCAACTTGTCGTAACGAAATAATGTTTGCCGTGCATCAAACCGCCAGTTCCGTAATTGATGGCGGGATTCACTCTGGAACGGCCGTCACTTTTGTAAAGTCCGTTGTTGTGACCAGCTGTGAAAACTTCGTCGATATAAAGTTTCAAACGATTCGGAACCTGAAACCACCAAACTGGAAAATGATAAACCACAATATCCGCCCATTTGAAATTCTCAGCTTCCTGAACTGCATCAAATTCATCATTGACGTTTGTGATTCTGATTTCAAAATTCTCGTTTTCAAGAACTTCTTTTGTCCAGTTGGTAATGGTTTTGTTGAAGCTTCCGCCAGAATGCGCAAAGGTCTGTCCGCCGTTGATTACAAATATATTTTTCATTAATTGATTATTTAAATTATTGATACTGCAAATTTCCGATAGAAAAACGAATTATAAAAATAATTTAAATCATACATTTGCATTATAATTATGATGACAAAATGATAAATCTAGAATGGCTCAGAACTTTTAAAAGTGTTTACGAAACCCAATCTTTCACGAAAGCGGCGAAGGAATTGTACATTTCACAGCCCGGCGTAAGTCTTCACATTGGCTCGTTGGAAGCTTATGTTGGTTATACGTTGTTCGAAAGAATTTCTAAAAAATTGATTCCGACAGAGAAAGCAAAGATCCTTTACAACTTCACGCTGGAACCACTTTTGAAACTGGAAACTGCTGAACAAACTTTCCATAAAACGACAAAAACGGAACGTTCAACCGTAAGCATCGGAATGTGTTTTGAGACCTTTCAATTCACTTTGGAAAAGCATATTCCTAATTTTGATTTTAATGTCATTATTCGTTTTGGGTTGTATGAACAGATGTTTTCGGATTTGGATAATGGCTTGTTGGATTTGATAATTACGCCACGAAAAGCAAATTTGAAAAACCTGAATTTCGATTCATTCTCCAAAGAAAAAATCGTTTTGATTAATGGAACCGCAACGGACACTTCGGAATTCAAAAATCTGATTAAGAAAAATAAAATCGAAGAAGCAGAAGCTTGGTTGAAACAGCAAATCTGGTACAGCACAGCGGCGGATATGGAACATTTGAACAACTTTTGGAAAGCCAATTTCAATCGTCATCCCGACTTCAAACCAAATTATATTGTTCCCAATATTTGTTCGATTGTTCGCTGTTTAAGTAGAAATTCCGGATTCTCAATCGTCCCCGATTTCCTCTGTAAAAAAGAGATTGCCAGTGGCGGAATCGAAATTGCTTGGGAAGGAAATAACAAAATTGAGAACACTCTTTATTTTGGCGAACGTGTGAAAAATAATGTTCAAAACGAGATAGACAAAATCAAAGAGATATTCCGAAATGAGAATTTCTAATTGGGTTAACCACATAGGCACATAGAAAATTGTGTTAATACTGAAAAAAAAGAAAAAATAGTAATTCGACTATTTTTTCTCAAATTTTATCAAATAAAAAAACTATGTGTCTATGTGGTAAAAATCTTGATTAAAGAACTTTATGCTCCAAATCAATTGATTTTCCGAAGAATTTCTTTGAGATTTTTTCGAAATTTTTGGTAATATCAGATAAGAAAAATTGATACGTTGGCTTGTGATTTTCCTCGTTGAGAAGATTATGCTTGTCCAAAATCATTTTCAATTGGTTGGCAACGATATTTGGAGAATCGATGACACGAACGCGGTTTCCGTAATATTGCTTGATTTCGTCTATCAAAAGTGGATAATGTGTACAGCCGAGAATCAAAGTTTCAATATTTTTTAATTTACTATTACTCAAATAATTATAAATAATTGAGTGCGTAATCGGATGATTTTTAAAACCTTCTTCGATGGCCGGAACCAAAAGTGGCGTTGCCAACTCATCAACCTTGATGAACTTGTTATGTTTACGGATTGATTTTTTATAAAGTCCTGAATTCACGGTTGCTTTGGTCGCAATGACGCCAACGTTGTTGTGAATTTCGTACGACACTTTTTCCGCCACAGGATTAATCACATCAATCACGGGAACTTTCTCCTCCACCAAATCCTGAACTTCCTTCAAGGCATTTGCCGTCGCAGAATTACAGGCAATGACGATGGCTTTGCAGTTTTTCTCCAATAGAAACTGTGTGATTTTGGTTGAATATCCGACAATCGCTTCACGGGATTTTTCGCCGTAAGGAAGATGTTTTGTGTCGCCAAAATAAATCAAATCTTCGTTTGGCAACAGTCGTTTAATTTCCTTTGCAACCGTCAAGCCCCCAACGCCGGAATCAAAAATTCCGATGGGCTGATTGGCTGAAAGATGGGTGTAGTCGGCTTTTTTCTTTTTCAAAATGAAAAAATGTTTTTGCAAAAATAGTGAATAGATTTTAGATTTCTATCTCAAAATATCTTTTAAACTATAAACAAATCAGAAGCAATTCCGTCTGCTAAGAACCAATGTTTTTCGGGAATGAGAAGATGATTATTTTCGATTTTCAGAATTCCGGATTCTAGTTTTGGATTGATTTCTTTGTGAAGATAATCGATTATTTCTGAGGAAAAATTTTGATTAATTTTATTCAAATCCACGCCCCAGATTGTTCTTAAACCAATCATCATCATTTCGTTGAAACGGTCTTTCTCTGATAGGATTTCGGTTTCTTTCGGGATGATATTTTGATTGATATTCTTGATGTAAAGTGGATTGTTGGATACATTCCAACTTCTTTCGAGATTACCGTTGTAAGAATGTGCGGATGGACCAATTCCTAGATAAGGTTCAGATTTCCAATAAGCCGAATTATGTTTGGAATGAAAACCTGGCTTTCCGAAATTCGAAATCTCGTAGTGGTCGAACCCATTATCTTTCAGAAAATCAGACATATAATAAAACTCTTGGTTCTGTTCGGCTTCTTCGGGGGAATTGACTTTTCCGTTTTCAATCCATTTTTCCAAAGCTGTTTTTGGTTCGACAGTTAATGCGTAAGAAGAAACGTGTGGGACTTGTAATTCAATGGTTTTGTTGAGATTGTCTTTCCAGATTTCGAAGTTTGAAGTGGGTGAACCGTAAATCAAATCGATGCTGATGTTTTCCAGTCCAAAATCCTGAGCGCGCTTGATGGAACTTTCTGCTTCGGAAGCGTTGTGCGCGCGATTCATCAATTTCAAATCTTCATCAAAAAAACTTTGTGTTCCGATGGACAATCGATTAATTTCTGTTTGGGATAATTCTTTCAGGAAATTTTTATTGAGGTCGTCTGGATTGGATTCCAAAGTGATTTCAATATTCTCATCAAAATTGAAATATTTTTGAAATTCGTCTATTAAAGATTTTATTTCATCAACACTGAGAACTGAAGGCGTTCCTCCACCGAAATAAAGCGATTTGATGGTTTTATTTTCGAGCTCGTGATGTCTTAATCCTATTTCTTTTTTGATGGCCAGAAGCATTTCATCTTTCAAACTAAACGAAGTCGAAAAATGAAAATTACAGTAACTGCATTTTTGCTTGCAGAAAGGAATATGAAGATATATCATTAAAAAAGCCCTGAAAAATTCAGAGCTCAAATTTATTTAAATTAAATTAATTATCTGTATCGGTAACCTCGCGCATTGATGAAATTCTCGATATTGAAACCGATGGACAACATAAAGCTGTTTCCAAAATTCTCAGTCAATTCTGACACGCCAAAGTTGTAAACACCACCAAATGTAAAGCTTCCTACGCGACCTCTGATGATAGGTGATAATCCCAGATTCTGGCTTCCAACGGCGCTTTTGGCACTACGGAAACTGATTCCAGCGGAAATATTGTTCTTCTCACCAAATGCGGTTGCCATCAAGTTATAATCGAATATCCTTGAAGAATTGGTATTAAGATTCATCATCAATGACGGCGTTAGAAAGATACCATCTGTGAAGTGCCAATCGTAGCCTGCGTTCAGATAAAATTTTGTCGGAGACGGCTCTATTCCGTTGACAATTGGAAGATCATTGCTGATCGGAATATCTGTCACCGATAATCCGGCGAAGAACTTTTTGAATTTCACAGCAGCTCCTAAATTGGCATAAGCTATAAAAATATCGTTGGTATTCTCACCTAAAAGTTGATCGCCTTGTTGTGCCGCGTTGATCTTGCCGTAATCGATGTTCATGTTATAAAGACTAGTGCCAACACCGAAAGAGAACTGGTCTTGACGGTCTTCCTCATCGCTCAATGGAATGAAGTATGATGCACCCAAGGTCAATCCATTCGATGAAATGGGACCATTCTGATCTCTGAAAAATGAGATCCCTGCACCTACCCTGTCGAATACATTAGCATGCAAACCTATGGATTGGACGTTTGGCGATTCACTCAGCTGTGAAAATTGCTTTTGATAATTGAGATTCAGAACCACGTCATCTGTCTTTCCCAACAATGCGGGATTGAACAGAAAATCACCATCAACAAGATATTGCTGATAAAAAGGCAATGTTTCCTGAGATTTTAATCCCATGGAGCAAACTGCAAGTAGTAGTAAAAATATTTTATTTAGCATGTAATTTCTGTTCACAATGCAAAGATATAAAACTCTAGTTATTATCGAGATATTTTCTCCAACGTTCGGAAGCTTCCTGCATATCCTTTGGCATCGGGCTTTCAAAAAACATTTCCTCTTTTGTCGTAGGATGGATAAATCCCAATGTGTGCGCATGCAGAGCGTGTCTTGGTAAGACCTCAAAAACATTTTGTACAAATTTTCTGTACTTCGGCAGATCAACACCTCTCATTGCAATATTGCCTTCGTATCTGGCATCATTGAATAAAGTATGCCCGATATGTTTGAGATGCGCCCGGATCTGGTGCGTCCTTCCTGTCTCCAATTTGCATTCTATCCAGGTCATGTAGCGGAATCGTTCTAAAACCTTGTAATGGGTTACCGCGTGTTTGCCGTGGCTGCCATCATCATAGGTGTACATCTGCATTCGGTTTTTTGGATGTCTGCCGATGTGTCCAGTTACAGTTCCTGTATCATCTTTCACATTGCCCCAGACAAATGCCCAATAGAGGCGTTTGGTAGTTCTATCAAAAAACTGTTTTGCCAAAAAGCTCAAAGCATATTCTGTTTTAGCAATCACCAATAATCCTGAAGTATCTTTATCAATCCTATGCACCAAGCCCACTCTATCGAGGTCTGAGTTATAATTTGGGTCTTTTGAGAAGTGATAAGCCAAAGCATTCACCAATGTGCCGTCCCAATTCCCAAATCCTGGATGCACAACCATTCCTGGATCCTTGTCCACAACCACCAGATCATTATCCTCATAAACAATATTGATCGGAATATCTTGCGGAATAATCGTGTTTTCTCTTGGTGGATGTGCCAATAGAACGCTGATCTCGTCACCAGGTTTAACTCTGTAATTTTGTTTTACAGGATTTCCGTTCACGATGACGTTTCCAGCTTTGCACGTTTGGGCAATTTTGTTTCTTGAAGAATTCTGACGGAAGATCAATAAAAACTTGTCTATCCTAAGTGGTTCTTGTTTCTTATCCACTGTAATGTTGACGTGTTCAAACAATCCGCTGTTTTCTTCATCAGCAGAAATGTCTTGATTAATTAATTCGTCTTCCAGAAAATCTTCGGTCTCGTCTAGCATATTTTAATTCTAAAAAGGCTTCAACAGATGTCGAAGCCTTTTAATTTTTTATTTATTCAATCACCACCTTTTTTGGCTTTGGTTTCTCTACAGGTTTTGTAGATGATGGCGTTGTTGTACTTTGTTTCACAGGTGTTGCAGTGTTTGCAGGCTGTGTTGTTGTCGGTTTTGGTTTCGGCGTTGTCGTCGCAGCTCCCGAAGTTGATGGCGTGTTAGAAACCGGCGGTTTTACAACTGCCGGTCTCTGTTCAATCGTTGGTGGCGGCACTTCATTGTATTGAATTGGAGCCAACGTGGTGTCAATCTTCGGACGGTACATGTCATCCAACTGCTGTATTTTGCTTTGCATCTCGGCTGGCGTCTTTTTACTTGCCCAGAGATCGATCTGCATGCCTTGATCTCGAAGAGAACCAAAACTTGGATCTTGGTAATAAACAATATCAGAATCATCTTTTCCGCCATCTTCATGGTCTACGATCCCAACCTCAAACAATGCTTTTCCAATGATCTGCTTAGCTTCCTGAACGGTTCTTCCCACCACATTAGGAACTGAAACATTTCTCAACGGTCCAGAACCAATGACCAGATCGACGCTGGAGAACTTTGGTAGCAGGGTTCCAGGTTTGATGCTTGATCCATTAAAAATAATTCTAAGAACGGCATCTCTCTGGATACTCGGTTCGAAAAGTGTATCGCCAACCTTTAATCCAACAAGCGTCAATTGATTAAATGCCAAACCTTTATATCTGTCAATAATGTCCGGAACGGCCACTTTTGCCCAAGTTCTAGGATTGACCTTCAGAACGATTGCTCTCCCGCTTTTCACACTTGCTCCAGGCGATGGGAAAACTGCCAATACCTGAAAAGGACGGAATTTTGGGTCATATTTGAAACTATCGACCTCATATTCCAAACCGGAATCATCAAGGATCTTGATAGCATCGTGCACCTTCATATTCATCACATTGGGTACAGGAACTTCATCTCCGTGGTGGGTATGATACTCCAACCAACGGAATGTAAGCCAAACCAAACCGGCGAAAAACGCCATTGCCAATACGATATTAAGTAATACTTTCCAGTGGAAAAGCGATTTGAACATAATTATTCTTTTTCAGAAACGTAACGCAAATATAGATAATTAAATTGTATTACCCTTTTCTATGAATTGTAAAAAGCGATTAAAAAAAGAAAATGGGAGGTTTGGTTTAAAAATCTTATTTTTGCACTTTGAAATACATATGGAGTCTATACAAGTTCACGACAAAAGTTTCGTACCATACCTGAAACACGATGAAATTCAGGCAATTATTAAAGAATTAGCAGAAAAAGTTTACGAAGATTACAAAGATGAAACCCCAATTTTCATTGGTGTTCTGAATGGTGTCATCATGTTTTTCTCAGATTTTTTAAAATATTATCCTGGTAAATGTGAAATTGCCTTTTTGCAAGTAAGTTCTTATTCTGGGACGCAATCTACAGGAATTGTTTACAAAAAAATGGAATTGACAAAAGATGTTATGGATCGTCATATCATTCTTATGGAAGACATTGTTGACACTGGAAATACATTAGAAAATCTCTTTGAATATTTCAAAAACACGCAACGTCCTAAGTCTTTGAAAGTGGCATCTTTACTTTTAAAACCAGATGTTTTCAAAAAAGATTTCATCGTGGATTATGTTGCTAAAGAAATTCCAAACAAATTTGTATTAGGCTACGGATTAGATTATGATGAGTTGGGAAGAAATTTACCAGACCTATATCAATTGGAAGAAGGTAGAATCAATCATTAATCTCTACTAAAAATAGAAAGAAATAAATCTAAATAAATTAAAGTAATATGATCAATATTGTTCTCTTTGGCCCTCCAGGAAGTGGAAAAGGAACCCAGGCTCAGCATCTCATCGAGAAATTCAATCTGAAACAAATTTCTACCGGAGATCTTTTTCGATTTAATATGAAAAATGATACAGAGCTCGGAAAATTAGCAAAATCATACATCGATAAAGGACAATTGGTTCCCGATCAAGTCACAATTGACATGTTAATTGATGAGTTGAGAAAACCGACAGAAACCAACGGATTTATTTTTGACGGATTCCCTAGAACTGCAGTTCAGACAGAAGCTTTGGAAACCATCGTGAAAGAAGAATTGAATTCGGAGATCAGCATTTGTCTTTCATTAATTGTAGATGATGCAGTTTTGGTGGAAAGACTTCTAAAAAGAGGAGAAACCAGCGGAAGAACAGACGATTCTAATGAGGACATCATCCGAGATAGGATCACAGAATATTATACAAAAACTGCAGAAGTTGCAGAATTATACAAAAAACAAGGCAAATATGCAGAAGTGATCGGCGTTGGCGACATCTCCGAGATCTCTGAAAAACTTTTTGCTGAAGTAGAAAAAATTAAATAAGCCGGAAGATGGAAGTCGGAAGCGGGAAGTTTTCCCATCTTCGGACTTCCATCTTCCATTAATAAAAATATTATGTCAAATTTCGTAGATTACGTAAAAATCCACTGTAAAAGCGGTCACGGCGGTGCTGGATCGGCTCACCTTCGTAGAGAAAAATATATTCCTAAAGGTGGCCCGGATGGTGGCGATGGCGGACGCGGTGGCCACGTGATCATGAGAGGAAACGCTCACGAATGGACGCTTTTGCCATTGAGATACACGCGTCACATCAAAGCAGAACGTGGACACAACGGTCAAAAAAACCAGTTGACAGGTGCTTACGGCGAGGATGTTTACATCGATGTGCCAATGGGAACGATTGCCAGGAATGAAGAAGGTGAGATCGTAGGCGAAATCCTGGAAGATGGGCAAGAGATCATCTTGATGGAAGGTGGAAAGGGCGGAAAAGGAAATGAGCATTTCAAATCCTCTACCAACCAAACACCAAGATTTGCACAACCAGGAATGGATGGACAGGAAGGTTTTGTGACTTTCGAATTGAAATTGCTTGCTGATGTTGGATTAGTTGGATTCCCGAATGCTGGAAAATCTACGCTTCTTTCATCCGTTTCTGCAGCAAGACCAAAGATCGCTGATTATGCTTTCACCACGTTGAAACCAAATCTTGGAATCGTAGAATGGAGAAATTACAAATCTTTCGTCATGGCCGATATTCCTGGAATCATCGAAGGTGCTGCGGAAGGGAAAGGTCTTGGCCACAGATTCCTAAGACATATTGAAAGAAACTCAATTCTATTATTTTTAATTCCGGCCGATTCTGAGGATCATTTCCAGGAATTTAAAATTTTGGAAAACGAACTTAAGGAATACAATCCTGAACTTTTGGACAAAGATTTCCTTCTATCCGTTTCGAAAGCTGATCTTTTGGATGATGAATTGAAAAGAGAGATCGCAGCAGAATTCCCAGAAAACAGACAACCATTATTCTTCTCCGGTGTGACTGGCGAAGGACTTCAGGAATTGAAAGATGCTATCTGGAAAAAATTGCACGGATAATTTTCGGAACAATTATTGAAAGTCTAAACACAAAAAAATACGATGAAATACTTATTCAGCTTACTGTTTATTTTAGGATTAATGTCCTGCACGACTTCTCAAGTTTCAAAATATTCTGCGATAGAATATCAAGTTGGACCTTGTTTCGGATTCTGTCCAACCTACAAGATCACCATCGATTCCAATCGAAATGCAATCCTGGAAGCAGAACATTTCAACTTTTCCGAAGGTGGATCCAAGGATGATTTGAACAAACCAAGAGAAGGCACCTTCAAAGCGAACTTGAGTACTGAAGATTACAAGAAATTGGTGGATGCGACAGATGCCGCAAACATCAAAACACTAAATGAGAGTTACATCGACAAAAGAATCATGGACGCTTCGAAAGTAAATCTAAGAGTTACTTTTGCTGACGGAACCAAAAGAGATATCGCAATGTCGGCTGGTGAAAAACCAAAAACATTGACCGACCTGACTACGTTGATCGATGAAATTAAGCAAAATCAAAAGTGGGTAAAAGTTAAATAAGACTTAATCTCGACTTTATTTTAAATAAGTTACCTTTGCAACATATTAATTCCTCCTAATATACGGAGGAATTTTTACTTTATTAAATTAAAAAAATATTCCATTTGAATTTTGACGAATTAGGCTTGATCAAGCCAATATTAGACGCCTTAAAAGCGCAAGGTTACGAACAACCTACACCAATACAAGAAAAAGCGATCCCATCTATCCTGCAAGGCAGAGACCTTTTGGGAAGCGCACAGACAGGAACAGGAAAAACAGCGGCATTTGCCATCCCTATTCTACAAAATCTTTCTTCTGCCAAAGAACCACACAGAAATCAGATCAAAGCATTGATTCTAACGCCTACGCGTGAATTGGCAATCCAAATTGAAGAAAACTTCCAAGACTACGGAAAACATCTGAAACTGAGATCACTTGTGGTTTTCGGGGGTGTGAAACAGCACGCACAAGAACAGCAACTTAAAAGAGGCGTTGATATTTTGATCGCGACGCCAGGAAGATTGTTGGATTTTATTTCCCAAGGCATTGTGAAACTTCATCACTTAGAAATTTTTGTTCTGGATGAAGCGGATAGAATGTTGGATATGGGATTTGTTCACGATGTTAAGAAGATCCTGAAATTGATCCCAGCAAAAAGACAAAACCTTTTCTTCTCTGCAACGATGCCGAAAGAAATCGCAAAGTTGGCTTCTGAGATCTTGATCAATCCGGTAAGAGTTGAAGTAGCTCCGGTTTCTTCGACAGCTGATACGATCCAGCAAAGTATTTATTTTGTTGATAATAACAACAAGACCGATCTTTTGATCCACCTTTTGGAGGATCCGAAATTCGATCAGGTTTTGGTTTTCTCGAGAACTAAACATGGCGCAGATAAGATAGTCAAGAAATTGTACCAATCAAACATTTCTGCAGAAGCAATCCACGGAAACAAATCTCAGAATGCAAGACAGAACGCACTTTCCAACTTCAAATCAAAAAGAACGAGAATCTTGGTAGCGACAGACATCGCAGCGAGAGGAATTGATATCGACGAGTTGAAATATGTTGTGAATTACGAATTGTCCGACGTTTCCGAAACTTACGTTCACAGAATCGGAAGAACTGGTAGAGCCGGATCAGAAGGAACTTCTTTCTCATTCGTAGATGCTTTGGATCTTGCGAATCTTAGAAATACCGAGAAATTGATCGGGAAGAAAATTCCTGTTGTAACGGATCATCCTTTTCACACAGACAATCTTGTAGAGCAAAAGAGAGACAGCAACAACAAGCCTTTCACACCGAGACCAAGAACAAACGGTCAACGCTCCGAAAAAACTAAGAATAAAAGCAATTTCTACAGAAAAAAATAAAAAGAAAACCGGAAGCAATTTCCGGTTTTTTTTATTTTAAGTCGAATAAATTATGCTGGTTTCTTTTTCACCAAATTGATGATCGATATCACCGTAATTGCACCGCCCATTCCGAGTAAAAAAAGCGCTATCGAATTACCTCCGACCTCACTCCTATTATTCGCAGAGATCTGTCTTGCTGCTTCTTCTGCGCTGGTAGCTGTTGTAGCAATTTCTATATTTTTTTGATTGACCGCGTCACCATCAACTTGAAAGTAAAGATATCCGCCAATGACCAAAGCAATGATGCCTATGATCAGTAAAATTTGAGGTTTGTTTTTCATACGTAGACTATTAGATTTATTATTAGTCTAAAGTACTAAAAATTTTATTGGCATTTTCAGTCGTAATCCTATCAATCTCAGCAAAGTCTTTACCGTAAATATCAACCAACTTTCCAGCAACTAACTCTACGTAAGAACTTTCGTTTCGTTTTCCACGGAACGGAACTGGCGCCAAATAAGGTGAATCTGTTTCCAGAACGATTTTGTCTAATGGAATTTGATTCAAGAACTGATCGATCTTTCCATTTTTAAATGTCACTACACCTCCGATTCCTAAAACAAATTGAAGGTCGATTGCCTGTTTTGCTTGTTCCAGATTTCCCGAAAAACAATGGAAGATCCCGCGTAATTTCGGATGTTTCTTTCGCTCCAAAACTTCAAAGGTCTCATCAAAACTTTCTCTGGAATGGATCACGATGGGAATATCTTTCTCAATCGCCCAATCGATCTGCTGTTCGAAAGCTTTGACTTGAATATCCAAAGTTGATTTATCCCAATACAGATCGATCCCGATTTCGCCAATGGCCACAAAGTCGCGCTGGGAAAGATAATTCTGAACGAGATTCAATTCGTTTTCCCAAGATTCTGGCTGTACGGAACAAGGATGCAATCCCATCATCGAAAAAATTTTGCCCGGATATTCGGTTTCGAGAAGGAGCATTTTCTGATGTGTTTCGGAGTCAATTGCCGGAAGGAAGAATTTCTCCACGCCTTTGTCCAAAGCCCGCTGGATCATCTCTGTGCGGTCTTCATCGAATTGTTCGGAATATAAATGGGTGTGTGTGTCTATCATTGTTAGTTGTTAGTTGATTGTTGCTGGTTGTCAGAAGAATCCTATCAACTAAAAACCATCAACTATCAACCGAATATTTTATGTTTTACTTTCTTCTGCTGATAAAGGATCTTTTGATTGATCTTTTCCAAGAATTCCTGATATTTTGGATTCTTTTCATCGGCTGTTTTGTGATTCAGCGCAGTGAGAATCTTATTATTTTCATTAATGAAAAGCTTGGTCTCATCGGTAAAATAAGCATTCCCGAATTTTTCCCAAATGTATTGAACAGCCTGAGAATTCGGATGGATCATATCTTCCTTGTAAAATCTGTACTCGCGGAGATCATCCATCATCAATTCGTAGATTGGAAGATAATGGCACGTTTCTTTTCCAGAAATCGATTCGTGGATGGCCGTTATCAATTTTGATTTGCTTAATTGATTTTCGACAATACCATCTTTGGTGTGACGAACTGGCGAAACCGTGAACAGGATCTTCACATCTTTTTTACAAATATCCTTCAGAGTATCAATAGTTTGATTGATGGATTCCGTCAATTCCTGATTGGACAAAAATCGTTTCTCGAAAAATTTCTGAGGAATCTTGTGACAGTTGGCAACCAACTTTTTCTTTGGAAGAAATTCATAAATGTAAGATGTTCCAAATGTGATAATTACAAAACTCGTGTTCTGCAAAAACTGATTCGCTTCTTCAATATTTTTGTTGATCTGCTCCAACGATTGTTTCGCAAACCGCGAATCGAAGGACGAATGATGATCGAGACTGATGTAACTTTCATTGGCCAATATCAAATCACTTTCTTGATATTCCTTCGCATCATAGATCTGCTGGATCGCATTATTGATCGAATACGGATTGAAGATTGTCCCAAATGGATTGTTCAAAGATTGGATTTGGCCTTCAGAAAATTTGTCGTGCATCTCCGTCGCAAAACACGATCCTATGGAAAAGATGCAATCATCTGTCCCAATTTTTCTCTCACTTGCATTAATATCTACTTCTGTTCTGAATTTCATTTTTTTAAATGTAGCAATTTATCAATGTAAAAATTTACCAATATCTGAGATTTTATGAGACTGGTAAATCGGTACATTGTTATATTAAGATTCTCTTCTCAAAAGATAATTCGCCAGTTCTCGGAAAGGCAATTTTTTCTCGTCTGGAAGGTTGATCTGATCAAGATAACTTTGACCAATTTCGTTGTGTTTTTGAATCAGTCTTAGAACTTTGTCATCCACTTTTGTTCTGCGGAAGATCTTCTCGACGCTATAAACCTTGTCGACATTGTCAGTTTTTTTGGAATACCAATAATTCAGTTCAGATAATTCCTCTGGATTGGCGTGCTCTAGGGCCAAAAGATAAAGAATGGTTTTCTTATTCTCATAAATATCACCAGCATGTTTCTTCCCAAATTGTTCCTGATTTCCGAAAACATCCAGATAATCATCCATAATTTGGAATGCGATCCCGATGTGTTTCCCGAAGTTATACATCGCTTCTGCATCTTCTTCTGATGCTCCAGCGATCAATGCTCCGATCTGGAAAGATGAGGCACTTAGAACACCCGTTTTGAAAGTGATCATTTGGATGTAATCGTCGTAAGAGACATTTGACATATTCTCAAAATTGATGTCAAACTGCTGACCTTCGCAAAGAACGGCGCCAGTTTCAGAAAATATCTTGATACACTTTTTGAATAATTCCGGTTCCAGATCTTCGAAGAATTGATACGCTTTGATCAATAAAGCATCTCCGGAAAGGATCCCAACATTGATTCCATGAAGAGTATGGATCGTTGGTTTATTTCTCCTCAATGGCGCTTCATCCATAATATCATCGTGGATCAAGGTAAAATTGTGGAAAAACTCAATGGCCAAAGACGGTTTCAATGCTTTTTCCAAATCGCCTTGGAAAAGATCGCAGGCCATTAGCAACATGATCGGACGAAGCCTCTTTCCACCATGAGAAATGATGTAATTCATCGGGTGGTACAACTCGTCTGGTTTGTTGGTAAACGTATGTTTTTCGATAGCGTCTGCTACAATTTTCTGATACTGATCTAGGAATTCCATTTAAAAACTTGTTTGAGGCAAAAATACGTTTTTTACAATTGTTCTACCAAGATTTTGAATCTTGTTTTATGAGAATTAATCATAAAAAAAGCTTCCCAAAACTGAGAAGCTATATGTTTTAAATTTAATTTCAAAATTAAAATACCAATATAAAAAGCAGATAAGTAATTCCTGCAACGATGGCGCTGATCGGAATCGTAAGGATCCAAGCCCAAAGCAAACTTACGGTAATTCCCCATCTTACAGCCGAAACCCTTTTAGTCAATCCAACCCCGATGATCGCACCTGTAACAGTGTGTGTCGTAGAAACTGGAATCCTCAATTGTTCTGTGATGAAAAGCGTGATAGCACCTGCTGTTTCCGCAGCTACACCTTCCAGTGGCGTTACTTTCGTTATCCTGGTTCCCATCGTCTTGATGATCTTCCAACCACCACTCATCGTACCCAAAGCGATTGCTAAGAAAGACACAACTGGTACCCAAAGGTAATGTTCTGCAAAGAAGTTAAAACGGTCAGCTTCCGGAATGTTCAGATACAAAGGATCTTTCATCATATTCACGTGGAAATAGATCATCGCTGCTCCAATGATTCCCATTACTTTTTGCGCATCATTGGTCCCGTGTCCAAGACTGAATAAAGCTGAAGAAACCAACTGTAATTTCTTGAAAACACGTTCCGCCTTATGTGGATTTGCTCTTTTACAGATATTAACGATGATCAAAGTAATGATAATTGATATCGCCATACCGATAAGCGGCGCCATAAAGATGAATAGGAAAATTGGGATCACCACTTTGTACTTCACAACATTCTGTGTAAAAAGCTGCACAAATGCTTGGTAGGCCTTTTCGAAGAAAGAATAATCTGGATGTGTGATGGCGATGACATGATAATCGGTGATCAAAGCGTGCATCAATGCTGCTCCGATGAATCCTCCAATCAAGGTATGCGATGATGAGGACGGAATCCCGAACCACCAAGTGAGCAAGTTCCACGCGATCGCAGCGATAAGCCCTGCAAAAATAACCTCAAGTGTGATGAAGTTCTCATCCACGGTCTTGGCAATCGTGTTACCAATTTTGAATTCGCCTACAACGTAAGCAGCTATGAAAAACGCGGCAAAATTCCAGAATGCTGCCCAAAGAACAGCTTGAAAAGGCGTCAGTACTTTTGTAGAAACAATGGTTGCGATAGAGTTGGCTGCATCGTGAAAACCATTGATGTAATCGAATATTAACGCAAGCGCGATAATGACAATTAGTAGAATTGGAAATTCCATTCGTATATTTTTAGATACTGCTTTTATGCGTATTTGATAACTATGCTCTCCATCGTGTTGGCAACATCTTCTGCTTTGTCTGTAACGATCTCTAGATAATCCAAGATCGATTTTTGCTTGATGATCAAAAGCGCGTCATTGGTTTCAAACAACTTTACAATTGCCTGGCTCAAAACATCGTCAGCAATATTCTCGTAAGAATTGATCTTGATGCAAGATTCTCTCACCTCGTTTGGATTTTTGAAATCTTTCAGGTTCTCCAACGCTTTCTTGATCTCGATACAACATTTGTGGATCAAAAGAGAAAACTCAGAATACACTTTGTTCTCCGGACTTTTATATAAATAAATATATTTTGCAGAAGCGTAGATGTAATCAGCAATATCATCCAATCCAGAAGCCAGATAGTTGATATCCTCTCTGTCAAACGGCGTAATGAAGTTCTCACCTAGTTGTACATAGATCTCGTGAGTCAAATCATCCAATTTATGTTCGTAATCACTCATTTGATTCAACAATGTTTCATCATTGATATCAAAATCCAGCAAACCGTCGTGAAATGTTTTTGACATCTCCACCAAGTTATCTGCTACACGAAGAAACAGTTCAAAAAAGATTTTATCCTTAGGCTGAAACGCTCTGAAAAGATTACCTATTCCCATTATTTTTGTTTAATTTGTGCAAATATGACTAAAAAACAAAAGGCAATGGAAATTTTTATGTTAATTAATTATTAAGATTAAATAACACAAAAACCTGCTGATTAGCAGGCTTTTACGTTTTATAAATTTTATAAATTTTCGGCTTTTTTGACTATTGAGCTACTTCTGCTCTCATTTCTTTTCCCCGAAACTTCATACTAGTTAATCCATCCATAACTTCATTCTTGTACGACTTTTCAATTTCGAAGAAACTGAATTTGTCCAAGATCTCGATCTCACCAATATCCGCTCTTTTCTTAGATTTAGAAGTCGCTTTGTTTATGATCTCCAGCATGTCCACTTTTTTCAATTGGTCTCTTTTTCCAAGATTGAAGAAGAATCTTACCATATCTTCGTTGTTACGTCTAGGCTTACGGTCTCTACCGCCATCTCTAGATCCACCACGATCTCCTCTGCCATCTCTGTCTCGGAAAGAACCGCCATCTCTAGAACCTCTATCTCTGTCTCTGCCGTCTCTATCTCTTCTTCCTGGCTTGTCGTCTCTGCTGTTACCGAATTTCTGATCTGCAAGATCATTGCTATTCTGATAGTAAGTAGCCATTTCCTTCAATTGGAATTGCAATAGTTGGCTTACCAACTGCTCCTTAGTGAAAGCTGAAAGATCCGGGATCAAACTCTCGTCAAAATCGATAACGTCTACGTGCTCCGTCAATAACTTTTCGAAAACACCGCCAACTTGCGCTTTAATAATTTCTTTTCCAGTAGGGATTTTTTTCTCAACGATTTCGATCTTGGTTTCAGCCTTGATCTGCTTCATTTTTCTGCTTTCCTCTGGTTTTGCCAACGTCATCGAGATTCCGTTTTTACCTGCACGTCCTGTTCTTCCACTTCTGTGAACGAAAACTTCCGGATCATCTGGTAAAGAGAAATGGATCACGTGTGTCAAAGAATCCACATCCAATCCTCTAGCTGCAACGTCTGTCGCTACTAAAATATCGATGTTTTTCAGTCTGAATTTCTTCATTACTGTATCTCTTTGCGCCTGAGAAAGATCACCGTGAAGTGCATCTGCCGCGTAACCATTCTGCATCAAGAAGTCTGCAACCTCCTGAGTTTCCATTCTTGTTCTACAGAAAATAATGGAATATTGGTTTGGATTAGCGTCGATCAGTCTCTTAAGAGCTTCTTTCTTCTGTCTGTAACCAACCACATAAAATTCGTGCGTGATGTTTTTCTTCACTTCATTGACAGATCCGATAGTAATTCTATGAGGATTAGTCAAATAATTTTTAGAAATACGTTCCACTTCTTTGCTCATTGTAGCAGAGAAAAGGAAAGTTTGTTTTGTATCTGGCGTTTCTCTCAATATAGTTTCCAAATCATCTTTGAAACCCATAGAAAGCATTTCGTCAGCTTCGTCTAACACTACCCATTGAGCTTCAGAAAAGTCCAATGCTTTTCTGTTGATCATGTCGATCACACGTCCTGGAGTTCCCACGATGATCTGTGGTTTTTCTCTAAGAGATTTGATCTGATCCATAATACTGCTACCACCATAGACTGCAGTAGTCTTGATGTCTCTAAGGTATTTAGTATAATTCTTGATGTCTTTGGTAATCTGGAGGCAAAGTTCTCTAGTAGGGCAAAGCACCAATAATTGGATTTTACGACTCTTGTCGTCTATCATATCCAAAATCGGAAGCGAAAACGCTGCTGTTTTGCCTGTTCCTGTTGCCGCAAGTGCGATAAGATCGCGAGTATCTGTAGAGATAAAAGGAATAGTCTGTTTTTGGATTTCTGTCGGCTCTACGAAGCCGAGGTCGCCAATCGCCTGAAGAACTTCAGCGCTAAGATTGGATTCCGTAAATAAATTCATTTAAAAAGATCGTCTAATAATTGGTGCAAAGATACACTTTTTATTTTTGATAACAAAATGACTTCTTTTTTAACGATTCCTTATTACGGAAAATTAATATTGGAATATTCGATTTATAAAGTCTCGGTCTTTTTCAAATACAAATTCCTATTCGTTTTAAAATAGATAAAATAGGCGACCAAAAAAAGTTGGTACCATTCAAAATCAAGTTTGAATCTGGTCATGGCCGCATGTCCTATCGTGTAAGGTAAAGTAAAATTAGCAAATAAGACAAGTGTAAAGATCAATAGAAACAAATGACGTCTTTTATACATTTCTATCATGGCCAATATTGACATAATATTAATAACAATCACGTAGAGTTTGCGACCTAGTAATATCGATAAAGAATTGTCATAAAAATATCTGGACGGCACATACCACAACATCAATGCATTTGCGAAAGCCTTTCGAACAGAGATATATCGGTCATTTTTTTCAAGTTCCTTGACTTCCTTTTTGTAAAATGCCTCCATCGTGAATTCATCTGTTTTGGAACGTCGTCTTTTGATCTCCTCTCCTTTTTCAAATGGTATTTTTTGCAAAGATTCGAAAATTTGCACTTCGGAAAAATAACCAAAATGTATGTTTTGCCACACTGGCGTCTTTGCAATGATCAACTTATCAAAAACGACATAATTACGGATCACCCAAGGCGAATATAAAATACCAACGGTGCAAATTATAAAGAAGAACTGTTTCAATTTTACCTTCTTAAAAATCAACAAAGAAAACAATAAAACAATTGAAAACGGAACTGCAATGACCTGAGTCAGGAAAAGCAAAGTTGTACTGATAGCTAGAATTATTGATCTTCTGCTCAAACTCCCTTTTTCCCAGATAAGCAAAAACCAGAACAGAAAATTGAGAAAAATAATGATAAAAACATTCGTGATCTCCAGAGTATTGGAATAGAAAAAGTAAGCTGGCGATAAGATAAAAAGATAGCTCGTGACAAGACCGATCATTAGCTTATCAAAGATCTTCGAAATCGAAATGATCAATAATGGAATCAAAAAATAAATGAGATGCTGAAAAATGATGACAGCCGCCATCGCATGATCGCCAAAAATTTTTATGAAAATCGACAATAAAATTGGATACAAAGGAAGCTTGTAAGCCGTAGGACCAAGATTGATATATTCAGAATAGACATTGTATTTCGCTAGATTGTTGGCGATGCTCCAATCTTCAAAGGTCAATCCTTCAAAACCATGCAATGACGAATAAAATATTTTGGCGCACAGAACCAGAATATTGAATAAAATAAATATTTTTTGCTGAAGGAAAAATCGAATTACTTTTTTCACAATTTAAATTTAGCCAAAAAAATTCAAATATATTAGCATTCCGCAACATTCACCGCCACAGCCAAACCACCTTCCGAGGTTTCTTTGTATTTCGAATTCATGTCCAACGCCGTTTCCCACATTGACTTGATAACACTGTCCAAAGAGACTTTCGCTTTCGAAGGATCGCCATCTAACGCCAAAGATGCTGCTGTGATTGCTTTCATCGCACCCATAGAATTTCTTTCTATGCAAGGAATTTGAACAAGTCCGCCAATTGGGTCGCAAGTCAGTCCTAGATGATGTTCCATTGCGATTTCTGCGGCCATCAAAACTTGGGCTGGTGTTCCACCCGAAATCTCTGTAAGTCCAGCTGCTGCCATTGCGGACGAAACGCCCACTTCTGCCTGACAGCCACCCATTGCAGCAGAAATAGTTGCATTTTTTTTGAATAAAGTTCCAATTTCACCTGCAACCAATAGGAATCTGATAATATCTTCCTCAGAATTAAATTCAGTAAAAACCTGCGAATACATCAGAACTGCTGGAATCACACCACTTGCGCCGTTTGTAGGTGCCGTGATAATTCTTCCGAAAGAGGCATTTTCTTCATTGACAGCGAGTGCAAAACAAGAAACCCATTTTGTCACAGAACTGAAGGTTTTCTGGTCGCTTTTCACCATTTCGAACCACTCGTTCTTGTTTTTGTAAATCTGGGTTCCTAGGAGTTTTTCATTCATTTCAGAAGCTCGTCTTGTGACGTTGAGTCCGCCTGGTAAAATTCCTTTTTTGTTGATGCTTTTGTAAACGCAATCTTTGATGTTTTCCCAGATTTCCAATGCTTTCTGGCGCGTTTCTTCGTGCGTTCTCCAGGATTCTTCGTTTTGAAAAACCAAGTCTGAGATTTTATTAAGCTTGAGTTTATCAATATATTTCAGAATGTCGCTACCGTGATGACAAGGATAAAGCGTGCGGACACAACGGTCTTCCATCGAATTATCTTCGGTAGTGGCAACAAATCCGCCTCCAACGGAATAATAATCCTGACTGAAAACTTCACCATTTTCGAAAACCACTTTGAAAATCATCCCGTTTGGATGAAAATCGAGGGATTTTTCTTTGTTAAGGATTAAATGATGACCATAAATAAATGGCAACCAAATCTCTCCGCCAAGATGGATTTTTTGTTCTGATTTTATTTTATCAATTTTCTCATCAATCTTATTGGTATCAATCGTTCGGAAGTTTTCTCCGCTGAGGCCGAGCATTCCTGCAATATCGGTTCCGTGACCAACGCCAGTTTTTGCCAATGAGCCGAAGAATTCCACAAAAACTTCCTTCACTTCCTGCAAAGAATGATTGCGCTTGACCAAATCCAAAAACATCTTGGATGCGTTCCAAGGTCCCATTGTGTGGGAAGATGATGGTCCGATTCCGATTTTTATAATATCAAAAACACTGATAGATTCCATTAAGAAAAATTGATTGCGGTAAAAGTAATTGATTTTTGAAGTCTATGCAATTCGTCGTAAAAAATAGCGTTAAATCAAGCATCAATTAAAAATTACGATTTGAATATTAATCAACAAAATACATTATTTAAATGAATATAAAATATCAATTAGCCAAATATCATGAAAATAATTTAATTTTCATTTTATCGCATCAATATTTTATTTAACTTAGATAAGCGTTTATTTTTCAACGACTTCACTTGAGTAAATTATATTTTTCACCTTTAATTCTAAGTTTTATTGATTCAAAAATCAAATTATCATTAATGAAAAAAAATTAGAAATAGAAGATGATGTAAAATCGAATGCAAAAAGTGGGAAAATCACTTCAAAAAAATAACCATAAAACTAAACCAATGAAAATTCAAATTCTTGCTTTCTCTGCTATCATAGTAGCAACAAGCACCTTAAAAGCTCAATATCAATATCCCAAATCAAAAACAGTGGATGTTGTAGAAACGCATTGGGGAATGAAAATCAATGACCCGTACCGTTGGATTGAGGATATCAAAAATCCTGAAGTCATCAACTGGTTCAAAGCGCAATCGGAATACACCAATTCTCAATTGGCAAAAATGCCAGGGCAGGAAAAATTAGTCCAAGAATTCCGAGACCTGGATGCGATGCGCTCTGTGCGTTACAATCCTGTTGCAAAAGCTGGCGGACTGTCCTTTTATGATAAAAGTCTGCCCGGCGAGCAGGTGAATAAGTTTTATTCTAAAGACATCAAAACAGGAAAAGAAACCTTGATATTTGACCCGCAAACCCACGTGGCAGGTAAGACATTTGACTTTGAAACCTTTGTTAGCAATGATGGTTCGCGCATTCTATTTTCTCTGAGTGAGGCGGGAAATGAAGTGAGTGATTTGCATATTTATGATGTGAAATCAGGAAAATTTTTACCCGAAATCATTCCTTTGGCGCTTGGCCCATCGTTCGTTTCGGGAAGCAACGACCAAATCACGTACACACAACTGAAAAATTACGATGTGCACGACCCAGAAACGATGCTGAATATGCCGTGTAAAATTCACATTGTTGGAACGCCGGTTTCATCGGACAAAATTGTAATCAGCGCAACGACGCATCCAGATTTTGGTCTGCAACCGCAGGAAATGCCGAGCTTGATGACTTTTGAAAATTCTCCTTATCTATTCTTGGTAAAATTAACGGTTGAAAAAAATCTCACCATCTATTTTGCTCCCAAATCTGAACTGAATCAAACCAAAATCAATTGGAAACCTCTGACCTCAGCGTCTGACGAAGTTCAAAACATCATTGCTTACGGAAACGATTTGTACTTGCTTTCGGCCAAAGGAAATCCTCATTTTAATATTCTCAAAACCAATTTACAAAACCCGGACTTGAAGAAGGCAGAAATTGTTTTCAAAGGAAATCCAGAATGGAAAATTTCCAAAATATATTCGGCCAAAGATTTTATCATCATCAATAAAAGTAAAAATGAATTAATCATCAAACAATCCTTTTATGATTTGAAGACGGGAAAAATCTCATCACCAGAAATCAATTTGCAAGGAAATATCAAAGCGAGAAATATCTCCACGCAAGACAATGAAATATTGCTTGTGAACAGTGGTTGGAATATTCCCAATCAATTTTCAACCTTTGATTTGGAAACAGAGAAGATGACCAAAAATCCATTTGAAATCATTTACAAAATGCCCTTCGTCAAAAATCTGGTTGTGGAAGAAATTGAGGTGCGTTCACACGACGGCGCGATGGTTCCTCTGAGCATCATCTACGACAAAACCAAGGTACAGCGCGACGGAAAGAGCATCGGCTATATGTATGGCTACGGTTCTTATGGCACTTCGCTCACGCCGACTTTCCGTACGGAATTCATTCCACTACTAACAAAAGGAACCGTGATTGCCGTTGCGCACATACGTGGCGGTGGTGAAAAAGGCAACGACTGGCATTTGGGCGGAAAGAAAACGAACAAACCAAATACCTGGAAAGATTTCAATGCCTGTGCAGAATATTTGATTCAGAATAAATATGTTTCTGCTAAAAAATTGGCAATTACTGGCGGAAGCGCAGGCGGAATATTAATCGGGCGTGCAATAACAGAGCGACCAGATTTGTACAGAGTTGCAATCCCAGAAGTAGGAATGATGAACACCTTGCGTGCTGAATTTGACCCCAATGGTCCTGGAAATATTGCAGAATTTGGAACAATCAAAGATGAAACGGAATTCAAATCTTTGTTGGAAATGGATGCGTACCACCACATCAAAAAAGGTGAAAATTATCCTGCAATTCTGGTTACAACAGGTTTCAATGACCCAAGAGTGGCAAGTTACAATCCAGCAAAATTTGCAGGTAAAATGCAAAATGAAAATGGCTCCAAAAATCCCGTTTTCTTAGATGTGAATTACAATGCTGGACATTTTGGAGGCAGTACAAAAGATGAATATTTCAAAGAAGAATCTAAGAAAATCGCTTTTATCCTTTGGCAATGTGGACATCCGGATTTTCAAATTAAATAAAAAAAAAAATCTTATAACCCTAAACTCAAACACAATGAAACGAAAAAAATTTATCGCAAGTGCTTTGCTGGCAATACCGACACTTTCGTTTGCTGGCATCATCAATTTTGACCGTAAAAAAACCAATATTGACCAAGCTCCAAAAAAAGGAATTGTCATACGAGCGGACGAAAGCAGGTTTAATGGAAAACTTACAAAACCCAAAGATGCTTTTTTGCATTGCAAGGTTTCCTCGGTGGACACGCAGGAAGGCTTATTCATCCAAACCTCGACGCCCAAGATTTTCGAACGGATTGGCGGTCCGCCACCGCATATTCACAAGTACGAAGACGAAACCATTTACGTCGTTTCGGGTGAATTTGTCGTGCACATCGAAGGCGAGGATTTCAAAGTGAAAACCGGCGACACGGCTTTTATTCCGAGAGGAACTTTGCACACCATCATCAATCCAATTGAAAATAATCCTGGAACTGTGGTCGTCATTTGTTCACCGGCTCCTAAAAAAGTGGAAGATTTCTTCGGTTATATCAGTGAAAATGGAACCATTTCGCCAGACATTATTCCGGAAGGTTGGGATTAATTTTCATCAAACAAAAATCGTCTTCAAAATCTCGGACACTTCTTTCGGTTTGGTGGCTGGGAAAAGGTGTGTTGCATTTTTGATAACGAAATCTGGTTGGGAATTTTTAATCGGAAAAACGATGTCTTTGTCCGCCAAAATCTGAATGACATCGGGAATTTTATCGAATTTCCAATGCGCGACCTTGTCCATAGACCATTTGAGGTAATAGGGGTCTTTCACTCGGAAATATTGATTTAATCTCGGATTTTTCGGGTCGAATAATTTTCTAAAAAATGAATAAAACAGAGTCGTGTTGCCATTGAAAACCCTCGTCGGAATGTATTTGATAGCGTTGGTTTTTTGGCCAGCTTTTATTAGCCTTGACTTTTCTGCATCACAACGAATACTTCCCAGAATGACGATTTTTTTTGCAGGTTTCAATTTGTGAATTTCCTGTACGATGATTCCGCCGAAAGAATAACCTAACAAATAAAATTCCTCGGAATCGTCTATGGATTCTGACATTCTTAAAATATATTCGTAGAAATCTTCGTTGAGATTCGGAATCAGCCAAGGAATGTGAACGACCTCAATATTTGGATTGAAGGTGAGTTTTTCCAGGACTTTTTCGTCTGCACCGAGACCGCTGATGGTGTAAAGTTTCATTAATCAAATTTAATAACAAAAAAAGAGCAGAAAAAATCTGCCCTTCAAAATTATCTATTTTAGGTAAAATTATTTTACGCTGATTTTCACTTTCATATCAACTTCGTCTTTTACCATTACATCTTGCATTGTAGATTTGTAAGCCACGTCAAATTTCTGTCTGTCGAAAGAGAATTTGTCAGACTCCAAAGTCACAACACCGTTTGCAGAAGTGATTTTTGCAGGGAAAGAAACTGGTGCTGTTTTACCTTTCACAGTCAAGTTTCCGTTTACCACAAAGTTGTAATCTTTGTTTGTGTTTTTCTTTACAGAAGTGATTTTGTAAGTCGCAGTCGGGAATTTTTCAACTTCGAAGAAATCACCATTTTTCAAGTGACCGTTCAGTTTTCCTTGGTATTCGCCAGTCAAATCTGTAGCCGTCAAACTTGTCATATCCAATACGAAAGTTCCACCTACAACTGCTCCATTTTTAAGAACAAGGTTTCCAGATTTTACGTTTACAGTTCCATCGTGAGAAGATGCTTCTGTTTTAGCGATTTTATATCCCCACCAGTGTACGTCTGAGCTTGTCAATTTTTTTGTTTGTCCGAAAGCCAATCCGCTAACCAATACTGCAAGTAATGCTACTTTTTTCATTATTTTTTTAATTATTTAATGATGCAAATCTACTTAGAATCATTCAAAATAAATATTGATGTATGATAAGTTTTTAAAAAATAAAGCCCACATTCGAAAATGAGGGCTTTAATTGTACATAGTTTATTGAAAAATGTTTTGATTTCTCCGGTTCATCAAAGAACGAAAAAATTAGAATCTACTTACCTAATGGAATGTTGTAGCTAAATCCTACACCAATCGCGCCAGCGTTATATTTCTGGTCTGCAATCTGGCCTTTGTCACCAGTAAAAGTCTTGTTGTACTGTGCAAAGAAGTTCCAATCACGGTTGTGGTAACCAATTTCTGGTTTGATGTAGAAACCTCCGTCTGGTCTTGTAACAGCTACGTTTTCTGCAACATAATCATCTCCAACGATGAATCCGTAACCAACATCAGCTCCGAAATAGAATCCCATTTCTTTTGGATACACTCGGAAAAGTGCTGCTACTGGAATTACTCCAAAGTCATTGTTTCTCACATCTACGTTCACGCCGTTGATGGCTACATTTCTATCTTTTCCAAAATAGTTGTTGTAACCAGTGGCGATACCCAAACCAAAACCTGGCGTCACCAAATGTTGGTAAGATAAATCTACACCAAGGTTTGCAGCCGTGTTACCACCTGTAGAAACACCGCCATTCAAGCCTACTTTTAACATATTAGTCATATTTGCACTTTGTGCAGACAATAATCCTCCTGCCAAAATTCCGGCTCCTGCTATTAATTGTTTTAAAGACTTCATATTTTTAAATTTTAAATTTTACAAAGGTCTTACTTGTAAATACCGTGCCAAAGCTGAAATATTGTTTGACCAATCTAACATTAGAAAAATCAATCGTCTAATTTTCAATCCATTAAAATCACAATTAAATATTAAAACTTATTCACAAACCGATGTTTTCATAATTTTTGATGTCATCATTACTTTCAAATTTCTGTAATGGAAAAAATTGACAGATATGAACAACTTTCTTAAGAATAAACATTTGGCTTCCAGAGCGGGTTTTGGCGTTCACCACAACAATATCGAGAAACTGAAGAGCAGCAATCAAAAGAAACTTTATGAGCAATTGAAGTCAACTTCCAACTATAAACCGATTGAAATTGAAGCTTACAAAATCTCTTATGCTCAGTATCAAGAAATGTCCAAAGCGACTGATAAAAAGCCAGTTAATCTTTATAATAAAAACCACAATGCAGCCATAGGAAAGGCTTGGCAGGATTTGATGATTAACAGTCCCAATCAGCTTCAGGAAAAGATGGCGCTTTTCTGGCACGGCCATTTTGCCACGAGGATTCAGCAATCTCTTTTTAATGTTGATATCATTAATATTTTCAGGAAGAATGCCCTGGGAAGTTTTCGGGATTTGGTCTTCGAAGTTTCAAAATCGCCGGCTATGTTGAATTTCCTTAATAACCAACAAAACAAAAAAGCCAAAGCCAACGAGAACTTCGCCCGGGAATTGATGGAACTTTTCACGGTTGGCAGAGGAAATCTTTACACTGAGAAAGACATCAAAGAATCTGCAAGAGCTTTCACAGGCTGGAGTTATGACGAAAATGGAGAATTCCGTGAAAACTTAAAACAGCACGATTCCGGAGAAAAGGAATTTCTTGGAAAGCGAGGAAACTTTACAGGAACCGATATCATTAATATGATTCTTGAAAAACCTGAATGTGCGGAATTTATCACCAGAAAAATTTATAAATATTTGGTCAATGAAACGCCGGAAGAGAAATTAATCAAATCCTTAAGCCAGAAATTCTCCGAATCGGATTACCAGATTTTGACTTTGTTGGATGAGATTTTCCTTTCCAACTGGTTTTATTCTGAGAATAATATTGGCGCCAGAGTCAAATCCCCGATTGATTTGATTGTCGGAATCCGCAGAATAATGCCAATGGACACGAAAGACGGAAATATGATTTACAACTTCGAAAGACTTCTCGGACAACATCTTTTACAGCCACCAAACGTCGCAGGTTGGCCATCCGGAACTGAATGGATTGACAGCTCTACCCTATTATTAAGGATGAAAATCCCATCTGTAATGGCTGGCTACAAAACGCTTGACGTAGAACCAAAACCGAACGACGACGTGAATATGGGAAGAGGCGAAAACAAAGTGGTCGTGAACAAAAATCAGAATAAAATCAGCATCCACTGGGAAAGTATTAGTAACATTTTGGATGAAGACCTGTTCAGTTTGCTCCTGCCAAATCCCACCGAAAAACTCAGAAATATGATTAATGAGTTCAATACGGATAAGAGCAAACAACATTTGATGATTAGTATAATGTCGACGCCGGAATATCAACTTTGTTAAAAATAAGCCGTTATGATTATCAATAGAAAAACGTTTATACGAACCAGCAGTCTTGCCGCTGCCTCATTTCTGTTCCCAAATTTCCTAAGTGCGCTGACACTTCCGGAAGCGATTGAAATGAATGGAAAAACGCTCATCATTCTTCAACTTTCTGGTGGTAATGACGGACTGAATACCATTATTCCTATTAAAAATGATATCTATTACAGCTCAAGAAATCAAATCTCCATCAAAGAAGAAACGGCGCTCTTGCTGACGGATGATGCAGCCATCAATCCGAGTTTGAAATATTTCAAAAACCTCTACGATAATGGCGAATTGGCGGTGATGAACAATGTTGGTTATCCTGAACCGAACAAATCGCATTTTCGAAGTATGGACATCTGGCAATCCGCAAGTGGGAGTAACGAATTCATCAATTCCGGCTGGCTTGGACGATATCTGGATGAGGCTTGCCACGACTGCACCAATCCGACGCAAGCGATTGAAGTTGATGACCTGCTAAGTCTCGCAATGAAAGGCGAAAACAAAAAAGCAATCGCTTTGAAAGACCCAAAAAAGTTATTCGATAACAGTCAGGAATCGCTTTATAAAAAACTGGCCGCGGACAATCACGACCACGACCACGATTTGGCAAGTTATCTTTACAACACGCTGGGAAATACGGTCAACAATTCAGAATATGTCTTCAAAGAAAGCAAAGCTAAACCGACGGACAAAGTTTATCCAAGCACGCAGATTGGAAAAGACTTCAAAACAATTGCGTCCTTGATTAAATCGGATATCAATACGCAAGTCTATTACCTTTCTGTTGGCAGTTTTGATACGCACACCAATCAGAATCAAAGACAGAATCAGTTGTTTAAAACGATTGATGAAGCGGTGGAAGTTTTTGTGAAGGATATGAAGGAGAACGGGAAATTCGATGATGTGATGATTATGACCTTCTCAGAATTCGGGCGACGCGTGGCGCAGAATGCAAGTAACGGAACCGACCACGGAACGGCCAACCAAATGTTCTTCATCAGCGGCGGACTCAAGAAAAAAGGACTTTTGAATCCACTTCCGGACTTAACCAAACTTAATGACGGTGACTTGATTTACACTGAAGATTTCCGAAAAGTTTACGCCACAGTTCTGAAAAGATGGTTGAATACCAATGACCAGAAAATACTTGGAAAGGATAATGGTTACTACGATTTTATTTAATTTCTAACTTTAAAAAGCATCTTTATAGTTTACATCAATCATTCATTTTGATGTAAACTACATTTTATGTTGCACACAATATAATTTTACACCATACATTTGTACCATCAAATAATAATTAAATCATCAACAAAATGAAAACATTGTACAGCATTGGCGCTACAGCCACAGGAGGCAGAAACGGAAACGTAAAAAGTGATAACGGAATTCTTGACCTAGAAGTGAGAATGCCAAAAGGATTAGGTGGCGCAAACGACGATTTTGCCAACCCAGAAATGCTTTTTGCAGCAGGATATTCAGCTTGTTTTGACAGCGCACTGAACTTGGTCATTAAACAAAGTAAAATAGAAACTGGCGAAACGACCGTAATAGCAAAAGTTGGAATCGGACAAATCGAGAACGGTGGTTTTGGATTGGAAGCCGAATTGCACGCGAACATTCCAGGTGTTTCTTTGGAACAAGCTCAGGAATTGATTGAGAAAGCACATCAAATCTGTCCATATTCCAATGCAACAAGAGGAAATATGGAAGTGAAATTGACGGTAAGCAACGACTAAAATTTGTTTGTCCAAACTCGTCCTCAGACTCAGTTCAGGATGACACAGAAATAAAATCTGTTATCTTTGAAAATTGCAAACGATTAAATTAAAAAGACCAATATGGAAGATCTACTAAAACTCGACAAGCAATTATGTTTCTCCGTTTACGTTTTACACCGCGAAATAATGCAGTGCTATCGATCAATCCTAAAAGATATTGGCTTGACTTATCCGCAATACATTGCAATGATGACACTTTGGGAAAAGGACGATTTGACCGTCAACCAAGTTGGAGAAATCTTGCAATTGGATAATGGAACTTTGACACCGTTGCTGAAACGTTTGGAATCCAAAGATTATCTGACTCGCAAACGAAGCAAAGAAGACGAGCGTGTGGTGAAAATCCACCTTACAGAAAAAGGCAGAAAGCTGAAGGAAAAAGCCATTTGCATTCCCTTCGAATTGGCGAAAGCAATGAATTTGAGTGTCGAAGAAATGACGCAACTGAAAGCTTTATCCGATAAAGTCGTCAAACAAATCTATGAGTAACAAAAAGTGCTATTTGGAAATCCGAATAGCGCTTTTTTTATTTTTAATGGAATTGAATTAATATTCAAAAAGGACACTTCCCCAAGTGAAACCACTTCCGAAAGCGGACATACAAACCAAATCGCCGCGTTTCATTCTGCCTTCCAAGATGGCTTCACTCAAAGCAATTGGAATAGAAGCAGCGGTTGTGTTTCCATATTTTTGGATATTCACGAAGACTTTCTCGTCTGGCAAATGCAACAATTGCTGAACGTATTGTGCAATTCTGATATTCGCCTGGTGTGGAATGAGTAAATCCAAATCGTCAATCTTCTTACCTGCTTTTTCCAAAGCTTCCAATATCGTTTCTGGGAATCTTGTCACAGCGTGTTTGAAAACGAAGTTTCCATTCATTACTGGATAGATATCTTCTGAGGTTACAGAGTCTGGGTTTGTCAGTAAGGTGTCGCTCCAACCCAATTTGGTTCCAGGGAATTTCACGGCCAGTTCTTCTGCATATTTCCCTTCGGAGTGCATATTGACAGACAAGATTCCTTTCGCATTGGCATCTTCACTGGCTGATAAAACCACTGCCCCAGCGCCATCTCCGAAGATGACAGAAACACCTCGGCCAGCATCAGAAAAATCCAGTCCGAAAGAGTGGATCTCTGCACCGACTACCAAAACATTCTTGTACAATCCAGATTTGATGAAAGCATCTGCGACGCTCATTGCATAGACGAATCCTGAACACTGATTTCTAACATCCAAGGCGCCTATCGTTCCACAACCCAACAAATCCTGCAAAAGAACACCTGAACCTGGAAAATAGTAATCCGGAGAAAGCGTTGCAAAAACAATATAATCAATGTCTTGGGCGGTGAGGTTGGCATTTTTCAGAGCGATTTCTGATGCTTTGAAACCGTAGAAAGAAGTCGTCTCTTCGGAATCGACGCGGTTCTTGCGGTGTCTTCTTTCTTTGATGCCTGTTCTCTCGGTGATCCACTCATCGTTGGTGGTCATCAGTTTGGAAAGGTCATCGTTGGTCACGATATTTTCAGGAACGTAATGGCCTACGCCTGAGATTACACTTTTGATCATTTTGGTATTTTAAAAGTACCTGCAAAAATAATTATTTTATTTGTTACATAGGTTTTTTTATTGGAAGTTAGAATTGAGAGGTTAGATATTAGACTGATTCACAAGCAAATAAATAACACAAAATGGATAGTTCTTTTGTCTTGACACAAAAGAACCAAAAAGTCAAGACGGGGAAACTCAGCTAAAATTTTAAATAAATTCCTAAAAAATCCAAACTTGCCGCCAGCGCATTTCCAGCATCAGCTTCAAACAGTGGATTTTTCTTAACGTAATTTCTTTAAAATTTCTTAACGCTTCCGTTTCCTATGTCGAAGTAGGTGAAAGCTTCAATGGATGACAAATCTTGATTGTTGCGAAGCGCAGCCCGGCTTGAACGGAAATCCTTTTTTGCTTTGACTTAATGTTCTCCTTAAACCGAAATGGTCTGCAAAAAAGATTGGGAGTGGAAGACGGATAAAGCTGCCCAAATAATTTGAATGACCGATTTGTATCAAGTGATTGTAATTTTATTTAGTTTTGCGATATGCCAATCGAACAGAAATACAAATCAAAGCACTGGGAATGGGTGGATGTCACGGCTCCCACCGAGGAAGACCTGCAGTTCCTGCATCAGCGTTATCATATCAATTACCTGCTTTTGGAGGATACGATAGACCCAAACCACCTTCCAAAATACGAGGAAGTGGGCGATGTGAAGTTCTTTCTGACCCGCGAATCCACCGACCTGGAGAAGAGAACGCTGAACACCATCAGTGATATCAGCAGTAAGCTCGGCATATTCTTGCTGCCAAAACTCATCATCACCACGCACCGGACCAAGAGCAAAAGCATCAATGAACTATGCTCGGAACTGGACAAGGAAGATATCGATTCGGTCAAAATTGATGATCTGGCCTTGCGATTGGCTCTCAAAATCATGAAAAGTTTTGACGACGAAAGTGCCAGTCTGCTGGAGGTGATGGATGCGATGGAGAACGAGATCTTCCTGAAAAACACCAACGATTCTGTACAGATCAGAAGACTCTATAAACTGAAACGCAAGTCTGGCCTCAATACCAGGATCCTGAATATGTCCGGCGAATGGATCTCAAAATTCAAAACCCTGGATCTAGAGGATGTGCAGGTGATGGACCTCATCGACAAGCAGAAGGATGTGATTGCAGATTTTGACCACCTGAATGCGCAGACGACCAACTTGATATCGATGTTCCTGGCGCTATCTGACCAGAAAGCAAACCAGGTGATGAAGCTTTTGGCCATCTATTCGGTATACTTTTTACCGATCACCTTCATTGCAGGTGTCTACGGGATGAACTTCGATAATATGCCGGAACTCCATCATAAGCATGGTTATTTCATCACCATCGGCGTGATGCTGACCATCGTTGCTGTCACCTTTATCTATATGCGTAGAAAACGTTGGTAGCACCTATGGATTCAGAATTGATGATGTTCTACAATGTGGAGAATCTCTTTCCGCCCGATTCTGGAGCTGATGAAAAGCCTGCTTCCGGATTTCGCAATTGGGACAGCTACAAGTACAATCTGAAGATCCGAAAACTCAGCAATTTCTTTCGATTCGTAGAGGAAGATCATGGGCAATTGCCGTCCATCATTGGTTTGGCAGAGATTGGCGACAGGTCGGTCTTAGAAGATCTGCTTAATGAAAATTCACCGATTCAGAATTATGAGATCATCTATCAAAAATCCCAGGATTCCAGAGGATTGAGTGTAGCGCTGTTGTTTGATCAGGCGAAATATACCTTGGTACAATTCAATACTTTGAAGTTTCTGATGGATGAAAGTGTGGCATTCGATACCCGAGACATTCTTCATGTTGAACTCTTATTTGAGGGGAAGAAGCTTCACATTTTTGTTTGCCACCTACCTTCCAAAAGAGAGAAAGATATTAAGAAAGCACAACGGAATTATATCATTAACCAACTACATTATACCATTCAGAATTTTGTTGACAAAGGAGAACCAATCATCTTGATGGGTGATTTTAATGAGAATCCTGATGCTGAGGAATTGCAACAATTCCTAACTAATGATAATGGCAAAAAGATGCTGAGCAATCCTTTTGAAGCGCTGTTTCTTGATGGTCAATTCTCGACCTATCACGGCAAGAAAGGTCTTTGTTTTGACCAGATCTTCTACAGTGAGAATTTGCTTATCGAACAATTTAAATTTCAAACCATCTCTGCTGAAATCTATAACACTCCCCGACTTCGAAACAAAGACCGCAAGAATAGCAACTATCCAATGAGGACTTATTCCGGGTCGAGGTATATTGGTGGGTGGAGTGACCACTTTCCGGTGGTGGTGAAGCTTAGCAAGTAGATAACACTCCAAATATGTACATTAAAAAAATCCACTCTCTCAAGTGGATTCTTCATTCTAAATCACGGTATGCTCGCCTAGATAGAAACTGTTGCTTGCAAAGGTCTGCCTCTCTGTATTGAGATAGGCCCAGACCTCTATGCTTTTGCCAATGCAGAAGCTTGGGAGTGTGACACTGGCTAGCAGGTCTGAGCGTATCGCGATGCCTTCAAAGATTTGAAAATCGTTCAGTTCTTTGCAGTAGCTTACCAGATTGACTTGGTCTGATGCCGACGCATTGCCTTGTGCACTATTGTCTTCCCACTCCAGATCTAGAACACCGCGTGCCTGGGGCGTGAGCACCGCATTTTGAAAGCCCGTGAGTTCACCTTTAGTGATCATGACTTTGTTGTAGATCAGTTCTGGAATGCCAGCCACCACTTGGATGGCTTCATTGATGGTGTACGAGGTCGCCAGATTCACTCTGGATTTTACCCCACTACTCGACCCAAAATACTCAGACAGGATGGTTTTGAGCGGTTGTAGAAAAGCCACCGCCAGTTTGAACCTGGCCTGTTGCAGAAGCTGTTTCTCGGTGGGTTCTTTCTGTGATGGTTTTGGAAGACTTCGCATGATGTCTTTGCCACGCCAGTTGGCGCCCACTACAGTCCCTACTTTTCCTGAAAATCCGCCAAGGATCCCTTTGTTGAATGTTGCCATACCTAATAATTTTTAATGTTTGGTAAGGCGAAATTAAAACAGAAAACAATCGCTTGTACATGCCTGACGGGCTTTGACCGATTTTGACTGGATTTGGTAGGAAATGACTGGTTGCTTTTGGTTTCCTTCGGGTCATCCAGCACTTTTATTCGGGTCTTGTTCGGAAAAAAGATGTTTTTTCCGAACAAGACCCGAAGGAATGCCGAAGATGATCCGAAGCTTTACCTCTTTTTCTTCAGCACAGAAGAGATGTCGTAATAAATTTTGCCCTTTCTGATAACAAAATCTATCAGACCTTCCTTGCGCCAACGATAGAGGGTGCTGTCGCTTATTTTCAGTTCACGTTTTGCGTCAGCGGCATCTTTATAGTCGGTCTCCTGATGATTGACTGGTATTGGAAGTCGTTCTTTTAGTAGATCTGTCAATTCTTGGTAGGAGTTAGCAATGTAAAGGAACAGATCCTCCAATGTAAAATTGTTTTTGTTTTTCATAATTTGTGGTTTTTGATGGGATTAAATTAATAAAAAAAACAAAACAATAATCTCCATAAGTCACAAAAATTCAATACTTTAAAGACTTAATAATGATAATAAAATATATTTTTAATTTGTTCAAAAAACAGTTTTGATGAGGTCACCAACTACCATTTTAACTTCAGTCAATTTCACGGTTCCTATTTTGAAAATTTTGGGATGATGCAATCTTCAGTTTTCATTACAAAACACTATTTTCGCTTTTCAAAACTTAGAGATGACTTCTTCAGACTTTATACAGAAACAGCTAAATATATCCTCCAAAAGCATAGATAGCACCCTTCAGCTCCTTGCAGAAGATTGCACCATTCCCTTCATTGCCCGCTACAGAAAAGACCGCACCGGTAATCTGGACGAGGTGGCGATTGAAAATATCTTCAAGCTAAACAAACAGTTTGACGAGATCACGAAACGGAAAGAAAGCATCCTGAAATCCATCGAAGAACAGAATGCGCTGAGTCCTGAACTCAAACAAAAAATAGAACAGAGTTTTGACCTTCAGGAATTGGAAGACCTCTATCTGCCTTACAAAAAACGAAAGAAAACCAAAGCGGATTCAGCCAGAGAAAAAGGTTTGGAACCGTTGGCTAAAATCATTATGAGTCAGCGCAATGACGATGTGGAATTTCTTGCTTCAAAATACCTCAACAAGGATGTGGCAAATGAAGTAGAAGCTTTGCAAGGCGCGAGAGACATCATGGCAGAATGGATCAATGAAAATCTGTACATCCGAAAAAACCTCCGAAGACTTTTTCAAAGAAAAGCAATTATTACTTCGAAAGTTGTAAAGGTTAAAAAAGAAGATGAAGCCGCTCAGAAATTCTCCCAATATTTTGAATGGCAGGAAGCACTGAACCGAATCCCAAGCCACAGATTGCTGGCAATGCTCCGAGCAGAAAATGAAGGTTTTGTGAAAGTTTCTGTCGATGTTGACAAAGAAGAAGCGCTAGAACTGATGGAAAATGCCGTCATCAAAAGCAACAATTCCACGACTAAACAAATAGAACTCGCCATTGCAGATTCTTACAAACGACTGTTGGAACCAGCCATTTCCAATGAAACGTTGCAGGAATCCAAAGAAAAAGCGGACATCAAAGCTATTGAAGTTTTCTCTGAGAATCTTCAGCAATTATTGCTAGCGTCGCCATTGGGAGAAAAAAGGATTTTGGCCATCGACCCAGGATTCAGAACCGGTTGCAAAGTCGTCTGTCTAGATGAAAAAGGCGACCTGCTAAACAACGAAACCATCTATCCACACGCGCCACAGAACGAAACCGGAATGGCGATGAAGAAAATCCGCTCGATGGTGAATGCCTATAATATTCAGGCCATTTCCATTGGAAACGGAACGGCAGGACGAGAAACGGAATTTTTCATTAAGAAAATCGCTTTTGATAAACCAATTCAGGTTTTTGTGGTGTCAGAAGCTGGAGCCTCCATCTATTCGGCTAGCAAGATTGCCCGAGATGAGTTCCCAAATTATGACGTCACGGTTCGAGGTGCAGTTTCCATCGGACGAAGATTGGCCGACCCGTTGGCAGAACTCGTAAAAATAGATGCCAAATCCATTGGTGTTGGGCAGTATCAGCACGATGTGGACCAGACCAAACTGAAAGAGGAATTGGACAATACGGTCATCCGCTCCGTGAACTCAGTTGGTGTGAACCTGAATACAGCCAGCAAATCGCTATTAAGTTATGTTTCTGGAATCGGAGAGAAAATGGCCGAAAACATCGTTAACTATCGAACAGAAAATGGCGCCTTCACGGAAAGAAAAGAACTTAAAAAAGTACCAAGATTGGGCGAAAAAGCATATCAACAAGCTGCAGCTTTTGTCAGAATCAAGAATGCAAAAAATCCTTTGGATAATTCGGCGGTGCATCCGGAAGCTTATAAGACCATTGAGAAAATGGCGAAAGACCTAGGCCTTAAAACCGAAAATTTGATTTCAAATAAAGAAAAAATCGCCCTCATCAATCCAGAAAAATACATCACGCCAGAAATAGGAATTCTAGGAATTAAGGATATTTTGAAAGAATTAGAAAAGCCAGGATTAGACCCAAGAAAAGCAGCTAAAGTTTTCGAGTTTGACCCAAATGTAAAATCAATTAAAAATCTCAACCCAGGAATGATTCTTCCAGGCATCGTGAACAACATTACGGCGTTCGGTTGCTTCGTAGACCTTGGAATCAAAGAAAGTGGATTGGTTCATATTTCACAATTGAAAGACGGTTTTGTTTCGGATGTGAATGAAGTGGTGAAGCTTCATCAGCACGTTCAGGTGAAAGTGGTTGAAGTGGATGAGGCGAGGAAAAGAATCCAGTTGACGATGATTTTGTAAGCGTTAACCACAAAAGTCACAAAAGAGAAATCTACATTCATCATTGCAGAAGAGCAAAAAAGAAAACTACATAACTTTGACCTTTTTTCACTTTTGAATAACTTACAAAGAATTACAACTTTTGTGACTTTTGTGGTTATAAAAATTGATAAAGTTCAAATCCTATCAGAACGACTATAATAAAATGCAAACCAAAACACCTTTTTTCACCACCTGCACAGACTGCCTAGGCCTCGGAAAGAAAAAGCGGAGAATCAAGAAAAGTGCGCGCTTTCATTACCAAAAAGCCTTGTTGGAATTTGAGAAAGCAGGCCGTGATGGAATTGAACCCACACCACCGGAAGCGCATTGGTATGTTTGCCCAACTTGCTCTGGCTCAGGATTGATTGCTTCGGATAGTTTTCCTGTTCCAGATACAGAGAATCTTCCGCACGTTGCCATCATTGGTGCTGGGATTGGTGGCGTGGCATTGGCCGTGGCTTGTCTGCACCGTGGCATTCCGTTTACCATTTATGAGCGTGACAATAGTTTTAATGAACGGTCGCAAGGTTACGGGCTGACTTTACAACAAGCCAGCAAAGCAATTGAAGGTTTTGGGATTTCAAAGTTGGAAAAAGGTGTGGTCTCCACAAGACATCTTGTTCACACACCCGACGGAAAAGTGGTTGCTGAATGGGGAATGCGAAAGTGGCTTCAAAATTCCGAAAAGCAATCTCCTAAAAAGACCAATATCCATATCGCCAGACAATCGCTCCGTTCCGCATTCATAGAACAATTGGGCGGAAATGACAAGATAAAATGGGGACATCAACTCATTGATTTTAATGAAAATAAAGAAGGTAAAATTGACCTAAACTTTCAAGTCAATGGCGTATCAACAATTGAAAAAGCAGATATCATAGTCGGTGCAGACGGCATCCGAAGTGCGGTTCGGAATATTTTAATTGGTGAAGAAATTTCCCCTTTGCGCTATTTGGATTGCATCGTTATTTTAGGCATTTGCCCGTTGAGTGCGTTAGAAAATCCAGACCATCACTTACTAGACTCAGCAACGGTTTTTCAGACAGCCAATGGGAACGAAAGGATTTATATGATGCCATTTGATGCTGATTCCATAATGTGGCAACTCAGTTTTCCAATGTCTGAGAACGAAGCAAAAAACCTTAGCAGTAAAGGTTCAGAAGCATTTAAAGAAGAAGCCATTAAAAGGACCAATTGGCATTCTCCTATTCCCGAAATCATTAGTTCCACATTGGCAAGTCAGATTTCTGGATATCCCGTTTATGACCGCGCGTTGCTATCATCAGAATTAATGAAAAACTTCGGAAAAGCCACGTTGATTGGTGATGCCGCACATCCGATGAGTCCTTTCAAAGGGCAAGGTGCCAATCAGGCTTTGTTGGATGCGCTGTCTTTAGCTCGTGAAATCTCAAAAAAATGCAGACCATTATCGCAATGGCGAACCGATGGAATCAGGAAAAGTGTCCTATCCGATTTCGAATCAGAAATGATACAGCGAAGTTCCATTAAAGTTGAAGATTCTGCGGCCGCCGCACAGTTCCTTCATTCCGAAATTGCGCTCTATGAAGGGAATGAGCCACGGGGGAAAGTCTTGAAAAGGAAAGATTAATCCAATAAAAAAGCGGTTCTACATTGTTGTAAAACCGCTTTTTGCTTTTTTATTCTAAGCTTAAGGATTTGTTGAGAAAATAGAACCGTTGGCAATCAATGCACGTCTGTTCATTTTCAGGATATCTCTTACCCATTCTGCAAAATCTTCCGGCTGAAGGACTTTGTCTGGATTGCCGTCCGTCAAACCGCCGTTGATGCTCATATCCGAAGCAATCGTGCTTGGCGTCAAAGTGATGACACGGATGTTTTCCTTTCTCCATTCCGCCATCATCGATTGTGATAATGAAACCACTGCGGCTTTCGAAGCGGCGTAGGCTGACATATTCGGTCCGCCTTTCAAACCTGCTGTGGAAGCTACATTTACGATATCGCCCTGACCTTTTTCTTTCAAGAAAGGATGAACCGCTTTCGCCACGTAATAAACACCGAAAAGATTGGTTCTAATCACTTGTTCCCAAGTCTCAGAAGGCATTTCCTCGATGCTTCCAAAGTCGCCTATTCCAGCGTTGTTGACCAAAATATCCACACCGCCAAGTTGCTCTGCCAGCGACTCGATTCCGGCTTTCACTTCCAATTCGTTGTCAACATTGAAAACCGCGTAAGCTACTTTCACACCAGTTGCTTTCAGTTCGTTTGCTGTTATTTTAAGATAATTTTCGTTTCTTCCTGTGATGCCGACGTTCACGCCTTCATTGGCTAGGATTTGCGCAACCGCTTTCCCAAGGCCTCTTCCACCACCAGTGATGATGGCGTTTTTTCCTTTTAAATTCATTGTAATCGTTTTGAAGGTGCAAATTTACCAAACGATTGTTTAGAAAAGAAACATTGCAATTAGATTTAATGAAATCTTATCATTTGGTAAGTCGATAATATATGTCTTCGAGAGCCTCAGAATGACATCTTTGCAATCAAACAGTAATAAGAGTTGTCACACTGAGGCTCTCGAAGTGCATTAAAATTAAAATTTCTAATTTATCTGAGTTCGATTATAATAATCAATTGCGTCGGGCTTTAGCCCGATGTAGTATTTTTTGAAAAAAAAGGCTTTAGCCGAAAATTATTAATATGTTTTGGCTAAAGCCAACTATCCACTACTCTTTTTTAAAACGGGCTAAAGCCCGTTCCTATTGATATTCGAAAATGATTTAATAATCGAACTCAGTTTATTAATCTTTCAATTGGTCAGGAACATTCGTGGTGACGAATTTCAAGCCTTGTTCTTTTAGTTTTTTATAAACTTCAAGGTCATTCACAGTCCAGGAATTGGTGATTAATCCTAATGAATTCGCTTCTGAAATCCAAGTTGGATTCTTTTCGAAAACGCTGTAATGATAATCGATGCCGTCCAATCCTTCTGCTTTTATCTGTTGAGGCGAAAGATTGCCTTCCAGATATTGTACTTTGAAGTTCGGTTCTACTTTTTTGATTTCCTTACAAACATTAAAACTAAAAGAGATGAATTCGCTCTGAGATTCCAGCTTCAAATCCTTGATGGTTTGAATGGTTTTCTTCACAATCTCGTTTTCAAGTTCTGGCGTTTTTGCAGGTTTGATTTCAACAATTAATTTGAGAGACGAATCTTTTTTACCTTGTTTCAAATAATCTTTCAAGGTGGGAAACTTCTCGCCATTGGAAAGTTTGAGTTTTTCCAATGTTTTGAAATCCGTTTCAGAGACTTCCATTTTCCCGTGGTGCTCATCGTGGTTGATGACGAGAACGCCATCTTTGGTCATTCTCACATCGAATTCTGCGCCGTAGATTTTCAGCTTTTGCGCATTCTCCAAAGCCTTCAAAGAATTTTCAGTCGTTGGCGGATTGGTTTGCCAATAGCCTCTGTGCGCGATGATTTGAGTTTGGGCATTCATTATTATGGAACTTAAAATCGTTAATCCTAGAATTAGTTTCTTCATTTTTAATATTATTGAGAATTGAAATTTAACGCAAAGGCACTAAGATTTAATCATATAAAACTTATGATTTTAAGGCACAAAGTTTAACTTCGTTAAAACCTCAGCTTAGCACAATTGGAAATTATTATTCGTCGTTGCTCGTTCTTTTCGGCTCGCGTGCAACTGGCCATTTCATTGGTTCGCCTTTTTCGTCATTTGGCATCACTCTTTTTTCACGGCTTGTAAATTCTGGGTCTTCGGAAGCCATATAAGCTAAAGTGGCTGTCAGAATCACATTGTTCTTCAATTCATCAAAAACAATTTTGTCATAAGTGTCTTTGGTCGTGTGCCAAGTGTAACCGAAATAGCCCCAGTTAAGTGAACTCAAAGAGAATCCGGGAACGCCAGCCGAAACGAAAGAAGCGTGGTCGGAACCGCCTCCACCAGGCATTCCAGGGAAGTTGGTCTTAATGTTGTCCTTCACTTTTTTAGGAACTGCCTCCAGCCATTTTCCAATGTACGCGTAGGAATCTTTGAAACCTTGCCCGCTGATGTCCACCACTCTACCCGTTCCGTTGTCTTGATTGAAGACCGCCTGTACGCCTTTGATGATTTCAGGATTGTCGGCAACGAAACCACGTGAGCCGTTCAGTCCTTGCTCCTCGCTTCCCCAAAGTCCGACGATGATGGTCCGTTTGTTATTTGGATAATATTTTTTGAGGATTCGCATTGTTTCGAGCATCGTCAACGTTCCCGTTCCGTTGTCCGTCGCACCTTGTGCGCCGTCCCAAGAATCGAGGTGAGCAGAAAGAATGATATATTCGTTGGGTTTCTCTTTTCCTTTGATGATTCCGATGGTGTTGAAGGATTTCGCTTCTGGTAGCACTTTGGATTGCGCATCGATTTTGATTCTCGGTTTCGCTCCTTTTTCTGCCATTCTGTAAAGCATTCCGTAATCTTCCAAATCAATATCGAACATTGGAGTCTTTTTGGTCTTGGCTCCGAAAATACGGTTGGTGCTCATAATTCCCGTCCAGTTGGAAATGGCGATGCCTGATGCACCCGCTTTTTCCAAAGCTTCTGGCAACGTGTTATTATCGTAACCAATATTTTTAATGTATTCTTGGAAATCTTTGGTCGCCTGTTGTTTTTCAGCTTTCAGTTTGTCGTACAATTCTGGCGTTGCAAATTCCTTGATTTGCTCATCGGAACGACCAATTTTCTGATATTGCGCCATCAAAACAATTTTTCCTTTCACCGATGGCAACCATTTGTCAAACTCGGCTTTGGAAGTCACTTTCGGAAGAATTACCAATTCTGCTTCAACTGCTTTTTTGGTTGATGGACTCCAAGCCAATTGCGTTGCCGACAATGTTTTAGTTCTTGGAAAAACCATATCCACGTGCGTGGTTCCACGTTGCCAACCTTTCCACGTTCCAAATTGCTGAAGATTCGCTTCGATGCCCCAAGATTTCAGTTTATCGGCGGTGTAATTATTGGCAGAAAGCATTTCGGGTGTACCTACCAATCTTGGTCCTATGCCGTCCAAAAGTTCGTAGGCCATATCCTCGAGTTGGGAATTGTTGTTGGCCTCGTTGACAAAACTTTCGACAATCGGATTGAGTTTTTCTGTTGATTTGGTTTGAGCGTTAGAAAATTGGACTGCAAAGAAAACTGCAGACATCGTGAACAAAGTGTTTCGCTTCATATCTTTTTATTTGATTCCGATAAAGATAGGAAAATCGGGAGAAAACTGGACTTGGCGCTGGCTCAAAAATGACAAAAAAGTCTTAAACCATAAAAGTCACAAAAGAAAAATTAAAAATGCAAAGACTTTCAAAGATTAAAAAAGATTACGATTTTTATTCTGAACATTTGATAAACTAAAAAAATACAGCGTTTGTGAATTTTGTAGTTTTTAAAACAAATTAAACAAGCTCTTAATCTTGATAAAATTTTGATTTAAAATTATCAACTTGAGGTTTTCATTAATTACTTTTGCTTCAAATAAATTTTCCGATGTCCGAAAACATTCAGCAAAAGATAGAACAGCTCCGCAAAGAACTCAACCAGCATAACGAAAATTATTATCTGATGGATGAGCCGAGCATCTCTGACCTTGAATTTGATTTATTATTAAAAGAACTTCAGGATTTGGAGGCCAAACATCCCGAATTTCACGATGACAATTCTCCGACTGTCCGTGTGGGTGGCGGTGTGACAAAAATTTTTCCGACCGTTCAGCATCAGTTCAGAATGTACTCTCTGGATAATTCTTACGATTATGATGACCTGGCAGACTGGGAAAAGCGAATCATTAAAACCATAGATGAACCTGTAGAATTTGTAGCTGAATTAAAATATGACGGCGCTTCGATTTCAATTCTGTATGAAAACGGAAAATTGGTTCAGGCAGTAACCCGTGGCGACGGTTTTCAGGGTGACGAAATTACTTCTAATGTGAAAACCATTTCAGATATTCCGGTAAAACTGACCGGAGATTTTCCTGAGCGCTTTTTTATGCGTGGAGAAATTTATTTAACAAGAAAAAACTTCGATAAAATCAATAAACAGCGTGAGGAAGAAGGTCTTGACCTTTTTATGAACCCAAGAAATACGGCAAGCGGAAGTCTGAAAATGCAGGACAGCGGTGAAGTGAGAAAACGCAGACTGTCTTCCGTTTTGTATCAGTTTGTTTCGCAGGAAGTTCCGGCAGAAAGTCACTGGGAACTGCTTCATCAAGCTCACGACTGGGGATTTACCATTTCAGAACAGGCAAAACTCTGCAAAAATTTAGATGAAATAAAAGAATTCATCAACTTCTGGGATACAGAAAGACATAATCTGCCTTTTGAAATCGATGGAATTGTTTTGAAAGTCAACTCATTAAAACAGCAGAGACAGCTAGGTTACACTGCAAAATCGCCACGTTGGGCGATGGCTTATAAATTTAAAGCTGAAAAAGTTGAAACCGAACTTGAAAAAGTGACTTATCAGGTCGGAAGAACCGGAGCGATTACGCCTGTTGCGAATCTGAAACCTGTTTTGCTCGCCGGAACGACCGTAAAACGTGCTTCTCTTCACAATGAAGATATTATAAAAAAACTCGGTTTGCACGAACACGATTTTGTGTATGTGGAAAAAGGTGGTGAGATTATTCCTAAAATCGTCGGCGTTAACGAAGAGAAAAGAACTTCTGACAGCAAAGAAATTGAGTACATCAAAAACTGTCCGGAATGCGGAACTGAACTGATAAAATTGGAAGACCAGGCGATTCATTTCTGCCCGAATGATTTGCACTGTCCGCCTCAGGTGGTGGGAAGAATGATTCATTATGTTTCGCGAAAGGCTTTGAATATTGATAATCTGGGAAGTGAAACCATCGAGCAGTTATATAAAGAAAGACTGATTGAAAACCCAGCAGATTTTTATGCTTTAACAAAAGAGCAGATTTTGCCTTTAGATAGAATGGCAGAGAAATCGGCTCAGAATATCATTGACGGCATTGAAAAATCGAAAGAAATTCCGTTTGAAAAAGTGTTGTTTGGAATTGGCATCAAACACGTTGGAGAAACAGTTGCCAAGAAATTGGTGAAGAATTTCAACACGATTGAAGATTTGAAAAAAGCGACTGCAGAAGAACTGTGTCAGGTGGAAGATATCGGGATGAAAATCGCGGTGAGCATCGTTGATTTCTTTAATAATCCTGAGAATATTCTGATGCTGGAAAGATTAAAATCTTACGGCGTTCAGCTGGAAAAAGGAGAAAATACCAACGAAGTTCTATCGAATGCCTTGGAAGGAAAAACTTTTCTCTTTACCGGAAAACTATCACTTTTCACAAGAGAATCTGCTGAGGAAATGGTTGAAAAACACGGCGGGAAAAACATTTCTGCGGTTTCTAAAAATTTGAATTATCTGGTGGTTGGAGAAAAAGCAGGGAGCAAACTGAAGAAAGCTCAGGATATTGGAACGATTACTATTCTTGATGAGCAGGAGTTTTTGGATTTGATTGGATAGAGTTTGATTTGGAGAGTTGATGGGTTTTAGAGTTTGAGGGTTGAAAGAGATTGATTTAACCTGAAATTTTGCTTAGACCGAGGAAGATTTTAATAATGAACACATTTAAATTGATGAATTTATATTATTGGCTTACGACGGCACTGGTGAGCGGATTTTTGCTGCTCAGTTCAGGAACCTACTTTTTTCACAAAACCACGATTGATGGTGTGAAAGCCTTGGGTTTTCCACAGTTTTTCATTGTTCAGCTTGCAGTGCTGAAGATTTTCGCAGCCATCATTTTACTAATTCCAAACATTCCGATGGCGCTGAAAGAATGGGCGTATTGTGGGACAATGCTCTTTTTTTTGACGGCTTTGGTCGCTCATATTTCGCACAAAGATTCGGTGGGAATTTCCGTGATGCTCGTGATTTTGATGGGAATCCTGTCTGTTTCGTATGTGTTGCTGAAAAAAATGTGAAAATTTCAATTGAAGACTGACTTTCTTTGACAGACTCAACCCTAGCCCCGATGGGAACGGCATCCTTTTTTGTCTTATGCGAAAATTTGATTTTGATGACAAAACTTCTGAGACAAAAAAGATACAGTGGACAGCGGGAAACAGCTCCAAATAAGAAATGTCAAGTTGATAATCGACGTAGTCAAACTGCTCCTAAAAACAAAACTCTCAGATTAGATGTCCGAGAGTTTTTTTATTTCTAATTCTGATTTTTCTTCAGCCATTCCAAACGACGCTGGTCGGGAAGATGTTTGACCGAGAAGTTTTCGAAAGTAGCCTTGAAGCCGTTTCCATCCGGACTTGCCGCCATAAATCCGACTTGTACAGGTGTGTTGTCCTGCAGATAGGCGTTTCTCATCATCACATAATCTTTGTCGTCGAACGAATAGAAAATCTCGACCGCATCGAGTCTTCGTACTGCTTTTATCCATACAAAAGGTGGTGTTTTTTCTAAAACGATAACGCTCCAGTCGCTGGTTTTGTGCGTCACGACGGTGCTGAGATTGAATTTCCCGTCCACGAATTCTACGCCGGCTTTGATGTAATTTTGTTCATCGATTCTCAGCATCAGTCCCATTTGGTCGAAGCGGGCTTTGTAATCGCCGGTGATTTTCACTTTGGTTTCGAATTCTCCGCCGTAGGTTGAGTAATAAAATGGCGCATCATCAACAGTGAAACCGTAGTGTGAAATCCGCCAGTAGTCACTTTGTGGCGTGACGTTCATGAACAGTTTTTTATCTTTGATTTCCCACTGAGAAGGTTCGTTGAACCAAGTCATTTTTTCAAGAGATTGGGCTTTCAGTCCTGAGAACAAATTCAGAAGTATGATGGAGGAAAGTATTATTTTTTTCATTTTAATCTTGATTGATTTATAGTTCGCGGATGACTTTGCACGGATTTCCGACCGCCAAAACATTGGCAGGAATATCTTTTGTCACCACGCTTCCCGCTCCTATCACCGTATTGTCTCCAATCGTTACGCCGGGAAGAATGCTACACCCTGCACCAATCCACACATTATTTCCAACGGTAATTGGGTAGGCGTATTCCAACGCTTTGTTGCGTTGCTCTACATCGAATGGATGACCAGCTGTGTAGAATCCGCAGTTGGGTGCAATCATCACGTTGTCTCCGAAAGTGACTTTTGCACAATCGAGAATCACGACGTTGACGTTGGTATAGAAGTTCTCGCCAATCTCTATATTGTAGCCGTAATCGCAGTAGAAAGGTTGCTCGATGTGGAACATTTTCCCGGTTTTGCCGAAGAGTTTTTTGATTAATGCTTTTCTTTCTTTGAGCTTGGAAGGCTGAAGGTGATTGTACTCAAAACAAAGGTCTTTGGCGATATTTCTTTCTTTGATGAGATGTTTGTCTGACGCGTCATAGATTTCTCCGCTCAGCATTTTTTCTTTTTCGTTCAGATTATTCATTGTATTTTTACTTTGATAATGGGCAAATTTATGGTGTTTGGCTGTTTTTATCAATACTGATTTATAACCAATTTGTTACAACTTGTAATTCAATGAAAAATTACATTCTAATATTTTCAATAATTTTATTCAATTCCTGTGAAAAGAAAGTTGCAGATAACTTTCCAATTCTATCTGAATTTAATCAAACAAAAAATCAATATCGTGTTGATTCCACAGCGTTAGAAAATGTTTCAAGTGAAGGTGGAGAAATAATTTGTTATCAGAATAATTCCGACAAACTTGTTTTTGATTTTTTCATATATGGTGAAACAGGAAAATTAAATTACACTTATTTTACAGATAAGACTTTAAAGTATCAGTTTGTTGTTAAAAGAAACTATGAATATGATAGACCGATAATTGAAAAAAACGTGAAAATTGATTCTACAATTAATTACATAAACTACAAACCAAATAAAATTCTTTACGATGAAAATTCAAACGAAATAAAAGACATCAAAAAACTTAACACTACTCTTTCAGAAATAGACTCTTTCTTTAAAAATACATTAAAGAATAATGTAACTATCAATAAATGAAAACCATCCAATCCGACCTCAACGAAAAACTCCTCCAACAGGAATTCTCTTCCTCTTTAGAAAGCGAAAATCTACAGCTCCAAAAGTGTCAGGAAATAGCTCAAAATTTTGTGGAATTAGAAAACGGCATTGCAGTTCTCAGCGACCTTCAAAATAATAGAAGTTATGTTTACTCGGGCAAATTAGCGGATGCGTTGGACATTTTTCAGGAAGAAAGTAAGCAGGAAATTGAGAGCATTTGGGAGGAAGAACTTTTTGCGAAATTAAATGCTGAAGATGTTTTGCAGAAGCATTTGCTGGAACTTCAGTTTTTTCAGTTTATCAAGACCATTCCGTTTGAGGAACATAAAGATTATTGTGTGGTCAGCAGATTGAGAATTGCTGACAACCCCAATCAGAAAGCGCTTTTGCACAAAATGTTCTACTTCACCAATCCTGATGATAAAAATGTGGAACTGGCGCTTTGCCTTTATCATTTTGATTTCCTGAATTCTTCTCTTCATCACGGGATGATTATCAATACCGCGAACAGTTCGGTCATTCAGCAGACAGAGGCCGGGAATTCTGCGTTTCTATCGGGTCGGGAGAAGGAAATTTTGAAGATGATCCAGGATGGGAAACGAAGTAAGGAGATTGCGGAGTTGCTTTTCATCAGCATCAATACCGTGAATCGGCATCGGCAGAATATTCTGGAGAAACTGCGTGTTGGAAATATGACAGAGGCTTGTGTGATGGCGGCGAAGTTGCGGTGGATCTGATGAGTTGGAGGGTTTGGGTGTTGGAGGGTTTGGGTGTTGGAGGGTTTGAGAGTTCTTTTTGGTTGTAAAAATTGGTTAAAGGTTGAAAATCCCTAGCCCTGATGGGAACGGCATCCTTTTTCTTGGTAGCCTTGGACTATGCTCAGGCACCGAGAAAAAGATATAGTGGACAGCAGGTTCCCGGCTCCTGATGATTTAAATCATTACTTTTCGCTTTCCAGTTCTTTGAGGTCGATGTCTTTGATGTTGGCTTCTATCTTCTCGACTTTCAGGCTTTGGCGCAGGTAGCCGAAGAGACTCATATACCAATTGGCAACCCAAACCAGTGCAAAAAATGCCAGCAGGTAACCGCGCCAATCGTCGTAAAGCAGCTTGTACTGCGTGATGACGAGAAATATGAAACTGATGTAATGGCTGAAACAGTACTCGCAGGTGAAGAGGTAGAAGAATTTTCGCTTCGCCAGAGACTTCGTCGTGCCGCAAACATTCTGGCAATATTCCCTCGGTTCGCGGAAAATTTCCTCGTGAGTGACCGTCCAGGCGACGCAAGCGACGGGAAGTGCGATGACGAACAGATAGATCAATTGAGAAGCGAGAGGCAGCATAAGATTTGGTTTTGAGGTGATTGTGCGATAAGCGATCAGCAGAAAAATCAGTGCCAAAAAAAACTCAGAACCATTTCTGATCCTGAGTTTTTACACAAATAACTAAAAAAAATAAATATTAATGCGCTGAGCTAAGGTCGATCTTCTCGCCCTTGCCTTTGCGTTCTCTTACGAATAATACGAACGGGATACAGATGAGGAACATCAATCCTAAATAAAGGAAAACGTCCATATAAGACAGTACTGTAGCCTGTTTCGTAACGCCATAATCGAGAATCTGATAGGCCGACTGAAGCGCTTTGTCCGGCGCCATTCCTTTTGCGATGAAACTTGCCTTGAGTCCGGCAACTCTCTGTTGAACATCCAGATCGTTGACATCTAAATGGGCGACAAGCGTGCTTCTGTACAATTCACTTTTGTTGGCGATGAAAGTCGTGATCGCTGCAATCCCGAATGAACCACCGAGCTGACGCATCATCCCTGTAAATGCTGCACCTTGACCGATCTCGGGACCTTTCAAAGTACTTAATGATAATGAGGTGATTGGAATGAATAACAGTCCCAATCCCATTCCACGGACAATCAACATCCAGAAGAAGGCGTCTTTGCCTGTGTCTGGTGTGATGATCTTATATCCCCAGAAACTGTAGACGAAGAATATCAATAATCCTAAGGCTACCAAGATCTGCTGTTTGACACCTCTTGTCAATAATTGTCCAATGATCGGCATCATAAAGGCGGTCGTCAACGCTGCAGGAATCATCAAAGCTCCGGATTGCAAGGCTGTCCAGCCGAGAATACTTTGCGTATAAAGTGGCACAATGAACGTGGAACCATACAAACCAAATCCTAAAACGAAGGACATAATGGTTCCGATCCTCAGGTTTCCGTTCTTCAAAACTCTAAGTTCTACGATCGGATATTTGAAGGTGAGTTCGCGCCAAATGAATAGGATGAATCCTACAACTGCTGTGATGGTTAAGAAAACGATGGCTTTACTCTCGAACCAATCGTCCTCGTGGCCTCTTTCCAAAATATACTGCAATGAACCTACGAAGGCTGCCAACAATCCAATTCCTGCCCAATCGACATCGGAAATCGAACGTTTCTCGGAGTATCTCGGACTTTTTACAAACTGTATCGTCAATAATGTGGCGATGATCCCCAAAGGAATATTAATGTAAAAAATATAAGGCCAGCTGTAATTATCAACAATGTAACCTCCCAAAGGCGGACCTAAAGTTGGCCCGATGATAACACCCAGACCATAGATCGCCTGCGCCATACTTCTCTTCTCTACCGGATAGGACTCTGTAATGATCGTCTGCGAAGTCACCAAAAGTGCTCCACCTCCAATTCCCTGCATCAATCGGAAAAATACCAATTCCCAAATGTTGGTGGCATTACCACAGAGAAAAGAAAAAATCGTGAATATAATGATGGACGCCGCAAAATAATTTCGTCTTCCGAACTGCTGAGACAACCAGCTTGTCATTGGAACGATGATCACGTTACCAATGGCATAAGCGGTGATGACCCAGCCCACTTCGGAGAGTGTGGCGCCAAGATTACCTTTCATTTCATTAAGGGCCACATTCACGATCGTGGAATCCACGATCTCCAGAAGGGCGCACATAATGGCGGTGATGGTAATAATGGTTCTGCGGAATCCATATTCTACTAATGAATCGTCTTGCATAATTTCTGAGTTGGAAGACAGAGGCTGGAAGATGGAAGTTTAAAACTTCGTGTTTCCCTTTTCCGGCTTCCTTATTTTATTATTTTAATGAAACCGTTGTTTGAACATTCATTCCAACGCGTAGTTTCTTCATAATATCTTCATTAAGATTATCAAACGTGATCTTCACCGGAAGTCTCTGAACTACTTTTACGAAGTTTCCACTGGCGTTGTCCGGCGGAAGCAATGCGAATGCAGAACCTGTTGCCGGAGAGAAAGAGCTGATCGTTCCCTGGAATTTCTGATCAGGATAAGCATCGATCTCGATCTCTACTTTTTGTCCTTCCAACATTTTTTCAACCTGTGTTTCTTTGAAGTTGGCAACCACCCATTTCTGATTGCTCAATACCACACTGAACAATTGAGATCCAGCCTGGATAAACTGTCCTGCCTGAACTGGAATTTTAGAAACATAACCACTTTCTTTCGCCGTGATCACTGTGTAGGAAAGGTTCAATTTAGCCGTTTCCACTTCCACTTGTCTTTGTTTCAAAGTAGAATTGGCGATGCCGATATTCTGATAAGTTGCATTGGACTGAGAAGTCACCACGCCAGTCTGAACATTGGCCTGATTCTTTTGATCTACCAAAACCTGAAGTTGTTTCTGAGCGGTTTGATAAGCTGCAGAAGCTTGCTCGTATTGTTGTTGCGTGATCGTGTGGTCTTTTACCAATTCAGAATATCTTTTCATATCCTGCTCTGTTCTCCAAACATTAACCTTTGCAGCTTCGATCTGTGCATTGGCTGTTTGAACGGCTGCTCTGGAATTATTGATGCCTGAAGCTGCTGCCTCTGAACCTGCGTGCGCGGAAGCGACATTACTTTGAGCCGTTCCCAAAGCTGCTTCTGCCTGAGAAACCGCCATTGTCTGATCTCTGTTATCCAGGATGATCAATGTATCTCCTTTTTTCACGAATTGATTGTCTTTCACTTTAACCTCAGAGATGTAACCTGAGATCTTGGAGATCACTGGACTTACGTCTGCTGCGATTTGTGCATCATCGGTCTCTTCGTGAGCCTGTCCGTACTGGTATTGTCTGAAACCGAAGAAAGCCGCTGCCAAAACTGCAACTGTAAGAACGATGTAGAAAACCGGACTTTTTTTCTTTTTCACAGGAACTTCGCCCTTCTCGAATTTTATATTGTCTTGTGCCATTATTTTTTTTATTTAAAGTTTTTTATGTTCTAAGTTTAGAGTTCTTTTTTATCAATTATTATTAATTGTTCCTGTAGTTTGTAATAATTTTTTGTGAGCCAATGCTGCATCTGCTTTTGAAGTGACAACGTTGACATTCGCTGTAATTTTTGCTGTGTCAGCATCCAAAAGGTTGGTGATGGTTTCCAATCCTGCATTGTACTTGTTAAGTGTAATTCTGTAATTTTCCTCTGCCTGCTCCAACGCTCTTTGATAGACATCAATCTTCTTGTGGGCATAAAGATCGTTTTGATAATCACGTCGCACTTCCAAAGTCACGTTGTCATTAAGCAAATCATTGTTCGCTGCCAATTCCTGTTCTCTAGCTTTCGACTGGATGTAACTGGAATTCTTTTTCCAAATGTTGGAAAGATTGTATTGCAAACCAACGCCAACATTTACAGCATTGTAAATCGTTAAAAGTTTCGGAACATCCGCGGCTACATAACCACCTGTGAAAGCAATCGAAGGAAGATTTTCCGCTTTTGCAGATTTGCTTCCAAGCGCTGCTGCTTTTCTTTGATAGTCCAAAGCTTTGAGGTCATTTCTGTTTTCTCTGGCCAAGTTCAAGTAATAATCATCCGGTTTTGTAAGGTCATCTTCTCCGATGTAATTGGAATCCACCTCGATCTCTGTGTTGTCAGGAAGTCCTAATAGTAGATCCATATTGATGTTGGCGATACTGTAATTGTTCTCAGCTTCCATCAATTGTAATTCGATGTTAGAAGTTTGAAGTTGTGCTTTCAAACGGTCATTTCTTGCGATCACACCATTGTTTTCCAACTTGATGAAGGATTGATCTCTCTTTTGAGATGAGGTCAAATTTTCCTTCAGAAGTTTTACCACTTCGTTCGCTTTGAACAAATTGTTGTAGGCTTGAGAAATGTTGTAGGCAATGGCATTCTTATCGTTTTCAGCATTCAGTTTTGAAGCTTCAACCAGATATTCTGCAGATTTGATCCCGTATTTGATCCTTCCACCAGAATAGATTGGCACTGAGACATTAGCAGAACCGTAAAGCACGTTGCTCACTTTTGGTCCGCCGCCGGCCATTCCCTGGATCTTCAGGTCCACGTGTGGTTCTAGTGGTAAATACAAATAACTGCCAGAAACCGTCAGTTCCGGTAGTTGTTTGTTCTTCGCTGCCAAAAGGTTGGCTGTAGATTCTTCGATCTGAGCGCGGTCTATTTTTAGATTTTTGCTGTTCTCGATCCCTAATTTAACCGCTTCTTCCAGACTAATGGTTCGTTTTTCCTGAGCAGAAAAGAAACCGAAAGTTCCGACAAGAATAATTGCTGTTAAAAATTGATTCATTGTTTGCATTATTGTTGATATAATTGAGTGTAGTTTAATTTTCTTGATAACCGATGAGTGCTCTCACAACCGTTTTCACGTGAGCAGCAGCTTCTTGAAAGTACTGGCTTTCGTAAAGTTTTTCGTCAAAATTGGCGTTGTTCTTTTTCAGATATTCCTTGTACATTTTGATGCCATGCATCGCATTGAAGATGGTTCCGGAAATCGTGCATTGTAATAGGTGGAAAGATGGTCTTTTGGTAAAAATGCCTTTCTCCAATCCTATTTCTACGATTTTCTGATTAATTTCTATATAATTGATCTTCGAAGCTCTTAGAAAATTCTGAATATTTTTGTTTTGGCTGATGACCTGCTGTGTGTGGATCAACAAATAAAAATCCCGGAATTTTTGCACACGATTCACAAAATTATCCACAAAGGCGTCAATCTTTTCGATCTCTGTAAGGTCATTGTTTTCTACGATATTCTTGGCGAAGTTGAGACCTTCTTCCATTCTCCATTTGAAAAGCTCCTCCATCAGGTTTTCTTTGGACCCGAAATAGTAAGAGATCATCGAGACATTCACTTTCGCTTTGGCAGCAATATCTCGCACAGAAGTTCCATTGTAACCGTTGGCAGCGAAGAGTTTTTCCGCAACCATCATGATATGTTCTTCTTTTGTTGGCATATTCTTGATTTTAGCGCTGCAAAGTTAAATCAAAAAATACATTCAATCAAACATTTGTTTGATTAATTTTTTATGAACAAAATTAGAGGCTAAATCTTAGAATTCAGAAGTTAGATTTGATAAAGGTTTGGAGAATTATTGCAGCTCGAATAAAATTTAAAGATTTGAATTTCGGTTAGGAGCATAAACTTGATCAACAGCAAGAAATGAGAAAATAACACCAACGAGAAGTACGAAAGACCGCACCCAATTCATAGAGCTCCATTCCGATGAAATGGTTTTGAGTGTTTCTGTATCGAGAATCGGTTGGGAAAGATACATCAGATCATTCCGAGGATGGAAATAAGTGAAAGCCAAAATGTCGCCCAAAATTGAACACAGCAAAGCAATCCCAAGAAACAATCGAACAGACTTTCCTGTCTTCCAAAATAAAATCAAAGATAACAAGGCAAAAACTTGTGTCAGTGGAGAAAATATCTTGAAGAAATCACCAGGATTTACGGTTTTGAAATACTCTCTCGCGGCTACGATGGAATTTGGAATATCACTTCTTGCAGCATCAGAAATGACCAAAGAATTAAAAACATTTGCGAAAAGAATTCCACTCGCCAATGCAACGGAAGTAAAGAGGATCGCTTTTTTCATTTTCTTAGTTTTTAGTTTATTTAAATTTAATAAAAATCTGTAACAAACAGTAAACTAATGACTTTAAATTTAAAAAATGAAAATCATTTCGTTTGTCCAATATCCAATCTTTCAATTTTTCCTTCTTGATCGACATGGAAATTGAAGTACGTTCTGAAAGTTCCCCATTGTCCGGCAAAGAAATTTCCTTGCAGATTTTTCCCGTCGTTTTCTACTTTGTCGATGCTGAGAAATTTTTCTTTATGATTAAAAGCGTTATCGAAAAATGATTTTAAATTTAGTTCATTTCCGTCGTCGGTGAAAACAGCGTCTTTTGCAAAGTACGAATACCAAAGTGTTCTGTCGTTTTCTTGTAACGCTTCGATTGCTTTTTTTACGGTTTCGTTGGTGATTTTATTTAAATCCATAATTTGTTTTTTTTCGGTTTTTGTGGGTTGAGTTTTGTCGGTTTTTTGTGCGCAGGAAGTGATGCTTATTGAAAGCACTAATATGAAAAACAGGCGTTTCATTAATAACAGTTTAAAGAATTAATTGTCATTTATCAACTATGCTTTCTGAAGCGGATGTTGTAGATAAATAATCACTAGATTTAATAGTAGAAACGGGATTTCTATCGCCGCTCCTTTTAAATCTTTGTTTAATAATTGAAGGCAGATAATCATTAAAATCCCGGCTGCCATTAGGAAATTTCCCCAAACAAAGGTTTTTGGAAATAGAATTAAAAGTGCTGCAATCATCGTGACAGCGCCGTTTATCATGACGGCGGTGTTAGAAAAATTCCACTTGCTGAACATTTCGAGCATTTCTGGTTTTCCGGAAAACATGGCGTAACCTTGCTTGAAGCCCATAAAAACAGCAACAAGAATCAGGACGGAATTAATTAATTTCAAGATCATAAAGTGTTTTTTTAATTAAAAAAAATGGATCATTGAAAAACAATCATCCATTTTAATTACGCTAATTTAATAATTTTATCTTGTTGTGTAACCACCATTAGCAAAAATAGTTTGTCCAGTGATCCACCATCCGTCGGTTACCAAAAACTCCACCAAAGGCGCTATGTCTTTGATATCGGTCAATCCGCCCAAAGCTGAAGCCGACTTGTGATAAGCGACTGCATCTTCACCTTCTTGTCCGTAGAAAAATGGTGTATCCATTGGTCCTGGAGCGACTGCGGAAACTGAAATTCCTCTTTCGCCAAATTCTTTAGAGGCCATTCTCGTGAAATGCTCAACCGGTGCTTTTGCACCTGCGTAAGTGGAATACAAACCTGTGTAAGCGGCTAATAATGAAGTGACTATGGTGTTGATCTTTCCGTTTTCGTTCAAATGTTTCCCCGCTTCTTGAATGAAAAAATATGCGACTTTTGAATTGATGTCGAACATCGTGTCATAATCAGCTTCTGTGGTTTCCAGGAAAGGTTTTTTCAAGACCATTCCAACAGTGTTGATGGCGATATCGATACCACCGAATTTTTGTTTTGTAGCTTCGAAAAGTTTGGAAATATTTTCAACTTTGGTCAAATCTGCCTGGAAGATAAAGGCCTCTCCTCCTGCGTTGGTAATATCGGCCAATGTTTTTTCGGCATCAGCTTTTGTGCTATCGCTGTTGTAATGAACGGCAACTTTTGCTCCTTTAGCTGCAAAGTTACGGCTCAGCAATCCGCCTAAGTTCTTTGCTCCACCTGCGATTAACACTACTTTTCCGTTTAAGTCGTTTCTTGACATTTGTGTAATATTTAAAAATTAGTTTGCAAAACTAAATATACTGAATGAATATTCAGTCAGTAAAAAGCCTAAAAAAAAGTTAAATTTTTATGGAGTCCCAAGACATCTTTAGAAACAGCTGAATCGTAGCATCCGTGAATGGAATTTGCTCGTCTTTCGCCCAAAGAATCCAACCGTTGATCGTGCTGAATGTGAATAATCTGAGATGATTTGCTTTCAAAGGTTTGAATAGATTTTGCTTTAAACCCTCTTCATAGAGTTCATCAAAAACAAGAAATCTTTTCATTGCAATGCTGTTTATCTCTTCGGTCAATATATTCGAAGAGGCAAATTGATAAGAAAAATAATATTCAGTAGGATGTTCAATAAAATAGCGAACGACCCTTTCCCAAAGGAAAAAATACTGCTCCTGCACAGAAAGATCTTCTGCCGAATAATTATTGAAAATGTAATCCGCTTCCTCTTTTTTCTGCCAAATCCAGATCTGTTGTACCAGATCCTCTTTGTCTTTGAAATGTTTGTAGAAAGTACCGATTCCCACTTTTGCCTTGGCTGTAATTTCAGCAACGGTAATGGCGTGCAAACCTTTTGAAACAAGCAGCTCTATGGAAGCGGAAAGGATATTTTCTCTTTTGTCATTCATTACACATCGGTTGGTAAATTTCGTTTCAAAGATAGGGATTGTTTTAAAAGTCAAACAACGATCATATTATATGTCTTCGTTCGGATTTTCCTAAAACTTAACTAGAAGCCTTGTGAATATATCTGGTCAGTTTGATTCCCATATCCGTCAAAACGATCTTGGAATTGGCATTTCTGGAAATGTGATAAGAAGCATCTGTGATTTCTTCTACGATCGAAACAATATTAGCTCCGTGAATGAACTTCGAGAAAGCAGACCAGTTGAAGTTGCCTTCGGAGAGTTTCTTATAGACCAGATCGTCATTCCCATAATTTTGAAGCATGGCCAAACGGAAGATCTCGATACAGTAATTTAGGAATTTCATTTGCTTCTCGCGGTCCCATTCGGAGATTTGGCGTGCCCATTTTACAATCTCTCGGAGAACCTCTGGCTTCTTTTTGGCCTGAAACGCATTACGCACCCATTGAATAAATAAAGTCTCAAATTCGGAAGTTCCTAGATTATTCTCAGACAAAAACTTGGCAAGATTCCAGTCACCTTGGGATTGATAGGCAATTTCCTTGGCCGTTTCTTTATTCGAAAGACTTTGTAGAATATCTTCGTTATCGATTCTCGGTACATTTACGATTTGACATCTGGACAAAATGGTTGGCAAGATATCGTTGGCACTTGGCGCACAAAGAATGATGTAGGTATTTTTGGGTGGTTCTTCCAGGAATTTCAGGATCTTGTTGGCTGCAGAATCGTTCATTTTGTCAGCGCGCCAAATGATGAGGATCTTGCTTCCGCCTTCAAAACTTTTGAGCATAAAACGCTGCCCGATATCCTCGGCCTCGTCTGCAGAGATAAAGAATTGCTTGTTCTCTGATTCCAGGAAACTGGTCCAGTCGTCAAAAGATGCATAAGGATTTTCCAAGACCATTTCTCGCCACTGTTCGAAATAGCGTTTGCTTAGGGAAATATTCTTCTCCGTAAAAACCGGGAAACTGAAATGCAGATCGAGGTGATTCAGATTCTCGACCTTGTGGACAGAGGATGGATTTTCTTTCTCAAAGATCTCCTGAGCCATCGCCAACGCCAACGGTAAAACGCCGTAGCCTTCTTCTCCTAGGAAAAGCTGCGCGTGCCCAACTCTGGAATTTTGGATGCTGTCTTGTAAAACATTTTTGAGTGCCTGCTGGCCAATGATCTGTTCCCATTTCATGACAGCAAATATAATATTTTAGTCAGGATGAGAGATGTTGGAAACTGGAACTTTTTCAAATTTTGTTGATTTCACCTCTCGTTTTTGATCATATGAATGAGATCTTGAATTCGATCAATCTAACAATATGCACGATCAGTCGCAAAATAACCATCATTCATCGAAATTACTTAACAAACTTTAACCGAAATATATTTTTGCAATTCATTATTAATTAAGATATTTGCGGATTGAAATTTTAAAGGTTAACATCGCCAAAATTCAAGTTATCAAAACACAGATGTTTGAACAGCGGTAGCACATGACCTTTAAAAAAACGATCAATATCTACATATGAAAAGAATTTTTGTTTTATCATCATTGGTTGCAGGATATTTCCTGAATGCGCAAAGTATTGGAAACTCACCTTACGGCGCTTATGGGATCGGAGATGTGAAATATGATAATACAGTTGACATTAATGCAATGGGAGGTATCTCTACAGCGTATGTTTGGGATTTTAACAACAGTTTCAATTTCAAAAACCCGGCTGCAAATACCAATTTGGAACTTACGAGCCTCAAAGTAGAAGGCACGAACGAGAACAATTATTACAGATCGGACTTCAACAATCTTAAAAGTGATAAACACTCAACATATCTTTCAAACGTAAGTATTGCTTTTCCAATTTCCAAAAAAGTGAAATTTGGGATGGGATTCCAGCCATACAGTTCTAAAAGTTACAACATCCAGACAGACAAGACCTTGAATCAAACAGAAAGTCTTTTGGAACGTCATAACTTCCGTGGTGAAGGTTCTCTGAACACCATTCAGGCAGCAGTTTCCTATCAGATCACGCCAGCATTTGCTTTGGGTTTGAGGTCTAATTTTTTCTTCGGAAAGTTATCTGATATTGAAGAAGTTAGTTTTACATCTGCTGAATTGGTAAGTGGCTACGCTAATAGCTACAAAGTGAAAGCTTTCAACTTCACATTAGGAACCACTTATCAGCACAAATTAGCAAACGACCACAAATTAACAGTAGGTGCAACTTATACCATTGGAAACAGTGGAAATCTGAAAAACAGTTACACAAACAGTACTTACTACTACACCGTTGGCGAGACAAAAGCTTACGAGACCATCATCGAACAAAACACCAATTTTGATAAAAAATTCCTACCTCAGGAAGGATCGCTAGGTCTTGGCTATGGTAAGGACACAAAATGGTTCCTAGGTACTCAGTTTGATTATAAAAAAGGCGAAAGTATCAACTTCCTTGGTAAGCCATTCTTTTATCAAGATTCTTACAGATACGCAGTGGGAGGTTGGTATCTACCAAACTTCAACAACTTCCGTTCTTACTTCTCAAGGATCATCTACAGATATGGTGCTTACTATGAGACAGGTGGCCTACAAGTCAATGGAACCAACATCAACAAATATGCGATCACGGCAGGTGTTACACTTCCTTTCCAAAAAAGTGTGATCAACCGTATGAGCAGTTTGGACCTTGGACTGGAGATCGGAAAAAGAGGAACTTTGGATAATCAATTGATCCGTCAAAATTTTGTGAACTTGAGAATTGGCGTTAACTTTGCTGATAAATGGTTCAACAAGCGACTTTACAACTAAGCAAGGAAGATAAATAATCTATGAAAGATTATTGTTTCAAAATATTCAACTTAAAAACATCACAACATTTCTTTTTGTTGCTGATGTTTTTTCTTATTCAGTCTTGTGAAGAAGATCTGACAAAGATCAACAGCAACAAGAAAACCAATTTTGCCTCACAGATCATCTACGATGCCGACATTCTGCAGAAGGATTCCGGCCGCGTTACAGTAAGATTCAAAGCGCCACTGTTGGAAAGTTATGAGCTGATAGATTCGCCGTACGTAGAAGCAAAAAAAGGGATCTATCTAGAATTTTTTGATAAGAAGAATCCTAAAGTTCCAGGCAAGATCTGGGCAAAATATGCGAAGAACAATATCAAAAAGGATTTCTATTTTGCAAAAGGCCGCGTGAAGATCATCACGACGGAAGGGCAAACCTTCGTCACCGAAACCATCAACTGGGACAAAAGAAAAAATAAAATGTACACCAAGGACACTGTTTTCGTTTCTGACAAAGACGGCAACATCTTGGTCGGTGCACACGGAATGGTTGCCAAAGACGACTTCTCCGAGTACACATTCTTCAATAATTCTGGAAGTTTCAACTCTACCAATTTACCGGCAACCAGCAAGTAATCAGCTTTTGGCTATAGGATTCTGGCTGTTCGCTTTTAAAATAAAATTTACAAAGTGGAAGATCAAAGTTTTTACACCATCGGTCTAATGTCGGGAACCAGCCTTGACGGTCTTGATATTTGCTATTCCAAATTTACAAATGATGGCTCTGACTGGGATTTTGAGATCCTGAATTGTGAGACGATCCCCTACTCTTCCGTTTGGGAAAATCAATTGAAAGATGCGATCCAATTTTCCAGCGAAAAACTTTTGGAACTGAATTCCGAATTTGGTTTTTACCTTGGCGAAAGAACGCAAGAATTCATTACTAAAAATAACATCACAGCATTAGATCTGATTTCCTCTCACGGACACACCGTTTTTCATCAACCAAAAAATAAATTCACATTGCAAATTGGTGATGGACGAGCCATCAAGATCAAAACCAACAAAACCGTGATCTATGATTTCCGAAGTCAGGACGTTCTTCTTGGCGGGAATGGTGCGCCACTGGTTCCGATTGGTGATGAGTTATTGTTTTCGGAGTTTGATGCCTGTCTCAATCTTGGTGGATTTTCCAATATCTCCTTGAAGCGAGACGGAAAGCGAATTGCCTTTGACATTTGTCCCGTCAATATCATTCTGAATGATCTCGCTCTGAAACTCGGAAAGAAATATGATGAAAATGGCGATCTAGCCAGGTCTGGAAATATTGATTATGAGCATTTGAATGAGTTGGATCAGCTACATTTCTATCAAGAAAAAGCACCAAAATCTTTAGGTATCGAATGGATCAACGACCAGATTTCACCATTGATCCGGAATCAAAAAACGGAAGATCTTTTGGCGACCTTCACGGAACATGCTGCCGTTCAAATCGCGAAAGTATTAGAAGAATTTGAAATTAAAAATGTGTTGATCACCGGCGGCGGAACTTACAACAGCTATCTTATCGAAAAGATAAAAGCAAAGACCAAAACCGACATTCATATTCCAACAAAAGAAATCATTGAATATAAAGAAGCTTTGATCTTCGCTTTTATGGGTGTTTTGAGATCATTGAATCTCAACAATATTTTGTCATCAGCCACCGGAAGTTCGCATGACCACTCGTCCGGAATCGTGTGCTAATTAAAGTTGCTCAATCTTATCTGTCAAAGAATTGATAAAATTCTGAAGCGGTTTCTCTACCATCATTTTGATAAATGGATTGAATTTCCCCTCGAATAACAGCTGAACCTCGGTTTGTTTTTCGTTCAATGGATTCATAGAACCGGTCAAAGCGAAATCTAGACTTGAGCTTGCAGACCTCAGAACGACTTCTTTATCAGACACATTATCGATTTTCAAAGCGATTTCCGGCATTCCCTTCAATCCGAATTTGAAACCATCTTCTCTCGCTTCGAAACTTTGAAGACCTTCTGGCATCAGGTCTTTGTAATCCTCAGGATTCTTCAGCATTCCTGCCAATTCTGATGAAGATTTATTTACTATAATTTTTCGTCCTTCTAAATTCATTTTTTATATTTTTGTATTAATATCAAAAGCCTTACAAATGTATAAAGTTTTTATCAATGAAAAAAAAATAGTTTTGAGTCAGGAGCCTCAGGACAGCCCGAAAACATTGAATTACGATGGAACGCATAGCTTTGACTTCGCCATCGATCTGCTTACTAATACACCATCGCAAGGCTTGAATATTTACCATCATGATATCGACCAATTATGGGCAGACTTCAAAGGCTTTTTCAGAAACATCGAAGCGGCAGGCGGCATTGTCCTTGATCCTGAAAATAAGATCCTCTTCATCCACCGTTTGGGAAAATGGGACCTTCCGAAAGGCAAAATTGAAAAAGGAGAATCCAAAGAACTCGCTGCTGTGAGAGAAGTGGAGGAAGAATGTGGCATCTTTGATCTGGAACTGAAGGATTTCATCAATTCCACTTATCATATCTATACCGAAAGAGACGGCCAGAAAGTACTGAAAACAACCTACTGGTTTGAGATGTTCTACGCTGGAACAGGAACGCCAATACCACAAGTAGAAGAAGGCATCACGGAAGTTGGCTGGAAAAATGAGGCAGAAATCGAAAGCGAGATCTTGCCTTCGACCTTTCAAAATATCAAGTTGATCCTTAACGACTTTAAAAATAAAAAACCTCAATGACAATTGAGGTTTTTCTTTATCTTATAAAAAATCAATGACCTTTTCTAACGCTATTCCACGCGATGCTTTGAGCAGGATATTGTCTTTTGTGATTGGAACCAGCTGCAATCTTTCAATCAATTCTGCTGTATTGAGAAATGCATTGACCGATTGATGAACGGCTTTGAAATGTGGTCCAACCGTGATGATCTCATCAAACCCGCAAGACTTTGCAAAATCGATGATGTTTTGATGTTCTATCGAACTCTCTTCGCCCAACTCCAGCATATCTCCGATGATGATTGTCTTGCTTCCTTCAAACGATTTGAAATTCTCCAGAGAGACCAACATACTGCTTGGATTGGCGTTGTACGTATCCAAAACCAAAGTTTTTTCGCCCTTCTTCTGAACCTGTGAACGCATGTTGGAAGGGAAATAATTTTCGATGGCCGATTTTATTTCTTCAATATTTAAATCAAAATAAAGTCCCAAAGCTACTGCTGCAGAGATATTATCGTAATTATATTTGCCTGTGAGATTGGAGAATATTTTGGCTCCTTGGTACTGAACACCAACAAAATTATCTTTATAAATTGGTTCAAAACTGTACTCAGAATTGGAAGTCCCAAATGTTATTTTAGAACTATAATCTTTGGTCTTTTCGTTTTGGATCGGATCATTTTCATTGACCAAGATCTTCTGACCATTCTTGATCAAATAGTTGTACAACTCTGATTTACCTTTGATCACGCCTTCGTAACCACCAAAACCTTCCAGATGCGCTTTTCCAAAATTGGTGATGTAACCGATATTTGGTTTTGCAATTTCGCAAAGCATCTCGATTTCTTTCTGATGATTGGCGCCCATTTCGATAACCGCGATCTCGTGTTCTTTGCGGATGGAAAGCAGAGTCAACGGAACACCAATGTGATTATTGAGATTACCAAAAGTAAATTGCGTTTTGAATTTGCTGGACAAAACTGTGCTGATCAATTCCTTGGTCGTTGTTTTACCATTGCTTCCCGTGAGACCAATGATCGGAATATTGAGCTGGTCCCGATGCAAAATGGATAAGCGTTGAAGAAATACCAAAGTGGAAGGCACGTAGAAAATATTACTCTCTGGTTCGTAGTATTTTTCATCTTCTACGATAACTGCCAAAGCGCCTTTTTCTATGGCCTCTTTAGCTTTCTCTGCCGCGTTGTAACTTTCTCCTGAGAATGCGAAGAAGACACTTCCCGACTCCACATTACGGCTGTCGATCACTACATTCTTGCTTTGTAAATAAATGGGATAAAACTCGCTGATATTCATAATTCAAAAATAAACAAATGAGACGATCTGAAATAAAAAAAACAGCAGAAAATTCTGCTGTTTTTGATATCGTTGTGATAATTAATTATCTTTTTGTACGTCCGGTTTTGCTGTTCTTAGCATCTTGTGCTACACGGAAACCGATCCATCCGTAACCTTTCATTTGGTTTTTGAATCTTCTTTGTCCCGGATCTAGCCAGTAAGCTGAATCCAACCAAGAACCTCCTTTTACCACTCTACTATAATCATTGATCTGAGAAGTAGCTTTGGTCTTTTCTTTCTGTAAAACCACGTTTCCGTTTTGATTGACAACGAATTTTGGTTTCACTGAGTTGTACATGTTGAATTCTGTACTATCGCTTGGTGGCGTTCCTCCAGCATCCAATGAAGATTGGTAATCACCATCTCTGTAGTTTCTGTTATCCTCTACCACTTTTTTCTCGAACTCCCCAGGAAGACCTTTGTAAACCAAACGGCCATCTGCAAGCGTGTCATATTTGATATCTACGTTACCTACTTTTTTGTAAGTTCCATCTGCATTTTTCACAGACTGCACAACCACATTACCTCTGAAATAGTTGAAATCACTGAATTCCTCATCGATCATTGGTCTGTAGATATCGGCAACCCATTCTGCAACGTTACCATACATTCCGTAGATCCCTAGATCATTGGAAGGATATTGCTTAACATCCGCAGTTGTAGGTGATCCATCATTTTTCCAACCAGCAACCCCAGAGTAATCGCCTCGTCCCATTTTGAAGTTTTCAAGGTACATTCCTCTGTTTCTTCCTTTGGTGCCTTTGATTTTATCTAGCTGAGTATTTTTACCCAAGTAATTGTTGTACTCTCTTTCCTTTTGAAGGCCAAGTGCTGCAAATTCCCACTCCACCTCTGTTGGAAGTCTGAATTTTTCTACGATTCCTGAAGCTGCATTTCTATTAGCAGCCGCAATTCTTTCGTTTGCAGTTTTGATACCACTTCTTTTTTGAAGTTTTTCTTTGTCAACATAAGCGTCCAGTTCTGCATCATTGGATTTGAACTTGTCCATGTTGAAAGTAGAACCTGCTGTTGCAGCTTTATCTCCGGAATAGATATCTTTTGAAATCACCCCTTGCTTCATAAGCGCTCTTTCGTTTGCTCTCTCTGTCAACCAGTCACAGTATTTTGTGGCTTGCAACCAGGATACACCTACTACCGGATAGTAGTCGTACTCTGGAGATCTGAAATAAGTCTCTGCATAATCGTTACGAGAAAGCTTGTTGTTCCAAACCAATGTATCTGGCAAAGAGCCTGTGTAGATATGTTTGAAGCTAGGATCAGAAGAAGGGAACACAAACTTGAGCCAAGTTGTATATTCTCTATATTCAGAATTGGTAATTTCTGTATCACCTATGAAGAATGAACTAACCTGCATTCTTCTTGGCGTGTTATTCCAATCATGCATTACGTTGTCCTCTACCAATCCCATGGTAAAAGTACCTCCTTCCACATAAACCATTCCTGGCCATCCTTTTTGCTTTTGTTGCTTACCAGAAAAGAACCACCCGTCTTTTTCGTTTGGCTTCCAACCGGTCTTACTTACAAAACCTTTTGTACCACCACCTTTTTTCGAGTTTCCTCCTCCACAACTTACCAAAAACATTGTCGTGCTTAGAGTAATTATAGAAAACAGCCTGATTTTTTTCATAATAGATATAGAAATTTTCAAAGTACAAAGAAAAAATAAATTCTTTGATTAATCAAATATTGTTTGTCTTTTTTTGATAAAACGCAATTAAATTAATTTTATTATATACCATTTTTTTAAAAAAATCGTTTATTTTGTAATCTTAATTAAAATAACGTTGATGAAATTCAAAATTTATATTTTAGCTCTTTGTATTTTCTCTATATTCGGACATGCTCAAAAGATAAATCTTACTTGGGACGGCTACAAAGAAATGGATTACGGCACTGAAAAATTCACCTATCCATTCTTTAGCAATTATAATTATCAGGTAGATGCAAGCACTATTTTTGCAAATCTAACCATCAAAACAAATAACCAGGTAAAACTGGAACAGTTTGTTTGGGAAGAACTGCCAGCAAAGGATATAAAAGACCTGAAGATCAACTCTCTTTCTGGATCCCCAAGAAGTAGCATCAATTATTTCTTTAGCGAAACTGAAAATGCGGAAAGTGCCAATATCAGCGTTGAGACCATAAAATCTGAGAACGGTAAGATCTACAAATTGGTTTCCTTTACCATCAGCCAGACCAACAAAAAGACAAGCGACCTTTACAGAAACAACAACAAATTCGGGACTTCTGAAAATCCTTTGAAATCCGGAACTTTTTATAAAATAAAAGTTGATAAGTCGGGAATCTTCAAGATCACAAAACAATTTTTACAACAAAACGGGATCAACGTTGCGAGTATCAACCCGAAAAATTTCCGAATCTATGGTAATGGCGGATTGATGCTTCCTGAGGTAAATCAGGATACACGCTACGATGCATTGCAACAAGATGCGATACAAGTGATCGGCGAGGAAGATGGCGTTTGGAATGACAACGACTATGCATTGTTCTACGCACAAGGGCCAAATGGCTACAATATCTTCGATTTCTCCAATGGAAATGGAAACAAAAAGACAGACTACAGAACAGACAGACCTCAAAATGTGGTGAATATCTATGACGACTTTTCTTATTATTTTATAAATTTTGATATTGGTGAAGGTCTGCGAGTACAGTCACTTGATAGCAATCTACCTTCGGAATTGATCACGCGATATGACGAATATCAAGTCATTAATGAAGAAAAATTCAATCTTGTAAAACTTGGAAGAAACTGGACGGGAGACGCTATTCCTAATAACAAAGAGATTGTTTTCAACACAAAAAGTCCAATAAGAGGGGATGACCCTATCAAATTCAGGACGAGGGTCATTCCTTTCAATGCACAGTCTGGAAAATTTACGACGACTTTCAATGGCGATGTACAATCGACTTCTATCGCTAGTAATGCGGAAAGCTACCTTAGTAACATTGTTCACGCCAAGACCTTGTTCAACCAAAGTGGTACGACTTTAAAGTTCAATTACACGACAGACATCAGTGGCAATCCAAATGCTTCCTTTTATTTTGATTATGCAGAGGTGCAGTACAAAGAAGACCTTAGCTTCAACAATACCCAAATGAACTTTAGAAACTTTGACATTTCGGAAGGTTCTGGCGAATTGTATGGATTCTCTATTGCCAATGCCTCAGGCATCGATCAAGTTTGGGATGTGTCGGATGTTACCACGCCTAAAAAGATCATCAACAAAAATGGTCAGAATACAGTTTTTAATTTTGGATACACTGCCAATAGCACCAATTTTAACAACGAGTTTACAGCCTTTAAAAACAGCTCTGCCTACGACCCTACCTTTGTTGGTAGAATAGACAATCAGGATCTTTCATCTTTGAGTGGTGTAGATTATCTGATCATCACTCAGCCAGCTATGATAGGTCAGGCTCAAAGATTGGCAACTTATCATCAATCAAAAAATGGTTACAATGTGCAGGTTGTAGATGTCAACAAGATCTACAATGAGTTCAGTAGCGGTAGCAAAGATATTACGGCAATCAGGGATTTTGTGACTAAACTAAATACACCAGCTGGTTCTCTTAAATATGTCCTGTTATTAGGCGATACTTCCTATGACTTCAAAAACAGGATCGCAAACAACACTGATATCATTCCAAGTTACCAGAGTGAGAATAGTGCAGATGTAAAAGGGTCGTACGTTACAGATGATTATTTTGTAATGACAAAAACCCAAACCACCAATGAGATCTATCAGATCCTACCAGACCTACCAATCGGTAGATTACCTGCTGACAATGTACAGGAAGCAAAAGTTCTGATTGATAAAACCTTGGCTTACTACAATGCATTGCCAGGACAATCCAGTCCTTTCGGCGAATGGAGAATGAAATTGGACTTCGTTGCAGATGACGATTTTGAAGGCAGCGGACCAAGAATGGCAAACGGACAAGATGTTCTACCACCTTTCCACCATCTTGTGGATTATACCATTAAGCAGAATTTCGAAGTCAATACAGATAAACCAGAATACAATATCAAGAAGTTATATTTGGATGCATATCCTGCGGTAACTGGTGCTGGTGGACAAAGATTTCCACAGATCAATCAGGCCATTACGAATGATATGGGCAACAGTCTTTATCTATTCTACTTCGGCCATGGTGGTATCAATGGTTGGGCACAAGAAAGAGTCCTGAGCTCGACAGAAGTACAAGGCTTCAACAATTTCACATCGGTTTACAGTAGATTCCCATTGGTGTCCACTATCACATGTGAGTTTACCCTTTGGGATGAACCAAATACCAATTCTGTTGGTGAGCAGCTGATGAAACATACGACTGGTGGTGCAGCAACGATGATCACATCTAGCCGTGCGATTTCTGTAGATTATGGTAGAAAATTCACTTTGCTTTTTACAGATAATGTTTTCAAATTGGATGCTGATGACTTCCAGAATCTAGGCGATACACATCTGCGTGCAAAGAGAATATACAACAGCATGTACAATTCCAGCAGTTCGGCCATCGATCACCTTAGAGTTAATTTCTTGGGAGATCCTGCGATGAAGCTGAGCAGACCAAAAAGATTGTTAAAAATCGATAATATAGAGCCTGCTGGAAAGATCAGAGCTTTGGATTTTGTGAAGATCACAGGACGTGTTGTGAAAGCTGACGGAACAACAACTGATGATACCTTCAATGGTCGTGTGGCAATCAATATCTTTGATAAAAAAATAACCAAAACAACACTTAATAACGACAACGTACCGGAACTCAATGCTAAAATGACCTTCACTGAAGAACCAAGTGCGATTGTAAAAGCATCAGGAACTGTGGTCAAAGGACTTTACACAGTGGAATTCTATGTACCAAAAGACATCAATTATGAAGTGGGGAATGGAAGGATCCTAGCCTACGCTGATAACAAAAGTTTTGACGTTTTCACCAATCAGGTACAATCCGTGGGAGACATCAATCCAGAAGGTATCAATGATAATGAAGCGCCTGGTGTCAACTTATATATGAATAATACCAACTTCGCAAACGGCGGTATCACGGATCAGAATCCAATGTTGTTGGCTTGCGTTAAAGATAATTTTGGGATCAATTCCACAGGTGCAGGGATCGGGCATGACATCACTTTTGTTTTGGATGGAGACATTATCAACACCACTTCTGTGAACGATTACTTCTCTTCCGGAGATGGTAACGGTTGTAGTTTTACAGATCTTAAGGACTATCAGAAAGGCTCTGTCACTTTCCCTCTGAAAAGTCTGACTCCGGGCGAACATCAATTGGTCTTTAAAGTTTGGGATATCAACAATAATTCGACATCATCCACGTTAAACTTTGTAGTAAAAGACGAATCCGAGAAAAAACTGACAGTCAACAGACTTCTCAACTGGCCAAATCCTTTTACCAACAAAACCTATGTTCAATTCGAGCATAACTGTGATGATATTTTGGATGTCAACGTTCAGATCTACACCATCACTGGAAAAATTGTAAGAACATTGTCAACCAGTATCACGGCAGAACCTTTCCTACAAGGCTTCAGAACACCAAGACAAGCTATCGAATGGGACGGGAAAGATGATTTTGGTGACACAGTAGCAAAAGGTACATATATTTTTAAGATATTTGCACGCAGCCAAAATCAGGAGAAATGTTCTGGAAGCGCAACAGCAGTTGAAAAAATGGTTTTATTAAAATAACAAGCACATAATATATCGGTAAACTTTACCTTAAAAGAACAAAAATGAATTTAACAAAAAGATTATTTTTAGGATTAGGCATTGGCGCAAGTGCCCTTGCTTTTTCTCAAAACATTCAGCCGGTGCTTACCGGTGCTCCGTTCCTGAGGATCTCTCCAGATGCTAGATCAGGTGGTATGGGAGATCAGGGTGTGGTGACATCTACAGATGTTTTCTCTCAATTCTGGAACGCTGCGAAATATCCTTTCGCGAAGGTGTCTTCTGGATTTGGGGTCAATTATACACCTTACATGAGTAAATTGACGAGTGATGTCTTCTTACTTTACGGTTCTTACTACACTTTCTTGGGAGATGATGAGCGTTCTACTTTGAGTGCCAGTATCTACTACTTCAATATGGGAGACGTGGATTTGACAGATTTCGTAGGGAACGAGGTGATCCAAGGTGGTACTGCAAAACCGAATGAATTCTCCATCGACGTTGCTTATGGTTTGAAATTGACAGACAACTACTCCATGGCCGTGACTGGTAGATTCATCAGATCGGACATTGGTGGTGGTTTCAACTCCAACAGTACTTTGAAGCCTGCTAATACTTTTGCAGTAGATGTTTCCGGTTACTATATGTCTCCAAAACACGAGAGCATCAGTGGCTACGAAGGTAGAGTGAAAGCTGGTTGGGCTGTACAAAACTTAGGTCCAAGATTGGATTACACAGGTGATGAGGAATCCAGATCTTACCTTCCTACAATGGCAAGATTAGGTCTAGGTTATGACCTATTGATCGATGACCAAAACCGTTTTAGTTTAAGTGGTGAGGCTTCCAAAATTTTGGTTCCTGGACCAGATGAGACGACAGGCGATGTACCAAATGTTGGTGTGATCGAAGGAATCGGTAAATCTTTTGGAAACAAAAAAAGTATCATGTTCAGTGGAGCAGCAGAATATTCTTATGACGAGACTTTCGCCTTGAGAGCTGGTTATTTCACAGAAGCGCCAGAGCAAGGAGCTAGACAATACGCAACTGTTGGTGTTGGTTTCAAATATGCTTCTTTTGGGTTGGATCTTTCTTACCTGATCAATACTTCCAAGATCAACTCTGCTTTGGATAATACCTTGAGATTTGGCTTGACGTGGAACATCGGTAGCGAAACTTATAACGCACAGGATTATTAATCAAAATTGATCTTATAATCCTTTCAAATAAATTTTGCCAGAGCTTTTTGCTTTGGCATTTTTTTTATTAATTATTTTAAAATTTTCATCAAACTTAATATATTGTACTTTTTACATGGTACAATTTCCCTGATACTTTCTGTAAATTTGCAAATATGAACTACAGTTCCGAACTCAAAAAATTTCTCACCAGCCAATACATCTATTCCGGAGCAAGGATCGCTTTGGCAATAGTGATTCCAAGCATTATCTTGGCGCAGTTTGGTTTGCTTAAGGAATACTTTCTCTTCCCGCTCGGAACCAGTTTTGTAGGATTGACGGATCAGCAAGGTCCATTTATACGTAGAAGAAATACATTAATACTTTCCATTTTTTCTTTCTTTCTCATTGCACTTTTAGCAAGTTTGGTGAAGGAGTTTCCGATTGCCGTGTATCTGGAGATCATCATTTTCGGATTTTTCTTTTCGATGATCGGCGTTTACGGTCTGAGACTCGCCACCTTCGGATCCATTGCGCTTGTAGTTCTGAGTATCTTTATTGATGGACATTTGACTGGTGAGGACATTCTCAAAAGCACCTTCATCTTTTTCCTGGGATGCGTGTGGTTTTTTGTGATTTTTATGATTGTCTCCAAGCTCCAGCCTTACAAGTTGGCAAGTCAGGTCGTAGGGGAAAATTACCTGGAATTAGCAGATTATCTTAGAATTAAAGCTAAATATTACACGAAAAATCCTGATTTCAACGAGTTATTGAATCAACTGATCACTCAACAGATCAAGATCAAAAACCATCAGGAAGACACGCGAGAGATTGTTTTCAAAACCAGACAGATTGTGAACGAATCTACTACGCAAAGTAGAATTCTAATGTTGATGTTCCTCAATTCCTTCGATCTGTTTGATAAGCTCTTGACTTCCGAAAACGACTACAAAAGGATGACGCAGGTTTTTGGAGACACAACGCTGTTTCACAAGATCCATGATTATCTTTTGGCGATGGCAGATGAGATCACCAACCTAGGAATTTCACTTCAAAGCGGTTTGACATTTAGACAAATTACTAATTTTGATAATGAGCTGAAGAAGATCTACGACGATTTCTTCGACCATAGATCACAAAGATTTTCATCAGAAACCTTGGAAGATTTCATGATGATGCGTCAGGTTTTGATGAGAATCACAGAGATCACAGATGAGGTGAAAACCATTATGACGGTACATTCTCAAGATAAAAAACTCGCCAAAAGTTTATCTTCCGGATTGGATTATTCTAAGTTTTTACCGAAAGAGGAAAAGATGAATTTGAAAGTTCTATTTTCTAATTTCTCACTTAATTCTGGACATTTCCGTCACGCAATAAGAGTGACGATTGCGTTATTGATCGGTTACATCGTCTCAAGATTTGAGATCCTTGGAATTGGGCATTCGTATTGGATTTTGATAACAATTATTGCGATTCTTAAACCCGCTTATTCCACCACCAAACACAGGAATCTTCTCCGATTGTTTGGAACCATTGCCGGCGGAGTGATTGCTTATATTATTTTATATTTTGTCAAAGATCCAGGCGCTATTTTGGTCATTCTTTTATTAAGTATGATCTTGTGTTTCAGTTTATTGAAGTCAAAATATTTCTGGGCAGTTTTATTTATGACAATCTACATTTTCTTGTCTTTCAATTTCTTAAGACCTGGAAACGTGAATGTTATTTTTAAAGATAGAATTCTGGATACTTTAATTGGTGGTGCAGTGACTTTTCTGGTAGCCTACTTTATCTTGCCAGTTTGGGAGCATACGCAGAATTTGGATCTGATGAAAAAATCGTCCAAAAGCAATCTCGATTATTTCCGATTGATCATGGATCATTTTATGAAAAAAGAACTGCATGATCAGGATTTCAGGATAAGCAGAAAAAATGCGATCATCGATCTGGCGAATCTCTCCGACAACTTTCAAAGGATGATATCAGATCCAAAAAATCAGCAAAGAAAATTGGAAACGGTCCACCAGTTCGTCACAACAACGCATTTGATTACCGCTTACACCGCATCATTATCGCAATATGCAAAGTCTGGCCATGAGTTTCCGGAAATCGATTTTCAAAATTGGAAGATCAAGATCTCTGCAGAGTTGTTGCGCACTTCTTCCCTACTCTTCCAGCAAGATCTGGATGAACAGACGAGAACGGAAAGTCACATCAAGCCGGAAGATCAGGTTTTTGACCTATTGGAAAAACGAAAAGCGGAATTGGAAAACCAAGCGATTTCAAATGAGCGAACGTTTACTGTCAGCCATTTGACCGAGATCAAGAACATCAGAGAACTTTTGGCACTGATTTACGACGTTGCGAAAGACCAAAGAAAGATCATCGAGGAATATCGCATCTATCAATCCACAACTGCGAAACAGTAATTATCAAAGAAATTGATTCTTGCTTTGAAGAAATCTTCATTCTGATCATCATAAACTCTGCATTTTACAGACAGTTCTTCTTTTAGATTGAACGGCAATACATCGTAATGCTTTTTCAAAGACCAATGTTTGCTGTGATGGATCTTGTAAAGCGCTTCTTTCACGCACCAGATTGCCGTCAGGAAATCCACTTCCTCTGCGTCATCGATGAAATTATTTTCGTGAAGGATAAATTTGTGTCGGATATTTTTGATCTTCTCTTTTCGCTTTTCGATATCGATACCGATCTTGTTTTTTGAGATCGCCAAACCTGCCAGCGGAAAAGAATGACTCACAGAGATCTGAAGATCATTGGGGAAAAGGTAAGGTTCGCCATCTTCTTTGTAAAGGATCTTGTGATTGGGAAGCACAGATTTCAGCATTTTTCTCACCATCAGAACCTCAGCGATCTTGTTCGGATGATAGTTCAGGATCTTGTTTTGATTTTCTGGTTCCAGCAAGATCTCAGGGTCCAACTCTTCATCCTTATCAAATTCCCAAATGAGAATGGTGGCAACATCGTCGGAAAGATCTTTGTAAAGTGGCATTGGAAATTATTGTTTTGCTAATTTAATAAAAACAAAATGATCACCAAAAATAAACCAACAATGCGCTCAACTTAAAAATTCCTTAAATTTTTATATTTAAGATGTTGTTAACAATTAAGCAAGTAAATTTGCAGTATCAAAATGAGAAATGGTATTATATATTTACTGATGTGCATTTTTCTACTGTTTACGGTAGAGAACAAGCAATCTCTTGATTTCCAGCCAGATTTCGGAAGTCAGAATATCTCATCTCAATTTTTTTCATTTGCAAAAAAGCATCGCTCCACTCATTCTTTGGAGAGAACCTCTTTGCAGCAGATCAATGATTCTTTGGATTCTCCGGAAGAATTTGATCTTGGTCTTTCAAATGCCTTCAATGCCATTGCTGTTCTAACTGTTTTTGGCCTAGGTTACCTTTTACATCTGTATTTCAAACGTAATAAACAGAAATTCCACGAGCCGGAAACAATTATCTATTCGATAAGAAGGTTCATTCTGCTGCGTTCTATCCGTATTTAAACATCACGTTTTCAAAGACCTTATTACCCTTATTCCAAAGTGGTAACATTCCTTGTTGTCTTTGAGATTTCCCGTATTCAACATTTCACTGAATTTGATGGTCTTATGATCATTGATTCAACATTCAATTAAAAAAATAAAACTTATCAAAAATGAAAAGAGTCACATTTTCTGTTGCTCTCAGCGCCTTGCTGATTATCTTTAGCTGTAAAGACAAAAAAGAAGAAAAAGAAGAAAAGGTCGTGTATCCAACTACCACAGCGGTAAAAATGGATACGGTCATCACCAAAGAATTCGTTTCCCAGATCAGATCGGAAAAGAACATCGAAATCAGAGCCCAGGAAAAAGGCTTTCTGGAAAAAATATATGTGGATGAAGGTCAGCACGTACAGGCCGGACAAGTCTTGTTCAAAATTATGCCTCAACTTTATCAGGCTGATGTTTTAAAGGCTAAAGCAGAAGTGGCACAGGCCGAGATCGAGTTACAGAATTCCAGCACGCTAGCCAACAGCAATGTCGTTTCCATCAACGAAAAAAGAATGGCGAAAGCAAAACTGGATGCTGCAAAAGCTGAATTGAATCTTGCTCAGACGCACCTATCATTCACCACCATCAGAGCGCCATTTTCCGGGATCATCAACCGTCTTCCACTCAAATTAGGAAGTCTTGTAGATGAAGGTGATTTACTCACAAGCCTTTCCGACAACGGTGGGATCTACGCTTATTTCAATGTTTCGGAGCCAGAATATATCAATTACCAAACACACTCTGCTGAACGTGGCAACAACCAAGTTTCCCTGCTAATGGCCAATGGCGAAGCGTTCCCAGACAAAGGTATCATCCAAACCATTGAAGGTGAATTTGATAATGAAACTGGAAACATCGCTTTCCGAGCCAAATTCCCAAATCCAAATCAGTTATTGAGAAATGGCGAAACGGGAAAGGTACAGATGACAATGCCGTTGAAGAATGCGCTCATCATTCCACAAAAAGCAACCTACGAAATTCAAGATCAGATCTATGTTTTCGTGGTGGATAAGAACGGAAAAGTAAGTTCCAAAAACGTGAAGGTGGCTTACAATCTTCCAGATCTTTATGTGATCTCCGAAGGTCTTAATGAAAACGATAAGTTCCTGTTGGAAGGTGTCCAAAAAGTGAAGGACGACCAGAAAGTGGAAACCAAATTCCAAGATCCAAAGAAAGTCTTGAACTCTCTGAAATTACAGGCAAACTAAGATAAAAATGATAAATGATGATTGATAAATGATTCCGACTCCTGGTCTAAAATCTTTTTCGTCTATCATCTATTGTCTAAAAAAATAATTTTTTATGTTTAAGAAATTCATTCGCAGACCAGTTCTGTCTATCGTGATCTCTTTGATCATCGTATTTTTAGGGATTTTATCTTTGGTAAAATTGCCTGTTACCCAGTTTCCATCGATCTCACCGCCGAAAGTCAACATCACGGCAGAATATCCTGGAGCCAACAACGAATTGCTCATCAAATCCGTCGTTATTCCTCTGGAACGTGGACTCAATGGCGTTCCCGGAATGAAATATATGACTTCCGATGCAGGTAACGATGGCGAGGCTTCCATCCAGGTCGTGTTCGATCTGGGAACCGACCCGAATGTTGCAGCAGTCAATGTTCAGAATCGTGTTTCATCGGTTGTCAATAAGCTTCCGCCATTGGTCGTGCGTGAAGGTGTGAAGATCACCCGTGAGGAACCGAATATGCTAATATACATCAACCTTTACAGTGACGACCCAAAAGCTGATCAGAAATTCCTGTTCAATTATGCCGATATCAATGTGATGTCCGAACTCAGAAGGGTGAATGGTGTTGGTAATGCCGATATCCTGGGAACCAGAGAATATGCGATGCGTATTTGGCTGAAACCTGATCGAATGACAGCCTACGACATTTCGGCTGACGAGGTGATGGAAGCTTTGAATGCGCAAAGTTTGGAAGCATCGCCCGGAAAAACAGGTGAAAGTTCCGGAAAACGCTCTCAGTCATTTGAATATATCCTGAAATATCCAGGCCGTTTCAACAATGAGAAAGATTATGGGAACATCATCCTGAAAGCCAAAACCGATGGCGAATTTGTAAGGCTGAAAGATGTAGCTGATGTAGAATTTGGCTCATCGATGTATGATATCTACTCTACTCTAAACGGAAAACCTTCTGCAGCAATTACATTGAAGCAATCTTACGGTTCTAACGCAAGCGATGTTATCAAAAATGTCAAATCATTAATGGCGGATCTTCAGAAAACAAGCTTCCCAAAAGGAATGCATTATGAGATCAGTTATGACGTTTCCCGCTTCTTGGACGCATCCATCGAAAAGGTAATTCACACTTTATTTGAAGCGTTTATTCTAGTGGCAATCGTGGTTTTCCTATTCTTGGGAGATTGGCGTTCTACGTTAATACCGACGATTGCGGTTCCGGTTTCATTGGTAGGAACATTCGCCATTATGTCCGCTTTCGGAATCACATTAAATTTAATTTCACTATTTGCCTTGGTAATGGCAATTGGAATCGTGGTCGATGATGCAATTGTCGTCATAGAAGCCGTCCACGCCAAGATGGAAGAAAAGCATCTCTCGCCGCTCAAGGCAACGGAAGAAGCCATGCACGAGATCAGCGGGGCAATTATTGCAATCACTTTGGTAATGGCTTCGGTGTTCATTCCGGTAGCATTTATGTCTGGTCCGGTTGGGGTTTTCTATCGCCAATTTTCCATTACAATGGTTTCCTCAATCATTTTATCAGGCGTTGTGGCTTTAACTTTAACACCAGCTTTATGTGCTTTGATCCTCAAAAACAACCACGGCAAAGAGAAAAAGAAAACGCCGATCACCAGATTTTTGGATGGTTTTAATAACATCTTTACTGTTGGAGCAACCAAATATCACGGTTTGCTTAATAAAGTGGTGACCCGAAAAATGGTGACACTTCCACTACTCGTTCTTTTCTGCATCGGAACTTTCTTTTTGAGTAACAAATTACCAACAGGATTTATCCCAAGTGAAGATCAGGGAATGATCTATGCCATCATCCAAACGCCTCCTGGATTCACGCTCGAAAGAACCAATCAGATCGCATTGCAATTGCAGAAAGCTTCCGAAGATATTGATGGGGTTTCGTCTGTTTCATCTTTGGCTGGTTATGAGATCTTGACCGAAGGAACTGGATCCAACTCCGGAACGTGTCTGATCAATTTGAAAAGTTGGGACGAGAGAAAAGAATCTTCTACCGAGATCATCGAGCAATTGGAACAAAAAGCAAAAGAAATTCCCGGAGCAAATATCGAGTTCTTCCAACCGCCGTCAATCCCAGGTTATGGTGCTGCAGGTGGTTTTGAACTGAGACTTTTGGACAAAGCCGGAAGTGGTGATTATCACAAAATGGAAGAAGTAAGCAACGATTTTGTCAAGGAATTGAAAAAACGTCCGGAACTAGGTTCTGCATTCAGTTTCTACTCCGCGAGTTTCCCTCAATATATGTTGAAAATCGACAATGATCTGGCCGAACAAAAAGGCGTAACGATTGAAAAAGCAATGGACAATCTATCAACTTTGATCGGTTCCAATTACGAAACAAGTTTTATCCGATTCGACAGACCTTACAAAGTGATCGTCCAAGCAAGTCCGGAATATCGCGCAATGCCAACAGACATCCTGAAACTCTATGTGAAAAACGACAAAGACGAGATGGTTCCCTACTCCGATTTTATGCATCTGGAAAAAGTTTATGGACTGTCAGAGATCACGAGACATAATATGTACAACTCTTCCGAGGTCAGCGGAACGCCAGCGCCAGGCTACAGTTCTGGAGATGCAATCAAAGCTATCCAGGAAGTGGCGGACAAAACGTTGCCAAGAGGTTTCGGTATCGATTGGGCGGGAATTTCCAAAGATGAAGTTTCCAGAGGGAATGAAGCGATCTATATTTTCTTAGTTTGTCTGGGATTTGTTTATCTGATCCTTTCCGCACAATACGAGAGTTTCATTTTGCCTTTGCCAATCATTTTGTCGTTGCCAACGGGGATTTTCGGCGCATTTTTATGCTTAAGTCTTTTCGGATTGGAGAACAATATCTACGCACAAGTTGCGATGGTGATGCTCATTGGATTACTTGGAAAGAACGCCGTTTTGATCGTAGAATTTGCGGTTCAGAAGAAAGCGGAAGAAGGACTTTCGACCAAAGAAGCCGCGTTGCAGGGAGCATCTTTGAGATTCCGTCCGATTTTGATGACATCATTCGCATTCATTGCCGGATTGATTCCTTTGGCTTTGGCAACTGGACCTGGCGCCGTTGGAAACAGAACGATTGGAACAGCTGCAGCTGGCGGAATGTTGATCGGAACTATTTTCGGATTGATGATCATCCCAGGATTATACTACATTTTCGCCAACATTGCTGCGAAGTCCAAACTGACCTATTACGAAGAAGAAAATCCTTTAACAGAACAAACCGAACCTTACCAACACGATGGAAAATTTGAAGACCAATAAAAATATAATCGCCACTGCATTTATTTCATTAATGTTAATTGGATGCAAAGCACCGATGGCAACCAAAATTCAGGATCAGGTGAAAAAAACGATTCCTCAGAATTTTGATGACCAAGATATAGCCGAAAACAATTCCGGGATAACACCTTGGAAACAGTTTTTCACAGATTCGAATCTCGTCAATCTAATTGATGAAGCTCTGAAAAACAATCAGGAATTGATGATCACATTGCAGGAAATAGAAATCGCAAAAAGCGACGTGATGTACAAAAACGGAAAACTGAGTCCAACGCTTGCCGCAAAATTAGGCGCTGGCGTAAGCAAAGCCGGAAGATACACTTCTGAAGGTGCCGGCGACGCGACGACCGAAATAGAACCTGGAAGAGAAATGCCGGAGCCATTAGGAAACTTCGAAGGTGGATTGATGGCGAATTGGGAAGTCGATATTTGGGGCAAACTCAGAACTGAGAAAAAAGCGGCTGTTGCGCATTATCTTTCAACCGTTGAAGGCAAGAATTTCGTGCTGTCAAGTTTGATTTCCGAGGTGGCTGACAATTATTATGAGTTATTGTCGCTTGATAATCAGCTCGATATCATTCATCAATATATGGAATTGCAGAAAAAAGCATTGGACGTGGCGAAAATTCAAAAGCAAGCGATGGCAGCAACCGAATTGGCCGTGAAGAAATTCGAGGCTGAGTTGGCAAAATCCAGCGCGACCGAATACGACCTCAAACAACAAATCACAGAAAAGGAAAATTCAATCAATGCTTTATTGGGCCGTTATCCGCAACAAATTGTAAGAACGAAGGAAAGTTTTATGTCCATCGTTCCGCAAACGGTTTACACGGGAATTCCGTCCCAGTTGTTGGCCAATCGTCCCGATATCAAGCAAGCCGAGCTGGAATTGGAAGCGGCAAAACTGGACGTGGATGCAGCGAGAAAAGAATTTTATCCGAGTCTGGAAATCAATGCGACACTTGGTCTGGAAGCTTTCAATCCGACCTATTTGGCGAAGTTGCCGGAATCTATTGCATTCAACTTGGTTGGCGAATTGGCTGGTCCGCTTATTAACAAAACGGCGATTCAATCCAGATTCAAAACCGCGGATGCTAAACAAATCCAGGCTTTGTATGAATATGACAAAACCATTTTGAGTGCTTACATCGATGTGGCCAATCAAATGTCGAAAATCAAAAACCTTGATAAATACTATGAATTGAAAGCGCAGGAATCAAAAGCGTTGGATGACGGAATCGGCATTGCGAACCAATTGTTCCGAAATTCCCGAGCCGATTATCTCGAGGTTTTGATGAATCAACGTGACGCGTTGGACGCCAAAATGGAACTCATCGAAGCTAAAGAAAGACAATTGAGTTCAGTTGTCAATATTTACAAAAGCTTGGGTGGCGGCTGGAAGTAAACCGCTGATGGCTATTTGCTAATTGCATCTAGCTTTGAGTCTAACATCTAAATTACACTATTTTTTACTTGAAATGCTTTCGGAATTTTCCGGGAGCATTTTTTTATCAATTAAAAATAACAAATAAAATATACCGATTGGTATTTAAAATTATATATATTTGCAAAGTCAATTCAACTTCAAAATGTCAAAAGCAGAGAAAACCAGACAGTTCATCATCGAAAGTACAGCAGAACTTTTCAACAAGAAAGGTTATGCTGGAACGTCTCTGGCCGATATTTCCGAAAAAACGGGATTGACGAAAGGAAGCATCTACGGAAACTTTGTGAACAAAGATGAAGTGGCCAAAGAAGTTTTCCGCTACAATGCAAAACGCCTGTCGTCTGCTATAGAAAATCAATTGAGTGCGACAATGACGACGCGTGAAAAGCTCATCGCATTTTTGGATTATTACAGAAATTCCTGGGAGCATAATTTTTCCCGCGGCGGTTGCCCAATGATGAATACAGCGATAGAATCTGACGATACAATGCCTTTTTTGAAGACCGAGGTCGCCACGAGTTTTGTAAATTGGTCCACCAAAATCACTGGAATTCTAGAAGATGGAAAAACCAAAAACGAAATTATAAATTCTATCAACGCTTCAGAATATGCTTATTTGTTCATAATGTTGATAGAAGGTGGCATTCTGCTTTCAAAAACGACCAACAGTCCAAACCACCTATATCAGGCGCTAGACAGAATCATCAAAATCATCGACACCGAATTAATCAAATAAAATTTTTTATCACAAAATATACCGATTGGTATTTTAAAACCAAATTATGAAAGCATTTATCACAAAAAATTACAGCAAGACAGACAAATTGGAACTTACCGAAGTTCCCAAACCAAGCATCAAAGTAAACCAGGTTCTGGTAGAGATTCACTCAGCAAGTGTCAATCAACTCGACAGCAAACTCAAAAGTGGCGAATTTAAAATGATGTTGCCTTACAAATTACCTTTGATTCTTGGACACGACGTTGCAGGAATCGTCATCGAAGTGGGTTCAAAAGTCAAAAACCTAAAAATCGGCGACGAAGTTTTCTCCCGTGTTCCCGACTTCCAAATTGGCGCATTTGCAGAATACATCGCGATAGATGAAGATTTTGTGGCTCCAAAACCAAAGAACATTTCGATGGAAGAAGCCGCTTCTATTCCACTCGTTGGCTTGACGGTTTGGCAGGCGTTCATTGAAAAAGCAAATCTTAGGAAAGGTCAGAAAGTCTTTATCCAAGCTGGCTCAGGTGGCGTTGGGACTTTTGCGATTCAGCTGGCGAAACATTTGGGTGCCTTCGTAGCGACCACAACCAGTGAGAAAAATATTGAATTCGTGAAACAATTGGGAGCAGATTTGGTCATCGATTATAAAACTCAGGACTTCGAAAATATCCTGAAAGATTACGATTTGGTTCTCAACAGCCAAGACCAGAAAACATTGGAAAAGTCCATTAGAATATTGAAACCTGGCGGAAAGGTCATTTCCATCTCAGGGCCGCCGGATGTAGATTTTGCAAAGACAATCGGACTGAATTTCCTTTTTAGAACGGTGATGTTCCTATTGAGTTTCAAAACCAAAAAACTAGCGAAAAAGCAAAACGTAGATTACGCATTCCTCTTTATGCAAGCCAATGGAAAGCAACTCACAGAAATCTCAAAACTCACAGAATCCGGAATCATCAAACCAACCATCGACAAAATATTTCCTTTCGAACAGACCAATGACGCAATGAATTACGTGGAAAGCGGACGAGCAAAAGGAAAAGTCGTCATCAAAATAAAATAACAAATCCATTATGAACACAAGCAACAACACCATCCTCATCACCGGCGGAAGCGCAGGAATCGGTTTCGAAATCGCAAAATTACTTAGCGAAAAAGGAAACAATGTCATCATCACCGGAAGAAATGAAGAACGCCTCCACCAAGCGGCGTCCAGACTTACAAACGTCAAAACCATCGTTTCAGACGCTTCAAAAGCAGACGATGTCGAAAAATTGGTCACTCAAATCAAGCAGGAATTTCCCCAACTCAATATCGTCATCAACAACGCTGGACAGGCTTTTGTGTTTGACATCACAGCAGAAAACGCCGGCGGATTCGAAAAAGCAGAAGCCGAAATGCTGACCAATTATCTCTCCGTCATCCGTCTCAACGAGAAACTTTTACCATTATTGAAAACTCAGGACAACGCTGCGATTGTCAACGTTTCCTCCATCACAGCCTACGTTCCGAGCGGTTTGGCAACCTATTCCGCGAGCAAGGCCGCACTCCATTCTTACACCCAGGCGTTGCGTTTTGCATTGGAAAAAGACACATCCATCAAAGTTTTCGAACTCGTACCGCCATTGGTCGACACCGAGTTTTCTGCACCAATTGGCGGAAAAACAGGAATATCTCCCACTATGGTTGCCGAAGAATTGATTACAGCTCTGGAAACTGACAACTTCGAAATCCGCGTCGGGCAGACCGAAGACATCTACCAACTATCATTAGCCGCTCCAGCAGAGGCTTTCAAAGTGATGAATCAAACCAGAATCCAGGAAGTTTTGTAAATCATTGTAATTTGGGCAGCTTTTCCGCCTTCCACTCCCGCTATTTTTGCCAAAGCTTTTACCAGCACCAAAAAATGAGCTCCGTTCAAGTCGGGCTGCAGATTGAAGTATAGAACAAGTTTTGTCAAAAAAATTGGGAATTACCTTTCACAAGGAACATCCAATCAATTTAAAAACTGAAATTAGAAAATCAAATGCCTAAATTTGCGGATTCTTATTCCTTACATAATAGTTCAGGAACAGAAATAATGGCAGAAACCTGAGAATATTCTTTTCTCTAAGTTAATCTGCCGACAAAATATTTAAAATTTAAAAATCAGATAAATGAAACGAGTTGTAATCACCGGAATGGGAGCCGTAACACCTTTGGGAAATGACGTCGAAACCTTTTGGAAAAACAGTTTGGCTGGAGAAAGTGGCGCTGCAACCATCACGCACTTCAATCCGGAAAAATTCAAAGTTCAGTTCGCTGCGGAGGTCAAAAACTTCACGCCCGAAAAATATCTGGACAGAAACGAAATCAAACGAAGCGACCTTTTCACACAGTTCGGCATCTATGCCGCAGCCGAAGCAATGGAAGATTCCGGTTTGGACCTTGCAACAATCGACCCTTTTGATATTGGTGTGATTTGGGGAACAGGACAAGGCGGAATGCAAACCTTTGAAGATGATGTGGTCGCCTTTGCTACAGGCAATGGAACACCCAGATTCAGTCCGTTCTTTGTCCCGAAACTGATTGCCAATATGGCTTCTGGAATGATATCGATGAAATATGGACTTCGCGGAATCAATTACACAACAGTTTCCGCTTGTGCTACTGCAAATACAGCGTTTATGGATGCTTTCAATTACATCCGTTGGGGAAAAGCAAAAGTCATCGTTAGCGGTGGTTCGGAAGCTCCGATCACGCAAGCTTCTGTCGGCGGATTTTCATCAATGAAAGCAATGTCGACCAGAAATGAAGACCCAAAGGCAGCAAGCCGACCTTATGATGTAGAACGTGACGGTTTCATAATGGGAGAAGGCGCAGGCGCATTGATTCTCGAGGAATATGAACACGCCAAAGCAAGAGGTGCAAAAATCTATGCAGAACTGATTGGTGCTGCAATGACCGCCGACGCGTATCATATGACCGCGCCACATCCGGAAGGAATCGGAGCAGCAAAATCTATGGAATTGGCTCTTGAAGACGCCAACATCACTTCCGACCAAGTTGATTATCTGAATCCACACGCTACTTCTACACCACTTGGTGACTTGGCGGAACTGAACGCCGTTACCAAAGTTTTCAAAGGAAGTTCGAACCTGAACATCAGCGCCACCAAATCTATGACAGGCCATTTGTTGGGAGCAGCTGGCGCGGTTGAAGCCATCTTATGTATCAAAGCGATTCAAAACAGCATCATTCCGCCGACCATCAATATTTCAAATCTTGATGAGAATATTCCGGAAGGCATCAATATCGTGACTGAGCCGAAGCAAAAGGAAATCAATATCGCGATGAGCAATGCTTTCGGTTTTGGAGGACACAACTCCACGGTGATTTTTAGGAAGATTTAGACCTTATTTACCAATCAGAAAGACAGCCGGAATTTTATGAAGTTCCGGTTTTTGTTTTTTCCAATCGTTGATGGTCTTGGTTTGGATGAATTCGTTTTCCGGATCATTGATATTCGCAGCGACGCAGAGTTTTGTATTGGGATTCAGGAACTTGGTCAAGTCTTCGAAAAGAGGATTGTTTCGGTAAGGCGTTTCCATAAAGATTTGCGTGAATCCCGTTTTCTCGACCAAACTTTCCAACTGTTGAATTTCCTTTTTCTTCTTATCTTTCTCGATTGCCAAATAACCATTGAATGAAAATTGCTGTCCATTAAATCCGCTTGCAATCAAAGCCAAAACGAAGGAACTTGGTCCGTTGACTGGAATGACCTTTACGTTATTCTTATGAGACCAACCGACGATGATATTTCCCGGATCGCCAATGCAAGGCAAACCAGCTTCTGACAACAATCCGAAATCCACGCCTTCTTTCATCAGTTTTTGCGCTTCTTTCAGATCCGCCGTTTCGGAATATTTGTCAAGGAGAAATAATTTGAGTTCTGGTTGTTTTTTCTCCGGAGCGAAAAACTTAATGACTTTTCTTGCCGTTTTTTCATTTTCCACAAAATAATGGTCGACATTCATAATGATGTCTTTGATCGTTGGGGCGAAATAATCGATTGGAGAATTCTCGGAAAGGTAAGCTGGTAGAAGGTAAAGCATATTTTTTGTTGTAAAAAGTATAATGTAAAATGTATTTACGAATATTTCTTATTCCGTAGAAATCTCAAGGGTTTAGATTGAATTGGTCGAACCACTTCATTTGGTTTCCTATGGAATGACAAAATTACATTTTAATGTTGACACTTGATCTATGTTGGATCTGCAGCCCGACTTGAACGGAGCTCATTTTTTGGTGCTGGTAAAGCTTTGGCAAAAAATAGCGGGAGTGGAAGGCGGATAAAGCTGCCCAAAAATTTTTCATTAAAACTTCAATTCAAAACATCTTTCAATCGGTCTTTGTCGAGGCGATTTTCCCAATTGGAAACCACGACTGTTGCAACGGCATTTCCAATGACATTGGTCAATGCGCGACATTCGGACATAAATTTGTCGATGCCGAGAATCAAGGTCATTCCCGCAATCGGAACTTCGGGAACTACCGCCAAAGTGGCTGCCAACGTGATAAATCCCGCGCCAGAAACGCCCGCCGCACCTTTGGAACTCAACATCGCGACCAAAAGCAAACCGAGCTGATGTTCCAAACTCAGATCGATGTTGCAAGCCTGGGCGATGAAAAGCGCTGACAAAGTCATATAAATATTGGTGCCGTCGAGGTTGAAGGAGTAGCCAGTGGGAACCACCAGGCCGACAACGCCTTTTTCGCAACCAGCATTTTCGAGTTTTTTCATCAATCCTGGAAGTGCTGGTTCTGATGAACTTGTGCCGAGAACCAAGAGGATTTCGTCCTTCAAATATCTTAGGAATTTGAAAATATTGAAACCGTTGTACCAAGCGACACTTCCTAAAACCAAAATTACGAATAAAGCGGAAGTGGCGTAGAATGTGCCGACGAGCATCGCCAGATTTTTGAGCGATTCCAGACCATATTTCCCAATCGTGAAAGCCATTGCACCGAAAGCACCAATGGGCGCGAGTTTCATCAGAATTTCAACTATTTTGAAAATCGGGATTGTCATGGTTTGAAGGAAATCGTAAATAGGATAACTTTTCTCGGAAGTGATCGCCAATGCGACTCCGAATAAAATCGCGACCAACAAAACCTGCAGAATATTGTCGCCCGTCAAAGGACTGAACAATGTTTCGGGAATGATGTTGAAGATGAAATTCACCATCGAGTTGTGGTGCGCGGCTTTGACATATTGATCAATCTCTGCACTGTTCAAAGTACTTGGATCGATGTTGAGTCCTTTTCCAGGTTGAACGACATTACTGACAATCAAACCGATGATCAACGCTAACGTGGAAAATGTAAAAAAGTAGATGAAAGCCTTTCCCGCAACTCGTCCGACTTTCTTGAGGTCGCTCATTCCGGCAATTCCTGTGGAAACGGTGAGGAAGATCACGGGCGCGATGATCATCTTTACCAACTTGATGAAGCCGTCGCCCAAAGGTTTCATTTTCTCGCCTACATCTGGATAAAAATAACCGAGTAAAACGCCGAAAATAATGGCAATCAAAACCTGAATATAGAGATGCTGATAGAATCTTTTGGGCTTTAGCGGTTTTTGTTCAATGTCAAAATTCATAAGAAAATGTTGTCTTACAAATTTAGAATTGTTTGCGAGTTATATGCTATTGTTCTTGATCTTTTCGGCAATTATTTCGCAAGATTCGTCGAGCATATTGTAAACTTTATCAAAACCGTCGATTCCTCCGAAATATGGATCTGGAACTTCGAGCTCATTATCCAAGATCAATCTGACCTTATGTTTCTGAGAATCGTCTGCGAGTTTCAGAACGTCTTTGTAATTGTTTTTGTCCATACAAAAGATCAAATCGAATTTATCAAAATCTGATTTTGTGATTGGTCTGGATTTTTGGGTAGATATATCGATTCCATTTTTGGTTGCAGTTCTGATGGAGCGTTCGTCTGGCTGGCTTCCTTCGTGGTAATTGATAGTTCCGGCGCTGTCTACAAAATAATCGTCTCCTAATTTATGTTTCAAAATCCCTTCTGCCAAAGGACTTCTACAAATGTTTCCGAGGCAAACCATTAAAATCTTCATAATAATAAAACTGTAAAATGTGTATTGTAAAAAGTAAAATGACTTTAAATTTAAAAATAAAAAAAGGATTTAAAAAAATTTAAATCCTTGTATTTGTTATTGAGCGATCTTTTCTTTCAGATCCTTGATGTATTTTTTCAATTCTTTGTCGATCTTCGAAACGTCTCGAATGGTGTCGCAAGCGTACATCACTGTTGAGTGGTCTTTTCCGCCCATTTCCTCACCAATTTTCGTGAAGGTTGCGTTGGTATATTCTTTTGCGAAATACATTGCCAACTGTCTTGGTAACGCGATTTCTCTTTTTCTAGTTTTAGACAATAACTGCTCTCTTTGAATTCCGAAATAATCACAAACAATCTCTTGGATGTAAGGAATATTGATGGTTTTCTTCTGAGTAGTCGCTAACTTATTGATGGTGTCTTTTAATAGGTCAAGACTGAAATCAGACTTATAAACTGTAGAGTAAGCGATCACGGCATTTACAACGCCGATTAGTTCTCTTACGCCGTTTGTCTTAACTTCAGATGCTAGATAATCCAACATATCGTCTGTCAATTCGATTCCGTCGCGGCTCAACTTGTCAACGATGATCTTTCTTCTCGTATCGAAATTTGGTGATTTGATCTCTGCAGAAAGTCCCCATTTGAAACGGGAAATAATTCGCTCCTGTGTATCAAGAATATCAGCAGGTGCTTTATCAGAAGTTAGAATGATCTGTTTTCCATTCTGATGTAAATAATCAAAAATATGGAAGAAACTATCTTGTGTCGCCGCTTTACCAGACAAAAACTGAATATCATCGATGATCAAAACATCGATCATCTGATAATAATGTTGAAAATCTGTCTTGTTCTGAGACTTCGCCGCTTTCACAAAATCCTGAATGAATTTTTCAGAAGATTGATACAAAACCACTTTCTCCGGATAAGCCGATTTCACTTCCAAACCAATCGCTTGGGCCAAATGCGTTTTCCCAACACCGTAACCTCCGTAAACAAACAATGGATTGAAGGCCGTAGAACCTGGTCTCTTCGCAATCGATCTCGCAACGGTTGAAGCAAACTTGTTACTTTCTCCCTCGATGAAATTATCAAAAGATTGGTCGGCTTTCAGGTTAGAATCAATGTTGATCTTTTTGATGCCTGGCACCGCAAAAGCATTGACATTATTTTCTCTAAGAACTGGTCTCGCTTCCTGGATTTTAGGTTGTTGTGTAGAAATCCCTTTTACGTTCATTGTAATTGGTTTTTCCTTCCCAGATGGTTTGTTTTCCATCACAGAATACCACAATTTCACCCCTTTACCGATATTTTTTTTAAGCGCAGCAGACAGTAAAGACAAGTAATTGTCCTCGATATATTCTTTGTAAAAATCACTAGGAACAAGCAACGTAAGATTATTGTTCACCAAAGAAATTGGCTGAACTTTATCAAATAACAAGTCGAAAGAGTTTTCTAACTTTTTGAGGTCTGTGTTGTCCTCCGCTGCGTTTAGATTGTCCCTCATAAATTGGAGACACCTATCCCAGATCAATACTAAATTTTCATTCATTTTCTGCTGCTATTTTCTGCGGGATTTTAGTTTTTTTAGAAGACAACAAATATCTAATTATTAATTTTCATAAAAAAATTTTTTCTCTATTGATTATTAAAAAATATATTTGTATGAATTATTAAGCGCTTCAAATGATACACACAAACACCTCAATACGAGTACGTTACGGAGAAACAGACCCTATGAAATATGTCTATTATGGCAACTATGCAGAATATTTTGAGGTCGCCAGAGTAGAACTTTTTCGCAGCCTTGGAATGTCTTATGACGAAATAGAAAAAAGGGGAATTTTCTTGCCAGTTTCGGAATACAAAATTAAGTATTTGAAACCAGCACTTTATGATCAACTTTTGGAAATCCGGACTTACGTCAGAAAAATTCCGGGAATCAGAATTGAGTTCGACTATGAAATTTATAACGAAGAAAATGTAAAAATTACAGAAGCTTCCACCACTTTATTTTTCCTCGATTCACAAACCAATAAGATCGTCAAATGTCCAGATTACCTCATGGAATTAATTGAGAAAAAATGGAATCCCGAACTTTAAAATTAAATTAATAAAAGACACAAATGAACGCATCAAATCGCTACAAAGTTTCCCACTTCATCATGTGGAGTCGCGAGAAAATCATCAAAATGCTCATCATCAGCACAATCCCAACATTGCTATTTTACTTTTTGGGCTGGAAATGGCTGGCAATTCCGTGGGTTCCCATTGCACTTTTGGGAACGGCGACCGCTTTTATTTCCGGATTCAGGAATACACAGACCTATGGCAGACTTTGGGAGGCGAGGCAAATCTATGGCTCCATCATCAACAACAGTCGGAGTTTTGGAATCATGGTCAAAGATTTCATCAGACAAAATAATTCTGATGAGGAAAAACGCTTGCACAAAGAATTGTTCTATCGTCATTTTGCTTGGTTGACCGCTTTGAGGTTTCAATTGCGGGAAGTGAAAGCTTGGGAAAATGTGAAAACACGACCTTACAACAGACGTTATCTTCAATATTATAAAGTTCCGGAATGGGAATCTGAACTTGGCGAAGAATTGAAAAATTACATTGATCAAAACGAAATCAATTTCCTCCTTGAAAAGAAAAACCGAGCAACACAACTCATTACCTTGCAATCCGAAGCCTTGAGGAAACTGCATGAGTCAGACTTTGTTAATGATTTTAATTACACGGCTTTGGAAAATCAGTTAAGAGATTTTTATGACCAACAAGGCAAATGCGAGAGAATCAAGAATTTTCCCTATCCAAGACAGTTTTCCACGATCAATACGTACTTCACAAATCTTTTCTGCATCCTCTTACCTTTGGGTTTTCTGAATGAATTTGCAAAATTGGAAAACAATTACATTTGGCTGACGATTCCCTTCAGCATGTTGTTGGGTTGGGTCTTTTTGGTTTTGGAACAGATCGGCGAAAGTTGCGAAAACCCTTTTGAAGGCGGTGCGAACGATGTTCCGATTTCCCAGATCAGCCGAATGATAGAGATCGATATGCGTGATATGTTGAATGAGAAAGACCTACCACAAGCAATCCAACCTACAAACGGACTATTGTTGTAAAAGATTTCGATGATTTTAAGAATCAAGTTTCAGCATTTTTATATAACTTACAATAAATCTTTTCCTTAATGAAATCTATCCTCTATTTCCTAGTTGCAATCTGCTTGGTTTCCTGTATCAGAAGTGATATGGACCTCAAAACTTTGCAAAGTCTCATCAGCAAAAACAGCTTTACCAACAAGCTAAATGTCAACGACGAGATGAAATTCTACCGACCAGACGGCGTTCAGGATATAGAGTTCGAAGATTTCTTGAGTGACAATGAGGTCGTCGCAATTGACCAAGGCGATTTCAATCAAGATGGCGAGGAAGATTACATAGCCAATGTCGTCAACAATTTTAACCGAAGCTCTGTTGCACCGCCAGAATTCTTCCCTATTGTGATTACACTGAAAAACGGAAAATACTTCATCTACAAATTAGACAAGTTCTACGACGCAAAATCTGCAGGTAAAAAACTGACGATAGACGACAAAGATTACGTCCTCTTTTTCCATCGAGAGCCAGAGGAAAATATGAAAATCAAACAGGATACTTTCAGATTCGTCAATAATATTTTGGAACAATACAGTAAAATTCAAGAATAAAATTCAAATGAAATTAAAAACAATTTTTACGTTCGTAATCTTACTTTTCATTGGTCAGATTTCTGCGCAACAAAAAACCTATTGCAATCCCATCAACATCGATTATGGCTACACGCCTTTCGAAGTTTTCTCAAGACAAGGGAAACACCGCGCAACGGCCGACCCGGTGATTGTCAATTTTCAGAAAAAGCTTTTCTTATTTTCCACGAATCAGGAAGGCTATTGGCATTCTGATGATATGCTGAATTGGAAATTCGTTCACAGAAAATTCCTTCTCGATAACAAATACACCCACGATTTGAACGCACCCGCAGTTTGGGCGATGAAAGATACTTTGTACGTTTTCGGTTCCACTTGGGAACAGGATTTTCCGATTTGGAAAAGCACCAATCCAACCAAAGACGATTGGAAAATCGCTGTCGATACTTTGAAGGTTGGTGCTTGGGACCCAGCTTTTCATTATGATGAGGACAAAAACAAATTGTATTTATACTGGGGTTCGAGCAACGAATGGCCACTTCTAGGAACCGAAATCAAAACCAAAACAATGCAATCGGAAGGTTTCGTAAAACCGATTTTAAGATTGAAACCAGAAGACCACGGCTGGGAAAGATTTGGCGAATACAATGACAATGTTTTCCTTCAACCGTTTGTAGAAGGTGCCTGGATGACGAAGTACAAAGACAAATACTATATGCAATATGGCGCGCCAGCTACAGAATTCAGTGGATATTCTGACGGTGTTTACGTTTCTAAAAATCCATTGGAAGGTTTTGAATATCAACAACATAATCCATTTTCGTACAAACCCGGTGGATTTGCAAGAGGCGCTGGCCACGGTGCAACTTTCGAAGATAATTTTGGGAATTGGTGGCACGTTTCCACGATTTTCATTTCGACCAAAAACAATTTTGAAAGACGTTTGGGAATCTGGCCAACTGGCTTCGACAAGGACGACGTGATGTACACCAACACAGCTTACGGCGATTATCCGACTTTGCTTCCGCAATATGCGCAAGGAAAAGATTTTACCAAAGGATTGTTCCCAGGTTGGATGCTTTTGAATTACAACAAACCCGTTCAGGTTTCCTCAACTTTGGGCGGTTATCAGGCCAATCTTGCGGTCGATGAAGATATTAAAACCTATTGGAGCGCTAAAACCGGAAATTCCGGTGAATGGTTTCAAACTGATTTGGGCGAAGTTTCCACGATTAATGCTATCCAGGTGAATTATGCTGACCAAGATGCTGAGTTTATGGGAAAAACGCTTGGCAAAATGCACCAATACAAAATCTATGGTTCCAATGACGGCAAAAAATGGACGGTGATTGTCGATAAATCAAAAAACCAAACCGACGTTCCACACGATTACATCGAACTTGAAAAACATGCAAAAGCAAGATTCCTGAAAATGGAAAACCTGAAAATGCCGACAGGAAAATTTGCATTGAGCGGATTCCGAGTTTTTGGAAAAGGCGCCGGAGCAAAACCTGCGAAAGTTCAAAACTTCGTTCCACTGCGCGCTGACCCGAAAAAATATGGTGAAAGAAGAAGCATTTGGTTCAAATGGCAACAGAATTCTGACGCTGACGGCTACGTTATCTATTGGGGAAAATCGCCAGACAAATTGTACGGAAGCATTATGGTTTACGGTAAAAATGAATACTTTTTCAATGGAGCCGACAGAACCGATTCCTATTATTTCCAAATCGAAGCTTTCAATGCCAACGGAATCTCTGAAAGAACAGAGGTTGTAAAATCGGAATAAATTTTTAACTTTTTTAATCAAAAATTCAAGCTTTCGGAGTCATTCTTCGAAAGCTTTTTTATTTTTATTAATATGATTTCGAAATATTAAATTTTCATTAATTCAATGATTTTTAATTTTAGATTAATATTCAATAATAAACCGATATTTTTAAAGAAAAAAACTCAACATTATTCGATTAATAGAAATAATTTTATAAATTTATAACTCATTAAAGAGAATTAAAAATAAGAATGGAGTTTTTTCTGAAGTCAGAAGACAATGATGACCGAGCGATTTTCATTACCGGAAATTTTAACAAGTGGAATCCGCGCGATTCCAAATTTGAATTGGAAAAATTGGATGATAGCAATTATTACATCCACATTCCCGATGAACAACTGAGTGATGAGATAGAATTTAAATTTACAAAAGGCGGTTGGGAAAATGTAGAAATAGACAAATATGACAGCATTACGCCCAATAGAAAAGCAAGAAAAGAGGACAAAAAAGTCCAGGTCAATATAGAAAAATGGCGACTGAACTGGGGACCTTTCAAGAAGGAATTTTTCCCGACGGTGGAATTGGTAGATGAGGCGTTTTACATTCCTCAGCTCGATAAGACCAGGAAAGTTTGGGCGCTTTTGCCTTTTGATTATCACAAATCTGAGAAAACTTATCCTGTGCTTTACCTTCAGGATGCGCAGAATTTGTTTAATGAAGGCTCGGCTTATGGCAATTGGGAAATTGATAAAAAGTTAGCGCTTCTGGCAGAATACGGACGAGGCGAACTCATCGTCATCGCCGTAGAACACGGGAACAACGACAGAATCAAGGAATATATTTTTGACAATGATGCCGTCACAAAAGATGCGGAAGGCAAAAAATATCTCAGGTTCATCACAGACACGTTGAAACCTTGGATTGACAGAAATTACAGAACCAAAAAAGACCGTGAAAATACGGGAATCGGCGGAAGTTCTTTGGGTGGTTTGATTAGTATTTATGGTGGATTTCTCTATCCGGAAGTCTATTCAAAATTGTTGATTTTTTCACCGTCGCTTTGGGTGGAACCAGAGAATGACTTTCCGATGATTAGCTTCAGTAATCCTTATAAAATCAAGGTTTATCTGTACGGCGGACGGCAAGAAGGCTCCAGAATGGTCGGAAGAATCAGGCTTTTCGAGAAATCTTTGAAACGACTGAATGCTCAGAAATTGTTTGATTTTGAAGTGAAAACCAATATCAACGAGCAAGGAACGCACCAGGAATTCTATTGGTCCCAGGAATTCCCAAGAGCTGTAGAATGGCTGTTCATCGACAGTTTGGAAAGTCCAGTGAAAGCAAAAGATGAATTAGGAAATGACATCAAAAACTAAAACCCTACAAGTCCCATCGGGACGAAAAATTTTTTAGCATAGGAATTTATTCCTATGGATTTAATGTGAAATGATGAAGTAATTATGATTAAAATCTACAATAAAAAAGAAACAACCACACAAAATATATTCCTGTTCAGCGAAGACGATTGGGAGCAGGAAAAATCGAATTACCCGAATACGGAACATTTCTTCAATGGAAAAAAAAGCGAGGTTTTCATAAAAACGGATTCCAACGAAATCAATTTTTTCATTGGAATCGGGAAAGATTCAAAAGGTTTTGAAATCCAGGCTGTAGCGAACAAATTTGCGAACAATTATAAAAAAAATCTGCAAGCTGTTCCGACTTCTGTTCATTCAAAATTAGGATTTCATTTGATTGAAGAATTTGTAAAAGGTCTGTTCTTGGGAACTTACCTCTACCCTTTTGAAAAATCGCATCCATTTTGGCAAGAAAATTTTGAACTTCATTTTGAAAATATTTCGGAAGAAGAAGCCAAAAATTTAGCCTTAAAAACCGAAGCCCTTTGCAACGGACAATTTGCCGGAATGGAATGGCTGAACAAACCTGCGAACCACAAAAAGGTCGACCAAATCTCAGAATTTCTGAAATCTACCGCAGAAAAATATGGTTTGAATTACAAATCATTGAACCGAGAAGCATCCATCAAAGAAGGTTTGGGCGCGTTTGTATCAGTCAATCAGGGAAGTTCGCAGGAAGCTTCTTTTACGATTTTGGAATATAAATCTGAAAAAGAGAACGCCAAAACCATTGGTTTGGTTGGAAAATGCGTCTTGTTCGACACGGGCGGAATTTCCATCAAAGGTTCTGCAAATCTGCATTATATGAAAAGTGATATGGGCGGAGCGAGCGCTGTGATTGGTTCTTTGATTACAGCTTCGGAACTCAAACTTCCCGTGAATATCATTGCAATCCTGCCGATTACGGACAATGCGGTTTCGGAAAAAGCGTATTTACCAAGCGACGTGATTACGGCTTACAATGGAAAAACGATTGAAGTCTTGGACACCGATGCGGAAGGCAGAATGACGCTTGCAGACGGACTTTCGTACTTGTCAAAGAATTATGAAACCGATGTTCTGATTGATTTGGCAACCTTGACTGGAAGTTCCGTTCGAATGTTCGGTTACACTTGTGGCGCCTACTTTTCCAACAATGACGATTTGAAAAAATCATTGGAAAAGTCTGCAGATAAAACCAATCAGAGGATTTGGAATTTGCCACTTTGGGATGTCTGGAAAGACGATTTCACTTCGGATGTTGCAGATTATAAGAACATTTCGATGAAGCCTTTTGGGGATTGCATTGTTGCTGCAAAATTTTTGGAGCAATTTATAGAAGGTCATCAGAATTGGGCGCATCTCGATATTGCTGGCGTCGCTTTTGGAAATGTTGGTTATGCGAAAGATAAGGCAGCGACAGGTTATGGCGTGCAATTGCTTTTGGATTTTATTGAGAATTATAATTAGCAAAATGCGATTAGCTTATTGCGTTTTGCTTTTAACTAAATTAAAAACTAATCACAAATAAGAATATCAGACTTCGGACATCCGACTTCTGACTTCCGACAAAAAATAAACGAATATGGAAAAAACAATTGTCTGCATCTCCTGCTATTACAAAGGTTACGACTTTATGGACGAGTGCAAAAAGCTTGGAAACAAAGTTATTCTCATCACATCAGAAAACCTGAAAGAAAAAAACTGGCCTTGGCACGCGATAGACGAGGTTTATTATATGCCGGAAATAGAAGCTTCGGTTTGGAATCTGGACCATCTGGTACAAGGTTTCGCATATTTGATGAAAAATCATCAGATAGATGCAGTGATTGCTTTGGATGATTTTGATGTGGAAAAAGCGGCGATGATTCGTGAAACCTACCGTATTCCGGGAATGGGACAAACGACGCACCGTTATTTCCGAGACAAGCTGGCAATGCGCCAACAGGCAAAGGACAACGGGATTTCCGTACCCGAATTTTCATCGATTTTCAATGATGCAAAATTGCATAAGTTCACGCAGGATGTTCCCGGACCTTGGGTTTTGAAACCACGTTCCGAAGCTTCTGCCAGTGGCATTATCAAAATAAATTCTGCCGAAGAACTTTGGCCAGCGGTGGAAAATCTGGGCGACGAGCGTTTCAAATTTTTGCTGGAAGCGTTCAAACCTGGCGATGTCTACCACGTGGATTGTTTGGTTTACAACAAAGAAATCGTGTTTTCCTGCTTCTCAAAATACCTTTCTCCACCGATGAAAGTGTCACACGAAGGTGGTGTTTTCCGAACCAAAACTTTGGATAAAAAATCTGAAGAAGCGATTGGTTTAGAAAAAATCAACAAAGAGGTTTTGGATAAATTCGGGATTCAAAATGGGGCAACACACAGCGAATATATCCGAGGAACTGATGGTCAATACTACTTTTTGGAAACTTCATCCAGAGTGGGTGGCGCGCACATTCCCGATATGGTGGAAGCAGCAACTGGTGTCAACATTTGGAGAGAATGGGCAAAATTGGAAAATGCATTATTGGACGGCGAAAAATACACGGTTGAAGAAACTCAGAAATTATATTCCGGATTGATTGTTTCGCTTGCCAAAGAAAAACACTCGAACACGGATGATTTGAATAATGAGCACGTGGAAAAATTCTTGCCAATCGACTATCACATCGGAATTGTTTACAAGGCCAAAACAGCTGATATCATTGAAGAAAGATTGGACGAAGCGGCCTTAATCGTCACCGAGCAAATTTTGAATATTCTGCCTCCCAAAGACAAACCAACGAATTAAAATTTCAGTTAAGGCTTCGAGAACCTCAGCCTGACAGCAGGTTTAATTAATCATTCATCAATTATCATTCATCATTTATAAATAAGGTATGCCTCAAATTACACATACAGATTACTACTCACATATTCTTGGGATGAGCCTCCAGGTGGAAGTTACCGGACATTTTGGAACTCCGGTGATTATGTTCCCGACTTCACAGGGTTCTTACACTCAGAATGCGGATTTCCATCTCAACGGAAGCATTTCTCATTTTACAGACAATGGAATTTTGAAATTATTCAATATCCAAACCATCGACAAATTCAGTTTTTACGACAAAGGGATTTCACCTTACGAAAGAATCCGGAATTACGAAATGTACGTTCAGTTCTTGGTTCAGGAGTTCATTCCGTACATTCAGAGAACGCATAATACGCATCGTGTAGTGGTGGCTGGCGCAAGTTTCGGTGGTTATCACGCCGCCAATTTCGCATTCAGGTTTCCAGATTTGGTTTCTCACCTTTTCTGTCTGTCTGGCGCATTTTCTATCAGAAGTTTTATGGATGGTTACGACGACCAACTTATCTATTTCAATTGCCCAGACGAATTTATCAAGAATGATGAAGCTTGGAAGTACAAACACATGCACATCGTCCTCAGCACTTCCGACCGTGATATTTGCTTGGAACCAACGAGAAAGATGGCGGGAATACTGACCTCAAAAGGCATCAACCATTGGTACGACGAACAAAAATGGATAGACCACGATTGGGTGCTTTGGCGAATGGTTTTCCCGAAATTCATTGGAAGATTTTTCGGATAGTCAAAACTCAAATCAAATTTAAAATAACAACAAATCACAATAACTTCAGATTTCCAACATCGGATTTCTGACAATCAAAAAACAAAAATTATGGCAAAAAAAATTGGAATTTTATTCGGAATGGAAGACACTTTTCCGTGGGCATTCATTGATAAAGTTAATGAGCTTGGCAAAGGCGAATATATCGCAGAACCCGTTCAAATCGACAAATTGGAACAAGGCGCAGATTATGGCTACGCTGTGATTATCGACAGAATTTCGCAAGACGTTCCGTTCTACAGAGCTTATTTGAAAAACGCGGCAGTGAGCGGAACTTACGTCATCAACAATCCATTTTGGTGGAGCGCAGATGAGAAATTCTTCAACAATGCCTTGATGCTGAAAATCGGAATTCCATTGCCAAAAACGGTGTTGCTCCCTTCTTATGAAAGACCGACTAACACTTCGGAAACTTCATTCAGAAACTTGAAATTCCCGCACGATTGGGAATATATTTTCGATTACGTTGGATTTCCAGCTTATATGAAACCGCACGATGGTGGCGGCTGGAGAAATGTTTACCGAGTTGAAAGTCCGGAAGATATGTGGGCAAAACACGCTGAGACAGAACAATTGGTAATGATGGTGCAGGAAGAAATCGTTTTCGAGGATTACTATCGTGTTTATTGCTTAGGCAGAAAATACGTTCACATTATGCCTTACGAGCCGAGAAATCCACACCATTTGAGATATGCAACCACGCATCAAACCGAAGGCGCTGCAAGAGAAAAATTGCTTAAAACCATCACAGATTACACTTTGAAAATGAATGAAGCTTTAGGCTACGATTTCAACACCGTGGAATTTGCTGTGAGAGACGGCATTCCTTACGCGATTGACTTCTGTAATCCAGCGCCGGATGCTGACAAAAATTCTGTGGGAGAAGAGAACTTTGCTTGGATTGTAGAACATTCTGCAAAATTGGCGATTGAAAAAGCAAAAGATTACAAACCAGGAAAAGTAAATATCAACTGGGGAAAATTTGTGACCAATAAACTTTAAAACTGAACTAACTAATATTTAGTGACACAATTTGGAACGCCGAATCGTCGCAGCCCGACTTGAGCGGAAATCCTTTTTTGCGTGTACTCAAGTTCTATTTAGAAGGAAATCTTGGGCAAAAAAGATTGGGAGCGGAAGGCGGAAAAGCTGCCCAAATTGTATCATTAATAAAGTAACGACTAACTAACTTTAACTAACAAACACAAATAATATGCACAGATTTACGATAGGTGTAGAAGAAGAATATCAAATTATAGACGCCGAAACGCGGGATTTGGTCTCGCACGTTTCAAAAATCATCGAAGGAGGAAAAGCCGTTCTAAGTGAAAACTTAAAACACGAAATGCACGAATCTGTGGTGGAAATGGAAACTGGAATTTGTGAAAATATCCAGCAAGCGCGCCAGGAACTTACCGACCTGAGAAGACATCTTGTAAAAACCGCTCACGACCAAGGTTTGCGCGTTTCTGGTGGCGGAACTCACCCATTTTCGCACTGGAAAGACAACGTCATCACAAAAGATGCGCGTTACGACAAAATCGTGAGTGATATGGGCGATGTGGCGAGGTCCAACCTGATTTTTGGACTGCACGTTCACATCGGAATTCCAGACCGTGAAGAAGGGATTAGGATTCAAAATGTGATGCGCTACTTTTTGCCGCACGTTTACGCTTTGTCCACAAATTCCCCTTTTTGGGTTGGCAGATTGACGGGTTTCAAATCTTACAGACAAGAAGTCTTTGCTAAATTTCCAAGAACTGGATTGCCAAGTTACTTCGGAAGCGTTGCCGAATTTGATGCTTATGTGAATCTGATGGTAAAAACCGGAACGATTGACAATGCCAAAAAAATCTGGTGGGATTTAAGAGTGCATCCCTTCTACCCGACTATCGAATTCAGGATTTGTGATATGCCAATGACGATTGACGAAACTGTTTGTCTTGCGGCGATCATGCAGTCTTTGGTTGCAAAAATCTACAAAATGCACCAGCAAAATACGAGTTACAGAAGTTACAGAAGATTATTATTGACCGAAAACAAATGGCGCGCTTCTAAGGACGGAATCGATGCACATCTGATCGACTTCGGGAAAGAAGCGAGCGTTCCTTACCGTGACCTTTTGGAAGAATTATTGGCATTCATTGATGATGTTGTTGACGATTTGGGTTGCAGAAAAGAAGTTGAATACGCGAGAGAAATTTGCAAAATGGGAACTGGCGCAGACCGACAATTGAAAGTCTTCAACGAAAGTGGCGGTGACCTTAAAAAAGTCGTGGATTATATGATCTATGAAACTGAGAAAGGATTGATTTAATTATAAATGATGAATGATTAATAATAAATGATTTTGGTATCATTAATCATTCAAAATTAACTCAAATTTAAAATTCTTAATTTTGTAGAAAATTTATGAATATGAGTAAGAATGATGTAAGAATTGCGCTTTTGGATATGAATAACAACCATCCGAATCAAGGGATGCGCAATATCAGAGAATTATCTCAAGCTTTTCAGGAGCAATCTGATGATCATGTTTCGGTAGAGATCTTCGACGTTCGTTACAAAAACGAAATGCCAGATATTAATGATTTTGATATATTTCTATCTTCCGGAGGACCAGGAAATCCGCACCGTGAAGGCTATGAATGGGAAAACAAATACGCTGATTTCCTAGACCAGATTTGGAATCACAACAAGAAAAGTGAACAGAAAAAATATGCATTTCTAATTTGTCATTCTTTCCAGTTGGCAGTGATCCATTTTGGAATTGCGAATGTTTGCAAGAGAAAATCCTATTCTTTCGGTGTGATGCCCATCCACAAATCTGAAGAAGGCGAGAAAGAATTCCTGTTCAAAAATCTCCCCGACCCTTTCTACGCTGTAGATTCCAGAGGTTACCAATGTATCGAACCCAATCAGGAAAAAATAGATGAGCTCGGAATGAAAGTCGTGGCTTTAGAAAAGTACCGTCCGACAGTTCATTTGGAAAGAGCATTGATGGCGGTTCGTTTTTCTGATGAGATCTTCGGAACTCAATTTCACCCGGAAGCAGATCCAACTGGGTTTGTGAAGAATCTTGAAGACGCCAAAAATAAAACAGCAATGATAGAAACCTTCGGAATGGAAAAATATCTTGAAACCATCGATAGAATGAATGATGATGACAAGATTGTTCTGACACAAGCGCAGATCGTTCCAAGATTCTTGAAATTTGCATCTGAGCAGATCGCAAAAAATTTAGCTTACAGTTAGATTTTAACGCAAAGTCGCAAATGTTTTTTTAAATAATAGTGAAGAAAGTCGCGAAGCAAAGCTCTGAAAATTTGCGACTTTCAACAACATACTAAATAATATTTTTCCGCCTTTGCGATAATTTAAAAATATACTTAAAACTATGATTCCAAAATACAGAACTCAATTCAACAAAGAATTTTCTCAGGAAAAATATCAGAAAACAAATGAGCTAATCATAGAGAAATGCGGTCAGGAAGCCGCGTTTCGTCTTTCTGAAAGTCCGATTTTCCTCACTAATGATTTTTGGAACAAGCTGGATGACGCTTCACAATCCATCATTTCGCAGATCAAAAATATGTCTGATGAAGAATTAAGCAAAGCGATTCCCGACAATTGCAAAGTTCCGAATGACACTCAAAAACCACATTTCCTGGCGATAGATTTTGGGATATGTCAAGATGAAAATGGCGAGATCATTCCGCAATTGATAGAGCTGCAAGCGTTTCCAAGTTTGTTTGGATTTCAAAGGTTGTTCGAGGAAGTGATCACAGAAGTTTATCCTTTTCTTAATGATTTGAAGAAGTCACTTTCACAGGAAGAGTTTATAGAAAAATTGAAAGCTGTGATTGTGGGAGACGAGAATCCAGAGAATGTGATTTTGCTGGAAATCTATCCTGAAAAGCAAAAAACAGCTGTTGATTTTGTATTGACAGAACAACTGTTGGGAATCAAAACGGTTTGTCTGACGAAAGTTAAAAAAGAAGGCAAAAAATTATTCTACGAACAAGATGGAAAATTAATTCCGATCAATCGTATTTACAATCGAGTGATCTTTGATGAATTGGATAAGATCGAAGGATTGGAAACAGAATTTGATTTTCGTGAAGATGTAGATGTGGAATGGATCACGCATCCGAATTGGTTCTTCAAAGTTTCAAAATATATTCTTCCAAAATTGAAACACGCGTTCGTTCCGAAAAGCTATTTCCTGTCTGATTTTCCAGAAAATGAAATGCTTGAAAATTTTGTATTAAAACCACTGTTTTCTTTCGCAGGAAGCGGTGTCAATCTGAATCCTACTCAGGAGATCATTGACCAAATTGAAGACAAAGAAAATTACATCCTTCAAAGAAAAGTGACCTACGCACCACTTTTCGAAGACATCAACGGCGAATTTTCCAAAGCGGAGATCCGTTTGCTTTTTGGTTGGGATCCGAAAAAAGAAGATCCGGAGTTGTTGGTCAATCTTGTGAGAATGACGAAAGCAGCGATGGTGAATGTGGATTTTAATAAGAAAGATGCGATTTGGATCGGGAGTTCTATGGCGTTCTTTGGGAATTAATTAAATAGTTTTTATGATTGAATGATACTAAAACTATCAATTCCCCTCTGGCGTATTTTTTGACATAGCTTCTCAAAAAAACTATGTTGCTAGCCAGCGATTCATTCGACCTTAAACAAATTTTACTCGGTTCCGAAGAATGGAGTTTTCTTTTGGAGACTGTTCTGAGAACGAGTATCATGTTCTTCATCATCATCTTTGGGCTTCGACTTTTGGGGAAACGAGGTGTGAAACAACTATCTGTTTTTGAATTGGTCGTCGTGATCGGATTAGGTTCTGCGGCCGGAGATCCAATGTTTTACAAAGATGTTGGAATCATGCCAGCCTTAGTGGTTTTCACAATGATCATCAGTCTTTACAGCATTATTACGTACATCATCAGCAAAAGTAAAAAATTCGAAAAACTGGTTGAAGGAAAGCCAATTTGTTTAATAGACCAAGGCGTTTTCTGCATACAGGATTTTAAAAAAGAAGCACTCGGCGAGGATGAATTTTTCGCAGAATTACGACTGAAAGGTGTTTCCCATCTTGGTCAAATTGAAAAAGCAATCGAGGAAATCTCGGGTGAGATCAGCGTATTTTATTATGAGGACAAGGACGTCAAATATGGTTTGCCTATCATGCCAGATTCTTTGGACAAAGCCTTCACGATCTTTGACAGAAATTCACATTATTCCTGCACATTCTGTGGCTACACGCAGGAATTTTTAACGCACGAAAAAAGCACCTGCAAAGTGTGTGGCAAAGATGAATGGGTAAAATCTTCTAACAAAAAGAGAATTTCTTAAAGTAGCTTCAATTGGTCAACATCCAATTCATTAAAATGATGGATGACCAAGTCTGCAGTTTCGTAATTTTGATTTTTGCTGTTGGCACTTTTGTAACCGACACAATATATTTCTGCGCCGTTGGCCGCTAAGATTCCGTTTGTACTGTCTTCTATCACGATGCAATTGGATTTATCATTTCCTGAAAGTCGTTGCGCTTCTATGAAAATCGCAGGATGTGGTTTCGACTCCGGGAAATCCTCACCACTTACAAGATATGAGAAGAACGGAAATAGGTCAAATCGTTTGAAAACCCTGTCAATCGTCGTTTTAGCGGCAGACGACGCCAAGATCAATTGAAAATTCTGAGAATGAAGTTCATTGATTAAAACCTCTACACCATCCAACAATTGAAGTGCTGGATCTGTATCGAAAAGGTCGTAAAATATGGTTCTTTTTCTTTGGATCAATTCTTCAGTTTCAGTGTCAATCCCGAAAATATCTTTGACCATTTGATAGACATTGCGCGTAGATTTGCCAGTGAATTGGGAGAATAATTCTGCATCAACTGCAATGTTCAATTCTGCGAAATGTTGGTAGTAGGCTTTTTTGTGAAGCGGTTCTGTGTCCACTATCACACCATCCATATCAAAAATAACCGTATTTTTCATCTGCAAACTTCATTTAAAATTCGGTGCAAAAGTATGGATTCTAAAAGTTTGGTCAAATTAAAGCGCAACTAAATTCATTAATGAAAAGAGAATCAAAGAAAAAGGCCTAGTAAAAACTAAGCCTTTCATTATTTATTTTGTCTGGTGATTTTGGTCATTTCTATGTTCCATGATCTCAAGATTGGCATCTACAAAATAAGCACTTCCGAAACCATTCACGTACGCACCTTTCACAGGGTGAAGTGCCACTAAGATGAAATCTGTCATTTCGTTCAAAACATCTACGATTTTTCCGTGTCTCTCTTTCAATTGTCCTACCACGTTGGTCCACTCGGCAGAATCTCTTTCGATCTGAGAAGTAGAAACCTCAACAGTCAGTCTTTCTCTTGCATAAACTTGCTTTGTAGCAGACTCATCCTCGATGAACATTGCAGAAACTTTTCTACCTTCCGAAAGATTCTTCGTGTGTTTTGCCATAAAAGAAACCAGGATATAGAATTTGTTGTCAATCTCCACAAACGGCGCGTAGCTCGCATTCGGCGTTCCTTCTGCATCTACTGTTGCCAAAGTAACGCTTAATGTTTTAGCAATTAATTCTTTTACTTTTGGTGCAACTGGTTTTGCTTGTCTTTGGGCATCTTGCGTGTGTGTACTTTCACTCATAATGTAAATTATTTTTAATAGATATTAATTTTAATGTTGATGAAAATCGATTAAGAAAGATAAGTTCAGTGTTTATCAGTCCTAACTACTTTGCAAAAGTAACTATTTAGAATTAGAATAAATAATTTTTACTAATGTATAATTTCATATAATGGTTCCGGTTTCTTAATTTTTATATCTTAATTATATATTGTAATTTTGCGCTTTAGTTTAAAGAACTGATTTTTAAATTTATTTCATTATAAATATGAGTACAACAACACAATACGTTCCTTATAAAGTTAAGGATATTTCCTTAGCAGAATGGGGAAGAAAAGAAATCACTTTGGCAGAAGCTGAGATGCCAGGTTTGATGTCTATCCGTGAAGAATTCGGACCATCTCAACCACTTAAAGGGGCAAGAATCGCAGGATGTCTTCACATGACGATCCAGACTGCAGTTTTGATCGAGACTTTGGTAGCATTAGGAGCTGAAGTGACTTGGTCTTCTTGCAACATCTTCTCTACTCAGGACCACGCTGCTGCGGCAATCGCTGCTGCTGGAATCCCGGTTTACGCTTGGAAAGGTCTTAACGAAGAAGATTTTGACTGGTGTATCGAGCAGACTCTTTTCTTTGGTGAAGACAGAAAACCATTGAATATGATCCTTGATGACGGTGGAGATTTGACCAATATGGTTTTTGACAGATACCCAGAATTCACAAAAGATATCAAAGGACTTTCTGAAGAAACCACAACTGGCGTTCACAGATTGTACGAAAGAATGAAAAACGGAACTTTGGTAATGCCTGCGATCAACGTGAATGATTCTGTTACCAAATCTAAATTTGATAACAAATATGGTTGTAAAGAATCTGCAGTAGATGCTGTAAGAAGAGCGACAGACCTTATGCTAGCTGGAAAAAGAGTTGTAGTTTGCGGCTACGGAGACGTTGGAAAAGGAACTGCAGCTTCTTTCAGAGGTGCCGGTTCTATCGTAACTGTTACGGAAATTGATCCAATCTGTGCACTACAAGCAGCAATGGACGGATATGAAGTTAAAAGATTGGACACTGTTGTTGACAATGCTGATATCATTATCACGACAACTGGAAACTTCAATATCGTAAAAGGAAACCATTTCCTTAAAATGAAAGATAAAGCGGTAGTTTGTAACATCGGTCACTTCGACAACGAGATTGATATGGCTTGGTTGAACGAAAACTACGGTCACACAAAATCTGAAGTGAAGCCTCAAGTTGACATCTACACCATCGAAGGTAAAGAAGTCATCATCCTTGCAGAAGGAAGATTGGTAAACCTTGGTTGCGCAACTGGCCACCCAAGTTTTGTAATGTCTAACTCATTCAGTAACCAGACTTTGGCTCAGATCGAACTTTGGACCAACTCTGCAGCTTACGGAAACGAAGTTTATATGTTGCCAAAACATTTGGACGAAAAAGTAGCAGAATTGCACCTTAAGAAATTAAGCGTAGAATTGGAAACCCTTACACCAGAACAAGCAGATTACATCGGCGTTGACGTGAAAGGACCTTTCAAACCAGAATATTACAGATATTAAATGCTGGAAGTCAGATATCGGAAGATGGATGACGAAAATATACTAAAAACGCTTCAGAATTTTCTGGAGCGTTTTTTTATCCCCAAAACTCACAAACCATCAAACCCTCAAACTCTCCAACTCTAAAACTCAATCAGGAGCTATTTCCCGCTATCCGCTATTACTCCTCGCGCCACCGCTCTCCATCCCCAAACCCTCCAATTCTCCAACCCAACTGTGGGGTAACCGCTACTATCGGGGCTATGGGTTTTCTCTTTTGATAGAAATTTTTCTCAACAAATTCCAACGACTTCAATTGATTTATCAAAAAAAGAATATATTTGATATTATAAAATCATTAAAAAACAAAAACTAATGGCAAAACAAAAAGTATCAAACGCCTTCGTCGCGGCATCTTGGGTAGCCTTGGGCGCAGGAATGATTGGTTTCATCGTAGGACTTGCACGCGCCGAGATGGAACTGAACGAGAAAGGCTACTACTTCACCATCCTACTCTACGGCTTGTTCGCAGTCGTTTCTTTGCAGAAAGCCGTTCGTGACAAGATGGAAAATATCAAAGTGACCGACATCTATTACGGACTTTGTTGGTTCGCCACATTATCATCGATTGTTCTACTCGTGATTGGACTGTGGAACGCCACGATTCTTCCAAGTGAAAAAGGATTTTATGCCTTTGCATTTTTGCTCGCCCTTTTCGGAGCGATTGCCGTCCAGAAAAATACGCGTGATAATATGCTGGAAGATTAAATTCTAATTATTCTCATCAAACTTCAGAAATAATTAAAGCCTTCAAAATTGAAGGCTTTAATTATTTAAATTATCGAAAAGGAAAATTTAATCCTTGATGATCTTCACAGTTTTAGCACCATCTTTTGTGGCAACTCGCATCATATAAACACCTTTTGTCAACTTAGAAACATCCAGTTTTACATTTTTGGTGTTCGGTTTTGCATTCAAAACGTTCTTTCCAGACAGGTCGTAAACCGTAATATCTGTTACCTCTTTTGCATGATCTACATTCAGGATGGTCTTAGCAGGATTGGGATAGAAAGAAAGCGTTGATGCATTAGCGCCAGAAGTTGACAGCAAGCTTTGTTCGATTTTGATATTATCCAAACTCAAATAAAACTGGTCCGGATCCGAAAACGCTCTGAAAGCGATGTAATAAACGCCATCACTTGGTACTGTAAAATCTACAGAAGCCGTTTGATAAGGATAATTAATGATTTCCTCATCAACCCAGATCTGTTGTGTCATTCCAGCAACCGTTGGATTTGTTCCTACCAAAACTTCCATTTTCTCCGGAAAATACTCGGCGATTCCCATATAATCAAATTTCAAATTGATCGTCTGTCCAGCTTTCAAATTAAGACCTCTTGAGAAAAGATAGGAATTGGCCGCATTCTCGTGGAAGTAATACAGCATGTAATTTTCGCCTTCGGATGGGTCTGGCGTTTCGCTGGAAGCTTGAGCCACTTCCCAATTATTCCCTGTTCCAGCGTTGAAGACGGTCCAGCCATCAAGACCTGGCGTTTCGAAACCATAAGAATATGGTAGATCGGTCGCATTTTGGGCATTCATCAAAGACATTCCAACTAATGCAATGCTACAAAGTAAAAGTTTCTTCATTGTAAAAAATTTCTTATTTGTCCCAAGATAGACAAAATTAAATTGACGCAAATTCGAGCAGACCTAAATTCTGTAAACAATAATAGATTCATTAAATTTGTCTTATAATTTATACAATTCAAAAAATGGAATATTCTCAACTGGAACCAAAAGTGATCTGGAAAAACTTCGAGGCGCTGAATTCCGTTCCAAGACCTTCAAAAAAAGAAGAAAAAGTTATAAAATTCATAAAGGAATTCGGTGAAAAACTGGGATTGCCAACAACCGTTGACGAAGCTGGAAATGTCATCATCACAAAACCTGCAACAGCAGGAATGGAAAACCGTCAGCCAATCGTGATGCAATCGCACCTGGATATGGTTTGCCAAAAAAACAACGACGTCGATTTTGACTTCGAAACGCAAGGCATTCAAATGTTTGTGGATGGTGATTGGGTGAAGGCAAAAGGAACAACTCTGGGCGCTGACAACGGTTTGGGCGTTGCAACGATCATGTCGATCCTAGAAAGTGATGGTATTGCGCATCCAGATCTGGAAGCACTTTTCACAATCGATGAAGAAACTGGAATGACTGGTGCGTTGGCTTTGAAACCAGGACAGTTGAAAGGTGAAATCCTATTAAACCTAGATACCGAAGAAGACGACGAGATTGACATCGGTTGTGCTGGTGGCGTGGATGTGACAGCTTCTGCAAAATTCAATTTGAATGATTCCAAAGGTGAAACTTTCAAGATCGAGATCAAAGGTTTGCAAGGCGGACACTCTGGAATGGACATCATCAAAGGATTGGGTAATTCTAATAAATTATTGGGCAGATTTTTATTCTCAGCTTTAGAAAATCAAATTCAGCTAAGCTCAATTGATGGTGGAAGTTTGAGAAATGCCATTCCAAGAGAGGCGACTGCAACTTTTACAGTAGAAAATACTTCGGACTTTTTGAAGAATGCAGAACAATTGAAAGCTGAGATATTAGAGGAATTCACTTCATTGGAAAAAGATCTGATCATCAATATCGAAAAAGCAGATCCATCAGAAAAAGTAATTTCTGTTGACGATTCAAAGAAGATCATCTACGCGATCAATGCGGCTCACAACGGTGTTTTCCGGATGAGTCCAGATGTGGAAGGTCTTGTAGAAGCCTCCAACAACGTTGCACGAGTTGAACTTAAAAATGGAGAGATCAAAATCCTTAACCTTACAAGATCATCCGTAGAATCTACGAAATGGGAAGTTGCCAACCAACTGAAATCCGCCTTCGAAAGCAACGGTTTAAAAACTGAGTTTGGTGGTTCCTATCCAGGCTGGAAACCGAAGCCAGATGCAGAGATCATCAAAGTGATGACGGATCTTTATGAAAACAACTTCGGCGAAAAACCAATGGTGGTTGCTTGCCACGCGGGTTTGGAATGTGGCATCATCGGAGCAAATTATCCAAAAATGGAAATGGTAAGTTTCGGACCGACGATCAAAGGTGCACATTCGCCAGATGAGAGAGCTAGCATCTCATCAACCCAAAAATTTTGGAAATACACACAGGAAATATTGAAAAACATTCCCCTAAAATAAGCTTAAAAACTCTCAATGATTTGAGAGTTTTTTTTGTTTGTGATTTTGAGATTTCTTTATGTAATTTTAAATTATAAATAAAAACCAGATAGCTATGAATTTCATCCAAAAATTGAATGTCAGTTTTTTGCTTTGCATTTTCCCACTTTTGGTTTTTGGAAATATGGCGAAACCGTGGGTCGATGGCTCGCAACATTCGGTTTTGTTTGGCTCGTCCAATGCTGTGGTGAAAAGGGAAATCATTGATATCCGCTTGATCAAAGAACCTGTAGACCAATATTATTACGCTGAATACAAGATCAAATATTTCATCCATTCCGATGAAAAGCAAACGATTCCTTTGGTCTTTTTAGCGCTTGGTATTAGCGCCGAAAAAGAAATTAAGATCAACAATCGTCCAGCTTTGATTCAAAAATTGGATTTTGAGAAGAACGATTATTCTTTCATTGAAAAGAAAAAAAACGGGATGTTTTTAAAATATGCCGAAGACTCGGAAGTCATGGTCAATCCAGAAGAATTAATTTATTTCTCAGCAAATCTCGAGAAAGGCGAAAACATCATAGAAGTCAACTATGATGCGTTTCTGCAATACAACACTTCTGGTTTCATTAGGAATTACAAATTGGAGTATTCTCTTTATCCATCGAAGTTTTGGAAATCTTTTGGACGCATCGAAGTCAATTTGAAGATTGATGACGATGCGGAAATCACAGAATCAAATCTTGGGGATCTTGACATCAAAGACAATCTCGCAAAATGGATCATCAAATCTGGAAATCACGAAAATATTAAAATCGTCATCTCAGAGAAAACTTCAATCTTATCAAAGATTTTGATGTTCATCAATCCGTTGGGAATCGCATTTTTAGGACTGATTGGACTGTTTTTCATCAATTTAAAATTATTAAGAAGAAATCCGAAAACCTATATTTTCGTTTTAGGAATCATTTTGGTTCCCATTCTTTTTTATGTGATCTACTTTTTCTCTTATGATCTGATCAACCTCAGTCTAGGAAAGAAACACACGAAACACGGCTCCATCGTTTTCATCGTGTTAACTTATCCTTTTTTGCTTCTGATCTATTGGTTGGCAATGTGGCTAATTCGAAAAGAGATCAAGACTCAAAGTCATTAATTAAGATTTAAAATTATGAAAAAACCACTCACTCCATTTCTACCATTAATAATGTTTCTCTTCATTTTTCAGGCTTGTGAAAAAAAGATTGAAAATCAATCGAAAATAAATTCAACTCAGAAAAATAGTGATGTAGAAAAAACACCCACAGAATTCAAAAGTTTGTTGAGACCGAATGAAAATATCGAGCTCGGTAAAATCTATACAGACACGGTGAATTTTGTAGATTTTATGGATTATACAGATGATTATTACTTTGTTGTGAAGAAAAACAAGGATACAATGCATTTGATCTTCAACAAAGACAATCCTAATTTCACAAGAGGTAACAAGCTGGAAATCAAATGGAAAATGGACAGTTTGCGACCGGCAGGCGACCCAGATTTCTTAGATTATCAGGAATTTTTGATTTCTTCAAAAAAGCTTAGTAATGAAATTTCGAAAAGAGATTTTTCTAAAATCAAGAATCAATCCTTCGTGATCAGTTGTGGAACTGGCTGTGCGATGACCCACAATATCAAAAAAGTTGAAGAAATCAATCCAAAATCTATCAAAGTGACTTTTGAAATAGATACGTACATCGACCAAGAACAGACTGAGACGTTTGATGAAATTTATACTTTCTATTATGACAATGCGAAGGTTCTTAAAAAAATCACCAGAGAAGGCGAAACCGAAAATGTGCTTGACAACTTGATGGGAAGCGCAAAACAATCTTTTGAGGAATTCGCAGTGAAATTGGTTAATTAAACAAAAATGAAAAACACGCACAATATATTTTTATCCTTGATTTCGTTTGTCATCATTTTGCAATCTTGTGAAAAGAAAACGGACAAAGAAATCCTTCAGGAAACCAAAATTGAAATACCAAAAGACAGTTCAAATCTAAAAACAACGTCGATTGAAAAACTTGAAAAAGACATTATTTATGATTTCACGGTTGAGAAAATTGATTCCTTAGAATATCGTTTTATAAAAAGGAAAACGACACCAATCAAGAAAAAGCTGGTAAAAATAACGGACATCAATCAAGCTAAAAAATTATTGAAAGGCATTGTTGAATTTGATGAGAATCCAGATTTTGGAGTAAATCCTGCGGTCAAAAAAATACATTTCAGAAACGGAAAGACGTATGGAAATGACAAAGAATTTGACTACTATTTTTTCATCGCTTATTATCCTGAAGAAGATATTTTGCTTTGCGAAGGCGGACATTCGACCGACATTAGTTTTAATCTGAAAAACGGAAAAGAAACCGAGGAAACTGGAAATCCAGACCTCATCAATTCTTCACCAAATGAAATTTTCAGAATCAACGGAAATTATGATGGGCAGGAATGTTTGGGTTATTTCATCCAAAAGAAAATCAACGGCGAATTTGTGAAGATCATCGATTTGGAAAAGGAATTCAAGCAGAAAACTTCTATGATGCTGTGCAACATCCGTGATGGTTTTTGGATTGATGACCACACATTTTATCTGGAAAAATATGAATTCGATTATGAAACAGGAAAGTATAAATTTTTCAAAATAAAGATTATCGAGAAGTAAATATTTCAAAAATAAATGAAAATTGATTTGACCTAATGATAAACCTTACTTAAAACTCAAATATGAAAAACACAAATATTTGCATTTTATTTCTAATGATTTCGTTTGGTTTCGCCCTTCAATCCTGCAAAAAGGAAACTGAAATCATTAATGCAAATAAATCCAACACAGCAATTACAAAAGCAGATTCAACAGGAATAGATTCAGGAGAAGAATATGAGGAACCTGATGAAGACCCTGCTTATGACTTTCCAAAAACCGGAAAGCAAGCATCAGATTTTCTGATTGAACCAGATGTTTTTGAAATCCAATACGAGGCAGAAGGCGATTTGAACAACGATGGATTGGATGATATCGTCTTTGTCAGAAAAGATAAAAAAAGCAAAATGGATTCCCGCTCTGTACTCGTGCTTTTGCAAAACAAAGACAAAAGCTATCGCCTTGACAAAGTTTCGAATATTGCAATGCCAGATGAATATACCGAAAGTGGTTACAAAATATATGAAACGGAAACGATCAGCATCGAAAAAGGCGAGCTTGACATCAACTTGTATGGAATTGGCCCGAGTGGAAATCTTTTTAGCACCTTCAAATATTTTGGAAACCAATTGCTTTTGACACATATCGAAACTTACAATATGGGCGCAGGAAGTCATCAATCTCTGAATTATGATTTGGTAAAAGGTGAACTGACGCAGGAAATCATCAACACGATGAAAGAAGAAATGCCGTCTGAGGAAAAAACATTTCATCTAAAAAAAGAAAAGCACGAGTTTGAGAACAGCGCTCCCGATCAGATCATCCAAGATGCTTACAAAGTCATTGACAGAAGATAAGCCTAGAACCTGTTTAAATTTCATCAAAATTATTTCCCCGACCTAAAGGGAGTAATTTTGAAATTTTCAAGGCGTTTTTCCACCCTTTAGGGTTGGGGAAAAGAAAAAAGCTTTGAAAATTTTATTTTTTAATCATTTTTAAACAAGCTCTCAGGTTTTGATTTTTATTTAAATAAAAAAACTACCCAAGCAATTGAGTAGTTTTATATTTTCAGAAAGAACTGATTAGTGTCCGGAATGACCGTCTTCGCCGTGAGCGTGACCGTGAGCCAATTCTTCTTCTGTTGCAGGACGTGCGTTCAGGATCTCAACATCGAAGAACAAACTTTTCCCCGCCATTGGATGATTCAAATCTACAGTGACAGCTTCTGGAGTCACTTCCAAAACCATTGCCTGGAAATTGTTTCCGCTATTGTCAGAAAGTGGAAGGACTGCTCCAACTGGAGGCAACTCCTGACCTTCGAACATATCAACAGGTAATTGCGTCACGGCTTGAGGATCTCTCTCGCCATAGCCTTCGCCTGGTGCGATCTCGAAAGATGCTTTGTCACCAATTGTCAGATCTTTGATCTCTTCCTCGAATTTTGGGATCATCATTCCTACGCCATAAAGAAACGTCAAAGCATTCTCAGCAGAAGTCTCTTCTACAAACACTTTCTCTCCATTTTCATCATTAGTATGTAGCACATATTTTAGAGTTACTACATGATTTTTGTCTAATGCCATTTTAAATTATTTAATATTATAAATTTTTGGGTGATATCATTCTTGATGTATCGCACTGCAAAATTAAGCTTTTGAAAATTAAGTGTTGAAAATTGGAAATAAAACTTCTTTTTAATCTTTTTCTTTTCCAAAATTTTTCTTGAACTTAGCAGAATGGCAAAACTAAATAGTCAGATTATTGTTTTTATTGCTGTGATTTCTTCAATCATAATTAGCTGTGAAAAAAATAAGAAGCGTAACATTCTTGAAACAAAACCCACTTCGTCTACTCACTCTTTCCAAAAAGACTGGGCCAGAAAAAATATTCCACAAAAATGGATTGAAATTAAGAAAGATGAAAAAGGTTATCTCATCTATCAACCGTGTGAGGGAAATACTGTAACCATAGATTTTAATGCTAATTCTGGCATTGAAATTATAAATCAGTTAGAAATAAAGAAAATTGAGTATGATATAAGAGATGAAATCAATAGCGATGCTAAATTTTTCATTAACTTTTCTAAAAATAAAAAACAAGTTTTTGAGATTGAAGCAACAGAATATGACTCAAAAAATCAAATAGCTTTATTTAAGATAGAAAATCATTACTTCCTCATGACGCCCTTTGAAAATAAAGACTCTTTTAGAAAAATCCAAAACATGTGTGTAAAAGAAAAAGTTGATGAATTAGAATTCCTACCTATTAATTGAAATGGCAAAACTCAAAACTCTATATTTCTGTCAGAATTGTGGCGCACAATATTCCCAATGGCACGGGCAATGCAAAACCTGTGGCGAATGGAACACACTCGTGGAAGAGATCGTTGAAAAATCCACGAAATCTGTATCGACAAAATCCAAATCTTCCATCATCAACATCATCGAGGTGGAGGCCATAGAAGAGCCAAGGATCGTGACACCTTCCGAAGAACTCAACCGCGTTTTGGGTGGTGGAATCGTCTTAGGTTCTGTCACACTGATTGGAGGTGAACCAGGAATCGGGAAATCGACTTTGCTTCTTCAACTTGCCTTGAAGATGAAGAAAAAAATCCTTTACGTTTCGGGTGAAGAAAGTGCGTCTCAAATCAAAATGAGAGCCGACCGATTGGCAGAAGTCAAGAATCCGAACTGCTTCCTTTTCACAGAAACTTCTTTGGAAAAGATTATCCACGAGGCCACGAAATTGATGCCTGATTTTGTCATCATCGACTCCATTCAAACCTTACAATCGCAGTTGATAGAAAGTTCGCCAGGAACCGTTTCACAAATTAGAGAATGTTCCAATGAGATCATCAAGTTTGCGAAAGAAAATAATATTCCGGTATTTCTTGTGGGACACATTACGAAAGACGGACAGATTGCCGGACCAAAGGTTTTGGAACACATGGTGGATGTCGTGCTTAATTTTGATGGCGACAGAAATCATCTTTTCAGATTGCTGAGAGCGAATAAAAACCGTTTCGGTTCCACTTCAGAGATCGGAATCTACGAGATGATCTCCACCGGTTTGAAAGAGATCAAAAATCCATCAGAAATTCTCATCACCAAGAAATTTGAGGAACTTTCTGGTAATTCTGTTGCGGTAACCTTGGAAGGCAATCGACCGATGTTGCTGGAAATTCAGGCTTTGGTTTCCACGGCGGTTTATGGAACGCCACAAAGAAGTTCGACAGGTTTTGATTCCAAAAGACTGAATATGTTGCTAGCCGTTCTGGAAAAACGCGCAGGTTTCCAACTCGGTTCCAAGGATGTTTTCCTTAATATCACTGGCGGAATCAAGACGGATGATCCAGCTTTGGATTTGGCTGTTATCGCTTCAATTTTATCAAGCAATGAAGATATTGCCATCTCGGAACATTATTGTTTTGCAGGCGAAATAGGTTTGAGTGGCGAAATCCGTCCTGTTGCGCAAGTGGAACAACGCATCACTGAAGCAGAGAAATTGGGTTACGAGAAGATATTCATTTCCAATCTTAATAAATTGCCGAAGAAAAAATTCGGGATCAAAGTTGAGGAGATAAGCAAGATTGAGGATTTTGTGGAATCATTATTCTAATTTAATTCTGTACATTTATAAGATAAATCATTTTCCATTTGAACTACCTCGCCCACTCCATCCTCTCATTCACCAACGGACAACTCGTTGGCAATATGATTGCGGATTTCATAAAGAATAATGAGCGGGAGAATTTCCCATTGGAGATTCAAGAAGGCATTAAACTTCATCGGGCAATCGATACTTTTACGGATTCTCATCCGGCCGTTTCGGAAGCTAAGAAAATATTCAGTCCTTTGGTAAGGCTTTATTCTGGGGCATTTGTGGATGTCGCGTTTGATTATTTCGTTGCTCATCTTCACTCTGAGGAAGAATTAAAATCACATTCTGCCAAAGCTTATAAGATCCTTTGGGAAAATGAAAAATGGTTGCCAGACCATTACAGAAAAATGCTGGTAAGAATGGAACAGGATGATTGGCTTAGCAATTACAGACAGGATCAAGGTATCAAATTCAGTATGCAGAATGTGCTGCACAAAGCAAAATATTTAGATAAAAACCTTCCTGTGTTTAACATTTTCCTGCAGAACAAACAGGAACTTCAGTTGTATTTCGATGCTTTCTTTCCCGCTATTCTACTGGAATGTGAGAAGAACTACAAGCCGATCCAGAGATAATACTCAGCATCCAGATATTAACGAATAAATAATTGTTATTAATAGGCAATTATCTTTGAATTTTTAATATTTTTGCGGCTATTTCAGAGCTGTGGGACTTACAAAAAGATTAATATTAATTTCGTTATTAATTTCGTGCATATTACAAACGAAAGCGCAACAATACACGCCTGAAAAAATCGATAATATACTGACCGCAACTTTCCAACTCGCGGACAGAAACAAAGCTCTACGAATTGGGCTGGATACCTACAACACTTCGGAGAATCTTGGTTACTATCTTGGCAAAGCAAAATCCTTAAAAGTCATCATCAATGCCTATCTTGGACTTGGAGAACAACAAAAAGCGCTGGAATCTGCCGATAAACTTTTGGAATTGGCCAATAGTGAGAATGATGATTACCATTCCGTCCAAGCACTCATTGCCAAGGCGCTAGCCTACTCTTACCTTGGTTTTTTTGAAAAGGCCAATGAAACCAGCAAAAGCGCAGAATCACTTTGTAAACAAGTCAAGGACAATGACGAGTTCTACAGCTCCATGGGTCAGATCTATGCTGGTAGGTCGGAGATCATGAATCTTCAATATCTGCCACCTGAAAACACGATCAAAACAGATTTGAAGAGCGTAGAATACTACAGCAAGATTAAAGATGTCAAAAAACGAAATGGCTGGTTGGCAATCCAATACTCCAGCGTCGGTTACACCTACATCGACCTTGATAAACATACGGAAGCGCTCTACTATAGCAGAAAAGCCTACCTACTGGCAAAGGCTGAGAATGATTCCATCAACCAGGCTTTTGGGCTCTACGGAATCGGCAACACTTATTTGGAAATGAAGCAGAACGACAGTTCCATCTACTACTACAAGCAAGCCTTACCCATTTTCGAGAAGGCACAGGACATCTACAGACTTCAATACATCTATGATGACCTTGCGACGATCTACGAAAGATTGGAGGAAGACAAACTGTACGGCTATTATTCCAAAAAATCAAAAGAGCTGTACGACGTCATTAGAAAAAAAGAAAAAGCTGAGACGGACAACATTTCAAAGAACATCATCGACATCGAAAAGACAAGCTGGTACAAAAGCCTGGCACTGATCATTGCTGGCGTGGTGGTATTCTTTGCCGTGAAAATGTATTTTATCATGAAATACTTCAAACGATTCCGGACAGAAAGACAAAAGAGGGTAAAAACAAAGATCAACCTCATCGCAAAAGAAAAAGAACTTGACAATCTGGAATCCAAAGTCAACGATTCTTTTGCAGAATTGCTAGAACTTGCAAAATCCAATGATTCTTCTTTCCTTAGCCGTTTCAAAGAAGTATATCCTGACTTTTACCATAAGCTGAATATGACCTATCCAGATATGACCACTGGACAATTGCGTTTTTGCGCCCTTCTAAAGCTCAACTTCTCTACCAAAGAGATCGCACATTGCACGCATATCTCCGTAAGAAGTGTCGAAATGAAAAAGAGCAGACTTCGGAAACAACTCAATATTGCATCTGATATTGACCTCAATAACTGGATGATCAATTTCTAAAAATCATTTTTAATCAATATTTTAACAACTGACATTCAGACACTTAACCGAATGTAGTATATTTGTAGTAGTAGAATTTTTGCTTATATTATGTTAAATAGCAAACTTTGCACTTGATTGAAAAACAGTATTTATTACTAAAAATTTATTGCTTTAAGCAAGTGCGCTTAAGATTCTGAAAACACAGAGTGGAATATAGATCTGCAAGGATTTATTTCTTGATTTTACAGGTTATTATCAGCCGATTTTTCAAAACTGATTCAAATAATATCAACAGCTGATAAAAGAACAAAGCTTTAGATCCATTGGTCTTAAGCTTTTCTTATTTTATAACGTCAAATTATTATCGATGCTGGTCGATGAGGATCTTGTTCCCATCCGGATCAGTGAACTCGATGTACGCTGGACCTTTTGTCTTTTCGTCTGCTTCCGTGTTTAGTTTGATCTGGTTGGCCTTTAATGTTTTCTGAATCTCACGGACATCAGTGAAAGGATTGACCTCTTTTGCATTCTCGTCCCAGCCAGGATTGAAGGTGAGGATATTCCCTTCGAACATGCCTTGAAAAATCCCAATAATTGTCGTTCCATTTTTCATGATCAGGTAATTCTGCTTCATATCACCACCCATCTTGGCAAAACCCAACTTCTCATAGAACTCTTTCGACTTCTGAAGATCTTTGACATTGAGACTGACTGAAAATGCACCCAAACGCAGCTTATCCATCGATTCTTTCTTTTGAGAAAAAGCGCTTACAGAAATCGACATCAATAAAATAAAGTTAGTTTTTTCATATTCGTATTTTTAAGATTAATCAAAATCAAAATTGCTGGTAGAGATAACGGTCCGGATAGTTCAGTTTTTCACTTTTACGTTTGCCATCGATCACTATGTGAATGATGTTCATCTGGTCATCAAACAAATTGTATAGAAAACTCACAGCGGCCTCTACTTTTTTGGGAACAGCCAAAGTTTCAGATTCCAAATAAATATTGACGCTTTCGTGGTCTTCTTCATAGCCGACGTAATTAAGCTTAATGAATTGATTGTCAGATTTTAATCTGATATATTCTGAGGCGTACTTCTCTAATTCCTTATTGATATCCGATTTGTATTTAGGATTAAGAAAATGAACTGATCTTCCATATTTTTTGTTGAGTGCATTCTCCAGATCATCCATGAAAAAACGGCCAGTGATCTCGAATGTCTTTGACTTAGAATTATAATTGAATTCCACAGACCCGACATGGTAAGGATGAACCCTGAAAGATAAAAGGCAAAAGACAAACGAGCAAAGAATGAAGACTGCAAAGGACTTTTTCATCATTAAAAAGAATTGAAGTCAAAATTAATCATTATTTTCGTACGGTTTTCAGAAATTGAACAATGAAGGATTTTCTATTTTATCTGCAACTGGGTTGGGATCACATTATTTCTTTGGATGCTTTAGATCATCAGCTATTTATTTTAGCTTTGATCGCGGCTTACAGCTTCAAGGATTTTAAGCGATTGCTGATTTTGATCACCGCTTTTACCATTGGTCATTGCATCACGTTAGCTTTATCAAGTTTTGACATCATCCGCGTGAAAAGTGATTGGATAGAATTCCTGATTCCTTGTACGATTGTGATTACCGCTCTGGACAATATTCTTTTCAGGGGGAAACATCCTTATCAATATTATTTTGCGTTGTTCTTCGGATTGATCCATGGAATGGGATTTGCGAACACCGCACGAATGATGTTGGCGAAAGAGCAAAGCATCACGGTTCCACTTTTGGGCTTCAATATCGGTTTGGAATTGGGTCAGATCGCAATGGTCTTGATCATCCTGACCATCTTCACCATCCTGACCAAACTCACAAAGCTGAACCCACGAGAATGGCTTCTGATCACCTCATCTGCTGCTGGAGCGGTCGCACTTCAAATGGCGCTGGAAAGAATGCCCTTTTGATTTGCACAATAAATAAAATCTAAAAAGACAGATCGTCTTTGATACTGAAAGCTTGCAGCCCGGCTTGAACGGAGCTCATTTTTTGTGGCTGGAAAAGCAATGGCAAAAATAGCGGGAGTGGAAGACGGAAAAAGCTGCCCTAATTTTATATCATATTTTATCTTAAAACATTCCAACGCGGAATGATTGCCAGTAAACCAAGTCCGATGTAAAGGAATAAAACCGTGACATCCGAGTACAAAAAGGTACTGAGAAAATAGTTGTGCAATGCGAAATGCATCGCTACGAAAATGGGAAAAAGGATGACGCCGATCTTTCTGTACAATAAGATCAAGATCCAACTGATCACCACCAAAACATCGACACCAAAAGTGTAATAGAAAAAGTTACCTGGAATATTGATCTTCTGATGCAACGAATATTCTGCATAATCTGTATTGATGCTAAGAAAATACACCAAGATGATCAATCCGAAAAAGAGGTAATAATCTTTGTTGCTTTTGTAACTTCTGTCTACTGAATCCATGGTATAAAAATATAAAAAAAGAGCTTACGAATAAGCTCTTCCTATAGAAATTTCTATTAACTAACTATATACTAACCGCGTTGATCAAACGGTTCTTATCACTGATGTACTCTTCCATAGAGATCATACTTTCTGTTCTCATCACATCCTGGATGTCATCGATCTGATAGATGATCTTCTTAGCATCTTCTGTGTTCTTTGCTTTCATTTTGCAGAAGATGTTGTATTTTCCGGAAGTTACGCTAGCTTCCACCACATTTGGAATAAGAGCCAATTGCTTCAATACTTCCTGAGTGTGGTTTGATTTTGTAAGCAAGATCCCGATGAATGCGGTGAAGTTGTAATCCAACTTGCTGTAATCAATGCTTAGAGATGATCCCAAGATGATCCCCGCGTCTTCCATTTTCTTAACTCTTACGTGGATCGTTCCTGCGGAAACGTCCATTTGCTTAGCAATTTCCGTAAAAGGCATTCTTGTGTTCTCTACTAGGAAATCAAGAATTTTTTTATCGATATCGTCTAATTGATAGTTCATTATGATTTTATTATTTATTTAAAATATATCTAATTTTTTTGCAAATTTAAAAAAAATTAAATTAACTAAAAACAAATATTAAAACATTAACAGCTTTTAACAATCTGCATGAAATCTATGATAATTATCATTTTATCGGCTTATTTTTTAGGGAATCTTCTTTATTTGGCTCGACATCGGCAGAGTCTCTTTTTATTCTTTCACGTCTTTTGAAGATATATTTGAGAGAATTAAAACTTTTACTGTACACGACCCCAACGCCATAACTTTGATTAAGGACATTCCCAGCGCCCAAACCAAGATTGGATGGTTTGGAATAGGCTCTCAACAATCTGCTGCCATCATTGAGTCTGCTCCAGTCATACTCTATCGTTCCTTCTGCAGACAGATAATTGCTATTGGTATTATCCACTCTTGTCACTGGTACTCCCAAACCTGTCTTCAATTTTACCCTTGGAGACAAAGCGAGACTCACACTGGTGTTGGCACGGTCACCAGTATTGGAATTGATATCACCGCTGATGTAATCCAAATTGACCTGGAATGCGCTACTGATCGTATTGAGCACAGAACCCAACTGCTTGAACAACATATTGTAACCAGTATTGATCGCGGTATTCTGAAGGTTAAAGTCCAATCCACCACTATTCACCACATTGAAACTATTGAGCACCAGAACCGACCCAAACTGAATCGTACGTTCGTCCTGATTGGTCATTTTGGTGGCCAAAGTCTCTCTGACCTCCGAAGAGCTGTCCGGAGCGGAAACTCCAAATGCGATATCAGGTTTTGTAAGTGTATTCGTGATCTTGGTTGTCAACACCACATTGATCGGCTGTGTAAGCGACATTCCCAGATATTCGCCAGCATTGGTAATAGGTCTTGTGTAATTTGCCGTGATGTCCAGATCTGGTGTCATAGGACTTCCACTCCATCTGATGATACTGTTTTTTGCGATAAGGAAAGTTCTGTCCAAGATCGCTTTTGATACAAAGGTTCCGTTGTCTACAGTGTATGTTCCATTCATAGAGATGGTACCACTTCTTTCCATTCTGAATTTCAAATGGTCGGCATCACCTTTCACAGCGATACTTCCTACTTCATCACCAACCAAGACATTTACCAAAGTATTTTTATCAATACTGATATCAAAATCGATGAGCATATTGGCGCCAGACCTTTTCTTTTTCTCAACAGATATTCCTCCTGCGTCATCACGTTTTAGGAATCTCAAGATCTTGAACTCATCCACATTGGCTGTAGATGCACTGTTGAATGTGAATGTACTATTTCCGATCACTTTCAGACCGTCATTTGGTGTACTGATCTCCAGGCCGGAAACCGGTCCACTCACGTAGATATCGCCTTGCCCATAGACACGCCCCCAAAAAAGGTCATTGTCTTCCTGACTATTATTGATGACCAAAAGATTATCTGCTCGCATAATTAAGTTGATCCCCAATGATGACAAAGTTTCAAACTGAATGGAACCAGAGATATTACCTTTGGAGTTGGAACGTCCGTCGCGGATCCCGATATTATTGAGAAGTGCCAAACCTCTTGAAAGGTTGATTACCGTATCATCAAAAGAATAATCGACACCAGTGAACAACAATTTGAGTCCGAAACCTTTCAATGCAAGGTCGCCACTGTAATCGATATTGTTCATAGGTCCCGATATCTTGAGGTCGCCAGTCGCTTTTCCTCGGAAATTCCCAAAGATCTCCTTCACAAATTGTTGCGCGAATGCCAGATCGAACTCATTCATTTTTGCATTGACATCGAAGACCGGAGATGCTGGATTGTTGTCAATCGTTCCGGAAACATCTAGCGTATTCTGACCCAAAAAGTCCGATGACAAAGCTTTTATGCTGACATCGAAGACATTTGGTTTTTCACTTTTGGTAATGTTAGCATCCAGATTTCCCATGGCCTTTCCATTCATGAAAATATCATTCACGGTAAGGTTGACCAGAGGTTCCAAATTATTCTCAGATTTTTTGATTTGAATCGTTCCATTCGCGGTTCCTTTGATGTCCATTGGATTTTTACCGCTGCCAAAAGCCAAGAGTTTGGAAATATCCAGGTTTTTGACCTCTGCATCAGCCGTGAAATTCTTTGCTGATTTGAAGTCTGCATCTTTGATCAGAAGTTCACTTTCGTCTGAGTAGACCCGCAGGTTTTTTATCAAGAAATCCTTTTCTTTTTTTCTATAAGTAATGGAATGGTCGAGTTCCGGACTTGTATCGATGCTCCAGGCCACTTCATTGAACTTCACCGTTGTCGGCTCAAAACGCAAGACATAATCGCCCGCTGGATTGGTCGTCTGGTTGATATTCACTGCATATTCCTTCATTTGTTTCGCCGTCTCATCTTCCAAACTTCCCAATTTGAACACTGTTCCGATATGTAGAACTTGTAAATTCTCATTATTGGCGGTCAGTTTCACATCTTGTAGAACATTCTTTCCGTATTGCGCTCTTTTGACACTGGCAAGAAGTTGTTGATTGAGGTCAGCTGTATTCACCCGAAGACTGATGCTGTCCACCATCGCACTATCTCTCGTTTTACTAAGGTCGGGCTGATAGGTCGCGTCTGTTTCGGCAAGGAATTTTTCCGCTTCGGTCAATTCTTTTTTGCTGGTCAGTACATATTTGATGTGAGACGCATCGGCATTCAAAATCAAGTCGTTTGTATTTCCGATGTAATTGCCGGCCACCTTAGCGCCGTTTTTCAATTCCAGATCAGGGACGAAGAAAGAAACCAAACCTTGCTTCACATCAAAGTCGAAGTCGAAACTTTGTCCGTTGTATGTTTTCTTTGGCGGATTACCAACCAATATTTTGTTGATACTATTGGTGACCATATTCCCAATATCTTCGAGATCAAATCTTCCTGATATTCTTCCCGTGATCGTACCTGGCGCATCTACGGAAACAATTCGGTTTCCGTTTTCGAAGAATGCCTTTAGTTTGGAATCTGGAATATTAAGTTTTTGCGTGGTCGAATTAAGTGTCAGACCTTTGATATCTGCATCCAGATTCAGGTCGTTCAGATTGGTCATCGAGACTTTTCCATTCACAACGCCGCTTACAGAATTGGTGTCGCCCGCATTGATCCCGAAATATTTTAAATTAACATATTGAATATCGGCCGCGAAATCTGCGAACAGTCTTTTGGTAGAAAAATCCACAACGCCTTTGAAGGTTCCTTTGGCATTGGGATCATTGGCAACCACATCTCCAGTGAATCTTCTTTTATTAAGAACACCTTCTATCGCAATATTATTGAGACTTTTTCCCATCAGGTCAATATGCGCGACATCTGATTTTGTTTTGATGTACAATGTATTGACATCGAAACCTTCACCTTGCACATCGAATTTCCCAGAGATCAATCCAACCTGTTTGTTCTTGGTCAAAGCGGTGACGTTCAGATCTTTCACATCCACATAACCTCTGTATTTAGGACGTTTTGTACTGTAATCTACAAGATTGAAATCCTTCATTTTCGCCTGTCCGATTCCTGTCACCACTTCTCCGGTCGCAAAGATCTGTTTTTGATTCACCTTCACAGAACCGTTGTATTTCATCCTTCCAAAATCATCAGCGATATTTCCCAACTTCGAAGCAATGAAATTTGGTAAAGACGCCTTTAAAGCTTTATAAGTAAAATCCGCAGAGACATTTTTACTTTCGATGAAAAATTTTTTATCGATAACGCCATTGATCGTCAGTTTTTTGGTATTCAGATTGACATCCTGCGAGCGGATGAGAAAATTATTCAAAGCAAAATCATTCAGTGGTCCTGTCATCGTTCCAGAAATATTGATCGGCGTGTAATTATCCCAATCGGTCACGAAATAACTGAGGTCATAACCACTGATCTGACTTCCAGGAATGATCTTCAGATCCCAACTTACCTTCTTTCCAAAATCTGCAAATCTGGTTACCGGATCCAGATTCATTACCGCTTCACCTTGTAATAGTGAATGATCGGTATTGATTGTCAGATTCCCGAACTTCAAATGTTTTTTCGTGATCTCGAAATTGGTGGAAAATGTATCGACAATGTGTTCTTTGCCGTATCGTTTCGTGATCAAACTGAAGTTTCTGATATCCGCGAAAACATCTGCACCTTCAACTTTTAAGGAAGTGACGTGCATATTGATCTTCCTTGCGTCCAGCCATCTTCCTGCTTCTCCCGGACTATTTTCATTCACAATCGTAGAAACACCGTTGATCAGATCGATCTTCATCCCCATTTTGAAGGGTTTCTTTTTCGGGTCACGCGGTTTTCCGTCATTGAAGTTATCCACGTATCGGATAAAATTACTAATGCTATCACCTTTATAAGTAATCACTCGGATCACGGGATCGATGATCGTTGCTTGATTGAACTTGATATCTCTCGTGTTAAAAGCCAAAGCAAACCAATCAGAATCAACACGCAATTCTCTTGCTTTCACGAATTCGTAATCTTTGTAATCCCTAATTCTAAGGCCTTTGATCTTCACATCGCCAAAGAAATTGACCTCGACATTCTCGACAGACATTCTCATATTGAGGTCTTTGTTCAACATCGTGATGGCCTCATCTGCGATATATCTTTTGGTAACAGGAAGATTGATAGCAATGAAAAGCAGAACCACCAGTCCGATGATCCCGAAAAATAGGTAGTTGAGAATCCGCCAGAAAAGTGGTGTCCTTTTCTTCTTGACTGGCTGGTCAATGTTCGGATCTTCGTTTGTTGTGTTTTTATTTTCTAAATTTGCCATCTATTATGAGTGCATCTATTATTCTAGGTATCGAGTCTTCTTGTGACGACACTTCTGCAGCCATCATCAGCGGTAGCAAAATCCTGTCCAACATTGCCGCCAACCAGGCCATCCACAACGAGTATGGCGGTGTGGTGCCCGAGTTGGCTTCCAGAGCGCATCAGCAAAACATCATCCCTGTGGTGGAAAAAGCATTTTCCAAAGCAAATATACAACAAAATGATATTTGCGCGATCGGTTTCACGCGCGGTCCCGGACTTTTGGGATCACTGCTCGTAGGAACTTCTTTCGCCAAATCTCTGGCGATGAGCCTGGACGTGCCTTTGATCGAAGTGAATCATTTGCAGGCGCATATTTTGGCACATTTTATAGACGATGCCAATCCAACGCCGCCGACTTTTCCTTTCCTTTGTTTGACGGTTTCTGGTGGTCACACGATGATTGTTTTGGTAAAAGACTATTTCGATATGGAAATCATTGGAAAAACGATAGACGATGCAGCAGGCGAAGCGTTTGACAAAATCGGAAAGATCTTCGACCTCGATTATCCAGCAGGACCAATCATCGACAAATTGGCAAAAGAAGGAAATCCTGATGCATTCCAGTTCAACAAACCGAGAATGGAGAATTACGATTACTCCTTCAGTGGGATCAAGACTTCTGTACTCTATTTTATACAGAAAGAAGTGCGGAAGAATCCGGATTTCATCAAGGAAAACCTGAATAATCTTTGCGCATCTGTCCAAAGATCGATCATTGAAATCTTGATGAACAAATTGGAAAAAGCTTCTGTTGACCTTAATATAAAAGAAGTTGCAATTGCCGGCGGTGTTTCTGCCAATTCAGTTTTGAGAAAAGCAATGGAAATTAATCAGGAAAAACTGGGTTGGAATATCTTCATCCCAAAATTTGAATATACGACAGATAACGCAGCGATGATCGCGATTGTTGCCAAATTGAAATATGAACGTGGCGAGTTTACTGATATTAGGACGACGGCGACGGCGAAGTATGATTTATGATATATTGGCATAAAAACTTCGCAATGAAAATAGTTAAATCATCATTTATCATTTTCTTAGGAATTGTAATTATTACATCGATAAAAACGTACTTCTTTTCCGAATGGACTTTTACAGATAGGTTATATTATAATTTATTTTGGGCAACACATTATTCATCATTTGTCTTATGCTTTTTTAGTTTATTAATAATATTTTTAAAGCAAACACCTCCAAAAATTTTATGTGTCTTAACTGCAATTATAATTTCATATTTTATTTTTGACATTCAATTTAATCCGATTGACACTAGTAAATATCCTATTGATAAAAAAGTTCTCTTTAAAAATGAAAATAAAAAAATTATTGTTAGAGAAATGAACAAAGGAAAATCAAATGAAATGATAAAAGATACCGTTAATGTAAAAGACATTTTCATCTTCCGAAAAATACTGTAAAAACTTCCACTGATCCAATGTCAATATTACTAAAACACATATCTGGGAAGTTTACAGATATAAAAATTAAAGCTAACGCTACATAAAGTCTATGAAAATATTATTAGAAGAAAAACAACTCGGAACACATTCCAAAAAGAATTCAAAATATTACTGGATTTTAGAAACGATTACGGGGAAAAATGAAAACGCAGAAGGATCTGACGAATTTGAACTGACAAGCTCCGAGACTGGCTATATTCAAAATATCAAAGAGGAAATTCTGGAGACGATCAATTCTGAAAATGTTTTCAGCTTTGCCTACGAACCAAAAGAAGGTGACTTCTTGTCCATCAAAAACAACTTGCGAAAATTTGAATATCTGAATCTTATTTTCATTAATGGAAGTTGGAAAGAAGAAGTCTATATGTGTTCTCTGCGGGAGTGTGATACAGATATTTACACGACCATGAAAACAGGTGTTGCATTTCTGAGTGAAAATGAAATCGCATTTTAAAACATCAATTATAAAATCTTCGCCACCATCATTTTTCGCATTGAATTTCAAACTATAAAACTTATTTTTGCATCAAAATAAAAAGTTATGGCTTCAGGATTCTTCGCAATCTTAGATGATATTGGTGCATTGATGGACGACATCGCAGTCACCAGTAAACTCGCAACAAAAAAAACAGCCGGAATCCTCGGCGATGACCTTGCAGTCAATGCGGAGAAAGCAACCGGTTTCCTTTCATCTCGTGAAATCCCGGTTTTGTGGGCAATTACCAAAGGTTCTTTCATCAATAAGCTGATCATTCTTCCTCTGATTTTTCTCCTGAAGTGGCTGTACGAACCAGCCATCAACTATATTCTGATTCTTGGCGGTGTCTATTTGGCTTACGAAGGCATGGAGAAGATCGTTGAATTTCTATTTCACCGCGAGAAAAAAGGTCACGAAGTAGTTCAGGAAAGTACTTTGCCGGAAGAGGACGAGAATTCGGAAAAGTCGAAGATCAGTTCGGCGATCAAGACCGATTTTATCCTTTCTTTGGAGATTGTCATTATTGCTTTGGGAACTGCGCTGGAAAAACAGCATCCTTTGATTACCCAGATCATCAGTGTTTCTTTTGTAGCTATCATCGCAACAGTCGGTGTTTACGGACTTGTAGCATTGATCGTCAGAATGGATGACGCCGGATTTTTCCTTCAAAAAAAATCTAACAACCAAGGTTTTCTGAACGGACTTGGGCAGGTTCTTATCAAAGCTTTGCCAATTGTCATCAAGGTTCTTGGCGTTGTTGGAACTATCGCTTTGCTTTTGGTTTCTGGCGGGATCTTTCACCATTACATAGATGCTGTTCATCATTGGGTTTCAGAAAAGATTCCAGCCAATATTCCTGAGCAAGTGCCACAATTTGGATTGGGGATTGTGTTTGGATTGATAGCGGTTTTATTGGTGACAATTGGTAAGAAAATATTTTCTGCAATGAAACCTGCTAAGAAATAACATACACTTTTGTCATTCCGTAGGAATCTCAACGCGATTTAAAAGTTTAGATTCCTACGGAATGACAAATAATCTGCAAATAATTAATATAAAATGAAACTTTTCTTTGGACAGATCTTCCCCGAAATTCTAATTGATTCCGATGAACAACAGCACATCGCAAAAGTTCTCAGAATGCGCGAAGGTGAAGAGATCTACTTGACAGATGGAAAAGGAAATCTTGCCAAAGGAACACTAATTTTCGAGGGCAAAAAAGTAACGCTCAACGTTTCCGAGGTCAAAGAAAATCTGCCTGATTTTTCACCAAGACTTCACATCGCCATTGCGCCAACGAAGAACATCGACCGAATAGAATTTTTCCTGGAAAAAGCAGTGGAAATGGGAATTTCTGAAGTTAGTTTTATCCAAACCGAACAAACCGAGCGAAAGAACATCAGCATCGATAAATTGAGAAAACAAGCGATCAGCGCTTCGAAGCAAAGTTTGCGTTCTCACTTTCCAAAGGTGAATGACCTACAAAAGTTTTCTGAGTTTATGAAAAATCTAAATCCTGAAAATACTTTTATCGCACATTGTAATGAGAATTTGGAAAGAATTAATTTGAACGCGCTTCGGCCCTTCGACTCCGCTAAGGATGACCATTCGAGCGATGTCAGTCTGAGGCTCTCGAAGACATCTTCAGAACTAACATTCCTTATCGGTCCGGAAGGTGACTTTTCTGATAAGGAAATTCAGCTATTGGCGGAAAAAGGTGTCAAAGCAGTTTCGCTTGGAAATCAGAGATTGAGAACGGAAACAGCGGGAATTTTTGTAGCCGCCTGGAATTATAATAAGATGTTCTGATATTTAACTTGAATTATTTACAATAAAAATTATTTCCTTTCCAGACCGAAAGGATTTTTTTATATTTATAGGTAAACAAATTCACAATGAAAGACCTTTTTGTAAAACGTTTCCAATATTACAAAAACATCGGAGACAAGACCTTAGCTCAACTTTCCGAGGAACAATTTTTCTGGCAATACAATCAGGAAAGCAATTCGGTAGCAATCATTATAAAGCACGTTGCAGGAAATATGTTGTCGCGCTGGACCAATTTTTTGATAGAAGATGGCGAGAAGAATTGGCGAAACCGGGACCTGGAATTTACAAACACCTTCAAAACAAAAGACGAAGTTTTGGAATATTGGGAAAAAGGCTGGCGTTGCCTTTTCGAAGCGTTGAATCAAATCACGGATGAAAATATCAATGCAACGATCTACATCCGAGGCGAGGCACATTCTGTTCTAGATGCGGTTTTCAGACAACTCGCGCATTATCCTTATCACGTTGGTCAAATCATTTATATTGGAAAAATGATGAAAGATCAAGATTGGCAAACACTTTCTATCGCCAGAAATAAATCTGAAGATTTCAATCAAGAAATCCATTCAAAATTTGATGGACAAGAAAATGCTTCTCCCGTTTGTTTTGCGAAGAGTGATGAAGTACGAGATGATTTTAAGGTTTAGGATATTTGAATTTTACATTAAAACTCAGTATCAAAAAGTGAAGTGCTGAGAAAATGATTTCTAATCAATTTTTTTAATTTAATAATTTTCCTGTAAATACCTTGCTAAAATTTGTTCCCCACTTTGAATAGAATTCACTGCCCAGCGGATTTTCATTTGAAGCAATTTTTCTTCGGACAATTTGTAATCGATGTTGGATTTGAGGAGTTTTTGCTTGAGTTCGTACATACAAATGGCTGCCGCTACAGAAACGTTGAAACTTCTCGTGAATCCGAACATTGGGATTGCTAAAGTTTCATCAGCAAAATCCAGCAGTTCGTCCGTTGTACCTTCCCATTCTGTTCCGAAGACCAAAGCCAATGGTTCATCAACTTTGTAATCCGGGAGCATTTTTGCGTTGTTCTCGGCAGAAACGGCGACAATCTTGTAACCTCGGTTTTTGATCAGTTTTAATGACTCTATCGTTCTGGGCATTTTCTCGACCTCGACCCACGTGTCTGCGCCTTTGGTGACTTTGAGGTTGGGTTCGAAGAAGTTTTCTTTTTCCATTGCCACAACTTTATGAAATCCGCAAGCTTCCACGCTTCTGACAATTGCAGCAGCGTTTCGGAATTGGTAAATATCTTCCATTACCGGCAAAACGAAATCTGAACTTTCTTGAGAGTAATGTTCAATCTTAGCGAGGCGCTCTGGTGTTAGAAAAGTTTGAAGATATTCGTAGGTGGAATTTGGGTTCAAGGTTTTGGGTTTAAAGTTGGTGGGTGCAAATTTCGTGATTTTTATTTTTATAAAATGCAGATTTTGAACGCAAAGTCCGCAAAGTTTTCCTTGGACATTATCGAAATATTTTAAGGTTGGCAAAGGCGCTGATGCTCAGCATAGAAGTAATTATTTCTCGCAGATTGGGCGGTTTTTGCAGATTCAGAGCCTGTTTAAAAATGATTAAAAAATAAAATTTTGAAAGCATTTTTCTTTTCCCCAACCCTAAAGGGTGAAAAAACGCCTTGAAAATTTCATCAAAATTACTCCCTTTAGGGTCGGGGAAATAATTTTGATGAAATTTAAACAGCCTCTCAAAAAAAACAATTTTGTCATTCTTTATAAATCAAAACAATTTGGATTGACTTCTTTAATACTGAATTGGGCTTTCTGCGGAACGACAAACTTTATATTTTAATCTGCAAATACCAATTGGATAACTAAATCCCTAGCCCTGATGGGAACGGCATCCTTTTTTGTTTTTCTGTGGCCCACGTTGTTTGGAATGACAAACGTTCTGAAAAACAAAAAAGATATAGTGGACAGCAGGATCAAGCTCCTAAAAATTACTTCAAATGGGGAAAAACCTCTTCTGAGTTGGAAACTTCAAAAGAAAAACCCCTTCAAAGTTTGAAACTCTGAAGAGGCTGAGGAACAAAAAAGCGGTAAAAAAAAATTACCGCTTTCTATATTTATTTCTTTTTGTTTTGTTGCTGTGCCTGCTGTTGTTGTGCCTGCTCCATCATCTCTCTCATTCGCTTTTGGAACTTACCTTCTTTCTTCGGTTCCTTTTGCTTGTTGGCCTGAATCTGCGCGTGGATCTTTTTCTCATCCAAGATGAAATATTTGATGACCAAGATGATCACAATGTTGATCGCATTGGATACGAAGTAGTACCAAGATAGACCAGAAGCTGAACTGTTCAGGAAGAATAGGAATGTGATCGGGAAGATGTACATCAACACTTTCATATTTGGCATTCCTTCTTGCTGAGGCTGTTGGATGTTTCCGGAAGTCATCACGGTGTAGATCAAGATCACAACCGTACAAGCCAAAGCGAAAATACTCAAATGCTCACCTAATAATGGCACTTTGAATCCGAATTTGATCACATCATCGTAAGCCGTCAAATCCGGTGCGAACCAGAAGCTCTTGCCTCGAAGGTCGATCATATTCGGGAAGAATCGGAAGAGTGCATAGAACAACGGGATCTGAACCAAGGCTGGCAAACAACCCGCCATCTGATTCACACCGGCTTTCCTGTAGACCGCCATCGTTTCCTGTTGTTTTTTCATTGGATCCGCGTCCTTGAATTTGGCATTCACCTCATCGATCTCTGGACGAATGACCTTCATCATTGCACTGAGTTTGTGCTGTTTGAACATGACCGGAGACAAGATCAACTTCACAATGATCGTCATCCAGAAAATGGCCCAACCTGCTGCAACGCCCCAAGATGAGATCAAATTGTACAACGGCATGAAGACATATCTGTTCAATGATCCGATGAATGACCAACCTAATGGCAAGATCTCGTCGAAGTTTTTGTCGAATGACTTCAGCAACTCCATATCCAATGGCATGAAGTACCAAGTGAAGTCTTGATTCAATTCGTTTCCAGCCAAGTTGACCTGACCATTGTAATTGAATTTCTTCAAGAACTCACCTTCTTCGATGATCTCTTGATTTCCTTTTGATTTTGTGAATCCGTTCTTAGCCTCGATTACGGCAGAGAAAAACTGTTGTTTCACACCGATCCAGTTAAGCGTTTCATCTGGCTCATTCATATCGGTACGAGCGTCGTAATCGTAGTCTTTATAATTGTTGAAAGAGTAGGCAAACTCTGTGTGAGTTTCCTCCTGCGATCTTCCTTTTTCTGCACCTTTTACTGTGTAATCCCAGATAAATTCAGCTTTGCCATCGTTTACCAATGTTGCCAAACCTTGTGTTTTTACTTGGAAGTCTACCGTATATTTTGCTTTAAGCGTGTAAACGAATTGAATTACAGCAGTTCCGATCTTCGAGGTCAAGGTAACGGAGTTTCCTGCAACAGTTGGCACAAAGACGAGATCCTTGGTATTGAAAACCTTGTTGGTTTTGTCTTTGAACTGGAAGCCATAGCTTGCGTTGTTGTTGCTGAAAAGATAAAGTGGTTTTCCACCGAAAGCTTCATATTTATTCAGTTTTACGGAGCTCAATTGTCCACCAATGCTAGAGAACTCAAGTGCTAGTTCGTCATTCTGAAGATTGACCTTCTGCACAGAAGCTGGCGTCACAGTTGCGGCATTCAGGTTGGTAGCAAGCGGTTTTGCTTTGGTCGTCTGCTCTGTTTTTTTGGCATCAATGGCCAGTTGTTCCTGCTCGGCTTTCGCGTTTCGGTTTTGGAAATAAAACATAAAACCGATAAGAATCATAGAAAAAATACCGAAGCTGATCAGCTGGCTTTTATCTAATCCGTTGTTTTGCTGCATTATAGAATATAATTTAAAGTTTAAGATTTGAAATTTGACTTGACCCTTCGACTCCGCTCAGGATGACAATTCATTAATTCAAAATCTACATCATTTTGGTCTGCAAAAATAGGATTTATTTTTCAGATTCTGTTATAAAGACGATTAAGGAAAGGAATTACTTTTTAGAAATTAAAAGTGGAAAATATTTCCCAGAAGATTTCAAGCATTCTCATTTGATATTTTACTAATTTAGTAATCAAAACACAACTGAATGAAAAAAAACAACCTGCTAAATAAGGTGGCCGAATTTTTCACATCGCCGTCATCAAAAAAAACCTCCAGCAAGAAGATTACTGGATTCCAATTAGCAAAATCATTAGTCATTCTAATGTTCATTTTCAATTGTTTTTCTTTCTCCAACGCACAATCGAAGCCGTTTTCTGCTTATGAAAAAACCCTGGATACAATCGTTAAAAAATATGATCCCAAACATCCCAATTATAAATTCCTCAAACTTTTTGTTGATAACTTCAAAAATGCCAAAAAAACCGATGCCGAAAATCTTACAAAAATTGTGACTGGGATTGGATTTTATTTGGATTATGACAATACAGATCTGGACATCTATCCTGCCATCTTCAGTCATAGAAATGGGAAAGTAGATATCTCCGGACTCCGCTCTCCCACTACAAAAAAACCGAGCGAAGAAATGAAAGAATATGCTAACATTTATCTAAATAATTGGAAAGAAATTGGACAAACAAAAACTTTCAAATGGTTGATCACGCATGTTCCCGCTGCAAATAGTTTGCTGACGGAAATGACCTACGAACACAAGGTCAATAGCTATGATGATGTTTCCTTCATCCGTGGCGACAACGATTGGATGTATGCCGTCAGCTTCGGGAATTATGGAATTGGAATGTACGCTTTCAAACTAAGTATGGCAGATGAAGAAATATCTGGATCTGCAGTGATTGAAAAAATCAAGGAAGAAAAAGATGCAGAATTTCGGATCTTCTTAGACGAATATCCATTTGCCCATTATTCAAATAGCGTGGATATCTTGGTCAATCATCTTCGCGAGCGCAGTTCGTTGAGTAAAGATCAATCATTTTTGAGAAATACAGAAAGCATAAAGAAAGAATTAGATCGAGAAAAACTGGCAAATTACGCTCCAATGCTTAATTATCTTTTAGAATATAAATTCCCATCTGAAATGTTGGTTGATGGTAATGTAAATATAGATAAATACGGTCTAAAACATTTCTCCGCTCACACTTTGGGCGACTACTATTTTTCCCAGAAAAACTACAGCAATGCCATTGATCTTTACAAAAAATCAGTGTTGAATTTTCCGCCTGATAATGACGATGATGAGATCCGAAGTGATACCAATAATGCGCTTCTTTCGATTGCCAAAGCCTATCATCATCAAAACAAACGCAATGAATCTTATGCTTCATTCCTAGGTATTCTTTTTTCTGAAAATGAACTGACTCGGGTTCAAAGTCAAATATTAACTCAATACCTGACGGACAGTAAGGAAGATAAAAAACTTTTCAAAGCTGATCTGGAAAAAGCGATAATGAGTATCAAAAAGATGAAGGGAAACTATTATTCTTTCAACTTTAGAAAATCAGAAAGTTTCTTCTACACTGAGAGATCTGTTGAAAACAAGAACGATGAAATTAAAAAAAGTAATTTTTACAGATCGTTGAATTAACATTAATATTAAAACAAAAAAAACAGCTGTGAAAATCAATTCACAGCTGTTTTTTTAATTTAAGTAAGTTTTATTTTCCTTTGACCGCAGCGCTGATAAACGCTTTGAATAATGGATGCGGCGTTGCCACCGTACTTTTATATTCTGGGTGATATTGAACACCAACGTAGAAAGGATGATCTTTCAATTCCAAGGTTTCCACCAATTCTGTTTCTGGATTGAATCCTGTTGGTACCAAACCTTTTTCCTCGAAATCTTTTTTGTAATCACTGTTGAACTCGTATCTGTGGCGGTGACGTTCTGAGATGGTTTTTGCACCGTAGACCTCTGCTAATTTGGAACCAGCTTTCAATGCACATTTCCAAGCACCAAGACGCATCGTTCCGCCTTTGTCCACTACGTTTTTCTGTTCTTCCATCAAAGAGATCACTGGATCTGGCGTAGACGTATCGAATTCCATACTGTTGGCTTTGCTCAGTTGCAAAACGTTTCTAGCAAACTCGATCGTCATGATCTGCATTCCAAGACAAATTCCCAACAATGGTACTTTGTTCTCCCTTGCATATTTGGCCGCCTGGATCTTACCTTCGATCCCGCGATCTCCAAAACCAGGTGCGACCAAAATCCCGTCTACATCTTTGAGTAATTTTTCAGCACCTTCTGCCTCGATGTCACCACTGTAAACCCATCTTACCTTCACTTCGGTCTCCATATCGGAACCTGCGTGGATAAATGCTTCTGCAATCGATTTGTAAGAATCCTGAAGAGAAACATATTTACCGACCAAGGCAATCTCGACAGTTTTCTTTGGATTTTTATATTTCTTAAGGAAAGTTTTCCAATCCTTTAAGTTTGCATCTTTTCCTACCGGAAGATTGAGTTCATTCAACACAACCTCGTCGAAATTTTGTTTTTGTAGGTATAATGGCACTTCGTAGATCGTATCCATATCGATACATTCGATGACGTTTCCTAAACCTACGTTACAGAATTGCGCCAGTTTCGCCTTTTGCTCTTTTGGAATCGTGTGTTCTGTTCTGCAAACCAAAACATCTGCCTGGATCCCGCTTTCCATCAATTGACGAACGGAATGTTGGGAAGGTTTTGTTTTCAGTTCTCCACTTGAAGCTAAATATGGCAACAAGGTCAAATGGATCACCATTGAATTGTTTTTGCCCAATTCCCATTGCAATTGACGAACACTTTCGATATAAGGAAGCGACTCGATATCACCAACCGTTCCACCAATCTCTGTGATGATGATGTCATAATCCTTTTTGGAAAGCATCTTGATCCTGCGTTTGATCTCGTTGGTAATATGTGGAATGACCTGAACGGTTTTCCCTAGGAAATCACCTTTACGTTCCTTTTCGATAACGGTTTGGTAGATCTTACCTGTGGTAACGTTGTTGTTTTGGGAAGTTGGACTGTCTAGGAATCTCTCGTAATGTCCAAGGTCAAGGTCTGTTTCTGCACCATCTTCGGTCACATAACATTCGCCGTGTTCGTAAGGATTGAGGGTTCCCGGATCGATATTGATATAAGGGTCAAGTTTTTGGATAGTCACTTTAAAACCTCTCGATTTTAATAGAAGTCCCAAAGAAGCGGAGACTATTCCTTTACCCAGTGACGATGTCACACCTCCTGTCACAAAGATGTATTTCGTTTCTTTTTTACTCATTAGATTAGGTTTGTGCAAAGTTAAAGCATCTGGAGTTAACCTGCAATTCTCAGCGGAAAAATAAAAAGAGCGGATAGAAATCTACCCGCTCTTTTCGATTAAAATTATAAAAACACAAATGATTATTCTTTGATGAATTTGAAGGACTTCACCAAACCATCCACGTTGGCTCTGATGATGTAAGTTCCTTTGGTCAAATTAGATAATTCGATCTTGCTGTCTGACAAATTCTCTACGGATCTCACCTTTTGTCCAGCAACATTGTAAACCTCAACTTTCGAAATATCTTTTGCGCCGTTGAAATTAAGAACATTCTTCACCGGATTTGGATAGATGGAAACTCTGTTTTTGCTGATATCAGAAGTTGCCAAAGATTCTTTCACATCTAGCATATAATCTTCTGACTGTCCGTACAATGCTGTTTCATTATTACAAGAATCGGTAGAAGAAACATCCCAGTTGAGGACCACTCTCATTCTAGTTTTACCAGTAAGAGCCACAGCTGGCACAGCGATATCGCCTGTGATTTGAGCGCCATCTTCTCCGTCAGACGTCATTGCACCCACTTCATAAACTTCACCTGCATCTGTGAAAGTTCCATTTTGATTCCAGTCGATGAAAACAGAAGCATAGTCATAACCAAAATTGGTATTGGCCTCTAGAACAAACGGATACTGGCTACCTTGGTAAACCTCGCCCACTTTGTCTAGGAAATATTCGTTTGCGCTGGCAGAATAAGGGTCAGAACTATTATCGATTCCTGCAAACTGAACTTTTGTGATAGAATCAACACCCCACTGTGGTGAAGCTGAACAGTACAAATCTTTTACAGTCACCTGGAAAGAACATACATAGACTACTTTCCCATCTGCATCTACCAGATTATGAACAACATTGGTCGTTCCAATCGGGAATTGTGCACCTGATTCGAATCCTGAGACCAAAACCGTTGTCAAACCTGCCGAAGGAGATGAGCCACAGACAATTGGCAAAGTATAATTCACAACCGCAGAAGTCTGAGTCACGTTGGCAATAGTTACTTCTGTATTCTCTGGGCAAGTGATTGCACAATCATTGGTTCCAAGCAATAAATTATTTAAATTAACAATCCAGCCGCCAGCAAAGAAAGGTGGAATCGTATTATCAAATCCACAAACGAAATTACCGTTCGGAGAGATATTCATCCCTGTTCCCAATTTACCATCTAATGTGGTGATAGTTACGCCATTTCTAATTAGAACGTCTTTAAGGAAAATAGGACCAGAACCTAATGAAGGATGGTAGATGATAACCTCTCTGTTACCTGCATCGCCTGCATATCCCAATGCAATCCCATTCTCTGAAACAGAAGTGAAAACCGCTCTGTTAAATCCAGCTGGTGGACTGAAAGATTTGTAAATCCCAGTCATAATATCATAGATGAAAGGCTTTGTACCTTTGTAACCTACAATCAAACCTGCATTGTTGATATCTGCAGCCTCACCATTTTCAAGTGTTCCCATATCGATGTAATGAATCGTTCCATTGGGCTCGAAATAAGCAGGAAGCCACAAAGTCCCCGTGGTAACAAGGTCTTCTCTGTCCGCAAAACCAGCGACGATTCCGCTGTTGTTTACCGCTTCTCCTCTACCATTGACGTAAGTATTATCACCGGAAAGTTTGGTAAGCGTATTGGTTTCTGTATCGTAGATGAAAGGCCAGCTTGTAAATCCTGATGCTCCAATCTGTCCGGTCACATACTTGCTGTTCTGTGAGATGTCGTTGGCGTTAGAAAATGAACTGCTGCTAGGCGTTTCTCCTGCGAAATAATCGATGTTGTACCAAGTTCCATTTTTTCTGTAAGCGGACATCGCAATACTTTCTTCTTCAGAAATGACGATTGCAGTTGCTCCAGCAATATCACCTGCATTGTTCATACGGTTGGTAGCCTGCCCACCTTCTGTAGGTGTGGTTTCATTGGTCGTATAATTGTAATATGCACCAGAATGGATGGCGTTTCCGCTGTCGTTGACATCATAAAAACGAGCACCCATCTCGTCTATTAATCTGAATTCCATTTGTTGTGCCTTCAAACCTGTCATCGCAGTGATAGCAAGTAAAAGTAGATAGACTTTTTTCATAATTATTCTTAAATATTAAAATGTGAAATTTTCATTAAACTTATTTGTACAATTTTAAGTCTTAATCATCCCAAATCCTAAATTTTATCTTTTCGAATTCGTGAATTTAGAAAGTATCAATTATTTAAAATATTAATAATCAAATCATTAAAAACAAAGCTTTATTGATTCTATATTATCAATGAAATCGTAAAAATCGTGTATTTCACAAATAAAAAAGCTATTTTTGTGCTATGCGACGATTGCTTTTTCTATGGTTGATTTTTTTTTCCGGCGTCATTCTGACCTCGGCACAAAGCAACCCAGAAACTTTGCAACTTTTGGACAAGGCTTACAAAAGTCTTTACGAAAATCCCGACAACGCATTTCAAATCCTTCAAAACATTGATGAGAATAAGGAATCAGAACTCATCAGACAGCGCGTCCAAATCCTGTCGTCTCGAGCCTACAATTTCAAAGGTGATTATGCCAAATCCATCGAGCAATCCATTAATAAAAATCTGAAGGAAAATAGAAACGACAACGCTTCTTTCTACGCCGATTATGCCTTGGCGCAACAATATCAGTCATTAAGGCTTTACAAACAATCCATCAGAATTTCGCAAAATCTGGTAGACAATGCTTCGAAGATAAAATCCCAGCGTTACCCCGAAAACTTGTTGGCTTACATTTATCAGTTGAATGCTTCCAATCTGATGGTTCAGAAAAAATGGAAAGAAGCACAGGAAAACCTGAAGCAAAGCAATGCGTTACTGAAAGATTCGGATGAGGATTTTATCATTTCGATAGAAAATCAGATTTATGAGACCTTCCTTTATATTTCTCAAAATCAAATTGATAAAGCGGAAAAAACAGCGAACGAAATTCAGACGAAACTTAATAAAACACCGCAATATATTTTCTTGAGAGCTTTCAATCTGGATAATTTGGGAAGGATTCATTTCCTTAAAAAAGAGTATCAAAAATCGACAGAAAATCTGAATCAAGGTTTGGAATTGATTCAAAATAAATCTTACGATGCGCTCAAAAACAGAATCTACGATGATTTGTCTAAGAATTATCTGGCATTGAAAAATGAAGCATTGTATCAAAAATATTACTCCATTTACAAAGAGCAAACCGATAAACTCGACAAAAATAAAAAAGAAGCTATCAGGAATCTCGTCAAACTGAATGACCAATACGAAAATCAACGCATTGAAGATTCTCACAAAAACTTCACAACGAATATTCTAATCATTTCCATCATTTGTTTGATTGGAATCGCAGCGATTATTTTCTTCAGCATTTCTGAAAAGAGAAAGACAAAATCCATCCAAAAACAAATCGATTTCGACTTGAAACAACAGGAATTCAGCAAGAAAATCGAAGAGAAAGAAATCATCAAAACCGAAAAAACCGAAACTGAAATCTCCAAAAAACCAGTCGTCATCTCCAAGGAAAAAGAAGCGGATATCTTGGCAAGACTTGAGGAATTCGAGAAATCTGAAAACTTCCTGAGCAAGGAAATGTCACTCGCCGTACTCGCCGGACAACTGGAAACGAACACCAAATATCTCTCGGAAGTCATTAACAAATACAAAGAAAAAAATTACAACAACTACATCAACGAACTCAGAATCAACTACATCGCTTATCTTTTGAAAACCGATTCGGCTTACCTTAATTATAAAGTAAGCTATCTGGCAGAGAAAGCCGGATTCTCTTCCCACAGCGCTTTTACGACCGTTTTCAAATCCGTAACTGGCATTTCGCCAAACACTTACATTCAGCAATTGACACAGAACAAAAAATGAAACGCTTCCTTTTCATATTCATCCTTTTCTCATTTACCGGAATTTTCAAATCCCAGTACAACGAGGCATTGTACAAAAAAGCGTTTTCCTATGTCTACGAAAATCCCGACAACGCCATCCAGCTTGTAGAGAAAATGCTAAAAGGTGAAAAAGATACAGACAACACCATCAAGCTCTATCAGCTGCTTTCCAGAGTTTATATGTCCAAGCGGGATTTCGACAAATCTTTGGATTGCGTCCTGAAAATGAAGGAGCTCAGCAAATCTATTTCCAATCCGGAACAAAAAATCAAAATCCTAAACTCCATCGCTTTGCAGTACCAAAATATGGGACTTTACAGCAAAACGATGGAATCTCTGGACGAATATTACAAGCTTTGCCAAACCTTGCCAGATGGGAAATTCAAAACCTTGTATCTTGGATTAAATTCCGCAGTTCGAGGTTTGGTTTATAAAAATCAGGACAACAATGAGTTGGCTTTGGAGAAATTCTTCACCGCTTTAGATTACATCAAAAAAGTCGGCAATTACGAGAATTCCATCGCCAACAGCAGCGTCATTCTGTACAATGTCGGCTACAGCTATTTTTATCTCAAAAAATATAATGAGGCGGAAAAATACTTCAGACAATCCGCAGAGGTCGCCAAAGCCGTTCACGCAGAGAGTTTGGAAGCTTTTGCCTACAAAGGTTTGTCGGAGAATTACACCGTCTTGGGAAAACACCAGGAAGCGATTGAACTTTTGAAAAAATCTGTCAATCTGTCCAAAAAAGTCGGCGACCTTGTCTTGAGTGAAGGAATTTATAAAGGTTTTTCGGACAATTATCTCGCACTTCAAGATTGGAACAATTATGAAGTGTACAACAAACTGTACATCGAGACGAAATTTGCAAGGGAACAAAGCGAACTCGCCTCTCTCAACAAAAGCATCGATGTGCTGAATCAGGAAAACAACAAAAAAATCGAGGAGCAAAAAGGCAGACTGAGAATCATAAGTTCCGTCATCATCGCCATTTCTGCCGCCGTATTTATTTGGTTTCTTCTTAATTTTATCAAACACAAGCGACGCAACAAATTATTAATTGAAAAGCTGAATCAAATCAACAAAATCACCAACTAAAGAATGAAGAATATTTTCGACCAAAACGATACGAGCCATTTCATCAAGAGAATCAATGCGCTTACGGAAGATTCTTTCCCAAAATGGGGCGTGATGTCCGTAGACAAAATGCTGGCACACTGCAACATCACCTACGAACTCATCTACGAATCCGAAAAACACAAGAAACCAGGCCTTATCACCAAATGGATTCTGAAACGCTTCGTCAAATCAACGGTCGTGAGCGAAACGCCGTACAAACACAACTCGCCAACTTCCGCAATGTTCGTCATCACAGACAACAAAAGTTTCGAGGACGAGAGAAAACGCATCATCGGATTCATCCAGAAAACCCAGCAGTTGGGCGCAGACGCGTTCGAAGGGAAAGAAAGTTTCAACTTCGGAAAACTCACTTCTACCGAGTGGAACAATATGATGGCCAAACACCTCGACCACCATTTGCAGCAATTTGGGGTTTAGAATTTGAGCAGCTTTTGACTACGTCGAATAGCAATTTGTCATTATTTTTATGGCAGCTATTTCCGCCTTCCACTCCCGCTATTTTTTGCCTTCGCTCTTCCAGCCACAAAAAAATGAGCTCCGTTCAAGTCGGGCTGCGAGTGATTCGCCGTTCCAATCACCATTAAATCAAACCATATGAAAAAACTCGTCTTTGTTTTAGTACTAATTTTTGGCTTCACATTTTTCAACGCTCAGAACATTGAAAAAGAACTCCAAAACAACAGTGAACTTTTCACCGGAAAAATCGACGATTCTGCCACTCTGAAAGTTCTTTTCGAAACCGTTTCTTCCGAAAATCCAAAATTAGGCAGTTACAAAGTCACAGGATATTCCGACGTCGAAGGAACAAAAGCCGACTTCGAAGGGACAATCACTTTCAATCCCACAAAAAGTAAAAACTCAAAAGAAAGGGTCAAAATCTACGATTTGAAACTCTCGGAAAAAGGAACCGGAAAACACAACGGCATTTTCACAGGAGAACTCACCACCAAAAAATCATCAGAAAAAAACCAATTGAAATTCGAAGGAACTTGGCAAAATTATGGAAACACTTTAAAATTCCCTTTCTATTTCAATAATTAATTGTCAGGCTGAGTCTCTCGAAGCCATTTTATCATAAAAATTCAAAAATGAAACTTTTCACACCTATAAAATTCAGAAACATAGAACTGAAAAACCGAATCGTGATGTCGCCAATGTGTATGTACTCTGCAGTAGAAGGCGTTGCGAATGATTTCCATTTCGTGCATTACGGCAGTCGTGCACAAGGCGGCGCCGGACTTATCATTGTGGAGGCAACCGCCGTAGAACCGCGCGGGAGAATCACTAACAAATGTCTTGGAATCTGGAATGATGAACAAGCTTTGGCTTTGAAAAAAATAGTCAATTTCGTTCACGAAAACTCGGAAAGCAAAATCGGAATCCAGCTGGCTCACGCCGGCAGAAAAGGTTCTATCTCCACAGAAACCAACCGTCAATTGGATTTGGAAGAAGGTTGGGAAACCATCGCACCAAGCCCGATTCCGTTCCATCATTCAGAAAGAACGCCACACAAATTGACTGTTGAAGAAATCAAAGAATTGGTAGAAGATTTCCGAAAAGCTGCAAAAAGAGCCGTTGACGCAGGTTTTGATGTCATAGAAATCCACGGTGCGCACGGATACTTGATTCACCAATTCTTGTCACCACTTTCCAATGCAAGAACCGACGAATACGGTGGAAATTCAGAAAACCGCTCAAGATTCTTAATGGAAATTGTGGACACAGTGAATGCTGAAATCACAAACGACATTGCACTTTTCGTAAGAATCTCCGGAACAGAATACGCAGAAAACGGTTGGAATGTGAATGACAGCGCAGAACTCGCCAAAGTTTTAAAAACCAAAAATGTAGATTTGATAGACGTTTCCAGCGGTGGAAACATCAATGGTGTAACGATTCCATTGAGTCCAGGTTACCAAGTTCCACTGGCAGAAGATGTGAAGAAAATCGCAGAAATAGATACAGCCGCAGTTGGACTCATCACCACAGCTGAACAAGCCGAAGAAATCCTGAAAAGTGGTCAAGCAGATTTGATTTTCCTGGCAAGAGAGATTCTGAGAAATCCATATTTTGCAGTGCAGGCAGCTTGGAAAAATAATGAGGAGAATTTCTATCCGCACCAGTATTTAAGAGCGAAACCAGCGAAGTAATGATACTTGCACAAATCTTACATTCTCTGTTTTTTATTTTTGTGAGCTATGTTCTTTATTTGAAGTATAATAATGGAGTTGTAAAACCAAGTTATATCTACTCAATTGTTTTCTGTGGTTTACTCCTTTTTGTCTTTAATTATTTTTTCAAAGGATTATCAAACAGATTGTTTCTGTTTTTATTAATGTTTTCGCTTTCGTTTGTAATACTTCAGTTTATGAAGAAGTTTGTGAATGTCTTCGGAAATAATGAAGAGTTAGCAAAACGAAAACAATTGAAAGTAAATGTTTTATCTGTTCAAGATTTCGTATTCAAAAAATTATTTATCGGACTAATATGTTTTTATCAACTATTGCTCATTTGGGTTCCCGGAATTTTTGAGAAAATGATGGAAAATCAATAATAAAAAAGACTTAACGAATTCTCGCTAAGTCTTTTTTATTTTATCTAATACTGAAAATTCCTAAAAGCTTCCAGCGTCTTATCAATCTCCGTATCGCCAATTGCAGACGAAATAAACCAGGTTTCATAACCACTCGGCGGAAGGTAGATTCCCTGTTTCAAAACCTGATGAAACAGATTGTTGAACAAGCCAATATTTGAATTATTCACCTCATTAAAATTACTCGCAGAGGTCACATCAAAGAAAATCGACATCATACTTCCCTTTCGATTGATTCTGTGTTTTATGCCCTTCTCATTCAGGATTTTTCCAATCTCGAAATCTAAGGTTTCTGTCGTTTTTGCTAATTTATTATAGAATTCTGGGTCTTGTTTTATTAGTTGCAAAGTTTTTAGTCCAGCCCGCATCGCCAAAGGATTTCCGCTCAAAGTTCCGGCTTGGTAAACGTTTCCTCTTGGCGAAAGGTAATTCATAATTTCGTTGCGTCCAGCAAATGCACCAACTGGCAATCCGCCACCAATCACTTTTCCGTAAGTCACCAAATCGGCTTTCACATTCAAAGCTTCCTGTGCGCCACCAAATGCCAATCGGAAACCGGTCATCACCTCATCAAAAATCAAAAGTGCACCATTCTCATCACAGATTTTTCTAAGGTTTTGAAGGAAATTATTCTCCGGCAAAATACAACCCATATTCCCAGCAATCGGTTCTACGATGATGCAGGCAATCTGTTCCGGATTCGCTTTGAAAAGGTCTTCAACTTGCTCAAAATTATTATATTCTGCCAACAAAGTATCTTTCGCAGTTCCTTGCGTTACGCCTGGCGAATTGGGGCTTCCAAACGTTGCCATTCCACTTCCCGCCTGAATCAAAAACGAATCCGAATGCCCGTGGTAACAGCCTTCAAACTTGATGATTTTCTCTCTTCCAGTAAATCCTCTTGCCAAACGAATCGCGCTCATACAAGCCTCAGTTCCGGAAGAAACCATTCTGATTTGGTCAACATTCGGTACATTTTCTACGATGTACTTTGCAATTTCGGTTTCCAATTCTGTTGGCGCTCCGAAAGAAAATCCTTTCTCCGCCTGCAATTTCAAAGCTTCCAAAACTTCTGGATGCGTGTGTCCCAAGATGGCTGGTCCCCAAGAATTGATGTAATCGATGTAGTTTCTGTCGTCCTCATCGGTCAGGTAAGCACCTTTGGCAGACTTCATAAAAAGTGGAACGCCACCCACAGATTTGAATGCACGAACTGGCGAATTCACACCGCCAGGAATATATTTGTACGCCTCTTCAAAAAGCGCTGAACTTCTTTGGTATAACATTGTTGTTGATAGTTGTTGGTTGATAGTTGTTAGTTTTAATTCTAATTTCTAACATCTGGTTTCTAAATTCTAAGACCTCGGTTTCTTATTCTGAAGATAAATCAATTGTCCGGATTTCGGCTGTTCACCTTGGTTCATCCTGTTTTTGCTATAAAGTTTTTTCTCCTTGATGGCAAATTTCTGAGCAATATCGTGCATCGTTTCGCCCGTTCCAGCTTTGTAAGTCGCCTTGTTTCCTGATGAATTTTTACCTTCCAGGAAGATGATGTCGTTCTTCGCCAGTTTAGAACTTTCCAATTCGTTGTACTTCATCAGACGTTTTTCGCTGATTCCAAACTTCTTAGAAATCTCAGAAATATCCGCATCCACAGGCATTATGAAAAACTTAAGACCATCATTCGGATGATTCTTGACTAAGATATTTTTCAGAAGCGCCGTTCTCGTTTTAGAATCTACGATTTCCGACACTTTATTCTGTTGTTTGGCGTAGGAACCTTGCGTGTAATCCACTTTGATGGTTGGCGGAGCAACTTTGTCATTTTGTTTTTCCTGACCCAATTGCGCCATAAAAACCGCATCGTTGTTCAGCGCAGGATACAATTTCAAGATGGCATAATAAACCTCATCTTTGCTCGTCTTATCAAATTCATACAATTTGTACCGCTCGATTTTATCAATCAAAATATGCGCATATCTAGGATTCGTCGCATAGCCCGCCTTTTTCAGTCCGTGCGCCCAAGCCTTGTAATCCTTCGCATCCAGCTTGAACAATCCGACATAATATTTTCGCGTCGCCAAAAAAATCGAATGGTCTTCATAAGACTGCTTCGGGTCGTCATACACGCGGAAACACTCGTTGGGAGCGTCGTCCGTGTGTTTCATTGTTTTTCCCGTCCAGTCTTCTTTGCATTTGATTCCGAAGTGGTTTTTCCCTTGTTGCGCCAGTCGGCTTTGTCCGCCTCCGGTTTCCAAAAGTCCCTGAGCCAAAGTGATGCTCGCTGGAATCTTATATTTCTCCATTTCTTCCACCGCGTACGGCGCAAATTTTTGGATATATTGGTCTTCCGTTTTCCAGGTTTGCGCTTTCACCAAGCCTAAAACACCCAAAAAACCAATCACTAATAACTTTCTCATATTTATTTTTTACAAAATACTTTTATTTTTCAGGAGCTTGTTGACCAACGTCGAATAGCAACTTGACAGTTCTTATTTGGAGCTATTTCCCGCTATCCACTATTACTCCTCGCGCCAAAGCTTTACCCAGCTCTTGCTGTGGGGTAACCGTTACTATCGGGGCTATGGGTTTCCTAATTCTTTTCAAGATTTGTCTTTAAAAATTTCCCCATCCAAAACTCCACCAACCCCTTCAGAGTTTGAAACTCTGAAGGGGTTTTCGTCCTGCTATTACAGATTCAAACTTATCAATTCTCTTCCTTTATTCTTCAAAAACAAATTCGCTCCTTTGATGCCTTGCAATCCGCCGGTATGAAAAGCCAAAACCTTTGAACCTTTCGGGAAAAATCCTTTTTGTGCCAATTCAAAAATGGTTTGCATTAGCTTTCCAGTATAAATCGGGTCCAGCGGAATCTGATATTCGTCAAAGAACCAATTTATAAAACGGACATTCTCTTCTGATATTTTGCCATAGCGGTTTTCATCCGCATTTACCAATTCGAAGTTTCCCTTTCCGCTCCATTCCAGAATTGTCTTTTCCAGCGAATCATCTCTTACAACCTTGATGCCTAAAACCTTTTGACCAGCTTCCGCAAATTTGGAAATCCCGGCAATTGTTCCGCCGGTTCCAACTGCGGTGCAAAGATAATCAAAATCTTTGGTGTCGTTTCCCAGCATATATTGCACCCCTTCCACAGCCGATTCATTGCTTCCACCTTCCGGAATAATTAATGAATTCGGATATTGATTTGAAAAATTTTCAGTTAGCTTTTCTTTGTTCTGATAATCTTCTCTTGACACAAAATGAAAATCCATTCCGTTTTTTGAGGCTTCGGAAAGTGTGGGATTTTCTTGCCAATTATTTTCCAATTCATTTCCGCGGATGATTCCAACGGTCTTGATTCCAAACTCTTTTCCAAAAGCAGAAACCGATGCAATGTGATTTGAAAATGCGCCACCAAAAGTAATCAACAATGGATTTTGAGGTTTTGATTCCAGATATTGGTTGACGTTTAGGAAGAGTTTCCAGAATTTGTTTCCAGAAATTTTTTGATGAATGAGGTCTTCTCTTTTGACGAAAATCTGGACATCAAAATTGGTTTCGATTTCTGTGATGGGGATTTTATGTTCAGGGATTTGAAGCATCTTCAAAATTACTGATTTTGATTTAGAATTGCGTTTTATTTGTCAGATAAACCACCCCGTCTTCCAAATTTTACAATTTGGAATCCACCCCTCCAAAGGAGGGGAATGTTGGAATGTTCAATTAATCTGAAAACTTGGTTTGGATGTCAAAATCCATAGCCCCGATAGTAACGGTTACCCCACAGCAAACCTTGGGTAAAGATTGGCGCGAGGAGTAATAGTGGATAGCGGGATTAAGCTCCTAAAAAATTCAGAAAACAAAAAATCCACCGAAAATGGTGGATTTTGTGTGGTGTGATTTCTGAGAATTATTTTGTTCTCTCGATGATTTTTTTGACTGCTTTTACGACAGCTTCTGCATCGATTTCGTACTTTTTCATCAACTGTGCCGGCGTTCCAGATTCCCCGAAGGTATCGTGAACGGCTACAAATTCTTGAGGTGTTGGTCTTCTTCTGGACAACATTCCAGCGATGGATTCGCCCAAACCGCCAAGGAAATTGTGCTCTTCTGCTGAAACTAATTTTCCTGTTTTCTCTACAGACTTAAGGATGATTTCTTCATCCAACGGTTTGATCGTGTGGATGTTGATAACCTCGCAAGAGATTCCTTCCTTCTCCAACTCTTCCACCGCCAACAAAGATTCCCAAACCAAATGTCCGGTTGCAACGATGGTAACGTCTGTTCCTTCTTGCAAAAGAATTCCTTTTCCGATCTCGAAAGGCATATCTTCTGGAATGAAAACTGGAACCACAGGACGACCAAATCTCAGATAAACTGGGCCTTCGTGCTCTGCTGCGGCCAAAGTTGCGGCTTTGGTCTGGTTGTAATCGCAAGGATTGATAACCGTCATCCCGGGAAGCATTTTCATCATTCCGATGTCTTCCAAAACCTGGTGTGTTGCGCCATCTTCGCCCAAAGTAACTCCAGCGTGGGAAGCTGCGATTTTCACATTTTTGTTTGAATAAGCAATCGACTGACGGATCTGGTCATAAACTCTGGACGTTGCAAAATTGGCGAAAGTACCAGCGAAAGGAATCTTCCCATTGATCGTAAGACCTGCTGCCAAGCCCATCATATTGGCCTCAGCAATCCCGGTCTGGAAAAATCTTTCCGGTGCTTTTTCTATGAATTTTTCCATCTTCAGAGAGCCTATCAAATCTGCGCAAAGTGCGACAACATTTGGGTTGGTGTCAGCCAATTCTGCCAAACCAGCTCCGAAGCCTGAACGTGTATCTTTTTTTTCTGTGTATGTATATTTCATTTTTTCTTTAATTGATGGTTGAATATTATAATTGATAAATGATGGTTGATAAATGATTTTTACCGTGATTTAATTTACGTGATTAAAAAAATCATTCATCACTTATATTTTATCATTGATAATTAATAATCAGTTGGAGCTTCGAGGTACAATTGTTTGAACGCTGTGTCCAACTGCTCATCATTTGGTGCTTTTCCGTGCCAAGAGTGGCTTCCCATCATATAATCTACGCCGCTTCCCATCTCTGTGTGAAGTATGATCGCTACTGGTTTTCCGTTTCCTGTTTCTGCTTTTGCTCGGTTCAAGATTCCAATCACAGCTTCCAGATCGTTACCGTTTTTCTCTTCTAAAACCAACCATCCGAATGCTTCCAGCTTGGCGTGCAGATCTCCCAATGGCAGGACCGTATCCGTATCTCCATCAATTTGTCTTCCGTTGTAATCTATGGTAGAGATGATGTTGTCCACCTTTTTACCAGCAGCATACATAAAAGCTTCCCAATTCTGACCTTCCTGCAATTCGCCATCACCTTGAAGTGTGTAAACCAAAGAATCATCACCAGCCAATTTTTTCCCTTGCGCAGCGCCTAAAGCCACTGAGAGACCTTGACCTAACGATCCTGATGCTACTCTTACACCTGGCAGACCTTCGTGTGTGGTCGGGTGACCTTGCAATCTTGAATCCAGCTTTCTGAAAGTAGCCAATTCTGCAACCGGAAAGAATCCAGATCTTGCCAAAGTGCTATAGAATACTGGTGAAATATGACCATTGGAGAGGAAAAACAGATCCTCGCCCTTACCTTCCATCGTGAAAGGTAGTTTGTAGTTCATAATTTCCCCATAAAGTGCTACGAAATATTCTGTACAACCAAGAGAACCTCCTGGATGTCCGCTGTTAACATCGTGAACCATTCTAAGAATGTCCCTTCTGATCTGCGTTGAAAGGCTTTTCAACTCTTCAATAGATTTGCTCATTATTTAAGATTTACTTTAATGCGAAATTACTGATTTTTTATGTGTCCTTCCAAGCTGAACTCAACATAATAAAGATGACTTTTTAACAATTAACAATTTTTAATAATAAAAAATGTGAAAACAAAAAACTCCAGCGTTTCCACTGGAGTTTGATTTAATTTTAAAATAATAATTAATTCCCAAATGTGTAGGTAAGACCCAATTGGAAAACACCGTTTCTATAAGATTCATCATTTTCAAAGCCTTCAACATCCTTCACAATATCCGTAACACCAGCAACATATCTGATGTTTGCTCCGAAGTTGGGTGTGAAGTTGTATCCTGCTCCTAAGCCAATACCAAAGTCAAATCCACTGATGTAATCTTTTACATCTTCAGATTCTCCATCATATTTAGCTTTCCCACTGATTAAAAAACTGAATTCAGGACCAGCCTCCAAGTAGAACTGCGGTGTTGCTTTGTACTGGAAAAAGACAGGTATCGATATGTAATCCAAACTCATTCTCGCATCTCCAGGTCCGTCGTAAGCCACACCTTTGCCATTATAAAGTACTTCTGGCTGAAGACTGAAAGTTTCAGCAATTGGAATATTAGCAAAAGCTCCAGCATAAAACCCAAATTTGGCCTTGCTATCTTCTTCATTTGAAATACTGGAAAGATTTGCTCCAGCTTTTAGACCAAATCTTGTCTGAGCGTTCATAGCTCCAAATAGTGCTACAGCGCCGATTAAAATGATTTTTTTCATAGTTTGATTTTTTAAAATGTTATTAAATGTTAAATTAACTTAAAACGTTACTAAATTAATATTTTTTACCAAACTACAAAACAAAATAGATAAAACTTAATCTATGACATTAAAATTATATTCAAACTATTTTTAATGTAGATTATCAGACAAAAAAAAAGCTCCAGCGTTTCTACTGGAGCTTATATTATTTTTAAAAGAAATTTATTTAAGATTTAAATTGAAACCTACAATTACAGCTCCAACTGATTCTTTTCCTGCGATCGGACGGTCATCATAGTATCTTCTGTCATATTTCCCTGAGATACTTTGGTAACCTACGTACAATTCACCAACTGGCATATTATACATAAACTTTGGCAATGCATAAAGACCTCCGTTTACATTTTCGTTGGTTGAAATTCCATAACCCAGGTCTAGACCAACTGCTATCGGCGCACCTGAGAATGAATATTTACCAGAAACTGCTACCGGAATGAATCCGAAGTCATCACCTTTCACTCTTCCTCCAGGATAATCATAGCTTTTACCAATAAAATGGGAATATCCAGTTGCAACACCTAGATCAAAACCTTTTGCAAGATTCCATCTGTAAGCAGCATCAATCCCTAATGTAAAATCTGAATTACCAGTTGTGGGAGCACCAATGTGAGCACCTAATTTAAAACCTTCCTGAGCTTGCGTGAAGCCAAATACTGCAATAGCTGCAGCTAAAAATATCTTTTTCATAGTTTATAAAATTAAATTTCACACAAAACGCACCAAGATTTGTACCAAAATCAAATTCTACTTTCTCTCTATGCTGTTATAGGCCATGATGATCTTTTTGACCACAGGATGCCTTACCACATCCTCTTCCGTAAGATGCACAAAGCCAATCTCTTCTACATCTTTCAAGATGGTCATGGATTCTTTTAACCCAGATTGCTGATTTTTTGGCAGATCGATCTGACTTGGATCTCCCGTGATGATGAACTTTGCATTCATTCCCATTCTGGTGAGGAACATTTTCATTTGGGAATGGGTCGTGTTTTGAGCCTCATCCAGAATCACAAACGCTTCATCCAGCGTTCTTCCTCTCATAAAAGCCAAAGGTGCCACTTCGATGATCCTTTTTTCCATGTAGCCTTCTAGCTTCTCGTGTGGGATCATATCTCTCAAAGCGTCATATAAAGGTTGCATGTAGGGATCTAATTTTTCCTTGAGATCTCCGGGAAGAAAACCAAGACTTTCGCCAGCTTCTACGGCAGGTCTGGTCAAGATGATCCTTTTTACCTCTTTGTCACGTAGTGCTCTTACAGCTAATGCAACACTGGTGTAGGTCTTTCCCGTTCCCGCAGGACCAATTGCGAAGACCATATCTTTCTTCTCAGAAACCTTTACCAGTTTTTTCAGATTGGTCGTCTTAGCCTTGATGACTTTTCCATTGACGCCTTTTACAATGATGTCTTGATCGAAGACCAATTGCTTTTCGGAATCGTCTTTTAGCTTGAGTAGAGATTCCAATTGTTTTACTTCTAAGGAATTGTGCTTGGAAATATAATCGGAGACATCATCCAATTTTTTCTTCAGCAGGTCCAAGGTTTCCCTGTTTCCCATTGCGAATACGAAGTTGTCTCTGCCTGTGATCTTGAGTGTCGGAAAGCTGGATTTTATCAGATTGAAATTTTGATTCTGAACACCATAAAACGTTTTGGTGTTTATGCCCTCGAGTTCATAATTTATTTCGAACATATATAATAATAGTGGTTAGTCTAACAAATATATGAATAGATTTGATACGATATTAGTCTTTAAAAATTGATTTATATTAAATTTGCAACAAATACAAAAAATATGTCAGTCATTACACTCACTTCAGATTACGGACTTGTGGACCATCGCGTCGCAAGTATGAAAGGTAAAATCCTAAGCTGGAGTGAAGAAGTAAAAGTGATCGACATCACGCACAACATCACGTCTTACAATCTTTTACAGACCGCGTACATCGTCAGAAATGCCTACAAATTTTTCCCGGAAGGCAGCGTTCACATCATTGCGGTTGATAGTTTTTATCACAAATCGAGAAAGAATATTCTGGCGAAGATCGATGGACATTATTTCATCTCTGCAGACAACGGCATTACAAATTTGATGTTCTTTGATATTAAACCAGAGGCCATCTATGAGATCACACTGAACAATCGTTTTGATGACAAAGTGATCTTTCCGGCCACAGAAATATTTGTTCCTGCAGCCATGCACCTTTACAAAGGCGGCTTGCCTGAAGTGATCGGAAGAAAGATCAAAACTATCAAAGATGTTTCTTTCCCAAGAGCCATTTACAATGAGAATGAAAGAATGATCATCGGGGAAGTGATGTATGTTGACAATTTTGGGAATGTGGTTTCCAATATTAGCCGAAAGTTTTTTGAAAAATACGCTTCCATCTCTGGTAATTTCACTGTGAAGTTCAGAAATATTGTTTTGTCCAAGATCATGGACCAATATACCGATGTGGTGACCGATTGGGAAAGAGAGCAGGAATTCCATGGGAAATCGTCTGTTATCTTCAATGATGCCGATCTGCTGGAGATCACGATTTATAAAGGCAGTGTTCTAAATGGCGCCTCTTCCCTATTCGGAATGAGTACGGGCGAGAAAATATATGTAGAATTTGAATAAAAAAAAACCGACATCGCTGTCGGTTTTTTTATGGCTTGAAATATTATTTCTTTTATTGTTTGATCAATTTCTTACTGAAACTGTCAGTTGCTGTTTTGATTTTCACAACGTAGTTTCCAGTTTTCAGTCTCGAAACATCGAATGTATTTTTTGATAGACTTTCAGTATCAAACTGTTTTACCAATTTCCCTGAGTTGTCATAAACCTCAACAGAAGCTATTTTATTAATTCCATTCAGAGTGAATTGGTTTTTAACCGGATTTGGAGACAGTGAGATATCTTTGGAATTCACTACATCATTTACCGCCAGTGCTGTACAACTGAAGTTAGCTTTGAAACCAGGTCTCGTTTGTCCAGTTGAGGATCTGAAAGTAATTGTAATTGCTCCAGATTCATGAGTCGATTCATAGTCACTCGGAATTGTGGTACCTGTCAATCTTGCTGCACCAGCGAACACAGGTGACGCTGCAGTTCCATTTCTAATTGTGATATAGTCGTTCTGATTAAAATCAAAATCTGTAAAAGAGATTTTCAATTTTTGATCAGGCTGATTTGGATAAAAAGTTTTTGTCCAGTTTTCATTATTTGAGTAATTGGCATTTTCTCCACCCGTATCAGTAACGGTCTTTCCACACCAGTTATCCCCTGTCAAAACCACCAAAGATCTTTGGTATAAAGGTGAACAATCTGTCCCGACTTCCACTTTGTAAAAAATATTTGGCGACAGACCTGTGATATTAATGACCTTTTCAGAAGAAATGCCTGATTTTACGATTGTTCCATCCGTTGTTGAAACTCTGTATTTCCAAGAGGTTGATGTATTATCTGCAATTGTAACCGTGATGGCAGTTTCTGTAGCATTGGTCAAAGTCATATTGGTCAAAGTGACTTCACAAGATCTGGAACAGTCACCACTCATACAAGCTTTGGAATCAATCGTTTGTCTGATCAGATCTCCAGGTTGCTCTCCAAATCCATTAGCGAAACTGATCCCTACAGAGTTGACCAAATGGCAATAACTCATAATGGTACCTTTGGTAGTCGTAGGAAGTGGTCCATCACAACCTTCGTCATTTCCAGATGCTGGTCCGCAACCATCGATGGCCGTATTATTACCATTCCAGGCACAAGCGTGAGTATGAGGCGAACCCAGATTGTGACCCAGCTCATGCGTCATGGCTTCGATATTCCAAGAATAAGTTGGTACGGCAACATTTTGGGAGTTGACACCACAATAAGAATATTTATTAACTGTACACAGAGCATTGACCCAAGCTACACTAGTTGTAGCAGGATTTCTCAAAAGCTGACCAAGATCGCCGTTGAAAGTTGGTCTTGCCGCTTTGAATTGATTTAGAATTCCGCTTGGCGTCCCAGAATATGGATCGGTAGTGGTCCAAACAAAAACTTCGCTCATTGCCACATTTACATTTTCGTTATCATACAATGTTTTCACATTGTTGAACAACGCTGTCACCCAATTCGTTGTTGCAGGGACAGTAGATCCGTTTTGAGTATAAGGTCCAAAACCAACTTCAAAGTAAATTCTCACACAGTTGGCAGTTAACCTAGACGCTTGTTTTCTAGGGTCAAAAGAAATCTTAGTTGCCGCATTCTCCGGAAGTTCTTCAGCGCTGCAAGAGAATGGGTTTTTAGCTTTCAATTTATAATCGCTGTATGACACAAAATCCTGCGAACTTTTAGTTTTTCCCAAAACGATGTTTCCAAATTGATCTCCGGAGGCAACACCTACAACATCATTATCAAAAAAGCTGAAAGCCACGACAGACTTATTATCGCCTTTGATAATTCCTTGATAATAAACACCTGGTGTGTAAGCCTTATCACCTTTATCTGTACTTACTTTGAAATCATTGGTGAAAATATTATTCTTAACCAATTCTACTGTAATATCAGCACCTTCGAATGGAAAGGTAAGTTCCAGTGCTTCCGGTTTTTCATCCACAATCGTCTGCAACTCGGAAGGTTTCAGTTGCATCACCGTAACATCTGTGGCTTCATTTTTATAGATGTTAGCATTTCTGGAGTTCACATCTCTCGTGAAAGGACTTAGCTTTACAAAGCTTCTGTTTTTTGATTTTTGATCTGCTACTTTTTGTGCTATTGGTTTCAGATTTTGAGAAAATCCAAAAATAACCATAGACACAGAAAATAACAGCTGTAAAATTCTCTTCATAATTATATCATTAAATTTATGATACAAAAAAAGTGTTTTTTTTCTTTAATTCATTTCGAAATTGGAACTTTAACTATTATACTTTAATTAAAATAATTTAAATATCTCACATAATATTCTATTATTAAATAAAACCACTTCAATTAAATTGCTAATAATCTATTTATGATTCAAAAAAAATAGCCGAAATAAACATTCCGGCTATTTTTAATTAATAATGAATTTTTATTCCTTGATGATTTTCTTGGTCAAGGTTTCTTTATCTGTTTTTATCATGATGACATAGTTGCCCGTTTTTAATTTAGAAACGTCGTAATCATTTTTAGATACAGAATTGGCATCAAATGTTTTGATCAATTTGCCAGAATTATCAAAAACCTTCACCACTTCTATCTTATCATTTCCCTGAATCTTGAAGTTCGACTTAACCGGATTTGGAGAAACAGACATTTCTTTCGAATTGGACAGATCGTCTATGGCCAAAACAGCACAACTCAAATTAGCTTTGAAGCCTTTCGCGGTAACACCTCCGTCTGAACGGAATGTGATTGTAATTGCTCCTGTCGCATGCGTAGATTCGTAAGAACCTGGCAAAGTCGTACCTGACAAATTGTTAGCGCCAGAAAAGACTGGAGAAGTCGCAAGTCCATTTCTAATCGTTAAGAAGTCATAACCTTCTTCCAGATCAAATTCCTGAAAAGTCATCTTCAGTTTTTGATTTCCATTGTTTGGGTAAAAGGTTTTGGTCCAGGTCTCATTATCTGTGTAATTAGCAGTTTCCCCGCCAGAATCTGTCACAGTTTTCCCACACCAGTCATCCTCAGTTAAGAAAATCTGACTTCTTTGAAAAGCTCCTGAACAATCTGTCCCAACCTCAAATTTATAGAAAGTATTTGGAGAAAGGCCTGTTACAGTAACTACTTTTGTGTTCGTAGATCCTGATTTGACAACAGAACCATCCATTTTGATCACTCTATATTTCCATTGTGTCGACGCTGCATCTGTAATTGTAGCCGTGACATCTGTTTTGGTGATATTACTGACTGCCAAAGTGCTAACGGTAATAGCACAAGCTGTCGTACAATCCACACCCAGACAAGCTTTGGAATCTACTGTCTGTCTGATCAGCTCACCTGGCTGTTCTCCAAATCCTGAAGATAGATTGATCCCGACAGAGGTCAGGTGGCAGTAACTCATGATCGTTCCGCCAGCACTTGGGATCGGACCTACAAGATCACAACCTGTTTCAGGATATCCTGCTACTGCTCCACAGCCGTCAATAGGTGTATTATCACCATTCCATGCGCAAGCGTGCGTGTGAGGAGAACCTAAGGAATGTCCCATCTCATGAGTCATTGCCATGATGGTCCAGGAATAAGTCGGAACATTATTGTAAGTCATATTGATCCCGGAATATGCATATTTGTAAGTACCACACAAAGAGTTAAGGTAGGCAACACTTGTTGTAGATGGATAGTTTACCAAATGGGCAAGATCACCATCGAAGGTAGGTCTGTTCGTTCTGAATGCTGCAAGATTCTGACTGTACGTTCCGGTGTAAGGATCTGCAGTTTCCCATACAAAAATGGTTTTGAGAGACATTTTCACACCATCATTGACGTATAAAGTATTAATGTTGTTGTGAACGGCAGAAATCCAGTTGATCGTTGCCGTAACATTAGAATTATTTTGCTGGAAAGGCTTGTTACAAACTTCATAATAAACCCTTACACAAGAATTTGTAGCCTGCGGCGCTTTCGAAGTTGGTTTATAGTTTATCTTTTGTTTTTCATTTTCCATCATCTCATCTGCCGCACAGATGAATGGATTTTTCCCGGTCAGTTTCTGGTCATTGTAAACGACAAAATCTTCGGAAGCTACAGCTTTACCCAAAGTGACATTTCCAATATTAGGAGCAGACGCCACACCGATAACATCATTATCAAAGAAACTGAATGCTGCCACAGATCTATTATCACCTTTGATGATCCCACGGTAGAAGACACCTTTTTTGTAATCTGTCACCACTTTCTTATTGGTTTCCGCTTTGAAATCGTTGGAATAGATATCGACTTTCACCAGTTCTACGGTAATTTCTCTATCCTCGAAAGGAAATGTCATTTCTATAGCTTCGGGTCTTTCGGACAAGATCGCCGACAGCTTTTTGTTGTCAAGTTTCAAAACCTTCGCGTCTCTTGCAGCCTGCTGATAAATCGCTTGCTTCCCACTGTTATCCAAACTGAAAGGCACTACAGATTTGAAAGTAATCCGCTGAGCGTGATAATCATTGACTTCTTTTGCGATAGGTCTTAGTGATTGTGCAAATCCCAATACACCGAAAACCAAAAACACAAACAATTGTAATCTTCTGTTCATACTTTAATTTTTATTTATTTGATACAAAATAAACGATTATAATTTATATTCGGTAATGATATTTTTATTTTAACACAAATAACTCAAAACCGAATCACCACATTCCTGTTTTATCTTCTATCAATAAAAAGTATCTTTGCAAAAAATTTTCCGATGCTTTATTCTGTTATCAAAGCGATTCACATTATTTTTATGGTAAGTTACTTTGCTGGGATCTTCTACTTGGTCAGGCTTTTTGTTTACTATAAGGACACGGATGATTTTGATGAGGTGAAACAGGAAATCCTTAGAAATCAATACATCTTTATGGCCGTCAGACTTTGGAATATCATCACGCTTCCAGCCGGAATATTGATGTTACTTTCTGGATTGACCATGATCTTGCTGAATTCTGGATTGATGAAAACGCCTTGGTTCCATTTGAAACTAACATTTTTAGTCGGCTTGGGAATTTACCATTTCTGGTGTTGGAAAAAGGTGAAAGAACTTAAAAAACTGAATGGTAATATTTTACCGACCAGCAATATCAAACTTCGGCAGTTCAATGAGATTGCAACGTTTATTTTATTTGCAGTGGTTTTTACAGTAATCCTTAAATATTACGTTCTAGAATATTGGTGGCAATTGATCTTAGGATTCTTCGGCATTATATTCTTAATTACTTCCATTGTAAAACTGGTCAATCGAAATAAGACAAAAGAATTAAAGGAAAAGAATCAATAATAAAACCCATCAACTATAAACCATCACCTTACAACTTAATTATGATCGCAATATTCAAAAAAGAACTTTGGAATTTTTTCGGAAACTGGAGCGCGTGGATCATCATCGCTGCCTTCAGTGTCATCTCTGCACTTTTCCTTTTCTTCTTCGAGAATGATTTTAATATTTTCGATATCGGAAGCGCAACGCTGCAAAGTTTTTTCGTGCTTTCACCTTGGCTTTTTATGTTCATCATTCCCGCAATCAGTATGAGAACTTTGGCTGAAGAACAACAATCTGGAACCTTGTTTTGGCTTTTTTCTCAACCTGTGAAGATCACGGAAATCGTTGGTGGAAAATTCCTTTCTGTTTGGTTGGTTGGGGTTTTATGTTTGCTACCAAGTTTGATTTATTATTACACCGTTTACGTTTTGGGCGTTCCGGAAGGCAATATTGATGGAAGTATGACCTTCGGAAGTTATATTGGCTTGATCATTTTGATTGCTGCTTTTTCCGCAGTCGGGATCTTGGCTTCATCGCTTTCACCTAATCAAATCACGGCTTATCTTTTGGGCGTTTTCATTTGTTTTATTTCGTACTTCGGGATCGAGCAATTGGCGAGTTACAAATTATTGGGAAGCGCAGATTACATTCTACAAAATATTGGATTCTACCAACACTTTTTAGCGTTCACCAGAGGACAGATTGATACGAGAGATGTTTTTTACTTTCTATTCGTGATATTCCTGGGATTGGGATTGGCGAGTTGGTTTGTCTGGAAAAAGAAGTAAGGAAAGAAACAAGAATAACGAGTTAAGACTTTATACGTTGAATCTGCAGCCTACTTCGACAAGCTCAGCATAAAATCTTTGAATGAACTCTTCGAGAGCCTCAGAGTGAAAGTTTGGGAACGGAAGACGGATAAAGCTGCCCAAATAATTAAAAAAAATCCATCAACAGACAACTAACAACTGTCAACTAATTAAGATGAATAAAAAAAATAAAATCACCCTTATCATTATCACTGTTCTTCTCATCATCGGGATGAGCGGATTGGTTTACAAACGTTTCGATCTGACGGCGGAAAAACGATACACGCTTTCGGATTCCACCATCAAAGTTTTGGAAAGCGTGAACAAACCGATGACGATAGAAGTCTATTTGGATGGCGATTTCCCAGCTTCCTTCAAGCAGCTTCAGAATGAGACCAGATTTATGTTGGACGAATTCCGAAAGATCAATCCGAAAATCGATTACAAATTCCGTGATCCGATTGCAGAGAAAATTCCGCAAGATACTTTGGCCGGAATGGGAATGCAACCTTCGATCCTTCCGGATATGAAAGATGGAAAGATCTCGGAAATCGTGATGTTTCCTTACGCCGCGATCAAATACAATGGTTACGGGACTTCGGTGCCGCTCATCATTCAGCAATCTGGAATTGATGCATCGACTCAACTCAACAAATCGATTGAAAATCTAGAATACAATTTTGCCTCGACCATCAAAGGAATGACGGAAGAAACAGCTAAGAATATTGGATTTTTGGTGAATCAGCAGGAACTAAGTCCAGATGAATTCCGAGGATTTTTGGACGTGGCGATGGAAAATTACAATGTTGGCCCCGTGATTCCGGAAAACAAAACCGAACTTTCCCTTGCCGATGTTCCAAAGCTTAAACAAATGGATGCGCTCGTCATCGCAAAGCCAAGAAAAGCTTTTACCGATGGAGAGAAAGTCATTCTTGACCAATACATTATGAATGGCGGAAAAACCCTTTGGATGTTGGATGCTGTGAATGCCGAAATGGACACACTTTTCCAAGCGAAGAAGATTATGGCTTATCCGCTTGACCTCAACCTGACGGATTTTATGTTCAATTATGGACTAAGGATCAATCCTGCTTTGACGAAGGATATGAAGAAGTCGGCTTTGATCAGGATTGTTTCGGGCGAAGTGGCTGGTAATCCGCAATACAGCAGTTTTCTATGGCCTTATTTTCCGTTGGGAATATCAGAAACAAAAAACCCGATTACGAAAAACATCAATCCTGTAAAATTCGAGTTTCCAACTTCTATTGATACATTGGGAAGACCAAATATTAAGACCAAAGTTCTGTTCGAATCGAGCGAAAGAACTATCAGCAAAACGGTTCCGAATTATGTAGCTTTGTCCGAGATTGTGCGCGCAGACAGCATCGGTGAGATGGAACGTCCTACGCCACCGAAGATTTTCGCTGTGGCTTTGGAAGGGAAATTCAGTTCAGCCTACGCGACGAGAAGTGAGAAAAATGCTTATCCAGGTTTCAAAGCTCAAAGCGCAGAAAACAAAATGCTCGTGATTGCCGATGGCGACATTGCAAGAAACCAGATATGGAAAGGAAAACCGCTTCCTTTGGGTGAAGATCTGCTTACCAAAGAACATTATGGGAATGCGCAGTTCCTCAGAAATGCCTTGGATTATCTTTTGGACGACAGCAATATGATGGAACTCCGCAACAGAACCATCGAAATCCGTTTGCTGGACAGAGAACGCGTGGACGAAGAACGCTCGAAATGGCAATGGATCAATTTGCTTTTACCATTGGGGATTTTGGGAGTTTTGGGCGCTGGATTTTATTTTATGCGGAAGAAGAGATTTTCGTAAGAATTAATTTCATTTCCTAATGTTCCTCACAACATTGTAAATACCTTCATAAAATGAAAATCCCAACAATTCACGGATACATTGACAGAAGAATTTTAATCAACTTCACAGCTGACCCAAAAGTAGTTGAGAAAATCATCCCATTTCCATTCAGACCAAAACTTTATAAGGAAAAAGCAATCGTTGGAATTTGTTTAATAAGATTAAAACACATTAAACCAAAAGGACTTCCTGACTTTCTTGGAGTGAACTCAGAAAATGGCGCTCACAGAATTGCCGTAGAATGGGACGAAAATGGAGAGACCAAATCTGGAGTTTACATTCCACGGCGAGACACTTCACTTAAACTAAATACTCTTGTTGGCGGACGAATATTCCCTGGGAAACATTACCACGCAAAATTCAATGTCAATGAAAATAACGGAAATTATCATATTGACTTTAAAAGTTCTGATGAGACCGAAATTTTAATTGACGCTTCCGAAACAAATGTATTTAATGATAATTCAATTTTTCAAACATTAAATAATGTTTCCGATTTTTTTGAAAAGGGAGATCTTGGTTATTCTCCAAACCACAACAAATTCGAAGGACTGAGATTGAAAGCTTATCACTGGGAAGTTCGACCACTTGATGTAAAAAATGTAAGATCATCTTTTTTTGAGAATGAAGAACTTTTCCCAGAAGGTTCAGTGACTTTTGACAACGCTTTGCTGATGACAAATATTGAGCACGAATGGAAAAGCGAAACAGACAAATATAAAGAACCAATGTAAAATGTCTGTCCTGCGCACATTTATTAACTTCAATATGAGTATTTTTGTTAAATCATATTTTGATAATAATGAAAAACCTTCTATTAGCTTTAATATCCGGAGTTTTGCTCGCCATTTCCTGGCCGACTTACGGAATTCCGTTTTTTATATTTTTCGCATTCGTTCCACTTTTGATGATGGAACACAACATTGCGAAATTCAGTGATATCAAACGGAAAAGTTTGGCGATATTTGGTTTGTCCTATCTTACGTTTGTCATTTGGAATGCGGTTACGACGGGTTGGCTCTACAATTCCAAACTTCCGGACGGGAGCAATTCTCTTTTGGCCGTTTTGTTTCCGGTTTTGACGAACGCCTTTTTTATGTCGATCATTTTCCACTTCTATCGACTTTACAAAAGAAGTCAGGGCACTTATTTCGGGTTGGTATTTTTTGTGGTGATCTGGATGGCTTTTGAGAAATTGCACTTGGTTTGGGAATTCACCTGGCCTTGGCTGAATCTTGGAAATGTCTTCGCAGATTATCACCAATTCATCCAATGGTACGACACTTTGGGCGCAACTGGCGGCAGTTTTTGGATTTTGATTTGTAATGTCCTGGCATTTTATACTTTTAGAATTTGGGAAGCTGGACGCAAGAGAAAACCACTCATCAAAAATGTATCGATGTTGGCAGGCTTCATTGTTGTGCCGATGTTAATTTCTTTAATTAAATATTACAATTACTCACCAAAAACGGTCGGCACTTTAAATGTGACAATGCTTCAACCTGCTTTGGACCCTTACAATGAAAAATATCAAAAAGACAGTTTGACCATTGAAAGCGACCTTTTAAAAATAGCTACCGAAAATTCAAAATTTGTGGACCCAAATCCACCAGAAGATGCGAAAATAGCACCGCAAGACATTGACCTTTACCTTGCTCCAGAAACTTCTTTGCCTGGACCAGGTTCTATCAGTGAGCGCGGATTTAAAAATAGTTTGCTTATTAATAACATAATGACATTCCTTACGCAACATCCAAAATCTGTTTTTGCTGGCGGAATTTCCAGCCATTACGTTTATAAGGATGATGAGGAAAAACCTGTCACAGCAAGTTATCTTGAAAGACAAGGAATCTGGGTGGATGAATATAATTCGGCGATACAAATCATCCCGAATCAGCAACCAGAAGTTTATCACAAAGCAATGTTGGTTCCTGGTGTTGAGATTTTCCCTTACATCAATTTCTTCAAACCAATTTTGGGTGATGTGATGCTGGATTTAGGTGGAACGACTCGTTCTCTCGGCATTTCTAAAGAAAGAAAAGTGTTTGCCAATCCTTATAACAAATCCGTCATCGCGCCTATCATTTGCTACGAAAGTGTCTATGGCGAATACGTGACTGATTATGTAAAAAAAGGAGCCAATCTCCTAACGATTGTGACGAATGATTCCTGGTGGGGCTATTCTCAGGGACACAAACAATTATTGGATTACGCAAAACTAAGAGCAATAGAAACCAGACGAGAAATTGCCAGAGCTGCGAACAGCGGAACCAGCGCGCACATCAATTCCCGAGGCGACATTATAGACGATTTACCTTATGGCGCAAAAGGCGCTTTGGTGGCAAAAGTGAATCTCATTGACCACGAAACTTTCTATACCAAAAGTGGCGATTTTCTTTCCAGATTGTCGATGTTTGTGATTGGAGCGTTGCTGTTATTTATTCCTGGGAGGAAGTATTTAACTAGAAAGAAATAGAAATATTTAAAATCATTTCATTGCATAATAACAGCTTTGATTATATAAGCGATTCAAATTATTTTTCGATATCCAACTATACTTTAATAAAATATCATCTTTGAATATATTGAAATCTACAAAACTGATTTCTTGATTAATAACTGAACCACTTTCGTAAACATAGTCATTTGCAAATTTGTTCACTTCTTTACAGATTGAATTAATTTTTTCTAAATTTTCAGAAGAGATTTCCGGATACTTTTTATTAAGTCTTTCGTGAATTGGTTTCAACCAGTTTTCACCGAATTCCATTGACATATTTAATGCAACGTTGAGTATTTCTTTAGAAAAGTCCATTATAAATTCGGCAAATACCTTTCCTTAATAACATTCAAATGATGAAGGTTATGACCAACTGTCAATTTCCCAATCGTCTCCACTTTTATCTCATTCCCATTCGCAATTCCAATCAATTGTAAAGCTTCTGCCGGAAGCGTTTTAAAGAATTTGATTGATAATTTTCTGGTCAGTTTAAATTCCTTAATCAAGCTTTTCAAAGTTCGTGAATCAGCGTAGGAATTATCCGCCCAAGTTTCTTCATCAAAACCGGAAACCAAAGACTGGTCATTTCTGGAAAATCTCAAACCACGATAAGCAAAGACTTTTTCGGTATCAATCAAATGTTGCAAAAGTGTTTTCAAACTCCATTTTCCTTCAGCATACGCAAAGTTTGCTTGTTCTTCGGAAAATGTTTCATAAATATCCAAAGTCTGATTCCCTGAATTTTTCAATTCCTCAATCCAATTTTCAGACGGAACAAGGTCAAGATAACGCTGGATATATTTCTCGAAATCAGTCATTTTTTAATTTAAAGTTTAAAATTCAAGATTTACAATTTTTTGGCACGCAATGAAATCATTTATCAATTATCATTTATCGTTTATCTTATGATTCCACTTCCCACTCATAGAAATTCACCTCATCGTATTTTTTGAAACCTGCACTTGGATATAATTGATTTCCAATCATATTTTCTTTGCTGGTTTCAAGGTACATTCCGCAAGAATTGGATGTTCTGCAAAGCTTTTTTGCTTCTTCAATCAACGCTTTGGAATAAGCTTTTCCCCGAAATTCAGGATTCACGTAAAGGTCATTCAACAACCAATAACGCTTCATTCTCGTCGATGAAAACAAAGGATAAAGCTGTACAAAACCGCCCAACTTTCCTTCTTCATCAACTACAAAAATCTCAGAATCTTCACTTTCCAATCTTTCGGAAATGAACTGTTCTGCGCCGGAAATATCAGAGGTTTTGTGATAGAACATTCTGTATTCGTCAAACAACTGAGCCAATTGCGAAAGGTCGTCGATGGTTGCTTTTCTTGTATTATTCTTCATCGCTTTCCAAATTTTCATCGTCATCTTCGTACTGCTCAAGGTAATAGCTGAACGTGAAATCTTCCACTTCCTCCTCCACATCTTCCAAAGTTGTCAAAAGGTCTTCAAAAGTTTCCAATTGGTCCACGCTCATATTCACAAATTCGATATGAATTGGAAGTTCCAGACCGCCAGAAATCACATCTGAAAGCGCATCCAAATTATCTCCGAAATGTTCCGGCAATTCTACCTTTGATTTCAATTGCTCATAGAAATCTTCGTAGTCTCCTATATTTAAAAAATCGATTAGTATTTCTTTCATTTTATTATTATGGATTATTATTTTGTATATCCTTCGAGAGCCTCAGGATGACAACCTATCTTGCTCAAGCCGTCAATTGATGACAACACTTTCAGGCGGAGGCTCTCGAAGCCTTCCCAATTAGAAAACTTCCATTTTCCAGCTTTTTATTTCTTCTCAAAACTTTTATAATGATTCTTTGTCAGCCACACATCGCCATTTTCAGTAAAAACAATTCGGTCTGCGCCACGGTTTCCGCAGTTGTAATTCACATCTGCTTCATAATATTGTTCGCCTCTTGGAAGTTGCTTTTCACGGTTGCTGAATTTGTCGCCACCAATCGCTTTTCCTGGCAAAACATCGCAGAGATTTCCTTTTGATGCAATCCAGCCTCGATTTTTAGCTTCAGATTTTGTGAGGTAATAATCTGGCAATTTGTGATTGGATTTAACGTAGGAAATAACTTTACTTTCATTCGTCAATTCTTCGATGGAATTTTCTGAATTTGATTCTCTGTGAGTTTGACTTTCAGATTTGGCAACTTCTGATTTCCGACTTCCACCTTCCGCCAGATATTTATTTCGCTTCTCGATTTTGTAATTTGTGATGAGGAACATTACCGAGATTCCGGCAAAAGCACCGACGAGAAAGAATAAAAGGGTTTTTAATTTCGGATTCATTGTGAAAAAATTCTAGGCTAAAATAATGAAAACCTCGATTCTTAAAGCATAAAAAACAAATTTTAAAAATAATTTATCCTTATCCTAATTTTTCTATATTTGGCGACAAAGATAAAAGTATGGATACTGCCACTATGGACAACCTAAAAATGATAGCTGAAACGGCAAAAGATTTTGCTGAAAAAAATATTCGCCCCAACATTATGAATTGGGACGAGAGCCAAACTTTCCCTGTAGAATTGTTTCACCAACTGGGTGAATTGGGATTTATGGGAATCGTAATTCCTGAAGAATATGGCGGTTCTGGTCTTGGTTATCAGGAATATGTGACGATTTTAGACGAAATCTCACAAGTTGACCCGTCGATTGGATTATCCGTTGCGGCGCACAATTCACTTTGTACCAACCACATCTACGAATTCGGAAATGAGGAACAAAGAAGAAAATGGTTGCCAGATTTGGCTTCCGGAAAAGTCATCGGTGCTTGGGGACTGACGGAACATAACACAGGTTCAGATTCCGGAGGAATGTCCACAACAGCGGTTAAAGACGGCGACGATTGGATTATCAACGGTGCAAAAAACTTCATCACGCACGCTATTTCTGGCGATGTCGCGGTAGTGATGACAAGAACTGGAGAAATTGGTGCAAAAAATAATTCCACAGCTTTTGTTTTGGAAAAAGGAATGGCAGGTTTCACATCCGGTAAAAAAGAAAATAAACTGGGAATGCGCGCCTCGGAAACAGCAGAATTGATTTTCGACAACGTTCGTGTTCCAGATTCTCACAGATTGGGCGAAGTTGGAAGCGGTTTCAAACAAGCGATGAAAATCTTGGACGGCGGTCGTATTTCTATCGCCGCGTTGAGTTTAGGAATTGCAAGAGGTGCTTATAAAGCGGCTTTGAAATATGCTCAGGAAAGACACCAGTTCGGAAAATCGATTTCAAGTTTTCAGGCGGTAAACTTTATGTTGGCCGATATGGCGACAGAAATTGACGCTTCAGAATTGCTAATAAGAAGAGCTTCTGACCTCAAAAATGCAAAAGCAAAAATGACCCGTGAAGGTGCAATGGCAAAATTATACGCTTCTGAAGCTTGCGTAAGAATTTCCAATAATGCGGTTCAGATTTTCGGTGGTTATGGCTACACAAAAGATTTCCCTGTTGAGAAATTCTACAGAGATTCTAAATTGTGTACGATTGGCGAAGGAACTTCTGAAATCCAAAGATTGGTGATTGGACGAGACATTACGTCTTAAGAATCAAAATTTTACATTTTAAAATATCAAACCCTTTCAAAAATTTTTAACTTTGAAAGGGTTTTTAAATTTAATGCTATGATTAAAGAATTGTTAATCTCAGAATTTCTGCAGGAAGCCGAAAACACACGCAAAGTCCTGGAAGCGATTCCAGATTCTGCGCTTGGCTGGAAATCTTCAGAAAAAACTTGGTCCACTGCAAAGCTGGCTTCGCACGTTGCAACGATTTATGCTTGGTATCCCGAAGTCCTTTTGTCTGATGCGTTCGAGTTGTCAGATTTCAAATATGAAAGGGAAAATCATTCAGCTTCGAAAAATATTCTGCAAAAGTTTGAAGAGAATTTTTCTCTGGCCAAAGAAGCTTTCGAAAAGCTCGACGAAAATAAACTGAGCACACCTTGGACAATGACGATGAAGGAAAAAGTCCTGATTCCACCGACGCCAAAGTACAACATTATCAGAACAACGCTCTTCAATCATCTATATCATCATCGTGGCGAATTGATTGTTTATCTTCGTGCGACAGGCAACAAAGTTCCAGGTTTTTACGGTCCGACTGCGGATGATAAGTTTTAAATATTTTAATTAATGAATCCAGACATCACTTCCTACAATCAGAAATTAGAATCTGAAGACGAGAAAATCGCAAACCTTCTTTCCGAAGAAATTGGCAAATATCTTCCTGAAACCGAAAACAAAATCTGGCATTCGCATCCAGTTTGGTTTCTAGATGGAAATCCAATTGTGGGCTACAGCAAACAGAAACTAGGAATTAGAATAATGTTCTGGAGCGGAAAATCTTTCAATGAAGAAAAACTGAATGTGGAAGGCGAAAAATTTCAGGATGCTTCTATTTTTTATAATGATGTGAATGAAATTGATAAGGATGACTTGAAACGTTGGCTGGAAAAATCCAGAGAAATCCAATGGGATTATAAGAATATTGTGAAGCGGAAAGGTGTTTTGGAACGGTTGAAATAAGTTAGAAAATCAAAAAAAAATTTAAAACTAATATCCAGTTTGTCATTCCGTAGGAATCTAACCATACTTTTACGAATTCTAGTGGAGATTCCTACGGAATGACAAAATTCTGTCTATTGTTTAAAATTCTTTTGTGACTTTTGACTTCGTCGAATCTTCGATTTGTGGTTAATAAAAAATAAATGCTGTCTTTAAGGATGGCATTTTTTATATTTGTTAAAATTTTAGAAAAAATATGGAAAAGATAGACAGCCTGAACCAAGTTGCCGAATTTCACAAAACTTTCAACGCCCCAATTCTTGACACACCTCAAATCCCTTCAAAAGAACGTGCTGAGCTGAGAGTTAGCCTTTTACAGGAAGAATTGGACGAGCTGAAAAAAGCGATTGAGGACAACGATTTGGTAGAAGTTGCTGATGCACTTTGCGACCTTCAATACGTTTTGAGTGGCGCTGTTTTGGAGTTTGGACTAGGCGATAAATTCGTGGAATTGTTCAATGAAGTTCAGCGTTCCAATATGTCCAAAGCTTGTGATAACGAAATTCAGGCGCAGGAAACGGTAGAATTTTATAAAGACAAAGGAACGGATGCTTATTATGAAAAATCTGGCGACAAATACAATGTTCACCGCGTTGCAGACAACAAGGTTTTGAAGAACAAGTACTACTCCGCTGCTGATTTATCAGATATAATCAATAAATAATATTTACCACAACGGACACTAAGATTTTTCACAATGACCACAATTTGTGAACCTCGTGAAAAACTTTGTTGACCTTGTGGTTAAAAATAAAACATAATGAAAAAAATATCAATATTATTTGGGTTGCTTGCTTTGATGTTCATCAGTTCTTGCGCAGAACGCGTCATTGTGAACCGTGAAGTAGAATCCAAGAACGATGGCAAAATGCTTTTGGGAACGCAGTCGCTTGACCAATTCCGAAAAGAACCTTACAAAACCTGGTTCGATGAAGAATACAACCGCTATCAAATCGACCAGCCAAGTTTGGCAGAATTGAAGAAAGAAAAACTGAACAGTTATTCTTTGGTCGTATTTGTAGGAAGTTGGTGCGAGGACAGCCACAGAGAATTTCCGAGATTGATAAAGATTCTGGAAACTTTGAAATACAATACGGACAAAATGCAAATCATCGCCGTGAACCGCAAAAAGGAATCTCCAGCTGGCGAAGAAGGTCTTTACAACATCACGAGAGTTCCGACAATCATTGTCAAAAAGTACGGAAAAGAAATCGGTAGAATCACAGAAATGCCCGAAACTGGATTTTTGGAGAAAGATTTGCTTAATATTTTGAAAAAAGATAATAATTCAGGCTTATTTAAGTAGGAGAAATTATTTCAAAACTTAATTGGCTGACAAATCGCAATCATTCAAATGACAAAATACACAGGCATCCTTTCTTTTATTTTCGGAATCATTCTTACGGTTTTCCTATTTCTATCGTGGAGAAGTTGCAATAAGAAAGAAGATGCGGCACTTATCAATCAAGATTATTACCTCATCACGAATCAGATTCAGAAGATGAACAAAATGGTGGTTTTGGAACAGGATTTTTCCAGCTTCCAAACGCACAAAAGTTCGGCGGCAAATATCGCAGGATTTGATATTCTTCCACGTGAAATGGTACTTTATACCACTGCGAAAGCACAGGTTTCCTACGATTTGAAACAAATGAAAATCGATGTGGACACGGTAAATAAAAAATTGATTCTGCAAGAAATTCCCCAGCCCGAAATCAAGATTTTTCCAGATGTGAAAATTCATTTTATGGATGACTACGCGATTAACAGATTCACGCAGAAAGATATCAACGGCGTGATGGAATCTGCTAAGAAAAATATGGCAAAAAGCGTGAACCAGAACAATCTGAAAGAGCAAAGCAAAAAACAATTGAAAGATAATCTGAACGATATATTCGTTTTGGCAAAGGCATTGCATTATTCCATCGAGGATAAGACCAATACTTTTCCCGCCACCGAATTATAAAATCAATCGTTATGGAACCAGATAAAAAACAAGAAAGCAACAACTCGTCCGAGCAGAAAAAACAGACCGAGGATTTCCGAGATATTCCAGCGTCATCTGACAAGCAAAACCCGCCTGACATTGATAAAGAAGATGTCGAAAAAGGTTCCAAGGTCAACAAGGACGGAAAAACAGACAACACAGAAAAATAGTTTTCCTTGCGAAAAATTCAACAAGCCTTTCAAATTTATTTTGAAAGGCTTGTTTATTTGATAAAATTAACATATATTTAATATTAGAAATCAGATGACAGAAAATCTGGTTCAGAAGTGTTCTTTTTATTTCGTCTCATCAAAACATTACAGCTATGTCTTATATTGTTGTAGGGCTTTTTCCCACTCAGCTAGAGGCTGATAAGGTCCTTTTAAAATTGGAAAACGCTGGTTACAATGACTACAATCTTTCTCATTCTCATCACGAGACTGTGCAAAATGTGGACATTGAGAAGAAAAATGGTTTTTGGAATTGGTTATTTGATGACAATCACATCGACAAAGCCCGTTTCGAATACGCAAGTATCGACCACAACACGATTACCGTCCATCTGCAGACCGAGCAGGACGCGCACATCGTGAAGGACATCCTGGACAACAATGGCGCCGTGAATGTAGAGGAGAAAGCTCAGGACCATATGACTGAAAATTTTCCGAATCACGAATATGTGATTTCCGAAAGCCGAAATGCGAAAATCATCGCAAAAGCCCGAAACAATCTATTCTTTACCAATGACCGAAAACCACACCACCACCACGAGAAAAGAATTGCGGATGAGATTGATGGTCTGGGAATCACTAAATTCAAATAGTTAGCAGTTAGTTAGTTAGTTAGTTAGTAACTTTTTGGGCAGCTATTCCGTCCTCCACTCCCACTCTTTTTTGCACGACGATTGGTCTGCGAGATTAACGTTTCGGCAAGCAAAAAAGGAGTTCCGTTCAGGCCGGGCTGCGTAACCTCGGTGGTATAGCAACTTTTTTTTTTAAATAAATCAAACTATGGAAACCTTTCGGATGAACTGGAAGGTTTTTTTCTATGCCCAAACGTTCTACCTGGCGAAGCGCGCCCCGACTTGAGCGGAAATCCTTTTTTTGTGGGTGGAAAAGCCAAGGCAAAAAGATTGGGAGCGGAAGGCGGATAAAGGCGCCCAAATCTTAAATACTGTTAAAATTTTGTCCGACAGTAGATTGTGTCATCATTTTTGTTTGGGTAAGGGAAATAAGTTTAACCACCAAAAAAATATTATTATGTCTTACACGATTATCGGGATTTTCCCAAACGAAGCAGAAAGCAGAGATGTCATCACCAAACTGGAAGAAGCAGGCTTGTACGAATATTCCCTAGCGAACGCAGAAATTGAAGCTCTGGACAAAGTTGAAACCATAGATACGGACAGAAAAGCAAGTTTTTTTGACTGGCTGTTCGACAGAGATGTTGTAGAGACGGACCGCTACGAATATGCGAGTATCGATAGCAACAGAATCACGGTTTACGCTGAAACAGAGGACGATGCAAACGCTGCCAAAAAAATTCTGGACGAAAACGGCGCGATAGATGTGGAAGAAAAAACCAGAGGATATCTTGCAGAAAAATATCCGGACAGACACAACGAATATCCAATCCCGGAATCTACAAGAGCAAGAATCATCGCAAAAGCGAAAAACGATTTGTACTTCACAGATGACCGCGGAACAGCCTACAGACCGGAAAAAGGAATGTCAGACGAGATGGATTCTCAGGGCAGAAAAGACTAACTGAATGAATTTTAATTTTATATTTTACTGAATGAGAGCCGAATTAACTTCGGCTCTCATTTTTTTTAGACAATCGTGGATTTTCCTAACTGGACATTCTCGTGGTTGTAGTACGACCTTTCCGAAAAACGAATGTAATCCGCAATGAAATCTCCTACTTCACTGGTCGAGTAATTGATATCTGGATTCAGGTCAATCGTCACATATCTGCTTTCGATGGCATTTTCCACGCTTTCTCTTAATTTATTCGCTGCTTGGGTCAATTCCAAATGGTCGAGCATCATTGCTGCACTCAAGATAGAGGCGATTGGATTTGCAATTCCTTTTCCTTTGGCCTGCGGATAAGAACCGTGGATTGGTTCGAAAAGGGCGTTGTCGTTCCCTATTGATGCGGAAGGCAATAAACCGATGGAACCGCCAATCACGCTGGCTTCGTCGGAAATGATATCGCCGAACATATTTTCTGTAAGGATGACATCGAATTGTTTTGGGTTTAGAATCATCTGCATTGCGGCATTATCTACGAACATAAAATCCACTTTGACATCTGGATATTCCAAAGCAATCTCTTTCACGATTTTTCTCCAAAGTCTGGATGTGTCGAGAACGTTGGCTTTGTCAATCAAGGTTAGTTTTTTCTTTCTTTTCTGAGCATCCTGAAAAGCTAAGTGAGCAATTCCTGTAATTTCTTCTTTGGAATATTTGCAAACATCGTAAGCGTAATCACCATTTTCCTCAGTGAATTTTTCTCCAAAATAGATGCCGCTAATCAACTCACGATAGATTTGAATATCCGTTCCTTCAACGATTTCTCTTTTTAAAGGACTTTTTTTGATTAATGAAGCGTAAGTTTTGATTGGTCTGATGTTGGCGAATAATCCCAATCCTTTTCTCAATTTCAACAAACCTTGTTCTGGACGTACTTTCGCGTCAGGATTGTTATCAAAAGCTGGGTCGCCGATTGCGCCGAACAAAACAGCATCAGAATTTTTGCATAATTCCAAAGTTTCGTCTGGCAAAGGATTTCCTGTTTGATAAATCGCTTCCGCGCCCATCACGCCATAATCAAATTGAAAATTATATTGATAAGCTTCGCCAATCACTTTCAAGACTTTCACACTTTCGTTGGTCACTTCCGGACCGATGCCATCGCCTGGCAAAACTGCTATTTTATAATTCTTGCTCATATACTTTCTGTGTTTTTTGTTCAAATTTCTGAATCGCTTCTTTTTTGCTCGTTAAAAAATCAATATCGTCGTAGCCATTGATGAGGCATATTTTTTTGTAAGAATCTAACTCGAAACTTTCTGTCATATCATTGAATGAAATTGTCTGTTTTTCCACATCTACAGTAATTTGAGTTGAAGGATTTTGCGTGATGGTTTCCATTAAATCTTTAAGATAATCCTCAGAAACTTTCACTGGAAGCAATCCATTATTTAGCGCATTGCCTTTAAAAATATCCGCAAAATAACTTGACACAACCACCTTAAAACCATAATCCGTTAACGACCAAGCGGCGTGTTCTCTACTGCTTCCGCATCCGAAGTTATTTCCTGCAACCAGAATTTCGCCGGAATATTTAGGATTATTGAGAACGAAGTCAGGATTTGGTTCATTGGAGTGAACATTATACCGCCAATCTCTGAAAAGATTTTCCCCGAAACCTTCTTTGCTGATGCTTTTGAGGAAACGTGCCGGAATAATCTGGTCTGTATCTATATTTTCGCTCGGCAACGGAACGGCCTGAGAGTTTATTAAAACTAATTTTTGCATACGTTTAATTCGATGTTCAAGATTTAAAATTCAATGTTTTAAATTCCAGTTTGTCATTAATTCAAATTTTCAAAAGCCGGAATTCTACCTTCCACCGCCACTTTTGCGGCAGTTAGCGGACTTGCCAACAGTGTTCTTGCGCCTTGACCTTGTCGGCCTTCGAAGTTTCTGTTGGATGTTGATACACAATATTCACCTTCTGGGATTTTATCGTCATTCATTGCCAGACAAGCGGAGCATCCAGGCTGACGGATTTGGAAACCTGCATCATTGAAGACTTTATCCAAACCTTCATCATAAATTTGTTTCGCTACTTTCTGTGAACCAGGAACCAGCCAGGCGACAATATTTTCAGCTTTTTGTTTTCCTTTGACATAAGTTGCAGCAGAACGGAAATCCTCAATCCTTGCGTTGGTACAACTTCCGATGAACACATAATTCACTTTGATATCTGACGTTGATTGGCCTGCATCAAGTCCCATATATTTCAAAGCTTTTTCCTCGGATTCGTTTTGAGCAATGGGAATTTTAGAATCGATGGAAATTCCCATTCCTGGATTGGTTCCGTAAGTTATCATTGGACGAATATCTTCTGCTGAGAATTCAAATTCTTTATCAAAAATAGCATCAGAATCGGATTTTAAGGTTTTCCAATATTCGACTTTTTCATTCCATTTTTCTCCTTTTGGCGCAAATGTTTTATCTTTTACATAATTGAAAGTAGTTTCGTCCGGCGCAATCATTCCGCCTCGCGCTCCCATTTCGATGCTCATATTGCAAACGGTCATTCGGCCTTCCATCGACATTTCCTCGAAGACATTTCCCGCATATTCGCAGAAATATCCGGTTCCCGAATCCGTGCCGACTTTCGAAATAATGTAAAGAATCACGTCCTTCGGCTGAACATCTTTATTCAGTTTTCCATTCACGGAAACCCGCATTGATTTTGGTTTGTTCATCAATAGACATTGACTCGCAAAAACCTGCGCGACTTGACTTGTCCCAATTCCAAAAGCAATTGCTCCAAAAGCGCCGTGCGTGGAAGTATGACTGTCGCCACAAACAATGCTCATTCCAGGTTGTGTGATTCCCAATTCCGGTGCGATGATGTGAACGATGCCTTGATATTGATGACCAAGTCCGTACAACTCGATGTTATTTTTTTTGCAATTCTCTGTCAGTTGCTGAACTTGCGTTCTCGATAATTCGTCTCTGATGGGTAATTCCTGTCCCAAAGTCGGAACGTTGTGGTCGGCAGTCGCCACAATCTGATTCGGACGAAAAACTTCCAAACCTCTTGCTTCCAATTCCGCAAAAGCCTGTGGACTCGTCACTTCGTGAATCAAATGCTTGTCGATATAAATCACCTGAGGTCCATCTGGAACGGTTTCTACAACGTGTGCATCCCAAACTTTATCAAATAGTGTTTTTCTTTGGCTCATTTTCTATCCAATTTTTTGATTAAATGATTTCATCATAAAGCTTAAATCATCATTATTAACTTCTTTTTTGGTATCAGCGATTTTCAAAAACTCTTGATACAAAAAGTCCAATTCCACTTTTGTCACATCAAAACCGATATTTTTGAATCGATAAGCCAAAGCAGAACGTCCGCTTCTTGCGGTCAAAACGATGGAAGATTCATTGATTCCGACTTCTCTCGGGTCGATGATTTCGTAGGTTTCTCTGTTTTTGATAACGCCATCCTGATGAATTCCCGAACTGTGCGCAAATGCGTTTGCACCAACAATTGCTTTGTTTGGCTGAACCGGCATTCCCATCATTTCTGAAACCAGATAACTCATTTCGTTCAGCATTTTGGAATTGATATCGGTGAAGAAATTAAGGTCAGAATGTTGTTTTATAATCATCACGACTTCTTCCAAAGCTGTATTTCCCGCACGTTCGCCAAGTCCGTTAATCGTACATTCGATTTGTCTGGCGCCGTTGATGATTCCTGAAATTGAATTTGCGGTTGCCATTCCAAGGTCGTTGTGACAGTGGCAAGACAAGATTGCTTTGTCAATATCTTTTACATTTTCTCTCAGATATTTTATTTTTCGTCCGTATTCTTCCGGCAGACAATATCCAGTTGTATCAGGAATATTAAGAACCGTTGCGCCGGCTTTGATGACTTCTTCACAGACTTTAGCAAGGAAATCATTATCCGTTCTGCCTGCATCTTCCGCATAAAACTCGACATCATCAACAAAATTCTTTGCATATTTCACCGCTTCAATCGCGCGTTCCAAAACCTGCTCTCTAGTAGAATTGAATTTGAATCTTATGTGAGAATCAGATGTTCCGATTCCGGTGTGGATTCTTGGTCTTTTCGCATATTTTAGAGCTTCTGCAGCGACTTCAATATCTTTTTTGTTGGCTCTCGTCAATCCGCAAACTTTCGCATATTTTACGATTTTGCAAATCTCCTGAACGGATTGGAAATCGCCTGGACTGGAAATGGGGAAGCCAGCTTCGATAATATCAACGCCAAGAAAATCGAGTTTCTCGGCGATGATTATTTTTTGTTCTGTATTGAGTTTACATCCGGGAACCTGCTCACCATCTCTCAACGTCGTATCAAAAATTTCAATTTTTTCCGGATTCATAATAAAGTTTTTTACCTAATTTTGATATTCAAAAGTAGAATTTGATTTATGATATCTGATTGAGACTTTCCAAAAAATACAATATTCAATTCCTTTAAAATAATTGACAACAAATTAATTATCAATTATTTATATATTTTAAATTTACAATGTCAGAATTACAGAAAGATTTTTTATTTGTTCTAATAAAGTCACTTTCGACGTCGGAAAAGCGTCAATTCAAGTTGTACGTGAACCGACTTGGAATTAACGTCGATGCAAAATTTCTTTTACTTTTTTCTGAATTGGACAAAATGAAAGAATATAATGAGGAGATTATTATTGATAAAAAAATATCATCGAAACAGCAACTTTCCAATCTGAAAGCACATCTGTATAAACAAATCCTGGTAAGTCTGAGGCTGAATCCAAGTCTTCAAAACAGCAGAATCCAATTGCGGGAACAGCTTGATTTTGCGACTATTCTTTATCAAAAAGGTCTTTACAAACAAGCTTTAAAAATCCTTGACAAAGCCAAACAATCCGCATTGGATTTAGATGAAAAAAGTATTGCTTCCGAAATCATCGAACTTGAAAAAGTGATTGAATCTCAATTCATTACAAGAAGTATCGATGGACGTGCGGACGAATTGATTTTGCAATCGACCGAAATCAATAAGCAAAACAGTTATGCTACTCAACTTTCCAATCTTTCTTTGAAATTGTACAGCGAAATGCTCACGCACGGTTACATCAAAAATGATGAAGACCGTGATAAAATCTTGGATTTATTCGATAAGAAAGTCAAAAAAATTGACCTTAATAAACTTAATTTCACGGAGAAACTTTGGTATTTCAAAGCGCACGTTTGGAAAAATCAGCTTTTGCAGGATTACAAATACACTTTGAAATACGCCTATCAATGGGTAGAATTGTTCCACGACAATCCAGAAATGATAAAAAATCATCCGGTTTGGTACATCAAAGGAAATACTTATCTGTTCAAAATTTTGTTTCTGTATGGCAACATTAAAAGGATTGAAGAAAGTTTTGATAAGTTCAGTCGAATTGTAAAATCGGACACTTTCATTCATAATGAGAATTCGCAGTCTTTAATTTTCCTTAATTACTACAATACCAAAATGAATCTTTATTTCATAAAAGGTGATTTTTTTGGTGGCACAAAGATGATTCCCGAACTGGAATTAAAAATGGAAAAACACCGCGACAAGATAGATGAACACCATTTTCTCATTCTTTTTTTGAAAATCGCATCGATGTATTTTGGCAGTAAACAATATCAAAACACTATTAAATACGGTTTGAAAATAATTAATTCAAAAGGAAATATTCAGGAGGATTTGCTTTTCCACACGCGGATTTTGATTTTGATGGCGAAGTTTGAAGCTGGTTTTGATGACGATTACGATGACTTCGTGAAGAGCACAATCAAGTTTGTGAAGAAGATGAAAAATCCGGGCGATTTACATTTCAAAATCGTCGATTTCTTTAAGAAAATCAATGACCAAAATTCCAATGCGCAGCTTTCAACTTTCAAGGAATTCGAAAAACATCTTCAGGAATCAGAAAAAAATCGATACGACAAAAGAACACTCGTCTATATCGACATTCACGGCTGGGTAAAATCGAAAGTGAGAAATGTGGACGTCATCGAGATTATAAAAGAGAAAGTTAAGCTAAAATAAATCCGGTTTTTTCTTTAAAAAATCACTATTTTTGCATCCTAAAAATTTCAGTCATAATGCTAAAAATTACTCTTCCTGATGGCAGCATCAGAGAATATGAAGGAGCAGTTACTCCACTACAAGTTGCACAAAGTATCAGTGACGGTTTGGCAAGAAACACCATTTCTGCCGTCGTAAACGGAAAACAGACAGAAGTAGACACCACGATAACGGAGGATTCTACAGTGCAACTACTGACGTGGAATGACGATATGGGTAAAAAAGCATTCTGGCATTCTTCTGCCCACTTGCTGGCTCAGGCTATTATGGAATTTTATCCGGAAGCTAAGCTGACAATCGGGCCTGCAATTGCTAATGGATTCTACTATGATGTAGATTTTGGCGGAGAACCTTTGTCTGAAAAAGACTTCGAAAAACTGGAAAAGAAAATCTTAGAAAATGCTAAGAAAAATTCGACTTTCAACCTACGTGAAGTTTCCAAAGCTGATGCATTAAAGGAATATGCAGACAATCCTTTCAAAACAGAATTGATTGAAAATCTGCCTGATGGCGAAATCACTTTCGTAACGCACGACGACTTCACAGACCTTTGTAGAGGTGGACACATCCCATCAACAGGAATTGTGAAAGCTGTAAAAATTCTTAATGCAGCCGGAGCTTATTGGAGAGGTGACGAGAAAAATCCACAGCTGACCAGAGTTTACGGAATCTCTTTCCCTAAACAAAAGGAGCTGACAGAATATCTTGAAAGACTGGAAGAAGCAAAGAGAAGAGACCACAGAAAACTCGGGAAAGAACTTGGGATTTTTGCATTCTCAGAAAAAGTTGGTGCCGGACTTCCACTTTGGTTGCCAAAAGGAGCCGCTTTAAGAAAAAAATTAGAAGAATTCCTTTCCAAAGCTCAGAAAAAACAAGGTTATGAATTCGTAATTTCTCCGCACATCGGAGCTAAGGAATTATATATCACTTCAGGACACTGGGAAAAATATGGCGAGGACAGTTTCCAGCCCATCAAAACACCAAATGAAGGGGAAGAATTTTTATTAAAACCAATGAACTGTCCGCACCACTGCGAAATTTATAAGGCTCAACAATGGTCTTATAAAGATTTGCCGAAGCGTTATGCGGAATTCGGGACAGTTTACAGATATGAGCAGTCCGGAGAATTACACGGCTTGACGAGAGTTCGTGGATTTACTCAGGATGATGCGCACCTTTTCTGTACGCCAGACCAATTGTTACAGGAATTTGAAAAAGTGATTGACCTTGTACTTTATGTTTTCGGTTCACTTGGATTTGCTGATTTTACGGCTCAAATTTCATTAAGAGACAAAGAAAACAGAGACAAATATATCGGTTCCGATGAGAATTGGGAGAAGGCAGAAAACGCCATCGTAACCGCTGCAAAAGCAAAAGGCTTGAAAACTGTAACCGAATATGGCGAAGCCGCTTTCTACGGTCCGAAGCTTGACTTTATGGTAAAAGATGCGTTGGGAAGAAGCTGGCAATTGGGAACAATCCAGGTAGATTACAATTTACCGGAAAGATTTGACCTTTGGTACAACGGAAGCGACAACGAGAAGCACAGACCTGTGATGATTCACAGAGCGCCGTTTGGTTCTATGGAACGTTTCATTGCGATATTGATTGAAAATACAGCGGGAGATTTCCCACTTTGGTTGAGTCCGGAGCAGTTTACTATTTTGCCAATCAGCGAAAAATATTCAGATTATGCAAAAAAAGTTTCAGAATCATTGGAAATTCACGATATTTGCGGATTGATAGACGACAGAAACGAAAAAACGGGTAAGAAAATCCGTGATGCCGAATTGAAAAAGTTACCATTTATGCTTATTGTAGGTGAGAACGAAGAAAACAACGGCACAATTTCTGTAAGAAGAAGAGGCGAAGGCGATTTGGGAGAAATGAAAGTAGAAGACTTCATCTCTTATTTCAAAGAGCAGTCAAAACCGGCATTTGAATTGGGAGCAAACCAATAAGCTGACAACAAATTATTAATTTTAAAATTTAAAACCATAGCACTAAAAAGAAACAACAGCAGAGGCCCGATGAGACGTCCAGTCCAAGAAGACCTCCATCAAATCAACGGAAAAATTCGTGCAAACGAAGTACGTCTTGTTGGTGACAACGTAGAACCAGGCGTTTATCCGTTATCAAAAGCTTTAGAAATTGCAAGAGAGCAAGAGCTTGACCTTGTCGTAATTTCTGACAAAGCTGAGCCTTACATTTCTCGTATCCTTGATTATAAAAAATTCTTGTACGAGCAAAAGAAAAAAACCAAAGAGCTAAAAGCGAAGCAGATAAAAGTAGTTGTAAAAGAAATCAGATTTGGTCCTCAGACCGATGACCACGATTATGACTTCAAGAAAAAGCACGCTGAGAAATTCTTGGAAGAAGGTTCGAAACTGAAAACCTATGTTTTCTTCAAAGGCCGTTCTATCATCTTCAAAGACCAAGGAGAAATCCTTCTTTTGAAACTTGCCCAGGATTTGGAGCACGTTGGAAAAGTAGACCAACTTCCTAAACTTGAAGGAAAAAGAATGATCATGATGATGAGTCCTAAGAAGCCTGCTAAATAATATTGATACCATTCGATTGATATATAAAAACCTCAAATTAATTTGAGGTTTTTTGCATTTTGAATTAATAAAATCAAACACAGATTTTACCGTCACAGTTTCAGAATTTTTTTGTAATTTTGCAAACTATTATTCGTGGAGATGTTCATTAATAATAAAAATAGATATTGATAACAAAACATAAAAAGCAAAACAATGCCAAAATTAAAAACGAAATCAGGTGCTAAAAAGCGTTTTGCTCTTACCGGAACCGGAAAGATCAAAAGAAAAGGTGCTTTCAAAAGCCACATCTTGACAAAGAAAGAAACTAAGCAAAAGAGAAATCTAACGCAAACTTCTTACGTTGCAGAAGTGGACAAGAAAAGTGTTCTACGTCAATTAGCGTTAAAGTAGTTTTTATAAATCATTTCGGTTTATAAGAATTAAAACAATTCAAAAATTAACCCTGAAACGGTGCCCCTAAGAGTTCTATTCAATTAGTTCCGCCCTTTTCAAAAAAACAATTTAAATTATGCCAAGATCAGTAAATTCTGTAGCGTCTAGAGCGCGTAGAAAAAAAGTTTTAAAAAAGGCTAAAGGTTTTTTCGGTAGAAGAAAGAACGTTTGGACTGTAGCAAAAAATGCGGTAGAGAAAGCAATGTCTTACGCTTACCGTGGTAGAAAAGAGAAAAAAAGAAGTTTCAGAAGCCTTTGGGTAATGCGTATCAACGCAGGAGCTAGAGAGCACGGATTGACTTACTCTCAGTTCATGGGAGCTCTTAAGAAAAACAACATCGAGCTAAACAGAAAAGTGCTTGCAGACCTTGCAATGAACTATCCAGAAGCTTTCAAAGCTGTTGTAGATCAAGTAAAATAATTACAAATCTTTGTTATCAATATAAAATCCTGAGAATTATCTCAGGATTTTTCTATTTTTGCTGAAAATTATCTTAATAATGTTCAGAAAATATATTAGTTCATTAGTTTTATTAGCAACTATACATTTCGCAGAAGCGCAAACTTTCATTCAAGCTTATCAGAATAGAGCAAATCAGGTTTCTCAAAGCAACGTAAACACCTATCTGCAGGAGTTTGAAGCATTAGGCGTGAAGAGAACTGGAACGACACAGAACACCAATGCTTTCAATTGGATCAAAAACAAATACACTTCTTTCGGTTACAACACTGCGCATTTCCAAGAGCATTCTTGGACAGCCAACGGATTGTCGTCCAAAAACTTTATTGTAACCAAAACTGGAACGCTGTATCCAAATAAGTTTGTGATCGTTTGCGGACATTTCGATTCCATCAATGGACCTGGAACAAATGACAACGGAAGCGGAACATCCATCATTTTGGAAATCGCTAGGATTTTGAAAGATATTCCCACAGAATATTCTATCAAGTTCATTCATTTTTCTGGTGAGGAGCAAGGACTTTTGGGAAGCTCCAGATATGTTTCCGAGATTGTGAACGGAACCAGTCCGAAAATGGATATCAAAGTAGTGGTGAACCTAGATCAAGTTGGTGGATTGGCAACAAAAGCGAACACAAAACTTTATCACGACAAGGACCAAAGTGCGCCAAACAGCAACAATGCTGCAGCTGCAATAGCCGTTCAGGAGTTGGCAAACTGCACCACATTATATTCCCCGCTAGGTGTAGATTTTGATCCGGCAGAAAGCACAGACTACGTTCCTTTTCAACAAAATGGCGAGATCATCACAGGTTATTGGGAATTCGAAGGCGGTTACAGCAACCCTTATGTCCACACAGCAAATGACCTTTATGTCAATATGGATCCTGTTTATGTTTTCAATGTTGGCAAAGCTGCGGTTGGTGCAATCCAGCATTTCGCTGTAGCTTCTACCTCCATTTTGGCTGTGGAAGATATTTCGCTTTCCAAAATATTGGAGTCTGTGGAATTCTATCCAAATCCTGCTAAGAATACTTTGAATCTGAAAATGGATAATCCTTCAAAAGCTTTTACATTTGAACTGACCGATATGAGCGGAAGTCAGATTTTAATTAATAAAAAGAATGCGCATCAAATTGATATTTCGCATTTGAAAGCTGGCGTTTATCTTGGAACAATCACCATTGACAGTGAAAAAGTGACCAAGAAGATTATTATAGAATAATTAAAAAATTCCCATAACAAAAATCATAAGGCTTATTTTTTATGCTTAGATTTGTTCTTAATAAAAATTAGAACAAATGTTTTTATCAAAAACTTATTTCAAAAAACTAACTACACTTTCCCTGCTCGGAATTTCTGTTTTATATTTTGCTCAAGAAAAAGCACAAGTTGAACAAGCCAATGAAAGTAATCTAAGAAAACATATTACTTACCTAGCTTCTGACGAATTGCAAGGAAGACTAACTGGTTCTGAAGGCGAAACAAAAGCCGCAAACTATTTTTCCGCCGAGTTCAAAAAGTTAGGATTGAAACCTTACGAAGGAAAAGAATTCATTCAAAATTTTGAATACAGTGTGAAATTAAATCCACACGACGACCAAACTTCAACACCCATAAAAGGTAAAAATGTGATTGCAGTTCTGGACAACAAGGCTGATAGAACCATTGTCATCGGTGCACATTACGACCATCTCGGCCTTAATGAACATCACAATTCTACCTTAGCAAATTCTGCCGGACAAATCCACAACGGTGCGGATGATAACGCTTCTGGAACAGCCGCTGTTTTGGAATTAGCAAGAATGTTTTCTCAAAATAAAACGAAGGAAAATGCAAATTACGTTTTCGCATTATTCTCAGGTGAAGAAGATGGATTGATGGGTTCTAAGAAATTAGCAGAAACCATCAAAACCACATATCCAAATACCATTTTTATGATCAATATGGATATGGTTGGAAGACTTAATGATAAAAAAGATTTAACCGTTGGTGGCGTTGGAACCTCTCCTATCCTACCCGAATTGGTGAAAAAACACAAGCCAGAAGGTTTCAATCTAGCTTTAGATGAATCCGGCGTTGGTCCAAGTGACCATACTTCTTTTTATTTGAAGGACATTCCGGTTCTTTTCCTTTTCACAGGAACACACAACGACTATCATAAACCGACAGATGATTCAGATAAAATCAATTATTCAGGCGGAACGGTAATCGCAAATTATGTTTTTGATTTGGCGAATGCTTTGGGAAATGAAAAAGAAATTCCGTTTGTGAAAACCAAAGTTGTAGCCAGCAAATCGGTTCCGAAATATAAAGTAAGTTTGGGAATTATGCCAAATTACGCCGACAGCAAAGACGGAATGGGCATCGATGGCGTCATCGACAACAGACCAGCTGCCAATGCGGGAATCCTGCAAGGTGATGTCCTGACAAAAATTGGAAAATGTGAGGTGAAAGAAGTCTATTCTTATATGGATTGTCTCTCAAAAGTGAATGCCGGCGAGGAACATCCCGTGACAGTCAAAAGAAATGGCGAAGAAAAAATCTTCAATGTGAAATTCTAAATAAAAAAACCGATTGCAAATTACAATCGGTTTTTTTTATTTTGATATTTAAACTTTTAATTCTTAATAAATTTCTGAACCACATCAGTTCCTTTGATCTTCAACAGATAAACGCCTTTGTTGAGTTTGGAAACATTGATCATATTATTATTTGAATTGATATTGGATTCAGAAACCTTCCTACCTTCCAGGCTGTAGATCTCTGCAGTTTCTGTCTTTTTGAAATCCATAACAACCGTCAGGTTCTCATTTGCAGGGTTTGGATAAACTGCCACCGAATTTTTATTGATATCAGACACAGCCAGGGTGATACATTCGTATGCCGGCATTGTGTAACCAGTCGTCGTCATCTCTTGAGAAATGATTGCGACATCATCACAAGTGAAGCCATAAGTTCCAACCATATCTATAGCCGCTTGTCTTACTGCAATCGCTGCTGTCTGTTGGTTTGCAGAGGAATTGGTCATAGCAAGACCCTCCAGAAAGATGCGATCTGTTTTATCTTTACCTATTTTATCATAGATCTTCATCAGCGTTGTAGCCCATATCTGTCCGTCTCTATGGATATTCGCAGTATTGCTAATACTTGAGGTATATTTTGTGGGATAGTTAGTAATACGTCCAGCCCAACATTCATTATGACCGTCCCAGCCGAACACCCAATTGTAATGAGCTTCAGTTGGCGCCCATTGATTTAGACTTCTGCTGTAAGACATGGCCCAGTAATCGCCAGATCCTTCACCCAATCCTTGTGAAGAAGAAGATTTAAGCCCCGTGACCCAATAGTGAATGGCGTGACCGAACTCGTGCAAAACAACATCTGTATCTTCTGCATCATCTACACAGCCTTCTCCAAAAGCCAGTCGCTGTGAACTGGGAATAAAATGCGAATTGTCATCGCCACCCACTCCATGCGGGTCGAAAAGCAAAATCCCGTTGTTCAAAGTGGATTTACAAACAATGCCTAAAGTTTCATTGATGTAAGCCATACTTTTATCCAAATGATAAAAGGCATTCACAGCTTCAAAACCTTGTTCATTCCTATTAAAAAGGAAATTGGGAGTAGCTTGAGAAAAAAGACCGGTGGCCGGCGATTCGAAATCGGCAACTTGTACATACTTACTTTTCAAGCTATACGTTCCATTAGTTAAGGTAATATCGGACAGCGTCACCAGACTTCTGGCTGCATCCAAACTGGCATTGGTCGCATCATTATTATCCACATAATCTCCACCATAGGCTACATGCGCCACAGATAAAGGATTAGGATTGAAGATATACGCTGTTCCCGCAGCTTTAACTTCGGCAGGTTTATTTATTGTTTTTTTCTTTGGTTTATCTTTATGATAATTGGCAATATCCAAAACTCTGATGACCTCTCCGGAATGTGCATCTACCATTATTTCCCAGTCTCCAGGTGTATCAAAAGAATTGATGATCACCCTATGAACTAACTTGGTTTCTCCTTCTTCTGTGACGAATACATACAGGTCATTTTCCTGGTGGGTAATCTCACCTTTAATTTCAGCCGCAATTTTTGCTTTATCAAAAGCATCGGTCTTACTATAGGTAGGATGGGTATCTAATTGTTTTAATTTTTTTGAAACAGACACTTCTGTCCCGAATGTAACTTCTCCTCGGTTATTAAAATGGACAGCAATATCGCCTTCGTATACAGGAACTCCATTGATATCTTGTTGAAATCTCAACGTTTCTCCAGACAAACTTTTTCGGGAGGATTTAAACTCAAAATGATCTTTTGAAGCAGTTCCAATTTTGTTAGAATTTGCAGAGATCCAATCTCTCGCTTTCGATTCAAGTGTTGTCGTTTGAGCATACATTGTAGAAAAGGTCAATGCAAAGCTCGCAACAAAAAAGTTGATTTTTAAATTCATAAGTATTTCTTTTAATTCCTTTGCAAATTAATATTTTTTTATCAAATTATTAATTTTAAAATTAAAAAAAAATAACATTTTAAATGATTATCATAAAATGATTATCATGAAATAATTAATTTAAAATTATAATGTTTTTAGAAGATTTACAACTCCCGAATATTCCGAAAGGTCAGATTAATCCGAGGTTTCATTGGTCTGGCAGATTTGGGAATCCGATGCTCCCAATTGGTTTGCAAATCACCTTTCATAATGAGCAATGAGCCGTGCTGAAGTGGCAACGTATATTTGTTCTGATGATTGTCCTTCTTTCGAAAATCAAAATTCCGCACTTGCCCGAAGCTCACTGACGCAATCACAGGGCGATTTCCCAATTCACTTTCCTTGTCGCGATGCCAGGCCACAGAATCGTTTCCGTCTCTGTAAAAATTAAGCAAGACAGAATTGAATTGATGACCAGTCAATTTCTGAATTTTATATTTCAAGCCTAAAAGCTCTGGCGTCCAGGCATTCACACTGAATTCATTGCCTCCCAAATGATACGATTTTTCATCGTCGCCGTACCAAGCAGTCAGGCGTGGCGTCAAAACTTCTCTGTCAAACATTTTCTGCGTTCGCTGTTTCCACGGAACCGTTTCTATGAGTATCTTTTCAATTTCCGTTGCTCTTTCTTCAGACAAAAAATGTTCGGTATAATCCAATAACTCGGTCGGAAATTGGTAATATTCGCCTGCATCAAACAAACTGAGCTGCATATCTGTACTGTACATTTTTAAAATTTATTTGGAATTCGAAACCTTGTTGTCCAACGCTTTGATATCTTTTCGGATTTCCAAAAACATATCTTTCAAATTATAATTATCAAAATTATCGGGCTCAAAATCCTCAGGAAAAATCCCCGACGCATATTGCCAGATTTCCACAATCTCACTCAACGGAATCTCATAGGGCTTGTAAAAAGAATTGTCCGCCGAAACCTCGATGGCTCTTTTCTTTTGACCTTTGAATCGTTTGTAGGAAATCCCGTCGTTCAAAGTCACGAAAATGTAACTTTTATTGATTTTCAAATCCTCAATATCTTCCACATACTTTCCAATGATGAACGAACCATCTTTGAAAGGAGGCATAGAATCGCCTTGCGCAGCGAAAGCCCGATATTTCCCATTCGTCAAAAAAGGCAATGAAATCCGCTGAAGACTTTCGATATATTCCGGGTCGCTGTAACCTGACAAATATCCCATCGACGCCTTTTGAGGAATGATTTCGATGCTGTTGTTTCCCAAATTATCTACGATGATTGGCAGTACGATTCTGTTGTCCGGCAGATTCATCATTTCTTCCAAAGGATATTTTCTGATGTCCACCGTCAAAAGCAAATCGATGCTAATATGGAAGAATTTCGACATCGTGATAAGCACGTCATACGGCGGTTCGGAACGGCCATCTTCGTAAGAAACGTACCGCGACCTTGTGATAATTAAGGTGTCTGCCAACTCTTGCTGAGTCGTCATTTTCTTTGCTCTTAAAAACCTGATGTTATCTGAAAAAATTGACATTGTTATAATTTGTAACAACAAATATAATCATTTTGTTTTAAAATGTAACTAATTTTGTCACGTGAATCGAGCAATTGTACATATGGATTTGGATACATTTTTTGTATCCTGCGAAAGACTGAACCACTCAGAACTCAACGGAATCCCTCTGATAATCGGTGGTGGCGACCGTGGCGTGGTGGCTTCTTGCTCGTATGAAGCGCGAAAATTTGGGGTGCGTTCTGCGATGCCGATTAGAATGGCACTTAGACTTTGCCCAGATGCAAAAGTAGTCAAAGGCGATTATGAGAATTTCTCTAAAATGTCTCATTTGGTAACCGAAGTGATTCAGGATAAAGTGCCGTTGATGGAAAAAGCGAGCATTGATGAATTTTATCTCGACCTTACCGGAATGGATAAATTTTTTGGCTGTTATCAATGGACCAAAGAAATTGCATCAGCTGTAAAAAATGAAACTGGATTGCCTATAAGTTTTGCGTTGTCGAATAACAAAACCGTTTCAAAAATCGGAACGGGAGAATCTAAACCTGAAGGTAAATTTCAAATCAGAGAAACAGAAATTCAGCCTTTTTTAAATCCGCTTTCTGTCAAAAAAATTCCGATGGTTGGGGATAAAACATTTCAACTTCTTTCGAGGATTGGTGTACGAACGATTCACACACTTTCCGAAATGCCCGTTTTGGTGCTTCAACAAATGATTGGCGCGAACGGAAAAGAACTTTGGAAAAAAGCAAACGGCATTGATGAAAATCCCGTCGTTCCCTACTCAGAGAAAAAATCGATTTCTTCAGAACGAACTTTTGCAACGGATTCCATTGATGTTTTGGAAATAAAAAGATTGATTTCGGGAATGGCAGAGAAATTAGCCTATCAATTAAGGCAGGAAAAATGGCTGACTTCCACGGTTGTCATCAAAATCCGATATTCCAATTTCGATACGGAAACCAAGCAACACAAAATCGCTTACACATCTGCCGACCACACGTTGTCCAGAGTGGCGCTGGAACTTTTCAACAAAGTTTATACGAGGAGAATGCGAATCAGACTCGTTGGTTTGCGCTTCACAGATTTGGTTCACGGCAATCACCAGATGAATCTTTTTGAAGACACCGAGGAGCAAATGAGCCTTTATCAAACGATGGATTATCTTAAAAACCGATTCGGAAAAGACGCGCTTGGACGAGCGTCTGGATATGATTTCGGTAAATAATTTTTTAAAATTTTAATTAAATGTATCTCAACTGTCATTCTTATCACAGTCTTCGTTACGGCACTTTATCGGTTCAAAATCTGGTAGAGCAAGCTTCAGAACTTGGAATCAAAACATTGGTTTTGAGCGATATTAATACGGTGACCGCCATTTATGATTTCAAAAAAGAATGTGAAAAAAAAGGAATCAAACCGATTGCAGGCATTGAAGTGAGAAAAGAAAATCGACTACTTTACATTGCAATTGCAAAAGAATTCAGCGGAATTGGAGAAGTGAATAAGATTTTAACTGAACATAATTGCGACGGCGTTGAACTTTCTGAAACGGCACCAAATTACAATCAAGTATTTGTCATTTATCCAATTCAAAATATTCCTGAAACTCTGAAAGAAAATGAATTCATCGGAATCCGAGAAGAGGAATTGAATCTGTTGATTCGGCCGGAATTTAAAGATAAAATAAACAAAATGGTTGTCCTTCAACCTATCACCTTCAGCACAAAAAAGGAATATAATCTTCATCGAATCCTGAGAGCGATTGACGGCAATACTTTGATTTCTAAACTTTCTGAAGATGAGATTTGCAGAAAATCGGAACATTTCAAACCGGAAATTAATTTAATAAAATCATTCGAGCAATATCTTGCAATCATTAATAACACAAAAAAAATTCTCGCCGAATGTAGTTTTGAATTTGATTTTAAAAAAGTAAGAAACAAACAGTCCTACACAAAATCAAAGAAAACAGATGTAAAAATGCTCAGCAGATTAGCGTATTTGGGATTAAAAAAAAGGTACGGTTCGAATCACGAAGAAGCCAAGAAAAGAGTTGAGAAAGAACTTAAAGTTATTGATGACCTTAATTTTTGTTCTTATTTCCTAATTACTTGGGATATTGTTCGCTACAGCAATCGGATGGGTTTTATGCACGTTGGAAGAGGTAGTGGAGCTAACTCCATTGTGAGTTATTGTCTTGGAATCACAGACATCTGTCCAATAGAACTCGACCTTTATTTTGAAAGGTTTCTTAACCTTAACAGAAAATCACCACCTGATTTTGACATCGATTGGAGCTGGCAAAACAGAGATGACATCTTAATGTATATTTTTAAACGATACGGAAAAGATTATGTGGCTTTTTGCGGAACTAATGTAGAATTTAAATATAAATCAATTTTTCGTGAAGTAGGAAAAGCATTTGGTTTGCCCAAAGAAGAGTTAGACGATTTGGCTGAGAAACCTATGGAAAACCACGACAGAAATTCCATTGTAAAACTTGTTCATCAATATGGAAAATTGATGGAAAAATTTCCAAATCAGCGGAGTATGCACGCTTGTGGGATTTTAATTTCTGAAGAACCAATCACCAATTTCACTGCTCTAGAAATGCCACCGAAAGGATTTCCTATTGCTCAATTTGATATGGATGTTGCAGAAGATATGAGACTCGAAAAACTCGACATTCTCTCTCAACGAGGTTTAGGAACAATCAATGACACCGTAGAATTAATCAAAAAAAACAGAGGAATTGAGATTGACATTCGGGACACTTCTATTTCTAAGGACGAATCTGTTTGCAATGAATATTTAGCGATTGGCAAAACAATCGGCTGTTTTTACATCGAAAGTCCTGCAATGCGTGGACTGCTGAGAAGATTGAAATGTGACAATTACAGAACTTTGGTGGCCGCTTCCTCCATCATTCGACCCGGCGTGGCGCAAAGTGGAATGATGCGGGAATATATTTTCCGGCACAATCATCCCAACCAATTTGAATATTTTCATCCTGTTTTTGAGGAAAACCTGAAGGAAACTTACGGCATTATGGTCTATCAGGAAGATGTGATTAAGATTGCCCAATATTTTGGGGGACTTTCTCACGCGGATGGTGACATTTTGAGACGGGCGATGAGTGGAAAGGAACGTTCAATTCAGAAATTGAATGAGGTTAAAGTCAACTTTTTTGAATCCTGCAAAAAAGAAGGACATTCGGAGCAAATGACGACGGAAGCTTTCCGGCAAATTCAATCTTTTGCAGGCTATTCTTTTTGTAAGGCGCATTCGGCTTCTTATGCGGTGGAAAGTTACCAGAGTTTGTATTTGAAGGTCTATTATCCGTTGGAATTTATGGTTTCGGTTATCAATAATCAAGGTGGTTTTTATCGGACAGAAGTTTACATCCACGAAGCGAGAATGTCAGGCGCTGATGTCCAAAATCCTTGCGTGAACAACAGCGAATATCAGACGATTTTGAAAGGAAAAGAAATCTATCTGGGTTTTATGGTTTTGCAATCGCTGGAAACTAAAATCGCTCAAATCATTTCTGAAGAACGGGAGAAAAATGGCGATTACAAATCTTTGGAAAACTTCATCAAACGCATTCCGATTGGGATTGAAACCATTCAAACCTTGATTTTCATCGGTGCTTTCAGATTTACGGGAAAACCTAAAAATGAACTTTTAGTGGAAGCGAGATTGTTATTAATCAATTATAAAATCGAAAACAGAAGTATCGCTCTTTTCGATGAACCGGCCAATGACTTTAAACTTCCTGAACTGAAACGAGAACAGTTTGAAGATGCTTTTGATGAAGTTGAGATTATTGGATTTCCTGTTTCGTGCAGTCCATTTGATTTGTTACAAACCAAATTCAGAGGGAATGTTTTTGTAAAAGACTTACTGAAGTTTCATAAAAGCCAAGTGAAAATGCTGGCTTATCTGATTTCCAGGAAACACGTTCCTACGAAAAAGGGTGCGATGTTTTTCGGAACTTGGGTTGATGTGAATGGTGATTATTTTGATACCGCTCATTTTCCGGATAGTTTGGAAAAATATCAATTTCAGGGTGGCGGTTGTTATCTTTTGCTGGGAACGGTGGAAGTGGATTATCATTTCCCGACCATCACGATTCATAAAATGGCGAAGATGCCGATGATTCCTGACCCGCGTTATGCTTATGACAAAGAAAAGCAGTACGATGTCCACAAGCAAATCAGAGAAGATGTCAGTATGACGTCCCGAAAACCCTATCCACAGGCACACGAGATTAATTTACCGAGGCAGAAGTTTAATTAGTAATTTAATATTTCTACATACCTGTTATCATTGATTATCAAACGATTCTATCACATAACGGATGGGCATTTTGAAAGGTGCAGAAAAATAAGACCGAAGACGCAACTAAAAAATAAACCACGACTTTTGGCAATACAATGTTATGAACTTTTTTTATTCAATATTTTTACCAAAAGCAATAAATGTCAATTTTGCATCCTTAACAAAGTCTTGCCAAGTCATATTTTCAGCATAATTTTCGTTTTGCAATTCAAAATAATATTCAGAAGGTTTTTTGTTTCTATAAAATTCATTCTCAAGAGTTTCATACAATGTCTCATTATATGGAAACACCCAAATTCTGAATCTTCTTGTTGCTTTGTTCGGATTTAATAGTAATAATTCTTCAATGCAACAAATCGATATTCTGCTATCACCACTGATTTCTTTTGGATTCAATAATCCTCTTTCAATTATTGATAATCCCTTAAAATCAATTCCTTTGAATTTGATAGTTTCTGAATTGTTTAGAATGACCTTATTATTTTTGGATTTTACATTTGAGATTTTATAGTTGATATTTTGAATTTGTTGATGATCAGCATTTTCAAAGATGATTTTGGCCGTTTTATATTTTTCATCATTTAATGATTCTGTTTGAGCAAAAAGATTTAGCGGACATAATATTATAAAAACTGTAAAAATACTTATTTTCAAAAAATATCCCATAGCTCATATTTTTCACGAAGTTTATTCAAGGCTTCTTTAGCTGGGACAAAATCTTTTTTATCAGATTTCAATCTTTCATCCAAGACTTTTTTCTGCTCTTCTGAGAGTTTAAAATCATCTTGTTTTTTATCATAATTGGCTCCAATACTTTCTAAAAACTTTTGAAAAAAATACTTTTTCTCATCTGAAATAGACACGTTATAAGAAATCATATTATAAAATTTTTAGATTAAAAATTGTTCTTGGTTTCATTTTGTATAACGAAATTAAATATAATATTTTTAGCTGACAAGTATTGAATTTTGAAAATGGTGATTGACAAATTACAGAAAACAAAAAAACGACCGCCAAAGCAATCGTTTTAATTTATACTATTTCGGAACTGAGTCCTTTATCTAATAATGCCTGATGCATTGGTTTTAATTTTTCCAAAGCACCTGTTTTTACGGTGCATTTTCCTTTGTAATGAACGAGCATTGTACATTGCTCTGCTTGTTCCAAAGTGTGTTCACAGATCTCGATCAAACATTCGATCACGAAATCAAAGGTGTTGACGTCGTCGTTGTGGAGGACAATTTTATAGACTTCGTCTTCCATCTCCAAAACCGCTACTTCATCTTCGGACTGGCGTTTTGGTTCGTCATAAGATCTGTTATTATAGATTTTCATAACGTTGATTTTTTTATTCAGTGATCTCGTCTGTTATATCTTCCAAAAATGGTTTCTCGTATAAAAGCTCGACCAACTCTACACTTTTGTTTTGCATTTTCAAGATCTTGAAATGGTAATTACCATAATCGAATTCCTGATTTTCTTCCGGTATATCCTGTAATTCGTTCAAGATAAAGCCTGCAAGCGTGTTGTATTCACCTTCTTCAGATGGCGGAATATTCTTCGGAAGCTGCTCATTGATCTCGTCCAATGGTTGCGTTGCTTTTACCCAATAGATATTTTCGCCCACCTTGTCTACGATCTTTTCTTCCTCGTCTTCCTCATCTTGGATCTCTCCAACCAATTCTTCCAGAATATCTTCAAGTGTAATGATCCCTTCCGTTCCACCAAACTCATCGATGACGATTGCCAAATGCTGTTTCTTCAATTGGAAAACTTTCAGAAGATCTGATATTTTTTTGCTGCCGACCACAAAGAATGCTTCTCTCATAAAGCCTCTCAGACTTTCGTGGGAAACTTGTCCTTTGCTTTTGATATATTCTCTAATGATCTCCTTCGTGTAGAAAATCCCGATAATATTATCAATCGAACCTTCGTAAACAGGAATACGGGAATAACCGCTTTCCATAATTTGGTTGATGATATCTTCCGGATCATCATTGATATCGATGGATGAGATATTCTGTCTGGTGATCATGATCTGCTTTGCATTGTGATCTGTAAAATCGAATGCATTTTTAATGATCTCGTAGTTTTCTTCTTCAATTTCGCCACTGTCTGCCGATTGTTTTACCAACAATTGCAATTCCTCTGTTGAGTGAATATCGTGTTCCGAAGCTGGAAATATTTTGATTAATTTCAAGAACGCGTTGGACAATGAATTCATCAACCAAATAAATGGTCGGAAGACATTATAAAAAACGTGCAATGGATAAGCGATGAAAAGCGTTGTCGCTTCTGACTTTCTGATGGCAATTGATTTAGGGACCAATTCTCCGAAGACGATGTGCATGATCGTGATCAGCAAGAAACTACAAACTACAGAGATGGTGGTTACCGTTGCCGCTGCCAATTCTATGTTCAAAGAATGGAAAGTTGCTTCGATGATGTGATGCAAGGCACTCTCTCCTACCCAACCTAAGGCAAGGGAAGCGAGTGTGATCCCCAGCTGTGTTGCTGAGAGATAGGCATCAAGATTCTTGATGATGTTTTCGGCTTGTTTGGCCACTGCATTCCCTTCAGCCGCTTTGATCTGGATTTGGGAATAACGTACTTTTACTATCGAAAATTCGGCGGCTACAAAGAAGCCATTCAGAAGAACTAGAAATAATGCTATAAGAAGTTTGACTAAACTATCAGAATCCATTTAATGTTGTATATACAATCTGTGCAAAGATAGATATTTTTTTTAACTTCGAAATGAGATGTTAGAATGAGATAAACCACCCCGTCAAAAAATCTTCGAATTTTTGAATCCCCTCCAAGGGAGGGGAATTTTTAAGAACAACAATGTGTTTTTATGTTGAAGTGTGTTTTATGTTGAAGCTGCAGCCCGACTTGAGTGGAGCTCTTTTTTGGAGTGGGAAAAGCGTGGGCAAAAAAAGCGGGAACGGAAGGCGGAAAAGCTGCCATAAAAACAATAAATAGGTTTCGACGAATGTCTAAATAGCTGCCCAAATAAAATACTTCAATTGGTACAAACTGCCCTAAATAATAAAAAGCACTGAAGTTTGACCCTCAATGCTTTTTATAACTAACTACTAACTTTAACTTTATCTTTATTAACTGTTCTTGAGCGCTTCTGCTCCGGAAACAATTTCTAATATTTCGTTGGTGATGGCTGCCTGTCTTGCTTTGTTGTAGAAGATTTTTAAATCACTTCTAAGCGCGTCTGCATTGTCGGTCGCCTTGTGCATTGCTGTCATCCTTGCACCGTGCTCTGATGCTACGGAATCTAGAATGGCTTTGAAGATCTGAGTCTTGATGGATTTTGGGATCAAAACGTCCAGGATCTCTTTTCTGCCCGGTTCGAAGATATAATCTACATTGATATCTGCTGAACCAGCTTTCTCTTCTGTTGCTGATGAAATTGGCAAAACCTGCTCTGTCACTACCTCCTGCGTTGCTGCGTTGATAAACTTGTTGTAAACAACATAGACTTTATCAAATTTGCCGGCTTTGAAGTCTGACATTACTTTCTCCGTCATATTGGAAACGTGATCGAAAGAAAGATTGTCGAAAAGTGAACTGTGGTTTTCGTAAACGGTTTTGTTTCTTCTCACCGCATCGAAGGCTTTTTTACCAACTGTCAAAACTTCTATCTCCGTGTTTTCGTTTGCAGAAAACTGGATGTTAAGTTCTTTGATCACAGATGAGTTGAAAGCTCCAGCCAAACCTCTGTTGGAAGTCACGGTGATGAAAAGTACTTTTTTCACTTCTCTTTCCAATGCAAATTCCGAGATGTTCTCTGCATCAGACGCCGCACTTACATTCTGTATGATCTCCTGAAGTTTTTCAGAATAAGGTCTTAGCATTACGATCGCATCTTGCGCTTTCTTCAGTTTCGCAGCGGAAACCATCTTCATAGCGCTTGTGATCTGCATCGTAGAAGATATAGATGTAATCCTGCCTCGTATTTCTTTTAAGTTTGCCATTCTAAGGATTCAAAATTTAATATTCCGAATTCAAAATCTTGAACTTTGAATTCGGAATTTTGAATTAATTTTAGTTGTATTTCGCAGAAAGTTCTGTCGCTACTTGCTTCAAAACGCCAGTCAATTGATCATCAATTTTTCCGGATTTAAGAGCAGCCATTACTTCTGGATGTTTGTTTTTCAAGAAGTCCACATATTCAACCTGGAATTCTTTCACCTTTTTGATAGGGATGTTTCTCAATAGATTCTCAGTTCCTGCGTAGATCATCGCTACTTGGTTTTCTACCGGAAGTGGAGAGTTAACCGGTTGCTTCAAAAGCTCCACGTTTCTTTCTCCTTTTGAGATCACTGCCATTGTAGCAGCATCCAAGTCAGAACCGAATTTTGCAAACGCTTCCAATTCTTTATATTGAGCCTGGTCAAGTTTTAATGTACCAGAAACTTTTTTCATTGATTTGATCTGTGCATTACCACCAACTCTGGATACAGAGATACCAACGTTGATCGCCGGACGAACTCCTGAGTTGAAAAGGTCTGTCTCCAAGAAGATCTGACCATCTGTAATAGAGATTACGTTTGTTGGGATATAAGCAGAAACGTCACCAGCCTGAGTTTCGATAATTGGAAGTGCTGTCAAAGATCCACCACCTTTTACGATCGGTCTTAGAGATTCTGGCAAATCGTTCATTTGAGAAGCGATTGTGTCATCAGCAATTACTTTTGCCGCTCTTTCCAATAGTCTGGAATGAAGGTAGAAAACGTCACCTGGATAAGCCTCACGTCCCGGTGGTCTTCTCAATAGTAGAGAAAGCTCACGGTAAGCAACCGCTTGTTTTGAAAGATCATCATAAACGATCAAAGCTGCACGACCAGTATCTCTGAAATACTCACCGATAGATGCACCTGCCATTGCAGAATAAACCTGCATTGGAACCGGGTCAGAAGCGTTAGCCGCAACGATCACCGTGTAAGCCAGCGCCCCTTTGTCTTCTAATGTCTTAACGATCTGTGCTACAGTTGAAGCTTTTTGCCCAATTGCAACATATATACAATATACTGGTTGCCCAGCATCATAAAATTCTTTTTGATTGATAATGGTATCGATAGCCACAACTGTTTTACCAGTTTGTCTATCACCAATGATCAACTCTCTTTGTCCTCTTCCTACAGGGATCATAGAGTCGATAGCAACGATACCAGTTTGAAGTGGCTCTGTTACCGGCTGACGGAAGATAACTCCCGGCGCTTTTCTTTCCAATGGCATCTCGTAAAGTTCACCTTGGATAGGTCCTTTACCGTCGATAGGATTACCTAGAGTATCTACAACTCTACCAAGCATTCCTTCACCAACTTTGATAGAAGAGATTCTGTTTGTTCTTTTTACAGTATCACCTTCTTTTACCAATTTGGACTCACCAAGAAGTGCAACACCAACGTTATCTTCTTCAAGGTTAAGTACGATACCTTCTACACCAGCTTGGAATCTTACCAATTCTCCGTATTGCACATTTTCCAAACCGTAAACACGGGCAATACCATCACCGATGGTTAATACAGTTCCAACTTCTTCTACGTTAGATTGAGTATCGAAATTTGCTAATTGCTGCTTCAGTATCGCTGATACTTCTGCCGGATTTATTTCTGCCATTATATGGTTGTTTTTTCTTAATTAAGTTGAAATTCTTTTTTGATATTGCCCAGTTTTGTTCTTACTGATGCATCGATCTGCTGATCTCCCACTCTCAGGATATAACCTCCCAAGATCTCTGGTTTTACAATCGTTTCCAAGTCATAGTTGGAAACATTTACCATTTTGGAATCAGTAATAATCTTCTGAATATTTTCTTGCGACAAAGGAGAAGCTGTTACCAAAGAGATACGTTGTGTACCTTTGATGTCTTCTACTTTATTGATGAATTCCTGAGCGATATTTCTAAGCTGAGATTCTCTGCCTTGTTTGATGACCAATCTAATGATGTTCTTCGAAACTGGAGAGAAATCTTTGAAGATCTCCAAAGCGATCGCTTCTTTCTTTTTTGCATCAATGATCGGCGTATTCACAAATTGATTCAGTTCTTTTGAAGAAGACATGATTTTCACAATATCCTTCATCTCACCGAAAACAGCATCTGTGTTACCAGACTCCTGCGTGAAGTCCAATAGACCTTGAGCGTATCTTTTAGCTACTTTAGATGTTAACATCCTGATTAGTTAAGGTTAGATTTGTTAAGAATATTTTCTACCAAAGCGTTTTGAGCGCCATCGTTGTCCAATTTCTCTTTAAGGATATTTTCAGCGATGCTTACAGACAAAGTTCCGATCTGAGTTTTGATATCTGCCATTGCAGCATTTTTTTCAGTTTGGATAGATTGTCTTGCTGCTTCGATCATTTTTTCGCCTTCAACTTTAGCGCTGTCTTTAGCTTGATTTACGATCTTATCTTTCATATCTCTAGCTTCTTTCAAGATACCATCTCTTTCAGCTCTAGCCTCACGAAGGATTCTTTCGTTATCTTCTTTCAACTGTGCCATTTCTTGTTTAGCCAATTTAGCTTGATTAAGAGCATCGATGATAGATGTTTCTCTCTCGTCTATTGATTTAAGAATTGGTTTCCAGGCAAACTTTCCCAATACAAAAAGTAAGAACAAGAAAATGATCGTCTGAATGATAAATAATCCTGATGAAAACTGATGAAGTAATTCCATTATATAGTTAGATTAAGTTTTTTAAATTTTTAAATTAAACATTGTTGCAACCAACCGTTGCAACAATGTTTTAGTTTTGTTTGGGGGCTTAAGATGCGAACAACGCAGCAAAAGCAACACCTTCTACCAATGCAGCAGCAATAAGCATAGCAGTTTGGATCTTTCCAGATTGTTCTGGTTGTCTAGCGATTGCTTCAAGAGCAGCCGCACCGATTTTTCCAAGACCGATACCTACACCAATAACGATAAGTCCGCTACCAATAATTTTAGGAATTTCCATAATATATAATTTAAAAAATTGTTTTTATAATTTTAATTAATGAGCGTGATCGTGCTCATGTTCTTCTACTGCCATTCCGATGAACAAAGCTGAAAGCATTGTAAATACATAAGCCTGTAAGAATGCAACCAATACCTCTAGCAAATAAATTACGAAAGTCAAGAAAGGAAACGCTACTCCTGCAATCCAGTTTTCGAAGATATAAATAGACCCGATCAATGTCATTACAACGATGTGACCTGCTGTCATATTTGCGAAAAGACGAATCATTAAGGCAAATGGCTTGGTCAAAGTTCCCAATATCTCAATCGGCATCATAATAAACTTCATTGGCACAGGAACGCCTGGCATCCAGAAGATATGCTTCCAGTAATCTTTAGACCCTGAGAAAGTGGTGATCAAATAAGTAATGATCGCCAAAGAAAAAGTAATTGCAATATTACCCGTTACGTTAATTCCGAAAGGCATCAAACCTAAAACATTTAACAACAAGATAAAGAAAAATACTGTTAACAGGTAACCCATAAATCTCTTGTACTTATGCCCAATGTTTGGAATCGCAATATCATCTCTAATGAAAATAATAAGTGGCTCAAGAAATTTTGCAGCACCAGTAGGCACCAAAGATTTTTTGTACGATCTAGCCATTCCACCGAAAACTACTATCAACAAAACCGTCACCAATAAAAGAGTCAAAACACTTTTAGTAATGGACAGATCCAATACTCTCTTTTCAGTTGGATGATGATCTTTATCTAAAGTCAAAGTTCCTTTAGAGTCTGTTCTGTAGATCTTTTCGTGGTTGAGCGTATAGAATTTACCATCACTTTCTACTGGAGAACCGTGGATAAACTCGTGGCCATCTACCCCTTTCGTATTACTCATAAAAGTATGGAAACCTTCATCGTAAATGATAATTGGTAAAGGAAAACCAATATGATGACCGTCTTTAACCATCAAGGCAACATCGTGAGCATCCAAAATATGATGATCTACGAATTCTTTAACCTCTTGAGTTCTCTCTTCTTTTCCAGAAAGTTCAGAAGTTTCAGCTACAGGTTTACCGTGTTGATTTTCAGCGGTTTCGTGTTGTGCGAAAGCTGTTGTAAACATGAATAAACTGTAAAATAAAATTGCCGTTTTCTTTAACATCGGTACATTTTTTTTTCGTTTTGCAAAAATAGACTATTTTTTTGCTTTTGAAGAATTAATTTACTGTTTTTTATCATAATTAATTAACTGTATTGCATAATAGGTAAGCAACGCAGTTAGAATAAAATATGGGATGATAAAATGGAATTTGAAATTCGGGATTTCATCGAAATGAAGCTTGTTTTTAATAAGATACATCAATCCAAACTTCACTGTAATGAGTCCTAGGACAGACATTCCCAAGAATTGCGGAACTGTTCTGTTGATGATCAAAAGCAACGTTATCATCATCATAAAAATGACGCTTAAGAAGAGATAAAACTTGATGATCGTGACTTCATCCAGATGGAAAACGAACTTCCATATGGCGAAATGAATAATGAATGTCAGGAAAAATACAACACTGATAACAATATTACTTTTGTTCTTCATTTTCTTCTTTATTTAAAATTTCGAGACGTTTAAGCGTTGTGTACAGTGCAAGACAAAGTCCGCTGAGTCCAATGACCAAAACCAAAACATTGGAGCCAGTTTCGAAATACAGATCCAACTGATGTCCGCCCCAAAATGAGATCCCGATGATGAACAACATCTGGAAAACCACGGAAGAATATTTCCCATATTTCCGCAATGCACTTGAAGGATTGTTTTGCTTGTCTTCCAAAATTTGATTTTTGCAAAAGTAAGGAAAGTATTTGTATTTGAGTTTTGAACGCAAAGTCTGCAAAGATTTTTTTTTCATTACTGAAAATATGTTCAAGTTCACAAAAGGTGCTTCGCTATGCAGTGGATAAACCATCAACTTTGTCATTCCGTAGGAATCTCTACCATTTAGATTGATTTCGTCGAACCACTTCGTTTGGTTTCCTACGGAATGACAATACTGGGTTAATGGTGATTTTTTAATTGGTAATGAAAATCGCAGCCCGGCTTGAGCGGAAATCCTTTTTTGCGGCTGGAAAAGCATAGGCAAAAAGATTGGGAGCGGAAGACGGATAAAGCTGCCCAAACCTTCAGGTTCGACGGAGTCAAATAAAAGAAATGATAAATGATGATCGATAAGTGATGGATGAGTCTATTTCCTTTGTTTAAATTTTCTTATTTTTGCAACCTTAATATATTACACAAAGTTATGTTCAACAGTTTACAAGATAAGCTAGATAAGGCGCTTCATAATATTTCCGGTCGCGGAAAGATCTCTGAGATCAACGTTGCAGAAACTGTAAAAGAAATCCGACGTGCACTCGTAGATGCCGATGTGAACTACAAAGTTGCAAAGGACCTGACGAAACGCGTGCAAGATAAAGCGCTGGGACAAAACGTTCTGACGTCTCTTACGCCGGGACAATTGATGACGAAGATCGTTCACGACGAGTTGGTGGATCTGATGGGTGGAAGCCAAGAAGGCATCAACCTTTCCGGGAAACCTAGCGTTATTCTAATTGCTGGACTTCAAGGTTCCGGTAAAACGACGTTCTCTGGAAAATTGGCGAATTACCTGAAACAAAAACGAAGCAAAAAACCACTTTTAGTAGCTTGTGACGTTTACAGACCTGCCGCAATCGACCAGTTGAAAGTCCTTGGTGGACAGATCAATGTTGAAGTTTACACAGAACTTGAAAATAAAAATCCAACTTCTATCGCATCCAACGCCATCAACTATGCAAAATCGAATGGTTTTGATACGGTGATCGTGGATACGGCGGGACGTTTGGCAATTGACGAGCAGATGATGATCGAGATCAAGTCTGTTCATAGCACGATCCAGCCGAATGAAACTTTGTTTGTTGTAGATTCTATGACAGGTCAGGATGCGGTGAATACGGCGAAAGCTTTTAATGATACGCTAAACTTTGACGGTGTTGTCCTTACGAAATTAGATGGTGATACACGAGGTGGAGCTGCTTTGACAATCCGTTCTGTTGTAGAGAAGCCAATCAAATTTATCTCAACTGGAGAAAAAATGGAAGCCTTGGATCTTTTCTATCCGGAAAGGATGGCGGACAGAATCCTGGGAATGGGAGATGTTGTCTCCTTGGTGGAAAGAGCTCAAGAGCAATTTGATGAAGAGGAAGCGAAAAAACTTCATAAGAAGATTGCCAAGAATGAATTTGGTTTTGATGATTTCTTGAAGCAGATCAATCAGATCAAGAAGATGGGTAATATGAAGGACCTAATGGGCATGATCCCAGGTGTTGGGAAAGCGATCAAAGATGTGGATATCAATGACGATGCTTTCAAACACATCGAAGCGATCATCCACTCTATGACGCCGGATGAGAGAAGAAGACCTTCTATCATTAATGTTTCAAGAAAACAGAGAATTGCGAAAGGTGCTGGAAGAAAATTGGAAGATGTGAACGCCTTGATGAAGCAATTTGACCAAATGGGAAAAATGATGAAAATGATGCAAGGTCCACAAGGTAAACAAATGATGCAAATGATGAGCAAAATGCCGAATATGCCAGGAATGGGCGGTGGATTGTTTGGGAAATAGGAATCTCACTTAAATATAACAAAACCTCAGAATATTTTTCTGAGGTTTTATTTTATCTGTTTTTCAAAAGTAGCCACATTGTTTTATTGGACACCCTGGTCCCTTTGCTTGTGTAGGAATAAACGACCCAATACGAGTCTGAAGGCATCAATATATTATTGACCTTGCCATTCCAAAAATAATCTTTTGTGTGGGTGAAAAGCAATTTACCATATCTGTCATATATCTTGAGATCGATATCCTGATATACATTGAGCAAGGAATAATTCCAAACATCATTGAAACCATCGTTATTTGGTGAAAAGGCATTTGGCAATGTCACTGACTCCGGCACGACGGCAGGTCTTACAAGAACAACTTTTTTGATGATGTAACAACCTTGTTGATTTGTAACTCTTATATAAATCTCATTAAGTGGTTCTGAGAAATTGGACAAAAGATCTTTTAACTGATTTAATTCTTTCTCAGCATCTGGCAATGTAGGATAGAAATCGAAGGTTTCACCATTTTCATTATTGATTGCAGTGTACAGATCAAAATAATAAGTGTCTTCCAAATAGGATTTTGGCTGAAGTTCGGATTTAACGTCTGCGATTGGATTGGGAAGCACATTGAAAGTGGCTTTATAAACCTCATAATATCCATCAGTCGCTGTTAACTTGTAGATCAATCTATCTGCACCTGCAAAAGTATCATTTATTTTTACGACTACTTTTCTGTCCTTAATTTCTGAACTACCGTTGTTTGGTTGTGTCAGAATTTCTAATTTAGAAAAAACATAGCCAGGCATTGTAAATTTGGGCTCAATCTCGAAAGTATGACAAACATTTCCAATGTTAACTTCATAAACATTATAGGGGCAATTTGGAATAAAAACAGGTGTTGTGGTAAAGCTGAATCCAAGATATGTGACCACGCATTGGTAATTCCCTTCTAAAGTTGGTTGATATTCAAAATTTGTAGCGCCTGAAATATCAACACCATTAAGTTGCCATTGAAAACTTACAAAAGAGGTATTGCTCAATTTCAGAAAAACACCTTCTTGGATGCAATTTCCATTAACTAAAATATAAGGATCATTAGAAAATCCTGTGTAACTGCTAGCGTAGCCAGTGTATTGGAATCCGCCTACAAGATCAACATTCAAATCCTTATCCGACTGTATTTCTACATCTCCAGAAATTGGCACTACCGTGTAATATCCCCAACCAGCTTTTCCAATAATGGGCGATGGATTGGAAAGTAATGCACCATTAACTTTAACATTGGCATCAATTCGTGTTTTCACAGATAATTTTGACTGGCCAGTGTATGTCCCAATTTTTTGTACTGAGGGTACTACAATTGTATTACTAAGTTTTTGTTGCGGTTTTGGGAAGTATTCTTTATCCAATGGGTACGAAAAAGTCATTCCACTGGAATCATACGTGACGTCTCTAGCCCCTCTCACAACTCTAAAGTCATATCCACCAATCATTTGATATAGATAGATTGGTTCAGATGATCTAATATACATTCCTTTTGTAGGAATATCTCGAGGCTCTTCGTTTGTAAAAATTGGTTGAGTGCCGCCTAAGAAGCGGTAATTATTGTAAGGTCCGATATAATGTTCGCCTTCATTCAAAGTCACTGCAGGTATGCTCTCATCATTGAAGTAAATCTTAGTATTATTTTTTGTGGCGACAATCAAAGACTTCTCCATACCTTTTTCTGAAATGGTCATTCCATTTACAAGGAAATATTCTTTTCCAATTTTGTCAGTAGGGACATTCTGATCGATATTAATATTACCACTGATCTCACCAATATCTTGGCTAATGAAATTACCATTGTTGACAACAATTGGTTTATCTGAAGTGATCTTAGCTCCAATAAAATTGGGATCCCAGTCGTCAAGAATGACTGGAGGATTTGGATTGTCTTCTTTGCGTGCGACAACAATGTATGATTGATCTTTGTCGAGTGTGATATTCAGTTCATCACTTTTGTCGCCATTGATGAACACAAGATTGGAATTGTAACCAGAAAGTTTTATGTGTGTATTGTCTTCAGTTGCCATAATGGAGGTCTGGTAATTCATTCCTTTAGGATCATTACCATACAAAATAATCTGATCCATGACAACGAAGAACTCTTTGCCTAATGCGCTTTTTCCCTTCGAAGCGATTATTTCACTTTTACATCCAGATCTACATCCAGCAAATCTGAAACTCGCATAGAAGCTTTTTTCTCCAGAAAGGTGCAATCCCATGGAAGAAGGCTTCATTGTTCGCAGAACCGTTGATGCTTCCAACATTCCAGATATTGCATATGAATAGGTTGCAGGCTTGGTTCTGGAAATATTTACAACAGCAATCTCTACATTATTGTTATAAATTTTTACAGGAAACTCTTCCTCTTTGTCTGTCGAAAGATAAAGGCTGAGAGAAGAAATATCATTAGGGGATGTTCTGAAGTAAGGAGGAAACCAATGCTCTAGATCCAACTGTCCGAATAATGGCACTGTTCCTGACAGTAAAAGTAGTATTGTAAGTAACCTGTAAAGCATTACCAAAAATACAAAAAAAAGAGACTGCTTTCGCAGTCTCTTTAATTATATTAATGTTTTGGATATTAATTTACATCCCAGAACAATTTAGTGGTAGCTTCGTCACCTCCAATTTTGGAAGCAGCAGCATTTACATTATCCTTATTAAGAAGATATTCTTGATCAGAATATGGCATTCTTACCGGAAGACCTTCCAATTGGTTGTTTGGAGGCAAGATCAAAGTTGGAGAATCAAGTCTTCTTGTAAATAACCAAGAAGCAAAACCTCTGTTGAAAAGAGCAATCCATGCTTCTTCTCCAATTGATTTTTTCCAAGTAGCCGCGTTGTATGGATTTGCAGCTAAGTAAGCTGCAGTATCTGCTGCAGACACATTACTCTCTGCCATAGATGCTGTAATTGCCTGATTGTAGAAACTTTCCGCTGTACCACCTACTGAATAACCTCTTTGAGCTGCTTCAGCTCTTAAGAATAGAACCTCTGTATAGCTTAATAGATTTGCAGGTGCATTATTTGCTAAGAAGAAATCACTCAACTGAGAGAAGTTAGCAAATGAATTAAGAGTTCCAAAAACACCACCGTTAAAGCCACCGTCTACTTTTGTAAACCATACCTCTCTTCTTGGATCATTTTTAGAGTTCATCAAATTTGTAACCAAATTCGTAGGCAAGAAATCTTGTCTTCCAGATGCTACCAAGTCATCATAAACAGGATTGTTGAATGTACCTCCTGCGAATTTCAAACTGAAAGATTCTGACTCAGAAGAAATAACGCCACTTGTAATAGCAGACTCAGCAGCCGCTTTAGCAGCAGCACCGTCAGTATCAGCAAGATTCAACGCCAATCTTAATTTGATAGAGTTAGCCAAATGTTTCCATTTTGTCATATCACCACCGTAAACAAGATCTCCTGATGTGTAACCTGCTTCAGATGCATTAATTGAAGCAACAGCTGCATCAATTCTGCTAAGCAAACTAGTATAGATAGACTTTGCATCATCATATTTTGGAGAGAACTGTTGCTCTGAAGATTTTAAAGCTTCAGTGTAAGGAATATCTCCATAAGTATCAACCAAAGTTTCCCAAACTGCAATTTGAGAAATCTCAAGAGTAGCTAGTTTATTTTGCTTAGAAACGGCAGTACCTCCTTCTTCTACTAAGTTTTTCTTAGCTGTTTCGAAGTTATTTAGAGAGTAAACATACATTCTATTCCAATTATTACGAGGCTGCACTCTAGTAACCAGGTTATAGTTTGTTTCGTCTGTATAAGTAGTCTCTGTCCACTGCTGTGTGAAAAATCTAAAATTATTAAAGTTTACACTTCCTGTAAATGTATAATAGAAGAACTGCTGTTGTCCCATTGCCAATAGATTCTGCGATGGCAAAGCCTCGGGCTGTTTTGGGTTATCGTTAAGAGAAGTGAACTCTCTTTCACAAGATGTTAAGCTGATAGCAGCGAGAACACCAATTGTTAATATATTAAATATCTTTTTCATTTTTTTTAATTTAGAATTTTAATGTAACATTTACACCGATGTCTCTAGTTGTTGGAAGCGAACCAATGGAATATCCATAAGCACGATTTCCGCCACCAACCATCGCTTCTGGGTCAGCATAAGGAAGATTTTTGTGAATGATCCACAAGTTTCTACCTACGATTGAGAATTTAGCATCCGTAAGGAAAGTACCTGCCAATAATGATTTTGGAAGAGAATATCCTACACTTGCCTCTCTTAATTTTACATAAGATCCGTCATAAACAAATCTCTTGTTTGGCATAAAGTTATATCCATCCAAAGATCCAGAATTTCCAGCTGCATTTACAGTTGTGTTAACTTGTCCGTTTGGATTAACACCTTCCCATACGATTCCGCTTTCTCTGTAATCTCCAGTCTCTTTAAACAAACCTGTAGAAAGACCGTACGACATATCTGTAGAGAATATATCTCCACCTTTTCTTACATCAATCAAGAAGCTAAGTGAAAAGCCTTTGTAATTGAAACTGTTTCTTACACCTCCGATCCAGTCTGGTGTTGCGTTACCAATAATCTGGTTACTTTGTCTTAGGTATCTACCTGTAGTCGGATTGATCACTTTTTCACCGTTTAGGTAAACATAATCAGTACCAACTAAAGTACCCCAAGCTTCTCCAACTCTAGCGTTCATAGAAACACCACCTTGGAAAGATGAGATAAGTAGATTACTAACTGTCGGGTGAAGAGAAACAACTTTATTTCTGTTCTGAGACCAGTTAGCATTAACAGTCCATGTGAAGTTATTATTCTTAACAGGAGTCAAGCCCAATTGAGCCTCCCATCCCCAGTTATCAATTTGTCCTGCATTCAAAGCTGCATTTAAAACACCTGATGCTGAAGAAACTGCTAAAGTAGGTAGGATCTGATCAATTGTTTTAGTTTTGTAATAAGCAACGTCAGCTGTAATTCTTCCTTTTAAGAAATGAACTTCTGTACCTACCTCAAATTCTTTTGATCTTTGTGGTTTCAAGTTAGCATTTGGCTGAGTTGTTTGTGAACCATACATTCCTGTATTTCCAAAAAAACCTGCCGGTGTGTAATAATATGCTGTAGAGTATGGGTCAGCAGTTCCTCCAACTTCCGCGTAGTTCGCTCTTAATTTCCAGAAGCTCAACCAATTTGTTTTGATAAGTTCTGAAGCAATGAATGAACCAGTTACTGATGGATAAGAATAGCTGTTATTTTCTGCTGGTAGCGTAGAACTTTTATCAGCTCTAAATGTACCATCTAAATAGAAAATCTTGTAGAAATCAATGGATGCAGTAGCATATCCACTGTTTGTTTGAGTTGTCCACTCAGATTCTGCAGGCGCCAATGCTGGATCAGCAGAGTTACCTAATGAATATAGACCAGGAACTACCAATCCTCCTTCTGTACTAGCAAAGATAGAGTTGTAGTAGTTTCTTCTGATGTTACCCCCCACGATACCACTAACATTAATGTTATCTGTGATATCAAATTTGTAGTTTGCAAAAACATCATAGTTGGTTTCAGTTCTTAAGATATCCTGTCTAGAGTATCCTGAGTCAACATTGTTTCTAGCAGCACCAAAAACCTGAGATACAGACCCTTTCGCTACTCTATTTTCAATAGACAAATTAGATCTATCGTAAGATACTTTACCTGTTAGAGTAATGTTCTTTGTGAAATCATAAGTTAAACTAGCAATGTTGAAACTTCTGTTTCTTTTATCAGAAGAGTAATTTTCAAATACTTGGAAATATGGGTTATTCCAGTATCCTAGGTGATTATCATTAGAATAATATCTGTTCCATCCAACGTTTCCGTAGTTATTAGCTTCTGATGGGTTTTTTACGTTGTTAAAGTATGCACTTTGAAGCGCTTTCAAATCAACGTTTGTTTGCCACCATTGTCTGAAACCAGACATCAAGTTATCAGAATAACCAGTCACGTTTCTTCCTCTAGTGTCTTGCAAAGTCAAAGTGGAATAGAAAGATGCATGTAACTTTTCAGTAAGGTCGTAGTTTACTTTTAATGACAAAGTGTTTTTACCGATGTGTGAATTTGGTACGATACCATCAGCTGTCATATTGTCGTATGTGAACAAAATATTCTTTCCTTTTACACCTTTTTCTAATGAAACTGTATTTGTATAAGTTACAGGTGTTTGGAAGAATTCAATAGGTCCGTTCTTAGCAGCTACCCATGGTGTTGCTTTTCCAAAATTTGGAGATGTTGGATCGAAAGAATCCCACTGATAAACCAATTGATTTGGGTTGAACGCTGGTCCCCATGATGCATCCTCATAGAAATTGGCATATGGAGTTCCATCTGGTGCATTATCTTCTCTGTAAAATGAAGCCTCATAACCAGCACCATATTTATTCTGGTATTCTGGGAACGTGCTCTTATCTACAAAACCTGCCTGAACAGTTGATGAATAAGTTACACCCCAAGAGCCATCATCTTTACCTTTACCATTTTTTGTAACGATAACAATTACCCCATTCAAACCTCTTTCTCCATAAAGTGCAGATGCCGCAGCACCTTTCAACACGTTGATAGATTCGATGTCTTCTTGGTTGATGTCTGACAATGCATTACCATAATCCACAGCACTACCATAAGTAGAAGTGTTATTAACAGGTGAACCATCGATCACAATCAATGGGTTACCACCTTGTACAGTCTTCACCCCTCTTATCAAAAGGTTTGAAGATCCACCAAAGTTGTTTGTAGTGGTTACATTAAGACCAGCAACCTTACCAGATAATTGAGCTGCAATGTTTCCGGTATTTGTTGTACCATCAGACAATGCATCCGCCTTAATTTCCTGAGAAGCATATCCTAAAGATTTTTTTTCTCTCTTGATACCCAAAGCCGTCACTACAACGCCTTCGATATCTTGAGTCTTAGCTGTATCCTGTACCGTTTGCGCCGAAACCATTGCAAAAGACGACGAAAGAACCACTGCTAAAACGCTTGTTGTTAATTTTTTCATATCAAATCAAATTTTTCAATAAACAAAAATGCAAAACTTTATTAATATACACAACACAAATTGTTAAAAATTTGTTAATTTCATTACCTAAAGTTTACTATTTATATAACTTTGACACAGAATATTTATTATGTCATTGTTAAAAAACTTTTCAGAATCACTTTTAGAAGCGGGCTGCGACGAGGTAGGGCGTGGTTGCCTATCTGGTCCCGTCGTGGCTGCAGCGGTTATTATCGACAAAAATTTTAAGCAAAATTTAGTTAATGATTCTAAAACGTTAAATTTTAAAACAAGACAGAATCTCGACTTATATATAAGAGAGAACGCCGTGGATTTTGCAATCGCAGAACTTTCTCCGGAATTTATTGACCAACATAATATTCTCAATGCAAGCATCCACGCGATGCATCTGGCTCTAGACCAACTGAAAAGCAGACCGGAATTGATTTTGGTGGATGGCAATCGTTTCCATCCTTATAATTACACACCGCACCATTGCATCATCAAAGGTGATAGCAAATTTCTGTCAATCGCCGCCGCTTCTATCATCGCAAAAAATTACCGCGACAACCTAATGATAAAACTCCACGATGAGTTCCCACATTACGGCTGGAATACAAATTTTGGCTATTGTACAAAAACGCATCAGAAAGGACTTAAAAAATTTGGTCCGACGATTCACCACAGGAAATCTTTCCGATTGGACTACGATGTCGAGATTGATTAAACTTTTTTAAAACTATTTTGTAAATTGCTTCCTTAACCTATATATAAGGATGCAAAACTCATACACCGTCATCAACGCCTCTGCCGGTTCTGGCAAAACTTACCGTCTGGTTCAGAGTTTGTTAATGATTTGCCTTCGATTTCCTAATCAGTCTGATTCCATAAGAACGATTTTGGCATTGACTTTCACCAACAAGGCGGCCAAAGAAATGAAGGAGAGAATCCTCTTCTATCTCGGCGAATTTGTAAAAGATAATTACACTGAAAATCAGGATTTGAAGAATGTTCAGGAAGCATTGGCAAGTCAAGGTTACAGGATTACGTTGGATGATTTGCATCATCGTTCGCAGAAAGTGCTTGATTATATTTTGCACCACTACTCGACTTTGAACATTGGGACGATTGACAAGTTCAATTCCAGATTGGTAAAGAGTTTTTCTTACGAATTGGGATTGGCTCAGAACTTCAATTTGGAAATCCAGCCAGAACCTTATTTGATTGAAGCGGTTGACAAAATGCTGGATGAAATTGGCGAAGACGAAACAGTTTCCGACGCTTTTATGGATTATGTCAATTATAATTTAGACAATAACGAGCGTGTGAACCTCAACCAAACGCTTTACAATTCGGCGAAGAAATTTGTGAGCGATGTGCACTACAAACCTTTGCAGGACAACAAAGATTTCGAATGGGAAGCTTATGAAAACAAGAAAAATGAACTTAGAGAAACCATTAAAAATCTAAAATCTGAATCGCTCGAAATTGCAAAACGAGCTTTGGAATTAATTAAAAGTAAAGATATTGAGATTGAGGATTTTGCGAGTGGAAAAAGTGGAATCGGTGGATTTTTTGTCAACATTCTCGAGTTTCATAAAACCAAGGATAAAAAATTTCCGTTCCCAACAACTTCCGAAGATTCGAAAATTGAAACGTTTCTGAAAGGCGCTTCCACAAAAGGAAAACACAAGCAAGCAGAGATTCAGGATATTTTACCTCAACTAATTTCTTGGCGAAGAGAAATTATTGATTTGTACATTAATTCTCAAAAAAAAGAAAAAGTTCTTCAAGCGATTTTACCATTGAAAGTAAACGCCGATATTCAGAAAAAACTACTGGAAATTGAGGAAGAGAACGATTTGGTTTTGCTTTCGAAGTTCAATATTTTGATTAATGAAAATCTTCGGAATGAACCTTCGGCATTTATTTATGAGAAAGTTGGGACGCAATTTCAGCATTATTTCTTTGATGAATTTCAGGATACTTCTACGATGCAATGGCAGAATTTTCTTCCGCTTCGGGACAACAGCATCACGTCGGACGACACGAGTTTCACCATCGTTGGCGACCCGAAACAAAGCATCTACAGATTTCGTGGTGGCGAAAGTGAGTTGATGCTCAACATCATTAATAAAAAAGAAATCACACCCAAATTTGCAACGGCTGAGAATCTTGGTTTCAACTGGCGAAGCGCGAAGAATATTGTCGATTTTAATAATAAACTGTACGATTTTATGTCCGGCGATTTGAATGATGAGCATCAGAAAATCTTCGGCGAAAACGCTTTGCAGGAATCAAAATCCAAATTGGAAGGTCGAGTGAAAATCCATCTTTTGGAAAACTCGACCAAGAACGTTTTTTACGATGAAACGGTGGCGAAAATGCAGAATGACATTCAGGAAAGTTTGGACAATGGTTTTGATTTTTCGGATATCACGATTCTTTGTAGGGGAAATTCGGATATTTTTAATTATTCTCAGCTTTTGGGAAATTTGAAAGTCAATTACAAAGGAAAGGAAACTTACATCAAAACGATTTCCGAGAAAGGTTTGACACTCGATTTGGCCTTTACCCTCAAAGCTTTGATTGAATTTTTGAAATGGAATCTGGTTCCGAAAAACCGTCAATTCTTGGTTAAAATGATGTACTTTCTGAATGTTTCGGGAAGAATTACAATGACAGATTTTACTTCGGAAATTAAAGAAATTTTGAAGTTTGATAATAAGAAAGACATTGAAGATTTCATTAATGAAAAATATAAGGTAACGCTGATTCAGAAAGACATTCCGCAACTTAATCTTTATAATTTCATTGAATATTACGTTCACGAATTTTCGATTGAAAATAAGGAAACTGATTTCCTGTTGAATTTCCTTGAAATGCTTCACAATTACACGCAAAATACGGGTGCAACGCTGAAAGAATTCCTGAAATATTGGGATGATGAAGCTTCAAAAATCAGTATTCAGGCGAGTGAAAATGTGGATGCGATTCAGATTATGACGATTCACAAAGCGAAAGGCCTGGAATTCCCCATCGTTTTCATTCCTATGGAAAATAAAAATAACGACGGCAAATTCTCGGAATGGTTTGATTTGGGAAGCGAAGATGAACTGAAAACAGTGATTTTAAACCAATTTTCGCCCGAACTAGAACGATATGATGAGGAATTGGCGGGTTTTAATTTGATTAATTCTTACCGAAACAAAATCGACCGTTTTTGCATTCAATATGTGGCGACGACAAGACCTGTGGAACAACTTTTTTTCTATCTGGAAAAGCCGAATAAATCTGCTAATCATCTGGAATTATTTGATTTTGCAAGTCAATTTCAGCCTGTGGAAAATGGTGAATTATTAGATTCATTTGATGTTTATGGAGTCTCAACGGAATCATTAAAAAAACAAAAACGCAAGGAGAAAAAAGAGTATCAATCCGAAAATATCAATTCGATTTCTCAGAAAACCGAGAAAGCTTCGAATATTGAAATTGCGACCTCATCCAAAAGTTATCAAAACCGGGTGGAACACGTTCGAATGGGAATTTTCACCCACGAAATCCTATCAAAAATCAAAACAAAAAAAGATGTGCTGAAAGTTCTAAATTCTTACGTTTTGGAAGGCACCATCACGAACGATGAGAAAACTTCGATTTTGGAACGTATTGAGAATATCATTAATGATAACAATTACGCTTCCTATTTCGAAGAAAATCTGACCATCATCAATGAACGAGATATGCTTTCTGTGGAAGATGGAACGTCGAAAACTTATCGTCCGGACAGATTGATTAAGACAAAAGATGGTTTCATCATTGTGGATTTCAAAACGGGAAGCGAGAAGGAGAAAGACCAAAAACAAGTGGCACTTTATCAGGAAAAATTAGAGCAGTTTGGGGAAAAGGTTATGAAGACGGATGTGATTTATATTTAGATTTGGAGATGGGAGACTTGGAGATGAGAGACTTGGAGACGAGAGACTAAGAGATTATAGACAAAAAAAACCCCGAGAAATGATTCTCGGGATTTGCATTTTTATTTCTTAACAGCGGTTACAACCTGGCCTTCCATTTTTGTGATATTATCAAAAATCTGTTTGAATGCTGGATAATATTCTTTCGGATAAACTGGGTCTTCAACTGTTGTTGTGGTTTCTACAGTCAGTTTATTTCCTTCTTGAGTCACTTTGTAAACGTATTGAATTGCATTGTCCTCTGTTCTGAATTTTTTGGATTTCGGAACGTTTTCGAAAGCGTATCCATCAGGCAGAGTAATCGTCACTTTTTTGATTTTGTCGTAACCTGTGTACAGTTCGATTGGGGAACGCCTCTCATCTGTCTGATCGAACTCATGCGATTTGTTGTACAAAAACAACAATGGATTGAAGACCAATTTATTACCAATTCCATCAACAAAAGAGTCAGAATCGAAATCGAAACTGGTCTGAAAGGCATTATCCTCCAGCAATTCGGTTTTGATGTTGGTGAAGGGAAAAGCATAGCGGTCTTTGTAAGATTCTTTTTGATAGGCCGCTTTGTCCTCTTCATATTTTTCATTGTTCATCATCGCATACAACATTGTGTCTTTGTCTGAAAATGAACCGACTACAGTTCCGTCGGGATTTAAATGAGCATTCACATTGAGATATGTTGTGCTTTTGCCAGGGCATAAGACATTTAATTTCTGGGCACCTTTCTCTGTCATAAGATAGCCGTTGTAATTGAAAGCTGTTGGACGGATCAGATTGGGAATAGAAAGCTTTGAACTGGCGTCATACAAAATGGTTTTTTTATCGATTTCCAAAAATGCTACCGTATAGTTCAATTGGTTAAGCGATGGTGAATGATCCATCAAGAGACCTCTTCCAATCGTAGCTAGCACGACAGGCTGAGCATCCAGACCTGCACTTCTCATGAGCATGATCAGCAACAAATTGATCTCTCCAGACGTCCCAACTTTAGTTTCTACCAGATCTTTGATACCTTTCCCATCTTCCGTTCCAACGGTATAATAGCCGTTCCAATTATAATTCTTCTGAACGAATTTGAGAACTGCAGCCGCTTTTGCCTCCGGAGATTCTATATTTTTGATATCGACCGGAAGAAGTTCTTTCACGAGAGATCTTCTCTTAAGTTGTTCTCCGAAATAATCTGATTCATAGAGTTGTTTGGAGATATCTTTCCAAGTGACTGCATAAGATTTAAAACCACCCTTATTGGATTCGTATGGATTTCCCACCATTGTTATGTCCGAAGAATTGAGTTCTGCTCTGATGGATGTTCTGTAGTTATCTATGTTATGAACATACTTCTCATCTCTATAAGGTGCAATATCATCATAACCAAAGCGGTACGTAAAGTACTCGCCTCCATAGATGTTTTTATCTTTATCATCTTTGTTCTTTGGCTTAAGGCTACCCTTGTAGTCTATATTAAATCCTAAGTATTTGGGGAAATCCAGAACGTACTCGAAGCGGCGTATTGGTACGACATCCTCGACCGTAACTTTATCTACGGCCCAAAAATAGGGTGAATGCACGGAATATCTATATTCTACAACAGAACCGTCTTTCACATTTTCGAAGGCAAACTTGGTGACGGTGTAATTTTTAGACTCTTTGGATTTGTACTTGGAATTTTTCTCTACAGATGTCGTTTCTACTTTATCATTCACAAGATTATAAGTTACCACTTTGAGAGAAGAGACTTTTTCTGATTTGTTATTTTTGCCATCATACGTGTAGATTTCCTGATTCAGAAATTTTTCGGCGTGGTCTTTTATATAGATCTTCACGCGGCTCACAACATCCAATTTGAGCTCTCCATCAACAATATAATAATGATAGGACTTGTAAAGGACCTCAGCGGCTTCCGTTGGATTTTTTTCGTATTTACTCGTTTTCAGATCTGCATTATCGAGCTTTGGAATATCCAGAAACTTGTACTGCCCGAAAATTGGTAAAAAAACGACAGCTAGCAATAATTGTAGAATTTTTGTTTTCATTGGTTTTTATAGTTAATCTGTTGCATCTTATTTTTTGAAGAAAAAAAATCCAGGAAGTGTTCCTGGGATTTTTCTATTTCTTAACGGCCGTTACAACTTGGCCTTCCATCTTCGTAATATTATCAAAGATCTGCTTGAAAGCTGGATAATATTCTTTCGGGTAAACTGGGTCTTCAACGGTTGTGGTGGTTTCTACCGTCAGTTTATTTCCTTCCTGAGTTACTTTGTAAACGTACTGTATCGCATTGTCCTCGGTTCGGAACTTTTTGGACTTCGGCACATTTTCGAAAGTGTAGCCATCTGGTAAAGTGATTGTGACTTTTTTAAGCTTGTCATAACCGGTGTAAAGTTCGATTGGGGAACGTCTCTCGTCTGTCTGATCGAACTCATGCGATTTGTTGTACAAGAACAACAATGGATTGAACACCAATTTATTACCAATCCCATCTGCGAACGTATCCGAATCAAAGTCGAAACTGGTTTCAAAATCACCTTTTTCTGTAACTCCAGATTTCATATTGCTGTAGGGGAATTTGTATCGTTCTTTATAATTTTCCTTTTGGTATTCGGTTTTATCTTTATCGTAGCTTTCATTGTTCATCATCGCATAGAGCATCGTATCTCTATCAGAAAAATTACCGGCAAAGGTTCCATCTGGATTCAGTTTTGCATCTACAGTGAGGTAGGTCACACTTTTCTCCGGGCACAAAATATTGATCTGTTTAGCTTCGGTCTTGGTCATCACAAATCCATAATAATTAAGCGCCGCAGGACGAATGATATTTGGTGATGTCATCTTGGAAGTTGCATCATAAAGCGTAAACTTCCCGTTGAAATCTATTGATGCCAAAACGTAATTCAGCATCCCGAGACTTGGGGAATATCCTGTCAAAATACCTCTACCAACAGTGGAAAGTAGCACAGGCTCCGCATTGAGGTCTGCATTTCTCATCAATAAAATCAATAACAAATTGATCTCTGCCGAGTTTCCGGATCTTGTACTGATTAGATTTCTAAGTCCTTTATCTGTAAATGCAGCATATTCTCCATTCCAGCTGTATTTGCTTTGTGCAAATTTCAAGACAGCGGCCGCTCTTTGCTCATCGTTTTTGATTGATCTGATTTCTTCCGGAAGTAGATCTTTTACGAGACTTGATCTTTTCAGCTCATCACCAAAATTTTCATCTTCATAAATTTGTTTTCTGATATCTTGCCATGTAACGCCATAAGACTTGAAACCGCCCTGCATTCTGGTATCATTGATCGCTCCGGTTCTGCTGTCATAAGCCTGACCTCCGCCAGTGATAGGAAAATTGGTAGAGTTGAGCTCAAACCTAAGTGAAGTTCTGTAATTGTCTATGTTATTCACATATTTCTCATCTTTATATGCAGCAATATCTTTGTAAGCAAATCGGTACGTTTTATAGTCTGCACCGTAGAGCATCTTCTCTGCCACTTCTTGTTTGAAAGGCTTGAGCTCTCCTTTGTAGTTGACATTATATCCAAAATATTTTGGTACATCAAAAACATACTCGAAATGTCTGATCGGAACCTCATCCTCTATCATGACTTTGGGAATGACGTACAAGAATGGAGATAAAACAGAATACTTGTACTCTACTATAGAACCATCTTTGACGTTTTCGAAAGCAAACTTGGTTACCGAATAGTTGTTGTTTTCTTTGGATTTATATTTGGAATTCTTATCAACTGATGTAGCTGCTATCTTTCCGTTTTCAAGATTATAGGTATTGACCTTCAGAGACGTGATTTTTTCTTCATTCCTGTTTTTACTTTGATAGGTATAGATCTCCTCTTCCAGGAACTTTTTTGCATCATCTTTCTTGTAGATCTTTACTCTGCTGATGACATCCAAATGCAATTCTCCATCTGTGATATAATAATGGAATGTCTTGTAAAGGACCTCTGCAGGTTCGGAAGGATTTTTGGAATATGATGTAAGCTTTAGATCTTCGACATCCAGCTTTGGAAGTTCTAGAAACTTGTATTGCCCAAATATTGGCAAGACAATACAAGTCAGTATCAATTGTAAAATTTTTGTTTTCATTGTTTGCATTATAGTTTGGTTATTAGAATTTTGGTATGGTCGATCTTATTGGTTTTTTTTCTGAAGTTGATGTAATCCGAAATTTTATCTGCCGAGAAAATTCCTTTTTTCAGCATGAATTTTCTTCTCACCAATAATTTTTTGTCTTGAGGAATGAACTCCATAGAGAAACTTCCAAACTCCGAGTCAATTTTCACAGGCGCGATGGTCTCGGAGAACTTGTGTGTATCAGGAATTGTATATTCGATCTCATAATCATCTGTAAAACCGAAAGGAATCTCGATTGGCATCTTTCTATCAGCATTTTCCAGATAAAAATCCGAATCGATGAAAGGAATAGCTCTGAAGTAGATATCCGAACCCAGTGACTTGGAATAATTGGAAGCCTTAAAGTTCAGATCAAAATTAATATTCCCTTGATCTCTGTCATTGTTCATATTCTGAATATCGATGCTCGAGAGTTGCAAATTGTCATAACGGTGCTTCAAAGCATCCTTTTGCTCTACAGGCGTCAGCGACAACAGCGACATAGACATATCGTACAAACCTCCTGAGTAGGAAAATTTAGACGTCACATCCAAATTATGATCTGCAGAGATATTGGCTTTTACCCTAAGGATCTCCTTATTGTTCTCTGTGATGGATTTTGGTGTGTCTACAATTTCTGCAGTACCATCTTTGATCATGAGAACGTTTCTATCCGTGGTACGATAACTCAAATGGTTGTATGCCATTCTCTGAGAGGTATTCTCCAGCCATATATTTCCGGTCTCTGTCGGCACGCATAAGATCACATGGTTGCCATCCATTCTTGGGAAATCCTTATCGAAAAGTTTCGGCGTATCATCCATGTAGATCACGGAATAGTAAGATGGGATTCCAGCGGCTTTCAATAGCACTCTCATGTAATTTGTAAGCGCTTTGCAATCGCCGTAGCTCTTTTTCCTAACATCTTCTGCCAACATCGGCTGCCAGCCACCAATTCCCAATGCAACGAAAACATATCTCGTTTTGTTTTGCATATATTGGTAAATGGTCTTCACTTTTTCTTCTGTAGTTCCTTTCAGATTGAGCGCATTCACTTCCTGCTGTAGTTCTGGCGTGATCACAGAAACAGGTTCCAAGATATCGTTGTACCATTTTCCAAAATTTTGCCAATTGGACATATCGCCTCGTTTGCCCTTGAGTGTAAAATTATCCAAAGCAAATTCTGCCTTTGGCATCAATGTAACAGGATTTGGCGCATACTTTTCCTCTACGAATGCAGGAACATTATTATAAGAGAGGGAAAAATTATTCTCATCACCTTCTAACTGGATCTGACCAAAATCTGTGTTTTTGATCTTACGTCTTAGTTTGATCCCAGACGTGTTTGTAAAACTGTAGGAAGAATTTTGAATCGCCACATTGTAACCGTAGAAGGTAAAAAATGGATTCAAAAATGCTGTGTCAGAAGAATCTCCATCATAAGTAAGCTCAATGGTGTAAGGATAACTGGTAGAAATGATCTTCAAGTACAACATCCTGGACTCTGTGTACAGCTCGAAACCTTCTGAGGAAGAAAAATCCGAAAAATCTTTCTTCGAATAGGTCTTTGATAATTTCCCCAATGCATCAAAGGTTCTCACCTTGATATCACTCACCTTATTGGTCTTGTCGTAAGGGATTTTCAAAACGCCGTAGTCATCGCCAGCTTTGGTCATGATCGTCATAGCTCTTGTAAAATGAGTCTCGACCTGGCTTACGGAGCTCACAACCGTTTTCTGGTCATAATTTCTGATGACAACATTTGCGTCTGTTAAAAGTTCTTTTGGTATCTCTGTGACACTATAGTTTTGTGAAAGCATCTTGACAGACACCAACACAAAGAGGGTTATTAGTTTTTTCATCGATTCAAAAAGAGATTAGTTCGCTGCCGGAACAAAAACCCTTTGGGCCAACTCCTGGTCAAAGAGATATAGTGCGGACGGATTGTCCTTCACCATTCTGATCTTGGAAACTAACAATGATGCACTGGACTCTTCTTCCACTTGCTCATTGATGAACCATTGCAAGAAACTTGTCGTCGCAAAATCGCTTTCGTCATTCGCAGCCTTCACGATGTTGAAGATGCTTTTTGTCACCAATCTCTCATGATCCAATGCTTTTTCGAAAATCTCCTGCGCATTGGCAAATTCGTGTGGTGGTTTTGGAACCTCATTCAAAATGATCTTTCCTCCAATATCATTCACATAATCGAACATCTTATCCGCGTGCATCAATTCTTCCTTGGATTGCACTCGGAAATAATTGCCGATACCTTCCAGATCTTGTGCATAAAACCATGCGCTCATCGATAGATATAATTGTGCTGCGTATTGCTCTTTTGTTATTTGCTCGTTGACAAGTGTAACAATTTTCTCTGAAACCATAACTTTATTTATTTTTTTATGAAATTTTAACTTTAGGAGCCAAATATAAAAAAAAGAGCCGTTACAAAATAACGACTCTCTCTGAAATTAATCACTAACTAAAAACTTATTTCACTGTTACTCCATCAGCCTTTTTTCTGGCTTGGAAATTTTCCTTTCTCTCAGCCATTTTCTTAGCTTTCAACTCTTGGTATTTTTTATACTGCTCAGGTGTCAAGATCTTTTGCATCTCTGCTTCATTCTGTTTCATCTTCTGCATTCTATCACCTTTTTTAGCATCAAAGTCAGCTTTTCTATCTGCCGCTTTTGCTTCGTGTAAGGCGGTCAATTGCGCTACTTGAGCATCAGTTAGATTTAGCTCCGCTTTCATTTTTTGCAAATGTTCCGCTTTCTTTTGAGAATGATCTGCTTTAGTGGTCTGTTGAGCAAATCCAAAAACTCCTAATCCAAGAAATGCTGCGCTTAAAATTAATTTTTTCATATTGATTTAATATTTGATAATGTATTGATTTTTATCAATCTATTAGTTTGATGTCAATTTTTAATCCAGGTTAAAAATTCAAATGATAAAGTTTGTTAAAATTTATCTTGAAGTAAATCTCATTCCAGAATTTCTACCGCCACTTTCAGATCTCGGAGAAGCATTTTTCTGATTTCCTCTGCTTTCTATCTTTCTCTCCGTTTTCTGATTTTGTCTGATTCCGTTATTCTGACCTCTCGTTCCTTCATTTCTAGTCGCTGGAGCAGATTGCGTTCTGATGTTTTCACTTTTTATTCCGCCCGTGCTATATCCTCTAATGTTACCTTGGTTTCGGACACCATTATTCTCATTGTTTCGCACGACGCCATTTTGTGAATTTCTGATTCCACCGATGTTATTTCCATTCGCTCCACTTCTTATGCTTTCGTTACGTATTCCTTCATTTCTGTTTGGCTTGATCATATTTTGATTTCTTCCATCATTTCTGAAGCCTTCCTTGAAATTCCCTCTGTTGACCTTGTAAACATTAATATTCACATTTCTGTAAACTGGTCTTACTGGATATCTTCTCGCATAGAAATTCACGTTTCTATTTCTGTAGAACACAAATGGACTTGCGCCTCGGAAGTAAACATTTTGATAAACTACGAAAATCCTTGGTCCCAAGATATTTTGCAAAGCATAGAATCTGTCGTAGTACCATCTGTCCGGATTCCATCTATAGTAGGAGTTCCAGGCGTTGTAAGAAGCAAATCTGTTATTCAACATCATAATTTGCTGTATTTGGAACGGACTCAAACGGTTTTGAAAAAAGAACTGGTCCCAATTCACATTGACAACCGATTGTCTATAGTCATTGTAATAACCTTGGTAATATTGGTCTGGATAGTAATCTGTTGGATAATTGTAATAATAGTCCTCATGATAATCATAAGAGTTATCGTAATACTCGTATCCGTTGTATTCGTTTGGATAAGTATCGTAATAATCTTGGGCAGAGATCAATCCTCCAAAAATTATAGCTAGGGTAAAAAATATCTTTTTCATTTCTTTAAATTTTATTTATTGTGAAAATTCATTTTCTCTAATGAAACTTTCTATCTTTTGGATATTGGATAGGAATAAAAGTTAAAGTCTGCCGAATTAATATTTCTAAAAACGATGATAAATTTTAGATTAATGATTGATAATCAATGATATTATTTTTTATCAGAAAATGAAAAGCCCTTCAAAGTTTGAAACCATGAAGGGCTTTTAATAATTTATTTTAATGATTTTAATCTCGTCCGCTTGCTTCTATCCAGCCAGCAATTTTCTGATTGAAGTCTGTTTGCTCTTTCAAATCTTCCAATTTCAAATGCATTCTGTAACGCCAGTAATGTGGGAAAACAGCAGGATTGTTGATTCTTTCTTCGTCCATATTTGGATTCATCAAGTCATCATCTGTCGCCAAAAATTCCTGAATTGGGAAAATCGCCAACATCGCTTCTGTGAAAAGATGTTGTTTCATAATCATCTCTGACAAGTCCGGCGTCAAATCCCAAGGCGCAGTTCCATATTGTCCCAATTGTTGGTTGAAATATTTCTGAGTCAGGTTTCTGTCCTCGTGCCACCATTGTCTCAAGGTAGAACTGTCGTGGGAAGAAGCTGTTACTACATTCAAATAACTTGCATTTTTCGGGTCGTAGAACGGAATATTATCGGATGGCATTCTTTGCACTTTCAAAGCGGTGATTGCCAACTTATCCATCACCACAGGTACAGAATCTGGAACCAAACCAAGATCTTCACCACAGATCAACATCGTAGTCGAATTGAGTAAAGCTGGCAATTTTTCCATCGCTTTCTGGTACCAAAGACCGTCCTGACGTTTGAAGAAGTAATCATTGTAAACATCGCTCAACTTCGCTTTTTCCCAATCTGGCAAATACTTGTAAGATGTCGTTTTAGCGATATTGAATCTTGGATGATAAACAATTCCGTTCTCAGTTTCTTCGGTCAAGAATAAAACATTTCCGGCCAAAGAGATCAATTTTTCTTCTGCCCAATCCCACGATTCTTTTTTGAAGTAATCGGTTAATTTTCTTTGTGTATCAAATTCTGGTTTGAAGGTGAAATTTCCATTCTGATGATCAAAGAAATGATTTTGAATTTTCTCTTTCGATTCGCCAAATGTCTCCCAAAGAATTGGTTCATTCACAAATGGTTTGATGTAACGATCATAATTGAAAGGAATCTGTCTGTCAGAAAACTCTCTCTCTGTTACAGGAACAGCTGGATAAAAATATCCTAACAAACCTTGTGTCGCAGAGATCGGCATTCTCCAAATTCTAAAGAATCCAAGAATATGGTCGATTCTCATCGCATCAAAATATTGTTCCAAAACTTTGAAACGTTTCTTCCACCATTGATAATCATCAGCTTTCATCACTTCCCAATTATAGGTCGGGAATTCCCAGTTTTGACCTAGATCGGAGAACTGATCTGGCGGTGCTCCAGCTTGGAAATCCATCCCGAAAAGTTCTGGTTCTGTCCAAGCTTCTACGGAATATCTGTAAATCCCAATTGGAAGATCACCCTTCACCGAAAGTCCTAGTTGATGCAAATATTCCACTGCGTCCTGCAATTGCAAATGCAACTGATATTGAACCCAAGCATGAAGCATAATGGTTGCATAGTCCTTATGTTTAGGCGCATAAAGCGTCGCCACTTTTCCCGCAACAAATTTCTTATGGGTTTTCCAATCGTTGAAATTTGGTGTTTTGTATTTGTCTCTCAAAACACAAAATGCGGAATAAGGCATCAGCCATTCTTCGTTATCCTTAATGAATTTCTTGAAGTTTCTATCCTTCAAAATCGCTTCTTGATTTTCCTCGAAAATAGCATTTGCAAACTTCCATTTTCCGAAGATCATTTGCTCGTAATCGATTAAACTCAAAGCATTTAATTCAGCTTTTTTATCTTGATATTCTTTTACTAACTTTTTCGGTAAAGCATATTCCAACTTCTCAACCGAAAGATATTGCGGGTGAAGTGCGTAAACCGAGATCGCCGCGTACGGATAAGAATCGGTCCAAGTATAATTCGCCGTCGTATCATTGATCGGCAAGATCTGAATCACGGAAAGCTTTGCATCATTGGCCCAATCGCCTAATTTTTTGATATCAGAAAACTCACCAACTCCGAAACCATCTTCTGTTCTCAAAGCGAAGACAGGAACTGCAACACCTGCAGAATGCCAAAGCGTTTCATTATTAAATTTGAAATAATGGTCCGCTTTCACGTACAAAATATCCTTGGTCGGATTTCCGAAAACCCAGCGGTTCTCGCCTGGTTCTATATAAATTAATTGTCCCGTATTCTTGTTTTTGATCGCGTATTTGTAGAGAACAGTTTGGTGCGTCGGAATTTCAACGCCAACTTCCCAAATCCCATAATCGGTTTGTTTAAGCTCTACTGATCTTTCACCGTTCCAATTTCCCAAGACATCCACATTTCCGATCAACACCAATGTCCAGTTCGGATGATAAAGTGGCGCTTCTATTCGGAAAAGATGGGTTTGTTTTTTGACGACCGACAGTTTCTCAGGTTTGAAACCTTGCAAACGGTTGTGAAGAATTTTGTTGGTCAAATAATTTTCTGGGAAATTTTTAAGATTCCATTGGTCAAAGATCACAAATTCTTTGAAGCTGTTTGGTAAATTGAGATTGTGAGTCGGGATTTCTTCATCCAAAATATCACCTTGTTCGCTCACCAAAAGATATTTGTACTGAATTGTTTTAGAAAAATAGTCAATTTCTGTGGTCCAGTTGTTATTTTCGGAGTAGTTCAGTTGGTGGTCGCGATGTTCATTTTTCTCGTCGTACAGGCGCAAAACGAGTCGCTCGCCAACTTTTGTTCCGAAGTTAACACTAAAGTATAGTTTCATTATTAAGGTCTATTAATATGGATGCAATTTAATGATTTATTGAATTATAAATAATATTCCATCAAAAAAATCATTTTTCCGCAATTCTTTCCAAATAAGCCTTAATATTATTGTCTAGTGAAATCGTGATTCCGCCTACATTTTTCGCTTTCATGTACATCAAAACCTTTTCGTCTCGCAGTGCGAACATCAAAAAATCAGTGAGTTTTTCGGGTGGTATTCCTGCTTGTGCAAAATATTCTGGGTCGATATTATTCTGCGTCCAAGCCAGACCTTCCTGTAGATCTTCATATTTATAGAGCCTTTTCAATCGTCTGGATTTTCCACTGAGGACATCATAGATCGCCTGAATTTTGATAGCTGGTGGAATTCTGAGCAATGGCATCAAAATATCATCTACGGCTTCGGCTGGCTTTTCTCTTGGCTTGTCTGGACCTTTGGGAAGTCCTATCGAGTTTCTGAGTTCTTCCTCCTTAGATTTGGCGAGATTCTTATTAATGATTTTCACTTCCTCTATTTCCTGAGGCATTCTTTCCAGCTTAATGGTCCGAAAATCATTGGAACTGACGGTCATCTTTCCCAATTTAAAATTTTCCTTGGCAAACCGGATCTCATCGCCCACTTTTCCATTGATGACGAAATTGCCATAAGCATCGCTGTAGGTTTTCTCGTCGGTGGTCATATTCACGATTAAAACTCTTGGAATCAAAATATCGTCTTCTGACATTACGTTTCCTGAAATGTTCTGCGAGAATATAAATCCTGACAAAGTGATAAAAATAAGTTGTAAAAGTATTTTCAAAAGCTATTGTTTGTCCAAAAGTAAAGCACTCTGGTAAAATAAAAATACGGTTTAACTTTCGTTAACCGTATTTCTAAATATTTAAGAATTTATGTTTTGATTCTTATTTTATAATAATTGATAAGTGGTTCCTTCTCTTCCATCTTTCAACTCGATTCCTTTTTCCAGAAGCTGATCGCGGATCTGGTCAGACAAATCCCAATTTTTAGATTTTCTTGCTTGATTTCTCAAATCGATCAAAACTTGCAAAGTCTGATCAAGCTTATCATTGTTTGATTCTTCAATCATTTGTAATCCTAAAACATCAAAAACAATCGCGTTTAAAAATTGTTTCAAATCTTCATAATCATTGGTCGAAATGCTTTCTTTTCCAAGCTTCGAAGCTGAAATAAACTTCACCGCCTCGAACAAATGGGAAATCAAAATCGGACTGTTGAAATCGTCTGACAAAGCTTCCAACACTTTCTCTTTCCAAGCTTTATAATCGAAAGAAGATACTTCTACACCTTCTGTCGGAACTTGTGTATTAAGGATTTTAACAGCTTCCATCAATCTGTTGAAACCTTTTTCACTCGCCAACATTGCGTCATTGGAAATATCCAAAACACTTCTGTAATGCGCCTGCAAGAAACAGAATCTCAATACACTTGGATGAAACGCTTTCTCGAAGAAATCATTATTCCCAGTGATCAATTCCATTGGAAGAATGTAATTTCCTGTGGACTTGCTCATTCTCTGTCCATTCATTGTCAGCATATTGGCGTGCATCCAATATTTCACAGGTTCTACGCCGTTGCAAGCTTTTCCTTGAGCGATTTCACATTCGTGGTGCGGGAATTTCAAGTCCATTCCACCACCGTGAATATCGAATTGGTCGCCCAAATATTTAGTGCTCATCGCCGTACATTCCAAGTGCCAGCCAGGGAAACCTTCTCCCCAAGGCGATGGCCATTTCATAATATGTTCCGGCGAAGCTTTTTTCCAAAGGGCGAAATCTTGTGGATTTTTCTTTTCAAATTGCCCATCCAAATCTCTTGTGTTGGCGAATAATTCTTCGATGTTTCTTCTGGAAAGTTCGCCGTAATTAAGTCCTCTTGCATTATACTCCAAAACATCGAAGTAAACGGAACCATTGCTTTCGTACGCAAAACCTTTTTCAATCAGATCTTTCGCAAGTTCCAATTGTTCGATGATGTGACCCGTTGCAGTCGGTTCAATCGTTGGCGGAAGCAAGTTGAATTTCTTCAAAACCTCGTGAAAATCGACCGTATATTTTTGTACGATTTCCATAGGCTCCAATTTTTCCAATCTGGATTGCTTGATGAATCTGTCGTTATTGATATCGCCATCGTCCGTCAAATGTCCGGCATCCGTGATATTTCTGACATATCGAACCTTATAACCCAGAAACTGAAGGCTTCTGTAAATAAAATCGAATGACAAAAAAGTTCTCACATTCCCCAAATGCACATTGCTGTAAACCGTCGGTCCACAAACGTACATCCCGATATTACCTTCTAATATGGGTTTGAAAACTTCTTTTTCGCCTGAAAGCGAGTTGTATATTTTTAGTTGCATTGTATTATGAATGATAAATTATAATTGATAAATGATTTAAATATTGACACAAAACTTCAACAACAAATAATTGTTGTGATGAAAATTTGATGCGTCAGTTTTTTATATTTTATCATTTCTCAAATGTTTTCTCTTAAAATAAGTGTCATAAATTAAGATTGCTAAAAGTAGAATTAATATAATTTTCTCGAGTGGCGATTTATTAACCCATTCTACAATTAAAAAAATTGTAATCAAAACAGGAGAAACCAAAATCAATTTTTGATAGATAGTATCTACGGATTTAACAAATTTCTCTGGTAAGCTATTTTTAATACTGCATATAATTAATTGGAAAAGCACACTAATAATCGCAATAATAAAAAATATTAGAAACAACAAAGACAGCCCTTCTCCAATTTGTGATAATTGAGTGAAATTGAAAACAAAGAAAACAAGAAAAACCAAAATTAAGAATGGTTTTAAAAATCTAGCCCAACATTCAATCAAAAATCTTTTCCTGTCCATTATCAATCAAATTTCGCGTGACTTCCTACATAATGTAGAAATTCCTGTCTCGTAATTGGATTCGTTCTGAAAATCCCACTCAATTCTGCTGTGATCGTAGAACTTGCGGTGTCTTTTATCCCACGACAATTCACGCAAAGATGTTTTGCATCGATGATACACGCGACATTATTGGTTCCTAAAGCTTCTTTCAAGGCGTCAACGATCTGCATCGTCAATCGTTCCTGAACTTGCGGGCGTTTGGCATAATAATCTACAATCCTATTGATTTTAGACAAACCGATCACTTCACCACTTGAAATATAAGCAACGTGTGCTTTTCCAATGATGGGCAAGAAATGATGCTCGCAGAAAGAATAGACTGTGATATCTTTCTCCACCAACATCTGTCTGTACTTATATTGATTTTTGAATGTAGAAATCCCAGGTTTATTTTCCGGAAGCAAACCTCCAAAGATCTCATTCACGTACATTTTCGCCACACGCTTTGGAGAATCTTTCAGGGAATCATCGGTCATATCGAGACCTAATGTTTCCATGATCTCGCCAAATAAGCCTTCTATCTTCTTTATTTTTTCTTCCGGTTTCAGATCAAAAGCGTCTGGTCTGAGAGGCGTGTGATCTTTTCCTGTAAACAGATCATCATCATTGTCAGGAATGTGTTCCATAATATCATTAGTAATAAGAAGCAAAAATAAACAAAATTTATCTACTCCATCGAGAGTAAATCTAAAGATTTGATTATAAAAAGAATAGATTTAGAAAGCATCTAAAAAACTAAAAAAAAATTGAAATGATTTGATTTTTTATATATTTGCACCAAATTAACATAATTAAAAATAAAATACTATGTCAGACATTGCATCAAGAGTAAAAGCTATCATCGCTGATAAGCTTGACGTTGAAGAAACAGAAGTGACTCCAGAAGCTAGCTTCACAAACGATTTGGGAGCTGATTCTTTGGATACTGTTGAACTTATCATGGAATTCGAAAAAGAATTCAACATTCAGATTCCAGATGATCAAGCAGAGAAAATTACAACTGTTGGTCACGCTATCGCTTACATCGAGGAAGTTGTAAATAAATAATATTTATTCAAGACAAAAAAAATTTATGGAATTAAAGAGAGTAGTTGTAACCGGCTTCGGCGCTATTACACCAATCGGAAATAACGCTAAAGAATACTGGGAAAGCCTTAAAATAGGAGCAAGTGGCGCTGCCTCGATTACTCTTTTTGATTCCACTAATTTTAAAACCAAGTTCGCCAGTGAGGTGAAAAACTTTGACCCGCTTAATTATTTCGATAAAAAAGAGGCGAAAAAGATGGATAGAAATTCTCAGTTTGGGCAGATTGCGGCAAGAGAAGCTATCGCTCACGGAAGACTTATTGAAGACAATGTCGATAAAAATCGCGTTGGTGTGATCTGGGGATCAGGAATCGGCGGACTGGAGACTTTTGAACAAGAAGTTTTAGGGTTTGCAGAATCCAAAGGCATTCCGAGATTCAATCCTTTCTTCATTCCAAAAATGATTGCGGACATTACGCCAGGAAATATTTCTATCGAATATGGTTTCCACGGGCCTAATTACACAACCGTTTCTGCTTGTGCTTCATCTGCCAATGCTTTGATCGATGCCAAAATGCTTATCAACTTAGGCAAAGCGGACGTCATTGTTTGTGGAGGATCCGAAGCGGCTGTTACAGCGAGCGGAATGGGAGGTTTCAACGCAATGCACGCACTTTCTACAAGAAACGATGATCCAAAAACGGCTTCCAGACCATTTGACAAAGACAGAGATGGATTTGTATTGGGCGAAGGTGCAGGCTGTATCATCCTTGAAGAATACGAACACGCAAAAAAACGAGGTGCAACAATCTATGCAGAATTAGCTGGTGGCGGAATGAGTGCTGATGCACATCACATGACAGCTCCACACCCTGAAGGACTTGGCGCTTATCTGGTAATGAAAAATTGCTTGGAAGATGCCGGTGTAACTGCCGATGAAGTAGATCATATCAACATGCATGGTACATCTACTCCACTGGGAGACATCGCAGAATCTAATGCGATCGCAAAATTATTTGGAGAACACGCTTTCAACATTCAGATCAATTCTACAAAATCTATGACTGGTCACCTTTTGGGTGCTGCCGGTGTCATTGAGGCCATTGCTGCATTACACGCAATTATCCACGGTATTGTTCCACCAACGATCAACCACTTTACTGATGATGAAAACATCGACCCAAGATTGAATTTCACATTCAACACAGCGGTTGAGAAAGAAGTTAACATCGCTATGAGTAACACTTTTGGTTTCGGAGGTCACAACGCTTGCGTTCTTTTCAAAAAAATATAAAATGTTTTTATGGAGTTGAAAAGTTATTTTTCTAAATTCCTTCCTAGAAACAGAGCACAAAAACTTTCGGAAAAAGATATTCTTTTTCGCAAAAACATTTCAAACATCGTAGGTTACAACATCCACGATATTGAGATCTTTAAAGAAGCATTCTCTTTGAAATCTTCTTCAAAAAGTACGAATAAAAAAAATTACGAACGTCTTGAGTTTTTAGGGGATTCTGTTTTAGGAACCATTATTTCTTGTCATCTTTTTCAAACCTACCCGAATGAAAACGAAGGATTTCTCACGCAGATGAAATCCAAAATTGTGAACAGGAAAAACCTTAACAAACTGGGCGAAGACCTAAAATTAAGTTCTCTTTTACAAGCTGATACTAGCCAGACAATTCTCAGTGAAAATATTTCAGGAAACCTGTTGGAGGCACTAATTGGTGCGCTATATCTGGACATTGATTATGAATTTTGTAAGAAGATCGTTTTAGACAGAATTCTTACGCCTTCTACAATCAATAAACTGGAAAATAAAATCATCAGCTACAAAGGTCTTCTGTTGGAATGGAGTCAAAAGAAAAAGATCCCGATCAAGTACGAAACCTGCGAAGAGATCCAACCCAACAAAGTCACGGTTTTCCGTTGTCACGTGTGGCTTCACAACGAAAGAATCGCCAATGCGGTGGAAACATCCAAAAAGAAAGCAGAGGAGAAAGCAGCTCAGAGAGCATTTTACGTTTTAAGTAAGAAAGAAAACATTATTGAACATCAAAAAACAATATCTTAAACTAGAAGAAGATCTATCAGAGATCAACGTCGGATTGATTAGACTTGCAAAACCAATCCTAGAGCACGAATTGTTTTTTACCATCAATAATATAAACACTTTTAAGTTCAAAAGGGTTGATGACATTCTCATCAAAGGCGAATATTTTGACCACTCGTTTTCACGTTATCAGGCCTACGACCAATCATCCAAAAACTGTTATAGCTTCATTTCGAATCGTTCGGTGTCATCCGTTCAGAAGAAATTGCAGAATCAGCTTTTTTCAGATGAATCAAATATTAAATTTTTACTAAATCTGCACCAAGATGTGGATTACATTTTAACTAATTCGGATATGTTTGCGGAATTTTCGTTAATTTTGCTCCCGGAAAATTTTGTCTTCCAAATTCAAGAATATCCATTGAGCTCTGAAGAAGAGCTTTATCAATTAATTCAATATTATGAATAAAAACCTTAAGAAAACAAAGATCATTGCAACACTAGGACCAGCATCTTCCAGCAAGGAAACGATGATCCAAATGATCCAAGCCGGTGTTGATGTATTTAGAATAAACTTCTCACATGCCGATTACGAATTGGTGTTGAAGAATGTGAATATCATCCGCGAGATCAACAAAGAATATGGCTACTCTGTATCTATTCTGGGAGATCTGCAAGGACCAAAACTAAGAGTTGGTGTTGTGAAAGAAGGATCTTTCCTTAATCCTGGAGATATCTTAACTTTCACCAATGAAAAAATCGAAGGCGATGCTACACGAGTGTACATGACCTATCAGCAGTTTCCTCAGGACGTAAAAGTTGGAGAGAGAATTTTGATCGACGATGGTAAATTGGTCTTCGAAGTGATCGAAACAAATAACCTGGACACTGTAAGAGCAAAAACGATCCAAGGTGGACCTTTGAGTTCTAAAAAAGGTGTGAATCTTCCTAACACAAACGTTTCTTTGCCTGCATTGACAGAAAAAGATATCGAGGATGCCAACTTCATGTTGGACCACGAGTTTGACTGGATCGCATTGTCATTTGTACGTCATGCTCAGGATATCATCGACCTGAAAGATCTGATGGCAAAACATCCAACCAACAAAACCAAAACTCCGATCATCGCTAAGATCGAGAAACCAGAAGGTGTAAAAAACATCGATGAGATCTTGCTAGAGTGTGACTGTCTAATGGTTGCGAGAGGCGATCTAGGTGTGGAAGTTCCTATGGAGCAAGTGCCCGTGATCCAAAAGAATTTGGTAAACAAAGCAAGACTTTACGCAAAACCAGTGATCATCGCTACTCAGATGATGGAAACCATGATCAACATCCTGACGCCTACAAGAGCGGAGGTGAATGACGTTGCAAACTCTGTACTGGATGGTGCTGATGCAGTAATGCTTTCTGGAGAAACTTCTGTAGGAAAATATCCGGTAGAAGTGGTTACCAACATGGCAAAAATTGTTAAGAATATCGAGAAAACTGCCCTTTACTCAAAACTAAATCACGTCATCGAGGAAAAAATCAACTGTGTAGACGAGCGTTTCATCACTGATAAAGTTTGTCGTTCTGCAGTAGATATCGCCAAATCTACAGGTGCTGAAGCTATCGTAACGTTGACCTCATCTGGCTACACAGCTTTCCAGATCTCTGCGCACAGACCATCTTCTCACATCATCGTTTTTAGTAACAGCAAACGTGTGATCACGATGCTGAACCTACTTTGGGGTGTAAGAGCTTTCTATTACGACATGGAAAAATCTACAGATGAAACAGTAATCCAAGTGAACATGTTAACGCACAATTACGGATTCGTAGAGCAAGGTGATTATGTCATCAACCTGAACGCTATGCCGGTTCACAACGGAGGAAAAACCAATACATTGAGATTATCTACAATATAATTTCAATTTTTATAAAAAAGAAAGACACCAATAATTGTTGGTGTCTTTTTTATTTGATTAAGTTTTAAAACCTTATTCTTTAATAATTTTCTTCGAGATCGTTCCAGTTTTTGTTTTAACATTAATGATATAAACTGAATTTGGAAATCTGTTCAGATCGATTGTTTGAGATTTAGAAATTTTAGAATTTTCAAGAATCAATTTCCCGTTCATATCAAAAACGACAATTCTCTCAATATCAATTGGAGCAGAAATAGTCACCATATCTTTTGTCTTGGTTGGATAGATCTTGATGTCCTCCTTCGTCAAATTATCAGAAGCCAAGGTGATCTTCTTAGTTCCCGTTGCGACCCAGGAAAAATCTTGCGTAGCGGCGTTCCCTTCTTGATTTACCAACGTATTTTTGTTTGTCACCTCTATTCTGTACATTCCATCTGATATAGGATTTTCTATGACAATTTGCTCTACATTGTCGACTGTATTATCGCCGGTGGTTGCATTGGCATTTGGTTCCGCAATGTCCAGCTTCCAGGGCTCATAGACATTTCCTGTTCCAATTTCTACAACTCTCAGGTCGAGGTCATTTACAATCCTTGAAGCATGATTTTGCTGAAGGTCAACATCCGTAACAAAAGCTGTGATAGCAGGATCGACCCAAGAGATACTTACTTTCAAAGGTTCGTTTCCAGTTGCCTTAATTTCTTTCTTGAAGCTTACACCAGACGTCAAATTATCTTTTTCGAAATAAGCATCTTCTGTCAATCTATTGACCAAAACCTGAGCAGCCTTCTTACCATCGACCAATCCCCAGCCATACCAAACATCTGGACCTGGCCTACCCGCTTCGTTTGCCGTGTGTGTCAGAAGAACTTTCATTTCGTCTGCATTGAAGATAAAATTACTATTACCAGACATATTTCTTTGGATCTGTGTCAAAGCACCAGCAATTCCAGAGACAATAGGTGTTGCAAAGGAGGTTCCGAAGGTAGATGTATAGACGACGTTCGTATTATTCCCAGTATAACTTGCCATCACCATATTAACACCAACTGCCGTCAGGTCTGGTTTCACAGCGCCATCCTTTCTTGGTCCGGCACTACTGAAGCTTCCCTTTACCACGTCACTGGCCTGCGTGTATTTATTGTTTGGCGTTGTCAATTGATTCACAGCACCTACAGTGATGATATTCTTCGCCAAAGAACCAAAACCAATGCAGTTGTAGCCTAAACTACAATTGGCCGCAGGAATCACATCACCATCTTCAAAAGGGACGTAAGCGCCATTTTTTAATTTGTATTTTGCTTCAGCTCCAGTCGGTCCTCCGCCATAATAATTTCCAGTGGATTTGAAAATGATCTGCTGCGGATTGGCATAGACGATCTTATCAAAATTATAATCGTTCTCATGATAAGCACCAGAATAAGTATCCAAAGTATTCAGGTCGTAATTAGCATACCAATACCATCCACTTGTAGGATAAAAAGGCGGACTAGCAGTTCCCACAAAGGTCCAGCCGACGTTTGTTCCATAAGAATGATTTGAAATATTGATATTGGGAATGGACACCAATTTCTCAAAATTAGTTCCAAGTGCTGTTGCCGAAAAACTGTAATTCTCGGTCGTTCCTAATGGTAAAACGCCTTTTGCATCTGCTTTTGAATAAGTTTGACCGCCAGAATTAAAAGTACCTGTCGCGAGACCATTGCCTATCAAAACGCTTGTAACATTGGTTGAGTGTGCGTATCTAGTGGTTGTAGGCGCCTCTTTATAAACGGCACGTCCGCCAATTTGCTCGTGGCTATCCTGAGGTCTTCCGGTATCAAAAACGGTGATATTGATTCCGTTACCCGTGACCGCAGCGGCACCAGCGATAGAACCATTTTGCAATTCATCAACATTGGAAGTTGCATTGGCTCTTGTTTCTTCTGTTGTAAAAAAAATAGGCATTCCACCTGCAAAACCTGCAAGATTACTTCTCAAGCTGTCTTTTTCTGCAATGGAATATCTTGAATGCTTGCTGAAAAAAGCATCCAATTTTTTCTCATTTTCTACTTGTTGATTGGCGAACTCATTTTTCAGTTTAAGATTCTGAGCATTAGAAAAATAAAAAGAAAATAACATTCCAACACTTAGTACAACTTTTTTCATCTTTATAACTTTTTGCAAAGATAAAAAATACTTATTTCATATTAGTTTCTAAAAAAACACCTATTTCTATCCGAATTTTTTGAATGAAGTCTCAAAATGAAGCTTCAAATTTCCAACATCTTCCTCAGTGCAATAGCCGTATTTTAAGATGGTCATCGTATTGAAGCTTTGAAGCGAATAATAAATGAAAGAATTGATTTCGGGTAAGCCAATTCCAAATGAGATGAAGTAATCATCCGTGAGATTTTCTCGAAGCCATTCTACGAGATCTGGCAGTTTCCATTTGTTTTTGATCTCTCCAAAAGTAATACCTGAACTCTCTGGTTGGACAAATTCTCCAGGTTTTGGTTTCATTAATTCGCCACTGGATTTCGTTTTGAAGTAAACTTTTATATCATTGTTCAAAGCAATTTTTTTCTTGTTTTCATTGAAAAGTTTAGAATCCTCATCAAGATTCCCAGACAACTTTTTCTTGACTTCCACTTCCTCGATTTCCGTGACTAATTTTATCAAATTAATGACAACTTCATCAGTATTAATGATTTTTAAAATCTTCCTTTCGTAACCTTCTTTCACAAACCGTAGCTCATCACCGAGATTTGCATTAATGATAAACTGACCTTGGGAATTGGAATAAGTTTTTTCCTGAGAATTGATATTGACAATCAAAACTTGATTCACCAAAACAGAATCTGACACAATTTTCCCTCTAATATTTTGTGAATAAAAGGTTTGAAAAAGCAGTAAAAAACAAGAGAATAGAAGTAATTTCAAAGACTATTTTTCATCAAAAATAAATTTAATTCCGGCTTGCAAATGACATTTAACCAGGATTAACTTTTTTGTGAACATTTAACAAAATCGGATTTCCAAAGCATTTTATTTCTCTGTTTAAAACCTTAACTTTACGCAAAATTACAATGTAGATGTACTTAGTTTTCGATACAGAAACCACTGGTTTACCCAAAAATTTCAACGCACCGCTCTCAGATTCAGACAACTGGCCAAGGATGGTCCAGATTGCTTGGCAAATCCACGATGACAATGGAAACCTGATAGAAAACCAAGATTACATCATCAAACCAGAAGGTTATGACATCCCGTTCAACGCCGCGAGAATCCACGGGATCACGACTAAAATCGCTAATGAAGAAGGTCGAGATCTGGAAGAGATCTTAGTAGAATTTTCTAAAGCTTTGGAAAATGTGAGAGTCGTTTCCGGACACAATGTGGAGTTCGATTACAATATCGTCGGGGCAGAATTTTTCAGGAAAAACATTAAAGATAATCTTCAGGAAAAACCCAGAGCTGACACGATGATCCTGGGAACAGATTATTGTCAGTTGGCTGGTGGACGAGGCGGGAAATTCAAATCGCCAAAACTGGAGGAACTTTACGAGAAACTTTACGGCCATAAATTCGATGAAGCGCACAACGCCGCAGCCGATGTGAATGCAACGGCTCAGGTTTTCTTCGAAATGATGAGAATCGGCGTGATCCCGACGGATGTTTTGAAGATTAATGAAACTCAATTAAAAGAATTCCAAACACACAATCCAGATCCGATAAAACCTTTCGGAATCGTCATCAGAAGACAGGTTGCGAGTTTTAACAACAAGAAAAAACAAGCCGATGTTGGCAGCATTGATGATATCGATCTTGGAAAATACTTCAATTTCGACAACCACAGCGTTTTCTCCACTTTGACGGCGACGACCAATATCAACGACCTTATCAAAAAAGCGACAGATGAGAATTATGCTGCCGTTGGAATGGTGGATATTGGCAATATGATGGGCGCGTTCAAGTTCGTTTCTGCAGTTGAAGACACCAATTCCGGTAGAAATAAAAAGCACAAAGAATATTTGGCTAAAAAACAGGAAGCCGAAGAAAAAGGAGAAGCTTTCAATGAAGAAGAACCAATTACAGATCAATTGGTCCCAATTGTTGGTTGCGAATTTTTCATTTCGAATCGATACGAACAAAAGCAATTTACCAAAGACGATCCGGACAGACGGACGCAAATGGTTTTGCTGGCAAAGGATTTCAATGGTTATAAAAATTTGATCAAACTTTCCAGCATTGGTTTTCAGAAAGGATTTTACTTTGGCGTTCCGAGGATCAGCAGAGAATTGATCTCTCAATATAAAGAAGGATTGATCGCGTTGACTTCCGGAATCAACGGCGATATTCCGAACACGATCTTAAATATCGGAGAACAAAAAGGGGAAGAATTGTTCCAATGGTGGAAAGAGGAATTTGGTGATGATTTCTATGTTCAGATCCAGAATCACAATCTGCCCGAGGAAGAGCATTTGAATGAAGTTCTACTTCAATTTGCAGATAAATATAATGTCAAGATCTTAGCTCAAAACGAAACGTATTACACCAACAAAGACGATGCGAATATCCAAGACATTTTGGGTTGCATCAAAGATGGTGAAAAGCAATCAACGCCGATTGGTAAAGGTTTCGGCAAGAGAAAAGGTTTGACGACCAACGAATATTACATCAAAAGTCAGGATGAATTAAAACAAGCTTTTATAAATTATCCAGACGCTTTCGAAGCTTATGAAGAGTTTTTGGCTAAGTTCAAACCTTACACTTTGAAACGTGATGTTTTGCTTCCGAAGTTTGATATTCCAGAAGAATTCATCGATCCAGAAGATGAAACTGATGGCGGAAAACGTGGTGAGATGGCCTATCTCAGACATTTGACCTACGAAGGTGCGAATAAACGTTACCCAGTTATTACGCCTGAAATCCAGGAACGATTGGATTTTGAACTGGAAGTTATCGCCAACACCGGTTATCCTGGTTATTTCTTGATCGTTCAGGATTTCTGTAATGAAGCTCGAAATATGGGCGTTTCGGTTGGTCCAGGTCGTGGATCGGCGGCAGGATCGGCAGTTGCCTATTGTATTAAGATCACGAATGTTGATCCGATCAAATATGATCTCCTTTTTGAGAGATTCCTGAATCCGGAAAGGGTTTCGATGCCGGATATCGATATCGATTTTGATGATGAAGGACGTGATAAGGTCATCAAATGGGTGGTTGAAAAATATGGCCAGGAACAAGTGGCGCAGATCATCACTTATTCGGTTTTGGGAGGAAAATCGGCGATAAAAGATGCTGGTAGAGTTCTCGACCTGTCAATTCCAGAAACGAATATGATCGCAAAACTGATTCCGCCAAGTCCAGGAATGAATATTGCGAAAGCGCTTTCAAAATATGACAAGCTGAAGCCGGAAGACCAACAATTGGTGGATGAGATGAAGTTCATTCTTTCAAACTCCGATGATTCCAGATTCTCGGTTCTCGAAAGTGCGAAGAAAATGGAAGGCTGTATCCGAAATACGGGAATTCACGCTTGTGGTGTGATCATTACGCCAGAACCTGTGAGCAATTTGGTTCCGATCACGATTGCGGCAAAAGATGCGGACATTTTGGTTTCTCAGTTCGATAACTCGGTAGCGGAAAATGCGGGTCTCTTGAAAATGGATTTCCTTGGACTAAGGACTTTGACTATTATCAAAGATGCGGTAAAACTTGTGAAAGAACGTCACGGCGTTGATATCGACCCAGATGAAATTCCGTTGGATGACGCCAAAACCTATCAATTATTTAAAGAAGGAAGAACGATCGGGATCTTCCAATACGAGAGTCCCGGAATGCAGAAGTATATGCGTGAACTGAAACCAACGGTTTTCGCCGATCTGATTGCGATGAATGCCTTGTATCGTCCAGGTCCTATTAAATATATCCCAAATTTCATTAACAGAAAACACGGAACCGAGGAAATCATCTATGACCTCGAAGAAACGAAAGAATATCTTGAAGAAACTTACGGAATCACCGTTTATCAGGAACAGGTAATGCTTCTGTCTCAGAAGTTGGCCAACTTTACGAAAGGTGAAGCCGATACTCTGAGAAAAGCGATGGGTAAAAAGCAGATCGAAGTCCTTAATAAAATGTACCCAAAATTCATTGAAGGTGGAAGAAAAAACAACCTCGATGAAGAAAGACTGGAAAAAATCTGGAATGACTGGAAAGCCTTTGCAGAGTATGCTTTCAACAAATCCCACTCGACTTGTTACGCCTGGATCGCTTATCAAACCGCTTATCTGAAAGCCAATTATCCAGCTGAATATATGGCGAGCGTAATGAGTAATAACATTAATAACACGGCTTCCATCACCATGTTTATGGAGGATTGTAAAGCTATTGGTGTCGATGTTTTGGGACCTGATGTGAATGAATCTCAATATAAATTCTCCGTTAATGAAAAAGGACAAATTCGTTTTGGATTGGGCGCTATCAAAGGAATTGGCGAAGGTCCGAGTGAGGCCATCGCAACATTGAGGCAAAACGGAAGATATAAAAACGTCTATGATTTCTTTGAGCGAATTCCGCCTTCGCAAGTGAACAAAAGGGTTGCGGAAAGTTTGGTGACTGCTGGAGCGTTTGACGAATTGGACACGTATCACCGCGGACAATACTTCGACATCGACGCTTCCGGGAAAACGAATATCGAAAGACTTTCGCGTTACGGACAGAGTTTCCAGGACAGCAAAAATGAAATGGACAATTCTCTATTTGCAGATTTTGCCGAGGAAGTTCAGATCGAGCAACCAAAACTTTTGCCTTGCGCAGAATGGCCGAATATGCATAAACTTAATAAAGAGAAGGAAATCATTGGATTCTATTTGTCGGCGCATCCTCTGGACGAGTTCAAATATCAATTTAAATTTATGCAAGGTGTGCTTTCCAAAAAAGCAATTCTTGATGAGAAGAAAGATGAGATTCCTGTTTTAGATGAAGTGATTCCAATTTTGGAAACCGATAATACGCCTGATGAGGAAGTTCCTGATATTTTGGTTTCTGATGAAGTCGGATTGGAAGATGAGATTATTGAAGAATCTGGCAAAAAAGCAGAACCAAAAGGGAATTTCAATTTCCTGAATCTGGACGAAGTTGAAGCTTTCAAAGATCTGGCCTTTCCGCCAAAAGCGCCCGAACTATTTGAAGAAAAGAAAAGTTGGAAGGACAAGATGAATGAAAAAGACAACACAAAGGAATATACCGTTGCTGGCCTGATTACGGAATATCGTGTGGCGGATGGTTTCCGAAGTGGGGAAAAAGTGGCTTTTGTCCTGTTGGAGGACTACACAGGCTCCTACTCTTTCCGATTGGGTGACAGAGATTATATGCGATTGAAGGACAAATTGGAAGTTCAGCGTTTTGTCATTATGAAACTCAAATTCTCTCAAGGAAAAGACGGACGTGTTTTCGTCAACGTGAATGATGTTTTGGAATTGAAAGAGGCCTTTGACCGATTTGCACGTAGCTTATCCATTGTAGTGCCACTGGATTCCTTGCGTAAAACTGATATTGAATTCTTTAAAGAGAAGATCATTGAGAATCACGGCGAGCAGAAATTGAATTTCTTCATCAAAAATCCGGAAGATGAATCTGTTTTGGAAGTGGTAAGCATGAAACATCATATTAATATTAATGAAGATCTTTTGGAGGTGATTCATTCTATAAATAATTATGAAGTATTTTTGAATTGATGACATGTTAACAGTTTTTATAAAATTATACAAGCAAATGTCGAATAAAACTAAAAAAATACACAAAGACAATAAAAAAAATCTGCATTATTCATATAATGCAGATTTTTTTTTACAACCAGACAAATACAATTAATGATATATTCATTTATTTAAGAAATTAAATTAAAATTTATTAATAAAACATCTCTTTCATTAAACATTATTTACTATATTTGGCTGATTAAAATATATCAAATAATTATGAAGAAACTTTTACTATCGTGTTCTTTAGCAATCGGATTTTTTGCTAGTGCACAAACAACAGTTATTTTTGAAGACAGCTTTGAGAGCTATACAGATTTCGCCATCGCTGATGTTGGAAGCTGGACTCTAAGAGACATCGACCTTAAGACAACATACGGCATAACTTCTGGCGGAGCGCCTGTTGTATTTGCAAACTCAGGAGTTGCAAAATCATTTCAGGTCTTTAATTCTACAACTACTGTCCCTGCGTCTGGAGCTGGATTTTCCGCTAGAACTGGAGTAAAGAATATGGTTTGTTTTAATGCAGACTCAGCTCCTTGGAATGATGACTGGTTGATTTCACCACAAATTTCAATAACATCAACTGGATCGTCAGCTGTTAGTTTTTGGGTAAAACCAGCAAACGCAGCTTATGGACTTGAAAAATTTCAAGTATTCGTATCTACAACAGGAACGGAGATCGCAGATTTCACTGCAATCTCACCAGTTGTAACTACACCAGCAGATGTAGTTTGGAAGGAGCATGCTTATGACCTAACGGCATATGCGGGGCAAGCAATCCATATTGCAATCAGATGTACGTCAGATGATCAATTTGCACTATCACTTGATGATTTCAAAGTGACCAATACGGCGCCAGCAACAGCAGCTCCAGATTGTGCAACATTAACAACTCCATCAAACAACAATACATCCGTTAATCCAGGTTCTGTAACGTTATCATGGACAGCACCTACCACAGGAGGAGCTCCTTCTAGTTATGATGTATATTTCGGAACCACTGCAAACCCAACAACTCTTTTAGGAAGTGTAGTAGGAACTTCAATTGCAGCAACCACAGTTGCTAATACAACATACTACTGGAGAGTTGTACCAAAGAACACAGTTGGCAGCGCTACAGGGTGTAGTACATTTAGCTTTAAAACAATAACACCGATTGCTGGTTGTACAACAATTGCAAATAATTCTCCTTACGGAGCTCTTGTTCCTAGCAACTGTAACGGAACTACTGCAGTAAGCAGAACTTTTGCATACGCAGGAGAATACTCGACTGTTAGTTTAGTGGCAGGCAGAAGCTACAAATTTGATATTCTACTCAAATCAGGATACTATATTACAATTGCAACTGACGCTGCGACTCCAGTTGTTTTAGCATCTGGTGCAAACAGCGTGACTTACACTGCAGCAACAACCGGACTTGTTAGATTTTACAGTCACGCTAATTCAACTTGTATTGGAGCGACAGACTCGACATCATCCCACACGAGAAGTGTTACATGTTTAGGTACATTGGCCGTATCAGATCTAGACAAATCTAATGTATCCATCTATCCAAACCCATTCACAGATGTACTTAAAATCTCTGATGTGAAAGGCGTGAAATCTGTTTCTGTAAATGATATCTCTGGAAGAGAAGTTAAATCTCTTGCTCCATCTGCAGAACTTAACCTTTCTAGTCTACAAGCAGGTTTATATATCGTAAATCTAAAAATGGAAGACGGAAGCGTTAAATCTTTCAAAGCAATCAAAAAATAATTTCAAATAAATTATTAATTATACTGAAGTTGCCTCGTTTCTTAGCGAGGCAACTTCTTTTTGTTATTGACAAGGTTTTTCACTTTTAAGTGTTAATACTCTTTGCCAAAAAGAAAATTAATTCTATATTCGTATCAGTTTTAATAAAATTATAATATTATGAAAAAAATTCTATTCTCTTGCCTTTTGGCACTAGGTGTTGGGGTTAATGCTCAACTAGATTTCAGCGAAGATTTTGAAGGCGATGCTACCGGTATGATCCAATTTGGTGGCGGTGGTTTCAACACAGTGAACTACTGTAGTGCTACAACTTCAGGATCTTTGACCTACAGTGCAACAGTTACACAAACAGGATGGCTGGCAAATCTTTTGGAAAAAGGGGACGTAACAGGACAAAGTAACAATGGCCAAAAACTTGACATTACTTTTAGTTATAAAAAAGCAGCTAACCTTACAGGAACACTTTATGCAGCTTACGCTGTGTTAGATGATGTATCCAACCTATGGTCAATTGTGACATTAGGAACTGGTGTTCCATTGACTGCTACAGCTGTTACAACTTGCGGCACTGTGACAGGCTCAATTCCTGCTGGAACATTTGACCCTAACAAAACTTACGCAGTGGGAACTTGGATGGCTAAAACCGGAACCGGTGTAGGAGCACTTTACGTGGATGACCTTATCATTAAACAAGCGCCTGCAACTGCAGTACCAGCTTGTGCTACATTTACTTCTCCAACAAGCGGAGCTAGTGTACCAGGAGGTACTTATGGACTTGCGTGGACAACTTCTCCTACCGCGAGCTCTTACAAGATCACCATTGGAACTACACCTGGAGCTTCAGATGTAGTGAATGCAACTGTTTACGGAAATACCTTGAACGTAGCACTTCCAACAAATTCAACTTATTATGCTAAAGTAACAGCTACAAATACTGTAGGTGATGCTACAGGATGTCAAGAGATCACATTCACAACAAACAGCAACGTTGGACACTGTGGCCCTATCACTTCTACTGCACCGTCAGTAATTGCACCAATCAGATCAGTTACTTTTGCTGGTGTTACAAATACTTCTGATCCTACACCTGCAGGACTTGGCGCTTTCCCTGTACATCAGGATTTCAAAAATATTGAGTTCCCAGTGAAAAACGATGTTACTACATTACCATTATCTATCATTGGTAGTAATAACGCAACTGCAGCAAATGGATGGGGTATGTCTGTATTCATTGACTGGAATAACGATGGTGATTTCAATGATGCTGGAGAGGCTTACTTCAATACTTTTGAAACAAAAGTTAGCACATCTGGAATTCCAACTACAGTTCCACTTACAGGAAACATCACGATTCCAGCAGGTACTGCTCTAGGTAAGAGAACAATGAGAATCAAGTACAACTTCCAAAGTACCGCTGCTGCAGACATCAATCCTGCATTGGCAGATGGTTGTGCTAATATGACAAATGGTCAGGTAGAAGATTACACAATTGATTACAAAGATGCGCTTGCAGTTTCTGATGTAACTAAAGCTGGTATCTCTGTATATCCAAATCCATTCGCTGATGTTCTTAGAATATCTGACGTGAAAGGTGTTAAATCTGTAACAGTTAATGATATCTCTGGAAGACAAGTTAAAACACTTGCTCCTTCTGCAGAACTTAATCTCTCTAACTTGAAATCTGGATTATACATCGTTAACCTTCAAATGGAGGATGGAAGCGTAAAATCTTTCAAAGCGATCAAAAAATAATTCTTTAGAATAAGATCAATATGAAGCCCACTCGATCGAGTGGGCTTTTTTTTGTTTATAATTACAAAAGCAAGCTTGTTATCATGTAATACAAAGCTTACTTTGTGTAAAGACTACGCTTACTTTTACATAGAAGTAAACGTACTTTTATAAGATCAGTAGCTTCACGTCTATACATGGGTAGCCTTTCATCCTTCAATCGCACACGTGCCATCGACCAACGCCACCTGTGCCATCGACTTATAGTACCTGTGGTTTGACACAAGATGCGGTGTGGTTTTTATTAATAAGCTCCTGAAAAAGTAATATTTAAAATTGACATTGGCATTAATTCAAACAAAAAAAAGTCCCGCGAAATTCACGGGACTTTAATTTTATGATGTGGAGCTGATTACCAGATCTTCACTCTTTCTTCTGGTTTTTTGTAAAGCTTGTCGCCTTGTTTCACATCAAACGCTTTGTAGAAAGCCTCTGTGTTCACCAATGGTCCAAAACTTCTGAAGAAACCTGGAGAGTGTGGATCCGTCTTCACCTGATTGGTCATAAACTTCTCCGTAGAAAGCGTTCTCCAAACGGTTGCCCAACTTAGGAAGAATCTTTGATCCGGCGAGTAGCCATCAATTTTACCTGGATTCCCTTTATCTTTAAGATACATCTGAAGGGCGTCATAAGCGATGTTTACACCACCAAGATCGGCAATATTCTCTCCGTTGGTGAAAGTTCCATTCACGTGAACATCCTTCACTGGCGAATAAGTATCGTACTGAGCTGCAAGACTTTTTGTCGCTTTCTCGAAGTTGGCTTTGTCCTCTGCTGTCCACCAGTCTGTCAAGTTACCATCTCCGTCGAACTGTGCACCACTGTCATCAAAACCGTGCGTCATCTCGTGACCGATCACCGCTCCAATTCCTCCAAAGTTGACCGCTGCATCAGCATCAGCATTGAAGAAAGGCGGCTGAAGAATCGCGGCAGGGAAAACGATCTCGTTGTTTACCGGATTGTAGTATGCGTTCACAGTTTGTGGAGACATTCCCCACTCTTTCTTGTCCACTGGTTTTCCAATTTTTTCTAATTCCTTAGCATAATGCCAGCTAGACACGTTTTGAAGATTTCTATAAAGTGTTCCACCATCTTTTTCAGATTTCAAAGTCAATTTGGAATAATCTTTCCACATATCAGGATAAGCGATCTTAACAGTGAATTTATTCAATTTTTCTAAGGCTTTGGTCTTGGTCACAGAAGACATCCAAGTCAAGCCATTGATGTGAACGGCGAAACTTTTCTTAAGATAATCGACGTAGGTCAACATCTGCGCCTTAGCTTCCGGAGTGAAATATTTCTCGACATAAACCTTTCCGAAAGCCTCTCCCACAACTCCATTGATCAAGCCAAGCGCTCTTTTGTTCATCGCTCTTTGCTCTTGCTGGCCTTGTAGATATTTGCTGTAGAAATCAAACTTCATCGTATCCAACTTTTGGTTCAGATAACCTGCGCTTCCAGAGACCAAATTGAATTTAAGATAATCTTTGATCAAAGGAATATTTTTCTCCGTCAGGAACGTATCAAGATTTTTGTAATAGCCAAGCTCTCCGATGATCACTTTGTCGGTTTTAACACCTACCTCAGCCAAATATTTTGGAAGGTCGATGTTTTTCACCAATGATTTTAGCTCCGGTAAAGTCTTAGGATTGTATTGTAAAGTTGCGTCACGCACCTGTTCGTTGGTCAGTAAGGTCTTAGCAATTTTCTTTTCAAAATCGACGATCTGACCAGCTACAGCAGCAGAATTTTTGTATCCGATCTCAGTAAGGACCTGAGCTACATATTTCTTGTACTCCTCTATGGTTTCTGTATTCTTTGGAGAATCTTTTTGGTAATAATCTCTACCAAGCCCAAGAGATGCATCGCCTAAATAAACGGCGTTCATCTTAGAATCTTTAAGGTCGCCATCAACACCCCACTCGTAGAAAGAGTTGTCGCCTCTTTTCGTGGCGTCGATCAGATATTTTTGAAGATCAGAAAGATTCTTGATCCCATCGATCTTTGCAAGATCAGCCTTTATTGGATTCAGACCATCAGCATTACGCTTGTTCATATCCATGTAAGTCTGGTAAAGCGCTTGGATCTTCTGACCTTCGGAACCATTTTCGAATTTTTCTTTTAGAATATTGTCCAAAAGTCCAAGAGAATTATTATCTGTCGTCTCTCTCAATTGCGTGAAAGAACCCCAGCTTGGCTTGTCTGCAGGAATCTTGGCAGTCTTCATCCAAGTCCCGTTGACATAGTTATAAAAATCATCTTGCGGACGAACAGTGGTGTCCATATAGGTCAATTCCAAAGCGTTTTGCTTTGATTGGGCAGAAACGGTGCTTACCAAAGAAGCTAACATTAATGCTGTAAGTGAGATCTTTTTCATTTCTTGATAAAAATATTTGTTCTATATGTAGTTTTAAAGCGGAGTTTGTTACAAATTAACATCCTAAATTTCGAAAAACTAAAATTAAGACTTATTGCCTAAAATACTTCTATAACTGATTAATAATTAAAGTTTTAATCGAATCAATAACAACACTGCATTTAATATTATAATTAATTGATCTATGATATAGGAATTTAGTAGAGAGAATGATATTTTTACAGCTTCATTCAATACAATTCTTACACAGATGCATCATAATTTATTATTGGTATTAGCCCTATTGTTCTCAGTTTTCATGATGGTAATGGTGGCCCGGAAAATGAAGATCGCCTATCCCATATTCTTGGTCATTGCCGGACTGGCCATCAGCTTGCTTCCCGGGATTCCGGAAATAGAGCTGGATCCAGAATTGGTCTTTTTGATCTTCCTTCCGCCATTGTTATACGAAGCTGCTTGGTACACCTCATGGAATGACTTCTGGAAATGGAAAAGACCGATTTCCCTCTTGGCGTTCGGCTTGGTCTTCGCAACTTCTATGATCATTGCCTATCTTTCTCAGGCTATGATTCCAGGTTTTACTTTAGCGTTAGGATTTTTGCTTGGTGGGATCATTTCGCCGCCTGATGCTGTGGCTGCTACTACAGTTTTGAAGGGATTACCTGTTCCAAAGCGTATTGTGAGCATATTAGAGGGTGAAAGTTTGGTGAATGACGCTTCATCTTTGATCGTCTTCCGATTTGCTTTGGCGGCAATTCTGACTGGCAGTTTCTCTATGCACGAAGCTGTGGGACAATTCTTTTTGGTTGCCGGGATGGGAATCGTTTGTGGTATTGTGGGTGGCGGGATCATGTATCTCATCCACCGCTTTCTCCCAACCACCTCAGCTATTGATGCGGCATTAACGATCATGACGCCTTACATTTTATATCTTGGTGCAGAGCAATTTCATTTCTCCGGCGTGATGGCGGTTGTGACAGGCGGACTTTTCATCTCCTACCGGTCGCACGAGATCTTTAAAAACGGAAATACGCGACTTAATATGCTGGGCGTTTGGACAACCGTTATTTTTGTGATGAATGCCATGGTTTTCATATTAATTGGACTGTCGTTGCCATCCATCATTCACGGACTGGAGGAAGCGTCGTTGATTCAAGGGATCAAATATGGTGTGATCATCAGTATTGTCGCTATCGTGATCCGGTTTTTGTGGATCTATCCAGCGGCTTTTGTTCCCAGATGGCTTTTCAAATCAGTAAGAAAAGAACAAAATCCTGGTTGGAAAGGGCCACTCGTGATTGGCTGGGCAGGAATGCGTGGTGTGGTTTCCTTGGCAACAGCACTCTCAATCCCTTATCTTTTGCCCGATGGCTCGCCTTTTCCTCATCGTAATTTGATCTTGTTGATCACATTTGTTGTCATCTTTATTACCTTGGTTGTACAAGGATTGTCTTTGCCATTCCTAGTTAAAAAACTGGACATGCCAGCGATGGATGTTGTACTACCACAGGAACAGCAGGAAGCGCAGATTCAAATCAGACTCAACAGATTGGCATTGAGTCATATTAACAATAATTACAGCGAAGCATTGGAAAAAAGTAATCTGCTGAAAAACTACAGAATGCAGATCTCATTGGAAACAGAAAATACAGAAAATCAACTGGACTTGATGGAGTGCAATAATTGTACGACCCAAGAGATTGATAACTTCGAAACTATATTGAAAGAGATCTATGACAAACAGAGGGTAGAGATTTTCCAAATGAGAAGAGAAAAATATTATGAGGATGAGGAGATCAGAAAAGCCGAACTCCAATTAGATCTGAACGATCTAAAGATCAATCCGGATTTTCATTCGTAAAAAGTTAACATAAAAAAACTCTTCCATTCTTAGGAAGAGTTTTTTATTTAAATTGAAAGTGAAGTTTGCAAAACTGAATTTATTTCAAATTCATATAGTGCGCTACTTTCTCTTCAAGATCTTCTAAGTTAAAAGGTTTTGCAACAAAATCATCTGCCTGCGCACTTTTTGCCAATGTTGCAATATCGTTGTTTGCTGTCACGTAGATCACAGGAATATCTTTGAATTCCTCATGGCTTTTCAGAAGTTTTGTAGCTTCTACGCCGCCGATATTCGGGATCCAATTGTCCATCAAAATCACATCTGGGCGGAACTTCGCCACTTTTTCTATGATATCATGCGAGGTCTCGGAGATCTCTACTTTGTAGCCATTCTCTTCAAAAATGATGCTGATGACCTCGAGAATGCTTTCGTCGTCGTCAAAAATTAAAATCTTATTCATTGTCTATATAGTTATTTATTTTAATTGGTTAATACGCTTCGCCAGATCATCCGGTTTCACGATGAGATCATACTCCACATTTTGGACCGCTTGTCTCGGCATATAATCTACATCGGCGGTTTCCGGATCTTGGATCCAGACCTTGCCATGATTTTTCTTGATATATTTCAATCCTTCCACACCATCCGAATTGGCGCCAGATAAAAGCACACCTACAACACTTTGTCCGAAGATCTCGGCAGCAGATCTGAAAGTGACATCAATCGACGGTCTCGAATAATTCATTTTTTCTGAACCATCCAGAGAGACCGTATTTTTGTCCTCAAACAAAAGATGATAGTCCGACGGCACTATGTAGATCTTATTATTCTTGATTTCAGTTTTGTCCTCAATCTCCAGCACATCTATCAAAGAGAACTGTTGCAACAACCTCGGAAGAATACTTTCGGCCTGAGCCTTGCGATGCAGGATCAAAACAATCGGAAAGTTGAGATCGCCATTCAGATTTTTGACCATTGTCAGGATCACCTGCAGACTGCCTGCAGATCCGCCAATGACCACTAAATCCGTTATGAGACCTTTCGTTTCCATCTCTTAATTCTGATCTACTTTTTTCCAAATCTTCTGATCATCGATCTGATGGTAAAACTTACCCAAATTTGAAAACCTCAAAGTTTCCTTGGATCCTAAAGCCAAGTAGCCAAAATTCTCCAGGCTTGCATCAAAAAGGGTGAAGACACGCTCCTGCAGTTCCTTATCAAAATAGATCAACACATTTCTGCAAATGATCAACTGAAAACTATTGAATGAACTGTCTGACACCAAATTGTGCGTAGACAAGATCAGTTTTTCCTGAAGTGCCTTATCAAATCTGGCACTGTCGTAGTTGGCAGTGTAATAATCAGAGAAATCTCTTTTACCACCCGAAAGCATATAATTCTCCGAATAGGTTTTCATATGATGCATTGGGAAAACGCCTGATCGTGCACTTTCCAATACAGATGGATTGATATCTGTTCCGTAGATCAGACATTTATGATAAAGTCCAGCTTCCTTCAACAAAATAGCTATTGAATAAGCTTCCTCGCCTGTGGAACAACCAGCAACCCAAATCCTGATCAAAGGAAAAGTACCTAACTGAGGCAGGATCTTCTCTCTAAGTGATTTGAAAAAAATGGGGTCGCGAAACATCTCTGTCACATTGACCGTGATCTCTTCTATAAAATGTTTGAAATAGTCCGCGTCGTTCAAAACCTGATAGCGCAGTTCTGCATAGCTGGTAAATCTATCTATCATACATATCCGATTGACCCTTCTGGTGAAAGAAGCGCGGCTGTACAGCGAAAAATCATAACCGTAAGATTCATAGATATCTTTGATCAGATGTTCTATTTCGTTATCTTTTACGATACTTGGTTCCAGCATTAGCAATGTTTTTCTATAGCCGTCAATAACAGATCAACGTCTATGGGTTTCTTTATATAATCTTGTGCGCCTGCCTCCAGACACTTTTCGCGGTCGTCGTCCATTGCCTGTGCTGTGACTGCAATGATCGGCGTTTCGCTGATCTCAGGTGTATTCCTAATAATTTTGATGGCCTCATATCCATCTATTTCCGGCATCATCATATCCATCAGTACGACACAGAAATCTTTATCTTCTTTCAGAATTCGGATCGCTTCGTCTGCCATCATACAACTTTCGAGTTGGTATTTTCGGGCTTTCAAGGTTAATCTTAGGGCAAAAATATTGTTGGGATCGTCATCCACAATTAAAATTTTCTTACTCATAAAAAATTCAAACAGTTTTTAATTCTCATATAACCAAACACGTAGCAAAGATAGCAATTGATCGATATCCACAGGTTTGGTAATGTAATCCGATGCACCAGCCTGCAGACATTTGTCCCGATCGCCGATCATCGATTTTGCAGTGACTGCAATGATCGGCAACCTCTTGAAGCTCGGCATTTTTCTGATTTCCTGGATTGTTTCGTAGCCATCCATCTCCGGCATCATCATATCCATCAAAACGACATCGATATCAGGATTCAGTTTGATCTGATCCAAGGCCTGCTTGCCATCCATCGCCAAAACCACTTCTACCTTGTATTTTTCCAGCGCTTTGGAAAGTGAAAATATATTGCGGACGTCATCATCTGTGATCAGGATCTTCTTCCCACTCAGGACTTCCGTCAATGATCCCAAAGTTTTATTTCTGATGGTCTCCACAGAACTGTTTTTCTCCTCCACCAAATGTAGGAACAAACCGACCTCATCTAAGATCCTTTGGTAAGAATGGGCAGTTTTCACCACTATAGAATCTGCGTACTGTTTGATCTTCAGTTCTTCTGATTTAGATAAATTGCGCTCGGTAAAAATAATAATGGGTAGGTTTTCCAGACCTTCGTAGGTCTTTATCGATTCGATGATCTGATAACCATTTCCTCTGGCTGGTCCAATATCCAAGATCACACAATCAACCTCGTTGGAGGTCAAAGCTTTCACACTGTCTTCCAAATTATCTTCGACAGACAATGAAATATTAAAATTGCTCAGGAAATATGATAATGCATTCGCGTGTCTTGCATTTTCCTCCACGATCAATACTTTCTGCGGTGACCGTTTCAGTGCATCTTCGATCTTGGCAAAAACCTCCGACATCTGTTCCATCGCGACAGGTTTATTAATAAAATCGATCGCGCCTTTCATCAAACTTTGTTGTCTTACGTGCAAGGAAGACATCATATGGACAGGAATCGGTTTGGTTTGAGGATTGGCCTTCAGCTCGTCCATCACTTGCCAACCATCTTTCACAGGAAGCTGAACATCCAACAAAATTGCAGCTGGACGATATCTCAAAGCTGCAGAAATCGCATGATCACCTCTCACAGCTACAATGCCCTTATAGTCCTGACGTCTTGCATATTTCAGTAACGCTTTGGCAAAATTGGTGTCATCTTCTACAATCAGAATGACTTTATCATCTTCCTTAATGTTATCCCGATCATCGGCAACATCTTCCGGGATCTGCAAATCATTGATCGGCGTTGAAATGCCGTATTCGTTGTAATCGATGATGTTTTTCACTTCCTCTACATCTTCCTGACGGATGACCTGATCGGTGATTTGGTCCTTTTGAACTTTGTTGATCTTCGTTTTTTCGTTTTTTGGAATGATTAGACTAAACTCGCTACCTTCATTCACTTCACTTTCCAGAACCAATTCGCCTCCAAGTAATTTGGCAATCTCACGGCTGATGGAAAGTCCGAGACCTGTTCCTCCGAATTTCCTTTGCGTCGATCCATCGGCTTGTTGGAAGGCTTCGAAGATCACCATTTGCTTCTCCTGTGGAATTCCAATTCCGGTATCTTTTACAGAGAAGATAATGAGGTCTTCATTCTTCGGATCTTGTTTAATACTCAATTCAACGCTACCTTCTTTTGTAAATTTCATAGCATTGGAAAGAAGATTCCTCAACACCTGATCCAGACGCAAACGGTCTGTCTCGATTGTTTTTGCGAGATCATTTTCAATATTGATATTAAATTCGATGCCTTTGTTTTTGGCTACTGGACCCATTAGATTTTTAAGGTCTCTCAAGACATTATCCAAAGCTACTTCCTCATATTCGAGGGACATTTTTCCAGATTCGATTTTCGCCAGATCTAGTATTTCATCAATTAAGGTCAATAAGCTTGTTCCTGAACTTTGGATCACTTTTGCAGATTCGACCTGGTCTTCGTTTAGATTGTCATCAGAATTTTCTGCCATCAACCTGGACAAAAGTAGAATGGAGTTCAGCGGTGTTCTCAACTCGTGGGACATATTCGCCAGGAACTCAGATTTGTATTTGGTGCTTAATTCAAGTTCTTCCGCTTTCTTCTGAATTTCTGAATTTCGTTCAGCGATCAGGTGATTCTTTTCTTCCAACAATTTGGATCTTTCCTCCAATTCTGTATTGGTCTGCATCAGTTCTTCCTGCTGCACTTTTAGTTCTTCTTCGGAGGCCTGAAGTTTTTGGGTCTGCGCTTCCAATTCTGTATTCAGATTTTCCAATTCGGAATGCTGCACTTGCAACTCCTCAGATTGTGCTTGGGTTTCTTCCAACAAACGCTGCTCTTTCTCGCGGCCTTTTGCAGCATTGAGTGCGATAGCAATGTTTCGGCTACTTTCAGCAAAATACTCGATCTGTTCTTGTTCAAAGTTTGAATTAGAGCTTAGTTCCAGAATTCCTATACTGTCGTTATTCAACATGATCGGGATCAAAGCGATTCCATTGATTTTCACTTTTCCGGTTGCAAAGGTTACGGCGAAATCATTTTCATCAAGGTCATTATAAACCTTTGGTGTTTTTTGAACAAAAGCCCGACCGACCATTCCTTCTCCTGGATCAAAGGTCTGCTTCATATTGTTTTCCAATCCGAAAGCTGTGGTAAGTCTTAAAACACCTTCTTCGAACAGATAAACGGCTCCATTGGTACAATTTCCGTACTCAATCAATTGGTTTAAAGAATCGATGGTTACTTGGCTTACAGACTTGTTTCCGACCAAAGATTCATTGATCAAAGCCAAACCTTTCTGATGCCAATCACTTTGGTTGATCTTGTCAAATGCTTCCTTCAAGGAATCTGTCATATGATTCAGAGACTCAACGAGGTCGCCCAAGTCACCATCAAAATCATCAGTTAATCTTTGCGTATAATCGCCATTTGAAACTCGGTTTGCCACCTGTTGAATGACACTGACACGTCTGGAAATCTCCAGGTCTTTTGCCTTGAGTTCCTTCTCAAGTTTTTCTCTCCTCAGTAGATCGTTGCGGAGTTTGATATAGAAAAACACGGTAACAGCGATGGCTGCCAGTGCAGAAAATAGGATGAATAAAACGGTTGTATTGGATGAACTGTCGAGGTCCTTGTTCTTTTGCGCCAACTGTGCCTCTTCGAACTGTACGAAATTATGGACAAGAATTCTGCATTTGTCCATATACACTTTGCTCAGCATCATCTGATCCTGGGTCATCGCGATGCCGTTGCGCTTGTTCTGGACAAATTGTTTCAGATTGCTCATATTGCCATCCACATTCTGCTCCAGACTTTTCAGGCGTTCAAGCTGTTCTTTGTTATCAATATCAAATGACTTGGCCAGCGCTATCGCTTTAGAATATTCTTTGATACTGCGGTTGTAAGGCTCCAAGAAGCCTTCTTTTCCCGTTAGTTGAAATCCTCTGTTCCCTGTTTCGGCATCCAAAAGCGCGATCAAAACATCCTTCACAGCGGTCATAGACTTTCTGCTTTTGGAAACGTTTTCCCGATGCTGCATTTGTTTTTGGATGCTCCAATACGATGCAATTGAACTCGCAATTAATATAAATAAAGAAAATCCAATCCCAACTTGTAGATTTCTGATAACTTTTCTCGGCATAAAATTAATTTAAAGGTAATGTGAAATAAAATGTAGAACCTTCCTCTACCACACTGGATAATCCAATCGTTCCATCGTGTTGCTTGATAATTTCGGAACAGATGTAAAGACCAATTCCCATTCCCTGGAATTGCAGGGAAGACTCTTCCACACGGTAAAATTTCTTAAAAACAGCATCCTGTTTGAAATCTGGAATCCCGATCCCGAAGTCTGTTACGCTGACTCTCACTTGCGTCTCATCTACAAACGTTGTGACAATCACCTGATTGTTTTCGGGCGAATATTTGATAGCATTGGTCAAAAAATTAATTAAGACCTGCTCAATTCTTATCTCATCAAAAGGAATTTCGATATCCGGAATGAAGCCGTGTCTGCTAATTTTGACTTTATCATCGTGTGTCTGGATGATTGTATCGATTGCATTATTAATCACATTCTCCAGATTGCCTCGTTTTTTATTGATCTTCAGTTTTCCGTTATCGATTTTGGAAACATCCAAAAGATCAGTGATCAGGCTATTAAGTTTTTCCACCTGTGACAAGGCTTTGCTAACATAGTTGACCTCCGCATTTTCTTCATTGGTCCTAAGTTTACGTTCCAGCAGCTGCATGTAAGCCTTGATACTCGTCAGCGGTGTTTTTAGCTCGTGGCTAGCGATACTTAGGAATTCGTCCTTTTCTTTTTCAACTTTCTTTTGATCGTCGATATCCGTGAAAGTTCCGACCCAGTTTTTAATAGATTTCCCATCGAAAACCGGCGACATTCTCAATAGATGATAGCGGAATTCTCCTGTTTTAATATTCTTGATCCTGATCTCTAGTTGTAGAGCTCTTTTATTTTTTCGACAACGCTCAAATTCCATCAGAATGCTATGATCATCTTGATGCGCCACTGGAAACACCTTTTCGGAAACCGAATATTCGTACCATTTGCTGTTTACAAAAGTCACTGCGCCGTCTGCATCCAAAGTGAAGGCGATCTGTGGCAACGCTTCCAACATCAGGTGGAAGTGGTCGATCTCAGATCGCATGGTCACTTGGGCTTCCCTTCTGCCTTGCACTTCCAACTCCAGACTTTGCTGGCTTCTGCGCATTGCAATATTATTCTCCTGAAGATTGTAGAATGTTTTTACCTTGAGCAAAAGGATTTCCGGATCAATTGGTTTGGTCACGTAATCGATACCGCCAGATTCGTATCCACGGGTGATAAATTGTTTTTCTGTATTGACAGCTGACAAAAATATGATGGGAATATCCTTGGTCTTGCTGTATCCGGCAAAAGATTCTGCGACTTCGAAGCCATCCATTCCTGGCATCTGAACATCCAAAATAATCAACGCGTAATTATTTTTGAGTGCTTTGACCAACGCCTGTTCGCCAGATTCCGCCGTATCTACCTGAAAATCTTTCGACTCCAGTAATTTTTTTAATGAATAAATATTGTTCTGATTATCATCGACAATTAAAATCATAATATATAGTTGGTCTAATACCTGGTTTACATTCCTTAATTTCAAAAATACTCACATATTTTCAAAAAGCACGCCATTATCACAAGTATATTTAGGAAATAAATCATTTGAATAAAATTTTGATTATTCATAATATATTATTATTCAATTATTCCAAATGCTTCCACTGAATTGATATTGATATAAAAATAAAACACGTGAAAATATAATTTAAAACGTTCCTGTAAATACTTCTTTGACTCACAACTAAATCATGTTACAGATATCAACTACACGAACAAAATGTGATTTTCCCGAAACTCATTCTAACAAAGGATTCCAAATCAAAATAAAAAATCACATTGCTTCATATTAACAATAAAATATTTTTTCACTAATTTTAACACTTTAATTAAATCTTCCTCCATTAACTTAAAATCGTTTTTTATTTTAATGGAAGTAGGCAAAAAAACGATACAATAACCACCTAAAATAGACAGACATTTCTTGAAATCATTAATGAGATATTTTCCGGATAATTTGTCTATTGTGGTCAGCTCAATCTAAATCAAATTCAAAATGAAAAAAAAATATATTTTCACAATGCTGATGATCAGTTCCTACACTTTTGCACAAGTTGGAATTAATAATGATTCCCCAAAAAGCACATTGGACATTACCGCAGCACGCCCAACTGGAACCCTGAACCCAGAGATCAAAGATGGCATCATCATCCCGAATATGGATAGAGCCAGAGCGCAGGCCATAGGAAACAACAGCACGCCTGCTACAGCACATTCTACACTCATCTACGTGAATAGCATAGCAACTGGAACTTCTTCGCAATCCGCCATCAACATTGGCTCGACTGGATTCTACTATTTTGACACCAAAGAACTTCCCGCACCTGGCTTATGGATGCCTATCAAATCCTCTGTAAATCTTGATATTTACGGTGCTCAACTCAGAATACCACCTCATAATCAATTTACAGATGATTTCACAAACCATTCTGTGAGCACCTACGATAGTGACAATTGGTTGGTGATTTCGAAATCTTCCACAAACTCCGCCGCAAATACCCCAGCAAAGATGATCATTGTTTACGAGTTCCAGGGAAGTCCATTCAATCTGACCAACCTCTATCCTCAGTTGACTGTGGGAAACAATTCTGCATTGCCAGATGCTTATGTAGCAAATGTGATCTCGATTCTTAATAATGGAACTTCGGGAAGGACAAGATTAACTGTATCTGCTGTGCGTATTGATAATTTGACAAACAGTTGGGCAGGTACTTTTCTACTCAATGTACTTCTAAGTAGAAGACTCAATTAGAAATCATAGAATTTAAAAATAAAAAAACCTTAAGCAAATTGCTTAAGGTTTTTTTTGATGAATAATGAAAATCATCTGCGATCCGGACGGGACTTGTTCTTATTTGAAAAACTCCCTATCCATAAGCTTTATGTCGTTCTCTTATTTTTAGGTCACCGAATAGGTCACTTTAATAAACAAAAATAGAGTGCGTCGTTTTTACTGGTGCAAAGATATGTTTTTTTTTATTTTTCACAAATAAATGTAGATCTTTTTTCTATCTCTTCCATAATCCACAGATTTTCAAATAACAAATATACCCTGCCCTAATCATTTTTCGCTTTTGATATAAATCCCCAAACCAAAAATCATTAATGAACTATCATCCTTTTTATCTTTGGTAAGTTTAGATGGTAAAATTGTATAATTTACAAAAAATAATTACCTACTACTATTAAGACGGTCAACCTTAGCACTTGGCAACCAACTGTTTCGTCTGGCTATTAAAATTTGTACACTAGGACTGTTCAATATCCACATTAATTTACTATGCGATAAAGGTTATTGTTTTTCAAGAAAAATATCCTAACAGCACATATCCTGAGATTAAATTCCGTTTCAAATTATCTAATCTTTATTTATAGTGTTTGCTATAAATGCACAGCAGTCATAAAAATAATTAGACATAGCGAAATAAAAAGTTAGATTAATCTAACTTTTTATTATATTTGAAAAAAAAACGTGAGCAAGAGATATATACCTATTATTATAATTTTCTATCTTCTTTTTCTGATCGTACAAGCTTGTGATAAACTTCAGCCTGAAGCGATAGATGAGAGTGAATTACTTGATGGCTCCATTGTGGGGTTATCATATGCTGAAAACCAACAATTTTTGCGAGGGGATATCGCCTTTAACGATGAAACCTTCACGGTCGGGAAAGGTCTTGGTCCAACCTTCGTGGCAACAAGTTGTGGAAGCTGTCATGCTGGTGATGGAAAAGGGACTCCCTTTACTACTCTTATACGTTTTGGACAGACTGACGAAACAGGAAATTTATTTTTGCTTTTAGGTGGTCCTCAATTGCAAAATAGGGCGATACCAGGTTATACTCCGGAAGCAATTCCTCCCGGAGCAACATTTTCTAAATTTACTCCGCCTGCCAATACCGGATTAGGTTTTATTGAATTGGTTTCTGATATGGATATTTTGGCAATGGCTGACCCTTGTGATACAAATAATGATGGCATCTCAGGAGTCCCCAATTATATTGATCTTCCGGCATATCAAGCACCATTCTTCTTTGCTGTAACAAAAGGAGGGAAGTATATCGGAAGATTTGGTAAAAAGGCATCCACATACAGTTTACTACAACAAACCGTTAATGCTTACAATCAAGATATGGGCATTACTTCAACTTTTAATCCTCACGATGTTTATTCAGGAATGAATGTTGATCCCGAAGTTTCTGATAAGACCATCGCAGATGTTGTATTTTATCTTCGTACATTGAAAACACCTATTCAGCGAGACGCAGAAAATAGTATCATTAAACAAGGTCAGACTATATTTTCTCAGATAAGTTGTAATAAATGTCATGTCCCGGAACTGAAAACTTCATCCTCCTCAATTTCACCATTATCCAATAAAAAGTTTTATCCGTACACAGACTTATTACTTCATGATATGGGTGCTTCTTTGGATGACAACTATACGGAAGGCACTGCGAAAACTTATGAATGGCGTACGCCTGCACTGTGGGGGTTAGGTTTATCTCCAAAATCACAAGGCGGTCAATACTTCTTAATGCATGATGGCAGGGCAAAAAGTATAGAAGAAGCAATACAGCTTCACGGGGGAGAGGCTGCAACCAGCAGAACCAATTACACTCAATTACCAGTCCAAGAAAAAGAAGCTATTATTAAATTTTTGAAATCCTTATAATTATGGACAGACTTGAATTTCTCAAAAAATGCAGTTTGGTCTGTTTAGGCTTTACTGCAATTCCTCCCATTCTTTCAGGGTGTATAAGCAATAAAATGATTTCAGGAGCGATTAAAGACGATTATATCATATTGCCTTTGGAGGATTTTATGGATACAAAATATCCTGACAAAAAATTATCCTATGTAATTATTCAAAATGAATCTCTCAAATATCCCATTTGTGTATTTCGTTTTTCGGAAACTGAGTATGAAGCATTATGGATGCAATGTACCCATCAGGGTAGCCAGTTACAAGTATTTGGAGATAAGCTACAGTGTCCTGCACATGGTAGTGAATTTTCCAACCAAGGTTTAGTACAAAACGGTCCTGCTGATCAGACCTTAAGAAAATTTCCAGTATACATAGAATCGGATTTTTTGAAAATTTCTTTAAAAAAACCGGTATGAAAAAAATTATCTATCTAATTATAATTTTAATTTTTCAGGAAGCCACAGCACAGATAGATTCTGAATTACTAAAAAGAATACCTGTAGACAGTTCTCGCTCTTTGAACATGGATGCCGTTTACAAGCGTCCCTTCTTAGGATTAGGGAAAGTGCCTGTCTCTATTGGTGGCTATGCGGAAGCCAATTGGCAGCATATCAGCACTGATGGTATATCTGATGGACATCAATTTCAATTACGTAGGATGACACTTTTTGTATCTTCTACAATTTCCTCAAAAATTAAATTTCTGAGTGAAATAGAATTAGAAGAAGGAGGTAAAGAGATTAATATTGAATTTGCTGCCATTGATGTAGAGTTTAATCCCTTGCTTAATTTGAGAGGAGGAATTATTATGAATCCAATTGGTGCTTTCAACCAAAATCATGACGGTCCGAAATGGGAGTTTACCGATCGTCCTATATCTGCTACAGAAATGTTGCCTGCTACATTCAGTAATGCTGGTTTCGGATTTTATGGAAAAATGTATAAAGCCGAGTGGATGTTCGGATACGAGGTATATCTATCAGGAAATTTTGATAATTCAATTATTGACAATAATCAAAACAAAACGTACTTACCTGCTGCCAAAAGTAATCCTGAACGTTTTGAAGAAATTAACAGCGGTGTTCCTCTTTTAACAGCAAAAATTGCCACAAGACATGAAAAAGCAGGAGAATTTGGAGTCTCTTATATGGGAGGAATCTATAATAAATTTCAGGATGAAGGTCTTCAGGTTGACGATAAAAGAAGGGTTCGGGTATTTGCATTGGATTATAATAATACACTTCCAAACCTTGGAACTTTAATTACTGCAGAATGGGCTTGGGTTAAAGTAGATGTCCCGGAAACTTATACACAACAATATGGAGACAGGCAGCATGGAGGATTTATAGACATTGTTCAGCCAATAATTAAAAGAAAAATTTTGGATTGGGAAAGAGCAACCGTTAATCTTGCATGCCGTTTAGAGTATGTAGATTGGAACGTAGGTCATTTCAGAGAAGACAACAGCAAAATTGGAGAAGATTTATGGAGTATTATGCCTGCAATCAGTTTTAGACCCAATGCACAAACTGTTTTTAGACTTAATTATAGATTTCAGAAACAGAAAGACATTTTTGCGAACCCTGCGGCAAAAACTGTAGGCTTCAGCTTTGGTATTTCAACGTATTTCTAATAATTTGCCTCCGCAGATCTTAGGATTGAGCAAAAAGTCATTCTTGAGTTAATACTCCGTGGATATTCTTTATGTTTTTGTTAAGGGACAAAAAGCAAGAAAGACTGTTTCGTAGGATTACTGGAATTAGCGAATTCAATCTAGATTTTATACATAACGACTCAATTAAATATTAATATTTGAAAATGCTCACTTATGAAGAAAGATTAAAATACGGTACATTATATTATTAAAAATATACTGAATTCCAGTATTGAAATTCAGTATTTATAAGAACTATGCTATTTACTTCTTATTCTCATCATGATGTTCTTTCTCATCGTGATGTTCTTTTTCTTGATGATGCTCGGCCTCATCGTGATGCTCCGGCTCATCTGCATGTTCAGGACCCTCGTGATGTTCCTTGTGCGGATGATGTTCTTTGTGTTCGTGATGTTCTGGATGGTCGTGTGTCTCTTTTTTTTGATCTTCGCTGTTCATAACATTTTAATTTAAAGGTGAATATTAATTTATATATGTTGTTATTTGTGAAAGGCAAATAAGATGCCAAAACAAAGCTATAATCTACTGATTTTAAATACTTTCCATTGTTTTAAACAATATTGCTTCAAACATCTAAATAATTTTAAATGTCCTTTAAAAACGTGATATGTTAAAACATTACTCTAAAAAAATATTATTTCTATCTGTCCATAGTTAACTATTGATCGTTTTAGGAAGTAGATTGATTAGTTTTTACTTTGATGATATTTAAAATGATGGTCTTTGACAGGATGAAAATATTTCTTAAATCCATATGTTATAAGAGATAGTATCAGGATACTAAAAACTATCAAATAGAATATATCTTCTGACGCAAGCCGATGCTTTCCCCTCCTGATTATTCGTCTCCTAAATCGTCTTTTAAATCCCATAATTTCTCATTTAAAAAAATAGCTGGTAATTCAAACCCAAACTTTTCTGCTGATAACTCTTCTGGAAATAAGGAGAAATCATAGATAATGTTTTTTCATTCTTACTTTTAAATAAAGTTTTGATCTTTGGATATAACCAATATGCTATCTCAGTAGAAAAAATTCCGATACCAGCACCAGACAGGACATCTGTAACCCAATGCTTATTATTGATGATTCTGTACACACTAGTAAAAATGGCAAACGGATATCCTGACAGACTGATCCAATAATTGCTGTCCCTATATTCTCTGAACATAAACTGTGCAGTTGAAAATGCGATCGCTGCATGACCTGAGGGAAATGACATATAATTTGATTGATCAGGCCGCTCCCTGCCGATCAATGATTTTGAAGGAATAACTATTGCCAATAAGATAGCTTGTGATGTTGCTAAAATGATCGTTCGATCTTTTAAGTTATGTTTCCCTCGAACACCCGCTATGTTTAAACCATAAACGAGCGCAGCTGGTACAAATAAGGTATAGTTGTCTAATTTTGAATTGTTTAATGTATGATCGTTTACCTCCCTTCTCACATCATAATCAAACTTTTTGATTTCAGGAATTGTAAAACCAATTGCACCTGCCGATATCAAGCTAACCGGAACAATAAGTTTTTTATAATCCAAAGTATCATCTCTTATTATTAAAGAATCTTGTTGAGCAGTTTTTTGCAATGACAAACTATCCTGAGCATAAATACTTAGAGAGAATTTCAGTAAAAGGATTAGTATTGAGTTTTTTTTTACATAAGTCCACATAAAAATTATATTTCTGATTTTTATTGTTCGGATCTAACATTAATAGTATTCAATTTTATATCGTAAAATTGGATGTAACTTCCCTGTTCCCATCTTTTATGGGAACTCAATCTTAATAATATGAGTGGAGGCAAATTTTCCTTAGAATTGTAATATCCTAAGGAAACAGGATACTAGAATTTGCTCTATTTTTATCTGTGATAATCTCTTTTAAAATTTCATTCTTTGAATCCTGACTGCATTGAGTATTGCAATCAAAGCAACTCCCACATCAGCAAATACAGCTTCCCACATCGTAGCCAGTCCACCAGCTCCAAGTACGAGCACGATGGCTTTTACAACAAAGGCAAGAATGATATTCTGCCAGACGATCCTTTTGGTCTTCTTTCCAATATTGATCGCCATAGGTATTTTTGATGGTTTATCATCCTGGATCACAACATCGGCAGTTTCGATGGTCGCATCGCTGCCAAGTCCACCCATTGCTATTCCAACATCACTTAATGCTACTACAGGCGCATCATTTACACCATCACCAACAAAAGCCACACTTTCATTTCTTGCTTTGATTTCTTTGACCTTGTTGACCTTATCTTCCGGAAGCAGGTCTCCAAAAGCATTGTCAATACCGATCTGCTCAGCCACATATTTTACTACAGTTGTCTTGTCACCACTTAGCATAGTCGCTTTTACATTCAAGCTATGAAGTTTTTCAACTGCTTGCTTTGCATCGTCCTTGATTCGGTCGGCAATCGTAATGAATCCTGCAAATTTTCCATCATATGCGATAGCTATCACCGTATATACGATTTTGGATGGGTCTACATCATAACCGATCTTAAATTTATCCAATAGTTTAAAATTACCCACCAGGATTTCCTTCCCATTAGCTCTCGCTTTAAGCCCATGCCCTGCAATTTCTTCAGTATCCTCTAAATTGATCGAATTGTTGATCTCTCCTACAAACTCGTGAACAGCAGTAGCCACAGGATGGGTACTTTTACTTTCAACAACATTGACCAATTGGAGAATCTCATCTTTGTCAAATTCCTCTTCAATGGTAACGTCCTGAACTTTGAAAACACCCTCCGTCATAGTTCCGGTTTTATCCATTACCACATTCTGAATCTCAGCGATTTTATCCAAAAAGTTGCTTCCTTTAAATAGAATACCGTTGCGGCTCGCGGCTCCGATACCTCCAAAATAGCCAAGCGGAATAGAGATCACCAATGCACACGGACAAGAGATCACTAAGAATATCAATGCTCTGTACAACCAATCTCTGAAAACATAATCATCAACAAAGAAATAAGGTACAATGCAAATCAAAACAGCTAACGCTACTACGATCGGTGTATATATTCTCGCAAATTTTCTGATAAAAAGTTCAGTTGGAGCTTTTTGAGCTGTTGCATTCTGTACAAGTTCGAGGATCTTGCTGAGTTTGCTGTCCTCATAAGCCGTATTAACCTTAACCAAAGCTACACTGTTCATATTGATCATTCCGGCTAAAACTGTTTCCCCTTTATTTTTAGAATCAGGTTTGCTCTCTCCAGTTAATGCTGCGGTATTGAAAGACGCAGAATCGGAGATCAGTTCTCCATCCAATGCCAGTTTTTCACCTGATTTTAGCTGAATAGTATCCCCGATTTTTGCTTCGGCAGCTTTGATTTTTTTAGGCTGATTATTTTCAATAATCGTTACCTCATCAGGACGTTGATCTAAAAGAGCCTTAATATTGGTCTTAGCTCTCGACACAGCCAGAGTCTGAAAAACCTCTCCTACTGCATAGAACAACATAACCGCTACTCCTTCAGGAAATTCTCCGATAATGAATGCTCCAATTGTTGCAATGCTCATAAGGAAAAATTCTGAAAACACGTCACCTTGTTTGATACTCTCAAAAGCCTCTTTTAAAACAGGTAGACCTACCGGTAGATAAGCAACACCGTACCAGACAATTCGTACCCAGTCTTTAAACCATTCAGGCTTAATGTAATTGTCCAATGCAATGCCTGCTAATAACAATACCAAAGAAATAATCGCAGGCAAGAACATCTGAAACGCTGTTTTATCAGTTTCTGCATGATCATGTCCATCATCATCTGTATGTTGATGATCTTCCGTTTTCTTCTTTGGAGCGCAGCATCCGTCTTCTTCAACTAATTTTTTGGCTCCAGCATCTTTATAGATTTTGCCTTCCTGTGGAGTACAGCAGAGCTGCTTTCCATTTTCGTCGTAGATGTGTTTATGTTCCATAATAATATTATTTTTATGATTTTTAGGTTACTTTATATATATATCCTGGTCTGATTGTCTTCCGGTTTTTAGAATTTTTTTATACCAGCCAAATTTGTTAATACTTAAGATGAACAAGGTAAGAACAGTTGCTAAAAAAGATAACAAAAACATGTTCAGTGCAAGGGCAGATCCTATTGCCGATGCAGCCCATAAAGCAGTGGATGTTGTAAGCCCCTGCATGCTTTTGGAACTATCTTTAAATGCCAGTCCAGCTCCGATAAATCCTAAACCGGCAGGTATCGCCGCCAACATTCTCGCTATTGCAGATTTATCATCTGTAAGATGCGAGGCAACTGCCACAAATAAGCAAGAAGCCATACAGAGAACGCCAAAAGTGCGAACCCCTGCATCTTTATGGGCAGTTTCTCTTTCGAAACCTATTATCGCGCCAAAAAACAGTGCTAATAATAATTTTCCGGCAAGTAAAAGTTCAAATTTTAGATCCATTTTATATCACTTTATCTAGTTGTGGTTATATTTCCCTTTTTAATCCGCTTCTGTTTTAATCCTTCATTCTTGAAAAGATAGTAGGCCGACTGATAATTTGCTATCGCTTTTTTTACATACTGTTCAGACAGCATCTCTGGATTTTGTTTATTTTTCTCCTTGTCATACAAATACGTCTCTGTTTTTTGCTGTGGACCTAGAATAACCAATTTGTTGTTTTCCATATATCCAAGTTTCTGATAGGTACTTACAAATATTCTTGGAATATAGCTTTCGCCTAAAACATTTTTACCATAAAGATTACTCTGATATGTCCAACCTAAAAGTGCGAAAAGTGTTGGATACAAATCGATCTGAGAGCACATTTTTTCAATTCTGAATGGTTCGTTGTCGTTCAGGTTGACAATCATTGCAGGGATATGGTATTTTGCGACATCGATATCGTTCTTGCCCGCACTGCTGGCACAATGATCTGCAACAATTATAACAATGGTATTTTTGTACCAGGATTTATTCTTTATCTTTTTAAAAAACTGACCGATCGCATAATCTGTGTATTTCACGGCGCCTTCCCTTCCCGATCCCGAGGGAATATCAATCTTTCCTTCAGGATATGTATAAGGACGATGATTGGAAGTGTTCATTACAAAATCGTAAAAAGGTTTCCCCGCTGCAAATTTTTGATCTGCTTGCTTTATCACCTGATCATAAAGATTTTCATCACTAATACCCCAGGCATTTTCAAAAGTGACCTCCTTGTCTTCTATTGGTATTCTTGGAGACTGATAATCTTCCCCTACAAAAGAATTTCTTTTCCGGTCTACAATTGTGTATCCATTATTACCGAAATAATTATTCATATTATCAAAATAACCATCACCACCATATAAGAAAGAAGTATCATATCCCTTTTGACTGAAGATCGATCCTACAGTGCTCAGATTATCATTTTCTTTCCTGCGGACAATACTATTCCCCGGTGTAGGCGGAACGGCAAGTGAAAGTGCCTCCATTCCTCGCACGGTTCTTGTTCCGGTAGCATACATATTGGTAAATAAAATGCTTTGATTCGCCAATGAGTCCAACGTAGGTGTCAGATTCTGATTGTTGCCAAATGTTTTCATAAAGTCTGCACTGAAACTTTCCAATGTGATCATAATAACATTGGGCTTCTCATAGGAGTCAGCTCCCTTAATGTTACGTAAGATTGAGAAATCATTTGATAAGTAATCTGAGTTAGATTCCTGGAGATCAGTTCTCACAATATTAAACGCCACCCTATTATCGATGAGTTTATAGAAGTGTTCATAATTGATCTCGTTATTTTTATATGCAGAAAAAAAAGAATAGATTCCTGATTTTGACAGCTCATTCCGATACCTGTTTTCGCTATTCTCTGCTAAACTGTTGTCAATAAAAAATGCATAAATGACTGAAATGAAAAGCAATCCGAAAAAGATAAAGAATCTTTGTAAAAAAGGTGTACTGCCCTTAAAATTATCTGTGAAGTAATGCCTTTTATAGAAAAGTAAAAACACCAAAGAAGTCATTATTAACATGGCTGTAATGAGCAATGGCAAAGGATATGATTCATTAATATTATTGATTACTTCATAGGTATAAACCAGATAATCAACTGCAATAAAATTAAACCGGCTTTCAAATTCCTGCCAGAATGTTACTTCAGCAAAAAATGAAAACAACAATATAAGCACAGCTACATTAAAGCAAAAAAAAGTCATAGCTCTATTGAAAAGCGAATTATTATATTTCTGAGGAAATAAAAGCAGGTACAGACTGTACGGTAGCACAAAAAACACCCCTACCCCTATATCAAATAAAAATCCCAGAGCAAATACATTCAGCAATGAAAGAAAACTAATCTCTGCCTTTTGAAGGCTGGCAATAGAAAATCCTATCCTGAGGACAAAGGAAAAAATTATATATAATAAGAAAAAATTAATGAGCAGGCTATAACTGCTTCGCTTAATTTTAATTAGTTTCATAAACAAGTTTTATAAGTGATTACATCATTAATTCTTTAGAAATCAATTTTATTTGATATAGAAATAATCATTTAGATTTCATTTCATTTTCAATCTATTCTGATCATTCATCTACAAGTGTATTTCAGTTTCATCATAACCTTCATATTCGATTTGAAAAGTGGTATGGGTTATTTTAAAATCTGTCGTTGCTTTATCTATTAATATTTGCAGGAGTTCATTGCGATTTTTGTTATCATCTGCAATCACATGTGCGCTCATGGCATTAACGCCTGATGTAAGCGACCAGACATGTAGATCGTGGATTTCCTTGATTCCCGAAAGTTCTTCCAGTGAAGATCGAAGCTTGCTGATATCTACATCTTTCGGTGTACCTTCCAATAAGACATTAACCGCTTCCATAAGCAACTTTAAGGTTCTGGGAATGATTAATAGACCTATTGCCGCAGAAATGATCGGATCTGCGTAATACCATTGTGTTGTCAGCATTATCACACCTGCGATCATTACTCCTACGGATGTCAGCATATCCGACAAGACCTCAAAATAAGCACCTTTCATATTAAGACTTTCATTGGAGTCCTTTCTTATGATAAGGATACCGATGATATTGACCACAAAACCAATTCCTGCAACGATCATCATGGAGCCACTTTGCACTTCAGGAGGATTTTTAAATCTTTGAAATGCCTCATATAAAACAAATAATGAGATACCCAATAGCACAACAGCATTAATCACAGCAGCCAAAATCTCTGTGCGATAGTACCCAAATGTTTTTTCAGGACTAGCCTTTCTCTCACCAATTTTGATTGCAATAAATGCTAGGAGTAAACCGACAACATCTGTTAGCATGTGAGCAGCATCCGCAAGCAATGCAAGACTTTTTGTTGCAATTCCTCCAATGACTTCAGCAATAAGATAAGTACCACTTAGTGCTAGGACGATGAGTAAATTTTTCTTATGTCTGCTTGATGCAGATCCAGTCTGTTTATTTGTGTCGCTCATAATTTTATGTATTTACTAGATTGACTCTACATTTCGAAGTAAGTATTATTTTCTTTTTTAACAGGAATATCATTTTCTTTGATCATCTGTAAAATATTGATTTCTATAGTTTGTGCAATAGATGTCATTGGCGTATCCACAGGAGTATTCTCGAAAGGATCCTGCATGATGATTGCTGTTTTCTCAATGGCTATAAATAGCAGAGGAATAGTGATCGTTGTAATAATTTCCAAGGTGAGCTGGGAATCTTCCAATCCGAAAGGGAGTATAAAAGCAAAAACATATATAAGAGTATGCAGTAAAATACTATAGGCACGTGGAAATACCGTATTTTTCAATCTTTCACATTTTCCCATATTGTCACACAGCCTCATGAGAACTTCGTTAAGCTGAACCTCCTTGAAATCTGATACCAATCCTTTTTCGGCTATTTGTCTTAAGTGATAAGAATGTTCATCCAAAATTGCATTGGGTATATTAACAGCGTTAATCTGATGCATATTCAAATACTCCCCTACTTTACCGGAAAAAGGCTGTTTTCTTAATGCTTCGCCTAACGCATAGACCCATACGATTTGTCTTTCTGCAAATATTTTAACGTCCGCACTATCCTGAGGAATGAACTGAATAATTAATCGGATAAGAGACCTGGAATCATTAACAATAGCACCCCAAACGGTTCTTGCTTCCCACCATCTCTCGTATGACTGCGCCGTCCTAAATGCAAGTAGCAGTGATACAGCAGTTCCTAAAATTGCGGGAATGCTTAATGGAATTGATATTTTTTTGAAAATAGGATGCAGATCCAACAAACCTATACCTACAGCAAGTATAACAATCAGTAATATTTGGCTTTTAATTTGATCAATAAAATACCAGATTGAAATTTTCTTGTTTAGTAACATAACTTTTGTTTATAGATTTGATATAACATTATGATACGTAGTTCACGATTTAATTCGATTCGTAGCATAATGTTATTTTTTATTACAGCTGAAACTTTTATATAAAGGCTTTCGTAATAATAAATCTAATCTTCATGCCCTCCTGAATTAGATAATTTAGCATTGACGAAGAATGCACCTTTTACCACAATGTTTGTATCAGGTGCAATTTTGGTCACTGGAGTGATTGCAGTATAACCTAGATCTGAAGAACCTTTAACAATTTCTATTTTCTCAAAATTCAATGTTTTTCCTTGATTCTTGGTATGCGCTGCCTCTTTTGTACCTTCCTCTTTCTCACCCCCTTCTTCCTCTTCAGCATGTTCTTCAGGCTTTTTAGAAGTCTGTATGAAAACATAGAATTTACCGTCAGCTTCCACGATTGCTTCATCAGGAACGGCAGCGGTGCTTGAGTTTCCAAGGCTTACCATTCCGGTAACATTCATCCCATCGATCAACCCCACTTTATTTCCTGTAACACTCGCATGTACAGAGATCGTTTTACTCTCATTTTCGAATGACGACCCGATACTAAATACGGTAGCGTTATACAAAGTTTCCGGATTATTGGTCAGCTTAAACTGTACAGTTTGTCCAACTTTCATTTTAGGTAGATCCTTTTCAAAAACCTGAAGATCTAAATGGATAGAACTATTATCAATAATATCAAGAACTGGTGATGCCACATCAACATAACTTCCAATCTGCGCATTGATACTGCTTACGGTTCCACTGATCGGTGAAGTTATAACCAACCCAGATCGTAGATTACCATTGCTTACTTTACCCGGGCTGATCCCCATAAGCTGGAGCTGTCTCTGTAGTGATGATCTTTGGGTTCTTAAACTTTTTAATTCAGCATCAGAGCTTTGCAGATTCTTTTTTGCTCCGGCATCATTATCAAATAGTTCACGTTGCCTTCTATATTCCTGTTCAGCAAACGCGATCCTGCTGTTCACTGTAAGATATTGCTCCTGAAGCTGAATATACTCGGGATTATTGATTGATGCAATTACCTGCCCTTTCCTCACATGATCTCCTATCTGTACATTTAATGTCTTAATCACCCCACCATACAGAGAGGTAACGGTAGCTTTTCTATTGTTGGGAACACTCAATACACCATTGGCTTTAACAAGTGAGGTCAGATCTTTCATCTCAATTTTACCTAAGGAGATTCCGACTGCTTTCATTTGTTCTTCTGTTAATGCCGCGATCGTTTGCGGTGCCTCTTCATGAGCCTCCTCTACCTGTTCGGTTTTTGCTTTTACTTCCGTTTCCTCAGAGGCTTCTTTTTTTCCACAGCTTAAGACTAAAAAAGAAATTAACAGCGTAGATACTATATTATATTTAATTTTCATTTTATTTGTTTATGATAGAATTAATGGTAATAACAGATTGATTAACCTGTTGAATCGATTCGAGATACTTTAATTGAATATTGGTAGAAGTCTGAAGCGCAAAAAGATATTCAACGTAGGAAATTTCTCCTGTTTTATATCCCAATTGTCCGGCTTTAGCTATTTTCTCAGCATTGGGTATAGCCTGATTAATATAATAATTATATTGCTCTACATCCTGCTGATATTGATTCAAAGCGTTTTCCAGTTGCGCTTCCAGCTGTTTTTGCTGTAATTTTGCATTAGATTCCGCTACTTGCTTTTGGAACTCCCAAGATTGCATTCTCGCTTTTGTAGCACCGAAAGTCAGGGGAATCGTAACGCCAATAGTTGCTGCGTGAAATCTATTTCCCGCATTAAAATTCCGATCCATACCATTGATCGTCTGGGTACCGATTAAAGACTGATTGGTGTAACCTATACTGAAATCAGGTAGGCCCAGAGACCTTTCAACGTTTTTATTTTTTTCTGCTATGGTCATCTCCTGATAGTAAGACCTTACTGTTGGATGATTCGCTATTGACGCGCTGTCAAATACATAATTAGCTTTCAGGGGCTCATAATTTGTGTTATAAGGAACCGAGATGTCTCCCGAAGTATTCAATAAGGTTTTTAAGTTTTTGTATGCATTATTCAAATAAACTTCATTTTGCTTCAACAACAAATTGATCTCCCCTTTCTGAGTTTCTGCAGTATTGATCTCTATCTTTTTAATATCTCCTGATTTAAATCTGACCGTAGCAATTCTTATAAAATCCTGATATAAACTATCCAGATTTTTTAATTTTGACTGGTTAAATTGCAGATATTCGATCTGATAGTAATAGGTCCTAACCTGTCTTGCAAGTTCGTTGACCGAAATCTCCTTATTGATCTGCTTTCCTTTGATCTGTTCAGCGATAAGTTCTCTTCTTGCTTTAAACAATGTTGGAAACGGAATACTTTGAGATATAGAAAAAGATTGATCGAATTTTTTACTGTTGTATTGGCCTAACTGAGCATCTAAACTCATTTTTGGAAGTTCTTTAGCAGTAGGTTTCAGTGCCTCTGTTACTTTAATATCCAAATCTTTCGACCGCATTAAATTATTGTTGGTCAATGCGATGCTCGTAGCTTCCTCAACTGTAACAGGGGTACCTTGTTGTGCGTTAAAGGTCTGTCCAATGAATAAAAAACCTAAAACTAAAACCGCTGTCAGTGGCTTATTACCTGAAGGCTTTTTGATTTTTAGTTTAGTACTGAAGATAATGTATAACATCGGTAAAACAAAAAGAGTCAAGAAAGTTGCTGTAACCAGTCCCCCGATTACAACGGTCGCCAAAGGTTTCTGAACTTCTGCCCCGGCTCCGGTTGAAATTGCCATAGGTAAAAATCCTAATGATGCGACTGTGGCTGTCATTAAAACAGGTCTCAGACGAGTTTTAGTTCCTTCCATCACACGTTTTAAAATATTGGTTTCACCTTCCTTCTCTAACTCGTTAAATGTTCCGATCAACACAATACCATTAAGTACCGCTACACCAAATAATGCAATAAACCCAATTCCCGCGCTGATACTAAAAGGCATACCGCGAAGCATTAACGCGAATATACCGCCGATAGCACTCATTGGAATTGCCGTAAAGATCAAGGCAGCCTGCTTTAGCGAACCAAAAGTAAAATATAACAGCATAAAGATCAAAAATAATGATACAGGTACAGCAATGGTCAGTCGTTTACTGGCAGCTTTAAGATTCTCAAATTGTCCGCCATATGTATAATAATATCCTGATGGTAATTTTTCTTTATTAAGCTTCTGCTGGATTTCTTCTACTACACTTTCTACATCTCGGCCTTTTACGTTAAAACCAATGACGATTCTCCTTTTACCTGCCTCACGACTAATCTGTGCGGGGCCAAGTTTATAATTGATATTGGACACCTGTGAAAGCGGGATCTGTATTCCTGTCTTCGTAGACACCATCAGATTGTTGACATCATCAATACTGGTTCTATGTAAACTATCCAAACGAACCACCAGATCAAACCTTCTTTCATTCTCAAATACCTGACCTGCAGCCTGACCTGCAAAAGCAGTACTTACAGCAGTATTTACGTCTTCAATATTCAGCCCGTAATTAGCCATTCTTGTGCGGTCATATTCAACATTAATTTGCGGAAGACCACTAACACGTTCGATCTGTGGAGCACTCGCACCATTAACAGACTGAATAATTTTTGCTGTTTTATCCGCATATATCGCTAAAGAATCTAAATTTTCACCGAAAATTTTAACCGCTACATCTTGTCTGATTCCTGTCATCAACTCATTGAAACGCATCTGGATCGGTTGATTTTTTTCGAAAAATACCCCGGGAATAGCTTCAAGCTTTTCAGAGATCTCATCTGCTAATTCATCATATGATTTTTTTGTTTTCCATTCACTTTGCGGTTTTAAGATCACCATCATATCAGTAGCTTCAGGAGGCATTGGATCAGTAGGCACTTCAGCAGCACCGGTCTTCCCTACAACCATTTTAACTTCGTCAAACTGCTTGATCAGCCTGGAGGCCTGCATAGAGGTTTCAATACTCTGACTTAATGAACTTCCCTGTGGAAGAATACAGTGAAAAGCAAAATCACCTTCTTGGAGTTGAGGGATAAACTCGCCCCCCATTCTTCCAAATATAAATAATGAAACTGCAAATAATGCAACAGTAACACTTACTAACCAATATTTTACTTTTAAAGCTTTCTCTAGTAGAGGTTGATAGATTTTTTGGAGTCGGTTCATCATTTTATCTGAGAAATTTTCTTTATGCGAGATTTTCTTCGATAAAAAAAGTGCACTCATCATTGGAATATAGGTCAATGATAATATCAATGCACCAAAGATTGCAAAACCTACAGTTTTAGCCATCGGAGTAAACATCTTACCCTCAACACCTACTAACGTTAAAATAGGAATGTAGACAATCAAAATAATAATCTCCCCAAATGCTGCGCTGCTTCTGATTTTAGAAGCTGAAAGAAATACCTCTTCATCCATCTCAGACTGGGTAAGAAGACGTGTTGTTTTCCGCAATCCTAAGTGATGAAGAGTCGCTTCAACAATAATAACAGCTCCGTCGACAATTAATCCAAAATCAATCGCCCCTAAACTCATTAAGTTGGCACTTACTCCGAAAACGTTCATCATTCCCAAAGCAAAGAGTAAGGACAACGGAATGGCAGATGCCACAATAAGACCGGCTCGTAAATTACCGAGAAATACTACCAGCACAAAAATCACTATCAACGCTCCTTCGATAAGATTTTTCTCGACAGTATCAATAGCTCTGCCAACTAGATTAGTTCTGTCTAAATAAGGCTCAATAATCACATCAGTAGGTAAAGATTTTTGAATAGTTGGTATTTTTTCTTTGATTAATTGCACTACCTCATTACTATTAGCACCTTTAAGCATCATCACCACTCCACCTACAGCATCCACCTCACCATTAAATGTCATGGCACCATATCGAACCGCACTTCCCAAACGAACCTCAGCAACATCTTTAATGAATATAGGCACACTCCCTGTTTCATTTTTAACTACAACATTCCCAACATCTTCAAGAGAGGTCACAAGTCCAATTCCACGGATAAAATAAGCATTAGGCTTTTTGTCAATGTAGGCTCCGCCTGTGTTCTGATTATTTTTTTCAAGAGCTGCAAAAATATCAGAAATACTAACTCCCATCGCTCGTAGACGATCAGGGTTAACAGCGACCTCATATTGTTTTAGCTGTCCTCCGAAGCTGTTAATCTCTGCAACTCCGGGAGTACCATTAAGCTGTCTTCGAACGATCCAGTCCTGCATTGTACGAAGTTCTTTGGAATCGTATTTTTTCTCACTTCCTTTCTTTGGATGAAGGATGTATTGATATACTTCCCCAAGTCCTGTACTTACCGGAGCCAACTCTGGTGTGCCAATTCCTTTTGGAATTTCTTCAGCAGCCTGCTTCAGCTTTTCACTGATCAATTGGCGGGCAAAATAAACGTCAACCTCTTCTTTAAATACAACAGTGATTACAGACAAACCGAATCGTGAAATACTTCTGGTCTCCTCAATATCAGGAACATTAGCAATACTCTGTTCTATAGGGAATGTCACCAACTGTTCAACTTCCTGACCGGCCAAAGTAGGACATACCGTGATTATTTGAACCTGATTGTTGGTGATGTCGGGTGTGGCATCGATCGGAAGTTTGGTTGCGCTCCAAACTCCCCAAATAATCAACAACAAGGTCATTATACCAATGACAATCTTGTTCTTGATGCTAAATCTTATGATTTTATCTAACATGAGAATATAATTTTTATTGAATGTCACAACTACCTTTTGGAACAACTATTTGTTCTAAAAATCGAGCGACAAAAATGAGTAAGAATACAACGCAATGCTATTGCAATGTTTCCATAACTGTTTTGACGAAAGACAATTCTTCCGTCTGATTAACAAAAATTATATTTTAGGAGGTTGCCATATCTGATCGTACACCAAATATGCAAAGTCATTCTTTATGAAAAGAATTTTTTTAGAATAGTACTCTTTTATCTGTTTACGATATTCTAAAACAGGATTTATTTTGAGCGAAGTAACGCTGATTCTGCAGCAATTACAATAACAAAAAGGAGAACAAGAATCTGTTTTTGAATGAGCATCGTTTTGCTCAGATTTTATATAGGAATATGATACATTTTCATTTTTTGATTGCGCTTTTGCAACATCCATGCATGGCATTAATGATAATGCCATGAAGTAGACTGTAAAAAGCAATCTTAGAAAATTCATGCGACAAAGTTAATTATTTTATATTTATAAATATATATTAAATTTTATCTATTTTTTTAAAATTTATTACTAACAAGACTTTTAAAAAAAATTATTTATACTACAGTATCTTACAAAGCACAAATCTCTTTTAATAATCCGTACTAAACAATCAATATAAATATATCTTACTAAGCTATATACAAATAAATAACTACCTTCTTCGGACAACATTCTGAAAATTATCTAAGTAAATATTCTCTTTTTGGTTTAATACTTTATCTATAAAATCTACTGTTGTTAAATTGTTATATAAAACTGTATTTTCCCTCGCTCTTTCTCTCACATAATTTCTATTTTCATTCGCTTTAAGCTGTTCCTCTTTTTCTATTCTGTATTGAACTACTAAATTTTCTCTAACTGCTGGAAGCTCTTCCAGCTTTTTATCCAGTTCCGCAATTTTATCTTCAGTCATTTTGGTTTGATATTCAATTTGAGTAACATCTATTCCTTTCTGAGCTAAATTTTCAATTACTTCTTGTACTTGAACTTTATGAAGTTCAATTGTTTTTTGATATGATGGTAATTGGGTTGCCCAATATTCAGCATTTGCATCGCCATTTTTCGAATAGCCTTCAATTCTATTATATGAATGCTCGGCTTGGGTTACCAATTCTTTTACTTTCAAAACATCTTCATATTTTCTCAGAACAAATGCACTATCGGCCAAATGTTTATTTTTTTCACTTTCAATCTTCTTTTTAATGAGTTCGATTTCGATATTGGCTCTGGTTTCGGGATTGGTAATGATGGAGGTTTTTAATTCTTGAGTCCTGATGTCTGAAATATCCAAAACATCGGCTCCTTTTTTCATTGCTTCTAAATATCTTGCCTGTTTGGATTGCAGTTTTTGAAGCATAAACACATCAATACTGTCATTGGTCAGCATAAAATTAACCCGCACATTTTCGTTCTTGTTTCCTTGCCTCCAGGCTCGTCCTTCCACTTGTCGGAGTGACGTAAAATTATATGGCAACGTAAGCATATAAACATCGGTTGTGTTTTCCTGAAGGTTCATTCCTTCCTGAATGGCTTCACTTCCAATAACTACTTTTATTTTTCCTTCATTAAAATCATTTTGAATAGAAATTCTTTGGTTTTTATTGGTCGCCCCGGTAATGATTCCGATTTCTTCGGGTTTGTAACCAATTTCTGTTATGAGATATTCTTTTATTTTTGGAAACTGAGCAACTGCTAATTCAGAATACACAATTTGTCCTGAGTCAGGAAGATCTTTTTTGTTCTGCCTTATCAAATCCATCGTGTCTTTTAACTTCGGAGAATTTTCTATGAATTTTTTTATTGAAGGTTCTTCGCCATCATAAAATGGCGATAAATACGGTGAAATAGCAATCAATCTGGCATTGAGAATATGTGTTAAAATTGCTCCTTTTTCAGTCTCACTGAAATTTTCATTGAGCAGCTCATACTGTTCTCTTGTGAGATCATTCTGTTCAATTTTATATTCTTTGTTAATTTTGTTGGGACGAATTAATTCAGGATTGTCTTCTTCTCCTTTTATATCAATGAATTCCGAAAGTAATTGTTGAAACAGCGAATTATTTTTAAATCTCCGAACGTTGGCTTTAAATTTCACATCACCCTTTGCATCAATTTCCATATCATTATCCGCTTCCATAAAGGTCTCGAAGAAAGTATTGACGTTGAAATATCCCGATTCTTCTAATCTTTTATTTGCTATTAAAGAAAGAATGGAATAATATTCCAAAGGCTTGTTGGTAAAAGGCGTTGCGGAAAGCAAGGTCACATTTCTTCCGTCGTTTTTGTCTTGAATGTACTGAGCTGCCATCCAGGTATTGATTCCCAGTTTGGAAGTCTGTTGGTTTTGACTTCTAAAATCGGACGCAAATCTTCGGTCCTCAATTTTTACTTTTCCTACAATATGATTGGCATTGTGAACTTCGTCGTAAGTCAAATGGTCGAATCCAAAATCTTCCCAGTCATAGATTTTACCACGCTTCATTTTTCCCTCAATCTCCTTTTCTTTCTGAAACTCAATTTGGAGGTCTCTTTCGGTATTGGTAACGCCCTTCATTTCACTTGCAGAGATGTAACTGAATTTTGACGAAAGTTCTTCGGTTATTTCTGATGAAAATCCAATATTGTTAAAACCTTCATAAGTAACGATGGTTATTTCTCCGTCTTTATTATCAAATTTTGAAAGGTCATAATCTTTCCCCAAATTCCCTAAAACATTAACTTTCGCGTTGGGAATCGTTTCAAAAATCGTTTCCACCCATTGTTTCATAATGCTGTCATTCGGAACTACGATGATTGGTCTTTTCGCATTTCCTCTTTCCATTGCTTCGTGCATTGAAAGGATTCCGGACAATGTTTTTCCATAACCCACTTCGTGCGCTAAAAGTCCTACGCCTTTTGTGGTCTGTCTTCCGATTCCCGCCTTCTGAACCTCTGCTAATCTAAATTCCTTTCCTTTGAAATTCTTATGAATCTTTGAAAACAATGGGAATTTAGAATAATCCGGAACGTGGATGTTATTGTAATTGCGGTTAAAATCTTTTACAAAACGAGTTCTAATGTCATCTGATAATTCTTCACGTACAAATTTGTAAAACAAATCATTCGCAGCAGCTTTTCGTCTTTCTCTGACTAACGCATTTCGCTCTTTATCGCTTCCTGTAACCGTTTCATTATCTACAAAGCTTCGCACTTCCCAAGCTGAAGAACCCGCAAAGGCTTCACTTGACAAAGTGCCTACAAAGTCTTTGAATCTTTCCGCAAGATTGTAATCTACAATGACTGATTCGGTACGTTTTGTAATATGATTATATTGGTCTTTTTCTATTTGGCCTAACTCAAATTTGTGCACGAACTCGTGGTTCGGACTGATATAAATTTCATCTAAAGATTTCGCTTTTGGTAGAACATTTTCTAATAATGCTTTTTGTTTTTCGTACTGATTTTCCGTTCCACCAACAGCATTTTTATCTGCAAAATCTTTTTCGAGCTGCTCTAACTTCGCATAAATATTTCCTTCTGCATAATAAAAATCGTGAATCCAAACTCCATCAGAATAATTTGAAAATTTGGAATGTTTTTCGTGATTGTTGAGCGTTCCATCGTAAGATGTATCTCTGAATGCTTCAATTTGTTCTTTCGTAATGTTTGAACTATTTTGCAAGGAAGTATTTACAATTTCATCCTGTTTGGAGAATTGATATTTTAAAATTCCTTTCTTTATGGAAGGCTCCGTTTGGACTTTATATTCCTTCTCAGTTCTCGTATTGTGAATAGAAATTATTCTATCACTTTTTTCTATCAATTCTTTTAATTTTTCTTCTGAAAACGATGCTGGTTTTGTGATTAAATCTTCGCGCAGTTTTTCATACTTTCTTATTTCAGTCGTAATGGTGGGAGATTTAAACTTGATGTTATTGAGTTTAGAAAGTACCAATTCAATTTTTTCTTGAGTTTCTGTTAAATTCAACTCATCTATTTTCTCCGCAATAATTTCTTTTTTTACAGGAACTTTTGTAACAGAATTGGACTCAGTATTTTCTAAAAACAAATCTTCAAAAAGATTTCCGATTCTCTCGGTTTCTTTTTTATTTTTAAATTGTTCAATCTTAAAGAGAGCTTCATCCAAATTTCCGTGGATATAATTTTCCAAACGCCCAAAACGATTGGTTTTCTCACGGTTTTCCCCGAGAACTCTTGTGTGATTATTTTCAAAATATTTGGAAATATCCGCAGAAATCTGGTGATTGTTTTTTTTGAGAATGATAATATCCGTTCCGATTTGTGTTCCTGCAAAAGCGCCATTGGGTAAACGGAAACCTTCCAAAACACTAGCATTCTGTAAATTCTTTTGTCGGTTGAGCCAACCTGATGGAAGAACCATCGCCAAAACGCCGTTGGGTTTCAAAGAATCTAATGACCGTTTAACAAAATAATCTTCGTATTTTGAAATTTTAGGTTCTTCGCCTAATCCTTTGTAAAGCCCACGATGTTCGCCATAAGGCGGATTTCCGATGACCAAATCATATCTTTCTGAAAAATCTTTTGAGTCTTTTTTATTACCTCTGTCATCAATAAATTCAGTTTCAAACGAACGAAGGTTGATCTCGACTTCGGGATGTAGAATTTTTGCAATTTTCGCCGTGGTTTCGTTGATTTCAAAGCCTGTAATTTTAGAATTTACAGATAATTCGCGAGTGGCATAGATAAAATTTCCTGTACCAACGCTGGGTTCTAAAACAGAAATTTCTTTTTGAGTTTTGAAATGGTCTTTGATTAAATTGCGGACTGCATCGACAATTTTATCTTGTGTGTAATATTCATCTAAAATCCCTCTGCCTTCTTTTGCGGTTCCGCCACTTTGGAATTGATTGCAGATTTCTTTTAAATCATCCGTGACTTTCAGATTTTCTTTGAGAAGAATTCTGTTGTCATTAGAAACAAAACAAGCTGCAGAAACTACTTCCGCAACTTGTTCATTATTAAGTTTTCGCCCTTTATATTTTGAAATGAGAACATCTAGCTCTACCTTATTTGTTGAATTTTCACTTACCTCGGAAGGTCTTCTATCGGATCTTCTTCTATCGGATATAGCTCTCCCGGATACGATTCCGCCCAAGGAATATTCTCTTCCCTCATTTTTTTCATCATTTTGCGGTTGTGTTCCTCCATTGGATCCTCTTCCTCGGTTTCGGTTTCCCAAATCGCTCCGTTCTGTGCCTGCAAGTCCATTTCCAGCATTGTTGCTGCCCACTGCTTGTCCGCTTTCGTAACTTCCGTTTTGCTCGGATTGGATTTTTGAGCCAAGTTCTCCAGTGTTTTGTTCAGGTGTTCCGTTTCCCACTTGCTGAGGATCGGATGTTGTTCCGGATTCAATTGCATTGCTTTCATTTTCAGAAATTTTTGGTTCAACTAAATTAGTATTTTTATCTTGAAAATTGAGTTTATTCTCTAAATATTCGGTCAGGTCTTGATTCCCATTTTCAGAAATTTCATACAACGGACGAACGTCTTTGATATTTTTGCCATTAAATTCTGTAAGAATTTTTCTGGTTATTGCATTTCCTGTTCTGTCCCCGCTCAGACATAAAAACATTTTGCCATCATAATTCTGGTATCTATTGAGGAACTTTTTGCTATTGGAACCGGAATTTAAGGTAATAATTGTTCTATTATTGACTTGCTTGTTCAATTGAAGAAGCTCCAAGAATGAAAGCATATCCTTACTGTTTGTGAAAACAATAAGTTCCTTTTTATTTCCTTCAACTACAGAAATGTCATCATTTATCTCATTAAAAAAATCTTCATCTTTCACTTTTTTCTGTTTTTTATGAAGTGGTTAAATTCAAAAATTTCTTTGGCTTCACTGTCCCAGTTTTTTCTTGATATTAATTGAAGCGTCACGAATATGTCCGTCTTTTTATTGTAAGAATCAATCCTTTCGAGCCTTCCGTGGTAGTCCTTTTCCGCGTGTTTGTAAATAGAGTACGGTAAAATAGTATCCGTTGGATAAATGTAAAACCGGGTGTACATCCAAGGTGAGTTGATTTCAAATCGTTTGTATTTTTTCTTAAACAAAACCGTATCATTCAGATTTTTTCTGTTTCTGTAATTGGGGATTTTTTCCTGAGAAAACAATGTTCCTCCTTTTTTCTTTTCAACCGAAAGCGGCTTTTGTTTCTTTATGATGTCTGACAGAATAATTTTGCCGGGATTTTCATTTTCAATAGTATAGCACAATGAATCTTTAATGAAATAAATCTGTTGGGTTATTTCGGGAGCATCAACATCCGGAATCCTTTCTATTATGGAATCTCCTGAATAATTAAGGCTTGACAAATGAAAACTTTGGATATTGTTCAGATTTTTGGAAACATCAAAATATACATTGGAGACAACATCGATTCCTCCTTTTTCGGATTTGATTTCTTTGTGGCAGGAAGTGCTTACAAAAAGAAAAAACAAGCTGGGTAGTATTAAAAGTTTTTTCATAGATATAGGGTTTAAAAAAGCGGCAGCCTAATTAATTTGACTTACCGCTGGGAAATAAATGATTGGTTGTAAGTGTTATCTATCGTTTAATACTTTGTTCTTTCACGTTATTTTTTTCGTGCTTGTTGTCTTGTTCCAAACCTTCTAAAGGCTTGTTGGTATTGATTCTGTTCATATCAGAATCATACAGATTCAGATTTTTGTATTGCGGATTCAGCACCGCTTTGCCTTCTATTACTTTATCATCCAATTCAAATTTTACCTTCACGATATTTCCTTTTTCCAAAGATTTTATGGTACTTTCCTTCCATTCCGGCTTATCGAAGATCAGTTTGGATTTTTCTACGATCTGAGCCGTATCAACTCCATAATTTTTGTAAAAATTCTGGAAATTGTAATTTCCTTTTTCGGTTTTGGGTTCGTTAAAATTCAGTTTGGCAAATGCAGGTTCTATTTTTTCTGTTTTCGGATTGTGAAATTGTATTTTTACCGTACGCCCTTCCAAAAGGTTGACTGCTTCTTTAGCAGTAAATGTATTCACCCTGTTAACAGGAAAATTGTGGGAGATAACGTCGCCATTTGCTTTAGTGAGTTTAGCATTATAAAAATTCATAAAGACACTTCCATTTTCTATCTTATTGAATTTTAACGTGAATTCCATTTCATTTCCGGGCATCGTTTTGTCGGAAGTGGTTTTAATTTCGAACTCTTTTTCGGGAGCATTAATTCCGTTTTCTAAATCTTTGTGCAGTTGTTCTCCTTCTCCGAAACCAAGATATTTTAATTGAAATTTCGGATACTGAGATGGTTCATATTCGTTCTGTGTTTCCATAATGTTTGGGGTTTGATTGTTAAATTTTATATCATTCATTGTTAATATTCTGTTTCTTGAAAAAACATTTTCATCCAGATAATTTTTTAGAATTTCACCGCTATCCAATAATTCGTAGGATTCCCCATATAGCTGTTTTTCCAATAGGCCGAAAGCCAATTCGTATTTGTCATTTTTTGACAACGTATGACCATCAATAACATTTGGGATTGTGTCCATTTGTGCCTTTGTAAGAGAATAATCTCCATCTGTTGTTCCGAATTCCATTTTCTCTGAATAAGCTTTTCTTTGGCTCGCTGTGATCTGCAAGTTCTCCAGTATGAATTCGTTTTCTTTCATAAAGATCCTGTATTTGAGAATATCATTTTTTTCCTCTTCGGAAAGTTTCGGATAAAGATTATTTTGCACCGCTTTTGCTTTTAAGTCGTTTTCGACATAGCTTTTGAATTCGTTCAAACTTTTTGGAGCATCATAAAAATCTCTCATACCTGTCCATTCTCGCCGACCGTACGGTAATGTATATTCCTGAGTTTGCAGATCATAGCTGTAATACCTATGACCGCTTGGACTCTTCAGCGAGCCACTCCCATCATCGTAATCGTTCCAGGTCCAGCCGTCCGGAAGGTCAGATGCAGGGGTTAAATTTTCTTCAAAGCCTTCATCTGAAAAAAAGTCTGCATTTTCTTCCAGATCAGTCATTTCAATTTGATGAACCCCTTCTAATGATAACTTTACAGCTTCAACTTCATAATTTCGATAATGATGAGCTTGCTTTTCATCAATTTGCGTATAGGTCAATCCGGAACTTAAATCAGTTTTTTTCTCCAATTCCTGAGCCCAGAGATCAGAGAGAAATTTCTGTTTTATGGACTCATTACTTATAGCAATTTCAGTAGACTCCCTGTTATTTTGCAAAATCAAATGTTTATTGGCTAGTTGCTGCTTTTCAATAAATCTGACTAATTCAGCGGTAGTATTAAATTTATCCTCAATAGGGAAACCCTGATTTGAATTGAAAAATGTTTTCAATGTAAAATTTGAACCTTGAATAAATTCTTTTCCCTTAGATTGATGAATTGCCATAAACTTTTTCTCTCTATCGGTAAACAGCCTCTCTCCGTCCCGAAAAAACTGTTCAGGTGAAGTGTTTTCAATTTCCTTCACAAAATTTTTATAAGCCTTCGTTCTGGGAACTATATTCTTATCAAACCAGGTTAGATTGTCTTCCATTTTTTCCACCTATTAAGCTATCTTCTAAAACCTCTTGACTTTGGTATTTCCTCGTCCTGCTCTTGGCTTTCCTCATCTCTCATTCGATTGGCATCCTGATAGACATCAGGGTCGTTCACATTTAGTTGTAAATCTGATTTTTCCTGCTTTTGAGAGTGATTTTGCTTTTCAGAGATTCCAGCAACTGTATTAAATTCTTTGGATACAATATTCAAATCATTCGTAATTTCTTTTGCCATTTCTGGGAACTGAACAATTTTATCTTGCAGAAAAGATTTAAGTTTTAGAAGTTCTGCTATGTAACGGTTAAGTTCTTCTGTATTTTTTTTATCTGCAATAATTGCGGTCAATTCTCTTGCATTTTTAATGAAATCAAATTCAACTACTTTTTCGGTCTCTTTGTCAAAAATGAAAGCTTTTTTTTCGAAACTCAGTTCATTTTCAGATTTAGAAACATTCTTGACATCAGTATATTGAATATTATTTTTACTGTTTTCGAGGATGTCAGAAATACTTTTATCTCTTTCCAAAAAGATGACCTTCAGTTTAGTATTATTATCAGTCAGCTGAAAAGTCGCCCTGTTTTTGTCGTGGTCTGCAACGATGGTATATCCTTGCAGAAATTTCTGAACATCCTCTATATTTAGCTTTTTAGAGAAAGAATTATCCTCATTAATAATTCCGTATTTTTTCAGTTCATCGGTAGGTAAGGTTATGTTATTCATTGTATGTTGCTATTAAATTGTTTACTTTTATGAGGTCATTTAAAAAATGAGAAGGATTGATGTTTTGTCCGAATTCTTTCACCGAAAAATGCAGATGTGGTCCTGTGGAGTTTCCGGTATTCCCGCTTTTTCCGATGACAAATCCAGCTTTTACTATTTCTCCAGCTCGATAATACATTTCTGAAAGATGTAGATAGGAAGTTTCGAAACGGTTAAAATGTTTTACCTTTATGAAATTCCCTCCGCCTTTAGAATCCCAACCGGTTGCTGTAACAATTCCATCCATTACAGAATAGACATTCTCATAACTGGCTTTAAGGTCGATGCCGTTGTGCGTTTTTTTTGTTCCGAAAATAGGATGAGTTCTTGTCCCATAAGAAGATGTAATGGTGATCTTGTTTTTAAGAGGCATTACAATTTTTGAAAAAGATGCTGCAGGTTCGTCTACAAAATCATACGTTGTAAAAAAGTTTTGTTTTTTTGATGCTTTCTTTGTTTCTTCTACTCTATTTTGTGCTTGCAGCATCAAAGAATCTTTCAGTTTTTCAAACTCATTTTTTCGTATTTCTTTTACACTGCTATACTCTTTAATCAGTGTTTTCAGTGAATCTATTTGACTCGTTAACCACTTCGTCGAACCTTTGGTTTCATTTTTTAAATCTGATTTTGTGGTGATATTTAAAACTTGCTTCCAAGATTTCTTAGCCTTCTTTTGTTTTACCGGATCTTCAATATTAGATTTTTCGGATACCTTTGGATTTTCAGATTTTTTCGGTATTGTTGGTGTAATCGTATTGAATTGGGCAAAGCATAAGCAGCTGTAAAACAGCGCCATCAATGTAAATGTGTATTTTAGTTTTTTCATTTTACGCAGCTTTAATATTTTCATTCACAATGAGTTCCACTTCTTTGTTGATCTTTCTAAAGTTGGTCATCAGCACTTCTTCTTTGCGGTTAACCCCTTTTTTATCTACAAAAGAGTAATAAGATGGCATTTTAACATAGTTTTTTTCTTCTTCTTGAATCGCTTTCATATCCAGGTTAATTTTACCACTAATTGCAGACGTTTTATATTCCTCAGCATCATTTTCTTCTCCCTGTGCGATCATTCCAACCATTTCTCCGGTTTTCAGAGCCGCAATTTTTCCGGCAGGAATCATATTGTCCATCTTTTCATTAATACTGGTGGTCGTCCCTTGCTGTGAAATTGATTGTGAGTATGATTTCTGTTTAATTTTCCCAAATAGTTTTTCCAACCAATCCAATGTATTTTTGTCTCTGGCAGAACCGGAAATAATATTTCCAACAATCGCAGAAATAGTATCTGCAACTTCTTTTTTGTAGAACTGTCTGAGCTGCGGAATTTCTTGTAATCCAAGCATTACAGCAACTTTATTGCTTCTTGCAGTGGCCACGATGTTATCAATTTTATGAATATAAATCGTCGGAAATTCGTCTGCGATAATTCCTCCCGGTAAATTGTGCTTGGAATTGATCAATCTTAAAGTCCTGTTTAACACCGAGGAATAAAGGGCTGAGTTAATATCCTGTGTTCCCGGATCTGATGCTAATATGATAATGGATGGATTTTCACGATCAGTAATCTTCAATTCCACTTCATCTCCCGAAAACACCCAAAAGCTTTCTTTAGTTGCCAATCGGGAAAGGAATATTTTCAAAGTTCCAATTTGTCCTTCCAGCTGATCAAACGCTTTGTTGTCATACGCCGTTTTGAAAGGCGAAAGCAAAGAGAAAATTTCTTCGTTGGTAAAAAGTGTGTCAAAAATTTCTTTATAACTGCGGTTCATAAAGGAAAGAATATGAGGCAGATCAGAATATTTTCCATTTTCAAATGTTGCAAAAAAATAAATACAGGAAGACAGAAAATTGATGGCGGATTGGGTAAAGAAAGCTTCAGAACCACCTCCGGAACTCGAACCTCCCTTCTGTAGAGATGAAACCATTGATTCTGCCATTTCCTGGGCTTCTGCTAAAGTTTGGATGTACTTTTTGTGAAATGGATTGACTCGTTTTGATTTTTCAACCTCTTTCAGATTAATGACGTGGAAATTGTAATCGTAGTCTGCTTCCTTACTTTTTTTCAACAAATAATGGTAGTATGCAATCTGTGCTAGATCAGGAAATTTAAAATCGTAGATGCAGAGACAGAAACCTTTTGCAATCATTTGTCTTATGGCAGGATTGATCACACCAAAAGATTTACCAGAACCTGGTGTTCCAATGACCATCGTTCCTCTAAAAGGATTGATGTTCATCCAACCTTTATTGCTTTTGTTTTTGTAACGGAACAAGTATGGAATATTGATTGTGACATCCGATGTTACCAATTCCTGATTTTGGTCGAAAGATTCTTCTTCAACATTCCATCGGTCTTTTCCCATTTTCTGCTGCATCAGTTTTGAAATACTATCTGCACCCATTTGAAGAATAACTGCCCCTAAAAAAGAAAGAACTGCATAGATTCCCTGATAGAGATTAAATCCGGGAAACACTCTTGGAAGTTTTTCATTTCCTGCCTCATTCTGCCAAACCAGTGAAGAAAAAATCATCAGCAATCCCAAAATCATAGGAGCAATAATCTCTTTACTAATATTAAGGTCTTTCTTTTTCTTGGCTTTTGTTCCGACAGCCACTAATCCAATCAGAATCAATGTTGCAAATTTGGCATTGATAGGAGGGTAGATAAAACTCAACTTTGAAAAATTTTTCAACAAGTTTGATACTACCGGAACATTGGCATTAAGGTAGAAAAGCGAAGCACAATCGAGTGCTACGACTGCGTACACCGCTTTTTGTAGAAAGCCATAGATCTTTATTTGGTGTTGTTGCTCTTGCATTAAGAATAATTTTCGAAATATTGATTCAGTAATTTGTGTTCTTCCAGTAAACTATCGTGTAGCTTCTGTTGCCGTTCCTGCAAATTTTTATGATGTTCCTGTATTTTAACAAGTTTGGCATTCAACAGATTCAATTTATTTATTAATTCATTTCCTCTTTTTTCGACACTCTCGATAATGTATGAGTGACCTGGCTCTTCAGATATTTTATCACACCAATCTTTAAGGTTTAACACCCTTTTATAGGCAATGATAAATTCTTTTCGTTTTTTATAAATAATAATTATAGCAACAGAATGGTAGGTAAATAGTAATATCACCAGTGCAAAACACAGCATAACTGTAAAATTTTCCATAGTCTTAATATTAAAAGGTATCTGCTTTCAGAATATCTGAATAGTTGACTTTCATTTCTATGGTGCGCCCCGAGAGCTGTTCTTCAATCAAGCGAATCATCATCACTTTACTGTTTGGGTAAGTGAATTTTTTGAAAACATAAATATTCCTGAAATTTTTTCTGAAGTGTTTCTGCGGATTGAGCTGTAAAATGGGTGTTAGATCTACACTTTGGTTATTGGTGGCTTTGTGTATTTTTTTGTCTTCCAAGGAGAATTTCAAATCCTCAATATCATAGTTCAGATTAGAATTATTCTTGATGGTCATATCTAAAAAAATATAAGCACTCATCACATAGACATTATTGAGCTGGAAGCTGAGTTTTAGATTTTTTTCTTCTCTAATCGGATTTTTTTCAGATTTTTTTCGAATAATATCCATCGAAAATTTTCTCAGTTCAAGATTAGAGAACACCATTTTATCAAATTCTACAGGCTGCATCGCTTCGGGCTGTATATGAATATTGGTAATCGTATTGAGGTTATCCTGATTTCTATGCACCACTTTATACTGTGCAATGAAAGATTGTGCGACAACGGTAATGATCCCAATAGTATTTCCATTAACAAAAACGGAAGGTATATTGATTTTTCCTTTCTCGTCAGAATCAGGATGGTCTGTGATCTTTATTCTGGCAATGTTTGTAGAAGGCAAATCTCCAGTCAGTTTTTCTGTTGACAAATCCACGTACTGAATGGGCTCAGGCGAGATAATATGCAGGTTGATGCCTTCGGTAATTTCAATCTCAGGTAAATCGGAAACAATCTGTTCTTTGGTTGCAGTTTGAGCCGTGAAAAATTGAGCTGTGAATATTAAAAGGGTGTATAATAAAGTTCTCATTGTTTTATTTTTTTTGTTGGTTTTGTGAATCTTTCAATTGATTTTCGTCGATCAAAAAGACATATGAGTTGTATTTCAGTTTTGCTTTATTTTCTTTGATCAGGTTGGCAATAGATTTAGATGTTGATGTAAACAGGCTGGATCCAATGCTTGAGAAAAATCCTTTTCCGCCCATATCCATCTGAGTTCCTTGTACTGAGTTACTTCCCATTTCCCGCATCATATCTCTGAAAACGCTTTGCGGAACGTACAATCCCTTCATCCCGTCAACATCATAAATCGAAAGATTGACAGGATAGATTTCTCCTTTTGTGAATACAGATACAATGTTGAGATTGACTCTCTGCATTGAAAATCCTGAGATTTGTCCGTATAATATCGAACCTTTGATTATTTTTTTGTTCCCGACAAAGATGTCTTCCAACAATCGGAACCTAATCCTGCTTCCAAGAAAGCCTTTGTTATTTTCGTCAATGACCGCTTTGATAAAGCTGTTTTCTTTCTCCTTATAGAAAGCATTGAAACCACTGTTGATTCCGGATTTGCTCACATTGAAAGTTGAATTAAGAAAATCTTCCATTTTCTCTTTATTGGACTTCAGTTTTTGTTCTGCTGCGAGTTTACTTTGGTACTCAGGATCACGGGATTTTTCTAAAGAATCCATCACGAGCATTTGTTCTTTCAGATATTTTACAGGGTCTGGTTGGACACTTTGTGTCTTTTCTTTTGGTGTATCTGCGTATTTATCTTCTTGGTTCCCGTAAGATTTGTCATTCAGCATTTTAATGATTTCTGAAGACCTGTTGTAATCTTTGTCATCCCTCTGTGATTGATTTGGTTTGTAATACGAGGATTGATTTTCTTTTGCCTGGTATCTGTTTTGTCTTCCGTTTTCTGCTTTTAAGGAGTCAATTTTTCTTTTTTGGTCCAGTGACAATTGGTCATCATAGTTCAATAAACTATCTTCTTCTTTATCCAAACCACCAAGCATCGTTCTGTTATCCTCTTTTTTGAAAAAAGCATCATACGCATCATTTTTGGTCATAATGGAATCTTGCGTATCGCCGAGTGATAGTGACAATTCTTTTGGTTTATTTTTTTCAGAAGTATCTTCTTTGAGAAACTGTGCTCCTACGTAGCCGAAAAGAAAAAGAAATGGCAGAGCCAAAAGAGGCAGAACATATTTTTTTTCTTTAAAATTTATTTTTTTAATGTCCATTTTTTAATTTTTGGTATTGGTTGAACAAGTAGTCAATTCGTAAACTGTCTTCTTTTTTCAGTGCGTTTTTGTCTCTTTTCACTTTTAAAGTTTTCAGTTCTTGTACTATTTTTTCCATCTCTTTATCATTGTTGACAGATAGATTTTGACTCGACTTATTTTTAGAATAGAGAACCGGAGGTCTTATTTTAAATGCTGTTTCGGAAGGGAAAAAGATACCTTGAATTAGAGACCCTATAAATGAAACCGACAGTAGAATCATTGAATACGTGAAGAATTTCTTTGGATTTTGAACTGCCCACTGCAGCCATTTCTGACCCTTTTGTTTTAATGTAGTTTCCATTTTAGTAAGAATTTTTATTTTGATTGGACAGTTCCTCGTTATTGATGATTCGCCAGTTTTTAAGAATCACACCGTGAGGATTATTGGGACTTCTGATGATGTCTTCAAAGAAACCTTCGGTGATGAGCTTCCTCGTAATGACAGAAGATTTTCTTGTGATCATCTGCTTACCGAAAAAGCTAAATTTCTTTTGTTCCATACTAAGCGTAATCGAATCGGTATGGATACTGACCATCGAACTGGAAGCTATTATTTGATTGTAAAATCCTTTTTCCCTTAGGTTCGTATATTCCTTTTTTCCGCTGTCATCAATAAGATACAATGACTTTTGAATATTATCCTTGATATAGGTATCATCGGGAGCGAGTGTGAAAAACAATCTGTGGAATAATTCAATTTGAGCTTTATATTCAACAGGTCGGTTCAGCAGGACATCAGTCTGCTTGGCAAGAACCGGAACGCCATTGTCTAAAATGTAAATTGATTTTCTGGAATCCTCGATCATTCTGTATGCAAAGAAAAATCCGGCAATGACAATGAAAACAGCAAAAGCAATGGTGGATAAAGAAATGACCTTGTTGATCTTGATTCTTTGTTCTATATTTTTGATAAGCATCTTTATTTTAGTTGTTGGTTGATAATGTTTGGTTGTTGGTCATTCGTACAACATTTATTTTCCTTTTTTCATCGCTCTTTGAACTCTGCCTGATGCTGAACCTGCTGCTGCACTTGCTGCTACAGAAGCTCCTCCTGTTTTGGCAGCCAATATTGCTGTTTTAGCACTGCTTGCCATTTTTCCTGCTGCACTTTTCATTTTCGTCATTGCTCCCGCCCCTCCTGCAGAAACAATACTGTCTGCAATGGTTGGGGTCATTAGTACTCCGATTCCCGTAACAACATAGGCAACACAGGTGAAAAGCTGATTGTAGATCATTCCGGAGTTGCTCACATAGACCATCAAAGCGTCTAAGTTGGTAATGGTTCCATTGGATAATAAGGTATCATACCTTTCGATCTCCATTGTATAACCGGAAGCGATCAATTGCTGACCGATGTTGATGATCGTATAGGCAACAAAAGTGTAAAGATTAATGTTGATGAATTTTGATACCCAACTGTATAATGAATTTTCAAATCCGGGAATAAGAGCCATTCCAACAGCTATCGGCCCCAAAATAATTAAAATGTAAGACCATATTTTTTGAATGAAGAAAATGAGATATACACAAATCCGAAGAATGGAAAGACAACAAAATTCAATGAGTTCTGCTACTAATTTTTGCATTTGGAACTCCATTCTTATCGACCATTCCTTGATGGGCTGAATGAGTTTATCCAATCCTTCGCTGATGTCATACCACGAATCATCCGCATCTTCAGTAGTATTCTCAATGACTTCCTGTTTGGCATCTTCTTCCGCCTTTAATTTGATGACAGCATCCAGTAATTGTTGCTGCTTTTTAAATCTCTCGACCCGTAAATCATTGACTTCCGATTCTATATCGTTGAAAATTGAGATTCCGGGTTCGGCAATGGCCTCAAATGGCGCTTGAATCATACTGACAAATCCACTCCAGTAAACAAGGGTAAATCCGATAAGAATTGGTTTCAACATCGGTGTGATTTCCCATTCTCTATCTCCGGCTGCCATTTGCCAACCCATGTACCCGAGGTACATCAGAGCGCCTAAACCGCCTATTGCTTTTCCTACCAAAGCTGAACCGGCGGCGCTATCCTGCACACTGTTGTCCAGTTTTGTAAAAACTTCCATAAACCACTTTTCAAAGGCACCATCTCCCTTTAAAAATTGGAGTAGATTGCTGTAATCACCGTCTGTCTGGGCGAAACCCATAACAGGTAAAAGAATTGTTAATAAGCAAAAAGTTAATGTTATCGTTTTATTCATTTTTAAAATCGGTGTTTATAATGATTCATCAAATTTTGAACAATTTGCTGGTCTGAAGCGGGTGTCCAACCAGGTGGCAAAGCATAATTTGAATGGTTCTTTAAAATATTTTTGTAATCTGTAAGAAGTGTTGTCTTGTTATTGTAATCCCTTAACTCTCGCACAAATTTTCTCCATTTAATAAGGGTTTCGTGGTACATAATGAACCGTTTTCCTCTTGGCATATCCATACTTCTGGACATTGCGTATTTTTCTTTGATGAGATCCAGCTCTTCCTTAAGCCTTCTAATGGTTCCTGTCGTATTGAGCGTTTCAAACGTTTGTTGGTCTTTCAATCTCCATTCAATAAAATTTTGTGGATGGTCGGGGAATTCGGTAATTGGTTTTAACATTCGTTTGTAATACAAAAGCCAAAGAGGATCGGCATCAACAGTAGCGGACGTCCAATGGGCAAAATCCTGAACACTTCTTTTATGAATGGTATCTGAAGCTGCTTTTATTTTTTTTGCTTCTTCCTCCTGAAATTTTAACTGGGCGAATCTCTGATTTTGCACCCCTGTAGGTTTTAATGGTCGAATATCTTCACCGTCTTTATAATCCCTGTTGATCTTTGGAGCCCATATTCCCCAGACTGTTGCGTAGGCAAAATTGGTTTGGATTCCCAAAAAATATTTTGGATATGGTCTCCAATCTCCCCAATCTTGAAAGACAATTCTTTTATGTTGAGCAACAATGGAAGGGTCATTCAATCTCTTTACACTCAATTGTCCAAACACAGTGGCTGTAAAAAAGAGCAACTGAAATAGACTGATTTTTTTTAGTAGATTTCCCATAATTTTTTAATTAAAGAGGTAATGGTATTTAGTGATGATGTCGCCAACAATGGCTTTGTCTATATTGATGTAATTGCGGAGAACCGGAACCTGATACAGATAAGGGATTTTCTTGGCATTCTCTAACCGTAAATTGATGTACAGAATATTTCCGTTGATATTTCTGACACGGGTAAATATCTTTTCAATAAGCATTTCCCTATCCATTGCATCCATCAGAAAATCTTTGTCTTCATTGAGAATATCCTGGGTAACTTCCTGCTGAAGCTTCATCGTCTGCTTGCCTATTTCAACATAATATTTTGAAATGAGTACGGAATATTCAGGATGCTGCGCTGATAGATCCAGCATTTTATTGGAGTTCGTCACTATTTTACCTAAATATTGATAGAGATAAATAAGTTTCTTGCTCTGGGTCAAAGCTGAATTCACATTTTTCAGTTGTTGATAGATATACTCCTGAATGGCTATGATCTGCGTGATTTTATTGTTGATGTCATCATACAATTCTTTTTGCTTTTCATAGGAATCCAAAAAAGCTTGTTCGCTTCCCAATCGAACACCGTGATTTACGGTGATCTGCGAAAGGAGTTTATCATTAATGACTATTTGCTGGCTTTTTACCGATGCAACGGAGAAGAATAAAACTCCGGAAAGAAATATTTTTTTCATTTTAGAAAGATTTGATGTGACTCATTATGTTCTCAACCACCTGCTTATCTTTGTTGACATAATATTGAAAGGCTCTTTTATTGCGTTTTACTTTGGCTTTAATATCCCTTATCTTCAGAAGCATATGCGTGGAATTCCTGCTCAATGTTTTTATTTCGCCCAAAGCATATTCTAATAATACTTTACGTTCTGATTTTTCCATTTGATTGATGGCTCCGTAAGACAAAATGATCCCGGTTACAAGCCGTGTTACCATTTGCAGATCATCAACAAACTGAACTTGGGAAGGCAAAACGGATATAATGGAATAAGGAGCATCGTTTATTTCATTGATAATAGCAGTCTGATTGTTGGTTATTTTTGTTATTTCCCTGCTCATTGCTATTCCTGTTGGTATGGCTTGAATGGCAAATGAAACAATTCGCAATCTGTCCTGAACTTTGGTGATTTTTTCTTTAAAATTGTTCCATTGGTTTCTATTGGCCGTTTCTACGGTGGCATTCGCAATTTGTTTTTGTCGCATTTCTTTTTGCCTGTCGTGTTCTTTCATCGTGGCATTGATTTCTATATCCATCATCGGAAATGATACATTTTCCTGTTGCCATGCTGGTGTAGAACCACCACCGGAGGATGTCAACACAAGATAAACAGCCGGAATAGATAGGCTAAGAAGAATCTTCTTTAACATTTTGTAATTTTTTAAAAATTCCGTTTGTACCTGTTCATTATATTTTCAACAATAGCTTTGTCTGTATTGATGTAGCCTGCAAATGGATTAATGGAATTCCAGAATCCTAGTCGATTGGCTTTTTCCAGTCTTAATTTAATCGCCAAAAGCCAAAGCTTCAGATTTTTGACGTTCCCGGAAATATTATGCAAGATTTTATATCGATCTCCTGCAGTAGCCAGATTCAGCTCTCCGGATGCGAGAATATCAGATACATCTGTCACGATCTTTAGACTTTGCTCATAGGTCTTTTGTGAAGCTTTCACCCCAAAAATGGCATACTCAGGATGTTCTGATGCTAGTTGTACCACTTGTGAGGAATAACTATAACATTTATTGAGATCTGAGTAGATCTCCTGTGCCTGAATTCCGTTTTGTAATGTTCCTGAAACTTCTTTCAAGCCTTTCAGAATTTTATTCTGAATGTCATTGGCTGCCACCATCTGTGTTCCTACCCAGATCTGAGCATCTTTTAACTTTGAGGTCTCTTCGATTACTTCATTTTGTTTGGCTTTTAGATTTTCAGAATACAGAATCATTGCCGCCGTTACGGTAGGGTCGATGTAAGTGTTTTGAGCGAATCCAATTGTCCCCCATAGGGAGAAAATGAGTAGAAAAACCTTCAATCTAATGTGGTTCGCCAGAGATGAAACGTAACGAAATCCTCTTGGAAAATTTATAGCTTTAAAGGTTTTCATAAGCGTAATTTTGTTTACTGATTAATTCTGAAAAAGTGATTTGGCGGTCTTCTAATTCCTGTGAGATGACTTTGAAAACATTCTTCCCTTTGTGTTCTTTTTTCATTATTCTGTAGAAAGAATTGATTTTTTTATCTAATGGATTTTGATATAAGTTCACGAGTGACACTAAGTTTTCCAGACTGTCTCCGAAGACTTTGAGATCACCAACTATTCTGCGCAATGCTTCATCATAGTCGCCATATTGATGTACATAATATTCAACTGCCGATTTCTCCGGTTTTTCTGTGGTATAGGTTAAATATTGCTCCAGAGATACTTCATTCCCATAGACCTCTCCTTTCGAACCTCTCTTTAAATAGAATTCTTTGAATCGGCTTCGCCCGAATTTGTTGTTGAGATTGTTGATGGTGAAAATCTTGTTTTGCTCTACTTTATTAAGTGAAAGAAGCGAAGCTATCTTGTCGAAATTATCTTTGAACTTCGTCTGATCCAGCAATATAAAAGTGTCCGAATTATTGATGATGGAATCTTTAACCACCGCATTTCCAATAATATCATCCAGTTCCTGCGTTACCACCACCGCTTCTCCCCAAAATTTCCTCACCGTTTTGTACAAATAAAGGATGTATCCTCCCATCAGTTTACTCGCAATGGCCTTCCACGCTTCTTCGATGATGAGTGCTTTTCTACGGTCTTTTCTTAACCTCATTTTCTGAATAAAGGTGTCCATAATAATGAGCGTTACTATCGGAAACAGTTTGGGATTATCCTTCACATTATCAATTTCAAAAACAATAAAAGATTCGTCAAAAAGCGTATTATCGGCACTTTCATTTAAAGTCGTTCCATACCTTCCGCCTTTGTAAAAATCTTTCAGGACAAATAAATAGGTGCGCAGATTGAATTCCTTCTCTATAATATTGTGTTTTTTATTATTTAGGTAAATAGGAAGAAATTGATCACAATAATCATAAAACCCATTGAACGAAAGTTCTGTTACAACCAGCTTTTCTTCCAGTTCTTTTATTTTTCTGATAATGGCTTTTCTAAAGGATTCATTCCATTCTTCAGCTGATCTGGGTTGCCTGATGATGTCATTCGACTTGATTAAAATTAACTGTGTCTCATTGTATATTTTCCTTCTTTCTTCATCGTTCAGCGTGTCATACGCTTCATAGACTTTATAGAAATTTTCACTTTCATATTCAGGATTATTGATGTTCTTATCGGGATGATAGAATTTTAACAATTTTCTTCCCGCTTCTTTTATTTCATCGGAACTGGCATCGAAAGTAATTCCCAAAATGTCATAGTAAGTATGCTGTCCTTTGGCTTCATTCTCATATTCAGAAAAAAGATCATCTTCGTGAATGTTGTATTTTCCGAGATATAGAATCAGTTCTTCAGAAGTTTTATTTTCATACCATCGAGTTCCAGCATTGAAATACCCGTGGTAAAACGACATCAACACATTGTCTAAAATGGATTTTTGTGCGGAAGACATTGAAGAATCCGGACCTTGCCAAATCAAGAAGATCAGGTTGGTTAAAAATTCTATTTTTTCGATATTAAATTCTTTTTGATCCATAAGAAAAGGATTCATCGTGATTGGTTTTTCTTCAGTGTATTGGATGTATCTGCCTCCCTTATATTTGCACGTTCCCGAATACGAATCTCCTGTATCAACAATGACCACGTCATAATTGTAGGTCAAATACTGCTCAATAATATTGTTCATCAGGAATGATTTCCCCGAACCTGACGGTCCTAATACAAACTTGTTCCTGTTGTTTATTCTTCCTGTTTTCATCGGTAGATCCGATGGGTCAACTTTTAGCGGAACACCTTGTCTGTCGGTGAATCTCAGGTAGAAATTGGACTCTTCATTGACGGGGTAACTTTCCTTAAAAAAAAAACACAAGGCCGCTTCGCTTGTCGTCATAAATAAATCATACTCCCTAAGTTCTGTTCCATTGCCCGGAATAGCTGACCGAAAGAGTTCCAATTGGTTATAAGCGTTTTTAGAAACAATGATTCCTTTCGTAAAAAGCTTGTTTTCAATCATTGACTGAATATTTTCCATTTTCTCCAGTGTCTGTGCTGAAAAAAGGATTGAAAAATGAGCATTGACAACGAGCTGTCCGTCAATGGCTATGTTATGAAGCAGGGTCTGGATTTCATCTGCTATAATGGCGTTGGACGGAGAATTGTTGGCTGCTCCTTCGTGCTTTTTCTTTTTTTTGTCGAGTTCCCTCTGCTGTTGTGCCTGAAGCGGAATCGTAATGATCTGATTGTAGACAATGGTCTCATAATCTTCTAGTTCATTGATAAAACTAAAATTATCAACTGCTGTTTCTGCTGCTGCACCGTTACCGCCGAGAACAGAGTAAGGCTCAATTTCTGAAGGAAGATCAATATTTTCTACATCCACGTAGGAAATATTTTTTACAAACCTGTTTCCGATCTGCAAAAATTCGTTGGTGCTTTTGATATTATCAAATATGGGAGAATCGGAAAATTGCATCGACAAAACACCTGATATATAATATTCAAAATCTTTCTCAAACAAAAACTGCGGTTCAGAGTCATTCTGCTTCAAAAGCATCAATACTTTCTGACATTTGTCCCGTAGTTCTTTATAGCTTTTTTCAGAGAAATTGTAATGCTTATTTTTCTTTTTCAGCTTGTCATCAATAATATCGGTAAAGAACAGAACCGTTTCAATGGTTTTGAAAAGTCTGCCGTCAAAATGTTCCGAATATTTTTGTTGTAGAAATTGGTTGGATTGTTCGGCTGAATATTTCTTTTTTGAAAAAATATCGAGCTTCTGAACAATTCTTCCTTCTCCAATGATTGATACCACCTGATTTAAAACCGTGTGGAAAGTGAGATAGCTGTCAGGATCTGCCGAATATTGCTCGACAATGTTTTTTATCTTGATCCCGATAATAGGGTTTCCGTATTGTCCGAAAAGTACATCAAAATCCCAATTGAAATCCTTTCCAAGATCATATCCGATAAAAGGAATGCTAAATGCCTGTTTTTTTGTTGTTGCCATTCTTTAAAAGTTTATTACTGTCTAACCTTTTGGGAAAAATTAAGATGTGATCGAAGTTTTTGGTTTTGTCATACAAACCATATTTGTCCTGTCTTCTGAAGATAAGATAAACTCCGCCTGCGGTGACTGCAAGACCAAGTAAAGAGCCTAAGAGACCGAACTTCGAGAGTACCAATGCTGAAATGACCCCGCCTCCGATGACACCAACTGCGTAAAAGATATATTTCCCTTTGAGTCCGAAGAATATAAGGGGCTTTTTCAGCCCCTTATAAAGGTAGAATCCCATATTAGGCAAAGAATGCTGTTACGAATTCCGGAACTACAATCAAGAAGATCATTGCTCCCCCATAACCAAGGATCTCTTTGTTGACGTCCTGGTCACCATTCGTCCATTTATTATACACTCGGAGACCTCCGATAAAACCGACCAATCCTCCTACTGCTTTCAAAATCAGCTTGACCGGATCCCAATAATCAGTGATATCACTTGCGGCATTTGAAATAGCGGTTGCACCACCTTGTGCAAATGCTGGAGTTATCGCCATAATTGCCAAGGCTAGGGTTAGAACTTTCTTTGTTGTCACGTTTTTTGTGAAAAAATTTTTCATCATAATTCAAAAAATTTATAAAGGGTTAATAATCAATTGAGTGTTAAATTTTGGGCATAGAAGTCCCGGACAACGGATGGAAATCCGCTGTTAAGTCTAATAATCAGTACGTTAGATTTTGTTTAAGTTGACTAACTACATAATGGATTGATAAACCTTATATCCATCGTGATTTGCAACCAATTGAACCAGGGTTTCAGAAAGATTCAGCATCGCCTTCCAATCTTTAATTCTGGAAGTTTTCTGGTCTGCACTAACCGTGATCGGGTTTTCGCTAATCACTTCATTAGGTTTCTGATTTTCCTTTTCGGTTGATATTTTTTCCTTTTGTTCAAAATACTCTTCGCTTGATTCAGCATTTTCAGGATGTGATTGGTTTTCAATTTCGGTAAAATCCTTTTTTGATGGATTATCGAATTCATCCAGATCTTGTTCAGATTCAAATTGTTTTCTTAAATACTCCAGATCTTGTCGTTCTTCATTTCCTTCAGTGATATCAGAATGGATTACATTTTTATTAAAGGACTTGGGAGTGTTGAGATTTTCTACATCTTCAATCCCTATAGTTGCAGTAAGATCTTCGTACTGTTCGGAAATTTCGGACAAAGAAAATTCCTCCGTCTCTTCTTTATAGGTTTCTCTTTCTTTTTTCAGAAACAGATCGTATAAGATATTACCTGCATAATACATCAGATAAACAGCCAGAATGGTAAGTGAGATTTTTATCATTTTTTATTGATTTAGTTGTCAGTCGATCGTTGTTTTATGTTGGTATTGAATCTTTTATTTTTTCCTTCTTTTTAATCACTTGTATTTTGATTTTTGAGGTTTCATTGATGTATTTTATAAGTTCATCGAATGTATGTTCTACTGCATATTTTTGTTTGCTTATCAGGCTTCTGGTATTAATAGTTTGTAGGCAGTTTCTTTTGAATACCGGACTTGGCAGCAGCATTCCATATTTTGCGAGCTCAATGTCCATTGCTTCCTGATTCAGATACTTGTAGCCTTTATCATATTTGGAACGGATAAATACTCTTTCAGCCTCACTTTCCAATAGTCCCAGCATATTGATAAAGACCAAAGTCGATTTTACAGAAACATCGGAATACTCAAAAGGTGTTACGATAAAATCACTGTATATGAGCAAATCACTGTATTTTGCATCGAGCGTTCCGGCCAAATCAAAGAGGTTAATCTCATCGCTTTCTTTTAAATTAATGAGAGTTTCAAAGTCTGAAAAAGGCTGATCTTCTTCCTCGCCAATAATTTCTACATCGTACAATTTTGGAATGTCCAATAGCTCATCATCTTTCCATTTGTAGTAAAATGATTTCTGATAATCAAAATCGAAAACATTGATTTTCCTTTCTGAAATAGCGGTAATGTAATTGGCAAAAGCGATGGCTAATGTCGTTTTTCCGGTTCCTCCTTTTTGGGTAGCAAATGTGATGATCATAGGTTTTAGTTGATTTTTATTGGACTGAAGATGATTTTTCCATCAACTTTATCGTCTCTTTTTTCGTCTTTTTTTGAGTTCATTTTCGGCAGGGTCTTTTGCAGTTCCCGAACTTTTCATCAACTCAAAAAGCATTTCGTTGACGGCTTTGTTTAATTCTGTTTTTTCATTATTTTCAGTCCGGTTTTCTGTCTGCACTTCATTGACGCTTATGGGATTCAGAAATTTTTGATATTCCTTTTCTCCGATTAATGGTTGAAGTTCACCCACGTAATGAAATCTGGTATGAACAGCATACAGCTTTCCATCTTCGCCTTTTGTTATAGAAATATCTTTTTTTTCATCATTTGTGTTTTTGTTATTTCTAATAAAGTCCTTTACTTCAAACTGGACTTTTCGGTAGGTTTCCAAATCTTTCTTCCCTCGGTTTTCAAAAAGCATAAAGTCCTTGATTTCTGCTTCCGGATTATTCTTCTTAAAAAATTCAAGCAGGATCTTTTTTGTTTCCTGGCTGCGAATATTATAATCCTTCAGTATTTCAAAAGTCTTCTTATCCACCTTGTCAGAAGTAAATTCAAATACTTCATTCATTTTCATAATATCACTTCCTTTGTATACTTCTCCTGTTTTATGGTCGATCACGGTGTAGCCGAAAGGATTTTTATCTTCTTTATGATGAAAAACCATATCGATCCCGAAAACATCTTTCAGCTTTTTTTGGAGCTCGCTTTCAAAGGCAATCTTCATTTTTGAATCATTTCCTCCGTCAGTAGTCTTCTCTTTTGGAAGCACTGCTTCATTTTTTCTATTATCCACCACTTTAAAAACCTTATTGGAATACAATTCTTTGTATTTGCTTAATATGGCTTTCATCTGCTTAGCCCTTTTTTCATTTTTGCTGTTATCAAAAACAATCTGATCCCCTCTAATAGATTTTTGGTTTACTCCGTTTTTTAAAATGTTAAAAGAATTTTCATCACTTGTGTTTTTGCCTATCTTGTAACCATTTCTGCTGAGTAGAGTTTCCAACTGATCAAGCGAACTTATTTTGTAGTTCAGCAGCTTTTCCAGTTCTTCTTCCGGTTTCTGACCATATAATTTTTCCATTGTAACGCTTAATGCTTTTTGGGCTTTAAGCCTTTCATAACTGTCATTGATCTTTTTCCCTGTCTGTTTATCAACCCGGGTTGAAACAATGTGTACGTGATTATTATCTGTATCCTTATGAAAAACCACAATGAAAGGCTGTTCGCCATATTTCATTTCATCCATAAAATTCTCCGTTATCTTAGTAAGCTCTTCTTTCGAATGCCCTTGAAATTTTGTAGAGATCATCGCGTGAAATTGAGGCTTCAACACTTTTTTATTCCCGATTGAAATAGCTCTTAAATAGTTTCTTACTTCTTGCTTGCTGCTTGATTCGTTAATGAATGAAGGAAAATTTTTCATCAGCATTAATTCTCCAATGCCTTTATCAATTTTCTTATCGTTATAATGAACTCCTGGAAAACTCGGACCTGCCGGATCCATGATCTTAACAATCATCTTGATAGCTTTGCATAGATTTTTGTAAAGATTTCGTTCTGTTCTTTTTTCAGAATTATGATCTCTGATAACTTATCCGAAAAATTTCTGAGTTTATTTTCGCTGATAAATTTTTGACCATTTGCTATTTTTGCTACCTGATTGATATTATTTTCAATTTTTCCGAAGATGTTATCCTGTTTTTCAATGAACGCCAATACTTTTCGTCTCTCGTCATCCATCATTCTATTCTCTACGGAATTGATGATTAGACTAGTCAGGGAAATTTGTTTATTGGAACAGATTTTTTTCCAATCTTTCTTCTTTTCACTCTTAATTCTGAAAAAAATAACTTCATCTTTTTGCTCATCAATATTCATCTTTCAAATTCAAATTTGATTTTAAAAATGTTGTTTTCTATATTGGAACAAAGATGACCGCCGCAATTGCCATAATGCCTACAACGATAGAACTAACGACTTTTACTTTTTTCACTTCCCTGATTTGTTTTTTATCTATTGAAATCGTCTCTCCTTTTTTGGAAATACCATAAATATTGTTGCCATCAACTGATGTGATTTTTATTTTGTGGATTTTTGCAGTGAAATCCTGAACGTCATATTTGTGATTTAATGCTAAAGAATTATCTTTTAATGGTTTGCCAGGATTCGAAACAATAGACCTACAAGATGTTAGTGAAAGAGTGATCATCAGGCATAAAAATTTGAAAAAGTTTTTCATAGTTTATGATTAAGGTGTTACCCAACTTGTCAAACCGTTTACGCTTTTTAGAATATATGTTCCGGTAGCAGGCGGAGTTGGAACTATCTCTGTTGCAAAACCAAATGAACCATCTGTTTTGGCAACTACTTTTTTCGTATAGGATGAATCTCCGTCTGCATTGGGCATTTGGGAAGGTGTAACGCTGAGCTTGCCATTGATATTTAACCATCTTTCAGAAAAATCCCCCGAAATCAAAGCAAATTTGTAATCCGTATAATTGTTCGTGATACTATCCCAAAAGCTGGTTGAACTTGTTGTAACGCGGGTTGAATGTATAGCTAGTTTATTACTTACGCTTCTGTTTCCTGTGGCCGGGCTACCAGCGCCAATGCCGATGAAAATATTGTTAGACCCTGTTCGGTTTCCTGTTCCTGACAGATAGCCAATAGAGATGTTATCATTTCCTGAAGTAATGTAGGACATAGCTCCCGGACCAATTCCAATATTTCTACTACCGGAGATTACGCCGTTTGCGATGCCATTCAAAGCAGAAACTCCTGCAGCATAATTAAGTTTGCCTGTAACTTCTCCTTGAGACATTGCATAAGCACTAGCGGAATTTCCTTTTCCAGAGGTTATATTAGAGTCGGTTGCAAAAATAGAATTGTAGTCACCGGTGATTGGACTTCTGGAATTTCCCAGTATGTAATTTTCTTTCTCATCAAAATTAAGATGCAGACTGTTCTTGACAATAAGTTCAACCGTAGAAGTGTTGCCCTTGAGTGCAACTGTATTTAGTGGGTCTTCTTTTATAAATGACTTCCATAGATCACCGTCAAAATAATACAACCCGGACTTTGTGATATGAATAACCTGACCGGATAAATTAGTAGCTGGAGATGTTACAAACACGACAGCTCCTTTTTTTGCAGATGAATATGTTTTTGCTGCGAGTTGGTTACCTGTAATCCTTGGAGGAATAATCCCGTCATAATGATTGGTGTCATTTGGTTTCCCTACAACTTCTAAAGTAGCCTCGGGCGTCTGGGTGTTGATGCCAATCTGTCCCTGTATTGTTGTTGCTATGAAAGGCAGAAAAAAATAAATTAATGTTTTCATTTTATTTTTTATTAAAATTCATTTGGTCTTAAGAATCGTATTAACTGTGTATAATTTGTATTAATTGCTATAATTTTAGCGTCCTAGTGTAGATAGGGTCTGATCCAATTTGAGTAGCCCTGAACTTCTCCATAAGTATAATATGATGTTGATATTGCGCCTAAAGAAGCTTGAGGAATTTTTATGGTGAAATTTTCAAGCAAGGCAGGAATAAGCATTGTTGAATTCTCAGGATGTAAAAAAACAATCTGGTTAGGAATATACCCTATGTCACTAAAGATATCCGGAATATTTATAAGTGCGTCGGAAGTAATTGGTTCTGAATCAGTCGACCTGAATATTTGAAATTTTACATTGACGATACCATTAACTTTTCTGAATGATACGGATCCTTTTAAGCCTCCATAATTTTTGGTCCCAATGGTATAGTATTTAGAAGCGGTTAAATAATTATTTGTATTTCCATTATAATTAACCGGAGCGGACCATGTAGAAGTTGCACTAAGAGCCGCAGTACTGGTATGGTCAAACGTCAATAGAATTCTATATTCAGTGGGTTGCTTTTCTTTTGAAAATGTTTGCCACAAATTGCCATCAAAATAATATAATCCGGGTTCAGTTATTTGAATGACTTGTCCTGATAAATTGTTAGCCGGAGATGTTACAAAGACGACAGTTCCTTTTTTTGTAGATGAATATGTCTTTGCAGCGAGTTGATTTCCTGTAATTCGTGGAGGAATAATTCCGTCATAATGATTGACATCATTTGGTTTTCCTACCACTTCTAAAGTCGCCTCTGGAGTTTCGGTATTGATGCCGACCTGACCTTGGATTGATACTACTATTAATGCCAGTAGAAGATGACTCAATTTTTTCATTAGTATTTTGATTAAAAATTTTGTGACAAAATTGGGCGTTAAAACCTTCTAAAACAATAGTATTCAATGGGTTTGGGCTAAATAAGAATAATCTGGATTAGTTTGGAAACTTCCCAGGATTAAAAAAGAATGATTTGGATTAATTTGGATTCTTGTACCAAAATTTAATTAAAAACAAAAAAACAAGTTCCGCAGTTTTTTTCCCCTTTTTGAAAAAAAGGCAAGATCGTCTTTGGATATAAAACTTGAAAAGTTTGTATATACAAAGACACATCTTGCTCAAAAAAAGCCGCTTATTTTTCGGAGTTCTGAAAAACGATTAATAGTATTGATAATCAGCAGTTTTGATTCTTTTATTGTTTTTATTGGAAATGTGTGGAAGTGAAGTCTGAGCATACGAAAGTAAATAATAAATCCTTTCAAAGTGATAATTTATCTATCGTATTGTAGATCAAATCGTAAGGATTTTGACCTGTACTTATCTTAAGCAGGTGACCTGTATATGATTTACGCAGGTATGAACTCCAGCTGTATGTGTATTACGCAGGTTTGATGATCGGCATGATTCTATTTTATGATGATGATCTGTATCTTATTTACACAGGTATGAATTTAAAGCTGTATTTATTTTATGCAGGTTGATGACTAGTATAATCCTTTTTATACAGTTTGCAGGGAAAGCTACAGCAGAGTTCACAATACATTCCGTCAAATTAAAAAAGGGAAGAGAACCTGACATCCCCTCAAAGCTTTTTTGTTCGGAAAAACGTAGGACTTTAGACTTTGGAATTGCGTTTTGCAAAAAAGCGAAGTGGCTTTGAAAGGACATCCAACAAAACCAACCCTAAAAGCAACCGCCATCATTGCCCGGAAATCAACAACAGGATATCTTTACTGAATTACCGCCAGATAAAAATAAACATTGTAAATATTATTGAAAATGAAAAAGAGCGGATAAAAAAAATGATCCGAATTTGCAACATTTGGTGCAACAGGGGTAAACTTCACTAAATATTTTTTTAAACAATTTTGGTAGTTAAAATATTAATCGTAATATTGCGATGTATAATTTTTGATAAAAATGGGAGTTACAAAAACTGAAATATACACGGAACAGCAGAACCGTTTAGCAACTTCGCTAAAGGCATTGGCTCATCCTGCACGCATAGCTATCCTGCAATATATCATTAAACAAAATGCCTGTATTTGTAATGACTTGGTAGAGGAATTGGGATTGGCACAAGCTACCATTTCGCAGCATTTGAAAGAACTAAAAAACATTGGTATTATCAAAGGAAATATAGAGGGAACCAGTGTATGCTACTGCATTGATGAAAATGTCTGGCAGCAGATTAAGAAGGAACTCAATACTTTCTTTGTTGACGATATAGGTATTGATAAATGTTGCTAAGCATTTATTTTAACCAAATCAATCGTAATAATGCAATATAACAATTAAATAATGAAATTATGAAACTATCAAAAATCAAAGAAATCTTACCAACATTAGAGCATGTTGAATTTCAATTAGAGAACGGAACGTTTGTTCCCGAACATTTCCACGTTACCGAAGTTGGGCAAATCAATAAAATTTTTATTGATTGTGGTGGTGTAATCCGCAATGAAAAAGTTGTCAATTTCCAATTATGGAATGCTGACGATTACGAACATAGATTGAAGCCAACCAAACTATTAAATATCATCAAACTATCCGAAGAAAAATTAGGTATGGAAGATGCCGAAATTGAAGTAGAATATCAAATTGATACTATCGGGAAATATGATTTGGATTTCAACGGAAAAACATTCGTACTGAAAAGTAAAACAACAGCTTGTCTTGCTCAGGATGCTTGCGGTATTCCTGTCGAAAAGCAAAAAATAAAATTATCAGCGTTGAATAATGCTTCCTGCACACCTAATTCAGGATGTTGTTAAACCCTTTAAATCAATCAAAATGTATAAGAATTTAGTTGAAACAATAAACAATGTTACTACTTTTCAAAACATCAGTGAAGAACGCAAAAATATATTACGACCACTGATAGATTTTGTACAGCAAAAAGTAAACAATAGTCAGGAAATAAGTATCAACTTCATTTGTACCCACAATTCCCGAAGAAGCCATTTATCGCAGGTTTGGGCACAGGTAGCAGCAGCACACTATGTTATCCCAAAGGTACATTGTTATTCGGGTGGTACAGAAGAAACGGCATTATTCCCGAAAGTGGCAGAAACATTGACACATCAGGGATTAAGTATTTTCAAAATAGCAGATACCGACAATCCTGTATATGCCATAAAGTATAGTGATAATTCTTTGCCGATTGTTGGTTTCTCCAAAAAATATGATAGCCCTTTCAATCCTGTATCAGCGTTTGCAGCTATTATGACCTGTTCACAGGCAGACGGCGGATGCCCTTTTATTGCAGGAGCAGAAAAGAGAATACCTATCACATTTGAAGACCCTAAAATTTCAGACAATACACCGGAACAATCAAAGGTCTATGCTGATAGAAGTTTACAGATAGCAACGGAAATGTTCTATGTTTTTTCAATGATTAAAATGTAGCCGATGCAACCAAAACTAAAATTCTTAGACAGATACCTTACCTTATGGATATTCCTTGCAATGGCAGTAGGTATAGGATTGGGATATATTTTTCCCGGTATTTCAAAAATTACAAATGCGCTATCCGTAGGCACTACAAATATTCCGTTGGCAATAGGTTTAATATTGATGATGTATCCGCCATTAGCAAAGGTTGATTATTCATTATTGCCTATGGCGTTTAAGGATAAAAAAGTAATTGGTATATCCTTATTGCTGAATTGGGTTATCGGTACAGTGCTAATGTTCGGGTTAGCCGTTTTATTTTTAAGGAATGAACCCGATTATATGACAGGTTTGATACTGATAGGTTTGGCAAGATGTATCGCAATGGTAATCGTTTGGAGTGATTTAGCTAAAGCAAACAGAGAATATACAGCTATGTTAGTTGCATTAAACAGTATCTTCCAGATATTTACTTACAGTTTTTTAGTATGGTTATTCATCAACGTATTACCTGCAAAATTAGTATTAGCCAATTTCAATGTAAGCGTATCAATGAAAGATGTTACCGAAAGCGTATTGATATATTTAGGTATTCCTTTCTTGGCAGGTTTTTAAGCCGATACATCCTTGTAAAATCAAAAGGTATAGAATGGTATAACCGGAAATTTGTACCCAAAATATCGCCCATTACATTGTATGCTTTACTGTTTACTATAGTATTGATGTTCAGTCTGAAAGGCGATAAAATAGTAGAGTTGCCAATGGATGTAGTAAAAGTAGCAATACCGTTAATCATCTATTTTATACTTATGTTTTTCGTGAGCTTCTTTATCAATAAATCTCTTAAAGTTCCTTACGATAAAAACGCATCCATCGCATTTACAGCCACAGGAAACAATTTTGAATTGGCAATAGCCGTAGCGATATCGGTTTTCGGTATTCATTCGCCACAGGCATTTGTGGGCGTTATCGGCCCATTGGTGGAAGTTCCTGTACTGATATTATTGGTACGTGCAAGTTTGTGGCTAAAGAAGAAATATTATGACCAAAATGCTCATTGATGCTTTGAATAAAGAAATGATATAAAGAAAATCAGCAAACTACTTGACCAGTTTTCCATTTGGCAGATACAAATTTAAGCAATATTAAAAATGAAGAATTGGACAACGCAGTGGATAAATACATCAATTGACAACTGTTCTACAATTACAAGAAAATATTAATTGTAATTTTATAGATCCTATTTTAAGCTAATTTCAAATAAAGCACAAAATATATGACAACACTCTTTATAAAAAATATGGTTTGCAACCGTTGCATTATGGTAGTGCAGAATGAATTGGACAAGCTTGGCTTAGACGTAAAAAATATAAAGCTCGGCGAAGTAACATTAGATAAAGAGCCAACAACCGATGAAAAAAATAAATTGGATAAAGCCTTAATTCTATTAGGATTTGAACTCATTGATGATAAAAAAAGCAGGGTTATCGAAAAGATAAAGAACGTCATTATTGACTTGGTTCATCATCAGGACAACAATACCAAAACTAACCTTTCAGATGTATTAAGCAGTCAATTGCACCACGATTATAATTACTTATCCAACCTGTTTTCAGAAGTAGAAGGTTCTACTATTGAAAAGTATTTTATTGCCCAAAAAATAGAGAAGGTAAAAGAATTATTGGTATATGATGAACTATCTTTGAGTGAAATTGCTTTCCGTTTAAATTACTCAAGTGTAGCCTATTTAAGCAACCAATTCAAAAAGGTAACAGGACTTACCCCAAGTTATTTCAAGCGAATACGAGAGGATAAAAGAAAACCTTTGGATAAGGTCTAAGTAAATCTTACAAATCATTCCCAAAATTCCACAACGAAAAAATGGAAACAATACGGAACTTTGTATCATAAAACTCATACAAAATGGTACACAAATATCAAGTAACAGGTATGACCTGTGGAGGTTGCGAAGCAAAGGTGAAATCGGCTTTATTAAAGGTTGAAAATGTGACAAATGTTGAAGTTTCAAAAGATGAAAACTCAGCTACCCTGACAATGGATAAACACATTCCAACTACACAATTGCAAAAAGCATTAACCGCTGTTGGAAAATATACCATAGAAATGAGCAATAACAAAAGCCCACAACATACCACGACAAATGAACCAGTGGCAAAATCCTGCTGCTCTGCTCATTCTCACGATGATAAAAAAACAATCGAAGTGACTAGCAATATAAAAGGCAAATACTATTGCCCAATGCATTGTGAAGGCGATAAAACTTATGATAAAGCTGGCGATTGCCCTGTTTGTGGAATGCATTTGGTAAAAGAAGCAGAATTGAATGTAAAGAAAACGATGTACACCTGCCCAATGCATCCCGAAGTTATTCAAGATAGTCCGGGTTCATGTCCTATATGCGGAATGGATTTAGTACCCATGGAACCAAGCGATTCCGAAGAAAAAAAAACCTATCTGGATTTGCTTAAAAAAATGAAAATTGCAACCCTCTTTACGGTGCCAATTTTTATTATTGCCATGATGGAAATGTTACATAACAATCCGTTATTTCAAATAATGGACAGCAACATGTGGAACTGGGTGCAATTTCTGTTTTCAATTCCTGTTGTTTTCTATGCTGGTTGGATGTTTTTTGTACGAGCTTGGAAATCCATAATCACTTGGAATCTAAATATGTTTACCCTTATCGGAATAGGAACTGGAGTTGCATTTTTGTTTAGTATTGTAGGAATGCTGATTCCGAATATCTTTCCGGAAGAATTTAAAACCGAACACGGAACCATTCATCTTTATTTTGAAGCAGCAACAGTAATCATTACACTGGTCTTGTTGGGACAATTGTTAGAAGCAAGAGCACATAGCCAAACCAGTGGAGCTATAAAAGCGTTATTACAATTAGCACCAACCGAAGCTACTTTGATTGGTGAAGGGGGCGATAAAGTGATTTCCATTCATGATATTAAGAAAGGTGATTTATTACGCGTAAAACCAGGAGATAAAATTCCAGTTGACGGAAAAATAACCGATGGTGAAAGCAGTATTGATGAAGCAATGATTACAGGAGAACCAATTCCCGTTGACAAAAAGAAAGACGATAATGTAATTTCGGGAACAATCAACGGGAACAAATCATTTGTAATGATGGCCGAAAAAGTAGGTTCTGAAACATTACTTTCTCAAATTGTACAAATGGTTAACGATGCTTCTCGTTCAAGAGCACCCATTCAAAAATTAGCCGATAGTATTTCTAAATATTTTGTACCCATTGTAGTAATCATTTCAGTAATTACCTTTTTTGTTTGGGCACTATTTGGTCCAGAACCAGCGAAGGTTTATGGATTTATAAATGCCATTGCAGTTTTAATCATAGCTTGTCCTTGTGCTTTAGGTTTAGCCACGCCGATGTCTGTGATGGTGGGTGTGGGCAAAGGAGCACAATCTGGAGTATTAATTAAAAATGCCGAAGCCTTAGAAAATATGAATAAGGTGGATGTTTTAATAACAGATAAAACAGGAACGCTAACTGAGGGAAAACCTTCTGTAGAAAAAATTTACGCATCAACTAATAACGAGGATGATTTATTGCAAAATATAGCTTCCTTAAACCAATACAGTGAACATCCATTGGCACAAGCAGTAGTCAATTATGCCAAAACAAAATCTATTTCATTAATTGGAGTCAAAGATTTTGAAAATGTTACAGGAAAAGGAGTTACAGGAACGGTTACCAATAGAAAAGTAGCATTAGGCAATAAAAAACTAATGGAACAGGTTAAGGCAACTATTTCTGACGATTTAGAAACCAAAATTATTGCAGAACAAAAACTTGGTAAAACGGTTTCTTACATTGCTGTTGATGATGTTACAGTTGGTTTTGTTTCAATTACCGATGCGATAAAAACTTCGAGTGCAGCAGCGATAAAAGAACTAATGCTCCAAGGTGTAGAAGTAATTATGCTTACTGGCGACAATGTTAATACAGCCAAAGCAGTAGCGGATGAATTAGGTTTATCTTCCTATAAAGCAGGATGCTTACCCGAAGATAAACTCAACGAAATTAAACGTTTACAAGCAGAAGGGAAAATTGTAGCTATGGCTGGTGATGGTATAAATGATGCTCCGGCATTAGCACAAGCCAATATCGGAATAGCTATGGGAACTGGAACTGATGTAGCCATAGAAAGTGCCAAAATAACTTTAGTAAAAGGCGATTTATTAGGTATCGTTAAAGCAAAAAATTTGAGCCATGCTGTTATGAAAAACATCAAGCAAAATTTATTCTTTGCCTTTTTCTACAATGTGCTTGGTGTTCCAATTGCAGCAGGTATTTTATATCCGTTTTTCGGAATTTTATTATCTCCAATGATTGCAGCTTTAGCAATGTCTTTAAGTTCTGTATCGGTAATCGTAAATGCATTGCGATTACGCAGTTTTAAACTTTAAATGAATTATTCAATAAACAAAATGGAAAAGAATAATCAAGACTTACGATTCAAAACAAATATTAACTGTGGTGGATGTGTAGCATCTGTAAAACCTCATTTGGATAATACCATGGTATAATATGCCATTGGGAAGTAGATACAACTAAAGACAAGGTGCTTACCGTAAAATCAGAAGGAATTACACAAGAACAGGTAATTGAAACTGTACAGAAAGCAGGTTTTAAGATAGAACCATTAAACAAAGATAATTTCCTTATCCTAATAACCTGTTTAGTTATTTAACTTATAACAAACACTTTAGGTAATTAACTGTATATTTATTTTAATAAGCATAAAAAGGACTATGCAGACTAGTGATTTAGATATTTTATCTATAATTCTGTGTTTGCAGTTCACGAAAGTGCAAAATATAGCAATTAAAAGAAATAATTTCATAATTTTGTAGTGTTGAAAAATTTGAGTAAACATATCAGCTTTGTCATCTTACTATGTTTGGGCTTTTTCCTAATGCCAAGCATAAGCTATGCTTGTGCAAAAAAAACAACTAAGACAGAGCAAAAGTCCTGCTCAAAAGATCAATCTGCAAAAGCAGAACATAAAAGCAGTTGCAAGGACAAGTCCTGTAAAAAATGCAAAAATGGTCACGACTGCGACGGCAATTGTAAGCACAGTTCATGTGGATGTAGCACTTCTTCATCTTCTGTAAGCTTACCAATACCAATAGATTTAAAAACAGCTAACCCTTTTGCTGAAATTAAAAAGCAAAAATTCGGTTTCAAAGAAGCCTACTATTCTTCAGGCTACTCTTCCATTTGGCAACCACCTAAAATAAGCTAAAACGATGGCTTGTTAGCCATACGTGTGCCTTGTCGAAAGCTGAATCCAGTTTTCGCAAACTCTTCGTATATCTTATTAAATTAAAAAAAATAAAAATGAAATCAATATCAAAAATATTGATGGTAATCATCGTATTACTATCAGCCGTAAACAGTTTTGCACAAATCAAAAATGCAAAAACAGAAACTGTAAAAATATATGGCAACTGCGAAATGTGTAAAACAACCATCGAAAAAGCAGGAAATTTAAAAAATGTAGCCACGGTAGATTGGAATAAAGATACCAAGATTGCTACACTCAACTATGATGGTAAAAAAACAAATCAGGACGAAATATTGAAACGCATTGCCTTAGCAGGTTATGACAGTGAGAAATTTTTGGCTCCAGATGATGTATATGCAAAATTATCCGACTGTTGCCAGTATAAAAGGGAACTAAAACCAGTTGCAAAAACCAGAGATGCAGGTATGGATATGAAAAATGAACACGCCAACCATAACCAAAGCGATATGGCTCAAAAAAATACCACTGAAACACAAAATGTACCGCAATTAAAAGCCGTTTTCAATAACTATTTTTCAGTGAAAGATGCGTTGGTAAAAACTGATGCAGGTACTTCTTCCGCAAAAGCTACCGAATTGGTAAAAGCCATTAAAGCAGTAGAAATGACAAAACTTTCCAACGAAGAACATACCGTTTGGATGAAAGTAATGAAAGATTTAACTGCTAATGCAGAAAAAATTGCTATAGCAAAAGATGTTACCAAACAAAGAGAAATTTTCGCTTTACTGGCTAATAATATGTACGAATTAGCCAAAGTTTCAAAACAAGAAACACCTGTTTATTATCAACATTGCCCAATGTACAATAATGGTAAAGGAGCAAATTGGCTAAGCAAAGAAGAAGCAATTAAAAACCCGTATTACGGCTCCAAAATGCTTACTTGCGGTAGCGTACAGGAAACTATTAATAACAAATAAAACGCTATTGTTATGGAAAGTATGGAAAACCAACACGAAATGCAACATAACCATAAGAATGAAAAGCATAATACTAATCACTCTTTAGCAATGTACAAACGCTTTGCTGTAATGGCTGTTGCTATGTTCATAGCTATGTACTTCATTATGTATGCTATGATTGACGGCTTACAGAACCTTATCCTGAACATCAATAATTTGTATATGACTTTGCTGATGGTTTCTGCAATGTTGATTATAGAACTATTGATAATGAAAGGAATGTATGAAAGCAAAAAAATCAACTGGGCAATCATAACGGTTTCCCTTGCGATTGGTATCTTTTCTTGGTTTGGTATTCGGGAGCAATTATTTGTGGGAAATAAAGAGTTTGTAAAAGGTATGATACCACATCACGCAGCAGCAGTATTGATGTCTGAAAAAGCTAAGCTTACCGACCCCGAATTGATACAGTTACAAAAAAACATACTGGAAACACAGGCACAAGAAATCGAATTTATGAAGCGTAAGCTAAATGAATTTGAAAACAAATAAATAAGACAAATTTCTTCAATAATATCAAAAATAAATAAAATGAAAAATATAATTTTCTCAATCATTACATTAGTAACAGTTGCAGCGGTAACAATTTCCTGCAATCAATCTTCAAATAAAAATAGCGACCAGCAAGCTAATGATAGCACAACAATTGCTGCAACTCCGGAGTTACAATCACCTACACACAATGATACGGTAGCAACTGTTACTTCAACGGATACATCTTCTCAAGAGGCAGAAAAGTCCGATGTGAAGCAAGCTCAAAAGTTTACTGTCGCACCTATAATTAAGGATTATTTGGCTTTAAAAAATGCACTTGTTGCAGATAATGACAAAGCAGCGGCTAATGCAGGAAAGCAATTGTTTACTACCTTAAAAAATGTGGATATGAACGCTATCCCAGCGAATAAACATAAAGAATATATGGAAATAGCGGAAAATGCCAAAGAAAATGCAGAGCATATTAGTGACAATGCTGGTAAAATAGACCACCAGAGAGAGCATTTAGCATCGCTAAGTAAAGACGTTTCTGACCTTATCACATTATTTGGAACTACCCAAAAATTATATCAGGACTACTGCCCAATGTACAATGATGGTAAAGGTGCGGTTTGGATTAACGAAGCTAAGACTATCAAAAATCCTTATTATGGCAGCAAGATGCTTACATGTGGCTCTGTAAAAAAAGAGTTCTAAAAATGAAGAGAGTATTAAAGATAATGTTGACAATAGTGCTGTTTATTTTTATTGCTATTCAATTTTATCAGCCTGCCCTTAATGTAGATAAAGGGCAGGTTTACACAACCGATTTTACCCAAGCGTATAAAATGCCTGTTGAAGTAAAAGCGATGCTTCAAACCTCTTGCTACGATTGTCATAGTAACAATACTAATTATGTTTGGTACGACTATGTGCAACCTATGAGAGCATTAGTAGAAAACCACATAAAAAACGCAAAAGAGGTTTGAATTTCAACGAATGGGGTACATACTCAAATAGGAAGCAGGAAAGATTATTAAACTCAATTAAAGAACAAATCGAAACTAAACAAATGCCCTTAGCATCATATACAATGATGCATAAAAACACAAAACTGAATGATGAGCAAATCAAAGTTTTAACCAATTGGCTAAAAGAGCAGGATTAAGTTTCAAGAAAAAAAATATCAAAATGAATATACCTAAAAATGTTACGATCAGGTTGCTGCAAGCAGTTTTTATACTGTTATGTTCGCAATCTCTCTTTGCACAAAAAGTAGTTCGTTACGAGTTGTATGTAAAAGATACGCTTGTAAACTACGCAGGCAAAGAAAAAAGAGCCATTTCCGTAAATGGTCAAATACCAATGCCAACGCTCACTTTTACCGAAGGCGATACAGCCGAAATCGTTGTACATAACCAATTAAAAGAAAGTACCTCATTGCATTGGCACGGAGTGTTCCTGCCCAACAAAGAAGATGGTGTGCCCTGGCTTACACAAAAACCTATTAAGGCAGGCACAACCTATACCTATCGCTTCCCAATTATCCAACACGGAACGCATTGGTATCACTCACATTCTGGTTTGCAGGAGCAAATTGGGATGTATGGCAGTTTTATAATGAAGAAAAAGGATGATGATAAAACCTTTAGAAAAGGAATTGACGATTTGCCGACTGTACCCATCATTTTAAGCGAGTGGACAAATCTTAATCCCGACAACATCAACAGGATGCTGCATAATGCCAACGATTGGGCAGCTATTAAAAAAAATGCAACACAGTCTTATGCAGAAGCTATTAGAGAAGGACATTTCAAAACAAAACTAACCAACGAATGGAAACGGATGTTGGCAATGGATGTAAGCGATGTGTATTATGACAAAATTTTAATCAATGGAAACCATACGACCGATTTAAAAAAGGTGGACGGCAAAACGCTAAAAGCGGGCGATAAAGTACGATTGCGAGTTTCAAACGGTGGTGCTTCGTCCTATTTTTGGTTGCGGTATGCAGGCGGTAAAATTACCGTAGTTGCAAATGACGGTAATGATGTAGAACCTGTGGAAGTAGATAGATTAATCATTGCGGTTTCTGAAACTTACGATATTGTAGTAACAATTCCTGAAGATGGTGTTGCTTATCAGTTTCTAGCTACTACTGAAGACAGAACACAATCCGCAAGTTATTTTGTGGGCAATGGCATCAAACAATTAATATCACCACTTCCTAAATTAAAATATTTTGAAGGGATGAAGATGATGAACGATATGATGAAGATGAATGGAGATTTGGACGATATGGGAATGAAAATGAGCCTGAACCAAATGGATATGAACGTGGTAATGTATCCTGAAATTACTGGAGAGGCAAAACCAAAAGAAGACCATAGTCAACACAATATGAATATGGAAAATGATCCCAACCGTTACAATGCAAATGCTTTGGGAGAAATCAAAACGCTGAATTATGCAATGCTACAATCTCCTTCCAATACGGAACTTCCTAAAGATGCGCCAGTAAAAGAATTGAAATTTACCCTTACCGGAAATATGAACCGTTATGTGTGGAGTATGGATAATAAAATACTTTCAGAAGTTGATAAAATACCTGTGAAAAAAGGAGAAATTCTTCGAATTACCATTCATAATAACTCAATGATGCGCCATCCAATGCACTTGCACGGTTTTGATTTCAGGGTAATCAATGGCAAAGGCGAAAAATCACCACTAAAAAATGTTATAGATATAATGCCAATGGAAACTGATACCATTGAGTTTTTAGCAAACGAAGAAGGAGATTGGTTTTTCCACTGTCATATCCTTTATCATATGATGTCAGGAATGAACAGGGTATTTGCAGTTGACGATTATCAAAATCCGAATTTACCTAACAAAAAACAAGCATATAATATGTTGCAAAGAGAAAGCAATATGCCACACTTAATGGCTCAGAATGATTTTGCTAGCAATGGAAATGATGGTGATGCGATGCTTCAGAATTCAAGATGGAGTTTAGGGACAGAATGGCGATTAGGCTATAACGATATGCACGGTTATGAAGTAGAAACACATTTAGGAAGGTACATTGGAAAAATGCAATGGTTTATGCCGTTTATAGGTTTTGATTGGAGGTATCGTAAAATGGGTATGGATGAACACGAAACCAATTTATTCGGACAGAAAAATGAAAAAGATACACGTAGAGCTATTAGCTTGGGCTTTATGTACACATTACCAATGTTAGTAAACTTTCAGGCAGAGGTATATCACGATGGAATTGTACGTCTTTCTTTAATGCGTGAAGATATTCCCATCACAAAGAGATTGAGGGCTGGTTTTATGGTCAACACCGATATGGAATATATGACAGAGCTAAAATATATTATCAATAAAAATGTGGGTATTCGTACACATTATGATAGCGATATGGGCTGGGGTATTGGGTTATCTTTAAATTATTAAAACAAAGGATAAACAGCTAAGCCAGGAAACCGAAAACGTTTTTTCAATCCGTTTGAGCTGTCTCAACTATATACCACAATATTACAATTTAAAATTGCACATGACAATGATAGAACTGATAAAGGCAACACCCGCATTTCCTGTCAGGGAAATTGACAAAGCAGTTCAATTTTACAAAGACAAATTTGGTTTTGATTGTCGGCACAAGGAAGACACTTTTGCAATTTTGGTTCGGGGCAACATAGAACTGCATTTGTGGGCTTCCTGCAATTATAGTTGGAAATGGAAAAGCATTTTTCTATTTCTAAAACCGATTAGTAGTGGGGCAGAAAGCTTTTTAGCAGGAACACACAGTTGCAGAATTGAAGTAAAAGGAGTTGAAGAGCTGTATAAAGAGCTAAAAGAAAAAGAGGTGCTTCACAATGAAAAAACAGAGATAGAAAGTACCTATTATGGCACAAGAGAATTTGCAGCATTAGACTTATACGGAAATCTTTTATCCTTTTATGAAAATGTATAAAAAGATGTTTTTGTATTTTAGTATTTGCTTAAATAAACAATTTGCTTATCTTTGTACTTATGGATAATCTTTCTTGTATAAGGCAGCAGGCGGACGTTAAGCAGATAATGCGTTGCAAAGACCGGATTAGTGAAATCAAAGGAACAGTTGATTATTTATCCAGCGGACTTGAGTTAGCGGGTAACAATGTAAGACTGAAAATACTTTTTCTTCTTTATGAAGAAAAGAAACTTTGTGTTTGCGACCTAAGCGATATTCTCAGTATGACCATTTCGGCAGTTTCTCAGCACTTGCGAAAACTCAAAGACAGAAAACTCATTGAAACGGAAAGACAAGCGCAAACTATTTTCTATTCGTTGGCAAAAGAGTATGAAAAAATGCTCAAACCTTTTTTCAAAATCCTTAACGAAAACAAAATTTTGGAAGCAATATGAAAACAGAAAAAAAATTAATCGGTGCAGGACTTTTGACAGCAATTGCTTCGTCCTTGTGCTGTATTACGCCAATTTTGGCTATAGTTGCGGGTTCAAGCGGAATTGCTTCTACCTTTTCGTGGCTCGAACCTTTTCGACCTTATTTTATTGGTATGACTGTTTTAGTTCTTGGCTTTGCTTGGTATCAAAAACTGAAACCTCAAAAACAAATTGACTGTAATTGTGAAACAAATCAAAAACAAAATTTTATGCAAACGAAATCATTGTTAGGAAGTATTACCGTAATATCAGTTTTACTTCTATCATTTCCGAGTTATGCTCACATCTTTGTTCCGAAGACAAAAATCACGGCAATTGTTACTTCGACTTCTAAAATTCAGAAAGTTGAATTTACTATTAAAGGAATGACTTGTTCAGGATGTGAACATCATGTAAAGACAGAAATTAGCAAACTAAAAGGCATTGTTGAAGTTATTGTTTCTTACGAAAAAGGCAACGCAATTGTAAAGTTCGACAACAAACAAACCAGCATCGAGCAAATCGAAAAAGCTATCAACTCTACTGGTTACAAATCACTAAAAAGCAAAATTATTTCATAATGGACATCATTTTAATATCCGAAATAACTTGTCCAACCTGCGGACATAAGAAATCCGAAGAAATGCCAACTGATGCTTGTCAATTTTTCTATCAGTGTGAGAGTTGCAAAACAACTCTAAAACCTATAAAGGGAGATTGTTGCGTGTTTTGTAGTTACGGTACAGTAAAGTGCCCACCTATTCAAGAGGGAAATGCTTGTTGTAAATAACTAAACCACTATGGACTTTCAGTCCATAGATTTGAACAACGAATGAAATTCGTTTAAAAAACTCCACAGATGCACAGATAATAAAATATTAAAAAATTCATTTTATTATCTGTGCATCTGTGTCGAATAAAAAATTTATAGAAACTGAAATTCTTGCACTGAAAGTGCATAGTTTCAACTAACTATTTTAATGCTTAATTGAAACTATGCACAACGAGTTTTCTATAGTCAGTTAATACTTACAACCTTTTTTCTAAAACAAACCAAAGCCAAAGTCCGGAATTGTTTTAGAAATGGGGTTGTTCCGCTTTCCGCAAAAATACGTTTCCGACCGCAGGGAGGAATTGCATTTTTGCCGCCCAACTTTTGGTCAGGCGGTTTTTTATATTTTTATCAGTTGAGAATGGAAATTTTTTAGATTAAGGAAAAAACCTCTGTTTTCAGTCAGTCCGTTGCGAAACAAGTTCCACAATAGAGAACATCCCATTTGTGCTAATGTAGAATTAATAAACAAATCCTGCTTTTCTAATGCTTCTGCTAAACTGCAACTTGGTGTATCATCTTGCGTTTCAGACTGCAAAAGCAGTTCTCCAAATTCTTCCGTCACATAAGGAAGATTCGACGTTGTTTGATATTTTTCGGAATCAGGTTGTTTTATATTCTCAACTGTAGAAAGCAAAACCTGTCCAGAATATCGGTTGTTGCCAAAATCCATCCAATATTTAGCCTGGTTTCTGTATAATCTCCTACCCTCTTTCAATTCATTCAGAATATCAGCAATTTCAAATCGTGATTTGACATTATCAACACACGACATATAAATTGCGGACTGCATATTCTCTTGGATTCTTCCTAAAGAATCTCTTTCAAACTTTCTGACTTCGGCTTTCAAATTCGTTCCAGACCATCGGTTTGCCCGATTTATCAGTGCAACTGCCTTTGGTAATCCTACTTCACATTCTGCAAAACGCTGTCTGCCTTGATTCGCTTCTGTGACAATATCATCATCCCACAACCGCACCTGTAATCCTGCGTGTCCCAATTCAATCAATGAATGGTTCATTTCCATCAAGGCGGTCAATACTTTTGAACCTGTTCCACCTGCACCTATGAGGTTTACCATTACAGGATTGGTAGGATTTAAAAGGCTATCATCGGTAAAATGGACTTTTGTTTTTTCAGATTGTATCATTAGAGTAGATTTTTTAAAGTTAGATTTGAATTGATTAGAATATCTGTCGGAAACGGCTCTTTTGAATCAATAAGGCTTTTCCAAAGGATTACCAAGTTTCCTTTAATCGGATTATGGCTGTTGACCAAATGGCTGAAATAAGAATTGAAAAAATAGTTTTCCCATTTCTTAGTAAACTCTTCGAGTGATGCGGAACTTTTAATGTTTACGTCGACCGTTCCCATACAAACACTTCCGCTTTCGTAAACATTAAAGAACGGAGCGTGAAATAGTGGTGTATCTGTATTGGGGCGTTGGTCTGTCTCCAATGCGAATATTTTCATTCCCTGCTTATTAGCACACCATACCAAAGGTGGCACATTCGCTAATCCGTTTGGAATCGAAAGCTTCTCGGTAAATAATAAATGTCGTTCCTGTGCTTTTGTGTACCAGACCACTTTTCCATTTTCCGACGTATCTATTAAAAGTATAGTTTCAGAAATAACTCCACTTGGTCTTAGAAAATCTTTGTCTTTCTTATTTTGGATATTCAGCATTTTCGATAAACGCTGTGCTTCCCTTAAGGTCAAAGGATGGGAATTGATGGGATTTCCATTGCGGTCAATATCAAAATGTTCAACATAACCATCGGGATTATAATCTTCTGTCTCATAAAAGACCAATGCTGATTTAGGATGGTAGAGTGTTCCAAAATTATTGGTTATGTCAGTTTCTTCATTTTCAGTTGTATTGATTGTATTTCTCATAGCTTGTTATTATAATTTGCTTTATTTATATGTTTGACAGATTAGTTAAGCAATCGACACAATTCGTTCAAGACCTTAAATAGCTGATTTTCAAAATCAAGATTTTTATCGGTTATATCACTTCCGTTAAATGTTTTAAAAATCATTGGTTCCTGTGTTTCAGCATATTCGTTGAACTCGTTATTGACCATACTCGTTAGATTATCATAAATTAATCCGTCACTCTCGGCAAAAAAGGAAATATATTTATCCATTGCGATAACAGTTTCCTCGTTGTAATAGTCATCTTCGTCCATATCTTCGGATTTGACCGCATTGTTATAGTGGGCATTTCTGAAAATGCTTTCATTAGGGTAATCACAATAAAGTTTAAAGGCTTTTTCTGCCAATTGAAGGCATTCTTTATCAAACCTGTTTTTCGGTCTAAAACGTTTCAGCCGTTGCTCAAAAAAGATAAGATTTCTGCAGTCGGCAATCTTTTGTCCCATCATATCTCCGATGATTTCTGCACGTTGAAGGTCTTTTTTGCGGTTGTGACTATCCTCTATTTCTTCGTCCTGTTGAAGCCAATCGTTAAGCATTTCGTAATTATAATAGAGATAAGAATCCTCCTGCCTATAATATGGAATATCTGCATTTCTATACAGATAAGCGCATACTGATAACAGTAAACAGGCTGCTTTTCTGTGTACCTTATTGTGGAGAAATTGATAAAGCGGTACGACAGGAACATAAAACAAGGTTGCCCCTGTGTTGCATCTCTCTTCTATTGCGAAGTAGGTCTTACTAGCCTTTTCTATCAGTCGGATACTCTGCCAATTTTCACTCTTGGTTTTCAACTGCGCTTCAATATCTCTCAAAGCAAGGCTGATATTATAAGGATAATTAAAATGCTGTGTCGGCATCGTAGTTATATCATAATGCTTTGCTAATTGAGAAAGGGACTTATAAAAATCCCTTTCTATTTTAGCAGACTTACGTTTGGTCTGTTTTATGGTTATGTCATTCTCCTCTAATTTCGGCATAAAGCAGGTTTTCAGAAAAGCATCGGAAGTTGAGAGATTGGAACTGATTTCCGTTGGTCTTTCTGAACTTCCGAGCTGTCTTTCATTTGATGCATCCACTCTGCGTATTCCCTTAGTTGTCGGTGCAGTTGTTTTTGTTTTTTTTCTTCGGGTGGTTGAATTGTTCCCGATATTGTTTTTCGTTGCATTCATTTTTTGTTAATGGTTGTTGGTTGATAGTTGATAACCTTTTAGCAACAGCTTTTGGCGGACGGCTTTATACAGTTCTCATTTCGTTAATCTAAAAGCTATCCACCATTTGCCTGTTATCCTTTTGTTCCAACTACACTCTCAAATTGGTATTCAACGGCATCATCCTTGATTTTCGGTGCTGAAATTTTTGAAGTGGTTAGAATCGGGTATGTGTTGGCGTAAAAATTCATTACGGCTTCTACACTCCATTTTGGTTCGGGGTCGGTCAAGCGGATTTCCTGCCCGTTATCTTTTAATATAAAAACTCTGTCTAATAGTGTTGCGAGTAACATAATTTTTGATTTTTAGTTTAAATTTCGGTTGATTGAGGTTGATTTTCAGAGAAAAGACTTGGGGCAAAATGCCCTTCGTATTCATCCTGCTTTTTGCGGATTTTCTCAGCATATTCAGGAAATTCCGAACCTTTCGGAAGTGCAGACCACGCTTCTTTATACTTGCCCTCCTTTTCGAGTTCTTCAGCTTTCTGTAAGGCTTCGCCGTACTTTTTATCTTTGACTTCCTTTTCTTTTTTCTCCTTATCAGATTTCTCTTTTTCCATTGCCGATTTCTTCTTGGCTTCTTCGACCTGTTTCATAAAACTTTCCATATCTACCATTAAACCCGATGCGGTTTGTAATGGAGTGGAAATATTCTCAAAAAATCCATTGTCCAAATCTTCTGCTGTCCCACGCAAATTAAGGGGCGGAATCGTTTTCCTTGCATCGTCTCCGCATTGCTCATTGGTGAGCAATACGGAAAGAACAAAGTTGTTTTCTGTGGTCGGTCGGAGTGTGATTTGCAAATCTCCTGTAAGATTGAGTTTGGCTATCTGTCTGAAAAAATTGGTTTGCATAATTGTAGGTTTAAAGTTGATGGTTGTTGATGTTTCCTGTTTGGACTATTTTGTCAGTTCCCATAATGAAAATTCTTTAGTCCAAAACTCTTCCCCTGTATATTTTCCAAAAGCATTATAAATAGCGTTTCCATTCTTGAATACCTGCATTTGATAACAGTTTAGATTATTTTCGGGTTGAAGGAGTTTTTTTAATTCGTCAGTTTCCAATTCAATGAAAACGCTGTCTTTTTCAGAAAGCCATTCTTCTATTTCGGGGTGTGTTTCCTCCGAAAACCTGAAAAATTCGACATTGGTATCAGCATAATTCAGCCATTTTAAATCATAGTCATTTTCCAAAGGCTTTACAGCTTCGAGCCTTTTCTTTTGGGTTTCTTTCCATTCTCCCGTAATGTGGATAATGGCAAAATCGCCATTATCCCATCCGCTGTTGGTCATTGTTTTTATCAGTAAATATTCTGTTTGTTGAAGTGATCTTTTCATTTATGCAATTTTTTGTTTGTTATTATTTATTTTCCTGTCTAATAGGATTCTCATAATCTCATCTTGGTAATCATAGCTTGTACCCTCAAATTCGTAACAATCCGTATCTACATTGTAGATACAGTCTTGAAAGTCACATTGATTGAGAAAATAATCCTGTAAGATTTCGTTTTCGTAAATGGTCTTGCCGTAAACCATACAGCCAGATTCTTCGTAATCCAATACAAATCCGACATTGTAGTGAGTTGCAACCATCCATAACGATTCAATATTTGGACTCCATCTTGTCTCATAATGGAAAGAACATTCATCAGTCTCATCACAATAAATTTCAAAGAAGTAACCGTTTTTGCTCTCAATAAAATCGGGTAACTGCCCGATATTTCCTTTACTTTCCTTTTCAATCATTTCTTTAAACAAAGCCAAAACTTTGTTTAAACTGTCCTTATCTCCATTGAATGTTACTTTATTGTTGCACCAATTTGCCATAATATTTGTTGTATTAATTGTTGTTTTCGTAAATGTATGTTCCACTCGTTTTCAAAGGGTCTTTTCCCTCTGTAAGACGGATTTCTGATTTGAATTTTCTTGAAAGACTTTTTGCATACCGTATTGCTGTCGTTCTCTCGCAATAGAATTGGGAAAAGACCTCCACCTTTTCCCAATCATTCTTATCACTTTTCGGCTTCATCTGAAAGTTATATTGTGCTTCCATATTTGTGAATGCTTTTAGAATGGTAAATCATCATCTGTATCTTCTGCAAAAACATTGGATTTCTGTGGTTGTGAAGCTGGTTGTTCATCTGTGTCAGACTTTTTCCCACCTCCGTGTACTTTGATGTTTGAAGTATGAAAATTCAGTCCCGACTTTATTTCTCCATCTTTTCCAATCCACCCACTCGAACTCGCCCTGCCTGTCAATTCAACTAAAGTTCCTTTGGTTAAAATCTTAGCAACATTTGGACTTAGCCAATAAGAACAGTTGTAATAGGTGGTCTGCTCTCTTCGTTCGCCTTGCTTAGTCTTGTAGCTGTCATTGATGGCTACTGAAAAATTAACGACCTGCTTGTCGTCTTTTAAATGGTTGATTTCTGCGTTTCTTGTAATTCTGCCAACGATGTTCATAATGTTAATTTTTGATTGTTAATAATTGATTTGTTGTTAATTGTAAAATTTTCGATTAAATTGATTTGGTTTCGAGGACACTCGTTTTTTTTCTTTTTTCTGCTTATATCCAATTGGAAAACAGTATTCTTTGTTGTTGTTTTGTTTTTTTTCCGTTGATGTCAATGACCGTCTTCGATTTAATTGATTCGTATAACTGAGGTTCCGTCTTTTTCTTTGCCGATGATCATAGGAAAGTAACAGGCATATAAAACCACAATCCTCCAAAGCTTTGGAGGATTGTGGCTCGAAATATTTTTGTCCGAAGGATTCAGGAGTGTCTGAAAAAATTATTGGAACTCGTGGAAAGAATTTTTATAGAAACCCAAAAATATTTTTTTAGGTGAATGATGCTGTCCTACATTTGCAATAGTAAAAAGCCAAACATCAGTTAGAAGTGATTAACTAGACGGTTTTGACGCCGGTAAAATCAAAATAAAACATTCGATAATTAGTTTGTCTAATGATTTGAATTGCAATATTCATTTAATTTTGGGTTAATAATTCTTGAATAAAAATACTTTTTTGATAAATTTTACGGAGTTTATTATTACTTTACGGATTTTCTTAATTTTCTCTCACTTACTTTGATTATATTTGTCAAAATCACAAATAGATAGCTGGATTTATGAATATTCAAATACTTACCATCGTATTAAAAATCAATGTTGATTTTTAACTTGACTAGTTTTTTGCCTTTGATATATTCTATGAGCTATAAATCATAATAAAATTACACTGTGAATGAAATTTGAAATTCTACTAAATGAAATTTTTGATGACGTCAAATTAGACGACACTTTAAAAATCACCAACAACAAATCAGTTCTTGGAATAATTAACGATTTTGAAAATGGAGAATGGAGATATGATAAATTTCAAAAATTCATATGGAACAACATAAAGGAAACTGCATTAAGTCATAGTGAAAGGAAAGCACTTTTGGATGATGGAGAAGGTTCAATTTTAACAGAATCTGCAAAAAAATTACGTTTAATTGAGTCTGTTGATGCAATTGGAAGAGGTAGTGAGATTGCAGAAATTGTACTTTACGGAATAATGAAAAATCACTATTCTGCATTGCCAATTGTCCCTAAAATTTTTTACAAGCAAAATCTAAAAGATGAAGCTAAAGGTTCAGATAGCGTTCATATTGTTGTGGAGTCAGAAGATTCTTTTTCATTATGGTTTGGGGAATCAAAATTTTATAACAGTATAGAAAATGCGAGGTTAGATACAATTGTTGCTTCTGTAAAAGACTCTATAAGTCTAGATAAAATCAAAAAAGAGAATAGCATAATAACGAATTTAAGTGATATCAATGATTTTGATGAAATCTCTGAAGATTTGAGAATTAAAATAAAAGCTAGTCTTTCACAAGAGGAATCAATTGACAACATAAAGCCAATATTAAACATTCCAATATTATTGTTGTATGAATGTGAACAAACAAAACTTGGAACAAGTTTGACCGCAGAATATAAACAAGGTATTATTGATTATCACAAAGACAGAGCAACTCAATATTTTAAGAAACAAATTCAGAAATGTGCTGACGTACATTTATATGAAAAAATTAATTTTCACATAATTTTATTTCCAATTGCAGACAAGGAAAAAGTCGTAGATAAATTTATTCAAATCGCTAAAGCTTATAGAGATTAGTTATGCAAGAACAAGTTTTTGACAGATGCCATATAATTAATGGACTTTTAATCGATAACCAAGAAAATGAAGCAAGACAGGAGCTCATTAAATTGTTAGATTTTCACAACACTAATCAATTAGCTTACAATCCATTAGTTAATCATTTAATAAGAGAAACAGGTCTTTTTCCATACTTGGAGTTAGAAACCTCTAATTGGGAAGAAAGATTTATCTATAATGCCTTTAAAGTTGATGTCGGCGAAGAAAATCCCTTAACTCTACATAGAGAACAATCTTTTTTACTTAAAAAGCTTTTGGAAGGAAAAAATATTGCTGTAAGTGCACCAACAAGTTTCGGTAAAAGCTTTGTAATTGATGCGTATATTAAAATTAAAAAACCAAATAATGTTTTAATAATAGTTCCAACATTAGCACTAACAGACGAAACTAGAAGACGATTATATAAAAAATTCGCTCACGAGTATAAAATCATAACAACCTCTGATGTTGAATTGTCAGATAAAAACATATTCATATTTCCACAGGAAAGAGCTATGAATTACATTAACATCGTGGAGTCATTTGACATTATGATAGTTGATGAATTCTATAAAGCCAGTAGTAAATTTGATAAAGAAAGGTCGCCAAGTTTAATTAGAGCGATGATTAAACTTGGAGCAAAATCAAATCAAAAGTATTATTTAGCTCCAAATATCACGTCATTAGAAAACAATCCATTTACAGACGATATGGAATTTATAAGGCTTGATTTTAATACCGTTTTTTTAGAGAAACACGAACTATACAATCAAATCAAGAATAATGATGAAAAAAGCGAAGTACTCTTAGAAATCCTATCTAAAAATAAAGGAAAATCTCTGATTTATGCTGGTACATATTCCAATATTGATAGCCTAACTATTTTATTTCTTGCGACATATGAGCCAGTTAAAAATGAACTTCTTGAAATGTTTGCAAATTGGCTTTCTAAGAATTATGATTTCAATTGGAGCTTAACAAAATTAGTTAGTCGCGAAATTGGCGTTCACAATGGCCGACTACATCGTTCTTTAAGTCAAATCCAAGTAAAACTATTTGAAGAAGGAGAGGGAATACGAAATTTAATTTCAACATCTTCAATCATAGAAGGCGTTAATACATCTGCTGAAAACGTGATAATTTGGAGAAATAGAAAAGGAAGTGCAAAATTGGACGATTTCACTTATAAAAATATTATTGGAAGAGGTGGCAGAATGTTTAAGCACTTTATAGGTAAGATTTACATTTTAGAACAACCACCAGAAGAAGGCTTAACTCAATTAAGCATTCCCTTTCCAGATGAAATACTAGGAGATTTAGAAGAATCAAAATATGATGGATTATTAACTAAAGAGCAAGTTGCAAAATTAAAGTTCTATAATGATGAAATGGCTGAGCTTGTTGGAGCTAAAGTCTATGAAGAACTAAAATCAGAATCCATTTTTCAATCGAGTAACTCTGATTTGATAAAGGCTATAGCAATTGATTTGACTAAAAATCCTGACGAATGGAATGGCTTATATTACTTGAATGAATTTAAGCCTGAAAATTGGGATAGACTTCTTTATAAAGTGATAAAGTTACAACCAGGAAACTGGGATTGTAGCTATAAAACCTTTGTCGAATTTATAAAAATAATGGCTTACAATTGGACTAAATCTATTCCCGAACTGCTAAAAGAACTTGAAGATTATGATGTTGGGATTGATACTTTTTTTCTACTAGAAAGAAATGTCACATATAAATTTTCAGCACTTTTAAATGATTTAAATACGTTACAAAAACGAATTTTAAAAAATAAGCAATATGATATTTCTAAATTCATAAAGTGGTGTTCAAACGCATTTCTACCTAAAGTTGTATTCCAACTTGAAGAATATGGTTTGCCTAGAATGATTTCAAAAAAAATTCACGAATCTAAAGTTATTGACTTCTATGATAGTGATTTAACCATACATAAAGTAGTTGAAAAATTTAACGAAATAGGAAAAGAAATGACTATTGAAAAAACAAATAATTTGGACGAATTTGATAAATATATTTTGAATTATTTCTTTGACGGAATAAAAATAATGAACGCCTAAATTAAAATTTATTTTCCGTAGTATTCATACAAAACCATTCATTCAAATCTATAAAATCCTTGTACACCAAAGAACAATCTTCTACATTTTTATACTTTTTTTGAATAGTTTCTCTAGTTGCATTTCCATTTGGGTCATTGTCCAAGAAAAGTGAAATTCTATCATATTCTTTCAACGATTCTTCAACTCTGAAAAGCATCGCCGTAGAATTGAGAATCAAACAATCTGAAATTGAACTTTCTGCACTTTCCAAATTTTTAAAAGTCAGATAATCAAAAAAACCTTCAAAAACTACAATTTCATTGGAAGTATTCAAATCATTTTTTATCAAAGTGACATCTTTTTTGCCCAAACAGATTTTTGAATATTTACTTCGGATTTCAACTCCTCCTGAATTATTAAAAAATCCGATTCCAAAATATTTCTTACCATTCAACATATACTCAATTTGTTTTACCAAATCTTTTTGTTCGCAAACTTTTCGGGATTTTAAATATTGAATTAAAGCAGGGTGCTTAATTTCATTTACTTTTATGATTTGATAATTTTTTACTTGGACAGTATCTTCAATCCGAATATGATTTTGAACTGAGAAGTCAAATTTTTCAAGATACTTCAAAGCATCAGAAACTGAACATCGATTCATTTGCTGAACGATTGAAATCACATCATAACTTTTCCCGGTTCCGAAATCAAATGCTTTATTTTTAACGAAATCAACCGAAAAACTCGGGATTTTTTCTTCCCTGTCAAGCGCAAAGTACAATGCAGTTTTCCGATTCTCTTTAACAGGAAAAAGGCTGAACGATTCCAAAACTGTTCTTATATTCACTTTTTCTTTTACTTCTTCGCAATTCATTTTTTTTCTTTTTTAAAGCAAATTTTTTATCCACATTTTCCTTTTTAATAAAAAAAAACTTTTTAATTACTTTTAATATACTTTTAATGAGGCTTTGTATCCTCTTATGACAAAGGTTTTGAGCCGCTTTTAGGGTGAGCGCAATTCCGAATTCTGGTGAGTGCAATTCCGAAAATAGAGTGACCGTAATTCCGAAAAGACAACTGTTTTAGGGTGAGTGCAATTCCGAATTCAACTTTCTATTTTCATTCATTTTTAATACAATACTCGTAGTTATCCACATTTTTTTATGGTTATCCATATTTTTAGTGAGTTTTGAATTTCGGAGTGAGCGCAATTCCGAAATATCACTCAAAAATTTTGGCACTTTAACACTTTCTTAACCTCAGTGACCGCAATTCCGAATTCCGGGTGAGCGCAATTCCGAATTCAAATAATTATCGGGTAACCATTTGGTAATAATTCTCCCATTTTTGTACGTCGATAAATTTGTATAATGTGTTCCTGAATTTCATTCAGAAACAAGTTTCCTTGAAATTCCGTAGATTTAATTTCTTTCAATCGAGCTGTTCGGATAAATTCTTTGAATGCCTTTTCTATCAAAACTCTGGTTTGTGGAACGTTTCTGTATTGATGGGAAAACTGTAGCATTTCATTAGCGTGCAGACCATATCTTTTTCTGATGTAACTTAATCTTTGGGCAATTTTTTCACTATGGTCAAGATACGCTTCGCTTGATTCCAATTGTTCTCTTGTGTTTCGAGATAAATTGTTGTTCGAAATGGTTTTGGTTAAATAAGGAATAATAAAAATTGAATCCCCTCTGTACTTGTAATTGAAGGAAAGCGTATTGAATGTATTCAAACTGATTCTTGCAGGTTTTAAAAATTTGAAGCAAAAATCCTTGGAAGTTTTATACTTCAATCCAAATTTCTTGTTCAGTGTTGAGAGTTTTAAAACAGCTCCATTTTCAGGCAGTTTTGCAAGCCAGATAGCGAAAATAATATGCTTATTGTTCCTGATATTGTACACCAAATTGTACAAAACGTAATTGTATTCCGGAATAACCATCAGTTTTTTAAGCCAATAACTACTGATTAAAAACGTGGTGTAACCTCTCTGGTCATAACTAGGTATAGAAATTAGTCCACCAAAAGTTTTGATTTCCTTGCCTTTGGAATTAGTGGATTTATACCAGCTCATTTTGAACTTCGTAAGAAATTCATAAGCATCTACCACCTGCTTTGTAGATCCGCTTGGCGAAATTTTATTGTTCCTGATTTTTATGGAAGCGAAAATATTGTTCTCGGTTTCAAACTCTTCATCGAATAAGGAAAGTTGTTTAGGTCGGTCTTCCGGACGAAATTGCTCATTGCTGATAATAGAAACAATATTAAATATCACCCTAAGAGCATTGATGGGAATATCCGCAGCCTCGTGACCTTCGAAAATAAAATCGTCCACGAAATGGTTTCCCAACCGAATTCTCTCAGGATTTACTTCATTATTATTTTCAAATTCCTTGCGGATTAACCGTAAATCCTTTTCCGGGACAGCCATAACATTGCTTTAAATTGGGATTGAAATTTTTATTCTTCTTGATACATTTTAAATGATTACTCGATTAGTAATTTTATATCAACTCGATTTTCTCGCTTACGAGGGTTTTGGCTCCTTCATTGAGGTTATAATATTTGTAAATATTAATGCCTTGACCTTGGAAGACCCTTTTCTCGACTTTACCGAAATTTGGGATCTTCACTTTTTGAATTCCTTTGTACTCGGCAAGCATTCCGTTGATGGTTACTTTTTGACCGGGTTTTAAATCTGATATTTTCATAATTTAATTTTTTAGTGTGTTTTTACCCTAGACATTTGCCTAGGCTTCAAAGGTTGCCGTTTTGGGATTTAGGACGTTTGATATCCGGAATGGATTGAAGTGAAAGTTGATGGCTTTCCGTTTGACTTTTCATAAAAGGTAACGTACTTTTCAATGAAGATCTCCAGTTGGTAATAGGTCTATCAGAACTATTTTTCCATCCATTCTTTTTCCAATTCTCATATTTCGATTGTATTTCAGAATCTAACTCAGGCTCGTAAATTTTTAATGTTTCCGCATACGTCATAAATTCTTCCAAAGACGGAATATTTTCATCGTTCCCTTTTTGATTTGTTGGTTGTGGTTGTGAGGATTGTATTGTTTGCGATAAATAGCTTTCAATTTCCTGATCAATGGTGTTTTCAGAAAAATTTTGAACGGGACGATCTGTAAGTAATGAAACTCCGGATTCTACTGTTTTTTGAATAGATTCCTCCTTTCCAATTTCTTTTTTTCTTACCATTTCAGGCTCAGAAATTTGTGAAGGATAATCTCCTATTAACCTGTATTTACACGCAAGTCCGCTTGTTGTTTGGTATTGAATCAATCCTAAATTCCGGAGTTTTTCTTTAGTGGATTTTACCGTTTTTCTAGTCACCCCTAATTCTATGCTTATGACAACATCAGAAATTTGAAAATCACAAGAGTCATTGTCAGAACCAATTTTCAGCAGGTATAGGTACATTGAAATTCCCGTTGTTCCAATTGATTTTTTTTGGTTAAAATCCCAAAACCGCTGCATTAATTCAAGGTGATGCATCTTATTTTTGTGCGAAAAGCGCTAATGCCTTTTCCTTATCAATGATGATAATGTTTCCTTTTTGAATGATGGCGTCATCCAACAGTCCTGAAGATTTTATTTCTGAGGCTTTCGAAATAGAACATCCCAGCATTTTCGCCAAACCTTTCAATCCATATTCATATTTTTTTTCCGAATTAATTTTTTTGGAAACCTCCAAAAATTCTTCAACAGTTAGTCTCCATATCGGAGTTTTGGGATCTATATTCTTCATTTGTTCTTAATTTATAGATTTTTTCAGTTCAGAGATCCAATTCCTCGCAGCAGCCTGCCAGCATTTCATCGGTTTCTCATTACTCAATTTCCAGTTTTTAAATCGATAAAAAGAAAAAAAACGATCTGCCTCAGCAGATGGGAGATCCCGTTCAGTAAAATATAACTCAACTTCATTGAACACCGGAACTAAAAACCGAATCTCATCTTTTAGTAAGAAATTTTGATTTTGAGATATTTTTTTTTCACCTGCTTTTTCAGTGCCAAAATCAATGATCTCGACCAAGCTTCCTTTGTATGAGTTATAACTTGGTGAATACCGTATAAATCCTGCGCGATAAAGTTCTCTGATGCATTTATGGTAGGTAGCGATTGACCTGATCTTACTTAACTTCATCACATCTTCCCTGCTGATCCGAAAAGGATTCTGAAACCGGTTCAAACTCCAGAACTGGAAAAGTGAAACATACATACTGATATGAGAGGGATACAATCGATCATCTTCAATAACACGCTCAAAAAAGCCGATGATATTTTTATTATTCTTCATAATTCCGTATTAAAAATTATTGTTTTTTATCCGCGAGTAATTTTTGGATGTCTTTATAATTGTAATACAAGGAGCCTCCTATCTTGCTGTACGATAATGTTCCATTGATCCTCAGATTTTGTAAGGTTCCTGAAGATATGTTAAGAAGCTTCTTGACCTCAGAACTCCGAAGCCATAATTTTTGCTCGGTCGTCTTACCCTTGAGTAATATTTCAATGCCTTCCAATAGTTCAATTTTGAATTGCTGAAGGTCTTCTTTGGTGATAATAGATATTGCCATTTGTCAATTATTTTGTTCGACAAAATTTCAAAATCACGCTTAATATCTTTCGGTAGTTTCTCGGTACTACCGAAAGACTCTTTTGTACATCCTTTGAATACAGAGTCTTAGATCAATGGTTACTGGTGATTAAACTGATTTTTTTTGAAATTGGAAAAAAAACCTCCAATGCATTGCGATAAGCAACACTTTTATTGGATTATAATTCAATATTTATATAAATTTTTTATTCCTTCCCATTAAGACTATAGTTTTCCCGACATTTTTAAGAATTAGCTTGATCGAATTCAAATTAGCTTGAAGTACTTTTAACTATCATCTAAGTAGAAATCTCTTTGATAATGGTGTGTGTAAAGTTTCTCTATGAATAAATCACACAGAAGATCTTTCGGTAGCTTATCGATACTACCGAAAGATTACAATTACAATTCCTATGAAATACTATTTCATAGGTCAATTGTTGGAATTATAAACGATAAGGACTCTTAATTTATAGTACATCAAGATTAAGGCAGCTTAAGATGTTATAAGTTTTAATAGGTGAAAATAGAATATGGTCTTATTTGAAATTGGAGAATTATGTGTAGAAACTAATTGTTCTCCTATAGGTCTAAGTCATCCAAATACTGATTAAAATTATGCTGAAGCAATGACAGAAATTTTGTTCTATCCGTTTTTCTTAACCGTATTTCGCTGAATGTTTTATGATAATTCCCTAAACCAATATTTAATGAATTTTCTGCCCAACGGAAAATTTCCGCCAGATCTGAATGACCTCCATTAAAACACTTCGTTTGATGAAGTGCATACAACAGCTCAATAAGGGCAACTTTCGGGGCTGTCCATTCCAGATTCTTAATATGGTCAATAGAGTTTTCTTTACTGTCTTTTGAATCAATTTTATTTGTTAAATATTGTTCAAGAAGATCATTTGCCATTATTTGAGACACAATATGGTCGTGGGAAGTGGAAAATTCCTCATCATAACTGTACAATTCCGGACTGAGCTTCAACTTAAAATCAAATTTGAACCGAACGAAATATTTTTTGTCCAAGTATGTAGATTTACGACGATAATAACTGATGAATTCTCTTTGCTCATTATAGAAATATAAAAGATTGGATCTCTCGTTTTCATAATACGATCTTAACGCCTGCGAATCAGCATAGGGTTTTGAGGCTTCTATGGCAAGCACTTTGGAGTAGTAAATATAAACTGCTACGAACTGCGGTTTGGTATTTTTAAAGAAATATATTTCGTTACTCCAGTCCGGAAATTGATATTGGCGCAATAGGTCTTTCAATTGTCTTATAGAAGCGTCTGTTTCCATCAGAATTTCTTCTGCCCGAATCACAATATCATTCTCACTTCTGTTGATCTGATCCACTGCCGTTGTAAGATCTTTCCAAAGCTGATCCACTTTTTTTTTAAAATTTTGTCCGTTCATACGTTTTTCAATTTTTTGTTAACGTAAAAATCGGGCTAAAAAATAATAAAGTCAGGTCTTCTTTAATTCTTCCTGTCTCATTCTAATAAAATCTCTAGGCCTGATACTGTTGATCTCGAGAAAGTGTGCTGAGAAGATCTGCCTGTTCGCCATCCCGCATATTTTGGCGAGTGTTTCAATTTTATAACTAAGATATATAGTTTCCTCTACAAGTAAATTGGTGATATATTTGATTCTTAAAGCTTTAAGGTATGTTGGAAATGTTACATCAAAGTGTACATTGAGTACATACGATAAATGGGTGCGGTTGCTTCCTATCATTTTGGCAACAATGTCAAGTGTTAAATTCTGCTGAAGAAATTGTTTTTCGTCTTCAAAAATCTTTAGATTTGTTTTGATGTCCTCGATAATTTCTGAACTGTATAAGTCTAAACTGTTTTCATCAGATGAAGCGGGTGCTATGACGTCGAAAGTAATGGTTTCTTTTGAGGTATTTAATTTTTCCAGCACTTCCTGATACCTGGCATTCAATTCCTTTTCTCTTTTCCTGAACCTCCAAATTAAAAAAAACAAGATTACCAGTCCCGCACCAATGAAAGAATATAAAATAACTTGATGACCTCTGATCATCTGCTTCTTCTCTTCTATTAAATTGTCCGTATCATACTCGCTATAAATTTTGTCCGTGAGCATCACAAAGTCAGCATTAATAATGGAGTCGGCCTTTAACAACTGATCCGCGTAATATATCTTCCGTTCAGAATTCCCATTTTTTTTAGCATCATCGATCAGATACAGGTAACTTGATCTGATCTCAGGGGTAATAAACCAAAATTTATTAACCAGCGAATCAACTTTATTAAAATAGTTTAACGATTCAGCTCTGTTTCCCTTTGATCTATATAGTTTCCCTATATAAAAATAGACGCTCGTCAAGGAAGCGTAATCCTGATTGTTGCTCAGAATATCTTGAGACACTTTAAAGTGCTTCAATGCTTCATCTGCTTTTCCCTTTCTAAGTAACTGCACTCCCCTTCCTTTCTGGAAGTACCCAAACTCAATCATCAGCTCGCTGTTGTTATGAAGCCTTTCCAGCCCAATATTAATGAGGGAGTCTTCCTTATGATATAATTTCAGATTTCTATAACAAGTGCTTAAGCGATAAATACTGTTAAAATAACCTGATTCATTATTGAACCTGATGTTCCGATCTAAACTCTGTTTGGCATTTTTTTCAAAAAAATCAGCTGTCTCTTCAAAATGTAAGGCTGCATATTTATAGTATCCCAAATAGCTTTTGATCATTCCCAAATGATAGATGATCTTATTTTTAAGGTAACCATCTTTTGAATTTTTTGAATATTTGAATGCTATTAAATATTCTTCTAAAGCTTTTTTATATTGTCTTAGATTATAGTAATAAATAATTCCTTTTCCTGCGTAGGCTCTTGCGATCTGATCCTGGTCGTTTGATTTTACAGCGGTGACAATGGCACTGTCAGCGTATGATAATTTTCTGCTGGTTTCTTTGCTGTAATAGATGGCTTCTTCGTAACCTCGGATTAGTTTTTTAAGGTTATGGTCATTTTTTGCTTTGTCAATGTACATTTTGACAAAAACCATTGCTCTTTCGTCATTCTCTGAGTAGGAATTGATCAATCGGGAAATCTCCTTGTAAGATTGTTGTTGTATCTCTTTACCTTGTGTCATAAACACAAACAAAGTGAACAATAGTGGTAAAATTCTATTACAATAATACATTATGATAAGATATATTCAAATTTAATAAAAAAGACACAATTAAACGCTTTTTCAAACTTTACAATCAAAACAATAAACTGATTATCAATGATATACAAATAAATTTTGTTGGTAGAATTGATCAATAGTGACATTTAATGTATCAATTGATGCAACAATAGTTTTTTTTAATTCCCTAACCCTCCTAATTTCGACATCAGAATTCTAATCAATATCAACAACCGGCCGGGATAAATTTTAAAACCATTATTAAAAAAATGAAAAAGTATATCTCACTTTTAAGTCTAACAGCTATGCAGTCTTGTGAAAGAACCGAATCTGTTTCTGACATGACAGAACAGAAACAACAAAGTATTGAAATTCCAAACAATAAAGAATCTTCAAAGAATGCAGATGGATCTTCAGAAACAAATGGCTCTAATAATTTTGAGACCGGTGATGATGATGAACCAAAAAAAGATAAGCAGCACTGGAGGATAGTGAAAGATACGATCTGATAAATACGACTTCTGCTAAACTGAAACAGTTTCAAAAAATGGAAAATCAGAAAGTGATCTTAAGTACCGGAAAGAAGTGTACCGAAAGTGGAAAATGGGAGATTGAAGGAAGAATAAGCACTGCAGTTTACGTTTCAAAAGGCGAAGTAATGCCCGCCTACTGTGGAAAAAATGTCAAATGGATTTTAGTCAGAAAAGGATAAAAAAGAAAACTATGAAAACCTTCAGAACAAGATTTATAGAATTTGTCAGCTATTTTTTCATATTGCTCTTCTGCTATGCAAGTATCAGTAAAATGATGGATTTTGAAAATTTTCAGATTCAGATTGCACAATCTCCCCTATTGAGTGCATTTTCAAATGTCATGTCTTACGGAGTTCTAGTCATTGAACTTGCAATATGTATTTTATTGATCTTTGAGAGATCCAGAAAAATCGGATTATACAGTTCTTTTGTTCTGATGGTTTCATTCACTGTATATATCTACATGATACTGAAATATAGCGAGTTTATTCCTTGCTCTTGTGGTGGAATCTTAGAAAAAATGGATTGGAAAACCCATCTGATCTTTAATATTGCCACTGTTATCATAGCTGCTTTTGCAGTTATTTTATATTCAGATTCTAAACGACAGGAGATTTTTAAATCTGTGAGTCTGCTGCTCGTCTTATCAATAGTAAGTTGTTCAGCAATTATTCTGATGTACAGACAATCAGAATTTATGATCAAAAAGGAAAATAATTTTACACGAAGGTTTTTACAGCATCCGATAACAGAAGAAAAACGGTCCAATCTTCAGATCAACTCCTATTACTTTGCGGGCATTTCAAAAGATTCAGTATATCTGGGGAACTATACCGCTCCATTTCTACTGACATCAACTGATTTGAATTTTAAAGCAACGAAAGAAAACAGGGTATTACCGGATCGTTACAACTTTGATTTTAAAAGAGTACAGCTGAAAGTGAATGCCCAGAATTATTATCTGTATGACGGAAGTGTTCCTGTAATCTATCAGGGAATCTTGGGAAATCATCAAGCAAAGACCTTGAGCTTAGGACAGGCGTACTTTAGCCAATTGGTGAATATCAGTAAAGATGCCTTTGCAATCAGCACTTATTTCAAAGATTCAGAAAAGCAGACTTTAGGATTGTTGAATCCTTTGCAGAAAAATCCTCTGAATCTGAAATCGGGAATTCTTGGAAAAACCAATGACGGAATCTTTGATACTGATGGACAACTACATTTTGACCCGCTCACTCAGATTGCTGTTTATGTACACTATTACAAAAACCAGCTCTTGATAATGGATGACCATCTTACCGTCAAAGCGAAGTATAAAACCATTGATACGATAAGCATTCCGCAGATTAAGGTTTCTGAACTTTCGGACGGAAAAAAGAAGATGAGCAAACCCCCATTGAAAGTCAATAAAAAAGCATTTGTATATGCAGGTCTGCTATTCATAGAATCAAATCTCATCGGAAAATTTGAAGACAGGGACCGATGGAAAAATTCTTTTATTATTGATGTTTATTCAACTGTAAAACAAGGATATATCGGAAGTTTTTATCTACCAAATCCCAAAAAGGAAAAAAAGGTACAGTTTCATATTACAGATCAGCATCTTTATGTATTAACAGGAAATGAAATCATTAAATATCGTTTTGCGCAGAACATCACTCAACATTTCATTGCAGGGGAAGCCGAAAACCTGAACCAAGAGTAGGCACCAAATTTAATTTTACATCATGAAAAAAATGAGAAAAATCGCATTGCCCTTAGCAGTTTTGCTTTTAGGCGCAGGGAGTGCGTACGCTACAAGCGTTGTGAAAAAAAACAGTTTAGTGGAAAACGGTTATCGTTTTGATCCGTTAGCACCTGTTGAAAAATGTATTATGACGGAAAAGTCATGTCAGGCTGATATTTTAGGTGAAGTATGTACCTGGTCAGACGGAGTCAACACTCATAATCTATTCCAAAATGCAGGCGGAACCTCGTGCGGGAATCCACTGTATGAAATTCCTAACTAATTAAAAAGGTGAAGGGTGCTACAACGCACCCTTCATTTGTTTATCAATCCATTCAACACCATTCTTACCTTTCAGAAAATAATCCAGCCATTCAAGCATTCTTACAGATAAATCTTTTTGTGCAATTTGTTGAAGAAGCGAATGACCTTCTTCCTGATAGAACAATGCTATCACAGGTTTGCGGTATTTTCTTAGAGCAACAAATAATGAGCGGGTTTCCTCACGGTCTACATTACTATCTTTTTCGCCTGTCCAAAGTAATATGGGTGCTTTAACCTCCGAAGCAAAATACAACGGATTGTTATCCATGTATTTTTGTTTATTTTCTACAAAGCTGCCACCCATACGCATTTGACCATATTCATACCGCCAATAGTCAGGACTTCCAAAATCGTAATTGAAAGAAAAAGGAGTATGAACAATGTCCGACACCGATGCTCCCGAAATAAATGTAGCAAAACGATCTGAGTGCGTTGCGATAAAGTTGGTCTGATATCCCCCGAAAGACTGTCCTGTCAATGCAATTCGCCTCGCATCTACTTGTTCTATTTTTACCAATTCATCCAGAACATTATGAATAGACTCAAGTGCTGAAAGACCTGATCCTTTATCTGCGTATGTAATATCCGGAATGAGCACCATATAGCCTGATTCCAATAGCAACCTTGCATTAAAGCCTCTCCCGTTTTTTAATGTCGGAAGCAAAAAGGCTGATGTACCTTTCTGCTGTTTTTCGTAAATATTAAGTACGACAGGATATTTTTTACCCGGATCATAATCATGTGGTAAAAATAAAGTTGCAGTTAAAGATTCTTCTGTTGCTCCTTTGTAAAACAGCTGAATTTTTCTTATTTTTTCTGCAGTTTTGTCATGAGCATTGGAAGTGAATACGATATGATCTTTCTTTCGTTTTTGTTTAAATACAATGGATGGCGCTTCATTGTAATTTTCTTTCGTCCACACAAAATTTGAATGATTATCTGTATAGGTGAAATTTCGTATTTTATCTGTAGTTTCAGCTATAATTTTTTTTATTGTACGATGATCCCACTCTACATATGATTTCAACAAATCACCTTTTGAAATGCGAAATAAATAATTATTGTCAGGCACTGAAATAATTTCTCTAGGAAGCCCTTCCGTAATCTTTTGGTGTTGACTGTTGATAATTTCAACATTGTCACCATCTAAAGTTACTTTCCTCTCCAGTTTGCCGTTCAAAATATTTTGTTGCCATACATTATTACCTTTTACCCAGGTAATAAGCTCAGTTCCTTTAAAGTATGGCGAAGCTTCAGGATCTGATATTTGTTTTTTAGTTTTCAGGGTAAATGTGTTTACAAGATTCCAGCCATTATTATCAGCCGTAAGAACCCATTTTCTATCAGGTGAAACATACAGTCTTTCATCAATCACGCAAAGAAAACGATGTTCATTTGATCTTGAATTCCATACAAACAAGGAATCTCTTTTGGGCATGAAAAAATCATCTTTCTTATCTACAAATGATTGGTCTTTCTTTATCTTCAAAAAATTACCGGAATTTCCAATCGCTATTTCTGTATGAAACATCGAATCCATCGGAATTACTTTACCTGTTTGGGGATACCACAAAAAATTTTCTTCAACCTGCATATCTTTAATATGATGAGTGAGATCTTTTTCAACGCCGTACCAAAACTCTAAAAGTTTTTTTTCTTTCGGAATCTTTCTGATTAGCTTGATAAATAATGCATCAGGATCTGATGAATAGTCAAGATTTACGTAATGGTAATTTTTACTCCGCATCAAATCAAGGTTTCGAGGAATCTGTAAACCATCAACACAATGCTTCAATGTATATTCATGCTTGTCTTTACCAAAGACGGTATATCCTCCTTCCGTAGCAGTGCCTTTCCATACTTTCAAGACTTCATCGAACGCGCGGGCTATGATCTTTTTATTTTTTGTATCAACCCTCAAAACGTCAGTCTCATTTTGATCATTTTTCTGAAAAACAATGAGTTCTTCATCAACAGTGCTATATCTAATAACATTTTCTAACTCATGAATCTTTCTGCCGTTTTTACCGTAAACTTCCAGTCTGTTATTTTGATGCTCATCATAATGAATCAAAAATAAAGATTGCGGTTTCATCTGATCAATCGTCTTTACATGATCTTTTGTTTCAATAGTTTGATCTATTAGATTAATTAGTTCTAATTGCTCACCACTCAAAAAAGCGAATTTTTCACTACCCATAAAAAATGAAGTCCTGATTGATTTTCGTTCAAACTTTTGAGTCTTATCATGTACATTTTGTAAAATGTACATCGGCGATTTACTTTCATATTTCATCAGCCAGCTTACCCATTTTCCGTCATCAGACATTTTCAGAAAATCAGGAACTTCAGCTTTTTCTGCCAATGCTTCCAATTTTTTCAAATCATGTTGCCCGTTGAGTGGTAGTGGTAACAATAGAAAAGTAAACACAATGAGGAGCAACAATATTTTTTGAATCGTATTTACTGTCTTATTACTTTCAAGTATGTTTTCCCTGTTCTTCATCATATTTTTCCAATTTCTATTCATCATCAATATCCTGTATTTTGGGGATTAAGGTTTGGATTAAGCAGCAGTTCTTTCTGGGGTATCGGCCATTGAGCATGGTAGCTTTTCCAATTGGTTTTTACAGGAATCAACTGATCAAGCAATCCCCATCTTTTCAAATCAAAAAAACGGATGCCGTGTTCCACAAAAAACTCCCTGCGTTTTTCTTCTCTCAATTCTGCGGTTGCTGCTGAAACCGTCAGTGAAGTGCTCAATGCTGGTAATCCTGCCCGTTGGCAGGAACGGTTGATATACGGAACGGCTTCTACTGCTTTATTTTGCTCGATCAGGCTTTCCGCCATCATGAAATTGACTTCGTCCAGACGATAGATTATTGAATATTCATTGGGATTATTGACCGCAAGGTTTTTATATTTTGAAGAGCGGTAATTGAGCTGTTGGTTAAAAGGTACTGCCGTGATATAATGCTGTCTCCGCAAATCTCCCGAAGAAAATGTATTGATGAGATTCAGATTGAGAACAAACGATAAAGGTGCGCCTGTAAAGTTATACAGTGATGCCTCTTTGGTCGCATCATTCGTGTTTTTTGGCTTCAATTGCCAAATGATATGGGTTCCATTTTTTTGAAATACTTTTGAAGGGTCGGTTTGAAATGTATATTGAGATGATTGCAATACCGTACTGCAAAGCACTTCTGCTTCCGCCCATTTCTTCAGTAGCATTTTCATCTTTGCCAATGCCATATATCCTGCAAATTTGTTGGGATAGATTCTTTCTGCATTTCTGTAAGCGGATGGTAAAAGATTAACCGCCTCAGACAAATCGGTTTCTAGTTTTATGAGTAACTGATCTTTATTCATTCTGCCCAATTGGCTGTTGATGACATAATTGGTTGTTTCTGTGTAAGCTATTTCTCCAAAAATCTGATAGAGATTAAAGTAGATGATAGAGCGCACGAATAATGCTTCACCTTTGATTCGGTCTTTGGATGCCTGGCTTAATGATTTTGAATTGGTTACCCCTTCAATGATGCTGTTGGCAGCATAAATCTGCCCATAAGCATTCGTCCAAGCCGTCGTTACAACGGTATTTGTAGCCACCTGCTGATTGTTTGCTATATCTAAAATACCGTTTGATCCTGATGTGTACACACAAGTCAGATCATCAGCATACGTCCCCATCAAAGCACCCATCCCGTCGATGCCTCCCGAAATAAGTGAGTTAGTCCAAAGTCCTGCATACAGTCCTGCCAATGCCGCTTCAGCGGTTTGCTCGTCTTCAAAAACAACTTCTGTCGGAAGCTGGTTATTGGGAAAATCGGTTTCTACAAATTTTTCGCAGGAAATTGTGGTAGTTAGTACAGCAGATAATATTGCTGCCACAATAATATGTTCTATTCTTGTTTTCATTTTTTCAATTTTTTAAAGATTTAATTTTTATTCAATTCTTAGAATGTGAAATTTTTACATCATCTGACTTTTAATTTTCACAGAAAACCTACATTCAACAAGTCTCAAGTTCTTAAAGGATTAAATTTTACAGTATCTAATTATTGCTTCTATAAAACTTTACCTTTTTACATTGTCAGATTCTAAAAAGTTTAACATTTTAAAAGGTTAGCTGAAAGCCTAGTGAGTAGGTCTTCAGTGGCGGTAAATATCCTGTCAGTACAAATTCAGGGTCGACCCCAAAATATTTAGTAAAGGTCAAGAGGTTTTGTCCCTGCACATAAATCATCGCTTCTCTGATTCCGAATTTCTGAACGGGAATGCTGTAATTAAGTTGTACATTTTTCAGTCTGATGAATGATGCATCGCCAATGGCAGCAGTAGAATTTTGGAACAAAACGTGCGAAGCATTTTTCTGCGCATTCGCTCCTGAACTGTACGGCATATACATTCCCGAAGGATTTGAAGGTGACCAAACATCCAAAACTTCTACAGGCTGATTGTTCATAGAACCCGGTACCAGCATCTGACGATTATAATTCCAGTTTCTCTGCTTCACAAATTGCCAAAGAAATGATGCCGACCATTGTCCGTAGCGGAAATTGCTCAACCAGCCTCCGAAAAATCTCACGCCTATTCTTTCAATCACTTTATTGTCATTGGGAGAATTGATCTTTCCGTCTCCGTCAAAGTCGGTAAATTGGTATAATCCTGTTGCCGGATTAACCCCTTCAAACTGATAGACTTTAACAAGTGACATCGGATATCCTAAAACATACTGATTGGCATAGGTTGATCCTTCCAGATTGGGAAATTCCAGTAGCTTACTCTGCGGAACAGAAAGATTGAATGACGTGTCGTATTTGAACTTGCTTTGTCTCAAAACCTGCATCGATGCTTCAAACTCCCAGCCTGTATTCTGAACCTTTGCAGGAAGATTCGACTGTATCGTAACAAACCCTGTCGTCGCAGGCAATGGAATACCGACCAATTGATTGGATGATGTATTGTTGTAATACGCCGCTGAAAAATTAATTCTGCTTTTCAGAAATGATAATTCCAGTGCTACTTCTTTTTTGAGTGTTTTCTCCCAGCTGAAATTGGGATTGTACAGTCTTGAAGGATTCAGAGCGGTGATGTTGTTGTAGATATTGGATGAAATCGTATAGGTATTGAGATACTGATAATCTCCAATCCGGTCATTGCCGGAAGTTCCCACACTTCCTCTGATTTTGGCAAAGTTTAACCACGGGATATTTTTCATCCAGCTTTCCTCTGAAACAAGCCACGCTGCACCCACTGCACCAAAGTTTCCGAAACGGTTGTCGGGACCAAAACGGCTTGAACCGTCCCGTCTGCCTGTAAGGTTGACAATGTATCTTTTCATGAATTGATAATTGATTCTTGCAAACGCAGCATTGTAGTAATACTGGTTTCTAACCTGATCACTGATGACTTTTGTTTTGGCTGCTCCCAAATTCTGAATCAGGGCATTGCTCTCAAAGCCATAACCTTGTATTGAACCCTGATTGGTTTCAGATTGCTGTAATGTGGTTCCCAACAACATTTCGAGGCTGTGGTTTCCCCAGCTTTGATTGGCAACCAATTGCGGTTCCAGAATATAAGAGAATGTGGAACTGCTGTTTTTAAATGAAGTGGAACTTGCGCTCGTCAATCCTGATGAGGGATTGTACATCGTATGGGGCTTGAGTGAAAACTCTTCAAAATTCTGATACGTTAAACCTCCGTTGAATTTTAGTGTAATGAACGGAAATAAGCGGTACGAAATCTGCGCTCCGCTGTTTATAAAGTTGGAAGAATTGAGATACTCGCTTTTAAAAACACCCAGAGGATTCGTAAACGTATTGTTCTCCCAATTCAATGAACCATCCTGATTGTAGAGTGCTGGAGCATTCGGACTAAGAGTTAAACTTCTCTTTGTTAAATCATCATTCAGGACATTGTTACTTTGAAACGAAAAGGTATTGCTGAGATTGACTTCCAGTTTTTTATCAGGTGTTCTGTAACTGAAATTCCCTGTTAGATTATTAGTTTTGTATCTGAAATCTGCAGGAAATACCGTTGTCTGTTCGTTATGTCCGTAGCTGATTAAGTAGGAGGTGTTTTCAGAACCTCCGCTTAAAGAAAGCTGGACTACAGACGCATCTGCCGTATTACCAATGAGTTCTTTTTGCCAGTCGGTGTTTCGGGTCTGATCCCACACACCGTTGAAATCATACGCTGCCGCAGGAATTGTGGAGATGCCGTCATTCTGAAATGCTTCTTTTCTGATCTTAATATACTCATCAGTGTTCAGCAGCTTCAATCGGTTGGCTACCGTACTGAGAGAATAAGAGGTATTAATCTTGAAATCGGTTCTTCCTTTTCTTCCTTTTTTGGTCGTCACAATGATGACTCCGTTGGCACCTCGTGATCCGTAGATTGCCGTGGCATCGGCATCTTTCAATACCTCGAAGCTTTCTATATCATTGGGATTGATGGAATTTAGAGGATTTATGGTAGCGTATGGTAAAATTGCAGCACTGTACAACGAGGGAGTTTCTGAAAGAATTGGAACACCATCAATAATATACAATGGTTCATTTCCTTCTCTTCGGATGCTGTTCTTCCCTCTGATCTGAATATCAAATCCTCCGCCCGGAACTCCTGAATTTTGGGTAATGCTCACGCCCGACATTCTACCCTGTGCAGCGGAAAGCACATTGATAACAGGTTGGTTTTCGATGTCTTTTGAAGAGACTTTGGCAATGCTTCCTGTTCTTTCTTTGTCTTTGACTTTATAATACCCTGCGTTGAGAACGACTTCCTCTATCTCTTTTTCTTTACCTAATGAGATATTGACGTTTATCCTACTGCCTAAAGTGATTTTTCGTTCGGGATAGTCCGGATGGCGGTAAATAATTACGGGTTTCTCTCCCGATACCTGAACACGGTAAACGCCTGCTGCATTGGTCACAGCCACTTCTTCACTACCCTCCTGGAATACGGAAACTCCTTTGACTGGCTGGTTATTTTCCGAGACAGTGCCTGTAATGGTGCGCATCTGCCCTATTGCTACGCCGGAGACGAGCAAGGTGAAGCCAAAAGCCAATTGAAGATGACTTAGGCTGCAAAAGTTTTTTTTCATACTTTTGAATAGGTTTAATTCGTTAGACTTTGCTCTTTCCTACGCTAGCGGTCAACTTTTGTGGAAAGGGCTTTTGTTTTTCTATGGTTACATTCTACTTTCTGTTTCTTGAATATGTTTTCAGCGTATCTACTTGATGATGCTTGGGAGGAAGCTTCAGTAAGGACATATCAAAACCTCCTTCCCAAGCACATCTTGAAATAATATGAATGAAATTGTGTCCCGTGTAAGCTGTAAAGCCGCAATGAGTTTACTCATTGTAAAGTGTCATTTCTAATAAGAAAACATTCTATTGAAATCTAAAAACAGCCGTAACCATCTGCATTATTCAGACCGTTGAATTTTTTTGTCTTCAGTATTAAATTCCCTTCGTTCTGAAAATAATTTGGAATATCAAAAGAAAGCGAGTACTTTTAATGTGCGAGATTAAATTGTAGTCTGGCTTTCCTTTTACTTTTAAAGGAATTTCGGAGTTTGTCGATAATAGCCAGGTAATACCAATCCAGCATTTTGCAAGCAAAACTGGCATAAAGCCGTATTTTTTTTCTGTTATGCTGGCGGACTACTCCGGTGGGCAAATTAGAAGAATGGTTGAAAATGTCGTCCTCATAAATATTATTTTTATATATGGAACGATGCTTTTAGATATGAGAATTATACGCAAAAATAGCATGCGGCGGTCTCACACTCTAGAATCAGGGCGACCAACCCACTTTAAACCGAAGATTAAAGTTTCCACCTAAAGTATACGTGAGAACCGCTCGCATGCCGTATACAAAAGTAAGAAACTTTTAGACATGGAGCGATTTCACGAGGTTCTCGATGGAAAATTGGTCTTTTTGATTCGAGATACATCGTTCATTTTACCTTGTTGAAGGTTAATGATTTATTCGCTAAAGCAAAAATAATAAATATTTATTTAACACCCAACATATTGGGTTATTTTTTTTAAAAATATATGGAACAAATTACTTATTTAGAAACAACACAATTCGATTTGGATTTTATTAATCACGTAAGAAACATTCGCAAAGCAAAAAAACTAAGCAAAGATCAGCTTAGCCTAAAAATGGGTTTGGCCAAAAGTTTTGTTAGTAATGTGGAGTCATTAACACAGCGACATAAATATTCTACTCGTCATATAACATTACTTTGTAAAGCCTTTGATTTTAAAAATATTTCAGATTTAATGAATTTTCCTACTCCTAAGAATGATAAAATTAAAGTTACAATTAGACAGAAGATGAATGATACAAATACAAAAGTGGTTAGTAGTGAGGTAGTAAAAATCGAAGTTATTTAAAGTTAATGAAAAATAATACGGATAACTAATGAACATATATACATACTCTGGAAATATTGAGCATCTAAAAGCTTTTGATAAGGATTATCAATTAAAAAGTATGTATACTCCTCCAATAAATAATCAAAGGCGTCCTCTAAAAAAAATATCAGAAAGAATCTGTCGCTTCTGTGGTAAAAAGTCCGATGCAACAACCTTTAAAAGCAAGCCTCACATTATTTCAAGATTATTTGGAAATAATTCTGGGGTGTCAGATTACGAATGTGATAAGTGTAACAATCATTTCTCAGGTTTCGAAAGTGATATGGCAAATTTTTTAGGTTTGAATAGAAGTGTTAATGCCTTAGGAGCACAAACTCCTCCAACATTTAAATCATACGATGGTAATATTGTAGCTAAAAAAAATAGTTTTAATGGTTTTCATGGCATTGATATAGAATCAAATAAACAAGGGGTAATTAAAAAAAATTAGATGGAGGTATTATAGAATTTAACGTTATACATAATCCTTATATACCGATTAACATTTTTAAATGTTTACTGAAAATTGCCTTGACTGTAATTCCTGATGTTGAAGTAGACAACTATAAATTCTGTTTTGATTTTCTGATGAGAAATAACAATGAGGCTTATTTTGTACAGCATGCCAAACAGATTCATAGGGGGGCATCTGGTTTTAATGTAAAATTTCCCTATGTATTAATTTTCAAAAAAAGAAATTTAGAAAGTAAATTGCCTTCTCACTGGATTAAACTTTATTACCAAGATTCGTACATTCAGTTTTACATACCTTGCCATAAAGAAGATGAAGTTTTACTTCAGGGTGAAGAATTAATTTATTCACTTTGCCCACCATTAATTTTCGCTGAAACACAGCCACAAGGAATTGCAAAGTATTATGAAAAGTTAGATCTATCTTCAAATGTTATGACTAAGGGAAAGACTTCAAAACTCAATTTAACTTTTGATGAAAATCTTTCAAGGGAAGGGAGTAACAACAATCAGGAAACACACAATTCTGATAATTTTAATTCAGATGAAATTATAAAAGTTTTTCTTACCAAAAATTCAGGTTTATTAGAAGAATAAGACCGGCTCATATTATTACTGTGTGTTACCTTGCATATTAGTAAAACACAATTCTTTTATTTTGCCAAATTTAAATATTCTGGTTGCGTTATTGTCGCGACAAACTTTTTTCATATTGAGAGGAAACCGTAATTTTCTAACAATATCTTTTGTATATTGAGGTCTAAAGTGATGGAGAATATCAATATCGAAAAACACAAGTTGATTGTTTAAAGGTTATCCTTTTAGGTAATCAGAATAGCTTGCAAAATTCTAATTTTCTACATTTTATCAACGAATATTTTAAAAACATCCAAAATCGACTTAGATATATGAAAACATTAGCAATTATAATTGGCAATAACAACTACTTTAAAGGAAATGAATTAACTAACGGAGAAAATGATGCAAATCAAATTGCTGGAATCTTTAAAGATTACAATTATGAGGTAAAATTATATCTAAATATCGATCAAAAAAACATAGTTGAAATTTTACAAGAATATAGCGACTTACTAAAAGATTTTGATGCATCTATTTTTTATTTTGCAGGTCACGGATTCGAAGTAGATGGAGAGAATTTTTTGGCGAGTATCGATTCGCAAATTCCTCCTGAAAATAAATATGTGGCAAAACAAAATTGTATTACTTTAAATGATTTATTTGACATATACAGGCAAAATCCTACTAAATTAAACATAGTGATATTAGATGCTTGCAGAAGATCATTTGGTCGCGGGACTGCACTTGGATTTAGTCCAATTATAGCTCCTAAAGGATCACTAATAGCATTTTCAACATCTCCAAATGAAGGTGCTTTAGATGTCGGATATGAGAATAATAGTATTTATACGGGCTCACTAATAAAGCACCTCTCGTCCGAAAGGATAGCTGTCGAAGATCTATTTAAATCTGTAAGAAAGACAGTTTTTGCATTGTCAGGAGGAAGACAAACAACTTGGGAACACACCTCATTAATTGGTGATTTTTACTTTTACAAACATCAAAAGCTAAATATTTTAAGCCTACCTTATAATCCGAATGTTTTGAAAGATGAAAATTATTATGAAGATTCAGAATTTTACAAAAAAATTAAAGAACTAAAGACCTACAATTGGTACAAACAAAATCCTGCAATTGATTATTTAATAACAATACCAGTAAGTCAATTAGATAAGGACCAAATGTTCATTTTAGGAAGAAATTTATTACAATGCGCTATTGGTGGGGCAAATTCCGCTATGACATTTTTTGAAAATCTTAATAGGTCACTACTAGATTTTCAAATAAACTCCGAGAATCATATTCTAAATGGAATTCTATTTGAAATGTATTACGACAGCAAAGGTGAATTCAGATTTAATAATTTTAAAGGAAATTATAGAGAAGAAATTTTTAAATTAAGAGATAATCCAGCATTCAATCAATCATTCGATTTCATAAATGGTATTTTAATTCAACAGGATTACTCTGTATTATTTTTACCAAATTCGCAGACAATAAATATTGAAATTAAATGCAGCCAAAAAACAACAAACGATGGTTTTGGAGATAGAATAGTCCAGGTGATCGAATCAATAATCTTTAACGGAAATGATATTAAAAAAGAAATATCGAAGTATTATATTGATGGGTATAATGAAAATGGATTAAAGACAGTCCTAGCCAAATATCTTAATGCGCCAGTTGAATCGATAAGAATTAATTCGAATTTTGAACTTAGATACATTAGATTTATTATATAAAAAACACATTAAAATAGTTTAAAATTATTTTATCTAAATCATTGAAGATGCTTAAAGCCGGAAAATGAAAACCCAACTACCTGCATAAAAATAGAATATGAATATTGAAAAATACAAAGAAAATGCCCTGAAAATATTATTTCCAATAAAGCAAGTCGATGATAATACAAAAGCAAACGAAAAACTATTATTTTTTGCTGAAAGAAGTGATGCAGGAAGGGAGATACAGGATTACTACTTAGTTTATTTTCTATTTGTAAATTTATTAGGTTTCAAAGACACAGGAAGATCTGAAAAGCTGGCTTGGTCTATTCCAATTGATTTTAATGGTAAAGCATTTCTGATTGAACACAGGAAAATGGGAGTTGGGGTTTTTATTCAAAATAAGGAAGATGAAGAAGATGCGAAAATAATTACTAAGAAAATTAACGGTGCGATAAAATCTTCAAGACCATATTTTAACCACTTGGCAGCAGAGGCTATCAAGAGTTCCGAAATAAATATTGTAAATAATAATGGATATTTATTTGAACGATTTAACTATTTTCTAAATCTATATAAATCAGAAAATAAGAAACTAGAAAAATTATCTAAAGAAAGGATTTCTATTGATGGCACTTTTGTTCTAGGTTCCAAAAATTACTACAAGATACGGCAAAGCACAAAATGGTTAGCAATTTCAACTATTGAATCATTTTTTAGCTGGACAGAACATCTATTTATTCATCTTGCTATCCTTACACAAAAAATAAAAACAGGGGAAGAAGTCACAAAATTAATCGATGCCGAATGGAAAACTAAATTCAATACTGTCATATCTGACGATATGTTAAAGGAATATTATATTGAATTACTGATGATAAGGAATCAGGTAAGGAACTTTGTTGCTCACGGTGCATTTGGAAAAGACGGCAATGCATTCCACTTTCATTCCGGAGCCGGTGCTGTACCAGTAATGATGAACTTTAATAAGACTAAAAATAGGTTTTCTTTTCAAGGCACACTGGAATTTAAAGATAATGAAGTTATATGTTTGATAGAATCTTTTATCTCTGATATGAATAGCAGCAATTTAAAACCTGCACTCACATATACCCAAGGGCAAGGTTTGATCACAATATTACCTTATGCAAGCAATGGGATGTATGAATCTGCAATGCACGATAATGATATTATGGAAAAATTTTGTGATCATTTGCAGGGAATATTTGATAACTCAGCAAATATGGATTGGTAATCTAAATCTATAAATAAACTTACAAGCCAATGACAAAAATTGAAAGGGTAGAGCAATACTTACACGAATTTTTTACATATAATATTTTTGAGTTCAATGATTTTTATAGGAAGTTTATTACTAGAGACTCGTTGTAGTTTATCTCTTAAAAAAATATTGTGGAAAATTTCAATTTGAACGATTAATATCTCACAGATTTCCTACGATATAAAACCTACTTTATTTTTACAAATATTTTTAGATTATATTAATAATAAAACAGACTGAACTTGAATGATGCCGCAGACGGATCAGTCATCACTCTAACAGGATTTACTAATCTGGAAAACTTTATCAACAGCCTGATCTTATAGCAACATTCAATCATCGTAATTGCCCAGCACATAAAATAAAAGGCAGAGGATCTTCGGATCTTCTGCCTTTATTTCAGACCAAAAGAAAAGAATCTTCAGATCTTTCAATGTGAAAATTATTCTCAAGATAATATGTCATTGCTGTTATGGCATTAGATCCTGTCTCTGTGCGGTTTTTCCCATATTTCTTTGGAACATCCTGCTCGGTGAGGAAAGCAACTTTGTAAACCTTGTCTTTTTGTAAATGTCTTCCCTGAAAATAGATTTCCTGAATTCTGTAACCCGGCGGATTTTCAATGCGCATCAAAATTCTCAATCCGTTGCAACGCTTAACATAACCTCCCATTTGTTTCATCGGCTCTGCGGAAAAGGTCCGCTCCAGATTTTCTTCTAACATTTCAAAGATCTCTTTTCCAGTAAGCTCTGTGGTGGAAATAGGCGGATTCATCGGCACGATTTTGTATAAGTCCCAGAGGGTAATATTTCCGACATTTATAGGTGCACCATAGCGCCATCCGTTGGAAAAGGAGATCTCAACGTCCGTCGCAAAATTGACGGCAGACAGAAGAAAGTCATCCATAGTAGAAGACAGCGTGGAATAGCGGTGCAAAATATGTTCTGTCGTCCCCAATACTGTACTTTTCATTTCAGCAAAAGACTGTAGACTTTTTTCCACCAGATCTTTAACTTCTACATCTTCATCAATACTGTCGTCAGTTTCAATGATCTTGTAATCAAAATGTGTAATCATTCCATTTTGACATCAAGCTTTAGATTTCCTACAAATGATCCGTGGCAGCCACATTGGATGATAATGCAGTTTCCTGCTTTTTCTGCTTCGTACATCCTGTTATGGGTGTGTGCACTGAGACAAATATCGATTCCTTCCACTTTTTTGAGCAGTTCGATATCTTGCGGATAACCATTGTGCGACAAAAGAATAATAATGTCCACAGCATCCTCTCTTAATTCTCTGACGCATTGATTCGTCTCTTCAATTCCATCGGTCACCGTTATGCCTTCACTGAACTTCTCCGGCATTGTCTTATCGATAATATTGGAACAGATCCCGATTATACCAATTTTGAGTCCTCCAATTTCAGATATTTTGTAAGGTAGTAGAAATCGTTTTCCCTGCTCATCAAAAACATTGCAGCCCAAGACGGGATAATTGAGCTGGCTTTCCAGTTTTAACAGATGTCTTGGTGTATAGGCAAAGTCCCAGTGTCCTACCATTGCATCAAATCCAAGTTGGTTAAGTATGGGAATCAAGACCTCTCCTTTCGACTGTACCACCGGAACTGTTCCGTGAAACGTATCCCCTCCGTCAAAGAGCAATGCGTTCGGATTTTCTGCCCTGATCTTTTTGAAGATGGTCTGAATTCTGGCATAACCTCCTGCACTTTTAACATATTCTTTCTGATAGTCATAAAACAGCTCTGGATGGGGTTCCATATAGCCGTGCACATCGTTGATGAATCCTATTGATAATTTCATAATTTCCAATTTTAGGGTTTAACTATTGCCCATCCTTCATCCTGTCTCAAAATCATTTCCCCGTTTCCGCTGGGGGTGTAATTTACAAACTCAAATAATTCGGACTTTTCGATCTTTTTTTCACGAAGGGTATTTTCGCACTGTACCATCACTACCCCCTTATCTTGCAGACCTGTAAGAAGTTCCCCGTAGGGGTTTTTCTTTCTGAACATTTCCACTCCGCCCCCAAAGGCCAGCAGTTCGACCTTCAGTTTGCCTTTCAGCCTGGGATCTTCCATCGCGTTATTGATATTTCTGATAATGACTCTGATTTTCTGGTCATCACCTTCATTGATCACATACAAAGCCTTGTACTCCTTATTAATAGATTTTGCAGGTTCGTAAACTGTTGCCTTTTGCGCAAAACCCATAAACCCTGTCAGGAAAACTGAGAAGGTCAATATCTTAATTAAGTTTTTCATTATTTTTCATTTAAAAGTTGATTGATTTCTTGATAGAATGATTCTTTGCTGTAGTCTGCCATTCCCGCATGATGCATCCTAATTTTTCCTGATCTGTCCAAAACGACGGTCGTAGGAAGTGAACCATTAAAAAAAGCAGTTGGAATCGAACCTTCTGCAACTAAAAACGGAACAGTGAATTGTTCTTTTTCAAGATACATCTTACCCAAGGCGGTCTGCTCATCCAGATTGACTGTAAGAAAAACAAGATCTTTATTGGATTTAAATCGGACGTAGAATGTCTGAATCGAAGGGAATTCCGCACGGCAAGGCGGGCACCAGGACGCCCAGAAGTTAATAAATACCACTTTTCCCTTGAGGTCAGAAGTATTGATGATCTCACCTTTATCATTTCTGACACTGAAGTTTTCAGTACTGGACAAAGGAGTCGACTCAACGGCCGGCTCTGTTTCCTTTTCTTCAATCTTTGAGTTCATAAGACCGGTAGAGATGATCTGGCGCATCAGCCAGGCTTTTGCATCGGGACTCACAAGCAACACGATGAATATTGACACCAAAAGTGCCGTACTCCAGTTCTTCCGAAGCCATATTTTAAATTTTTCCATTGTTCTTATTTTAATAAATTATTGTCCGGTTAACTTTTTCAGCGCTTCATAAATCTCAGGTCGGTCAAAATCTTGCCCTCCCTGCATCTGTGCTTCGAGTTCTCCTTTTTTATTAAAGATCAAAGTCGTCGGAATTGCTCCCTGAAAGTACTGCGAAGGAATAGTGTCTGCTGCTACATACACCGGAAGATCGTAGTTTTTATCCTTCATAAATTTCTTAGACTTTGTCAGGTTGGCTTCCACATTGAGAAGGACAAAAACGATATTGTCATTTCCCTTGAATTTGTCTTTCAGGTCTCTGATGCTCGGCATTTCTTCGACACAAGGCCTGCACCATGTGGCCCAGAAATTTACAAAGACCACCTTCCCTTTCAGTTCACTCAAAGCAATTTTCTTTCCGTTCTCATCGATTAAGATGATATCCTCATTATCATTTACATTATTTTGTGGGATGGGCCCATCCTGATTCTCAACTCTTGATTGCATCGCACTCAAAGAAAAAGAAAACAGGGTCATCATAAGAATGAAAATAGGTGTTTTAAATTTTAAGGTCGTTATCATTATTTATTTTTTTTTGGGGTTGATATCTTTCCTTCCTCAATTTCTTCGGAAGGTTTTACTAGAACTTTGTCATGGCCGAATAGTGCACCAAAGACCTCGGTCATTTTTTCGTAGGTGATTCCTTCTTTCACAGCAACTCTGCTTACCGTATTATCATTGAAGGTCATCACAAAGGTTCCGGATTGAGTCTGCAGAATACTTTTCGTGGGTACAAAAAATGTAGGTGCACTTCTTTTCAGATTGAGCTGGACCTGTGCATATTCCCCCCCTTTTAAGACAGTGCCCGGATTTGGAACGTCAAACTCAAGGGTCATCGAACGGTTTTCCTGACTGATAACACCGGAATTCCTTGAAAGATGCGCTTCAAAATTTTTTCCCGGGATAGAGTTGACCGTAAATTGCGCCACTATCCCCTCATTGACACTTGATGCATGTTTTTCAGGAAGAGATACCGTCAGTCTCAGCTTATTTTTCTGAGCAATACTGAAAAGAGCCATTCCTGAATTGGGACCAACCAAGGCTCCTACCGACAGATTCCTATCCATTATCACACCACTGAAAGGTGCCGTGATCCTAAGGTACTGATTCATCTGTGAAGACCTACCGGTGCCCGCTTTTGATGCCTCGTATGTTGCTTTGGAACTCTGCATAATGCTTTTAGCCCTATCCAGTTCTATGTCGGCAACAGCTCCTTTTGTACTGGCCGCGTCCTGCAATCGCTCAAAAGCCTGTTTAGCATAAAGATAGTCGGTGTATGTTTTCTGCTGTGAAGATTTATCGGATAGGTAATCCTGATTCATTTCTGGTGCTTCCAGAACTGCAAGAAGCTGACCTTTGGTCACAACTGAACCTCTGTCAACATAAATTTTCTTGATAAATCCGGCAACCTTCGCAAAGATCTGCACCGATTCATAAGGTTTCAGTTCGCCTGGAACGGAAATCTGATAAGTGGGATTTATCAGCTTGATTTCTGTGGTCACGAAAGACCGAGCAGGCTGAACTGTTTTTTTTGTTTCATTTTTACTTTCCTTTTCGCCCGAGCAGGAAGCCATTCCCAAAAGAACGACCGGAATGAAGATGTATTTTATTTTATTGATGATTTTCATTATTTTTTAATTATTTAAGATTGTACGAAAAATTTACTTTCCTCATCTTCCGGATCCAAGGAAGGATTTGAATGTCCTGCATTGGACATTACTGCTGCAAAAAAATGCGGAACCAAAAGCAGAATGGTAAGAGTGGATGCGATGATACCACCGATAACAGCTCTACCAAGTGGAGCAACCTGCTCAGAACCTTCCCCGATACCGATTGCCATAGGAATCATCCCGGCAAGCATCGCCAAAGCGGTCATCAGTACAGGGCGGAGTCTGGACGCCGCTGCCATTCTCGCAGAATGAAGCGCACTGATATGGTAATGTTTACGGTAGTACTCTGCCTGATTGATAAGTAATACGGCATTTGAAACCGAAACACCGATGGACATAATCATCCCCATATATGACTGGAGGTTGAGCGTACTGCCGGTAATGAAAATCAAAACAAGACTTCCCACGATCACGGAAGGAATCACGGAAAGAACAACAAAAGGTACTTTAAATGACTGATAATAAGCAGAAAGCATTAGGAATATCGCTAGTACTGCCGCCAAAAGTCCCATTGCAAGACTGTCGAGTGTATCATCCAGTAGCTGCAGTGTGCCTTCTGTCCAGACAGAAACACTTTTTGGAGGTTTTCCGGTCTCACTGATGGCATTTTTTACCGCTTTGGAAGCAGAGCCCAGGTCTTTTCCGTACACATTTCCGATAATTGTTACATATCTCATAGGTCCCTTTCGGTTGACCTGTGCAGGTGCGGTCGTTTTTTTAACTGTAGCGATATCTTCAAGAACGGGTCTCGGGCTGTCTTTTTTCAGTGGAAGTGATTTCAGGATCTCTTCAGAGTTCATTATACTTTCTGGAATCTGGACCTGTGTCTGAAAGACAAGTCCTGATTTTGGGTCGACCCAGAGGTTCTTGTCGGTGTAGCGGGTTGAAGAGGTAGCGGTCACAAGACTGCGTGTCACATCCTGCATCGTCAGTCCGAACTGCGCAGCGAGATTTCGGTCTACGTTGATCTGTAACGTCGGATATTGAAGTGGCTCTGCAATGCGGACGTCTCGCAGGAAATCGTTGCTTTTCAGCTTTTCCTCTATTTTTTTTGCGTGAGATGCCGCCAGTTTCAGATTCGGAGATCCTACCTTGATTTCTATCGGGGTCATCGATCCCTGTCCAATAATTTTTTCGGTAAGTTCCATCGGTTCAAAATTGATTTGTGCTTCAGGATGCTTTTCAGCAATCTTCTTGCGGATCTTTTCTTTCAGATCTTCCATAGACCCTGAAAAGATCTCCTTATTTACAGAAACCTGCAAAACAGACTGGTGTGTTCCGTTGGTGAAAAGAAATATGGGATTGATCGGCGTTGCTGCCGGATGTAAACCGACATAGGCCGAACTGATGCTGACCGCATTTTCCGGCAAAATACCTTCAATATCTTTGAGAATATCCTTCACCAGCTTTTCAGTTTTCTCCAGACGGCTTCCCTGTGGCGCATCAATTCTCATCTGAAAATCACCGCTGTTGGAAAGAGGCATAATATCGGTTCCCAATGAGCGCATCATTAAAAATATTAAAAGGCCCGAGAAAATGATATAGGCCGAAAACAATACCAAAGTCCTTCCCGACCATTTTCTCATTTTGTGACTGTAGCCCGTTCTGAATCGATAGAAAAAACTCCTGTTTTTAACATAATGCTTCTCAATATGCTTATTCTTCATCATCCAGTTAGCCAGGATCGGAACGAAGGTCTGGGATGCCAGAAAGGAAGCTATCATTGCGAATGCAACTGCAAAAGAAAGCGGAAGAAACATATCTTTTGGAATGCCCGTCATAATGAAGGCAGGCGTAAGAACGGCCAGAATACATAATAATATCAGCACCTTCGGAATGGAAATTTCAAGTACTGCATCAAGAATGGCTTTGGGTTTGGTTTTCCTCATTTCCATATGCTGGTGGATATTCTCGATCGTGACCGTAGCTTCATCTACCAAAATTCCGATGGATAGGGCTAACCCACTCAAGGTCATTATATTAATAGTATATCCTGCAAAATAGAGCACACAGACGGCTGTTAATATTGCTATGGGAATTGTAAAGACCACGATCAGTGCACCTCGAAGGTCACCAAGGAAAAGAATAATGACCAGTCCTGTAAAAAGTGCACCCAAAAGTCCTTCATGAATTAGATTTGAAAGGGAACGTTCAATATATTTTGACTGGTCAAATTCATAACTCACCTTCGCATCATCCGGAAGCTGATCTCTCAGTTTTGGCATTGCTTTTTTTAGATTTTCAACTGCTGTCAGTGTTGAAGCATCTGATTTTTTGATCACCGGGAGATACACAGAGCGTTTCCCATTGACCAATGCATATCCAGATGTCTGGTCAGCTCCATCCTGAACATTGGCTACATCACCCACGTAAAGAGTTCTACCGTCTTGGGTCTTTATCGGGATTTTAAGAAACTCCGCAGGATCTTTGGCTATGGAATTGATCGGTGCCATATAATTCGTTTCGCCCATTCTGATATTTCCTGCTGGCGAAGGATGGCTGCTTTTTGTGATCGCCAAAGTAATTTCTTCCGGACTTAGTCCGTTACTCTGCATTGCAGCCGGGTCAATATTTACAACGATCGAACGGATGTTACCCCCAAAAGGTGCCGGAGCCGTAATACCGGGAATCTCAACAAACATCGGCCGGATTTTGGTTAGGACCATTGTCTGAAGCTCTGTTACAGAGTGATTGTCACTTTCAAAGACAAGTTGACCGACCGGGAGTGAATTACCGTCAAACCGCACAACCATAGGCGGTACTGCACCGGGTGGTAAAAATCCCATTGCCCGTGAAACCTGCGTGGAAACCTCACCTGCAGCCTGCGCCATATCGGTGCCTGGATAAAAGGTCAGTTTCATTAAGGTCAGTCCCTGAACACTTTTGAAATCAATATTCTTGACACCATTCACAAAGAGTAAAACTTTTTGAAATTCATTGGACATAAAACCATCCATATATTGAGGTGAAAGCCCTCCGTAAGGCATCGCAATATACATTGACGGCAACTCTACCTCCGGGAAAATATCTACTTTTATTTTTTTTATAGCTGTAAGCGAAAGCACAATGACCGACAGGAAAACGACCATGACGGCAATGGGCTTTCTGAGCGCAAAACGTATTAAATTCATTCTAAAATTTTAAAGTTGGGTAAATAAATAATCAAAATCGCCGGTGAGTTCAGCCTTTGCTATGACCTGCTCCCAGAATTCTTTTGCGGCATCGATCTGACTTTTTTCTGCATTTTCAAGAATCTGACGGATCTGTAACAGTTCAGTGAGGGTAATAAGACCACTCTTGTATCTTGCTACATACATTTCGTAGGCATCTGATGCGCCTTTCACAGAAGCACTTTCTTTCTTAAGTTGTTTTTGCTGTTCTACAATCCTGCTTTCAAGGGCTTTAATCTCAGTCTGCATTGATAGCTGATACTGGTTTTCGAGATAACCCAGACGTTCCGCTTCTTTTGACAGCATATTGGCTTTTTGCCTGTTCGTATGAAGACTGCTGATATTCCACGTCAATCCAAGTCCAACAAGAGCATTGTTGGCAGAATTGGAGAAACCATCGGTAAATTTCCCTGAGACATTGCCATATGGATCGGATCCTGAACCTCTGTAAGCATAACCTCCCAAGATCTTAAGCGACGGAAGTGATGATCTTCTCTCTGTTTCCGCTTTGGTCTGATAGTATTCGGACTCCTGATGGATGGACTTTAAAAAAGGATGTGATGGATTAACCTTCTCACTGTTAAAAGAATTTATTTCAGGGTCAAGAAAATGACTGACCTGGTAATCCTCTACTTTAAAATTATCAATGTAAAATTCCTTAAGTTTTTCTGTGGCTGCCTGCTGCTTTCCAAACCAATTATCTTGCATTGCCAATGCCTGAACGTACGATGAATAGGTAAGTACAGAATCTGCTTCCGGTTTGAGACCGGCACGCGAAAGGGCTTTGCTTGAACTGTGGATTTCTTCGAGCCTCGTCGAGTTTCTCTCTGCCCATCTGAGCTTGGCGCCATTAAAGACATAGTCAAGATAACGTTGTGATAGCAATTTTTTGAGCCTCAGCAAATAGGATTCTTTATCTGTCCTGAGCTTTTGTGTGAACTCATTTGCTGATCTTTCCTCGGATCTCTGACGCCCGAAGTTGTAGATCTCGTACTCCGCAATGGCTGAGCCGAAATTGTTTGAGGATAAAGAGGAGCCCGAATTCCTGTTTCCGGAAACATTAAAAAAACCGGACTGTGGGAAAAAACCACCACTGCTTCCCTCTAATGTTCCGTAGGTATTTTGATATTGAAGCTTTACCTGTGGTAATGCCTTGGATTTTACTGTCTCTTCGTTATATTCTGAAGATTCTATTGCAGACTCGGCTGCACGGATCCCTGAATAGTTTTTTTGTGTTTCTGTCCATATTTTACCCAAAAGTGATTCTTGCTGGGCATAAAGGACAGACTTCTGAGTAATCAGCCCAAAAATAAGGACTGAAAGACTTTTTCTTATCATTGTATGAAAGATTAACAGTTACCGAAATGATTCCGATAAGGATTAATAAAAATTTAAAATCAATCGTTTGAGTCTCTACAAGAAGAGACCAATTAAATTTTAAATCAAATGATAAGTTTGCGGTATTGTATGAAGATGGGAACCGTAATTCCAATTTTGGAAGTACTGTAAAATGGATGTTCTCTAAGATTTATAAACAGAAATGCCCCTGCAAATAGAATGAATGTAAATGCAGCAAGCTCCTGAAATTCCGCCACTGAAAAATGGGTATCATTTTTAGCGGTAATTTCTCTTTCCTTGCAAAAGTTGCAGACAGAGGCCGTGGTTGTGTTGGTGGTAAATTTCTCCTTTGGTGCGGAGGTATGACTTTTAGCGGAAGGCTGCAGACTGAGTAGGTTTTTGATACCGTATTTTACAGCGCAGGAAGAAATTAAAATACATATAATGAAAAACATTGCAATAACGCTTTTCATTATATGATTGGTATTTAATTTCTGATAAGTCATTCCTGCAAATATAAATTTTTAATTACTAAGGTCAAAAACATTAACAGAATTTATATGAAATACATTATTGTGCAATCTTGTTTTTCACTTCCTGCTCTGTTGCAAAACCTAAATTATCCCAGACTAATTTATCGTTTTTATACAGCTTCAGGACCGGTAGTGCAGAAACATTCAGTTCTTTGCAGAGTTCTGTATTTGCATCTGCATCTATTCTTAAAATTTTCACCTTATCCGGCATTTCAGCAGCCATCTTTTTAAGGTAAGGCTCCATCTTTTTGCAGGGAGCGCACCATTCTGCATAAAAATCCACCAGAACGGGAGTATTGCTTTTCAACATTTCCTTATACTGGGCAAGACTAATTCCTGTAGCAGTTGATGCTTTGATCTCCGGAAGCTCAGCGTTCCTCCACTTCATCATTCCTCCCTGCATTTCATATACATTTTTAAAACCGATTTCCTGAAGTTTTGCAGCGGCGGCCGTACTTCTGGGTCCGCTCATACAATACACAAATACAGGTTTATCCTTATCGAGCGCTTTTGCTTTCTCTGTGAAGTCATCTGCATTCCAGTCGATGTTCATTGCACTTTTAAGATGACCGTTACGAAATTCTCCAGGTGTTCTTACATCAACCAATTGTGCATCTTTGGTCTGGTCCAATTTTTTAGAAAATTCTTTGGCAGGAAGACTGCTCTCGCTTTTGTTACTCTGAGCTTTTCCGCATCCTGTAATTGCGATGAGAAAAAATACAACGATTAGGTTTTTATACATTTTAAAGGTTTTGCTTGATTAATCTTTCCAGTTCATCCGCCTGAAAAACACCGGATTGTTTCCATTTTACTTCTCCATTTTTCAAGATCATCAAAGTAGGAACACTTCGGATTCCGAATTGCGAGGCAACCGCCTGGTTTTTGTCGATGTCAATTTTAACAATGCTTGCTACATCACCAATATTCTTTTTGAGATCCTGAAGAATAGGCGCCTGCATTTTGCATGGACCGCACCATTCTGCAAAGAAATCTACCAATACGGGTTTCTCCTGACTGATTAGTTCCTGAAATTTATTCATTTTTCAGATTTTATTTGATTTCTTCATATTCAACCTTATCCCCATTTTTTTTTGAATTTCTTGTTGGGACAGAACAGTTTCCCGCAGCACAACAGCCGATATTGAATAGTGGCATTACAACAAAAACCATTCCGACAGCCACCAAAATCCACATTCCAGATTGTGTGGCTTCTACAACAAGGAAAATTCCCATTGCCAGACGAAGCAACCTTACAAAGTTCCAGTTTTTAAATAAATTATCCATACTTTTCTTTATCTTTTTGTACCAAAAAAGCGTACAACCGAAGCTTTTCCTTTGTGATAAGCGCCTTCACTCAGTATGGTTTCGGAAATATATGCTTCCTGAAAATCGAAATCGGAAAAATCAGTTTTCAGTTCTTCTAAATCATAAAGCATTTCCCAATGTTTTGGTCCGCCTGCATTTGGATTTTCGTCTTGAAATTTAGAATGCTCTTTACTGAAACCTTCCAGAATAATTCCCCCACCTTTCTTCACAAGCGATGAAAACCATCTGTGCAAATCCCGCCTCAATATTTCAGGAAAATGGGCAAAAACCATTACTAAAAGGTCAAAACTTTCTTTTTTATAACCTATTGTATCTGCCGAAACCGTTGTGTAATTTATTTTCACCGAGTTTATTTCAGCAAGCTGCATCGCTTTCTTTTTGCCTTCTTCACTTTGGTCAAAAGCCTCAACTTCAAAACCCTGAATTGCCGCATAAACAGCATTCCTACCCTCTCCTTCAGCAGGAAAAAGAGCTTTTCCGGGAGTGAGTTCAGCCAATTTTTCGGCAAAATAGATATTTGGTTGATCTCCGTACACAAAATCTGACTGGCGGTATCTTTCGTCCCAAAAATCTTTCATTATTGTTCCGTTAGTTTTATCATATTCTGTACACTGCCACCGTTGAGAACATTCGTGATTCCGTTTCGTTCCAATGTTCCTTTTGCCATTGCGCTACGGTTTCCACTTCTACAGAAAACAATGATGTTTTTCTTATTCCTGAACTTGGAAATCTGGTCTTTGACGACATCCAAAGGTATATTAACAGCCCCTTCAGCACTTCCCGAAGCAAATTCTACGGGCGTTCTTACATCTACCAAAAAAGCACCTTCTCCCAACGCAGTTTCCAGCGCAGCATTGTCTTTTTTTCCGAATAACATTGATAATAAATCCATCTTAATTTTTTACAGGGTTTGCTTTTTCTGTCCATTCTTTCATTCCGCCAGAGAAATTTTTGACGTTCTCAAAACCGTTTTTCTTCAGTAGAGAATAGGCAATTGCTGCTCTGTCGCCACTTTGACAATGAATTACAATTGGTTTTTCATGGGAAATTTTATCCAGATTATCCTCCAAAGTTCCCACAAAGACATTCTCAGCATTCTCAATACGTCCTGCGTCATATTCGGTTTTATTTCTTACATCAACCACCTGAATATTATCTCTGTTCAGATAAGATTTGAATTCCTCAATATCAATAATATCGGCAGTCTGTAATTCTAAGTCTAAATTTTTCACGTCATCAATATAGCCCATCATTTGATCCATCCCGATTCTCATCAGTTTTCTGGTAAGATCTTCCATTTGTTCTTCCTGAGCAACCAAAATAAACGGCTCGGAATAATTGACAATCCATCCCATCCACGTGGAAAATGAATTATTACCCTGAATATTGATGCTGTTTGGTATAAAACCTTGGGCAAAATCTACTTTATTTCTCGTGTCTATAATTTTAACTCCATTTTGATAAGCTTTCAAAAATTCTTCTTTGGAAAGTTTCGGATGTTTTGGAACTTCTTTTAATAAAGGTCTTTCCACTTTGTTGAGTTTTTTCATCATTGCAAAATATTTTGGAGGTTCCGGCTGTCCTTCCAGCAGATATTCTACAAAACCTTCCTCATCTTCTTCATATTGAAAAGCCCAGTTTCTGATTTTTTCATAACCTACCGTTGAACTCGGAACTGCACCCAAAGCTTTTCCGCAAGCCGAACCTGCACCGTGTCCCGGCCAAACTTGGATAAACTCCCGCAATCTGCTAAAATCCTGAACAGAATGAAACATTTCTTTCGCTCCTTTTTCCTGAGTTCCTGTAATTCCGGCCGCCTTCTCCAATAAATCTGGTCTTCCTATATCTCCCACAAAAACAAAATCTCCTGTAAAAATCATCACCGGTTCGTCCGTTGCAGGATGATCGGTCAATAAAAAGCTGATGCTTTCCGGCGTATGTCCCGGCGTGTGAATGACTTTTAAAGTTAAATTTCCAACTTTAATGATATCTCCATTCGTTAATCCGGTATGTGGAAACTGATATTGCCAATCTTCACCACCTTCATCCGAAAGATACATTTTTGCACCCGTCACTTCCGCAAGTTCTCTAGAACCCGACAAAAAATCGGCGTGAATATGAGTTTCTGTAATATGTGTAATCGTGAGATTATTTTCTTTGGCAATCTGAAGATAGGTATCGATATCTCTTTTGGCATCGATAACAATGGCTTCACCTTTTGCCTGACATCCTATTAAATAGCTAGCCTGCGCAAGGCTCTTATCATAAATATGCTGAAAAAACATAATGTAATTTTTTAGGGTTATACTTTTTTAATATTATAGTACAAATTTCGGGGTTTACAAAGTGTTATACCGCTACTTTTGTTACATAAGTTAAATTTTTCAAAACCAATAATTCGTAATTAAATTTAACTGATTATAATTGGTCTTTTGATAGACTGCAATTGGGTTTGAGCTTTGCAGATTTCTTTTAAAAATGTAAAGCAAATCAACTTCCAGTTTATGACTGACTTTGTAAGCGACAAAGCTATTCCATTGCAAAAAATCATCTGTATTGTACTTATTATTTTTAAAATCATTTTCGGAAACTCCGTTGCTGATGCTAAAATCTGAGTGAGCCGACCATTTTCCATGATGAAATAAGACCGAAACTTTTATAATATCAACATTTCCAAAACCTTCCAATCTGCTTCTCGGAAGCGATGTGAAAAACTGATCTCTTCCCAATTCTTTCGGAAATAAAAATCTGCCGGTATCAAATGCTTTAGAATAAGCAAACTCCAAAGCGAAATTTTTGATCTTATATCGAAACAAAAAACTTGCAACCTGACCGTTTTCATCTGGCTGGACATATCTTTCGTAATATTTTAATCGACTTTGGTAAGAATCCGGAATCTGATAACTGTAAATCAACCCAAAATCCCATTTAGGAAAATTTAAACCCAGCTGAAACCAAGATGTATTGAGTGTTTTATCTAAATGTATGTTGTAAAAATTAATATCTGCAATTCGAAATTTTCTTCCGTAGTGAAAGATGGCAACACCTGTGCTGTTATTTTCACTGAGATAATCTGCTTTTGAGCTGTCTGGTTGAAATCCGTTATCCAATACTCCGATTGCGTCTTTCATTTTTGACCATTCTGAATTTGAACGCATTGAAACAGAATTCAGCAATGCTACATCAACCTGTGATTTACCGGAAGTAAAATTCCAGCTCAATCCGCCATATTCTATAGGTAACATTCTGCCGTCACTTGGATTGATAAGCGGAGAATATTTAATCGGAATTTTTCCTATCGTAAATTTTGATTTCCCTTTCTCGTATTGTAAATACAACTGATTAAGCCTTGAAACGGCATAAAGATTCTGAGGAGAAGATAAGTCAAAAAGTTCCCGTTCCCACTTGGAAGATTTTCCGGATTTCAAATCCTTTTCTTCCAAATCTGATGATGCAACTTTAGAAAGATACGAAGCAGAAACTCCAATGGAAATACGTTTTACGGGTTTGTATTCAACCTTTAAATTTCCTGCTAAAGCATCTGCCCAATAATCGGTACCTGTAAGATTGTCTGTTGACATCAAAAAGTTTCGTAGATTTCCTGAGATGATGACTTTATCACGATTATCTAAATTAACAGATTGCGTTTTAACCATTGAAAAAGCAAACACCAAAATTATTGACGTAACTTTTTTGGTATACATTTCAAACTTCTTTTCCTTTCAGCATTTTGTTCCAATAGAGATACGGGAGAATATATTTCTTGAGAATCCAAAGTCTCCAATGCTCTTTTGAACTGTCTGAAATGAGCATCTTTTTGAGATTCGGGTCTGGTGTGAACTCATTTTTATAGTTAAATTCTGCCAAAACCATTTTTCCGTAACCTGTTACAAGCGGGCACGAAGAATATCCATTATAAGATTTGTTATCTGGTTTTGCACCTAAAATCATATTGATGAGATTAGAAACCACTACAGGAACTTGTTTTCGAATTGCAGCACCAGTTTTTGCAGTTGGAAGTCCGGCTACATCTCCTACTCCGAAAATATTTTGAAATTTATTGTGCTGAAGACTGTTAATATCAACATCAAGCCAGCCTGCCTCATTAGCTAAAACTGAATTTTTAATAAAACGTGGAGCTTCCTGTGGCGGCGCAAGATGAAGAAAATTAAACGGAATCTCAACAATACGATCTTCGTTTTTGAAATAGGCAATTTTATTCACCGGGTCAATCTTAAAAAGTCCGTGCAGTGTTTTTAAATCGATATGGTAACGGTAAATGACTTTCATCAACGTTTCAGCGACTTCTTTTACGCCAAAAATAACACCACCGGGAAGCGCAAAAGTAATTTTTACCTTATCTGAAATACCTTTTCTCCTAAAATAATCTGCGGCAAGATACATTATCTTTTGCGGCGCGCCTCCACATTTGATGGGCGTTGTAGGCAAAGTGAACAGCGCATTTCCTCCTTTAAAGCTCTGAAGAGATTTCCACGTAAACTCGGGATCTATATAGTTACTGCAAACAATACCCGTTTTCACCGCCTCTTCTAAACCTTCTACCAGAGAAAGATTATTCACCAGCCCAGGTGCAACCACGAGATATTCGTAAGAATAACTCGTGCCATTATCTGCAGAAATCTTGTTTTGTTCGGGATGAATTTCTGTAACCTTGTTTTTAAGCCAGGTTACACCATTGGGAATTAAATCTTTTGTCTGTCTTGCTGTGTCTTTAAAATCGTAAGTTCCAGCTCCTACGAGAGTCCACGCTGGTTGGTAATAATGTTTCTCGGAAGGGTCTATGATGAGAACATTGAGGGATTCATTGGTATTTATGAGAGAAGCAGCAGTCATAATTCCTCCTGTTCCTGCTCCGATAATGATGATTTGAAAATGATTTTCCATAGCCAGACTTTTTGATGATTTGTAAAGCTAAATAATCTGATAAAAACAGTAAGTAACATTTGTTACATAAGCTAAAAACTAAGCATAAAATATAAAATAATTTAAAAATAAACTCAAAATACCTCAATATTAACAACAGTCATCAAATAATATTGTAAAAAAGAGACTGATTCAAAATTGAATCAGTCTCTTACGATTAGATTTTTACTGAAAATATATTAGTGGGGCAATTTATCCCTCAAATATCCATAGACCCAAGTTCCAAAAATGGCACTCAGCAAAGTAACTCCAACAGCCAATGCACCTGTTCCAATCTGTGCGAAAAGAGGTCCCGGACAGGCACCCGTCATTGCCCAGCCAAATCCAAAAATCAGCCCGCCATAGATTTGTCCTTTGTTAAATTTCTTCGGTGTAATTGAAATCCTTTCCCCGTAAATTGTTTTGATGTTGAATTTCTTAATAATAAACACTGAAATCATTCCTGTAAGAACTGCACTACCGATTACGCCGTACATAAAAAACGACTGCAAACGGAACATCTCCTGAATCCTGAACCAGCTGATGATTTCTGCTTTTACAAATACAATCCCAAATACAATTCCTACCAAAAGGTATTTAAGATTGTAATACCATTTGTGAGTAAGATGACTTTCGTTGGTGCAAACGCTGTCCTGATGACGTATATCTTTTTCTGTTGCCATATTTTTTTAAATTAAAGTGAAAGAATTATCGGCAAAATCACGTTCGCCATTAGAAAACCTCCTGCCATAAAGCATATTGTGGCAATAAGTGATGGTAACTGCAAATTTGCCAATCCCATAATGGCGTGTCCACTGGTACAACCACCTGCATAACGGGTTCCGAAACCTACCAAAAATCCACCGACAACCATAGTAATGAAACCTTTTATCGTTAAAAGACTCGCAAAATTCATCAATTGAGCAGGAACGAGATTGCTGTAATCGGTAATTCCGTAGGTTGCAAGTTCGGCTTTCAGATTCGGATTAATCGATAATTCTCCAGGATTCATAAGGAATTGAGATGCGACAACTCCACCGAGCAAAATCCCAAAAACGAAAAACAAATTCCAGAGTTCTTTTTTCCAGTCGTATTTGAAAAAAATAATGTTGGCTGGAATACACGCTGCGCAAATATGCCTTAAAGATGAACTGATTCCAAAAGATTTGTTACCCAGTATCAGCAAAGCCGGAACTGTAAGCCCTATTAACGGACCCGCAATATACCACGGCCAGGGTTGTTTTATAACTTCTATCATTTTAATTAATTTATTTCAAAAATATATGTTTAAGATTACATATACGGTTACTTTTGTTACAGAGCAGTTTATTTCTCTTTTCTAAAATACAAAATAGATTTTTCGAATAAAAATAACTGAATTCTTTTATTGAGAATCAGCGAACCTGGATGCAATAATTTTCCGACAAACTCACGCTGCAAAAGATGCTCAAAAGCTACATTAAAAGCTCTCTTACAATAATGTAAATTCCCATTATTAAGATGAACCAGCCGAAAGCAGGTTTGAGTTTTCTACCGTCTATTTTTTTTGACAATTGTGCTCCTATAATAATCCCCACTATGGAAATGGATGAGACCGTTGCAAGTAGTTTCCAGTTGATCGGGACGTTGTGCATTGAAGTGAAAAATCCGATAAGGGAATTCAGGGAAATGATGACAAGCGAGGTACCGATGGCTACCTTCATTGGTGTCTTGAGCAAATTGACGAGTGCAGGAATAATCATAAAGCCACCACCCGCACCGACCAAACCAGTAAGCACCCCGACAACCGACCCTTGCCCTGCTGCCAAAAGATTGTTATTTTTATTAAAATGAATCGATTCTATCTGCGGCGCTACTCTACTTTGAATCATTTTGTACGATGCGAGAATCATTAATAATGCAAAAATCAGAAGTAATAAGATATCTTTGGTAACCACTAAAGTACTGATTGTAAGAACTTCATCAGGAATCAGAGGCAAAATAAAATTTCTGGTCAAAAAAATAGATATTATTGACGGGACACCAAAAACCAAAGCTGTTTTTATATTAACCAGCCCTTTCTTAAAGTAGGAAAATGAACCTACCACACTGCTGATTCCAACTATGAAAAGTGAATATTCTGTGGCTACGAAGGCATCTATACCAAAGAGATATACTAAGACAGGCACAGTAAGAATACTTCCCCCTCCTCCTATCAGCCCTAAGGAAATACCAATAAATATTGCGGCAATGTATCCGAAAATTTCCATCTCTTTAATTTTATATGACAAAAATGGATATTTCTATTTTACTGCACCGCTACTTTTGTTACATAAGAAAATTTTAGTTCAGATCTGAAAAAATAATTTTGTTTCTTCCCAATTTCACTTTTCCAGAATCTTCCAATTGCTTTAGAAGTCGGGAAACAACAACTCTTACTGTTCCAAGTTCATTCGCAAGCTGCTCGTGAGTAACGACTATAGTATTTGAATTTGCTATTTCTGCTTTTTTAGTAAGAAGATTTAGTAGTCGCTCATCTACCTTTTTAAAAGCTATAGCATTAATAATATCCAGTAATTCTTCAAAGCGTTTGTGATATAGTCTGAAAATATAGTCCAGCCATTCCGGATATTCTTTGATAAAGAGCGAAACCTTTTCTACAGGTAAGAAAAGTATCTCGGAATCTTCTTCAACTTCTGCCTTTACAATACTCTTTTCATTATGCATTCCACCAAGAAAAGACATAATGCAGCTTTCACCTGCTTTAATATAGTATAATAATATTTCTCTTCCATCTTCTTCCGTTCGTATTACTTTCAACAATCCCTTCATTACAAGTGGTATAGATCGGATCGAAGCATTTTCATCTAAAATGATTTCACCTTCCCGGTAGGTTTTTATATTACCATTTTGGTAAAGCTTATCAAGTAATTCCTGTGAAGAAATGACATCGGAAGAAAATTCAGTATGTTCCATTGCAAAAATATTTCTTCTAATATAATATATTTCTTCTGAATATAAACCGTCAATATGTAACCTAGAACATTTTATTTTGTTGCAAATTACTAATAGATAAAAAATCTATTTCAAACTTAATTTGTAAATTTGGTATTGTTAGCTATTGTAGGCATAAGATAAATTTTGAATAAGATATGAATAAAGATAAACCAAATCATACCAGTGAACATTTGGCAAATGAAAGAACATTTCTTGCGTGGATGCGAACATCGATAGCATTGATGGGTTTCGGATTCATACTAGTTAAATTTTCCCTATTTCTTAAGCAGATACCTTTAGTTGCAGAAGCTAAAAACACAGTGCACGCTCAAAATGGACATTCCAGTCTTGTAGGGATTGTAATTGTCATTGTTGGAGCTATAGTTTTATTATTTTCATATATTAATTACTACAATAACAAAAAACGTATTAATAATAATACATTTTACGAGAACAACATTTTCTTGCTCATAGTCACCACTGTTTTATTTTTGCTGAGCATTTTTTTAATACATTACTTATTAAATAACATATAAATGATACTCACAGATTTCAATTAATTAGCTATTATAAATCAATAAAAATCGAAAGAGTGTTTCACATAGATGATGGGAAAACGCAGTCCGATTTCCTTGAAATTAAGGTTTTTTCCAGAGTTCAGTAGATAATCTTTATTATTACAATTATCAAGAATCCTTCAGCAAAAATGAGTTACCTAAAAAATTACAACAATTTCCTTATTAGTAAATTTTTGCTTCAATTCCATCATATCCTCACTGACTTTTTTATCAAGTATTTTCGCATAATGCTGTGTTGTCTTAATGCTCTTGTGACCTAGCATTTTACTAACACTTTCAATGGAAACCCCATTAGATAAAGTTATCGTTGTTGCAAAGGTATGTCGTGCAATATGATAGGTCAATTCTTTGTTAATTCCGCACAGGTCGGCAATCTCCTTAAGATATGCATTCATCTTTTGATTACTCAGAATAGGCAGCAACTTTCCATTATTAAGACATACTGGATGATTTTTGTATTTTTCAATAATTTTCTCTGTTTGAGAAAGTAAGGGAATATTAGAAGTAGTTTTAGTTTTCTGACGTTTTGTATAAATCCATTGAGAGCCATCAAGTCCCAAATTGATATTTTGATATGTTAGTTTTTGAGTATCAATGTACGCTAGTCCGGTGAAACAGCTGAACAGAAAAATATCTCTTACCAAAGACAATCTCTCATTTTTAAAATCTTTGGCAAAAAGTACTTCTATCTCCTTTTCATTAAGGAACATTCTTGTCACTTCATTAAACTTAGAATGATAGTTCATAAAAGGATCTCTTTCCATCCATCCATTTGCAAGACAGATACGTATAATCTTACCAAAATTCTTGATATATTTTACTGCAGAATTATTATTACAGGATCTTTCAGTCCTTAAAAAAAATTCAAAATCGTTTAGAAAAGCATAATCGATCTTTTTTATTTCAATGTCGGTAATACTATATTTCCATTTCAAAAAATCTTTGGTATGTTTCAGACAGGTCTTATAACGGGTTAACGTTCCTTGGGCAAATTCTTTGTCTATAAGTTTCTCCATTCGATCATTATGATCCTGAAAAACGGGAATGAGTGTTCGGGTTATTCTACCTCTACCTACTAACTTATTCTTAATAGCCTCAGAAGTTACGGCTTCCTTATCTCTGATTAATTCGTGATAGGTATCGTAAACTTTTTGCTCAAATGTTTTCAAATAATAATTAAGGGATCTGCATTCTTCCGAAGAGCCACTAACCTTCTGCATTGCAGAATTCCATTTCGTAGGCTTTACTGTACGCTTTGTGCTTATTTCGGTTATTTTGCCGTCGATGGTAATCCGCAAATAAATAGGAGACTCTCCTACAGAATTGATTTTCGATTTCTTCACATAGAAAAGTAAATTGAATGTCTTGTTCATATCGTTTAGCTTTTGAGATTTAAAATTAACCTTAGTAAAAACTTAACACAAGATGTTCAGTTGCTGAACCAGCTGCTGAAAAGGGTTTGTCTGAATTTCCAGTGACCTTTTTAACCTATTTCAACAGGTCACTGAATAGGTCACTTTCAGATTATGCTTTTTTAGTTCTCTTTGAACAGACATAAAACAAAAAAAGCTTTAAAACATACGTTTTAAAGCTTTTTGTACTACTTTGATATTGTAGTTGCGATCCGGACGGGACTCGAACCCGCGACCTCCGCCGTGACAGGGCGGCATTCTAACCAGCTGAACTACCGGATCAATTTTTTGAAAAGTAATTGATAAAACTTTATGCGATCCGGACGGGACTTGTTATTTTTTCAAAAAAGCCCTATCCATAAGCTTTATATTGTTCTCTTGTCTAAGAGGTCACCGAATAGGTCACTTTTTTAAACAATCTAGAGATCGTCGTTTTTACTGTTGCAAAGATATAGATTTATTTATTTTTTGCAAATAAATTTGATCTTTTCTTTCGCAACATATTATAAACAATAGATTTTCAGATACTAAAATTTAAAAAGCATACGAGTCAATCAACCAAAGAAATCTTCCTGAGCTTTTTTTCTACAGCTAGATTATTTTTCAAAGCTAAAAATCCTTCCTTAAGATCCAGATAAGGAAAACCCGTTTCGTGGTTTTTTCTACTGATTTCTGCCATTATTTTCCAGTGTTTGGTGATTTCTTTCCAAGCAAAAAATAAGGAGTGTTTTGGGTCGTACATATGTGTTGGTTCGCTTTTAGCACCGTTTATTTCTATGATTTTAAAGCTTGTACCTTCTTGTAATAGTTCCAAATTTTCATGCATAACATCAAGCCTTCCGAAATAAAAACCATTCACTTTTGTACAAATTTCATCTATTTTTTGCTCTAATTTTCCAGTAACTTCACTTGAAACATCAATAAACTTTGCACCCCTCGTATGACTTCCAAACGGAATGAGAATAATTTCCTCATTTTCAGGAATTATTTCCTGCATCCCATTTACCATTTTTTGTTCTATGGCTTTGATTTGGAAGGCACTTCTCGGATTTTCCAGCACCAGTTCTCTCAAGGTTTTTTCACCATTTCCTTTTACGGATAGAAATTCTTTTTTCACCATTCCTGTGATTTTTCCTGATTTTTGGTCTGGAAATCTGTGGTAAAAAATGCCGACTTCATTCTGATAATTTATTTTTTCCTGAATCAGAAAATCGCAATCGCTGTTGTTCTGATAATCTTCCAATTCATTTAAATCTTCGAGCTGAACAACTCCTAAACCTTTCAATCCGATGTTTGGTTTTACAATAACAGGAAAGTTAATGACTTGTGATTTTAATTCAGATAAAATCTTCTGAAATGGGATTTCTGAGGAAGCAAAAATGGTTTTCGGAATCCAGTTTTTGGGAATCAAATCGTAGATTTCTTTTTTGCTTTCCATCGCCATTCCGCCATATTTTATAGAAGGATTCGCACCGTGGAAGAACAACAGTGTTCTTGCTTTATATGCACAGTACAGCCAAACCGGAAAAAGCGGCAGGTAAATGGAAAAAGTAGACCAGTATTCCCAATGTGCAATTTTATGAAGGCGATGTTTGAGTTTCATTTTTAAGGGAAATTTTTTCGGGTTTTGAATCTGGGTTCAGTCGGTCGTAATGTTTCAGTGTCATTTCATCGGAAATAACGAGCTGTGTCGTACTGATGGTTTGTATCGTATTTTGCCTTTTGATAGTAATTCCGTTTTCCAGATCATCGGTTTTCTGATGGTGGAAATCTAAAATATCTTCATCGGAAATCTTCTCGTTTTGCAGAAATTTCTGAAAAATTTGTTCCCTTTTTTCTCTTGCCGATTTATCATACAATGTTGCGGAAGACCAAATATGTGGACAATTTATATCTAACATTTTAAAATATTTTCCACTTCCATCCCAACGAAATTCTGCCAGTTGGTTTTCCTGAAAAATGACCAGTGTAAAAGGTTCAATGTTTTCCAAATCAATTAATTCCATTGACTTGAAAATGTTCTCTTCCTCTATCAAATCCAAAACAATCAGTCCTCGGCTTTTCTGGTAATTCGTTTTTTCCGGATGATTTTCAAAAGCACCGTTTAATAAAATTAGGGCATTTCCGCTTTCGGAAACCGCAAACCAAGTTCCGTTTTTGGTGGCATCTTTCGGATAAAAAACACCTTTTTCACTATGGATTTCTTGTGCAGAACGATTGGGTTTTTCGTCCCGGTTGGAAGTCAGAACAATTTTATTTTTAAGCGGAAAATACGTTACAGTACACATTTAGTTTAAATTTTGAGTTTCTCTGTATTGAATCGTTGAAGGGGCAATTCCGAAATTTTTGTTGAGTAAATGACTCATTTTCATTTCATTAAAAGCTACTTTTATCAATGCTTGATGATGAATGCAATGCTCAATATTGTACAATAATTCCCGATAGAAATTAGTCGGAATTTCTAAAGAAACAGTTCCTACGGTTTGCTTTAAAATTAAATTTTTGTTCGGCAAATCGATGTTGGAAAGTATTTCGAAAATCACTTCCATCGCTTTTTCAGGATTTTTTTCTAATTCCAGATTTCTTTGTCTTTCGTCATAATTAATCTGATTCGTATGATAAGAGTTCCGTAAAATTTCCAGAAACTCAATAATGTGTCTCGTGTGTCCACCAATCGTAGAATTGTCTAAAGATGGAATTTGATGAGTGTATATTTCTGTTGAAACTTTTTGCAAAAGCTCTTGTTGCTCGGTAAGAATCTCGTGTAAGATGACATAAACCGATTCGTCTTTATTCATACTTTAGCTTTTTTAAATTTAAACAGAAGAATTACACAAAAAACAAGAACGGTAAGCGCAAGATAAAATAATTTTCCGCCATCGTCATTGGTGTCAATTCCTAGAATGAAAATGTGTGAGGCAATTGCTCCAATCATCGTTACAAATCCCAGAACAGCTCCCCAAAAAGTGGTTTTCGGGTTCAGAATCAAAACTGCAGTGATGAGTTCCAGAATACCTGAAAAAATTCTTCCAAATGGTTCTGCGTGAAGTTTAGAAAAAATAGCAACAGAATCAGGATGTGCCGTAAACTTAAAATACAATGTTTGCAGTAAAATAACGGCGGGAATTAATCTTAATGCCCAATTGATATAGTTTTTCATCGTTTTATAATTATTTTTTTTCTAATAAGGCGTAAGAAAACAGATGATTGTATTGTTGACAATGAACGACTGCGTATTTGTACTCATCGAAGTTTACGGAACCCGTAAAAGTGTAGGTTTGTCCGCCGTTCACAGATTTTAGCAAGCCCAAAGAAATAAACTGCGACGGTTCCTGTTCTTTGCTTACACAAACGTATAAATCCGGACCGTTGCTAACCGTGAAACCATCATTAAAAACCAAAGTATAAATTCCGTTTTTTTCATAGATTTCGGCTTTTCCGTTGACGTTATTTCCGTAAGGTCCCTGAATAAAATTTCCGGAATATTTCAGAGTAGCATTTTCGGGAGCCATTTCCATTAAATCTTCTGTTGCGGTGTTTTCTCTGATGCAGGAAACTAAGAGAAGAGAAGAGAAAATAAAGGTGATCATTGTTTTCATCATTTTAATTTTTTAGTAATAATTAATTGGTCAGTTTCTTCCAGTTTTGGTCTGCGCTTTTTTTCAGTTTGACTTCGTTCTTATTCCACGAAGTCAGCGTATTGTTGAAGAATTTATTGTAGAACAGATGCGTTTTTCCGTCAATTATTTTAAAAGTCGTAGGATTGATTTCCACTTTTTCGCCATAATCTCCCAATGCAAAAGCGCACCAACCGCCGTAAACAGGTTCGTATTTGGCTGGATCTTTTTTGAGGAGTTCTTTGTTCTTTTCCGAAGAAGTATAATAAATGGCTCCGTTTACATTAACTGCGAATTCTTTTTTACCTTTTACCGCTTTTTTCTGTTCGATGTAAGAAACAGGATCATACCCCTGAATTGCCAGTTTGTTTTCTAAATTTCGGTGTTCATTTTTTTGAGCCAATACAAAAAAAGGAAGCAGAAAAACGAGAATGAGTGTAAATATATTTTTCATAATTTTTAAATTAAAGTTGTTTTAAAATATCTTCCAATGAAGCTCTTTCTTTATAATCAGGATTGAAATGTCTCCAGATAATTTTTTGATTTTCATCTAAAATGTAGGTCGCAGAAACTGGTAATCTTCCAGACTCATCGGAACGGCTTTTCTTGAAATCATCTCCTAAATGTTTTTCGTAGAAATCAATCGTTTTCTTTTCTGGTGTGTAAAGCACATCAAAAAGTTCAGCAATTTTGTAGTTTTCATCATACAAAACGGAATATGAGGTTTTGGTTTTGCTGATGGTTTTCTCTATAAATTCAGGCTTTTCGGGAGAAATGATTACCAATCTTGCGTTTTTAGATTGTAATTCGGGAGCAAGATTTTGAAGACTTTCGATGTATTTGTTACAGTACGGACACCATTGTCCACGAATGAAAACCAGCACGGTTTTCTTTTTTTCTGCCGACAAGGAGAAGTTTTTGTTAAATTGATCTTTTGCTGTAAATTGGAAATAGTTTCGCCCACCATTTTTCCCTTTACCTCATCTAATGTTGGTGTTTCTTTATTTGCGGATTTCTTTTTAAGAACCGATTGTCCTACATTCAGAAATTGAGTTGCGTTGTAATATCCATATTCGTACTGCACCAATTCGCCGTTTTGGTCTAGGAAAAGAAAGGAAGGATAATTAACAATTTTGAATTTTTTTGCAAGTTCTGTCCCTTCTTTTTCAGCATCAATATAAAGGCTGATGAAATTTTTATTGAAAAATTCTCCCAGTTCAGGATTCGGAAACGTATTCTTTTTCATCAGTTTGCACGGACCGCACCAAGTTGTGTACAGATCGATGAAGATGAGTTTATTTTCCTGTTGTGCCAGTTTTTTGGCTTCATCTAAATTTTTAGCCTGAAAATCGATTCCGGTTTTGCTTTGTGCGGAAAACGAAATGGCAACTAAGAAAAAGAATGTATAAATTATTTTTGTGAACATAAGATAAAGTATTTACTATGAAGTTCCCAAAAACAAAAAAAATCACCCTGTGAAAAGGTGATTTTTTTAACAATTCTATTTAAAGTATTGATAATCAGTTTAAAAATTATCTTATTTTTTTTTATTTTCCGGATTTGCTCTACACATTTATGCTTTTGGTTTTGCGCATTGTGCTTGCTGGAATACTTGTATTTTTCCTGTATTTCTTCGATATTTTTATTCTTCATAAAAATATCCTGGATGAGGTTTTGGCAGTGCGATGAGATTTCATTAATATAATCATTGAGTTTGTCCCAATAATCTCTCTCGTTTTCTATAGCTTGGTTGATTTCTTCTTTGTTTTCAAAATAATAGCTTTCGTGAATTTCCACAAAAAAGTTTCGGTTGCGTAATTTTTTCAACCACAGGTTTTTAGAAATTCCGGTGACGTAATTGGCAAGACAGGTGTAAGCTTTGAAATCATCATCGTACAATTTCTCATACAAAATAATCAAAGCATCCTGAAAAACATCTTCCGCATCTTCCAGATTTCCTTTGTTTCCAAGAACAAATTTCCGTGTATAGCCAAAATATTTTTGATACAGAACACCAAAGGCAACATTATTGTCTTTCTGGAAATCTTCCACTGCTAAGGCGTTTGTTGTTCTCTTATTCATATCAATTGATAAGTTTGAAAATACAAAATATTTTTCTTAATGGCGACACGTATTAATTATGTTTTTTAACGACTTTAATTAATTCCTATCTAAGCATTCTTAATAGCAATTATTAACGGAATGAATTGATTAAATCAACTTAATGCTTATAAGAATTAATAAAATCTTCTATTCTATGTTTTTATTCTTCTTCAATCAAAATTAAAATCTAAAGAATAAGCCTGACTCCTCCAAGTTCATCAACTCTGTAACTGAATTTTTCCCCGGGACTGCTGATAAACATGAAGTTCTTTGGGATTCCCCATTTGTTACTAAGCTCTTCCACAAGTTCAGGCGTAAAGTTGCCCAAAATGGTAATATACTCCATATCGACCTCAGGATAGGCACGGTCCAAAGTGTCAAAATCAGCGAGGAATTTTGGATCCGGTTGCTGTTGTTCTTTTAATACCGTAACGATCTTCATATTGTTTGTCACCTCATTTTCGTGCAGGTACATCATCACCTTATTAAGGGTTGCTATATCATCACCTTTTGAGAAGAAAACAAAATCCTGCTCATAGAGTTTTTTCAGGCTTCGGTACAAAGATCTTTGTCTTGTGAGCGTGTATTTTTTATAGTTCTTCGACAGCGACTGCAGCAGATTAACAATAAAATGCATAATATCCTTTCGCAGCAGCATAGCCAAAATGATCAGTACCGAAGGAATAAAATATTGCAGAAAGGTGACAAGATATTGTGGCTTGGTCATGATGTTCCCATATAAAGCAATGATTATGGCTGCAAAAGCCAACAGCACAACTCCGGGTTTGGCGTATTCCGGACGTGGCAGACGAGACCTTCTGAGTTTAAGCAGGATATTTCCTAACGCAAATGATGCCATGACAGTCAGGAAAGACAGGGCATAAACAGCGGCAAGTGGTGCCAATTGTCCTCTGGTCACCAATAGCACTGAAAGACATAACAGAAAGAAAAGGATCAGGATCCTGTATGTACTGCCCCTTTTATTTTCCTTCAGAAAATAATTTGGTAATATTCTATCCAAAGTCATCCTTTTGATAAGACCATTGACCCCAACAAATGAAGTTAATACCGCACCACTTAAAACAGAGACCGCATTGATCGAAATGATCGTAGCGAGCCATTTTCCACCAGTCAAAGTCCCAATATAACTTAAGAAAGAATTTTGGTGTGATTCTACTGCCGATATGGGAATGATGCATATCACAAGAAATGCAATCATCGGGTTTAGCACTGATACTGCGATCCACATATTTCTTAATGTTTTCGCAAAAACACCTCGCTCCTGCTCCTCCACAAAATTTGAAGAGCTCTCAAAGCCTGAGATCCCAAGCATAGCAGCTGAAAATCCAAAGAAAATAGCGGTTAAAATACTTCCATTTCTGGCAGGAAGATGGAAATTGTCGATCAATATTGAGAATCCGTGCTGCCAGACAAAGAAAAAGCAGGAACCAATTAACAGTCCCATTGTTGCAAGATGGAAAACAAAAATGACCAGGGCAACCACTGAACTTTCAGAAATTCCTAAAATAGTCAGCTCTAAAAATATGAGCAAAAGCACGAATGTTGCTATATTCACATTGAAATATGGCAAAATATGATGTAGGTAGTGCATCGCCTCGCTTGAGGAGATCACTGCCGTTGCCATGTAAGATAATATGGTAAGACAGGCTGCAATAGACGCATTACTTTTCGTTGTAGTATTTAACAATACGTTATATGCACCACCATTGAGGGGCAATGCTCCGACCACCTCGCCATAGATCTTTCTGAATAGAAATAGTACCACGGCCACCATCAAAAGAGCGACCCATGCATACTGACCTGCCGCTACAATAGCCAGAGCCGAAACATACAGACAAGATGAAGTTATATCATTGCCGCAGATCGCAGTGGCATACCATTCACTAAGCTTTTTTGTTGACATTTTTTTATAGATTAATGAGATTTCAAGCGTATAATATTAAACAAATTAATTTTAAAACGTTCATTCTTTTCTGATAATTAACTTTAAAATTACAATTGACCACATATGACATATTCTTTTTAATTCTTTACAAATTTCCGAGCTAAATATCTAAGTATATTAAAAATAACTTTCGCAATGTTCCTCTATTTTTCCCTTTAGTATTCATAAATTTGCAGTTATCTATTTTATTAAACTATGATCAAAAGTTACCTCACAAAGCCGATCGACAAGATCACACAGCCCGTTCAGCGATTTATCCAACAGGAAAAGTCGGGAGGATTACTTTTAGGGATCAGTGTGATCATTGCTTTGATTTTGGCCACTTCACCATTATCCGATGGCTACCATCATTTTCTGGAGCAGACCTTTGGATTTCAATGGAATGGAGAAAGCTTCTTCGATTTCAGTGTACATCACTGGATCAACGACGGATTGATGTCGGTTTTCTTTTTCGTGGTGGGGCTTGAGCTTAAGCGGGAGATCATCGGTGGTGAGCTTTCCAATCCGCGAAAGGCCATGCTGCCCATTGTTGCGGCAGTTGGGGGAATGGTAATGCCGGCATTGATCTTCCTGCTACTCAATACGACCGGGGAAATGCACAAAGGTTGGGGAATACCTATGGCCACGGATATTGCTTTTGCATTGGGCGTGCTTTTTCTGTTGGGAAAGAAGATCCCACTTTCCCTCAAGGTATTTTTAACTGCCTTGGCAATTGTGGATGATCTGGGAGCAGTCCTGGTAATCGCATTTTTCTATACATCGAACATTGAAATGACGTATTTGCTGATAGGACTTGGCATTCTTGCAGTGATGTACCTGGGGAATAAGCTTGGCGTCAGATCGATCCTTTTTTTCGCATTCCTTGGCATCTGCGGTGTATGGACATGCTTTGTAATTTCAGGCGTTCACGCCACGATCGCTGCTGTCTTGGCTGCTTTTACCATTCCGGCAGATGTGAAGATCAAGGAAAATCTGTTCATCGCCAAGATCAGCAGCTATCTGGAAAGGTTTAAAAATTTAGACCCTACTGAAAATACACCTACATTGACCAACGACCAGCTGCATGTTCTGGAAAAGATCAATGAGGCGACAAATGCCGCCACTCCTCCCCTTCAGATACTGGAACACGCGATGCATCCCGTTGTAACTTTCGTTATCATACCGATTTTTGCAATAGCCAATGTCGGTGTATCTTTAAATATTGACCTTAACAGTTTATTTGACACCAATATCGCATTGGGTGTGGCATTGGGATTGTTGGTCGGAAAGGTCTTAGGTGTTGTAGGCTTCACTGCTGTTTTTATTAAACTAAAAATTGCTCAATTACCTGAGGGGATGAATATCCGTAATCTGCTCGGACTTGGTTTTCTGGCATCCATTGGATTTACAATGTCCCTGTTTGTAACCTCCCTTGCCTTTAGCCACGAAGAATACCAGACACAGGCAAAGATCGGCATATTTGCAGCCTCCTTGATCGGAGGAATTATAGGCTATATCATTCTTAACCAAGATTCTAAACCAACTCAAACCGATGAATAATATCTTTAATTTTATTAATCTTCACAATGGTGAAGAGAAAAAGGATAAGGTACTGGAAAATGTCACGTCCAATATTTCATTCAGAGGTTCCAATCTCTGGATCCTAGCCTGTGCGATCATTATCGCATCCATAGGCCTTAACGTCAATTCCACTGCGGTTATTATTGGGGCCATGCTTATTTCTCCGCTAATGGGTCCTATTGTCGGAGCAGGATTTGCGCTTGGAACCTATAATTTTCCTCTGCTTAAGAAATCTTTTAAGAACCTTCTTATTGCAACGGTAGTAAGTTTATTGGTTTCAGGATTCTATTTTTACATAAGTCCCTTCAAAGATGTACAATCAGAACTTTTGGCAAGGACTGCACCCAACATCTACGATGTTCTGATCGCTTTTTTTGGAGGACTGGTAGGTGTCATAGCCATAACAAGGGTAGAAAAAGGAAATCCTATTCCCGGTGTTGCCATTGCAACGGCATTGATGCCTCCCCTGTGTACGGCCGGATTTGGTCTTGCTACTTTTAATTTTTCTTATTTCATCGGCGCATTCTATCTTTACAGCATCAATTGCTTTTTTATATGCATTGCTACTTTTCTTGTCGTGAAATATCTGCATTATCCTTCCTCTATTGTCGACAACAAATATGAAAAAAGGATCAGATACAGCATATCGCTGTTAATACTGGTAATGATCGTTCCCAGCTCGTATTTAGCCTACAACCTGTACAATGAAAAGAAATTCACGAAGACCGCAGAACTTTTCCTCCAAAAAGAATTTGAAAAGAATGGATATACATTGATCTATAAAAAGATAAACTACAACGCCAATCCCAAAACCATCGACGTTGCATTCCTAAATAAAAAATTCACTACTGAAGAGATCAAGTCTTACAACAAGATGCTTTCTGATAACGGGCTTGCAAACACAAAGATCAACATCAGGCAAAACAATTCCGATCTGAAATCAGAGATACTGAGTGAGATCAACAAAAACAATACAAACCTGTCAGAAAAGGACATAGCTTTATCCAGCCTGCGGTCAGAACTCGACAATTATAAAGTTTCAGACTCCACATTACGCAAAGAGATACAAATCCTATATCCGGATATGTCCGGCGTTTCCTACGGAAAAATTGCCCAATATCCTGAAACGGACAGTGTAAGGCTGCAATTCGTGATGATTTATTCGGGAAAGAAAGTGAATGAATTACAGCTTAAAAGCTGGCTTGAAAAAAGGCTGAATGAGAAAAATGTCAAACTTTTAAACAATACTGAAAACTAGATTAAAATAGCCTTCAAAAAATGCCATTCCAAAATTGGAATGGCATTTTTTCAATTGATAGATTTTAAGATAACATATCTGGAGTCTGAGCGAAAAAGTAAGGTCGCAGGATGTCTTCAAAATTATATAATCCTTTCAGTTTGCTTTTAAGGTTCTCAGCGACAAATAATGCACCGCTTCCAAATGCTTCCCGTGATATGGATTCGTGGACAAGACGAACGGTCTGGTAGGGAAACCCAAATATGACCTCGTGTTTTCCAACGATACCGCCAGCCCTGACAGAGTTGATGCTTTCTGTCTCTATATCCAAAGTTTCCGCAATTTTCACTGCTGTTCCCGACACGCCGGATTTGGCTTTGAAGTGTTCCTCGACCACCTCTATATCAACACCAGGCGCTATATTTTTTAACAGCGATGCCGCAAACAGCAGGTAGTTGACGCCTAATGTGATGTTTGGCGACCAAAACACCACAGTGTCAGTTGCAAGTTCTTTCAGAACTTTGATCTCATTTTCTCCGTAATGCGAAATGGCTGAGATGATCTTGATCTTTTTACGGGCTGCGACCTTGCCATAAAGATGAATGCTTTCTTCGTTGGAAAAATCAATAACAAAGTCTACAGGATGATCCTCAAGTAATGTTTCAATGTCCGTGCTGCTTTGAGAATAGATCAATGCGTCATCCGATGCTGAGATTCCAAGAATATCTTTTGCAGAAAGCTTATTCAGCATATCAGTTTTCTTCAGAACCCATTCCAATGAAAAATCCTTGTGCTGAAGAATAACATTTGCAACCGCTTTACCTGCCTTCCCAAATCCTAATAATCCTATTTTCATAATTACAATTTTTATATTTTTAATTGATGATTTCGAATAATTGACCGTAGTAAGATACAAAAAAAATGAAAGATCGTTTTCTACCATACTTTTAGGATACAGATCTTATTGATTTCGCAGATATAGAGATGCCTATCCCATAAGCTTTTGGTATATTTGCAATAACCCTAAAAATTGCGCATTCTAATCAAGATCCTAGCGCAAATAAAAGCGATTATAGTAAGTGAATATCAACAATAAAAAAAGATATATAAGTTTTCTCAGGTTCAAGAGGGACTTCCAAAAATATGGACTTGAAAAGGCCCGCAGCTATGAATTGATCCTCCACTGGCTCAACAACAGGCTCAGCCGCAGCCAGTTTTTACTTCTCTCCGGAATTCTAGTGGGCTGTACAGCAGGTCTGGCTGGTGTCCTGCTGAAAACAATAGTACACAATATCCATTTCTTTATCACGAACAAGGTTCATTTTGAATATCAGATCCTGTTCTATATCATTTTTCCGTTTTTGGGAATCGTATTGACAACCAGCATCGTATTGACGATATTCAAAGGACAGGACAGAAAAGGGATAGGTGCCATATTGTATGAGATCGCTCAGAATTCGAGTATCGTCTCATCCGTGAAGACCTATTCACAAATTGTCCAAAGCGCAATAACCGTAGGCCTCGGAGGATCTGCCGGTTTAGAAAGCCCTATCGCTGTGACTGGTGCGGCCATTGGTTCCAATTACGCGCAGACCTACCGCCTGAATTACAAGGAACGAACACTACTTTTGGCAGCCGGAGCCACAGCTGGTGTTGCCTCGGCTTTCAACGCTCCTATCGCAGGGGTCATGTTTGCCTTTGAAATCCTACTGACAGGCGTGGTCTTTACGGATTTTATCCCGCTGGTAGTTGCTGCGGTATGTGGTAGCCTCTTATCCAGAATTCTGCTTCAGGAAGATATCCTTTTTAGGTTCCATACCAGAGAAGCATTTGATTACAGGAATCTTCCCTACTATCTTATATTAGGTATTGTCACAGGACTGTATGCAAGATATTTTTTAATGGTTACCCAAAAGGTAGAGCATTTTATAAAAGGTTTGAAAATGTCCAGATTGCGGAAGGCAATGCTGGGCGGTGCCATCCTATCGTTACTCTGCGTGCTTTTTCCGCCACTATTCGGCGAAGGGTATGACACAGTCAAGGCCTTTACCAATGGCAGTACAAACTCGATCATTGAAAACAGTCTCTTTAGATACTTTGATATCAAAGAATAGACGATCATTGTATTTCTGGTTTGTGTATGTCTGTTAAAAGCTTTTTCAACATCTTTCACCATTTTCAGCGGTGGAAATGGAGGTAATTTTGCACCATCACTTTTTGCAGGAGGAACCGTCGGATTTTGATTTGCCGTAATCTGCCAGCAGATCGGCTTTAAGGACGTTCCTGTATCAAACTTAGTTCTGGTAGGAATGGCCGGTGCGATGAGTGGTGTCCTTTACGCCCCGCTAACTGCCATCTTTCTAATTGCTGAGTCCAGTTTTGGATACGACCTTTTTATACCTTTGATGATCGTTTCAGTGATCTCCTATCTCATTGCAAAATGGTTTTCACCAATATCCCCAGAACTAAAATCTTTGGCCGACCAGGGTAAGATTTTTACGAATCAGCATGACGAGAATCTTCTTTTCTCACTCCATACAGAAGATTTCATTGATAGATATTCCCAAACAATTAATGAAAATGCTTCAATAGAAGAATTGTCTGATTTAGTTAAGAACGGGAACAAGAATTTTTTTGCAGTTATCGATAATGATAAAAAGTTGAGAGGTATCTTAACTTTAGACGATATCAGACCTTATTTTTTCAATGATGAAAATTATTTGCCGCTTACGATAACAAAAATAATGAGAGCCCCGGCAGCTTTCATCCATCCCGAAGATAAGCCGAGAGAGATTCTCCAGGTCTTTGACAATACGGGTACGTGGAGCTTGCCTGTCGTCGATCAGCAGAATATCTTCCTAGGGTTTATTTCGAAATCATCGATTTTAATGAGTTACAGGCAGTTGCTGAAAGGATACTCCAATTAAACATTACTATCAAAAGGATCTTAAATTATGTACCTATTAGTAGACAATTGGAGTAGGAATGAATTTTGTTATGATTGAGAAAAAAAATGGAAGGAAAGCAATTATTTAATTACGAAGACAGCGAAAGTAAAGATAATTCAGCTGAAGACAGACAGAAACCTGATGTCAATATTTTTTTAAAAGTCATTCAAATTATCTTGAGCATCATCTTAGGCGCAATGCATGTTTAAAAATTTAAATATTTCATATTGGTTTATTGGAGGGCTTATCATTTGGGGAATTATCGCATTACTGAGAAGGAATGGAATAATCGTACCTCTCAATGATCATCTTACTGATCTATACAGTGTCCCTATGTTCAGCTATACTACAATGAAAATCATGAAGCTCACCTATTATCCGGATTGGAGACCGGATCTGAAGTTTTTGCTGGGAGCAGCACTTAATCTGACCATTGTATTTGAAATTATATGTCCGTTACTATCAGCAAGATATACAGCTGATTTTATGGATATTATCTGCTACTTTTCAGGTGCGCTAATATATCATTTAGTATTACAGAGAATTTATTATGTAGATTCAAAATCATTGTAATTGAATTCAAGGCCATCAATACGCTAAGGATACGTTACTGTGGTCAGGAACAATGTATTTCTTAAAATGTGAGGCTCTTTTCTGTAGAACCCTGTATTACTGATCCTATGCTTCTCTTTTAAGATATTCCATGACACGCGTCGCCGTAAGGCCATGAATCAAAATTGAAAAGAGGATCGTTAAAGAAACAGCAGCCCACAATTCATCCTGATGGTCAAAATTATATTTGCTGAAAGCAAATGCAAGATAGAATATCGAACCCATTCCACGGATGCCAAAATCCGATCGCCAGCCTTTCTTTGTTTTTCATTTTTGATGAATTCAATGCCAGCCATCCAAAGACAGGTCTTACTATTAAAAGGAAAGCTACTCCGTCATTTAGTCCAGGCTCTGATGTGAGCGCAAATTTGGTCTCTGATTTCATTCCCTCATTTGGAGGCCCCACCTGTACATCCGATGCGAGAACAGGATCGGTTGGAGCAATAACAGTACCCAGCAATACTGCCGACGCAAGACCTAAACCTAAACCTAAAAAATAATACCCCGTTGCCGTTGCTGCACCAATACATAATAACATGGTAAAACCTACCAGTATCAATGGTGATGATCAGCTCTTGAAAGAAAATTTAAGTTCGATCTTGATACCCGTACCCATAAGCGAGATAATAACAATTAATTCGGCTAAATGAAGAGTCAGGTTTTCATTTTTTTGAGAGAGCGGATATATGCCTTTTTTTAGTTTTTCCAAAAAAAAGATAATTTTCGAGTTATATATTTCACTAAACCACAGACTATCAAAGATAAAAATTTCCTATTTTTTTTAGATTTATCACTTTAGACCAAAGCGATAGAAATAAAATTAATATATATTACCCATAAAATATATACTTATTAGTTGTTCTTTTGTTATTAACGCTTATTCCTCTTTTAAAAGCTTTAGCCTTCGGTTTATGTAGATTAAAGTATTTTCTCTAAACTCTTCATACCAAGAATCAGACAATATATCTGCAGGGTCTACTTTTTCAAATCCGAAATTCGCACTAATTAATCCTACTTGAATACCAAATTCGCGAACTGCTATATTAGGATATTCTAAATAAGTATGCGTCATTATTGCTACTGCTTCATCTTGAGTGTATTCTTCATCGGGAATCAGTTCAAAAATGGCACTAGGCAAAAAAGACAGTGCGTTCAATATCGCTTCGCCAATTAGATTCATATTTCCAACTTTATAATATTCTTCAATAGCATCACTAAAACCTTTTGCAAAAATCAAATCCATTATCTCATAAAATTCTGACGATATTGAGTGATTTTGGGACATAAGATGATTCAGATACCTGTTCAATGGATAAGTTTGTCGAAGGGTTAAATATTTATCATAATGCAATAGAAATTTTAATAAGTCTTGTAATTTTAACACACATTTTGTAAGTGTACTTGAATCAGCAAATTTGACGATTGGAGTATACTTTTTAAGCAATACAAGAATTGTTTTTTCGTCATGAATTTCTTTAGCTTTAATCAAATAGTATAAGCTTTTGAAATGGTTATCTAATTCAAGTCGATATTCAAAAAATTCAATAGCAGTATTCTTTAAATTATCATCTTTCTCAAAATTAGAAGCTAATAAATTAGTTTTAAAATCAAGCATAAATAAATTCTCGGGATCAATGCTCAAACCTTTATCAATAAAGTATAATGATTCATCAATCTTACCGAGTTTCTCATAAGTATATGCAATCCAAAAATATCCAACCGGATATCCATTCATCATTTCTTCTTCCTGTTCATTTGATTTTAACATGAGGGATAATCCCTCGGTATGTTTTTTATAAATATGAGAGAGGGTTACACCTTTGCTAAATAATGCCTGTGGAAGTTTGGGATTAATTTTTAAAGCTTTGTCATAACAAACAATTTCTTCCTCATGATTATGTAAGTCATAGTATATTGAGCCTAAATTTTTCCATGCTTGGGCATTGTTTGGATTTATCTTTAAGCATAGTTTATATTGTTGAACAGCTTCTTCCAGTTTACCCAAACTTTTTAAAGTATTAGCAAAATTGTAATGTCTAACTTCATTATCATTTCCCTCTAAAAGATACTTATAAAAAATATTTTTCGCTTCAATGAGCTTGCCTTTGCTTCCTGTTGCAGCACCATCTTCTGCCAAAATACAAGCTTTTGTTAAATATTGATTTTCTGTACCAGCATTTTCAATACATTTATTAATCGTTTGTAATGCATCCTTGTAATTAAAGGACATATATTGACTATGTGCCAAACCTTCAAGTATTACTACATAATTTTTATGTTCTTCCTTTAAAAGGCTTCTAAAATAGAAAGAAGCATCCTCATATTTACCAGCATAATAATTTCGCCAAGCTAAAACCTCTGTATTCGACAATTCTGTATATTCTAATGCTCTTACGCCGTCAATTAATGTTTTTATGCTAAAAATATCTTGAACATATTTTGTAACAACATTCCAATCAATCTGACTTAACTTATTAGCCCTTGGAATATTAATCCTAACCATTTTTTGTACTTTAGTTAGGTCAAGATTTAAATCGTTGTACCAATACCAATAAGCTTCCTTGTCCTCTTGCACGTATGCAACCAGCAAGACAGGTTCAAGTTTAGTATTAAACAATCCTAATGTTGACTGTTTAATAGATATTGAAACATGTTCTTTGTTAGATTCTTTCTCTTTGCTTTTTAATTGTACAGAAAAATTTAATCCTGTCACTTGTCCATTTACAGATATGTGGGTTATGTAATCTATTCCATAGTCGTGGTCTGGTTTATCTGCAAACCATTCATTCGGCAAATAATTATTATAAAACTTGTTGGACTCTGTTTCTAAAATGTGGTTTCTATGTCTGTTTGGTTTGCTCATTGGAATAAAGTTCTCGACTCAATTAGTGATGAGCATAAAAATACATATTGCGGTAAACATATAAAAATTATCTACAGGGTATCATAGTGTCTCAACTTTATTTTGCATCCGATCGAAAAGATAAGTGGGATAATTGCATTTCCTCAAAAGATATTTTTTTCCACAAAACAAAAAAATTAATTTTATTGTTCATAGAGAAGTAAAATTAATTTTTCAGTGTAAAAATAGGTCTGGTACGTTTAAGTATATAGTAAAAAATAGTTTTGCAAACTTGATTACGCATTGTTATTAGGAGAAAAGTCCAAAGTACGATAAGATATTTTAGGATTTTTGCTTAGCAAAACATAGCTTAAATACCATATAATACGTTCAAAATATTATCAAGCAATTCCAATAATTATTATTGCCTCATTGGGTTTTGTTGAACTTAAATTGGCGAGATAAAGAATGTAACAGATAAACTATCTTAACAATTTTAAAATATTTATCTTAAACATTTTCCCAATTGGAATTTGGTAATTTGAAATAAATATAATGTTTCCTTCTATACTGTTAATCTGCTTTGGAGCAACGGCAAATGATTTATGAACTTGCACAAAATCGTTTTTGGGCAATTGTTCTAAAAAAGTAGAAAATTTTTCACGAATGGTAATGGTTTCAGTCGTGGTTATTATTTTGGTATAGTTGCCCGTTGCTTCTATGTATAAAATATTTTCTGTTTCCAGTTGAATGTGTTTTTTATTGCTTTGGACAAAAATTCGGTTAGAACCCTCACTTTTTTCATTAGTTACAACCTTTTGATTAACAGAACCAATCGCTTTATTTACAGCTTTTAAAAACCGTTCAAAACCAAAAGGTTTTAGCAGGTAATCCGAAATGTTGTATTCATATCCTTCCAGAGCGAATTCCTGATAAGCAGTTGTTACGATTACCTTGGGTGGGTTTTGCAAGATTTTCAGAAATTCAAAACCTTTCAAAACAGGCATGTTCAAATCTAAAAAAATTAAATCTACTTTGTTTTTGCTCAGATAATCAAAGGCTTCCAAAGCATCATAACAGTTTTTCATCAACTGCATATTCGGCAATAAATCGCAATATCCTTTAATGATGTCGTGGGCAATATGTTCATCATCGATGATTAAATAGCTTATCATAATTGTTTTAAAATTAGTTGGGCTTGATATACATTTTCTGTTTCCGAAAAAGTCAATTCGTATTGATTGGGATAAATTAATTCTAATCTTCTTTTCAAGTTTTTCAAGCCAATTCCTGATTGGTTTTCGGCTTTATCATAATTATTTTCAATGGTGAAACATATTTCTTTTTGAGATGTAGTCAAACTCATTTTTATATACGCATCCTCTCTTAAATTTTCTACGCCGTGTTTGAACGCATTTTCTAAAAGAATGATAAATAGCAGTGGAACAACTTTCCGATTTTCATCAATTTTACATTTAAAATCAACGTTTATCTGTTTGTGGTAACGCATTTTGTGGAGTTCGATATAGTTTTTCAAAAAATCAATTTCTTCCTGTATTGTAACTGTTTCTTTTTCGCCTTCATAAATGCTGTAGCGCATCATATCTGAAAGTTTCAGTATCAATTCTTGTGCTTTTTTGGGGTCTTTTGCAATCATACCGTACAAATTATTGAGCATATTGAAAAAGAAATGCGGACTGACCTGGCTTTTCAAAAGCATTAATTCGGCTTTGGTTTTTTCGTTTTTCAGTTTGGAAATAAAAATAATCTGACGAACTAGCCAAAAAACACCCAAACTAAATAGAAACAAGTAATAAAAAACAACAAGAAATACGACATTTGGATGGTAATTTCCTAAAAACATAACGGATTTATCTCCCGTAAAAATCACTTCATAAACCGTGATTATTACAGGAACAATTGCCATTAATAAAAGCGCAATCACAATCCATTTATTATTTTTTTTCAGAATCATCATACTGCAATATTACAACTATAAATTGCCCAGCGCAATAACGTTGACAAACAACCCTTACAATGTTTTGAACCTTTGAAAATGAGTGATAAAAGCAATTTGAGTTGATGCAAATACTGTTTGTCCAATTGCAGAAGTCGTTTGTCACAAAGGTTTTGAAAACGGAATCAGCTTTTTTAGGTTTGCTGAAATTAAAATTAAAGAAAATGAAAAAACGAATTTTTAGATATTTAAAACATATTGTAGTTACCTTTCTGATACTTGGTGTTTTGGCAATCTCATTTGGGTTGTATCACGGAGCCAGTTTTCGGTATGCAGAAAATCCTGAAATGATGAATTGGGATAAAGATGGCCCATATATTTTTGATAAAAATGACAGCGTTGTAACTGAAAATTACGTCAGAGGAAATCAAGATGATGGATTTTATTTACACCAAAAAGATTATCCTTTGGATTCAAAAATCTCAACCTATTGCTATTTTCCATTAGATTCAACACGATTTGAATTTACCATCAACAACAAAATCGAAATCCCGAAAAATACCTATAATGACAACTCTAAAATTTTAGCTATTTCTGATATTGAAAGCGGTTTTAAAACTTTTCGTGATTTTTTGATTACCAATAAAGTCGTTGACAATAAGCTAAATTGGACATTTGGAAATGGACATCTTGTTTTGCTTGGAGATTTTGTGGACAGGGATTTTTCTACTACGCAAGTTCTTTGGTTTATTTACAAATTGGAGCAAGAAGCAAAAGAAAAAGGTGGAAATGTTCATTACATTTTGGGAAACCACGAACTGAAAAATATGCAGGGAAATTTTGAAAATACTTCACCGAAATATTATCACGTTTCTTCTATCCTAAAGAAAAAACAAACCGATTTATATGGAATTAATTCCCATCTTGGAAAATGGATGTCGAGCAAAAACGCGATTGAAAAAATCAACGGAATTCTCTTTGCCCACGGCGGAATACATCCAGATTTAGCAGGTTATAAAACAAATCTGGACGATATCAATCAAATTATCCGTAGCAATTATTATAAACCTTACTATCCGAATCCGCAGAAAAACTTGGAGCAATTGTTAATTTCTTCTCACAAAGGAATTGCTTGGTACAGAGGTTATTTTAAAGATAATTTGACCCAGGAAGAAGTAGAACGAGGATTAAATAAATTCAGTGCAAAATCAATCGTTGTTGGGCATACACTACAATCAAAAGTCAATAGAAAATACAAAGAAAAAGTAATAGGAATTGATGTAAAACACCCAAAAGATTACTCTAAAAGTCTTCCCAACCAAAAATCAGAAGGTCTGTTGATTGAAGGAAATAAATATTACAGAGTTTTGCATAATGGAGAAAAGAAAGAGATATAGAATGAACATTTTTATATTGAATCACCAAAAAACACTATTTAATCTAAATGTGTTTGCATTGCAGGTGTATTTACTATTGGCATTGATTTATCTTAGACCAGTTAAATCCGTTGCATTCGTAGCACGCAACGGAAACTAAACTACTAACCATTTTTTTATTTAATGGTTTCTAATTTCTGAATCATTGTTTTTGCAGCTTCTGAATTTGGTTCTAACGCTAAAGCTTTCTGATATGATTTTAAGCGACGATATACTTTATTGTATCAATTCAATATCAATAGAATTTCACCAGATCATCACAAAAAACGGAGATTTTGTTTTAATTATTCACGTTGAATTATAATTTAAACATCATATAATATCCTCAAAATGTTATCTATATCTGTCAATAAATGATTTGAATAAATTCCTTTGGAGCTCACCAACAGCCAAATGGCGCCTGCGGAAGACAGTTGGCGCTATTTCTTGTTTGTGTTAATAGAAATTTACATAATTTTATTTCCTAATTGAAAAAAATGAACAACCCCGTTTTATTAAAAGAATTTCCTAATTCAAAAGATTTGCTGGATAAACTCTACCAAAACGGTATTACAAAGGCCTACCGCGAAGGCGACATCATTCTCGATGAAAACGCTTCTATCCGCTCTATTCCTATTGTGATGAAGGGAATGATAAAAGTAATGCGTACCGAGGAAGATGGTCGGGAGATTTTGCTGTACTACATCAAAGCCGGAGAAAGCTGTATTATGTCTTTTCTTGGCGGTATGCATAAAGAAAAAAGCATCGTAAAAGCCGAAGTGGAAGAAGATGCCGAAATTCTGTTTTTACCGGTGGATAAAGTTTCGCTTTTTATTAAAGAATATCCCGAATGGCTCGACTATATTTTCAGACTGTATCACAAACGCTTTGAAGAATTGCTTGATATTATCAACGCCATAGCCTTTAAAAAAGTAGATGAAAGACTTCTTAATTTATTGTATAAAAAATCGTCAAACCTTAGTTCAAAAACTATTATTATAACCCACGAGCAGCTTGCCAACGAATTGGGAACGGCAAGAGTGGTGGTTTCCAGACTCTTGAAACAACTCGAAGATTCAGGAAAATTAAAACTTGGACGTAACAAAATCACACTTTCAGAAAATTAATTATTCTTATGTAACAAAAGTAGCGGTACGTGTTCTACAAGATTTTCAATTTTGCATCATAAATAAAAGCAAATGGAAATTTTTGGCTATATCGCTTCAGTTTTAATTGGGATTTCTTTAGGATTAATTGGCGGTGGAGGAAGTATTCTTACCGTTCCGGTCTTAGTCTATCTTTTTGGATTGGATGCATTTTTAGCAACTGAATATTCACTTTTCATCGTCGGAATCAGCAGTATTGTAGGTTCTTTTGCTTACTTTAAAAAAGGTCTGGTCAATCTGAAAAGAGCTTTCATTTTTGGAATCCCTTCTATTATTTCAATTTTTCTAACCCGAAATTATCTTGTTCCACTTATTCCTGATGAAGTTTTCAGCATCAGCAATTTTGTGGTGACCAAGAATATTTTTCTGCTTCTCATTTTTGCTGGTTTAATGATTTTAGCATCGTATAAAATGATTAAAAAAAGTCCAAAATTAGAATTACAGGCTGTAGAAATTGATAAAAACAAAACAATTTTGGCCGCAGGTGAAGGCTTTGTAGTGGGAATTCTTACCGGACTTGTCGGCGCAGGTGGTGGATTTATGATTATTCCCGCACTCGTTAATTTGCTGAAGACACCAATGAAAGTAGCCATTGGAACTTCTCTGGTGATTATTTCTCTCAATTCTCTTATCGGTTTTTTCTTATCTATAAAAAATATCGAAATCGACTGGAAACTTCTGGCTACTATTTCTTCCATCGCCATTATCGGGATAATTATTGGTGCTCAACTTTCGAAAAAGATTGACGGAGAAAAACTGAAACCCGCTTTTGGATGGTTTATTTTGATAATGGGCATTTACATTATTGTGAAAGAATTATTCATCTAAAATACTTATGTAACAAAAGTAGCGGTACAGAAATTTCTAAACCGAGAACTTTGTATCAATAAAAAATTTAAAAAAATAGAATAATGAATATAGAACAAATTTATACCGGATGTCTTGCCCAGGGAGCTTACTATATTGTTTCAAACGGAGAAGCAGCGATTATTGACCCGTTAAGAGAAACCCAGCCTTACATCGAAAGATTGCAAAAAGACGGCGTTGTTTTAAAGTATATTTTTGAAACCCACTTCCATGCAGATTTTGTGAGCGGTCATGTCGATTTAAGTAAAAAAACAAAGGCACCAATCATCTACGGACCAACCGCAAAACCAGAGTTTGAAACTATTATTGCAGAAGACAATCAGGTTTTTGAATTGGGAAATATCAAAATAAAAGTGCTTCACACGCCAGGTCATACGATGGAAAGTTCGTCTTTTTTATTAATGGATGAAAAAGGAAAAGAAACAGCACTATTCAGTGGAGACACTTTGTTTTTGGGTGACGTCGGTCGTCCGGATTTGGCTCAAAAAGCGGCGAATCTTACGCAGGAAGAATTAGCAGGTTTGCTTTACGACAGTTTATACGAAAAAATATTGCCATTAGAAGATGATATTATTGTATATCCAGCGCACGGAGCAGGTTCTGCCTGCGGAAAAAATATGCAGAAAGAAACGCTTGACAGCTTAGGAAATCAGAAGAAAACAAACTATGCGCTTAACCAAAAAGATAAGAAAAGCTTCATAAAAGCAGTTACAGATGGGCTTCTGCCGCCACCTGCTTATTTTGGGGTGAATGTTGCGATGAATAAAAAAGGCTACGAAAGTTTTGATGAAGTTTTATCTAAAGGACTTCACGCATTGTTTCCTGACGAATTCGAAGAAACCGCGGAACACACCGCAGCTTTATTGTTAGATGTACGGAACAATAATGATTTTGCTAAAGGCCTCATTCCGCAATCTGTAAATATTGGTTTAGACGGAGATTTTGCACCTTGGGTTGGAGCTCTTATTGTAGATGTACAACAACCGATTTTATTGATTACAGACGAAAATCAGGAGCAAGAAGCAGTTACAAGATTGAGTCGTGTAGGTTTTGATAATGTGATTGGTTTTTTAAAAGGCGGTTTCGATGCGTGGAAAAACAGCGGTAAAGAAATCGATACTGTGAATAGAATTTCTGCTAAGGAATTTGAGAAAGAAATCTCGGGAAAAGAGGTAAAAATTATCGATGTGAGAAATGAATCCGAATACAGTGCAGAACATATGGATGAAGCTTTCAACAAGCCTTTAGCTTATATCAATCAATGGATTAACACATTAGATTCTAAAGAACATTTCTACTTACATTGTGCAGGAGGATACAGAAGTATGATGGCTGCGAGTATTTTGCAGGCAAGAGGATACAGGAATTTTAGCGAAATTGCAGGTGGTTTTGGCGAAATTGCAAAAACGGCAGTTCCGAAAAGCGATTTTGTTTGTCAGAGTAAAGTTTTAAAATAAAAATAAAATTAATGTTAGAATTAATAAAAGAACCTTGGCCGTGGTATGTTGCAGGACCTCTCATCGGCCTTACAGTTCCTGTTTTGCTGATTTTAGGGAATAAATCTTTCGGAATAAGCTCTTCTTTGAGACATATTTGTGCGGCTTGTATTCCTGCGAATATCAGTTTTTTTAAATATGACTGGAAGAAAGAATTATGGAATCTGTTTTTCGTTTTCGGAATTTTTCTGGGTGGAATAATCGCTTCTCATTATCTCATCAACAACGCAGAAATTTCGGTAAATCCTAAACTGAAAGCAGAATTAGCGACTTACGGAATTACGGATTTCAGCAATCTCGTTCCCGCTCAGCTGATGAATTTTGCAAGTCTGTTAACTTTGAGAGGTTTCATTACAATGGTAGTCGGAGGTTTTCTCGTAGGTTTCGGAACCCGATATGCAGGAGGTTGCACCAGCGGTCACGCTATTATGGGATTATCCAATTTACAATTACCGTCGCTTATTGCAGCAATCTGCTTTATGGCAGGAGGTTTTTTAATGGCAAATGTCATTCTGCCGATTATTCTTTCACTTTAATAATTTTAAAAATGATAAAAGAAACAGAAGATATACGTCATCAGGACACCATTTGCGTTAACGAAAGTGAACTGAAACACAACTGGTACCAAAATCTCAAATACCTCATCGTCGGAATTATTTTCGGGATTGTATTTGTAAAAGCGGAAGTTATAAGTTGGTTCAGAATTCAGGAGATGTTCCGTTTGCAGTCTTTTCATATGTATGGCGTGATTGGAACTGCAATTCTCACAGGAATGATTTCCGTTTGGCTCATCAAAAAGTTCAACATTAAAACCATTCATGGCGAACCCATCAAAATTGCGCCAAAAAAATTTAACAAAGGGCAAATCTATGGCGGATTGATTTTCGGTTTTGGCTGGGCAATTACAGGAGCTTGTCCTGGACCTCTTTTTGCACAAATCGGAACCGGAGCATTAGCAGTTATCGTAACTTTGGCAAGTGCCATTTTGGGAACTTGGGTGTATGGTTATTTCAGAGAAAAATTACCTCATTAAAATCTTAAATAGATAAAGACTGTAATCCAAAACTACAGTCTTTATTTTTTATTTAATAATATTACTTACGCCACAGAAACTCCGAAAAGATGTCCAATCAAAGCCGTAACGCCCATTGCGACAGTTCCCCAAAAGCAAATTCTCAAAATGGCAATTCCCATCTTGGAACCGCCTGTTCTCGCAGAAATCGCTCCCAAAATCATCAAAAACATAATGGAAAATCCGTATTGGAAATAGACCATTTGTTTGATAGGTGCCAAAAGTGAAACCGCAAATGGAAGCAACGCTCCCAAACCAAAAGAAGCAAACGAAGCCATGGCCGCCTGCAAAGGTTTTGCCTGTGTGATTTCGTTAATTCCTAATTCATCATGAGCGTGAGCTGCCAAAGCATCGTGATTAGTAAGTTCTGTCGCCACTTGTAGAGCAGTTTCCTTACTTACACCGCGCTTTTCATAGATTTTAGCCAATTCTTTCAGCTCTACTTCCGGCATTTCTTTAAGCTCACTTTTTTCTCTCAATAAATCCGCCTTTTCGGTATCTTCCTGCGAACTTACAGAAACATATTCACCTGCAGCCATCGACATTGCTCCAGCAATCATTCCGGCTAATGCGGCAAGAATTATCGTATTTCTATCCGGAGAAGCAGCCGCAACTCCAATCACGATACTCGTCGTTGATAACAAGCCATCATTCGCACCCAAAACCGCTGCACGAAGCCATCCTACTCTATTGACGTAATGTTTTTCTACTTGATGATGCATACTTTACTCGTTTAAAAAATTACTTGTCAAATATCATTCAACAAGTCAAGTATTACAATTCTATTTGAATCTTAAATTTAACGAAATAATATCAGAAGTCATCCCGACAGATTTCGTGTAATGGCCATACCTGATTTCCAACATATTCAACCTTTGTACTCCAAACAGACCATTTTTAGGATTAAATCTAATTCCTGCACCGTAAAAATTACTGTTGAATTTAGACAAATCATAATTGCTCGTGTAATAATCGTCGAAAGCCGTATGTTGTTGGTAAGGTGAAAAATATTTCGCTGCAGTTTGCGAATAATACCTGTAAAAAGGCGTAACAGAAACAAAAGGTGAGATTTTAACAGGTGTTTCCAGACTTACAGTGTTCGATTTCAAACCCCAATCGTCGGTGTAATATCTGTAGTACGCTCTCAGAATCACTTTATCTCCAAGAAAATAATTCGCTCTCACACCAACCGGAAGTTTAAACCTCTTATCCGGCAACGTTTCCTGATGAACCGAATTATCATTAAAATAAACCCTGTGAAATGGCAAACTTAAATAACCCGTCTGTTGAACGGCATCGGTAAGAAATTCCATCTGGAAATTCATCATATTAAGATTTAAAAAAATTTAATATAAATTAGTTGCAACAACAACTATTGTTTAATTAACTTTGTTCAATAAATAATTTTTATATGAAAGCTGAAAAAATATTAACTGAACAAGATCGATACAATCTGCTTACTGGCAATGTACCTATGCTGTTTAATCGTTTTTTGGGTCAGCAATTCAAATTGAATAATATTGACCTGACCCGGGAACAATGGTCGGTGCTGGTACCGCTATGGAAAGAAGATGGATGTTCACAACAGGCAATAGCAGATTTTACCCACAGGGATAAGCCCAGTATAACCAGACTTATCGACCAATTGGAAAAAGAAGGCTACGTAGAAAGAAGGCCCCACCTTACCGACAGAAGGCAAAACCTGATATATTTAACAAATAAAGGAAAGGAGATAGAGGAAAAAGTAATGTATATTGTTAACAATGTAACCGAAAGGGCAACCAAAGGACTTTCAGAAAATCAAATCATGGAGATAAAAAACTTCTTTCAGCATATTCAAAAAAATATTCAAAACGAAATGGTATGAAAAAAATAACGTTAGCCATTACTTTGATCCTATTCGGCACTATCACAAAAGCACAGATTCTTATAAGTAAGGATTTGGATTACGCTATCGGAAAGGCATTGCAAAAAAACACTGAAATAAGGAATCAAGATCTTGAATTACAAAAATTAGAATTGGAGCGTAAAAGTGTATTGGCCAAATACATACCGAAGATCGAGGCTGCAGGGTTGTATTCCTACATCAGCAGCGATGCAAAATTGGATTTAGCTACCTTGAACTTACCCGTCACAGGATATCCGGTTTTTGCGGGATCTTCCGATTTCAGCACAAATGCGAATATCCTTTATGGAGGTCTTACCGCAAAAGCTGTACTGTTCAGTGGCGGACAAATCCTAAATGGAGCCAAGGCTCTCAAAGAAAAAAATACAGGCACAGCTTTTATGATGGAAAATCAGAAAGATGAGGTCATAAAAGATATCATAGGGAGCTTTGACCGTCTCAAACTTCTTGAAACCGCCGAAACACTCATCGATAACAGCGAAAAGAGATTGAATAAGGAAAAAGAAAGAGTAGAAAAGGCAATATCCGAAGGGTTAGCAATTCCTTATGACCGAGATAAAATCAAACTCTCCACTCTGGAATTGGCTTCCAAACGTGCAGATGTTCAAAATAAAAGAAAACTTTTGATACTCAAGATAAAACAGTCCACCAATCTTTCTGAAGAAGAAATTCTTAAAACTAATCATCAGTTGGAACCCATCATTATTTTGGACAGCCTGAGCACAGCAGAACGAAATGAGATAAAAGCACTGGAATCTTTCAAAAAAGCTTCCGAATATGCCCTTAAAAAAGAAAAAGGAAGCCTTCTTCCCACAGTTGGGGCTTTTGCGGGATATAGCTATGCATCATTATATAATGCCAATACAAAAGTGCCGATTGAACAATTAAATACGACCGCCAATTTGAAACTAAATGAATTGACACTACATCCTAACTGGATGTTGGGCGTGGCTGTGAAATGGGAACTCTTCAGCGGATTTGAACGTAAACATAAAATAGACGAAGCCAAAATAGGACTCGCCCAGGTTGAAAATAAACTGGCTGACACCAAAGAAAAAGTAGATCTTGAATTGGAAAAAAACAAGGTAGAATACAATACCACGTTACATAAGGTAGATATTGCGATCCAAAGGGAAAAAATAGCACAAAATAATAATGAAATAGCATCAAAGCAATACAGATTAGGGCTTATTAACGTCACTGAACGCCTTGGAGCGGAAAATGATATATACAAAGAATCCTTAAACAAAGTAGAAACCGTGATTGAACAGCGGAATGCTGCTATTGAAGTTTACCGTGCATCGGGAAAATTATCAAACTTTATTAAAATCCAAAACTAAGCAAAATGAAAAAAATTATTTACATACTCAGCATTGCAGGCATTTTAGCTTCTTGTGAGAATAAACCGAAAGTATCACAAACCATCCAGGGAAAAACCGAGCGGGAAGAGATTGCAGTAGTAGGCAAAATAGCAGGCAGGATAGATAAAATTCTGATCAGCGAGGGAGCTCTTGTAAAAAAGGGAGATACATTGGCGATATTGGAAATCCCGGAAGTAGACGCAAAAAAATCACAGGCACAGGGTGCCGTAAAATCTGCTCAGGCACAGTACGATATGAGTGTACACGGTGCTACTGCCAATCAGTTGGCACAGCTCTATGCCAAAAAATCGGCTTTGGTAGAGCAATATGAGTTTGCAAAAAAATCCCTGGCAAGAATGAATGCCATGGTAAAGGATTCATTGGTTCCGCAACAGCAATATGATGAAGTATTCGCAAAGTATCAGGGAGCCAAATCACAAATGATAGCCGTAGATGCAGAAATTGCCGATGTTAAAAACGGGGTCCGCATAGAACAGCAAACAATGGCGTTGGGACAAAAAGACCGTGCACAGGGAGCTTTGGAAGAAGTACAGGTTGCCGAGAAAGAAAGGTATATCATTGCACCACAGGATATGAAAATAGAATCGATCACATTGAAGCTGGGGGAACTGGCACTACCAGGATATACGCTTTTCAAAGGTTCTCTTAATAATTCCATATATTTCCGTTTTACTATTCCTGAAAGTCAATTGGCAAATTATGCAGAAGGAAAAGAAATCAATGTGCATATACCTTACAAAAATCGGGATATCAAAGGGAAAATCAGAAATATAAAACAAATAGGTGCCTATGCTAATATTGCTACAGCATATCCTGATTATGAAGTGCAGGACGCTTTGTATGAAATATTAATAGACCCTATTAACATCCAACAAGCAAACGATATCCTAAGCAAAACAACAGTAACGCTAAAACCTTAATAATGAAAACATTTCTCAATCTGATCAAACGGGAGTTCGGTTTGTTCTGGAGCAACAAGGTTCTCCGAATTTTGTTTATTGGGGCTCCTTTGATGTACGGTGTTTTGTTGGGATATGTGTACAGCAAAGGGAAAGTGACAGATTTACCAATCATAGTGGTAGATTATGACCAAAGCGCACTCAGCCGGAAAGCAATCGAAATGATGAATGACAACGAAGTTTTGTCTGTTGCAAGGCTGCAGTTTGATGAGACAAACCTCAATCGTTTGATGATTGAGAAAGATGCAACCTGCGTCGTTATTATTCCAAAAGATTTTGAGAAAGATGTGCTTACAAAACGATATCCTGAAGTCACTACCATAGTCAATACAGCAAATGTATTGACCGCAAATTATTCTTCATCAGCCCTTCAGCTGGTCTTAGGAACCCTCAAAGCAGGAACACAGGTCGAAACCTTACGTAAACAAGGAGTTCCGGAAAATTTGCTGATGAGTCAGTATGAGCCATTTAAAACCACATTTATAAAAAAGAACAACAGAAGCACCAACTATATGTATTTTTTGTGGCCTGGTGTTTTGGCTACTGTGCTTCAGCAGGTATTACTATTGGGACTGGCTCTTTCTTTTGCTTCCGAGTTTGAAAACGGCACTTTCAAATATCTGGTACATAAAAGCCGTTCTGCATTTATGCTGATGCTGGTTAAAATCGTGCCTTATCTCATAATGAGCTTCGGGATATGGCTGATGTACTGGGGTTTTACGAAGTGGTTCAGAATTCCTTTTTATGAAAACATTTTTCCGCTTACCCTAATAGCGGGTGTTTTTGTAATCTCGGTCTGCTTTATAGGAATTTTGGTGAGCATCCTTGTTCCGAACCAGCTGAAAGCTACGGAAATCCTTATGGTTATTGCCACACCCAGCTTTATCCTGTCAGGATTTACCTGGCCGCTCAGCCAAATGCCAGTTTGGGTTCAGTATATTGCAAATATCATCCCGCTTACGCATTTCCTGCCTGCCTTTAGAATACTTATCATAGAAAAAGGCGCTGTAGACCTCACCTATCCTTATGTTATAAAAATGATAATCATAGGAACAGTAAGCGCCATTGCCAGTTATAGTGTTTTATTTTACAAAGTCCGAAAGATTAAAAGAGAGGAGCTGTAGCGAGATAAATATAAGGCGAAAAATATATCTTCCTGCATAAATCCACTAAATAAGAAGCTATGAAAGCTTACGAAAGTATTAAAGAAATATTATCTTTTTATCACGTACATTGTGAGAAACCTTACTTTATATCGTCAGGAAAACTCATTTTTGAATTCCCAAAAAGACTCTTCCGAATGGATTTTTATGCATTCTGCATCTGTGTTTCTGGTAGTATAGATTTAGAAATTGATAATCAGCATTACAAGATATCCCAAAACGGATTCCTGATATCTGCTCCATCAACAATTATAAAATTTGTAAATAACAGCAAAGATTTCCGTCTGAAAGTTCTTTTCTTTGAAAAGAATTTCCTGCTCAAGAACATTTCTAATCCATTTTTTATCGAGAATCTGTCTCTATTCAATAAAAATAGCTTTAACGTAGTAATTTCCAACGAATCAAGTAGTACGCACTTAATCAATTTATTGGATTATCTTCAACAGCAGACCACGAGAAATGGTCGTTTTACAGAAGATATTGTTCGTACTATTATTATTAATATTTTATTGGAAGTTGCCGTCCTAACTGATGAAGGCAGAAAAGACAACGCATATCCCACTCCACAGGATAACAATCATATTTTTTTTAAATTCAATGAATTGGTGAAAGAAAATATTTTGCAGCATAAGGACGTACAATACTATGCGGACAAGCTATTCATTACCAACAAATATCTTATTCTGATTGTAAAAAAAGCGACCGGCAAAACGCCACATCAGATTATTGACGAGGCCTTATTAAAAGAAGTATGCGTTCTGCTCGGCTATCCAGAAAAAAATATTTCTCAGATTGCATTTGAAACGGGCTTTAATTCTACCTCTGCATTCGGCCGTTTCTTTAAAAAGCATGCGTCAATATCGCCCCAAAGGTATCGAAGACAACAGCATTTTTAAAAAAGAAATTCCGTATATGATTTTCGAATTTAGGGATACCAAGGAATTAATGTATATCAATACCTTTATTATATAAAAATAACCTAAAAAAAATATCATATGAGCAATTCGAACAAACATGCATATTTCATCGGAGGCGGATTGGCAAGTCTTGCCGGTGCCGTATATCTGTTAGAAGACGGTGACTTTAAAGGCGAAAACATTCACATCATTGAAACCCTGCCGATTTTGGGCGGTAGCAACGATGGTGCGGGATCTAAAGAAAAAGGGTTCATCTGTCGTGGCGGGCGTATGCTCAACGAAGAAACCTATGAAAACTTTTGGGAATTAACATCCCGTATCCCTTCTCTGGATGTCCCGAACATTTCCGTAAAAGACGAAATTCTGGCATTTGACCACGCGAATCCTACCAATGCAAAGGCGCGGTTGATTGACAAGAACGGAAACATTTTACCCGTAACGGATATGGGTTTCAACACTCAGGACCGGATGAAATTTTTGAAATTGTTTTTTGCCGATGAAAATGATTTAGACAACATTACTATTCGTGATTGGTTTGACGATCATTTTTTTACGACCAACTTCTGGTATATGTGGCAAACCACTTTTGCCTGGCAGGAATGGAGCAGTATTTTTGAATTTCAACGCTATATGAAACGTATGCTGTTGGAATTTTCAAGAATCGAAACACTCGAGGGGGTTACCAGAACACCATACAACCAATATGAATCCGTTATCTTACCGTTGAAGGCATTTTTGGAACAGCATAAAGTGGACTTTTCATTAAGAAAAACCGTTACCGATTTGGATTTTGCCGATGATGATGGCATTACCGTGACGGAAATAGAATGCATCAATGCAGAAGGAAACACAGAGAAAATAACCGTAAATGAAGGCGATTTGGTATTCTTTACCAACGGATGTATTACAGACAATTCTAATAACGGCGATTATTACACGCCTGCAAAATATTTGCCGTCAAATCCGCCAAGTTTTGCATTATGGCGTAAAATTGCCAACAAGAAACCCGGCACGTTGGGTAACCCAGACCCGTTCTTTACCAAACCGGACGAAACAAAATGGTATTCATTTACGCCAACATTCAAAGGAAATAAATTTCTGAAACTTATTGAAGAATACACTGGAAACAAACCGGGCAGCGGAGCTTTGATGACGTTTAAAGATTCATCGTGGCGAATGTCAATTGTGGTGGCCGCACAACCGCATTTCAAAGCGCAAGGCGATGATACTACCATCCTTTGGGGCTACGGATTATATCCAGATGCAGTGGGAGATTATGTGAAAAAGCCGATGATTGATTGCACGGGCGAAGAAATTTTGACAGAGTTGATTCATCATTTGCATTTTGAAAAACACGAACAGGAAATAAAAGATAGCGTTATCAATGTTATTCCGTGTATGATGCCTTATATCGATGCTTTGTTTCAGCCGCACGCTAAAGCAGACCGCCCTGCAGTTGTTCCTGAAGGCAGCACCAACCTAGCAATGATTAGTCAGTTTGTAGAAATACCGGAAGATATGGTTTTCACAGAAGAATATTCGGTACGTGCAGCACGTATCGCGGTATATACCCTACTCGGCCTCGATAAAAAAGTAACACCAGTAACAGAACACTGGAAAAAACCAGACGTTTTGGCAAAAGCCATCCATACCTCTTACAGAAATTAAATATAAAAAAAAGAGCTGCCTTTACACTTTATCGAAGTTCTTTCTTGCTAAAGGCGTATCTCTTTAACCGATAAAAGAGATTGTCTATAATAACCAATTTATCTAACTTTATTCTGCTCTTGCTTTTATCAAGGGCAGAATTTTTATTTTTGTACAAAATCAACCGACTATGGCAAAACATTCATCAGGCTATATAAAAAGGCAAAAAATTGCCAACTCAGGTACGCACCAACTTTTTTATGAATTATTTGAACCAATAAATGAAGCTCCGAAAGCTACTGTCCTCATTCTACACGGGATGCAGGAGCATAGCGGTCGTTATAAAAATTTTGCGGAATATCTGGCGAACAAAGGTTTTGCAGTTCTATTATACGACCATCTCGGACACGGAAAAACGGCGGTAAACCGGGAAGAACTTGGTTATTTTCAAAAAGAAAATCCCGAACAGCAACTGATAGACGATGCAGCAACGATGGCAGCATTTTTAGAAAACAAATACCCTAACATTTCTCACTTTTTATTGGGGCATTCTATGGGGTCTTTCGTTGCAAGATGCTTACTTCAGAATCAGGAAGCTGATTTTAAAGGCGCGGTCATCGTGGGAACGGGAGGAAAAATCAACGGAATCGGTTTGGCTAAATTTTTCCTGTCCATCAGCAATATTATTGCACCAAAACACAGGAGCAAACTCATCAACCGAACTTTTTCAATAATTAATAATCAACATTTTAAAGGCGAGAAAGATGGCGACCTTACCAGTTGGCTAAGCCTCAGCAAATCCAACCGTGAATCATTTTGCCGGGACAGCCTATGCGGAGTACCTTTTACCAATAATGGTTTTTGCGCATTAGTTTCTCTAAATCAACAGGCAACGGAAAGAAAATGGGCAGAAAAAATACCAAAAGAATTTCCTTTTCTTTTTGTAAGCGGAGGTGATGATCCCATAGGAGACTTCGGAAAAGGTGTCGAAAAAACGGTAACACAAATGCAAAAAGATGGTTTTACAGATGTTAAAGCAAAAATTTATCCTGCTATGCGACACGAAATACTTAATGAGGATATTAAAGAATATGTATATGAAGATATAAGGGATTGGCTCAATAAAAAAATACAGCAATTGGAAAAGTAGACTAAAAATATTTTAATTTAAAAAAATAATTTGTTAATGATTAAAATACGTAGTTTTTTACAGGAAACAGGCAATATCACACAGTTTACCAAAAATTACTTTCTATTAGGTTTCCGTCCACCATATGAAATAAAGGAACTGCTCGCACAATGCTATCTCATAGGTTACAAATCTTTGGGGCTTATTGCCATGACAGGCTTTATCATCGGCTTGGTTCTTACGATGCAGCTGCGGCCAAGCCTCGTACGCTATGGTGTGGAATCCCAGCTGCCTGTAATGGTAGGCATTGCCATCATCCGTGAAATAGCACCCGTAATCGCCGCTCTCATCTTTGCAGGTAAAATTGCCAGTAGCATCGGGGCAGAGCTGGGCTCGATGCGGGTTACCGAACAGATAGACGCAATGGAAGTAAGCGGTACACATCCTTTTAAATACCTTGTTGCCACACGTGTCCTGGCTACAACATTTATGCTTCCCGTACTTATCATCCTGGCGGATGCCATTTCACTATATGGTGCCTGGATAGGTGTTAACATTGGCGGTACAACTAGCCTGTCACTTTTCTATTCACAGGTTTTTGACTCCTTGGATTTCAGTGACATCATACCAGCTTTTATCAAAAGCTTTTTTTTCGGTTTTGCAGTGGGAATTATGGGTGCCTATAAAGGCTATAATGCAGTAAAAGGAACACGGGGCGTGGGGAACGCCGCCAATTCAGCGGTCGTGCTCTCCTCTATCCTTATCTTCGTTTTGGACCTGATTGCGGTACAGATAACCGGCATTCTCGGATATAATTAAATCATCATTATGGCGGAAACAAAAACAACAGCAAACGGCAATAATGACAATGGACCGGCCATCGTCATTGAAGATATTTATAAAAGCTTTGGTGAAAAAAAAGTGCTTAACGGTTTTAACCTAACGGTCGATAAGAACGAAAATGTTGTAGTTCTCGGAAAATCAGGCACGGGAAAATCTGTGCTTATCAAATGTATCGTCCGGCTTTTAACACCTGATAGCGGTAGGATAATGATTTCCGGGCAGGATATTGTCCAACTGGAAAATCAAGAGCTGGACAAGGCACGCTCAAAAATAGGTTTTCTTTTTCAGGGAAATGCCATCTATGACTCTATGACCATCCGCGAAAATCTGGAATTCCCTTTAAGAAGACGGTGGTTCCGGCTGAAGCAGGTTGAAATTGACGCACGGATTGAAGAAGCACTCGATAGTGTGGGGCTTAAACATACCGTAGACCTTATGCCATCCGAATTGTCGGGAGGGATGCTGAAAAGAATAGCTCTGGCACGTACTGTCATCCTCAAGCCGGAAATCATCCTTTATGATGAACCTACCACCGGACTTGATACGGTAACGGCAAAAGAAATAGACAGCCTTATCATGGATATACATAGAAAATACAAAACATCATCAATCATTATCTCACACGATATGAACTGTGTGAAAAATACGGCTGACAGAGTAGTCTTGCTGCTTGACGGAAAATGCTATGCACAAGGTACTTATCAGGAATTTGAAAGTTCTGATGACGAAAACATTAAACAATTTTTTGATTAAAATATGAATAAAAATAATATCAAGCTCGGCTTATTTGTAATTTCGGGGCTTATACTTATGATGGCTGTTTTCTTTTACATTGGCAGCGGTTCGGGTATTTTTACCAGCAAATTTGAGCTCAGGGCAAAATTCAAAAACTCTAATGGGCTCAGGGAAGGAAGCAATGTGCTATTTTCAGGGATGCAGGCGGGTTCTGTAAAATCTGTAAAATTGTCCGAAAGGGATGATATAGAGGTCATTATGCTTATAGACAAAGATATTGCAAAGCATATAGACAATAGTGCCAAAGCCTCGATTGGAACAGAAGGCATTATCGGCAATGCGGTGGTCAATATTTTACCTTACGGGAAGCCGGGCAGACCGGTGCAGGAAAAAGAATATCTCACGGCAGATACCAAACCAGGTGTGGATGAAATACTCAACACGCTATCGGCAAGCAACAACAATATACACGATATATCCAAATCTCTTAAAAACACTGTGCATAAAATTGACAGCAGCCAGATTTTAAAATTAATTAATGACAAGGCATTTGCCGAAAACTTAAAATTATCCATCCTGAAAATACGCCAAAGCACGGAAAATATAGAAAACCTGAGCAGTACTGCAGAAGCCATCATTACGTCTACACGCCAGGGAAAAGGAGCAACGGGACTTCTCCTTGCCAACAAAGATTTTGAGTCCCAGCTTAAGCAGACTTTCAATAACGTCAATGCCGCCAGCAATAATCTTAATACAGTAAGCAATGAACTTATCACAGTTGGTAAAAACCTGCAGACATTCAGTAAAAATATAGAAAATGGAAAAGGACCGGTAAATGCCCTTATCACTGATACCGTTCTTACAAAAAACATCAATAACAGCCTTTACAATATCGAAAAGGGAACCGAAGGCTTCAACCAGAATATGGAGGCTCTGAAGCATAATTTTCTCTTCAGAGGTTACTTCCGCAAACAGGAAAAAAAGAAAAGGGAAACCGAAAAACAGAATCTCCAAAGATAACATTATTGGAATATCAGCACATACAATTAGAATTTTGGGATATATAAAGTGAAAGCAATATGTGTAACTTTATTAAACAAAAACAAGGTTATTTTATCATATATTATAAACTAAAAAAATCTAATTATGTATTACAGTAATGGGAATTACGAAGCATTTGCCCGCCCGAAAAAACCGGCAAATATTGAACAGAAATCTGCCGTACTTATCGGTTCTGGATTAGCTTCATTGGCCGCCGCAGCTTTTTTGATACGCGATGCGCAAATGGAAGGAAACAAAATCCGTATTCTGGAAGAATTAGCTTTACCCGGTGGCAGTATGGACGGTATCTGGAATGAGCAGAAAGGCTACATCATACGAGGCGGACGGGAAATGGAAACACATTTCGAAACCCTCTGGGATTTGTTCCGCTCGATACCCTCATTAGAAACGGAAGGCGTTTCCGTACTGGACGAATATTATTGGCTCAATAAAGAAGACCCTAGCTTTTCCCACGCCCGTGTTATCGAAAACCGTGGAGAAAGACTGCCCACGGATGGCAAGCTTACACTTTCCCAGAAAGCCATCCACGAACTTATAGCGCTGGTTCTTCTTCCTGAAGAAAAACTACAGGATGTACAGATAGACCAGGTATTTACAGAAGAATTTTTCCAATCCAACTTTTGGACCTACTGGGCTACGATGTTCGCATTCGAACCCTGGGCAAGTGCGATGGAAATGCGCCGATATGTTCTTCGTTTCATCCATCACGTTGGCAGCATAGCAGATATGTCCTCACTACGCTTCACGAAATACAACCAATATGAATCACTGATTCGTCCGTTGGTAAGCTATCTTGAGTCCCACGGTGTTACCTTCCAGTATGATAGCCAGGTTCAGAACATACTTGTAGAAAATGAAAACGGCAAAAAAGTAGCGAAGAAAATCGAATATATTAAGAATGGCAATGCAGAAAGCATCAGCCTGACCGAAAACGACCTGGTGTTTGTTACCAACGGCTCCATTACCGAAAGCAGTACATACGGTGACAATCATAACCCTGCTCCTGTTGCTGACGGCATTGGCGGAAGTTGGCAACTTTGGCAGAATCTGGCAGACCAGGATGATGCCTTTGGAAAACCCGAAAAGTTCTACAAAAACATTCCCGAAGCCAACTGGGTAATCTCCGGAAGCATTACCTTCTTCGACGAAAAAGTGATTCCGTATATAGAAAAAATAACAAAAAAAGACCCAAGAAGCGGTTCTATAGTGACTAGCGGACCTGTCACAATAAACGATTCTAACTGGTGGTATGGCTTTTCCATCAGCAGACAGCCCCACTTCAAGGCTCAGAAAAAAAATGAAGTAATTGTTTGGGTTTATGGGTTGTATTCTCATAAACCAGGAAATTATATCCAAAAGAAAATTACGGAAGCCACGGGGATAGAGCTTTGCAAAGAATTTTTATACCATATTGGTGTTCCTGAAAATGAAATTGCAGAAATTGCACAAGCTGCCAACAGCATCCCTTGCCGTATGCCTTATATCACATCTTACTTTATGCCTCGTGCATTGGGAGACCGCCCATTGGTGGTTCCGGAGGGTTCTGTGAACCTTGCTTTTATCGGTAATTTTGCCGAAACTGGAAAAGACACCGTATTCACGACCGAATATTCCGTGCGTACAGCAATGGAGGCAGTTTACACCCTTTTGGATGTAGACAGAGGTGTCCCGGAAGTTTTTGCTTCTTCATATGACATCAGGGTACTGCTGAAATCCATCTATCACCTTAATGACAATAAAAACCTAAATGAAATTGAATTTCCTTGGTTGATTTCAATCCTTGAAAAATATGGTGTCAAGAAAATAGAAGGTACTTATGTTGAAGAGATTTTAAAAGAAGCCAAGTTGTTATAAAAGATTTTTTTAATTTAATTATTTATACAATTATAAAAAGAGGCTGTTACAAAGCAACAGCCTCTTTTTATTTTGAAAATGAATCTACATATACTTTTCTAATTCCCCTCTGTTGAAATCCATTTCTCATCTTTAAAATAAAAGGGAAATTTCCTAGAAATAGCAGTATCACATAAATTTCCAGGATATTAGCATTTGATTTTCGATTTTCTTATTTATAATATTTTACAATTTATAAAACTCCGGATTGAATGCTTCCTCCAAGTTCTTTGGTTCTTGACGTTTTTTGTGGTTCAGCTCGTGTCTTGAGGTTGAAGATGTTACATACGCTGACTGTCGTGAACGCTGTAAATTTCCAATCGGTGAATTTTCTTCGATGGTTCTGAACGGTGTAAACGACATATTTTCCATAATTTCGAAATTACCGTCCTCAGGAACTGTTTGTTTCGGTATTTTGATTTTTGCTACCGTTCGGAATGGTGATAATTCCTGCGACCATTCTTTTGTGAGGTCGTTGACAGGCATTTCTTTCAGGTCTTTGCAAAGTTGTATTTGCAGCTCAAACGTAAGGTCATTTTGGGCTATTTCTTTGATAATTCCTTTCCTGTAAGGCCATTCTGCGCTGTCTATATCAATATCTTTTTCCGTGATGGCGTTCTTTGTCTGCTCAGTTGGGACTACCCTTACTTTGGCAATATAATCGCCGTGGCGAACCGCTCCCATACTGTAAAATTCGTAAAGAAAACTGTTGATGGAAGGGATTTTCTCAAAAGTTTTAAGAGCGCCCAATTCCTTCAAAGCCTCAAAATTCGGGAATGCTTTTTTATTTTCGGTGACCCAAAGTGCGGCAAATTCCAATTTTCCCAAAGCTCCCCTTTCAAAGAAATCATTTAGTTTTAAAAAGAGCTTTGAAATGAAAACATAATGTTCTGCCGAGTTGCAGAAAAACACAGGGTTATTAATCAGGTTAAAATCCACATTGGGCGAATCTTCTTCTCCGGAAGATAATTTTTTGCCTTCTACCTCAAAAATCTTTAAAGCAAATCCCTGTGCATTACCGCTCAGTTTATCGGGCAAAACTCTGGACGAACCATTGGACAGGCGAACTGCCGCCTGGTGCTTTCCGGGCTTGGCGTAAATGCCCTGCGCCAGTTCTTCGGGCAGATTATCCAAAATTTCTACCTCTGCTTTCAACACTGCGTAGCCGTTGGCGTGCGCATCTCTTGTATGTTGCGTTGCCCTGCTCAGGTGCGGCGTATTTTTGATGTATTCCCGGATGTCGTTATTAATGGTGGTAATATATTCGTCGAAATTTTCGGGAATTTCTTCCAGCTCGTAACTGTATTTGATGTATTCTTCCATAATTCTTTTTTTTAGGGGAGTTCGCTAATCCATTTTAATGCGGAAATGCTTGGGATAAAACAATATTCGCCGCCTTTCACGATGTTGTAGGTCTGCAAACCACGGTATCTTTTGATGAAAGGGTCTGCCGGTGCAGAAAACAATGCGTCTTTGTCCTGAACACCGATTACAGGGTCTTTTTCTGTTCCCAGATTTTGGGCATTACCATCGTTCGCCCATTGTTTTTGAAGAAATTCCAGTGTTCCCATTGCATTGGCACTAATGCCAATAAAGTACTGGCCGCGTTCCTTACCGTCATTTTTGGTTATATCCGGTGGAACAATATCGCCAAAAGTTACACTTCTTCTGATAATCCTGTGCAAACGTTCATCCTCCAAAACAAAAGATTTGGAATCTCTCGGGTTCATCCTACGGATATGCGAACTGAACGGGCATTTTTTACCGTATTCATCATCTTTGAAAGAAAAGTCATTGTTCTTCTGCAAATCATCGCCCAGCTTTTCATCGTCTTTTTCGGGAGCTAAAACCAAAGGTGCACCACTTCGCCAGCGACCCACCATTTTAGCGGCCAAAAGTTCGCCTTCTTCCGGCGAAGAAGAATTTTCCTTAACGAACTGATTAAATTCCGCCACTTGGCTCTGGTACTTTCTGAAAACCATAAAAGAACCGTTCTTCCCTAAAACTTCAGGCTGTGGAAACGGCTTTATGGTGCCGGCTTCTCCAGGATAGCCCAGTATAAATTCGCCTGCTTTAAGCGGGCGGTCAAATCCAGGCGGAACTTCTATCCCACTGCCTTCAATTTCCGGGTTGCTAATACCGTCTCTGAATCCGAACACATTTTTAACCTCTTCAGATACGCTGAAATTGTGACTCAAGATTACTTCTATGCCTCTATTATCAGCCAATTTAGACCGAAATTCCTCCAGCTTGCTTTTCCACGCCTCTTCATTGTTGGCGATAATCGCCGCAGCGATGTGAATATGCGACCTTTTAAAAACCCTTTCCCAGTTTTTGGGGTCATTGACACCAATGTCATATAGAAAACGGGAGCGGTCTGCCATTCCTTCCTTGAAGGATTCGGGGAAAGTCTCAAGCGACTCTTTAGGCACGCCGATTTTTTCCAGACCTTTATAAGTGAACGTCAACGTAACCGATGCCCCTTCATTCTTATGCCAGTCTTCCGCAGAACTCACAATCGGCAAGAGTTTTTGGAGCATTTGTCTGGCTGCCACAGCATCTTTGATTTCAATGATTGCCACCGTTCCGAAATACGGAATAGGGCGGCTTCTGAGAATTAAGGCCTGTATTTCGTTCAGCTCAATTTCTACTTTATTGGGATTGAATATCCGCTTTAAAAATTCCAATGCCATACTTAGATTTTATTTGCTTCGTCAATCGCCCTATTAAGTCCGGTAATGATTTTATCATTTCTCCTCACATCATTTACAGTAAGATGCGGAACACCAACATACCAGCCGGTCGCGGTAATCTGATGGTCTAGAATGAACTGTTTTACACTCGGGTCTTTTATGCCCGGCCAGCCTTCCACATTACCGAAAATGATGTCCATCAGCTGCGGAATTTTTGTGGCGAAATCATCAATATAAGCATCCCAGTCGCCATCATAAGCCGTGCAGAAAAGAATCTTGGTATCGTTATCAAATAAAACGATACGCAGGTCGTGCAGTGTTCCTACTTTGGTTGCCCCTTTCAGGTTTCCGCCTGCAATTTCCATTATGGTCCTGAGGTTTTCTGCACCTCCCGGTTTAAGGTCTGCCATCGCCGTTAACTCAGATACACGCCCAGAGCGTAACCCTTTTTTGCCGGCAGATGTAGTGGAATGGTCGTAACCATCATCAATACCTTCACTGAAATTCGCCTTTGCCAATTCGGCAGTCAATTTGATTTTGTCTATGAAACCCATAATTCAGATTTTTGATTAATTATTCACATTGTTTTTTGAGATAAAAACAATAATTTTCAAGAGTGTACTACAAATGTAAAGCCACAGGCAGCCTTAAAAATATACCAAAATTCGTATATTATGTACTAAAACTCCCTAATCCCACCTATTTGCTTTAAAAGCTTCAATTGATAAAAGGAAATATCTTATCTTTAATCTTGTTGTAATTTTGAGAGAATAAAACCTATTTAACTATAAAAAATCAATCTTTATAATTGAGATTTCTCAATATTTACTCAATAGAACATTCAAAACAAAAACCTTCCTCAAAACAGGAAGATTGCAACAATTAAATTTAATTATAATGGATTTTTTGTAAGAATAGTTAAACGCAAAAATACAATGAAATTTGCCAATATTAAATTTTTAATGAAACTGTGCTGTTTCTGTCGAATCTCTCATCGCCACTGTTGCTGCCGAACCATTGGTTACAATATTTTGAATTTCATCAAAATATCCTGTCCCAACAAAAGACTGATGTTTTACCGCTCTGAAACCCTGCTTCTGCAAAGCAAATTCGCGTTCCTGCAATTCAGAATAACCTGCCATTCCTTTTTCTTTATATGCCAAAGCTAATTCAAACATCGCAGTATTCAAAGCATGAAAACCAGCCAATGTAATAAACTGGAATTTGTAACCCATTTTTCCCAATTCTTCTCGGAAATTCAGCATTTCATCGACACTTAATTTTGCAGCCCAATTAAAAGAAGGTGAACAGTTATAAGCCAACATTTTATCTGGAAATTTTGTACGAATTCCTTCTGCAAATTTTCTTGCCATCTCCAGATCCGGATTTGACGTTTCCATCCAGATCAAATCGGCATAAGGAGCATAAGATAAACCTCTGTCAATTCCCTGCTCTACACCATTTTTCACAACATAGAAACCTTCGGAAGTTCTTTTCCCTGTCACAAACTTTTTATCCCTGTCATCAATAACTGAAGTCAACAAATCTGCCGCATCTGCATCTGTTCTAGCAATAATTACAGTCGGTACTCCCAAAACATCTGCTGCTAAACGAGCCGATATTAGCTTATTAACCGCTTCTTGAGTCGGAACCAAAACTTTTCCACCCAAATGCCCACATTTTTTCGCAGAAGATAACTGATCTTCAAAATGTACTGCTGCCGCTCCCGCCTCAATCATTTGCTTCATTAATTCATAAGCATTTAAATTTCCGCCAAAACCTGCTTCTGCATCGGCGATTATTGGAACTAAATATTCTTTTTCTCCACCTCCGTTTACGGATTGAATTTGATCTGCCCTTAATAATGCATTATTAATTTTCTTCACAACAGAAGGTACTGAATTCGCTGGGTACAAAGATTGATCGGGATACATTTCACCAGACAAATTAGCATCTGCTGCAACTTGCCAACCTGAAAGATAAATTGCTTCCAGTCCCGCATCAACTTCCTGAACCGCTTGATTTCCAGTTAAAGCTCCTAATCCGGCAACAAAATCCTGAGAATTGAGTTTTGTCCAGAATTTCTTTGACATTTCGGTAGCAATCGTATAATCTAATTGGTAAGAACCTCGAAGTTTCAGTACATCTTCGGCTGTGTAAGGTCTTTTCACGCCATTCCAACGTGGATTATCCAGCCAGTCTTTTTCTAATTCCTGAATTTTTTCCATTTTTGTTTTTTTTGTTTGGGCATTAATACCTGAGCTGACCGCAAGTATGATTAATGCTGTTACTGACATTATTATCTTTTTCATTTTTCAATTTTTTGCAGTTTATTTGGGATTATTTTTTAAAACCTCATTTAAAACTGTTTTAACTGCACTTGATTTTTCCTTATTAATTGTAGAGCTTACAACAGAAACAAATTCAGTCAATTGCTCTGGCTTCCATCCAACCTTTAAAGAAATACCTAAATGAGATTGCAACATTGGTTCTGCATCACCGATGGCGCTGATTACAGAAATCGTCACCAATTCTCTTTGAGCATAAGTCAAAACATCTCTCTCAAAAATATCGGCGAACAGATGTTCCTTTAGAAATATATCTATTGCTGGTGCAAATGCTGAATAACCCGAAAGTTTGTCTGGTTGTTTTGTTTGGGTAAGTTCACCAAGAATTTCCTTTCCTCGTTCATACTTACTTTTGTTATCTTCTATTGTTGAAGCTTCTTTTCCAACGACATCATTAATGCCTTTTGCCTTTCTTTCATCAAGAACTTCCATAAAAGTTTGTAACCCTCTGATGCTTCTTGGAAAACCACAATAAGCATAAGTGTGAACCAAAATTTCTTTTATTTCATTAATGGTTAGACCTGACTCAAGTCCGGAATTTAAGCTACTTTTTAATTCTGGTAATTTACCTTGCGCTGTAAATGAGGAAATGGTGATGATATTTTTATCTTTTTCGCTTAACTGTTGATTGGAGGTTTTCATTTTTTGTGCGTATATGGTATTTGTAAACAGTGAAGCAGTTATTAATAATGCTATAAAACCAAAATATTTCAATTGTTTCATTACTTTACTTTTAAAGATTAATTCAATGGCTTTATTTTCGACATTCCGATTTTAGTCATCCATTCTTTCACTTTTTTTTCTGCTTCTACTTTCTTTTTTCCTTCCATTACGAATAAAATTCCGTCACGTTCTATTCCTCCTCTGATGGTAAATCCTTCTAATACTTTACTATTTGGAGCTAATTTTTTCACCGTTTCAAAACTGCTTCCTATTCCGTAACCTGCATTGGTATTAAATGGAATAATTGTTTTTCCTTTAAAATCATTCTGGCTTAAAAAACTTTTTATAGGTGGAGGCAATTGCATTCCCCAAGTGGGAAATCCTAAAAAGATAACATCATATTTTTCTATATCCTCAATCTTTGTTTTAAGCGGAGGCAAAAAATTGGCTTCATTTTCTTTGGCAACCTGATCAACGATTGACTTATAATTTTCAGGATAAGGATTTTGTAATTCCAGTTCTACTAAAGTTCCACCAACATTTTGATGAATGATTTCTGCAACTGTTTTTGTATTTTTTGTTCTCGATAGATAAACAATCAATACATTTTTGTCTTTAGATATTTCCTTTTTTTCGGACATCGATTCCTGAGCTTTAGAACAAGATGACAATAGGAAAAGTACTGCACAAAACCATACACTATAATTTTTCAACTTTTTCATATCTCTTATTTTATTATTACAAAGTTCAGAAAAGAGCATATTAAAATCGGTAGACAGATTACGGATAATGCAACCAAAATTACTTATCCAAACCTTTATCTTTCAGCCACTTTGACATCAAATCAGCTACTTCTATATTATTCAAATCTGAAAATGGAAAATGTGTATTTCCTTTGAGACCAACTTCTGGAAGATGGACAACAGTTACATCCCCACCATATTTATTAACAACATCCCGCCATAATCTCGCCATTTCCAAACGGGCTCTCCAACCATCTGCACCTAAATTTTCAGACGGTTTTTCTGGGATATTATCTCCGTAATAAATCACAATTGGGATTTTAGTCAACTTCATAAAATCTTGCATTGGCACAGTTGAAGCTTCTAAAGCTCCAGCAGAACTTGCAATTGGTTTTGGTGCTTCTCCTTCAGGAAATAAAAATCCGCTTCCCGGTTCATACGATACTATGCCTTTAACATTCTGATTTTTGATAGCAGTTATCCAACCCATTCCGCCAGAATGTGAGTGAGTAACCAAAATTGCAGGACCTATTTTACTAAATAAAGCAGAAGCAGCATCTGTTGTCACATTAATATCAATCGTCCCAAGATTAGGAGTCATAGAACGGAAATATTGATTAAGTGTAGCCGAATCACGTGCAAACTGTACATTGTCGTAATATTTCGGCCACAATCCTACACGAAAAACATTGAACCACTGCTGCTCATCGGGAACTGGGTCAATTTTTGAAGAAACTGTACTCCTTCCTGCATTTCCGCGTCTTGGCTGGTCGATGATGTAAACAGGGAAATTTCTTCGCAAGAAAATATTTTGATATCCTTCTCTTCCATCAGGTGTTGTTTCCCAGGTTTTAGAAAACTGCCCGATGCCGTGCCACATTACCAAAGGATATTTACGGGGTTTTACAGGAATTTGGTAGAAAAGATAGGCGTGGTCGCCACGATAGGTTTGTCCTTCAAGTAGGTTTGGAAGGATTAAATGTTCCGGGATTGGTAATTACTGTTCCACCCACGGCAAAACTTCCCTGTTCAGCAATCATTAAAGGTTGCCTTTGAGTTTTTTGAGCTTGAATATTTATCGTGCTGAGAAATAATAAAATTCTATCTTTCATATTTTTATTTTTCGGATGTCATTAATTTGGTAAAAGACAATGAACCCAATTTCCATTCTTCATTCTCTTTGATGTAAACTTCTGTTACCATAAAAGGATTCGTAACTTCATTTCCGCCGACTACCGCCAGTAATGTAATTCTGTTTAAAACAATTGCCGTGTTTCCTATCAATTTTACAGAAACATCGTGGATGTCTGCTTTTTTGTACCAAATACCTCCACTTTTAATGATATTTAATTCCTGCTCTTTTCCCCAAGCGCCACCCATATGAACAAACATAGACTGAGCATCAAATAAATCAGCGAGTTCCTCTGATTTTTTGTCAGCCATCCACTGCCATTTTTGTTTGGATAGATTGATAATTTCTTGTTCTGTAGGATTATTTGAACTTTGTGCAGATAATAGATTCATATTTGCAAGAATTAAAAAAAGGCTAAGAATTAGATTTTTCATAGTGATGGTATTTAATAATAAAATTTTGTTTAGAGATAATATATCGGGATTCTACTTCCCTACTCTCTCTTTTAAATGCTGTGGATATCGTTCTCCAACAACTTTAATTGCAGAAAGAGCCTTTTCGATTTCAGATAAATCCTGAGAAGTCAGTTTCAAATCAGCTCCACCAATATTTTCGTTTAAACGATTTAGTTTTGTAGTTCCAGGAATCGGTGCTATGAAAGGTTCTTGAGCCAAAAGCCAAGCCAAAGCAATCTGAGCAGGCGTAGCTTCTTTCTCTGTTGCGATTGATTTTACCAAATCTACTAAAGCCTGATTTGCCTTTCTGTTTTCTTCTGAAAATCGAGGGACGATATTTCTAAAATCTGAGTCTTCAAATTTTGTTTCTTCATTAATCGCTCCCGTTAAAAAACCTTTGCCTAATGGACTGAATGGTACAAACCCGATTCCAAATTCTTCCAATGTTGGAATGATTTCTTTTTCAGGTTCTCGGTAAAATAAAGAATATTCACTTTGTAAAGCGGTTACCGATTGTACTGCGTGGGCTCTTCGAATCGTTTCTATACTAGCTTCTGAAAGTCCGAAATGATTTACTTTTCCTTCTTTAATTAAATCTTTTACCGTTCCTGCAACATCTTCAATCGGAACATTGGGGTCAACTCTATGCTGGTAAAATAAATCGATATAATCGGTCTGCAATCTTCTCAAAGAATCTTCAACTACTTTTCTGATTCTTGCAGGGCTACTGTCCAGACCTTTTGTAGAATCCCCATCCTCAAACCCGAATTTCGTTGCAATCACAACATCTTTTCTGAATGGTTTCAATGCTTCACCTACTAATTCCTCATTAGTAAACGGTCCGTAACATTCAGCGGTATCAAAAAAAGTTACACCATTTTCAAATGCGGTTCTTATCAATCGAATGGCTTCTTCTTTTTCAGTCACTTTTCCATAACCAAAACTTAAGCCCATACATCCTAATCCCAATGCGGAAACTTCTAATCCATTATTTCCTAATATTCTTTTTTTCATTTTTTTACTTTTTGCTAAATTTTATTTTGTTTTTAAAGGCGCTTCCACATCAGAAAACTGCTGTACAAATGGAGGAAGTCTGTCTCCCGCTATTTTAATAGCATCTAATTCTTTACTAAATTGCTGAAATTCAATGCTTGAAAATTTGACATTATCCGCTCCTGCATTTTCCAGCATATGTTCCATCTGTGTCGTTCCCGGAATGGGTACAACCCAAGGTTTTTGATGAAGTAGCCACGCTAAAGAAATCTGTCCAGGTGTAGCATTTTTCTTTTCAGCCCAGTTTTTAAGAACTTCTACCATTGCCAGGTTTTTAGTAATATTTTCTGGCGAAAAGCGAGTTTCACCACCTCGAATATCACCTTGGGCAAATTTTGTATTAGCATCGATGGCTCCTGTTGTGAAACCTACTCCAAGCGGACTCCAAGCCACAAAACCGATACCCAGTTCTTCACAAAGTGGTAATATCTTTTGTTCCGGTCCTCTCCACAACAACGAATATTCATTTTGAATCGCTGTTACAGGATGAATTTTGTGTGCGCGTCTGACGGTTTCAACGCCTGGTTCTGAAAGTCCGTAATGCAGAACTTTTCCTTGTTTTATTAAATCCTGTATTGTTCCCACTACATCTTCAATTGGAACTTCAGGGTCAACACGATGCTGAAACAACAAATCAATTCTGTCGGTTTTAAGACGTTTCAACATTCCTTCGACCACCAATTTGATATGGTCCGGTTTACTGCTTAATCCCGGTAAACGAGCTCCAGTCTGCTGATCGATGTTCCAGCCGAATTTTGTTTCAATAACAATTTTATCTCTAAAAGAGGATGTTGCTTCTCCTAAAATCTTTTCGCACTCAAAAGGTCCATAAGCTTCTGCCGTATCAAATAAAGTCACTCCATTATCAAATGCTTTCTGAATGATACTGTGCATCTGTTTTCGGTTCGGTATGGTTGTCTGATACGTTCTGCTCATATTCTGAACGCCTAATCCAACAGAAGAAACTTCCAGAGATTTCCCTAATTTTCTGCGACCACTTAAAAGACCTGTCTGATTATCGTTTTCAGTTAATTTATCATTTGTTGGAACTGCTCCCTTTAACAAAGAGTCAAAAGGCATTAATGCACTTCCCACTGCTACAAGACCTGCGGTTTTCAAAATATCTCTTCTGTTCATTTTATTCGTTTTTATTGATTAATAGAATTATAAATCTAATTTTCTTTCGCTAAGCCATTTAACCATATTCGGGTCTCTGTGGTCAAAGAATAGACTTGAAGCAGTATCCAAAGTTGCAATAGCATTCATATCCTCAGAAGAAAGCTCAAAATTGAAAATGTCGAAATTTTCGGCCATTCTTTCTTTTCTTACAGACTTTGGAATAACAATGACATTTCTGCTAGTCAACCAATTTAAAATGACCTGAGCTACCGATTTGTTATATTTTTCTGCTATTGATTTTAAAACCTCATTATTAAAAATATCATTCTTTCCCTCTGCAAAAGGTCCCCAAGATTCTATCTGAACATTATTTTCAGTCAAGAATTTTTGAGTTTCTGTTTGTTGATGAAATGGATGAGTTTCCACTTGATTGACTGCCGGAGTAAATCCACTGTTAGCAATCAAATCTGCAATCCTGTCGGGGTGGAAATTTGAAACGCCTATTGCTCTTATTTTTCCTGCATTATATAATTCCTGCATCGCTTTCCAAGAACCGAATATATCTCCGTAAGGCTGATGAATAAGGTATAAATCCAAATATTCTAATTGAAGTTTTTTCAGCGATTTTTCGAAAGCCTTTAAAGTATTTTCATATCCTGCATCCTGAACCCAAAGCTTTGTCGTTATAAAAAGTTCTTCTCTGGCAACACCGCTTCTTTTAATTGCGTTTCCTACTGCTTCCTCATTTCCATAAGATGCTGCTGTGTCAATCAATCGGTAGCCTGTTTCAATTGCTTCAACAACAGCTTTTTCACATTCTGCCAAATCTGCCACTTGAAATACTCCAAATCCTAAAACTGGCATTTCTACACCGTTGTTTAATATTACTTTTTTCATTTTTTTTATTTAAATTATTATTGCTTCAAAAAGAAGTAAAATTGTTTATCAACTTGTTATTGCAAATTTCCAACCTATTAATATGTATAATGGTAGATAGATTACGGAACTTATTACCAATATTACTGTTTCGGGACAGAAGATAAAAAAGAGGTCGTTTTTATATTTAGATTTGCATTACAAAATGATACCGTTATGAATCAGTCCATCTATTTTGAGACCGTCGATGATTATAATAAATTCAATAATCACGAGACACTTCATCCTTTGGTAAGTGTGATAGACTTTTCAAAAGCGCATAAAAGAACAGGGTCTAAAATGTATTTTAATTTGTACTGCATTTTTTTAAAAGATGTAAAATGTGGTGATTTAAAATATGGCAGAGCAACATATGATTACCAAGAAGGAACATTGGTATTTGTTTCTCCGGGACAGGTTGTTGATGTAGAAAATAAAGTCGATATCTACCAACCATTAGGTCACGGATTGGTTTTCCATCCAGACTTGATTAAAGGAACTCCTCTCGCTAAAAGTATTTCAGATTACGGTTTTTTTGACTATCAAACCAATGAAGCACTTCATCTTTCAAAAAAAGAACAGCAAATGGTTTGGAAATGTTCGCTAATATTCTATTTGAACTTAATCGACCTGTGGATAAACACAGCAAGAAAGTTATTACCTCCAACATCGAACTTTTTCTCAGTCATTGTGAACGTTTCTACGACCGCCAGTTTATTACGCGGGAAAACGTCAATAAAGGAACATTAGAAAAATTTGAAGAACTACTCAATGGTTATTTTTCTTCTGAAAAGCCTAATTCGATTGGACTTCCATCTGTTGCTTACTGTGCTGATGAATTACATTTTTCAGCCAATTATTTTGGAGATTTGATAAAAAAAGAAACGGGAAAAACAGCACAAGAGTTTATCCAAAATAAGATTATTGATGTCGCAAAAGAAAGAATTTTTCACGTTGATAAATCCATCAGCCAAATTGCTTATGAGTTAGGATTCAAGTATCCACAACATTTCATTAGGCTCTTCAAGCAAAGAACCGGTGTCACTCCGAATGAATACAGAAGTTTGAATTAGGAAAATGGATGATTAAAATAACAGGTCAATAATATACTCTAATGTAAAATTATAAGTTTTTACATTAGAGTATATTGCCACCTTAACTAATCAATAGTGCTACCTAATTCAAATAAGACAAACTCTTAGATTCCTTATTTTCATTAAGAGAAATTCCCCAAAAATAGATTTTCAATATAGCGTCTGTATATTTATCTCTTTGAGCTTTATTGATACTCTTCCTTCCCAATCGTTTTATATGAGTGCGTAAATCAAGAAATTTACGCTCAATATGATTGGTTTCTCTTCGTTTTGTACTGTGGAGATGCTTTGGAATTAATTTAGGATAGATATTCAAGCGATCACTGTATATCTTTTTTGGATTTGCATAAAGTAAAGTATTTATAATACATTGTATTGTCTTGGTCGTTCTTCTCCCAAGCTTATAGTCAATAACTTTCTTTGTTTCCCTGCAATAAGCTGCAACTACCCACCGTTCATTGGTTTTACTTTGAGTGTATGTTTTTAACTCATCAATTTCGATTGTAATATTCTTAGGAATTGGTGGCTTAACAACTTTAGAAGCAATCTTTAAAATCTTTCTAAGTACAGTTGTTTTGCTGACATCAAGTAATCTGCTGATACCTCTAATACCAACTCCTTCTTTTATCAGTTGTTGAATATTATGATTAGTATTTTTATGATATGCACGATAAGAATAGTTCCCAATGAACTTCTTTTTACATTTTTTGCACTGATAGCGCTGCTTATTTTGTGATGTTATTCCTGCCTTGATACAGTAGCTGTAATTACAGTGAATACATTGATTTCGCCGTTTATTCATAATGATTTAAAGTAAATTAGTAACTCCACATCTGAACCATCAGCTTTTGGACTAATGCATTCCGGAGTCGCTATTTTGCTTTTTTAGTCGGCAAAAATAAAAAACGATGCATTATAATACATCGTTTTTTCTATTATATCTTTGTACAGTATTGATAATCAATGAAGTTAATTAAAAACTCCACATCTGTACCATTACCCTATTTTGATTTAATAGCTGCGATCCGGACGGGACTCGAACCCGCGACCTCCGCCGTGACAGGGCGGCATTCTAACCAGCTGAACTACCGGATCTCTTGCCCAACAAACTAAGAAGAACTATCGTCGTTTATTGTGGTTGCAAAAATACAACAATAATCCACAACTGCAAATTTTATATAAAAAAAAACGCCTTTCCAGAGGAAAAGCGTTCATTTTCAATTATATTAATTTCTTATAGGTAAGCATTCAGCTTCTCAGCGATCACTTCTTTTGGTGCCACACCTACGATCTTATCTACAACTTCGCCGTTTTTGAAGATCAAAACTGTAGGAATATTTCTGATCCCGTAATCTACAGAGATCTGCTGATTGTTATCAACATCTACTTTTCCTACTAGAGCTCTACCTTCAAAGTCGTTTGCTACTTCTTCGATGATCGGGCCAAGCATTCTACAAGGTCCACACCAAGCTGCCCAAAAGTCAACTAAAACTGGTTTATCTGAATTTAATACTGTTTCCTGAAAGGACTGATCTGTGATTTCTACTGCCATGATTTCTTTTTCTTTGTTAATTTGTAATACAAAATTACAAAATTTATATTCTATTTTTTCTGTTGATTATCTATGTAAACTATCAGCTTTTTCTATAACGAACTGACTGCCTATTTCCTCCAAAGCTGCAACCAACGCATCAATATCCGATTTTTTGGTATAATGACTGAAGGAAACCCTTAATGGTGTTTTATTATCCAGATCATCTTCTGACAACACGGACATCAATACCATTGATGGTTTGGAAGCTCCGGAACTGCAAGCGCTTCCTTGTGAGATAGCAATGCCTTTCATATCCAATTGCAAGCCTATCAAGGGATTTTTGTACGGGAGCAAAACGTTTAGAACCGTGTAAAGGCTTTCATCGCCTGCACTTCGGCCATTGAATTTGATTCCGGATATTTTCTCTGTTAATTGTTGGATTGCGTAATGTTTGATGTCAAGGATATGGTTTTTATATTCCGACATTTTTTCCTGAGAGATTTCCCAAGCTTTGCCCAAACCTGCAATTCCAGTCACGTTTTCTGTACCAGCTCTCAAGCTTCTTTCCTGTGGTCCGCCAGTGATAATTCCCTTCAACCCAGAAGATTTTCTTACGAATGCAAATCCAGCGCCTTTTGGACCGTGGAATTTGTGCGCGCTACAAGAAGCGAAATCAACTGGGATTTTAGAAAAATCCAAATCAAGATGTGCCATTGTCTGAACGGTGTCTGAATGGAAAAGTGTATTGTTTTCTTTGCAAAGATGCGCTACTTTTTCGATATCAAGAAGATTCCCGATCTCGTTGTTGGCGTGCATCAATGTGACCAAAGTTTTCTTGTCTGATGACTTTAAAGCTTCTTCTAATTTGTTTAAATCAAAATCACCGTTGGAATCTGGTCTTAGATAAACCAATTCCACGCCTTTCAATTTTTTCATTTCGAGGCAAGTTTCGGCTACACATTTGTGTTCCAAAGCAGAAGTGATGATTCGTTCCACGCCAAGATAGTTGACCGCGGATTTGATGATCATATTGTTGGATTCTGTTCCACAAGAGGTGAAAACAATCTCTCCAGGTGTTACTTTCAAAGAATCTGCGATCTTTCGCCTTACTTCTTCCAAAACGGTTTTGGCCTCCTGTCCCAGACTGTGCGTGGACGACGGATTGCCATAATTGAATCTTAAAACATTCACCATACAGTCTATCACCTCATCGTCGAGAGGCGTAGTTGCAGCATTATCCAGATAAATTCTTTCCATTTTAAATTTAGATTTTGAAGCCGAAAAAGTTCGAAAAATTAAGGTACTAAATTAGTGAAAAAATCGGTAATGCGATTCATTGGCGAACTTAAACATTGGTTTGTCCCCAGAAGTGTCTCCGAAAGCTATGATCTTATCGAATTTCTTATCACCAAGTTCGGCTTCTATTCTGCAGACCTTCTCATCTTTATTACAATTTTTGCCGATGAACTTCCCTGTAAAAATATCATCTTTGAACTCCGCTTTTGTAGCCAGCAAAGTCATATCAAACTTCTCCGCAAATGGTTTTACCCAAATATCCAAAGACGCTGAAACGATGTAAGATTCCGTATTTTCTCTGTTGATATTATTAATGAAATCCAAAGCATTTTCTCTGAACAAACTTGGATAATTCTCCTCGAAGAACAGTTTTGCTTTTTTCTCGATTTGATATTTGGATTCACCTTTCAAGATGGATGAGATGAAACTCTTTTTCACCGCTTCTGCGCTGGCTAATTTTAATTTTAATAAGACAAAAAGCGGCACGTGTTTCAGAAATTGAAACGAATATTTGGCAGGATTATAAAACTTCAAAAACAAAAACATCGTGTCTTTGTGAGTGAGCGTTCCGTCGAAATCGAATAAATATAATTTTTTCATAAGTAAAAATGGAAGATGGAAGATGGATGTAAACTTCAATCATCCAACTTCCATCTTCCCTCTTTTAAAGTTTTAACTTCTTAAAAATAAACTCAGGAATATTTCTAATGATCAGCATGATGATTGCCCAAATTGGTAAAACGTAGGCGACGTTCTTTTTATTTTTGAAAGCTTTGTAAATTCCTTCGGCTGCTTTTTTTGGAGAAGCTGTCAAAGCTGGATTCAATGGTAAACCTTCTGTCATTTTGGTATCCATAAAACCAGGTTTCACGGTCAACACGTGAACTTTTTTATCAAACAAATAATTTCTTAGTCCGCTCAGATAAGCTGTTAATGCCGCTTTTGCACTACCGTAAATGAAATTGCTTTGTCTTCCTCTTTCGCCTGCGACAGATGACAAAACAATCATTGTTCCAGCTCTTTTGGATTCCATTTTTTTGGCGAATAAGTTGAGGACAGGAACTAATTTCGCATAATTGACATCAATAATTCTTTCAGTATTTTCATCATCGTAAAGTCCTTCTTCTGTTCCCAGACCAAGATAGCCAGTCGCGCAAAACAGAACATCAGAATTGATAGTTTCCAAAGTTTTATAATCGATGTCATTCATCAGATCCAAAGGAATGATCTCGGAATGCTGAAAAAACTTCACCTGAATATGTCCAGCAAATTTCTCCGTCGTTTCCGGATTGGAACTTAGGAGATAAATGGTCTGAAATTTTTCGCCTTTCGCCAAACATTCTTCTACAAATGCCTGTGCAACTTCGGAATTGGAACCTAATATGATCATAGTAATTAGTTGTCGGTTGTAAGTTGTCAGTTGCTGGTAGAGAATAGATTTCTATCAACCATCAACAAAAAACTATCACCCATTATTAATAATTCTCTTATGCTGAAGTGAAACAAACTTCGAGGAATCAACGTTTTGAAGATAATTCGTGAGCGATGAACGGCTCATACTGTCTTTGGTCAAATATATTCTTCCGCCGAAATTCTCGACAATTGTATCGAGTTGGTCAACCAGCTTTCGAAGTCCTTTGTTCACTTTAAAGTCCAAAGCCAAAGTGTAACCTTCGACTGGAAAAGAATTGTAGGCTTGTGGATTGTTTTTTCCGAACAATTTCAAAACTGCTAAGAAAGAACCGTTTCCACTTTTTGCAATGGTATCAAGGATTTGTCGCATTCCTTCTTTCCCGTTTTCTTTCGGAATGACCATTTGATATTGGATAAATCCACTTTTTCCGTAGATCTTGTTCCAATCATTAATGACATCCAATGGATAGAAAAACGTTTCGTAATCAATGAAATTATTGAGTTGCTTCTTCGTCTGTTTGTTGTAATAAAGGAAATTGAAAATCTTTATACTCAAAGAATTAAGAACGAATCCTGGAAAATAAAATGGAATCGTTGGCTTTGGTTTCTCTTTCAGCTTCAAAGTTTTCTTTTGAAGGTTGACAGGTAATTCGGCTTTCAAAGCGTGTTCGCCTCTCATCAAAATTGAACGACCAAGATTTTTTCCTTTCTGAAAACAGTCGATCCAAGCGACGTTGTAGGTCCAATCTTCACTTTCATCAAACAATCGGAAAACCTCATCCAGATTTTCAGCTTTGATGCTTTCTTGCTTGATGTAAACAGATTCTATATTTTTCAGTTTGAATTTGGCTGAGAGAATAATTCCCGTCAATCCCATTCCACCGATTGTAGCCCAGAACTTGTCCGCGTTTTCTTCGCGCGAGCAAGTGATGACTTCGGCATTTTCGTTCACCAATTTAAATTCGATCACGTATTCCGAAAAGCAACCTTCTGCGTGGTGGTTCTTCCCGTGAACATCAGACGCGATGGCGCCTCCAACGGAAATATATTTGGTTCCCGGCGTCACGTAAAGAAAGTAACCTTGAGGAACAGAAACTTCTAAAACTTCTGACAACAAAACGCCGGATTCACATTCGATAACGCCGTTGAGTCTATCAAAAGATATAAATTTGTTGAGTCTTTTGGTTGAGAAAATATGTTCGCCAAGGGAAGCATCGCCGTAGCAACGTCCGTTTCCCCTTGCAATCACTTCGTTGTGATCTTTTACAAATTGTTTGATCTTCGAAACAGAATCTTCCGACTTCATCTCCTTCTCTACCACTGGGAAATTTCCCCAATTGGTTACTTTCTGAATAAAATTCGGTTTCATCTTTTATTGGTTTTAAAGGTCAAACTTGATCTCCATACTCTCTTCGTCATTTGTTTTATGTTTTTAATCTTGTGGTGATCACCCTTTTTTAAAATAGATCTGCAATAGGAAAGCAATGACCCAAAGTACAATCGTCAACTGAATATATCGGTCTTTGTAAACTATTTTGGTGGGCGACTCGGTCTTGTTGTAAACCAAGGTCTGCTGCAAATATCTGAGAAATGCGAACACTACAAATAATACAGTGTAGAAAACCCTCGGGTGAAATCTGTCCTGAACTTCTGGCGACAACGTAAACATCAAATAACAGATAATTGCCAAAGTACAACTGATGGACAATGCAATGTCTGCAAACTGAACATTATAACCGTCTAGCGCTTTTCTGGTTTTGCCAGACACTTGTGCATTGATCAATTCGCCTCTTCTTTTCCCAATCGCTAAAACCAAGGCCAAAACGAAAGTTAATAGAATCGCCCAATTGGTGACGGCAATTCCGGTGACATATCCGCCGGCTAAAACCCTTAGAACAAATCCTGTTGCAATGATACAGATATCTACAATCGCCACCTGTTTCAGTTTGAAAGTGTAGAAAAGATTCATCACAAAATAGAAGGCGATAATCACACCGAACTTCCAAAAATTGGTCTGGAAAATGTAATTTCCTAAGAAAATAGAAGCAACGGACAATATTACCAATAGCGCAAACAAAACCTCTGCACTTCTCTTGGAAACCGCACCGCTGGCCAAAGGTCTGTCTTTTTTTTCCGGATGCCTTTTATCTGACTCTATATCAAAATAATCATTGATAATATAGATTGAACTTGCCGTAAATGAGAAAACTAAAAAGGCAAAAATACTTTCGTAGAATAGGTGGGAATTGGTAATCTTCCCGGAAAAAAACAATGGTGCAAAAACAAATAAATTCTTAACCCATTGTTCTACTCGTATTAATTTTAAATAGTTTTTCATTAAATGTTCAATAATCTTACAAAAGTAGCATTAAAATAAAAAAACCGCAAATTGCGGTTTAGTATTTATTTATAAAATGAATGATTATTAATTTGACCCAGTTTTCGCTGCATCATTGATCATTTTTTCATTCGCAGTGATTGCAAATTCTACACGTCTGTTCTGTGCTCTGCCAGCGTCTGTATCATTGGAAGCAATTGGGCTAGATTTCCCTAAACCTTCTGTGAACAATCTAGAAGACGAAATACCCTGAGCTGTAAAATAATTTTTAACAGCTGCAGCTCTTTGTGCAGAAATCCTCAAGTTTACCGCATCTGTACCTACACTGTCTGTATGTCCGTAGATGTTGATGTTCGTATCAGGATTATTTCTGAGAACCGTTACCAATTTATCCAAGTTGGTTTTAGCTAAAGAAGTCAGGTTTGAAGAGTTGAAGTCAAAATTCACGGTATTTTCGTGAAGCGTTACTTTGATTCCTTCTCCTACTCTTTCCACCTCAGCGCCAGGCAACACATCCTTAATCTCTTTTGCTTGCTTATCCATTTTGTTACCGATGACACCACCAGCAACACCACCTACAACACCCCCAAGAACCGCACCTAATGGCGCATTTCCACCTTTTCCAAGATTGTTTCCTAGGATTCCTCCTAGTACTGCACCCGCAGCTGTACCGATTGCGGCACCTTTTTGTGTGTTATTGGCATTTTGTACAGCTTCACAACTTGTGATCAATAGAGATCCAGAGATCATAAAGGCTGCAATATTTAATTTAGTAAATTTCATTTGATTTTTGATTTTTAATATTATTTAGTTCTTACAAAGTTGTAACGGATGTCCATTGGTGTACCATCTGCGTTCACAGACTGAACCAACGTGAAGGTATTGGCAGTTGGATTTTCCAAAATCAATTTGTATCCAGAACCTACTTTTTTTGCTTTTTCGCCCTCTCCGACTTTTTTGATAGAAACTACATTGTTCTTATCTACACTGAAAGTAATTGCTTGAGTTTTTTCTGGACAAGCAGAAGTCCCATGCAAATTGTAAGTTCCAGTATAATTATTTGGGATAAGTGTCCAAGAACTACCAACAAAACAGCTGATGCTAACGCCTTCGTCAAAAGGTTTAACGCTGAATTCTCTATTATAATCGATGTTAGAAATATCCCATTGTCCTTTCAGTTTCATCACTTCGGCTCTCAATGTTTGCGCTTGACCAGCGGAAACTCCGGTTTTGTTTGAAGAACAAGAAGCTGCAATCAAAGAAGCGCCTACAAGTCCTAAAAAAAGTGTTTTTTTCATAGTTTTAAAATTATTACCAAATGTATCATAAAAAAGTATGCCAAAGAATAAAAAACAAAAGATCCGAGAAAACTCTCAGATCTTTTTGTCTTTCATAAAAAGTCTAATTCATTATAGCTTAGACTTTTCTATCGCTTTATTTGCTTTTTGTTTTTTTGCAGATTTCTTTACAGAATTCGAAGATGAGTTGGCTCTGTAAAAATTACTGTAGGCATACTCTGCCGCCTTCGCAACATCGATAACACCCGCAGATCTTGATAATTTATCAAATCCATTGGTAGCGTTCGCGTTCGAAGTCTTCACCAAAGATTCGATGATCTGCTCTGGCTTCAAGTTTGGCATGTAAGCCAACAAAACCGCTGCAGCTCCTGCAACTACCGGCGAAGCCATGGAAGTTCCTTGCAGATATTCGTATTTACCATCTGGAACAGTAGAATAGATCTTATCTCCCGGCGCAAAAACGTCTACCATTTTCGCATCATAGTTGGAGAAGCTCGCTTTCAACATATCCGCATCGTTGGTATTGGCACCAACCACAATCATATTGTTGATGAATGGTTTCTCATCTGTTGCTGCTTTAAAATTGGTTGGGAAATATTGGTGTTCCGCAATATCCTCATTTTCATTTCCTGCAGCTTTCACAAGAAGCACACCTTTACTTTCTGCATATTTGAAAGCATCCCAAACCACATTTTTCCCTGGAGAAACTGGTTTTCCGAAACTCATGTTCAGGATCTTCGCACCATTGTCAACTGCATATCTTACGGCGTTGGCAACATCTTTATCTCTTTCGTCTCCGTCTGGAACCGCTCTCACTGTCATGATCTTCGCAACTCTGGAAGCTACACCATATTGGTTTTCGGAACCGTTTACCAATCCAGCGATGATCCCTGCAACGTGTGTTCCGTGTTTTGCGTCTGGACCTTCGTAATGGTTGTTACCATAGCTTTTTTCAGAATAATCATCATAATTGTCACCAACGATGGATGCTCTAGGGTCAAAGTCCAGGTTAAAGCCTTTCTCAGCTTGCGGCGTGAAATAATCCAAAGCTTCTTTCATTTGAGCTTTCAAATAAGTTTCAACCTCAGCTGCTGGTTTTCCTGCCACTTGCGGATCATTGGAAACCTGAGCAAGAACCTGCATTGCCATCGCATCTTGCTGAGTTGCTGGTTTGATGCCTGCCAAAGTCTCTTTGGTCAGATTTTTACCATTCAACAATTTGATCATATCTGGAATAGCGTTGTTGATCATCGTGTACAGTTGAAGGCTTTGTTTTGCCTCTTCGCTTTTTTTGGTGAAGATGTCCTTGGACTTCATGTACATTGCAAATTCCTCAGGCATTTTGGTTTGATTCGCTTTGTTTTTGGTAGAATCATCGCCTTCGAAAAGTGGTTTATATTTTTTTACCACTCTGGTAACTTCCATGTTGTCAACATCTACATCGCCGTTTTTTCCACCTAGGAAATTCCAGCCGTAAACATCATCGATGTAACCATTTCCATCGTCATCTTTCCCGTTGTTTGGAACTTCATTTGGATTCTTCCACATATTTTTCACCAATCCTGGATGATCCACCTCTACACCACTGTCCAAAACGCCTACAATAACTGATTTTGGTTTAAGGCCTTTTGATTCCAAGAATTTATAAGCATTCTCCGTATTCACACCATAAACTTTTGTTGTCGCGTAATCTTTGTGATACCAAGTTTTCAGGTCTTTATCATTTTCCGGAGCTACTGCTTGTGCCGCCATCATTGCAAATCCACCGTAGAATGCAGCTGCTATCAATATTCTTTTCATATTTCTAATATTATTAATTGATTTTGATATTTTTAATATATGTCAGACTTTCTGGTCCAATGTTACAGATCAGGTCCAAAATTGAGAGATCTTTCAGAAAACCATGCTTATCGGAAAAGCTTTGATAATATTCTGAAAACGCTACTTCCGACTCGGATTTGGCGGAGAACTTTTCTCTGTAATTCTCCTGCTCGGGTGCTTTGAAATATTCTTCCGTCAGCGTGAATTCCTTTTCTGTTTTGAGGATATTAAGAATGATCTTCAGAGCTTTGAGGTTGAAGTCTATCAATGAATCCACCTTGCCTTCGAAAATGGTTTTCAGTTTATCCTCGTAATATTCGAAGTAAGGTGTGCTTTGGTAGGCTGTTTTGATGGATTTCCAGTGGAGTTTCTGCCAATCTTCTACAAACGAGATCTCGATGTCTTTGAGTTCTCTTTTTCCAGTGTGCTTGATCGGGATGATGAGTGGCAATTTTCCGTTGGCGCCATAGATCACCGCACGGTTCCTGTAAGTTTGTTTTGGAAAATTCTCGAACTGCTCGAAAGTGATTTCATTTTCAGGATCAAGGAAAACCGAGAACCACGAAATGGGTGGCAAATAAAATATGGGTAAAAGAATCTTGTTGTTCATATTTGTTAAAACTAAAAAACTTTGTCAAAGGTTTGAAACTTTGACAAAGTGATGATTTTTATTGCTTGATAGAAGTTGAAAAACGTTGTCCAAGCGTGGTCATTTTATTTGGAAGACAAATCCCATAGCCCCGATAGAAGCGGCATCCTTTTTTGCTTTCTCTACAAATATTCCTTTGAAGACCAAACGTTGTGAAGCAAAAAAGATATAGCGGATAGCGGAATCAGCTCCTAATTTATATTAATCTTCTTCTTTTTTCTTTTTGAATAAGTTGGCAAAGAAATCCCATCCGAAAAACAGGACCAAAATAAGCACGGCTACCCACCAATATGAGGTTTTGTTAGCTTCGCCTGTGTTGGTTGCTTTGAACATTCTGTCCCAACGGATCTTCTTTCCTGGCGCTTGATACGTCGAGTTGGCATCGGCAAAGAGACCTTCTACACTCATCCATGTAAACATTGGGCGACCTACGATATTCTCCTCTGGCACGACTCCGAAGAATCTTGCATCCAAAGAGGCATCGCGGTTGTCCCCGATCATCATGTAATAGTTTTGTTTGATGGTATATTGGTTGGTTTCCTGACCATTGACGTATATCTTTCCACCTTTGTTCTCCAATTTGTTGTGCTCATATTCTGAGATGATCCATTTGTACATTGGCAGTGTTTCCTGATCCAACTTCACCACATCTCCTTTTTTCGGAATTCTGAGCGGGCCGTACCAATCTTGGTTCCATGGTTTGTTGACAGGATAGATACTATTAGAAGAATCAATTCGTGACGCTGGTATAGGCTCTCCATTTTTATCACGAAGATAATTGCCCTCACTTCCAGTTGCGTATTTATAATATGCTACGGAAGCTTTACCTTTTTGCATTATATCTTCTTCAATACTTTCTACACTTGGAATTTTTTTAATTTCATCTCTCATCTCATCCGTGAGGCCTTGAAATTCATAGAGAAATCCATTGTCTTGACTTTCTCGAACTGGTAAAAATCCAAATGCTTTATATAATTGTGGGATATCTAACTGTGTATTAGATCTTACAATAAATCTATGTTGCTGATATTCGTCACCAAGAATTTTCTCAGGCGCATTGTTCACAAATAATCTTCCAGCGCGGAACTCGATGACATCGCCAGGAATCCCGACACATCTTTTGACATACGGATCTTTTCTATCGATCGCCGTGTGAACGGAATCTTGAGGATAATTGAAAACCACGATATCGTATCTTTCCACTTCATCGTAACCTGGAATTCTTAGGTATGGTAATTTAACAGCGTCAACGTAAGATTTTGGATCGTCCTTTGGATTACCTTTTTGACCCGTATCGAAGATAGTTCCCTGCAAGAATGGTAGAGCCACTGGTCTCATTGGCATTCTGTAGCCGTAAGCCCATTTGTTCACGAAAAGGAAATCTCCAACAAGAAGCGTTCTTTCCATAGATCCTGTAGGAATCCCGAAAGGCTGTGTGATAAAAGCATGAATGATCGTTGCAAAAACCACCGCGAAGGTGACAGATCCCACGAAAGTCTCTTTTTTCTTACCTTCTTCTTCCTCTTCTTCGGTTTCGACCTGTGGATCTTTGCCATAGTTGACCGTTGCCATGAAAATGAATGGCAAGATCACAGTCAGCAAACCATCCAGCGCGCTTCTCTTCCCAAACTTCTTCATCAAGAAAATATGGAAAGCCGACATCATGATAGGACCAACAATTGGCAAATAAGATAAGATCGCCCACCACTTTGGATGCTCTGTCTCCGTTAGAATAATATAATAATTATAGAAAGGTACAAAGGAAAACAATGGATTGTAACCCATCTTCTTGAATAACTTCCATGTTGTAAGTCCCATCAAAACACTGATGATGAGGACATAAATGGTATAAGTAATGATGTAATTCATATCTTGGCTTTTGGCAATTGGCTATTCGCTTCTTGCTATTTTGTATAATTAGTTTTTGATGTGGTGATTTTGTTACAGAAATATTGAGATGAAATTAATTTTTGCCCCAACCCTAAAGGGAGAATTAATTTTCAAGAACATTACAATCCTAATACATCTTTCATTGCAAAAACGCCTTTTTTATCAACAATCCATTCGGCGGCGATCACAGCACCCAATGCGAATCCATTTCTGTTGAAAGCGGTGTGTTTGATCTCTATCTCATCTACTTCTGACCTGTAGAAAACGCTGTGAGTTCCTGGAACTTCATCTTCGCGGATGGCAAAAATCCCCAAATCTTTTTCTTTGGTCTCGTCCAATTTCCAAGCTTCGAAGTTTGAATTGTGAATAATTCCTTCCGCTAAAGATATTGCTGTTCCGCTTGGTGCATCTAATTTGTGAATGTGGTGGATCTCTTCCAATTGACAATTATATTCAGAGAACTTGTTCATCATCTTTGCCAGATTCTCGTTGAGAGCGAAGAAAAGATTCACGCCAAGACTGAAGTTGGAGCCGTATAAAAAAGCCGTCCCATTTTCCATGGCGATTCTTTCGACCTCTGGTTTTTTATCGAGCCAGCCAGTTGTTCCGCAGATGACAGGAATTTTATTTTCGAGGCAAGTTTTGATATTTTGAAAAGCGACCTCAGGATTGGAAAACTCAATCACAACATCGGGATCATTCAGGTTTTCTATCGTTGGTGTTTCGCGTAATCTTGCTACGACTTCGTGACCACGACTTTGGGCGATCTCATCAATGATCTTTCCCATTTTCCCGTAACCTACCAATGCTATTTTCATTTTCTATTTGTAATTTATTTGAACGATGTGCTCAAAATGTTTGTTTTAATGTTAAAATCTAAAATTCAGGCTAAATCCTGCTTTCGCATAGGAGTTGGTGAATTGATCATTAATAATTGTTGGCGTAATGGCCAAATCCGGATCGTGGCGACCTTCGTAAAGATGCGCATCCACCACTGCATCCACGATATTTAGAATGTAGATCAAAGCCGAAATCCCGATGGCATAATCACGTTGTCTTTTTGATCGATCTTGGGCATTTCCTAGCACTATTTTATCAACTCCATTGATGTTGGAAAACTCGTGAGGAAGTCCATTGAGTTCAGAAACAAAGGCATTTCTGTAGCGTTTATACTGTTTGTCATTCCAAAGAGCAATTCCAATACCTGTTCCCACTGCGCCCCAAACAATTGGAATCTTCCAATATTTTTTGTTGTAGAACTGACCAAGTCCCGGAAGGACCGCAGAATAAAGACCGGCTTTTGCAGGACTCAATTTGGTAATTTTGGGAGGCGCATTCTTTTGGTCGATGTCCTCGATCACCTGAGCTTCTGACAAAGGTTTCGCTGCCGGAATACTATCTTTTGGATGATTCTCTACGCGGATCGTATCATTCGGATTCACCTGTGAAAAAGCAAAAGAGAAAGAACACAACAAGAAAATTATAATAAATCTCTGCATTTATCTAATGTGTGCAAGAATGCTTTCCAGCTCTTCTTCATTTTTAAAATCTAGGACGATCTTTCCTTTTTTTCCATTAGCCGAAGTTTTGATCTCGACGTTCACATTAAGAATATCGGACAAACTTTTCTGAGCTTTCTTGAAATGGTTGGGAATGATGGATTGCTTGGCCACTTTTTCTGTATCCTGCGCATTTTTCATCAGACTAGCCAATTGCTCAGCCTGTCTTACGTTCAGTTGTTCTTTGATGATCCTGTCAAACAAAATCTGGCGTTTCTCTTCAGAATCCAATCCCATGATCGCACGACCATGACCAGCGGAAATCTGACCACTGCGAACACCTTTCTGAATATCCGGAGACAATTTCAAAAGACGAACACTATTGGTAATCGTACTTCTCTCCTTACCAACACGTTGGCTAAGATTTTCCTGGGTCATCCCAACCTCATCTAACAATCTTTGATAGGTCAAGGCCACTTCGATAGGATCCAGGTCTTCTCTCTGGATATTTTCCACCAAAGCCATTTCCAGCAATTCCTGATCATTGACCAGACGAATGTAGGCAGGAATTGTTTCCAGACCTGCGATCTTCGATGCGCGGTAACGTCTTTCCCCAGAAATGATCTCGAACTTCGGACCGTCTTTTCTAAGCGTAATCGGCTGAATGATACCTAAACTTTTAATCGATTCGGCAAGATCATTCAATGCTTTTTCGTCGAAGTAAGTTCTTGGCTGATTTGGGTTTGGATAGATATCTTCGATGGAGATCTCTACGATATTCCCAACCAAGGATTTTGCACCTTCGTCCGACGCGGAGTTGATATTGGTCTTGCTTTCGGCATTCAAAATTGCGCCCAGGCCACGACCCATTGCTCTTGTTTTGTCTTTCATATTTATAGGATGGAAGATGGAAGTTTGAGGATGGAAGTTAAAAAACATCCCACCTCGAGCTTCTGACTTCCGGCTTTTTTTTAATTTTTAACTAATTTCTCGTTTCTCAGCAAAACTTCTTCTGCCAATTGGATGTATTGTATCGCACCTTTGCTTTCCGCATCGTAACTCAGGATGCTTTCACCGAAACTTGGTGCTTCACTCAATCTTACATTTCTGCTGATGATCGTTTCGAAGACCATTTCCGGGAAATGGGAGTTCACCTCTTCCACCACTTGGTTTGATAATCTCAGTCGGCTGTCATACATGGTCAAAAGCAAACCTTCGATATCCAGATCTGGGTTGTGGATCTTCTGAACATTCTTGATGGTGTTCAATAACTTACCCAAACCTTCCAAAGCGAAATATTCACATTGGATCGGGATGATCACAGAATCTGCAGCCGTTAATGCATTAATGGTGATGAGACCTAAACTCGGTGCACAGTCGATGATGATGTAATCGTAATCAGCTCTGATCGACTTCAAAGCTTCGCGCATCATATATTCTCGGTTTTCACGGTCCACCAATTCTATCTCTGCTGCCACCAGATCGATGTGAGAAGGAATAATGTCCACGTTTGGTGAAGTGGTAGGCAAAATACATTTTCTAGCTTCTGCACTATGCTCCAACAAATGATAGGTAGAAAAATTGATCTCTTCAACACCCAAACCAGAACTTGCATTAGCTTGCGGATCGGCGTCTATCAAGAGAACTCTCTTTTCCAAAACGCCCAGAGCTGAAGCTAGATTGACGGCAGTCGTTGTTTTTCCAACGCCACCTTTCTGATTTGCAACACCTATAATTTTTGCCATAAACATTAATTTAATCTTCAAAAATACGATTTTTTACTACTTGGAAAGTTTTGAAAAAGTCGCAAAGCCGTTAAAGTATTGTTAATTAAACGATTGGCTTCAAAAAAAATTATCCACATTTCGCGATGAAATGTGGATAATTATAAAAATCCTGATGTTCAGTATTTACATAGTCTTGATTGTCAGACTATTCAATTTTCATGGAAATAGGCATTCTGAAAGACGATCTTACAGTTTTGCCTTTTAATTGTGCAGGCGTCCATTTAGTTTTGATGGCTTTCACCGTTCTCTCTGCTTCGGAATTGAATTCTGAGCTGGCGCCTGTAACTTTTAGATTGGAAATGCTTCCGTCTTTTTCTACGACGAATGTGATGACTCCGGAAACCATTCCTGTTCTGTCCACAGATTCTGTATCGAAATTCTGCGCCACTTTTTCACGGAATGCGTTGATCCCACCTTTGAAATCTGCTGCCACATCCACCTTCGCTCCATCAATTACAATATTTGGATCTTCAATTTTCGCTGGTGGTGCAATTGGAGGTGCAACAGTTGGTGGACCTACTTTGATCGCAGGTGGCGCAACAGTTAGTTTTGTTTCTTCTCCTGCAGAAGTTTCGGAGCTTAATGCCGCACCTTTTTTATCATCATCTGTTGGAAGTGGTTTATTTTTTTTAACCTCTCTTACCGGCGTATAGCTTGTAGATTCTACTGTTTTTACCTTTACCGGAACCGTACTTGCTGGGATCGGTTTAGAGACATCAATAGGTTCCTCGATAGCTGTAATTTCATAAGGTCCAAAATCTTCTGTTGGAGCCACAGTTTTATCCTGAAAAGCAGAAACAACAAGCGGAATTACTGACAGTGAAGCGAAGAATGCAACACCTACAAACAATGCTTTTGTAAGCTGGCTAGAATATTCATTTCTAAGTGCGTAAGCGCCGTATGCTTTATTTCTGTTTGAGAAAACAATTTCGTCTAGGTTGTCTTTCACGAAGAAAGTAGATAGATCTTTCATGATGATAAAATTAAATAATTAGTAATGTTTTGAAATATTACTTAAAAACACATCAAACAACATTCCATTTTTTAATCTAATTATCAAATAAATTATGAATAACATAGGTATTTTACAAAATCAATATTCAAAATAATTGGAAATGTGAGAAATTAATGTAATTTAATGTTATGAAATTCTTGATCATCTTTAGTTTGATATTCAATATTTGGACAAAGGCCCAGGACGGTTTTGTTTTGGATAATGCCGACAAGACCGTCATCAAATTCCAACTGATCAACAACCTCATCTTCCTTCCCATGACGGTAAATGGTGTAGAATTGAATTTCCTGTTGGACTCTGGCGTTGCAGAAACATTGCTTTTCAGCTTGGACAACAAGGAGGTGGATTTCAAAAACATCGAGAAAATCACCTTCAAAGGTTTGGGAGAAACAGTGGATATCGAAGCTTTGAAGTCCATTAAAAATAATGTGAAAATTGGTAAGAATTTCACAGATAATTCTCACACAATATTCCTCGTGTTGGATGAAAGCTTTAATATCTCACAGGATATTGGAATTCCTGTGAATGGCATCATTGGCTATTATTTTTTTAAGAATCATCCAGTCGAGATCAATTACATCAAAAAAACATTGACCGTGTACAAAGACAGATCCAAGTTCCCAAAGAAGATCAAAAGGTATTCGGATTTTCCGATGAGTATAGAATTCAATAAGCCTTACCTGAACGCCGATGTGGAAATGAAGCATGACAAGCAAAGTTCAAAGCTGCTTTTGGACCTTGGCAACACAGATTCTGTTTGGCTTTTCCCTGCTCTTATCAAAAACTTCATGTACAATAGACCAAATATTGATGATTTTCTGGGACGTGGTTTCAGCGGTGATATTTTTGGAAAGAGAAGTAGGATCTCTTCGCTTTCTATCGGAAAATTCAAATTCGAAAAACCAATTGCTTCGATGCCTGATGAATTTTCTATTCAGCATTTGAAGTTGGTAAAGGACAGGAAAGGCTCCATCGGCTCCGAGATCTTAAGGCGATTCACGGTCATTTTTGATTATGCAGACAACAGGATCTACTTCAAACCCAACAGATATTTGGACGACCCATTCCTGATCGACGGCAGTGGACTGGAAATAAAACAAGATGGATTGCTTTGGGAAAAAGAACAAGTGAAAGTGCAAACCTCCAAGACCAATAGAGCCTCAAATGAAATCAGCGTCATTGATAATTCACCAGACAGTTTCCAGTACAAATTCGCACTGAAGCCAAAATTTATCGTATCCGGTACCAGAAAAGATTCGCCCGCGCAAAAAGCAGGACTTATTAAAAATGATGAACTCATTAGCATCGATAATAAAAATGTGAAAGAAATGACGCTGAACCACATCCATCGCATCCTCAAAACCAATGTATCCCGAAAAATAGAGCTGGAAATCAAAAGGAACGGCGTCCCAATGACATTCAAATTCATCTTGGAGGATCCAATCCCTTACATTGAGGAATGATTTTAGTAATGAATGATAATTGAAAACTGATATTAAGATGAGCGAAACCCTGAACAGCATAAGAAACAGACCGAGATTCAAACTTTACACCGACCTTTCTCTGGAAGAATATGAAGCAAACCTGAGAGACTATCTCGAAAAGCATCATGACCAGTTTTTTGGAAATATCAACAAGGAGGTCGCGACCATCTTTGTAAGAACCGAGGAGGAAAGCTATTGGAAACCCAATCTGGCATTGAGGATCGAGAAGGAAGATGAAAAGACCGTGATCCGTGGGATTTTTGGACCAAGCTCATCTGTGTGGACATTTTTCATGTTCATCTATTTCTTCCTCACCGTTTCTTGGATGACGTTTTTCACTCTTTTCTATGTGGAAAGACAGATCAACACCAACAATTATCCGTGGGCATTGCCTTGTTCATTTATAGTTTTGGGACTTATTGCGCTAACTTATACAGCAGTGAGATTCGGACAATCAAAGGCGAAATATGAGATGTTGGAACTGAGAAGATTTGCAGAGGAATCGACTTTCCACACGGAGAAACAGGATTAATTCCTGATCTTTCTGGCTTCGATGAAATGTTTGAATTTGAGACCAAGGCTCATCAATAGATATTGGAATGGCTTCTGTTTTCGATAATACTTTTTGATGAAAATATCCATAGCACCGAAAAATCGCTCCAGATAGACCTTGTCTTTCAATGTACTTTCTCCTTTGTAATGAAGAATCGAATATTTTCCGTAATAGAAATTCGTGAATCCATTTCTAAGGATCGTATAACAGAGATCGATATCTTCGCCGTACATGAAATACTGCTCATCAAAACCACCAACTTGCTCATAAACAGATTTTTTCATCAGAAGATTGGCTCCTGTCATTACCTCCACTTCAGCAATATCAAACTCTCCAATATCATTCCTATAGTAGGTTTTGGAATCGTTGCTCAGTTTTGTGAATAGCTTTTCAAATGAATTGACCAGTGCGGGAATCGATCTTTTACTTTCTGGCAAAAATTCCCCTTTTGCATCATGCATCCGAAGACCCAAAGCTCCAAATTTTTCCTGCGCATCGGCAAAATCCAGTATCTCCTGAAAATAATGGCCTTCAATTTCTGTATCTGGATTTAGGATGTAAACATATTCTCCTCTTGCGGAACTTACACCAATATTATTAGCTTTCGAGAATCCATAGTTCTCTTCCAATGCTATGAACTTGACATCTGGATAATGACCGATCAGCTCTTTCCACTTTGGATCGGGTGAATTATTATCCACGACAATAATCTCATAATCAATTCCCTGAATATATTTTTTGATAGAAAGGATGCAATTTTCCAACAGATCCTTTACTTGATAATGAACAATGATAAAGCTTAATTTCATCAGCCCGCTTCGTTATAGGTGGTTCTGTTTGTTATCGATCTTCCGAGTGATATCTCGTCTGCATACTCCAACTCATCACCAACAGCGATCCCTCTTGCGATGCTGGAAAAAACAACGTCTTGGGATTTGAACTTCTTATAGATATAATATGCCGTCGTATCGCCCTCCATAGTTGCACTTAGCGCAAAAATCAATTCTTTTACAAAACCGTTATTAAGTTTTTTTTCTATGCTTCCGATCCTTAATTGACTAGGACCAATACCTTCCATAGGAGAGATTTTGCCACCAAGGACCAAGTACTTCCCTTTGTATTTTCCTGTATTTTCTATGGCCATCACATCGCGCACATCTTCTACGATACAAAGCAAATCATCAGTGCGCTTGTGGTCGTTGCAAATATCACAGATGTCTGAGTCCGAAAAATTATGACACTCCTTGCAATATTTGATATCCGTGACCAGATTCTGGATAGAATTCCCCAAAGAAATCCCTTGAGAAGCTGGCTGACGCAAAAGATGCAAGGCAAGGCGAAGCGCTGATTTTTTCCCAATGCCGGGCAAACCAGATATTTCTTCTACGGCTTTCGATAAAACTTTACTTGGATAATCCATAATTTAAGAAACAGGAATCAGGGGAAAAGATTCAATACAGCTACTGATCTTTATTGATCTTCTCGTAGGTCTGGAAATAAAAATCATGATCATTCTTCTCGTCTTTCTGATGGAATTCCTCATTCACCTTTTGCCAGATCTTGAGATCTATTTTTGGGAAAAACGTGTCAGCTTCAAAATCTTCTTCTACAAGTGTGATCTCCAACCTATCTGCTAACTCCATCGTCTGCTTGTAGATCTCTCCACCACCAATGATGAAAACCTCCTCATCTATCTTTTTTGCAAATTTGATGGCCTCTTTCAACTTGGAAACGATCAGGATATCTTCCGCAAACCAGTTCTCCTTTCTGCTCACCACGAGATTTGTACGGTTGGGCAACGCCTTACCAATACTCTCATAAGTTTTCCTTCCCATGATGATGGGATGATTTTCTGTAAGCGATTTGAAATGTTTCAGATCTTTTGGAAGACGCCAAAGCAATTGATTGTCTTTTCCTAAGGCATTATTTTTTCCTATGGCTGCAATTATCGTAATCATAATATCTACAAATCTACATTTTTATGTTTAATTAAGAAAAAATTATGAGATGTTAGTTTCCATATTTTGTATTTTTGGCGAAATATGGAATTATTTTATATTAGAAATTAATATTCTATAAATCCTGATGGTCAATTTTTGGATTCCAATTGGAAACATTGCCCATCAAAAATTAGTTTTAAATCAAGACAGACAATTTTCTCAATGAAAAAGATTTTTATTGCCTCGGCCTTTACACTTCTATTTTTAGCAAGCTGTACCAATGACAAAGACATCCTGAATTCTTTAAATGATTACAACCTAAGTAAGCAAAGCCAAGGCTATCACTTTGGTGACAAGCTTCAAATCCCTCAAGATGTTTTGGATTATTCAGAAGCCATCACGATCAGTTTTGGAGAGAAGGAAACTAGCAGTTTGGCAATCGATCCAAAATTTTTCACTCTGGGAGAAAATGATGTGACCTTCAATATCAAAACAAAAGACGGTGAAGTGCTGCAACAAGACGCAACCATCAACGTCTTTGCAAAGGCAAAAGCAAGAACAATTTCTTACCAGGTTTTGAATCAATATCCGCATAACCAAGAGTACTTCACCGAAGGATTTGAACTACACGACAACACGATCTATGAAAGTGTAGGTCTGGAAGGGAAATCCAAATTGGTAAAATATACTTTGGGAAGCACCACACCTACTCAGGAAGCTGCGCAACCCACCAACATTTTTTCCGAAGGCATCACCGTGTTTGGAGATAAGATCTATCAGTTGACCTATAAATCAAAAAAAGGTTTCATTTATGATATGAATATGAAACTCATCAAAGAGTTCGAATATCCGAACGTGATCGGCGAAGGTTGGGGAATGACCAATGATGGCAAGAATCTGATCGTTTCTGATGGAACCAAGAACATCTATTTTTTAAATCCAGAAAACCCGTCTGAAGTCGTAAGGTACATTTCTGTTGCAAGCGACAAAGAAGGTTATGACCTGGTAAATGAATTGGAATACCATGATGGATCCATCTACGCAAATGTTTGGCAGAAACCTATCATCCTGAAAATAGATCCAGCGAGTGGTGAAGTCACAGGAATCTTGGATCTGACCAATATCACAAAACAGAATACAGCAGGCAATGACGACGTTTTGAATGGCATCGCCTTCAAAGGAGAAAACATGCTGATCACCGGGAAAAACTGGAGCAGGATCTACGAGATCTCTGTGAAATAACTTTTTCGCATCACCGCATAAAAAAGAGAGCTCTAGTCTGACTGGAGCTCTCTTTTGTTTTTAACTGAATCGTTGTTATTATATTTTCAGTCTGAATTTGATGTAAGTGATCGTCTTTCCTTTGGAAGAGAACAATTCCTCATAATAAGTTCTAATTTCTCTAAGCAATGGTGTGGTGTCCGGCTGATACTCTGGCGCACCATAGATGTCGTGGTGAGCAGTCAAGATCTCATGACCAAGACCTTGCAAAAGACCTAGTGTGTAGCCATGCAGATATTCTGAATCCGTTTTCAGGTGAATGACTCCATCATCTTTCAGGATATGTTTGTAGCGCGCTAAGAATTCCGGATTGGTAAGTCTGTGTTTTGTTCTTCTGTATTTGATCTGTGGATCGGGGAAGGTGATCCAGATCTCGGAAACCTCATTTTCTGCAAATAGATTTTCTATCAATTCGATTTGCGTTCTTAGGAATGCTACATTCTTCAAATCCTTTTCGACAGCTTCTTTGGCACCGAACCAGAATCTGGCACCTTTGATATCTACACCGATGAAGTTTTTCTCTGGAAAAGCCTTTGCCAAGCCTACAGAATACTCTCCTTTTCCGCAACCAAGTTCCAAAACGATTGGATTATCATTACCAAAAAACTCTTTCCATTTCCCTTTGTGCTCAAACTCGTTGATGGCTTGGTCTCGGGTTGGCTGGATGACGTTTGGTAATATTAGATTTTCTCGGAATCTTGCTGCTTTATTCTTGCCCATTTTTTTGTAAAGGTTGTTTTTGATCTTAAAAACCGAACAATCTATTCAAACTGAATAGGATCGTTGTTTTATGTTGATAATTTATTAAATATTATTTTGACACTTCCGAAGTGGCCTGCATCAGATTGGAATTCTGTAATCTCCTCAGGTAAATAGGAAGATACTTCTCGATATAGGTTTTCGTTGCTTCGTAATTGTTTGTTTCCAGATAGTCTGTGATGTTGTCCGAACTGTAGATGAACTGAAGGAAATTCGGTATCAGCTCTTTCGGGATCTTCATTTTAATAAAGTAATCATCACCAAAATAATCCTGAAGGTTTTTGATATTGACGCTCATTCGCTCGTACTTGTAATAGCGTTCTTTCTTCTTCTTCTCGCCAGAGATCAAATCGAAAATACTATCGATACTGAAGCTAAGACCTTGATTGAATCCCAAGATCGGAATCTCTGGAGAATTGCCATCGCCTTTTGGTTCCGGAAGACCGATCATCTTTCTCAGTTCAAAAGCCTTATCCGAAGATTTCAGCATCGCAACATCTCTTCGAAGGTTTCCCGTAGGTTTGAAAGAACTTAGAATAACCTCTTGGATCTCGTAGTAGGCAATTTGCAGCTCGATGAAATTTTTCTTCATTCCCAGCATCTGCTTTGTAACCTCCACATCTTTTCTCTCCGTCGCAATAGAAGTAAATCTGAGGACGTCGCCTTCTTTCACCGCAATTTTGAATTCACCGTTGTAGTTTGCCAAAACGCTTTTGTGCGCATTGATATTGGTCACATACACTTGGTTGAGATAAAGGCTGGACTTATCTCTGATAAAGATCTCACCTTCTATATCTTGTCCGTAAACAAAAGATAAAAAGAGCAATAAAAAAACAGTAAATATCTTCTTCATAATATTCCGGCAAATTTATAGAGAATTACAAAGAGAATCATTACAAACGAGAATCTTATATGGTTAAAATTTTATTAAACTTTATCAGCTTTTTGTTAAGTAATTTTAATAATGATCTTATTTGGAAACCAATATGAAAATTAATTATCACAATCTATTTTTGAGAAGTATCCAACCGGTCAGTTGCACTCTTTTTGCATTTCCGGACTCGTTCCATTCCAAGATGTACCAGTATGATGACGTTGGCAAAATCTTATCGTTGTAAGTTCCATTCCAGATGAAACGGTTGTTCGTATCTCCTTTGAAGATCAAAATGCCGTTTCTGTCATAAACTTCAAATTTCGGATCTCGCTTGCTCAATAGTGATGAATAATCAATGACATCATTGACTCCATCATGATTTGGCGTGATCGCGTTTTGAGAATTGACGAGCGTAAATTCTTTTGCAACCACACTGCAGCCATCCGCACCTTTGACATAGATGATATGCGTTCCAAGATCGACATTCATATAGATATTTGAGCTTTGATAAACGCCATTGTCCAAGGCATAAATGTAAGGCGAAGTTCCGCCAGAGACCAAAATGGTCACAGTTGTTCCGTCAATCAGCACATCGTCTATGACAGGTTCTTCTGCTTCTGAAATTTTGAAGTATTGTTGATAAACACAATCGTTGGAAGTCAGTTTCACCCAATAATCACCGACAGGAACATCATTGATCTCATTTGCTGATGCACCTTCTACACCGTTGCTCCATTCATAATAATCGAAATCCGTTTCGGCCTTCAAATCTATCGTCGCGCCTTTGCAAATGACCTCATCTTTTATTAATGAGGATCTTTTCGGTTGCTTGAACAGGAATTTGATCTCTTTGTAATTAGGACAAAACCCCGATTTTTCCAGCCTGATAAAAACCGATCTATCAGCAGTGATCGTTTGAGAACTTGAAATCGTAGAATTGCCACCAGCTTTTGCTTGGTCCTCTGTATCAAAGTAGGTTGCAACAACGCCAGTTTCATCCGTAATCGACTGGATATAATCTGACACATTAAAAGTCTCGCTTCCACTGATTTCACTATCACAAATATCTACATTGGAAACAGAATTGAAGTTTACCTTTGTTCCAAAATAAAATTGAATAGGATAAACCGTTGGTGTACAACTGTAAGCGCCTACACTCACATACAAGATCTGAGGATTTTGAGTGAAAACAAAATTCACATCCTGATCGATAGGTGCTCCACCAGAAGTCAATGAATAAGAAATATTAAAATCTCTCGTGAAGTTTTTGATGATCCGACCATTAAAAGAAGACAACTTCGCAGCATAATTCCCGCTGAAATCATTGTCACATACTTGGATGGGAGAAGCGTCGACCTGAGCAACTGGCGCTTTTTCAATGCTGACATTACCTTCTAGTGTACATCCACTTGATAAAACAACTTTCACACTGAAATTGCCTTCATCATTCACAACGTCATAATAACTTTGAGAGACAGGAATCCCTAATATTGGCTGACCATTTTTGAACCAAGAATATTGGGCAGAAGCATCTCCAAGATCGGGAATTGGCTGTATTCTGTAAGGCACATCTTCACAAAGTGGATCTTCATTGTCCAAAGTAAGATCTTTTCCAATATTGATATTACCCGTGAAACTTCCTGATTTCAGGAAAACAGCGGAATCATAAAGGCCATTGGCATCACCATGATCGGCAATGACCAGTTTGATATGATAAGTCACACCTTTCTGTATCGTTGCGCTGGCTTTCAAGACCCTCGTCTGTCCATTAAAGTTGGTAGGACTTATCGTATTATTAAATCCACCAAAATAATCAGTATTACGGGGACAGTTTGTCGCGCCATTGATAGAAAGCGAAGTAACAGGCGTGTTGGTTCCTGGGACAAGCGCAATATTCTGATAAGGACCTGTTGTGCCCGCTTCTTTGATCAAAAATGCGAAAGCATCGGAATAACGGCAATTGCTATCACGATATTCCTCTGACAGGAACATATAATCGAAGCTGATCTTGTCACTTTGTAATGATACAAAATCAAATTCCAGATAGGTTGCATTTAGAATATTATCAGTTGGCAATCCAGCCTCATTTAGCGTGTATATAAGATCATCATCACCGCCCCAACTTCTGTCAAAATTGCTTTGTAGCGTATTATTAGGACCTTCTGCTTCTCTAGCAATACCTGTGGAAAGAATGATTCCTTCGTCTATGTCAAATGTACTTCCATTTTTACTAAAATATCCATAGCTGGGATTGTTCCCTGAGAAATTCCATCCTGATATTGCAACATTGGAAACCGTAATGCAACTTGCGTTTTGAGCACCAATGAATCTATTCACCAATTGCTGAGCATCCAGACTTGTATCTACGCTGATATTTTGCGCTTTGGTCTGATCGATGAAAAGAAGGGCTAAAAGAAAAAACAGGAATTGGGAAAATCTGGAGAATTTCATTCTATATAATATGGAGTGCAAATTTACTTCTAAATATCATAACAAAAAATCCTGCTATAAAAATATAGCAGGATCTGATTTTATTTGTTTTGAATCTTAATTAAGAAAGTGCAACTCTTACGAATCCAGTTACTTTAAGATCTCCGTTCACAGACTTCACATAGTCAGCAACACTGATTCCAGCATCTTTGATGAAAGACTGGTGTACCAAAGTGTTGTCTTTGTAGAATCGCTGCATTTTACCTTTCAAGATATTATCGATGATGTTTGCAGGTTTTCCTTCTTTTGTCAACAATTCTCTTTCGATCTCCAATTCTTTGTCAATAGTCTCCTGAGAAACCTGAGTTTCGTCTAGAGCGATTGGGTTCATTGCAGCAACTTGCATAGAAACAGATTTTGCAGCTTCATCAGCACCGTCTACTTTTGCAGAAAGTGAAGTGATAGAAGCGATCTTGTTTCCAGCGTGGATGTAAGCTCCCAAGAACGCACCTTGAATACTTTCAAAAGCACCGATCTCGATCTTCTCTCCGATGATCCCAGTTTGCTCGATCAATTTATCAGCAACAGATTGTCCGTGGAAGTCAGAAGCCAAAAACTCTTCTTTGTTAGAATATGCAACAGCTTGCTCAGCCAATTCGTAAGCCAATTCTACGAAAGCATCATTCTTAGCAACGAAGTCAGTCTCACAGTTAAGAGAGATGATCGCTCCTAATGTGTTGTCTTGGTTTACTCTTGCGATCACAGCACCTTCAGAAGAATCTCTGTCCGCTCTGTTAGCAGCTACTTTTTGACCTTTTTTTCTAAGGATGTCGATTGCTTTTTCGAAATCTCCTTCAGCTTCTGTAAGAGCTTTCTTGCAATCCATCATTCCTGCACCTGTGGTGTTTCTTAGTTTTGCTACATCTGCAGCTACTGGTGTATACATAATGAAATTATTTTTTTATTATTTGTTTTGATTTTACGCTTTCACGTTTTTCAGCGTGCAAATATAGTGATTTTTATAAAAAAATAATGCACATTATTATTCTTAATGAAATAGAAGCGCCATATTATTTTTTGATATTAATAGACGAAGCAATTATTTAATTATCATAAATTTTTTAATCATTTCACAAGATTTAATTTATTTTTACGTTTCAAATTCAATCAGATATTTATTTTACAATGAAGAAGATATTTTTACTTTTGTTTTTCACGATCGGGATCTCTGTATTTTCACAAAGCGTTTTCGAGGCCAAGCAGACGACGGACAGGGCTGTTGTTGAAAATTTTATCAAAAACAATCCAAACCACCCCGCTGTCCCTCAATTAAAACAAAGAGCACTGAGTCTCAAATATGCTGCATCTTCCTCCTCATCAACCGTTGCAAAACCTACGATCACCCAAATGAGCGAAAGGAAAATCGAAAAAACGTCTAAAGTAGGAACAACAGCAACAAAGGGAGAACCTTCCGAACAAGCAAAGAACACCGCTGCAGTTCTGACAAGCCTTTTCAACAACGATCCAAATAAAAAAGAAGCGATTGTACAGTTTGTGAACAAATCCAAATGTATTCTTTTGATAAAGATCAGTGGTAAAAAATTCTATAACCTGACGGTTCCTGCCAATGGACAAAACTATATCTTAGTAGACAAAGGCAACTACGCAGTGACAACCTCGATCTGCGATGCAGCGTACAACACAAACAAATCATTCACAAAAGATATCATCATCACGCTGAATGGTGGCAAAAAATAAATTTCCTCAAATCAATCGAAACACAGCATTATTGAAGTTCTTATCGATCATATTAATATTAAGTTCAAGCCTATTTTTTTCCCAGAAGAAAATAGGCTTGGATTCTTTGAATACCAAAGATGTGCAGGAATTGTTCGGCGACGATTATGGCAGCATCTATCTATACAAGAACAAAGATCTGAGTTTCACAAAATATGATTCGCTCGGAAATCAACTTGGGAAACTGATGTTGACCTTTCCCTACAAGATCCAAAGTGTCAATAATCCGCTCAACATTGTGATGTTCTCTGAAAATGCTCAGGAGATCAAATTCTTTGACCAAAATCTGAACGAGATCCAAAAGATCAACCTGAGTATGAATTTTGGTTTCATCAAAGCCGTTTATGCAGAAGACCTTCAATTTGCGTGGATGATAGACGAAAGCAACAAAACCCTTATCCAATATAATTTTCGCAGCACCTCTGTGATCAGCTCTTTTCCTTTTAATATCAATCTTCAGTCGCTGAAGGATTTCGTGGTCTACAACAATCGGATCTATATTCTAAGAGAAAACACGTTCGACGTTTACAGCACAAAGGCTACACTACTCTATTCGACGCCCATTTCCAATGCCCGAAAGATCAGGAGGATCAACAATGATATTTTGATATTCGGAAGCCAAACCGTAAGCAGATTTGACGGCAAAGACCTCACTCAAATCTTCCAAAATGAAAGCGCAAAGATTGTGGATAAAAATAACGCAGGATTTTTGGCACTCATAAAAGACAAACTTTATCTTTACACCAAATAAATGATAATCGATAAGCGATAAATGATTTTTCACTTTCTTTTTATCAATATTATCATTCATCAATTATCACCTATCAATTATAATTAGAAATGCATATCGCTGTTACAGGAAATATTGGAGCCGGAAAAACAACCCTTACGACAATGTTATCAAAACATTACAATTGGGAAGCACAATTTGAAGATGTAGACCACAATCCTTATTTGGACGATTTCTATGGCGATATGTCAAAGTGGAGTTTTGCACTTCAGATCTACTTTTTGGGAAGCAGATTCCGACAGGTAAAAGAGATCCGTGAGAGTGGGAAAAACGTCATCCAGGACAGAACGATCTATGAAGACGCCCACATTTTTGCAGAAAATCTAGCTGAGATGAATCTCCTTTCCGAGCGCGATTTTAACAATTATTTATCAGTTTTTTCACTGATGAAAGACTTTGTTTCGGCACCGGATTTGCTAATCTACCTGAGAGCAGATGTTCCGACTTTGGTGAGACAGATCTCCAAAAGAGGACGTGAATATGAAGCCGGGATCAGCATAGATTACCTATCAAAACTGAACAACAAATACCAAAGCTGGATAGAGAATTATAAAGAAGGAAAACTTCTTATAATCGATGTTGATGATCTGGATTTTGTAGAAAGACCAGAAGATTTCGGGTACATATTAGAAAGAATTGATGCAGAGTTGAACGGTTTGTTTTAGATTATTTTTGGCGAAATAGTTTAGCAGATCTCAGAAAGTTACAATCGCCAAAGTTTTAATTTAAAGCATCACTGTTATGATCAAAGTAATCCACAACAACAGCTGTCCGAAGTCCAAAGCCATTTTGGAATATCTGGATGAGAATGATATCAAATTTCAGATCATTGATATCAAGAAAGATCCGCTCAGCCTTTTTGAGTTGAGAACACTTTTCAAAAAACTGAACAAGAATCCAAGCAGGTTGCTAAGACACTCCAAAGAACTTTACAAAAAATATTTCTCGGATTCCGAATCTGTGAATGATGAGCAAGCCTTGGAAGTGATTGCTTTAAATCCCGAATTGATACAATGTCCTATCCTGATCAAAGGAAAGGTGGCAATGCCGGGAAATCCGTTGGAAAACGTCAAATTCTTCATAGAAAACTAAATTACACTGTATATACAAAGAAGCGAACGTGGAATATCAATTATCAAATATTTCACGTTCGTTTTTTTATGAATTATTTTTAAAATAATTTGCCTATCCGGAAAATAATCCTTTATTTTGCACTCTCAAATATTCATTAGTCAAAAGAACATCGAGATATGTCAAGAATTTGCCAAATAACAGGTAAGCGTGCAATGGTAGGAAACAACGTTTCCCACGCTAATAACAAAACGAAAAGACGTTTTGAAATTAATTTACTAGAGAAGAAATTTTTTCTTCCTGAGCAAGATAAATCAGTAACCCTGAAAGTTTCTGCACACGGATTGAGAATTATCAATAAGATTGGTATCGAGGAGGCGCTTGAAAGAGCAGCTAGAAATGGATTTATTAAAAACACTACTAAGTAATGGCTAAAAAAGGTAACAGAGTTCAGGTAATTCTAGAATGTACTGAGCACAGAGAAAGCGGCGTAGCAGGAATGTCAAGATACATTACTACAAAAAATAAAAAGAACACTACAGAGAGATTGGAGCTTAAAAAATTCAATCCGGTTCTTAAGAAATATACTGTTCACAAAGAGATTAAGTAATCTATAAAAATATTTTACAATGGCAAAAAAAGTAGTAGCAACGCTTCAAGGTGGTGCTGGATCAAAAAAAATGACCAAAGTTATCAAAATGGTGAAGTCTTCTAAATCTGAAGCTTACGTTTTTGAAGAAAAAGTAATGAACGCTGACGAAGTTGAAGCTTATCTTAAAAAATAATCTCTCAACCGGATACAATATAGAAAACTACTCTTTTTAAGGGTAGTTTTTTTGTTATATTTGTTTCCGGTAAAATCATTTATCGATCATCATTAATCATTTATATATCAAATGAGTTGGTTTAAAAAAATATTCAAAAAAGAAGATAAAGAAACACTTGACAAGGGATTGGAAAAATCCAGCCAAGGTTTTTTTGATAAAATATCCAGAGCCGTTGTCGGCAAAAACACAGTCGATGATGAAGTCCTTGACAATTTGGAAGAAGTTCTCATCGCTTCCGACGTTGGCGCAGAAACGACCATCAAAATCATCAAAAGAATCGAGGAACGCGTTGCAAGAGACAAATATGTGAATGTAAGCGAACTCGACGAAATTCTTAAAGAAGAAATCTCTGGGCTATTATTAGACAATCCACATCTTGACACCGATAATATTGATATAAGCAAAAAGCCATACGTCATTATGGTTGTTGGCGTCAATGGTGTTGGGAAGACGACGACAATCGGGAAACTAGCTCATCAATTCAAATCTCAAGGCCTGAAAGTGGTTTTGGGCGCAGCGGATACTTTCCGTGCAGCAGCGGTAGACCAGTTGGTCATCTGGAGCGAGCGCGTTGGTGTTCCAATCGTGAAACAGGAAATGGGATCCGATCCTGCTTCTGTGGCATTTGATACCGTACAATCCGCGGTTGCTCAGGATGCGGACGTGGTGATCATTGATACTGCAGGAAGACTTCACAACAAAGTGAACCTGATGAACGAACTTTCGAAAATAAAACGTGTGATGCAAAAAGTTTTACCTGATGCTCCACACGAAGTTTTATTGGTCCTGGATGGCTCGACTGGTCAAAATGCATTTGAACAAGCAAAACAATTTACTGCCGCAACAGAAGTTACCGCACTGGCTGTTACAAAGTTAGACGGAACAGCGAAAGGTGGTGTTGTGATCGGGATTTCCGATCAATTCCAAATTCCTGTAAAATATATTGGCGTAGGCGAAAAAATGCAGGATCTTCAAATTTTTAATGGTATGGAATTTGTAAACTCATTCTTTAGAAAGAGATAAACAAATTTCACTATTAACATTAAAAAATTTAAACTATGGGTATTTTAACTTGGATTATTTTCGGTCTTATCGCCGGAGCAATCGCAAAGGCAATCCACCCAGGAAATGATCCTGGCGGTTGGGTAGTTACAATCATTATTGGTATTTTAGGAGCTATGCTTGGAGGCTGGTTAGGTTCTATGCTTTTAGGCGTAGATGTATCAGGTTTCAACTTTTCCAGTTTCTTGGTAGCAATTGGAGGATCTGTTCTTCTGCTATTTTTATACAGGATGGTCACGAACAAATAACTTACTTTCTAAGTAATTTACAAGAATAAAGGGTTATATTTATAAATGCGTCATTTTTTATGACGCATTTTTTTATTTTATTCAAAGAAAACTTCTATATTTGATTTAAAATTAAATTAAAGTATGAAGAAAATCTTTACCACTTTTCTTTCATTGGGTATGATCACAGGTGCATTTGCGCAGTGGAATCCGACGTCCATGAAGGGAGAGAAATTACGACAAACCAGAGCTAGCAATTTCTATTCTTTAGATATTGATCAGATCAGAACACAACTTTCTCAAGCTCAACCAACAGGAAAAAGCAGCAAACCTGTCATTATCAACCTTCCAACGCTGGATGGGAAAATTGAAAAATTTGTTGTCTATAGCCTACCAGTTGTTGAAAAAGAACTGGCAGACAAGTATCATTTGGGATCTTACACCGGATACAAAGTTGATGACAAAAGAGTCTCCGTTAGATTTAGTATCTCTCCGTATGACCTGCAGGCTATGATGTTCCGCAACGGACAGTATGAGTTTATCGAGCCAGTAAACAAGGAAAGAACGGTGTATGGTGTGCTACCAAAAACAAACAAGGCATCTGGAGACAATGCATTTGAGTGCAAGTCCACCGAACCTATCCTTAGTAAAAAACAAATATCCAACTTAAAAAACTCGACTGACTTTACACACGATCAGACCGACTTCAACAAGGCCAGTGATAAAAAATATAGAACTTATCGCTTAGCCATATCCGTTACTGGAGAATACACAACTTACTTCGGTGGTGTGGATCAAGCGCTATCAGCTATCAATGCTACGATGACGAGAGTGAACGGTATCTTCGAAAGAGATTTTGCAATACACTTGAATGTTCAGAATTTCCCGCAATTGATCTATTCCAATGCATCTACAGACCCGTACTCAGTTGCTTCTACAGGAGCAGGAGGCGCATGGAGCTTGGAACTTCAACAAACCCTCACTTCTACAATAGGAAATGCGGCTTATGATATCGGCCATCTTTTTGGAAGATCTGGTGGTGGCGGTAGCGCTGGAGACGTAGGTAATGTTTGCCGAAATCCTGCCAACAACAGTGACGACACTTCCAAGGGAGCGGCCTTCACTTCTCCAGGATCAGGCGGAACACCCGAAGGTGACAATTTTGACATCGATTACGTAGCTCACGAAATGGGACACCAGTTTGGAGCGCACCATACTTTCTCGCACGGACTTCATGCTGGCGTAGATGCACACATGGAACCAGGTTCGGGATCCACAATTATGGGATATGCGGGAATTACTAGTGCCGATGTACAACCACATTCTGACGCCTATTTTCATGTAAAAAGTATAGAGCAGGCTCAGGCCTATGTCAATACACAGTCTTGCGGCGTACAGACCCCAATTACAAACAATCCGCCGTCCATCACTGCAATGGCTGACAAAACCATTCCCAAAGGGACAGCGTTTGTTTTAACAGCAGCGGCAACAGATGCGGAAAATGACGCCATCACTTACACTTGGGAACAGTATGACACTGCCACAAGCCCTGTAACCACAGTAACTGGTAACAATACGACCGGTGCAAAATTCAGGTCATTAACTGGTTCCGCTCTACCTTATCGCTATTTCCCTAAGTTGAGCAATGTGCTGAATGGAAATCTATCTAGTGCTACAGATTGGGAAGCTGTGTCTAATGTTGCCCGAACAATGAACTTCCGAGTCTTGGTGAGAGATAACAATCAGGACATCACACAACAGCAGACCCAAATCGGTGCGCAGAAAATAACTGTAGGAAACGAAGGACCATTCAAGGTGACTTCTACCAAAGTTTATAACAATGCTCCAGGCGCTTTTACATGGGATGTTGTAGGAACTAATGCAGCTCCTTATAATGTAGCCAATGTAAAAATAGACTACACAACAGATAACGGTGCAAATTGGAGTGTGTTATCCGCATCAACACCAAATGATGGGTCCGAAAGTTTTGACTTTGCAGCGTTTGCTACCAATTCTGAGATCCTCATCAGAGTTTCAGCAATTGATAACGTTTTCTATGCAGTTGGCAAAGTCACTGTTTCCGCAATGGTAAATTGTGATGGAACTGCTCCAGCAGGATTAGCAACGTCTTCTATCACACAAACAGGTGCAAAAGTTGATTGGGATGCTATTGCAAACGCTACATATTCTTTAAGATATAAAAAAGTGGCCGATGCAACTTGGACAACAGTTAACAATATCACGACCAACACTTACACGCTAACTCAACTAGAAGAAGATACCAACTACAATGTAGAAGTAGCTTCCGTATGTACTGGAACTACAGGATCATATGCTGCACAGACCTTCAAAACATTAGGACTTTCTTATTGTACAGTTTCTTCTTCTGATGCTGGAGATGAATACATCTCTAAGGTTGTAGTAACGCCAGCTAGCGGTGGAACTGTGATGACAAATACTTCTGGTGCTAGTACTTACACCAACTTCGGTGCAGACAGCACAAAATTGGTTCAACTGGTGAAAGGTGCGACTGGAAACACGATCGCAGTTACCAAAGCTTGGACAGGAACTACCTATAGTGAAGCTGTTGCCGTTTGGATCGATTTCAACAGAAATGGGACTTACGAAGCTTCTGAAAAGGTCATGACAAGTGCACCAAGTACAACTGCTACAGTTACAGCGACATTCACTGTTCCTGAGACAGCTTACATAGGCGACAAAACTGTTGGAATGAGAGTGATCTTAAGATACAGCACTGCTCCAACTGGACCTTGTGACGCTTTCACTTACGGTGAAGTTGAAGATTACAGCGTTAAGATCTCAGAATCTCTTGCGGTGACAGATGTTAAGAAAAACAACATCAGCGTTTATCCAAATCCAGCAGTAGATGTGATCAATATCTCTAATGTTTCTTCCAAGACTAAGTTTGAAATATATAACGTAGGTGGTCAATTGGTAAACCAAGGAACTACTGACGGAAAAGTAAATGTTTCTAAACTGACCAAAGGTGTTTACATCTTAACAGTAGAATCTAACGGTGAGAAATCTCAAACCAAATTCATCAAGAATTAAGATCAGATCTCACATAAATAAGAAATCCCCGAAAGTTAATTTCGGGGATTTTTGTTTTTTAATATTAAAATCAATTAAGTTCTGCGATAAAAATATCAGTTTCAGACTCCAAATTATTTCTATCAGAATTGTTGTAGATGATGTAATTGGCCAGTTTCATTTTATCCTTTTCCGGCATTTGATTTTGCATTATCGTCTCGATTTCTCTGTAAGTCTTATTGTCACGATCCATCGTTCTCTTGATCCGAAGATTATCGTCGGCGGTCACCAGGAGCGACTTATAACATTGCTCATTCAGTTTCAGTTCAAATAGCAAAGCTGTTTCTTTGAAAACAAATTCTGAGGTCTGGGCAGCCACCCATTTTTCAAAATCGATTCTTACTGCTGGATGTATCAAATGATTCAGTTGTTCTAACAAATCGGCATCATTGAAAACTTTCTCAGCAACATATTTTCTGTTGTAAACGCCATCCAAATAAGACTCACGTCCTAAAAGTGAAATGATCTTTTCTTTCAATTCAGGATCGATGTTGACAATATTCTTTGCCTGATCATCTGAATAGTAAACCGGGAAACCTTTCTGCTCCAATAATTTTGCAACCGAGGTCTTCCCTGAGCCAATTCCGCCCGTTAACCCAATGATCCTGGGAGGAGGAACATCCTCCTGATTTTGATTTATATCTTGTATTTCCATATTCTAATTAATATCCAAAAACTTCATTAAAGCTAAAGGTCTGATCCAGCTTCACGCCTCTTTCTGTCATCTTCAAACTTGCCAATTCATTGTGGGCGTCATGTTCGAAAAACAAAAGGTAGTCATTATCTACACATTGTTTCAAGAATTTTCCTTTTTCTTCCATTGTCAGCATTGGTCTTGTATCGTAACCCATCACATAAACCTGTGGAATATGACCAGCGGTCGGGATCAGATCAGCTGCGAAAACAATGGTCTTTTCCTGATATTGCAAAACCGGAAGCATTTGTTTTTCCGTATGCCCATCCACGAAGATCACATCCATTTTAAGGTCTGGAGCAAATCCGTAATTGCCTGTTTTTGGTAAAGGTAAAAAGTTAAGTTGTCCACTTTCCTGCATCGGCAGAATGTTTTCTTTCAGGAAACTTGCTTTTTCTCTTGGGTTTGGTTCGGTTGCCCATTGCCAATGGTTTTCATTCGTCCAAAAGTGTGCATTTTTAAACGCCGGTCTGTAACCAGATCGATCATCATTCCACTCCACAGCGCCACCGCAATGGTCAAAATGAAGATGTGTCAAAAATACATCCGTAATATCATCTCTTACAAAACCGAATTTCTTCAAATTCTTGTCTAAGGAATCATCGCCCCAAAGGGAATAATGTCCGAAGAACTTTTCGTCCTGTTTGTCTCCAAGTCCACAATCGATAAGGATCAATTTTTTGCCATCTTCTACAAGAAGAGAACGCGTTCCAAGTTCGATCAGATTTTTTTCATCGGCTGGATTTGTTTTTTCCCAAAGTGTTTTTGGGACCACGCCAAACATAGCACCACCGTCTAATTTGAATTTTCCGCACTGGATTGGATATAGTTTCATAGTTTTATAATAATTAATAATGAAAAGATCAAGAACGAAGCTGTCTCATTTTTTCACCGATTTTCACAGAATTTTCATTGTTTGATTCTCCTAAATTAAGAATAATATTTTCAAAATCAAATTCATTTCGGTTTTGACTTAGCTTATTGGCGATAAAAATTTCTGTCGGAATGATATTGATCCCAAAAGCACCTTTCATTTCTTTTCTTACCAGGTCTTCGCCCATATTCTCTACAAACATTGGACACTTCTGAACTTTTTCATATTTAAAAGTAAGCTTTTCCAAATGCCGATATAATTCTTCATCGGTCATTAATTTAACTCTTCCCCGAATTTGAACGGCTTCATAATTCCAAGTCGAAACATTCGTTTTCTCGTACCACGACGAAGAAATATAAGAATGAGCACCCAGAAAATCACACAGAACCTCATCGCCATCTTTCAAAACTTTAGCTTGAAAATTAGCTTTGGAAATATGCGTTTCCAGATAAAAGTCACCATCAGTTTCATTCAACAAAAACATCGAATGTGTTGCTGACAATTTTTCTTTATCAGAGATCAAAAGCGCAAAAGCATTTTCACTGATGATTTTTTTCATCAATTCTTGGTCTTCGGATTTGTAAATTTTTGGGATGAACATTAAAACTAAACTTTATATTTATTTATGAATTCAATCGCATCTCCCATATTCTCTGGAATTTTCACATAACTATTTAAGTCATCATCATAAATATGTTCATATCTAAACCCATTTTCAAATAAGAAAATAACAACGTCCCATTTTTTAATATCATCTTTTCTTGGTGGTCTAAATCTGTGTGGAAGCAATTTTAATTCTGAATTACATTTAACACAAAATTTACTGTTAGATTCCCAAGTTGAAATATCTAAACTTAAATTTTTTGAAATTCTACAATTAAAACAAACAAGTTTATGTCCCATGGTTTGTCTATCAAAACAATTGATCTGGTCTCCTAGGAATAGCAATATTCAAATGCTTATAAGCCTTTTCCGTTACTTCCCTTCCTCGTGGCGTTCGGATAATAAAACCTTCCTGTATCAAAAACGGCTCATAAACTTCTTCCAAAGTTTCCGGATTTTCCCCAATAGATGTTGCCAAAGCAGAAATCCCAACTGGTTTCCCACGGAAATTCTCAATCATCACACGCATGATCTTATTGTCCATGTCATCAAGTCCAAACTCATCCACGTTCAGGGAATTAAGTGCGTATTTTGTGATTTCAATTTCTATTTCACCGTTTCCTTTGATTTCGGCAAAGTCACGAACTCTTCTCAAAAGTGCATTCGCAATCCTGGGTGTTCCTCGACTTCTTCGTGCGATTTCTAGTGCGGCGTCTTCGTATATTTTGATTCCTAAAACTCTTGCGCTTCTTTCGATGATCATTCCAAGAAGTTCAATGGTGTAATATTCCAGTCGGCTTTGAATCCCGAATCTGGCGAGCATCGGTTTGGTCAACATTCCGGAACGAGTTGTGGCACCGACCAATGTGAAAGGATTGAGTCCGATTTGCACAGAACGTGCGTTTGGTCCCGTTTCCAACATGATGTCGATCTTGTAATCTTCCATCGCGGAATATAAATACTCCTCAACAATCGGAGAAAGTCGGTGGATCTCATCGATGAAAAGGACATCATTTTCCTCAAGATTGGTCAATAATCCCGCTAAACTTCCGGGTTTGTCCAGAACAGGACCTGATGTGATCTTGCAACCAACACCCAATTCATTCGCAATGATGTTTGCCAAAGTCGTTTTTCCCAGACCTGGCGGGCCGTGCAAAAGGACGTGATCCAAAGCGCCACCACGATTCTTCGCAGCAGCAACGAAAACTTCCAGATTATCCAAGGTTTTTCTTTGTCCTGCAAAATCATTGAAACTCTGCGGACGGATTTTTTCCTCCTGAATCAAATCGTCATTGGAATAATTTTCCTTATCGGGATGTAAAAAATCGGGCATTGTGATCAATTAATAATTAAGAATAAAAAATTAAGTCAAGCTTAATTTTAGATTTAAAGTTGAGAGTCAAAGATAACGAAAAATTAAAGGACTCAATGTTTGAGTTTCTCGGTTTCGGCGATGATTTTTTTCAATTGGATCTTCTCTTCAACAGAAAGTTTTCTTTGAAAAATACCTTGATGAAGATTTGTCCCTAAATATTGCGGGAAAATGCCGTAGTAATCGTAAAGCCTTAAATTATAGATATTGACCGTTGGAAAAGTTGCTTCGCCACTAAAACTCTTAGAAACTTTGAAGCTGAAATTTCCAATCCTAAATTCCTTATTTGTATGAGTTGTTTTCAATTCTTTTGGTCTGTAAAGTTGGGAAAAACTAAAATCCGACATTCTCTTCCCCATATTGAACTGTTGCACAAAGACAGGAAATGTAAAAACTACCAAAATAAAAATGGAAAGAAAAACCGCCGTGAAGACCGATTTCTCCTCTGAAAAATCCTTAACGAGTAAAAATAAGGCAATCACATAAACATCAATAAAAAATCGATATTGCGCTGAAAATGAAATGATAAAAATCGATTTTATAATTAAACAGATCAATAATAAATAGTAAAAGCGACTCTTTCTTCTCCATGCAAAAAATCCGACAATCGATAACGAAACAATCACACCGATATTCAATATCGATTTGTAACCAATTGTAAACCAATGATAAACACTATCCATTAAATCAAATCCCATCACTTGCTGGTAAGAATACTTCATATCATAAGATTTCATCAGACCGATTTGAGACGAATAGTTAAGAATCTCTTGGCTTGGTTTCCACGGTAAATCAAAATCAACCAGTGCAGCAGGAAAAATAGGAAATCCAAAGAGCCAAAGATTTTTCATCATCAATAAAATCCCAAAAACAAAAACTGGAATTATAGTTTTAAAATCAAATTTTCTCTGATCGATCTGATTTAAAATCACAAAAAGTGGCAACCAGAAAACAATCGGCTTGATGCAGACTGCAAACAATGATAGATAAAGTAGGATTGAATTTTCTCGAGCATTCATCAATTCATTAATGACAATTAGAGTGATGATTACAATCGGCAGATCTGGACTCGGCTGCTGAACGAACAATAAAAACATAGGTAGAAAAACCAACAGAAAATATTGTTTTCGCTCGTAAATATAAATCAAAAATAAAACGGCCAAGTACGAATTTATTTTCAAATATAGATCTGCAAAATGTGAAAATCCGGCCTGATAAATATGCCAAAAGGAAGTCTGACCTAACAACAAATCAAAATTTGAAATTCCTTTTACAAAACCTAACTCCTTCAAATAAGAGATGGTCGGGAGATAATAGCTGTAATGGTCGTACAAATACGGTGAAAATGAACTGGCAAAAATAATGATGAAGCCGAAAAAGTAAAACCAAAAATTGGTATTGATCTTTAATCTTGATTTTTCTTTTGTCATGAAAAACAGAACTGTTCCTAATAATCCTATAAAAATAAATAGAATCTCAACCGAAGAATTCAGCGGAAAAAAGAAGGCAAAAACAGTTTCTAAAAGCGCAATGCTGATCATTCCCAAAAATGAGGTCAGAACGAAACTCCGAGTCTCAATTTTGAGCAGATTCCTGATGATCATTCCGTTTCCGAAATTGACCATAAGCAACATCAACACTGTGAGGAAAATTAAAATCATAAAAAAAGATTGCTTAAAAATAAGCAATCTTTCTGTTTAAAGTATATATGAAGAAAATTTACTTCTGAACTCGGCCAGTTTTTCTGTCATTGGCTCTACCGATCGTGTAACCCGTTGCACCACCGGCAACACCACCAATCACGGCACCAAGACCTGGATTTTTCTTAGAAATAATGGCCCCTGCCGCAGCTCCACCAACTGTACCGATCACAGTACCTTTCGCAGCACTACTCCATCCTTTTTTCTTAGTTGCGGTTGTTGTTCCCGCAGAACTTGATCCAGAATTGGAAGCTGTTGAACCAGAAGATGAACCACCTCCAGAACTACCGGATGATGAGCCTCTGGATGTCGAAGACTTTCTAGAAGCAACCCGTTGGTTTGCTGCTTTTCTCTCCGCTTCTTTCTCTGCTGTTACTTTATTAAGACTATCTTTTTGTCTCTCGAAAGTTATTTTTTCCTTTTCTATCGCTAATTTTTGTTTCTCAAGGTCGATCTGCCTCGCTTGATAATCCAATTTCTGCTGTTCCAAGGATGCAGTTTGTATCTTTTCGTCTTTGTTGCAAGAGGTCAAGATCAATGTTGCTGCAAATCCTGTTAAAAATAATTTTTTCATAACCATTCATTTTTTCACAAATAGTGAATTGTTGACATAGTCTTTTCAATTATTATTCCAAAAAATAAAATCGTTGTTAAAGTTTGTTAAAGCAAAAAAGCTTTCCCTTGATGAGAAAGCTTTTAAAATATATTTTACTTTTTTAGAAAAGTTCTTTTCTGATGATATTCTGAGAACGCTCTGGCCCAACAGAAACCAAATAAACGTTGATTCCCAAATGCTCCTCGATGAACTCGATATACTTCTTAGCATTGACAGGAAGTTCGTCGTAAGTTCTCGCATTGGTAATATCTTCGTCCCAACCTTCCAATTCTACATACTGAGGTTCGTAATCGTACAATTTGGTAGTCGAAGATGTGAAGTAATCGATGATCTTCCCGTCTTCTGTCTTATATTGTGTAGCAATTTTCAAAGGCGAGATCCCGGACAAAACATCCAACTTGGTGATCACCAAATTATTGATCCCATTGATCATCGTCGCGTGTTTCAATGAAACCAGATCCAGCCAGCCTGTTCTTCTTGGTCGTCCAGTGGTTGCACCGAATTCGAATCCAATTTGACGAATTTTCTCACCCAATTCATTATCCAATTCTGTAGGAAATGGCCCCTCTCCAACTCTAGTGGTGTAAGCTTTTGCCACACCGATCAGATTTTGAAGACTTGTTGGCGGAACTCCCGCACCAGAACAAACACCACCAGTGGTAGGCGATGATGAAGTGACGTATGGATAAGTTCCGAAATCAATATCCAACATTGCAGCTTGCGCCCCTTCGAACAAAATGTTTTTTCCGTCGTGGATCGCTTGGTTCAGTTCTACTTCTGTATCTACAATTCTATCTTTCAATTGCTCTCCTAAAGCTAAAAACTCATTGTAGATCTCATCAAACTCCAAGGTTGGCTTCTCGAAATATTTTTCGAAAAGGGAATTCTTTATTTTTAGATTTTTTCTGATCTTCTCTGCCAAAACTTCCGGATTCAGAAGGTCGATCATTCTAATACCAACTCTCGCAATTTTATCTTCATAGCAAGGTCCGATCCCTTTTTTGGTCGTACCAATATGGGTTCCCTCTTGCTCTTCTTCTCTATAAGTATCCAACAAAATGTGATAAGGCATGATCACATGCGCGCGTCTGCTGATGAAAACGTGGTCTGTTTTAAGACCTTTGGCCTCGATCTGTCCTATTTCTTTTAGAAAAGCTTTTGGGTTTACCACCACGCCATTGGCAATGATACATTTCCCTTTGCACTGAAGAACACCGGAAGGTAGAAGGTGCAACACGAATTTCTCATCGCCCACATAAACCGTGTGACCAGCATTGTCGCCGCCTTGGAAACGAACGACATAATCGGATTTCGCCGATAGAACGTCCGTGATCTTTCCTTTTCCTTCGTCCCCGTACTGAAGACCTACAACTACGTAAGTTGACATATTTTTTACTTTTTTTAGATTATTGACAAAGTTAAATCTTAAATATCGGCTGGCAAAATCGATTGCACAAAAAACCCTCTTACTAATGAAAATAAGAGGGCAAAAACACAAATGATGAAAAAAATTATAAATGCATTTTGAAGTAATTGCTTACTCCACATTTACAATACAATTTTCGGTGCAAAAATCGTACTTTTTTTTATAAGTAATCCTAATAAAAAGTAAACTTTATTTTTAATGATTGATATTTTTAATAATTAAAAGTCTTTTAATGAAAATATTTAAATTAAAAATTCCAAATTATAATTTTAATTAAACAGAAATCAGAAAACGTTAAACAGCATGTCATTCTTAAAAAAAATAAAGAATATTCATCCTATTTTATCGAAAATGAGAAAAATATAAATCAATTATAATTTATTAATTCGTTTTATTTAATTTTAAAGTAATTTTAATTTCATTTTTGAATTAACAAGTTTACTTTTGTAATATAATTTTAATCAAAATCAAAAAAAACAAATAAACAATGTGTGGAATTGTATGTGTGTTTGACACCAAGCAAAAGAACGAAGCCATAAGACCTCAGATCTTGGAAATGTCCAAAAAAATAAGACACAGAGGTCCGGATTGGTCTGGAATCTATCAGCACGATAAGGTCATCTTCTCTCACGAGAGATTGGCAATCGTGGATCCTACATCTGGGAAACAACCTTTATTTACCAAAGATAACAAAGTCGCATTGGCGGTAAACGGAGAAATATACAATCATCAGGAACTTAGATCAGAATTCCCTGACTATGAGTTCCTGACGCAGTCTGACTGTGAAGTGATCCTAGCATTATACAGAAGGGACGGAAAAAACTTCCTTGAAAAACTAAATGGAATTTTTGCCTTCGCTCTGTATGATGAAGAAAATGACGCTTACCTCATCGGTAGAGATCATATGGGAATTGTTCCACTTTACATGGGCTGGGACAAGCAGGGAAGTTTCTACGTCGCTTCTGAACTGAAATCCCTTGAAGGCGTTTGCAACAAGATCGAAGAATTCCTACCAGGACATTTCCTTTACAGCAAAGATGGACAGGAACTTCAGCAATGGTACAAAAGAGACTGGACAGAGTTCGACAATGTGAAAGATAATGCAACCGATATCGCAGCGATCAGAAAAGGCTTGGAGGAAGCTGTTCACAGACAGTTGATGAGTGATGTGCCTTACGGTGTTTTACTTTCAGGTGGTTTGGATTCTTCTATCATCGCAGCGGTGACCGCAAAATATGCAAGACAAAGAATCGAAAGTGGCGACACGCAGGAAGCCTGGTATCCAAGACTCCACAGTTTCGCAGTTGGACTAGAAGGCTCTCCGGACCTGGCAGCTGCACGAAAAGCGGCGGACCACATTGGTTCGGTCCACCACGAGATCAAATACACCGTTCAAGAAGGTCTGGACGCTATAAAAGATGTGATCTATCATTTGGAAACTTATGATGTAACCACGATCAGAGCTTCTACGCCAATGTACCTTTTGGCAAGAGTCATCAAATCGATGGGAATCAAAATGGTACTTTCGGGCGAAGGATCGGACGAATTGTTCGGAGGTTACCTCTACTTCCACAAAGCACCATCTGCACAGGCTTTCCATGAAGAAACGGTAAGAAAATTAGGAAAACTTCACCTTTACGATTGCCTGAGAGCCAACAAATCTCTGATGGCTTGGGGAATTGAAGGTCGCGTTCCTTTCCTAGACAAAGAATTTATGGACATTGCGATGACCATCAATCCAAAAGATAAAATGATCACGCCGGAGAGAATGGAAAAATGGGTTCTAAGAAAAGCTTTCGAAGACTTATTGCCGGAGAGCATTGCCTGGAGACAGAAAGAGCAGTTCAGCGATGGCGTTGGCTACTCTTGGATCGATACTTTGAAACAGGTGGCAGAAGATGAAGTGACGGACGAAATGATGGCGAATGCAAGACACAGATTCCCGATCAATGTGCCGATGAGCAAGGAAGAATACAGATACAGAACCATCTTCGAAAGTCATTTTCCAAGTGACTCTGCCGCAAGTTGTGTTCCTTCTGTTCCATCCGTCGCTTGTTCTACACCAGTAGCCTTGGAATGGGATGAAGCTTTCAAGAAAATGAATGACCCAAGCGGAAGAGCGGTGAAAGTGCATGAGACTGCTTATTAAGAATTTATTAAAACTAACATAAACTAACTACAACGAAAAACCACAAGTCTAAACTTGTGGTTTTTTATTCATATCATATGACAAAGATCAACAGTCTCTAAAAGACTTTAAGACAATTTAAATATAATTTTTCCGGAAGTTTAACCTCTACATCAACAGCAGTTAACGATTTCAACATTTGCTCTTTTCCTTTTTTACCATTGACATAATACTCTAATTTATTGACTGAGTAGCTCTTGTCTTTTTCTATATTTTCAACAAATTTTTCTAACAATTCAAAATCTATTGTATGCAAGAGTGCTAACTGATTTGAGTTTGTTTCTTCCATTTGAAACCTGACTTCAAAATATGGATATTTGGATGTTGAAGAATCATATTTCCCCAAGATATATTGGTCGTTAGCTGCTTTTCCAATTCTGTAATCACGACCCGAATTTTTGATATCTTCGTGAATCTCTCTTTCGTCACAACTTCTTTCATAATTAAAGATCAACTTATTGTCAGCCCGCTTCACAACATTGAAGAAATGTCGATGAAAAGTTTTTTGGTCTATTAGTTCCACATTGTTATCTGATTTAAAATCCATGGAATAATATACATCTCCAGAGTTGGTTAATTTCTGAATTTTAGAAATAACCTTGTTTTTCCCAACCAATTCAAACGTTGAAAGCTGATCAAACTTATAAATTTGGCAGTAAACATAATTATTTACAAGAAAAAGAATTAGAAAAGTTAAATATTTCATCATACAATTTTTGGTTATTTTCTACCCAGATTTCTTAGGCTGCATTGATTCTCATTTTCTAAAATATGAGAATATTTTGTGACATTTTTACATTGTATAAATATAATGAATTACACGTATTAGACCTTATAATCTAATAATTTAAACCTAATTAAAAAAGAAAAACTGAAAAGCCTTTAAAATATACAACCTTAAATAAATCAGATATTTATACAAATTATTAGATAAAGTATTAAGTATAAATCCTCTTCTTAATAAAAAACCACAAGTCTAGACTTGTGGTTTTTTATGTTTCGATTGTAATTGTTTTTCTCGTTTTTTCCGTCTTTCATAGATGACCTCGGTGATCTTGCCGCCGATCCAGGAAAAGGGAAAGAAGATCAGAAAGATGGATATCTTGTAGAAGACCGGATGATAGGGATAGATGATGATATCCAGCATCGCAATGAACAACATAATGAAGCCTATCAGGATCGCGTACGCCACCTTGGCATATTTCACAATCACTGCGGTCACCACGCCGCCAAAGGTAACACCCAATCCGCCAAAGAACAGCAGGGCGATAAAAAAGGAATCCTTGTGCTGCACCGATCTGAGCAAGGTTTCCCAATGGTCAAACGGCGCGAATTGTTTGTAGGTCACCCACGTGGAGTCTATCTTTATCCCTAATGTGATAATGAGAGCAGCGACCGTCAATCCGGCCAAAACACCTATGGTATTCCTACAGAAATTCATGTTTAATCTTTGAAGGCGATCATAGAGATCTCCACGTCAACATTTTTTGGAAGACAAGAGACCTGAACGGTTTCTCTCGCAGGGTAGATCTCGTTTTCGAAATAAGAAGCATAGATTTCATTCACCTCAGCGAAGTCGTCCATACTTTTCAGGAAGATAGAAGCTTTTACAGCATTGCTGAAATCCATATCGGCCGCTTTCAGGATTGCTTTCAGATTTTTCATCACTTGGTGGGTTTCTTTCTGGATGCCCTCTATCAGTTTACCGTTTTCCGGGTCCACTGGGATCTGTCCTGAGATGTACAAAGTGCCGTTCACCAAAGTGGCTTGCGAATATGGTCCAATTGCAGCCGGAGCTTCCGACGTATGAATGATCTTCTTCATTTTATTATTAATTTTTACAAAACTATACAAATTTTCATTAAATCCTAAAAAGTACTGTTGGGTTGCGTGAAACTTCTTTCCTTGTACTTCACGGCATCTTTCAGGATATTGGCTTTGATCCCGATGAAGAAATCATAGACCTTATATTGTCCAAATGGCACCCAGTTGAACGTGATCGTAAAACTACGCTGATCTCTTGCAAATCCAAGACGTGTGTAGCCCAGTTCTTTCTTCTCGACATCATAATTGGTGCTACCATTGATGTTCCAGTATGGCGTCAGCTTGATGCTACCGTCCAATCCTACGGTCGAAGATTTGACAGGAATACGGGAAAGACCTTTGACATAAGAATAGTTGGCATTCACGTTGAGCGTCCAGGTTGGCGTATAGTGGGAATAATTGTCATCATCAAAGAAATAATTCTCATTCCGGATCTCGCCTTTCTTTTTATATTTTTTTGATAGCTCTTCTTTCTTCCCAAAGATGGCCTCGCTCATTGGATAAGATAATTGGACATTGAAACCCTGCAAACTAAAACGGCCAAAATCCTCAGTCCTAACACCGATATCGCTGCCATCGGTATAAGCGATCCTATAGGGTTCTAATGTAAGGCTGGAATTGACATTCAATTTATTATTAAAGAAAGAAGATTGACCATTGACGGTGAAAACCGACCATTTGTTTCGCTCAGCCGCGAAATTGTAGCCTCCTGTCACATTTAGATTTTCAAAGATCTTTACTTTTTTGACACCTGTAGAATCGCTCTTCGATCTGATCTTCATCTCCAGGTTGTTATTGATGTTAAAGCCTACACTTTGGGTAAGACCAGCGGTTGGCGCACCATAGATTCCATTATCGAAGATGGAATATGGCGTCATCTCGCCTCTGGCATTGGAGTAATTTCTAAAATAGCCCCAACTTCTTGCCCCAAAATCTGGTGAGTAGGTGAAACTCATACTTGGTGTCACCATGTGGCGGATGGCAACGATCTTCGAGGTTTTGCTAAAGTTCTTTTGTCCGTACAAGACGGTTTGCAAACTTGCACTTGTAGAGAAAGTGGTATATCCTGCGATGCCTTTTTTAAAATTATCATCCACCACATTGGTCAATGGATTATAAGATCTTTCCAATGTTTTTGTCGTAAGTACGTTGTCTGCATTGGCAGCCAAAGTAAAAGTGAAGTATTTCGCAAGCGTCGTATTGGTGGACATGGAAATATTATTCTTGACCCCGGTTTTCAGCTCGTCCCACATTTCTTTTTTGAAAAGTTTATCTTCTGTCGTGCTCACATAATTGCTTAATGCCAATCCTGTATTTACATTGATGTTCTCCAACAAACCTGTCCTCACCCCAGTTTTTGGTTTGAAAAGATAGAACTGATTGATCGCCACCGTCATATCCGGCAAACGAAGATCCGTAAGTCCAGTTGCAAAGTTCTGAGAATACGCCATACTCGCACTAATGGTTACCGGAAGTTCCAGAAAACGCTTGGTGACATTCACCCTCGAGGTTTGTTGGGTGTTCAGGACATTCTGATTAAAGATATAATTATTGTTGACCGTGTTGTTATAGAACTTGCTGCTCACAATATCCACACTGGCATTGAAGGTAAAGTAAGGATTGGCCTTGGAATCCTGAGAATGACGCCATGCGATCCTGAACGTTTTGGTTCTGGAGTAGTCATCCAGACCTTTGATACCACGAACCGTGTAGCCATAGTCTGCGGCAAAGTTCCCAGAGTATCTGTATTTTTTTAGATAATTAAGTTCTGGCTTTATGTTCCAGCTTCCTTTGGTATAGAGGTCGGCTAGGATCTTCAAATCGAAATGGTCGCCAATTGGCTGATAGTAGCCCAAGCCATTCAAGAAAAATCCAACATCCTGACGCTCTCCAAAACTCGGGATCAAAATACCAGCCGATCTTTTATCCGAAAACGGAAGAATCGCGAACGGAAGTACCAATGGCGTTGGCACCTGTTCTATGTACATCTGGATCGGCCCTGTGATAATCTGGGCATTATCCTTGGTTTTAAGAAGTTTGATCATTCTGGCAGACATGTGATAATCTGCAAGGGAATCTTTTTTCTTGAGGAAATATTCATCCGTAGTGTACATCGCCCTACTCATGACAAACACAGAGTCATCATATTTCTTGGTCTTCTGTGCTACGATGACACCTTCACTCTCCTCGGTCCTGGCATTGAAAGCAATGGCCTGTTTGGTCTTTATATTATAGATGACCTCGCTGTATTCGAATTGCTTGCCGGCTTGCGTGGCCACAGCAGGTTTTATGATTTTTCCCTTCTCATCCTGCTCTCCTCTTGCATAGATCTTCCCGGTTTCCCATTCGAACCGGATGTAATCTGCATCGATCTGCATATCCTGATAGATGATCTGTGCTTTTTTGCTAAGGGTGGTCTGCTTGTTGGAAATGGAAGAACTGTTCCTATATTCTGCCTTCATCTTCACCACATCCTCCAGTTGTTCTTTGGGGATGATGGTGTCTTTCTTTAGATTTAAGGAATCTTTGCCTATATTTAAAGAATCTTGAACACCGCTATTTTGACCAATATTTTGAGGCACAGTTTGTGCTAAAATATTGTTAAAAATTAGGATATTTAAAATTAGTAATATACTTTTGAAAATACTTCGAGCCAATGCAGTCATTCTGAAATTGGGTTCAAAATTAATTAAATTTTAAAGATTAAAATGATTAGGTCAACACTTTATAATAAATTTTTTTTTCTGTTAACATTTTTTATTGGTTTTAGCAGCCTCCATTCACAGAAAAAATTCACATTGGTGCTGGATGCAGGCCACGGTGGAAGTGATATTGGAGCCAACAGGAACTACTCGGACATCGGATCTGTACAGGAAAAAAATGTGACCTTGGGAATCGTCCTAAAATTGGGACGAATGCTAGAAAAAAACAAGGATTACAAGGTCATCTACACCAGAAAAATAGACGAATATCCGTCTTTGACCTACAGAACAGACCTTGCCAACAGAAGCAAAGCCGACCTTTTCATCTCAGTTCACGTGAACTCTTCTCCAAGTAAAAGTGCAACCGCACAGGGAACCGAGACTTTCGTACAGGGACCCAATCAAAACAGAGCAAACTTAGACGTTGCAAAGGCAGAAAACGACGTGATCTTTTTGGATGAAAGAGACAAAGAAAATTTTGCCTCCTACAATCCAAGCTCTCCCGAATCTCTTATCGCACTGAAGATCCAGCAAAGCAAATATCTGGAAGCCAGCCTTATCATTGGCGGAATGGTAGAGGACAACTTTGTAAAGAAGGACAAGAGACTCTCCAGAGGTGTAAAACAAGAAAACCTGCACGTTTTGAGGATGAATGCCATGCCTTCTATTTTGATAGAGACAGGCTTTGTCAACAATTACGACGACGCACATTACATCTCGACGGAAGATGGGCAACAGGCGATCGCAGAAAGTATCTACAACGCCATCGTGAACTATAAAAAATTGGTAGACAGAAATGTGAAGGAACCTGAACCAGAGAAACCAGTTGAGCAGCCATTGAAAAATGATTTCAGGATCCTACTGATGAGCACGCCTAATAAATATAATGATCAAGACCCAGCTTTAAAGGGCTTAAAGTATATTCTTCCTATCAAAGAAAATGGAGCTTATAAATATTATTATGGCACTACCAACTATGCGTCCGTAAGAGATACCAATTTGAAAACCGCGAAGGATGCAGGCTTCAGAAACTCCATGGCTATCAGCTTTGTGCCGAATCAGGCTTTAGGAACTGGATATTACACCTTGGAGATCTACACCGGAAAAGACAAATTGGATTCTAAATCTATGATCTTGAAGATGATCCCAGATATTATTAGAAATAAAGAAAATGGTGTTTTCTATTACACCTTCGGGAAATACAAAACATTGGAAGATGCCATCAAGGCTCAGAAAGAACTTGACGGCAAAGGAATCAAGAACACGATCATCGAGAAAAGATTGAAATAGACAGAATCATTTGTCAGAACTGTAGAAAGTCAGTATTTTTGCAGTCCACAATACCAAACGGCCTATTCGTCTAGTGGTTAGGACTCAAGATTTTCTTTCTTGCAACAGCGGTTCGATTCCCCTATAGGCTACAAAACCGGAATAGCAAATACAATTTTTGCTTTCCGGTTTTTTTATTAATTGTCGTTAAAATATTGTGAGACTTAGCAGATCAAGAGCAGTCGGTATTCGCCATCGTTCTCTTTCGGTGCTCTGTGGATGCAGGGCAAAACCTTTTGCTCAGGATTGTCGACAGCCAATTTCCAGAGATGACCTTGTCCCAAATTAACCGGAACAGCATCAGGCTTCGGCTCATAATGGAGGTCAAAATAATTTTCTTCCAAAAACGCTTCAAAGCCTTGCTCGGAACCTTGATATAAATGTCCCAGTTTTTCCCGGATCTCTGGAATCAAGATCTTTTGAGTTGCCTGGTTATTAGGTAAAATATCACTGGCTGCACCAGCATAAGTACACAAAAAGGTACTCGTCCCAACAGGTGAACGATCGACGTGGAAAGAATAAACATCGGTCGAAATGAAATCAAACTCATCATCGCGTTCATAATTCTTCAGCAAATTGAGTGATGGCTGCGCGCCAAAATCGGACAGCAATTGTAGATCTTTGAGAATAATATCTCTCGCTGCATTGCCATTCCCGGATAACTTCAAAGCCAAAAGATCTTTCGCCGTGACCTCTGTGATATTTTCTTCCAACCGAAGTTTGGAGACTATTTCTTTAAAATCCCCGACCAAATCCCTTTGCCAGCAAACCGCGTTGATCGCATCTTCAAAATTCGTGTTTACAAGCTCAGCAAAAGAAGAGACCTTTGCCATCTGTTGACGGTCCGGAATTCTATCGTTCATATTAAAAGTATATCTATAATGACTACAAAACTAACATATAACTTTAAAATCATCACTGCGGCGATTTATAAATGATAACTTTACAGTAATTTAAAAATTGTTTACGAAAGCTTATGTTTGATGTTCTAATATCCCACATTCAGGAAAAAGTCGATATCACAACGGCGGAAATTGAATTGTTGAAATCATTCTTCAATCAGAAAAAACTCAATAAAAAGGAATATCTATTGCAAGAAGGACAGATCTGTAGAGATCTTACATTCGTCAGCAAAGGCATTCTAAAATCTTATATTCTGGATGACAAGGGAAATGAGCGCATCAATCTTTTCGCATTTGAAGGTTGGTGGATCTCAGACTTCAATAGTTTCCTTAATGAAGAAAAAGCGTACCTTAATATAGATGCGATCGAGGAATCTGAGTTATTAACCATAAGTCGTGAAAACTATGAAGCACTGACTTTAAAGATTCCTATTATGGATCGGTATTTCAGAATACTTTACCAAAATAGCCTGGTCACAAAAGACCAAAGATTGGTGATTTCCAATAATTTCACAGCAGAAGAAAAATATCTTCAATTATTGGAGAGCAATCCCAAGATCACCCAAAAACTTTCGCACAGCTTGATTGCATCTTACCTTGGCTTAAGTCCTGAAACCATTAGCCGAATACGAAAGAAAATTGCTTTGAAATAATTCTCCATTTGATTCACATCAAGACCAACTCATGATCTACATCAAGTTTTTTTGGTGCCGATGAGCCTAACTTTGTAGTCAAATAATTTAATTATGGAAAATATTGCATTGGTTGTCGGCGCTACCGGTATCACGGGAAGCAATCTCGCGCAGGAACTGATCTCAAATGGTTGGACGACTTACGGATTGGCAAGAAATCCGAATACCAACATTTCGGGTTTGATTTCTGTAAAAGCGGATCTTTTAGATGTAGAAAACCTTGAAGCAGCCTTGGAACAAATCTCCCCTACTCATATATTCTTCACGACGTGGATGAGAAATGACACCGAGGAAGAAAACATCAAAGTGAATAGTGCGCTGGTAAGAAATCTACTAAATGTTCTATCTCCTAAAAAAAGCATTCAGCATGTCGCGCTGGTGACTGGATTGAAACATTACCTAGGACCTTTTGAAGCTTATGCAAAATCAGGAGCTTTGCCAGAAACACCTTTGCGTGAAGAGCAACCACGTTTGGAATATCCTAACTTCTATTACGCACAGGAAGACGCGGTCTATGAAGCTGCGGAGCGGGATGGTTTCAGTTGGAGCATTCACAGGCCTCATACTGTTATTGGATACGCAGTTGGTAATCTGATGAATATGGGAACTACTCTGGCAATCTATGCAAGCATTTGCAAAGAAACTGGTAGAAAATTCATTTTCCCCGGCTCATTTGCACAATGGAATGGTTTGTCTGATGTGACCGACGCCAGAATCTTAGCCAAACAATTACTTTGGGCATCGACCACAGAAGCTGCAAAGGATCAAGCTTTCAATATTACAAACGGCGATGTGTTCCGATGGAAATGGCTTTGGGAAAAAATTGCAAATCACTTCCAAATCGATTTTGAAGGTTTTGAAAATGAGATGCGACCACTTGAAAAAGAACTTCAAAATGATGAGGAACTTTGGAAGAATATTGCCGAAAAGTATAATCTTAAAGAAAATAAGCTATCTCGAATTGCTTCCGCTTGGCATACAGACCTGGACCTTGGAAGACCAATCGAGGTCATGACAGATATGGCCAAAAGTAGAAAGCTGGGCTTCACCAATTTCCAAAGTACATTGGATTCCTTCACTGATCTTTTTGAGAAATTAAAAGAAGAAAAAATAATCCCTTAAAAATTTGATCAAATAAAAAACCGAGTTCTATTGAATTGAGCTCGGTTTTTATGTAAATAAGAAATCCTTTCCCCACGCAAGGAAAAGGATCAATCAATTTCTCATCATTTTGTTTGATAATTATGGTTTAATAAAAAGTCCTGCAATTGCAGCGGCATCGCTACCACTAAGAACTTCATCATAAGCAGCCGAGCCAGCTTCAGCACCAAATGCCGTCGCTGTATTAAAACCAGCTTGTACAGTGACACCTTCCCCAGCATACACAGGATTGGTTGCGCTAGGCATGTTACCACCGTTTGCCAATTCTATCCAGCCTTTCTGAGCTCTCATTCTTCTTACCTGAGAAGCGTGTCTTGCTTCCACAGAATGAATCTGAAGTGCAGCTGTCAAAACATCTTTGTTGGACATCACGTTTCCAGCTTGTCCTTTGTAGGCTCTTACGCCGGTATCTTCAAAAGCCTGAGCCAAGATCATAAATGTTTGATAATCATCCATTGGCGCAAAACTTCCGCCTGCTGTAAAATCAAAATTTGGTTTCGCTCCAGGCGTTTCGCCCAAAGAGGTCAAGGCGGTTTTTAGGAATGCAACGTGTGCTGTCTCATGTTTCGAGATGGTCTGGAAAACCACTCTATCTGCAGCAGGGATCAACCCAGCTTTTGCCAGACCTTGTGCGTAGTAGTCGTCTTCTAAATATTCTAATGTCAAAGCCAATTGCAAAGCATCCGTCAAAGGACTTTTGAACATGGTGGCAGATGTACTTGTAGTTTCTGCTTTTGCAGTTGTTGACATCAAACCTGCTAATCCAAGTGGAACAGAGGCAACAGCCGCTTTTTTACCAAAATCAGCAATGCTGGATAAAGTTTGTAATCTTGTAGCTTCTCCTGTGAAGAATTTGTCGTTGGAGAGCTTATCTAATATTCTAAGAATGTTCATAATAGTAAATTTTTGAAATTAATAATGAATTAAATACCTCTCTCTTTCCAGGTAAATGGTGTTTTGAAGAAGCTGCCTGCTGCTGCCACGATGTCTTTCGGTTCTTTTGCCGCATCCAATCCCATGGCATTGATCACATCATCGCCTGAGAAATCCGCAGATTTTGGATTGATAAGGTCTCTGATGGCTGAGGCATGTCTTGCTTCTACGGAAACAATTTTTCCGGCAAGTACTAGATAGTCAGGGTTGGTGATATATTTACCTGCGCCGTTGTAAGCTGCTACACCAGTATCTTCCAAGGCTTTTGCTGTTGCAAGCACAGAAGCTCTATTTTTGAAGTCGACACCGTTATATTGAAATTCCAAAGTTGGCAATAGGCTATTAGGAGCGGCGCCGCCAATGGCTGCTTTGAAGAAATCCCTGTGGATCACTTCATGATGGTAAAGATCTGTGAAGACCTGTCTTTCAGCATCTGAGATCCCTGTATAGAAACTGTTGACTACTTTGCTGTAGAAATCTGCTTCCAATTGTTCCAAAGCGTAGGCGTAATTCAAAACACCTACATCGCCTGTTCCAAGGTCAAATACATTGTTGCCTGGATCGATGATCAGATCATCGTCATTACAACCTACGAGTGCAAGGCCTGCGATCGCTAGACCAACACCGCTTAGTTTCAAAAAGTTTCTTCTGTTGGTATCCAAGGTGGCTGCACCATTGGAGACGCTAATTGTTTTTTTCATAATATTATTTTTAAAGTTTGGTTTTAAAAAATTGAAAAACCAGCATAAGAGCTATGCTGGTTTCAGATAATTATTACGGCATCAGAACAGTATCGATCACGTGGATCACGCCATTGGACTGATTCACATCAGCGATGGTCACTTTCGCGCTTGTTCCTTTTGCATCTTTTACGTACAAGTCATTTCCTTTGGTCCAGAATGTCAATTCTTCACCTTCTACAGTTTTCATCGGTGCTTTTCCGTTGCCTGCTTTCACTGCTGCCCAGATCTGTTTTGCATTGTATTTCCCTGCTAAAACGTGATAGGTCAATATTTTGGTCAAAGTTTCTTTATTCTCTGGTTTCACAAGGCTTTCTACAGTTCCCGCAGGAAGTTTTGCAAAAGCTGCGTCTGTTGGTGCCAAAACAGTGAATGGCCCTTTTCCCTGTAAAGTTTCCACCAATCCTGCTGCTTTCACTGCGGCAACAAGTGTTGTGTGGTCTTTGGAGTTCATTGCGTTTTCAACAATATTTTTTGAAGGATACATAGCGGCACCGCCCACCATTACTGTTTTTTCTTTCATTGCCTGTGCAGCTACATTTCCACTGAATGCAAAAAATGATAATGCGATCATTCCGAAGGCTGCGATTTTAGTTCTTGAGTTCATTTTGTTTATTTTATATTAATATTTTGTGAGTGTTAATTGCAGTTACGAGGTTGGTTTGTCTTTGGATTGAAAAAATTAAAAATAAATCACAAACAACTGTAAATCAATCGATTATTTTTTAACAATCGGAACAAAGTCCAAACAGACCGAGTTCATACAGAATCGTTTTCCCGTTGGTGCAGGTCCATCATCGAAGATATGTCCCAAGTGAGAATCACATCTTCCGCAGAGCACTTCTGTTCTTACCATATTATGAGAATCATCTTTTTTGTAGATGACACTATTTTTGCGAATCGGTTCGTAGAATGATGGCCAGCCGCAAGTTGTCGCGAACTTGGAAGTCGAAAGGAACAAGGCATTTCCACAAACGGCGCAGTAATAAGTACCTTTTTCATCAAACTCATAGAACTTTCCGGTGAAGGCTGTTTCGGTTGCGGCCTCTCTTGCGACCTGATACAGTTCTGGTTTCAGGATCTTCTTCCATTCTGCATTGGAAACTTTCAGTTTTGCAGTTTCAGTCTTTGAGTAGTATGGATTTTTGGTCTTGAAGTTGGCTGACTGTGCCGCGATGTTCCCGTGCATCAAAGCGACGGAACTGACGAGGAATATTTTTTTAAGCTTTTTCATTGTCGTACTATTTTATAGTTACTTACGACAGATGTAGAAATTTGGTTTTAGTTTGAATGGACGAGTGTATCAATAAGAAGGGAAAAGCCTCTACTTTGCGAAGCGCGCCCCGGCTTGAGTGGAGCTCTTTTTGTCATTGCGATGGTACAAAATTTCTTTGAACGACCTTCCGTGGTTCGCAATGGCAAAAAAGCGGGAACGGAAGACGGATAAAGGCGCCCAAATCATCACATTAAATAAAATAAAATGCTGAAAATTCAACAAATTCAAAAAATAAATCATTATTGGTATAATTTTTCTATATTTGATCAGTAAATCACTAATTATTAAAACAACCTATTCCGAGGAAGAACTTTTGGAACTGCTCAGAAAGAAGAGCGAATCAGGTTTCAAATACTTATACAACCACTATTCCGGTGCGCTGTATGGTGTTATTTTTCGGATAGTGCAATCCAAAGAGTATACTGAGGAAATAATCCAAGATGTCTTTGTCAAGATATGGAACTCCATCCATCAATATGACGTTGTCAAAGGCCGATTCTACACCTGGATGATCAACATTGCGCGGAATACCGCCATTGATTATCTGAAATCCAAATCTTTCCAGAACGAACTTAAAAACCAATCCCTTCCAGATTTCGTATATAACAGTACGGAACTCTCAACGACGAATAAGTCGTCGGATTTCATTGGTTTTACAGATGTTTTGTGTAATTTGGAATCCGATAAGCGGGAAATGATAGATCTGGCCTATTATCAGGGTTATACCCAAAGTGAAATATCTGAAAAACTTAAAATCCCGTTGGGTACCATTAAGACCAAGATGCGAACTGCACTTGTGAAACTGAAAGATCTCTTAAAAGATTATAAATAAAGTGAACATAGAAGAATACATATCATCCGGAATCTTAGAATCTTATATTCTAGGTCTTGCTTCTCCCGAGGAGGCAGGCATTTTGGAGTGTGTCATGAAGAACAGTGCTGAGGTGAGATCAGCATATGAGGAAGCACAAAAAACTTTGGAAGATCTGGCCACAGCACAAGCTGTAACACCGCCTGAAGATCTGGAAACCAAAATTTGGGCCAAACTGAAACAGGAAGAAACTGTTGAAGAAGTAAAGCCCGTTGTTCTAGAAAAACCAGATCCTAAACTAGGAGAAATTACTCAGGAGATTTATCCGAACAAAGCAGTCAATTGGCAGAAATATGCGATTGCGGCTTCTGTTCTTTTCCTTGTGAGTATCATTGGAAATTTCTTTTGGATCAATGACATTTCTAAAAGCAAGAAGGAAATAGCACAGTTGCAAACCGAGAAGAAGTCACAAGATATGGCTTTGAAGAACTCTCAGGAGAAACTCGCGATCCTATCCAACCCAAATATTTTGACGGTTCCATTGAAAGGTGTTGAGAAATATCCAGATTCCAAAGCGATAGTCTATTGGGATAAGGACTCTAAAAACGTCTATTTGAATGCGGAAGACCTGCCAAAAGCACCGGAAGGAATGCAATATCAGCTTTGGGCACTTGTCGATGGCAAGCCTGTGAGTGCTGGAATGTACTCATCTGAGAAAAATACGAAAGCAATCCTGGCCAACATCCCGAAAGCACAAGCCTTCGCCATAACCCTTGAAAAACAAGGCGGTAGCATTGCTCCAACTATGGAAAATATGTTCGTGATTGGAAACATCTAAATTTGGATATCAAAAAAGTTGAAAAAAAATTTCAAAATATTTTGAAATTTAAAAAATATCCATACTTTTGCACCACTCTAAAGGAGAACAAGAAGATACTAATTCTTCATAATTAAAAATGATTTCAAATCATTCAATTAGCTCCGAATAGGGAAAATAAAAAATTTTAATTTTTAAAAAAAAGGTTTGCAAATTAAAAAATAGTTTTTATCTTTGCACCCACATTTGAAAGATATGGCAAATCATAAATCAGCACTTAAAAGAATCAGACAAAACGAAGTTAGAAGACTTCGTAATAAATACAACCACAAAACTGCTAGAACAGCTTTGAAGTCACTAAGAACTGAAGAGAACAAAGCAGTAGCAGTAGAGCAATTGCCAAGAGTAATCTCCTTACTTGACAAACTAGCTAAGAGAAACATTATTCACAAGAATAAAGCAGCTAACTTAAAAAGCAAATTAACTAAGCACGTAAACAGCTTAGCTTAATATAAGTCCTTGGCCCGTTCGTCTATCGGTTAGGACCTCAGGTTTTCATCCTGGTAAGAGGGGTTCGACTCCCCTACGGGCTACTTAAAATACCTTCACTAATTTTTCTGAAGGTATTTTTTATGAAACATTTAAAATCTGTCTATTTCAATAAGATTTTGCAGATAATAAATAAAAGAAAAATTAACTAGGCCCGTTCGTCTATCGGTTAGGACCTCAGGTTTTCATCCTGGTAAGAGGGGTTCGACTCCCCTACGGGCTACTTAAAAATCCTTAGAATTTTCTAAGGATTTTTTTTTGGTTTCATATGTAATATCTCTTGGATTCCTTCGTTGATATTGCTGGACGATTCGTCTACAAAAACTGCTCGTTCATCTATATTTTTTTCGAAGAATAGCAGACTTTAATATCTTTAATAAAAAAACACAATTATGTACATTATCATTGCAGTCATTCTGGTATTAGTTGTCATCTTCCTTATCAACTCTTCTAAACTGGAAGGTTTCCGAAGCAAGCGTGGCAGAACTTTGGAATTTTTCATCTCTCTCATCTCAACTTTCATCGGTTTCTTTTTTGCCTTGAGTCTAAACACTATGTTGGCAGACATCAATCAAAAAGAAAATCTGGTAAAACTCTTGGACGCTACCAACCTTTCTCTCGAAAACAGCGAAATGAAAACCAAAGGAATGTATCTGAATCCAGCAAAAAGCGGCGTGGATGTTTCAGAAATCATTCAGTATTCACCGTTGGAAATTCCTAAGCTTTACACGAATCTTGAAACCAATTCTTTGGTGAGCGATTATTTCTTATCAAATGCTTTTCAGGCATATATTTTGTGTAACGACAATCTGCAGACTTTCGTAAAAGGAGCCAATGCGGCCAACGCAAGTTCTGAGAAGAAAACTTTGATTTTAGAAAAATATTTAGCCTACCTCAGTTTGGCGAAACAAGTCAACACTTTGGAAATTAAAAGGCTGAATGGCGAAATCTCTGAGTCTGACGAGAACGCCGAATTACAAAAATTAACAAAACGGATTATTAACAATCAATAATAAAATGAAAAAAACACTTATGTCATTGGCTTTAGCAGGATTATTACTGACGGCCGCAAGTTGCAAAAAGAACGAAACCTCTGATGTGAAGATAGATTTCACACAGTCTTATGAAGATGCTGCATTGGCATTGGCCACAGCACAACAAAATTATCAGGAAGCGGTTGCCAGCAAAGACCCGGCAAGAATAGAAGCAGCCAAAATAGAATTGCAGAAAGCGCAGGACAAATATGTGGAGTCCAAAAAAGTGTATGTAGCGGAAGGCGGAACTGTGAAGACCGAATATGAAAACAATCTCGCGACTTCTACGCAAATCCTTGGAAACTCTTCAACCGGAATTGTAAGCAATGCAATCAAGAGAACCGACAGCCTAATCACAGGGAAAACCAATGCAGAAATAGACAATGCTGCGAAAGAAATCAAGGACAAGGTGAATACAGAGAAGGCAAAACTGGTGGAAGATGCCAATAAAAAAGTATCTGATGCTAAAGTAGAAGCTGAAAAAGTAAAAGCTGATTTCAAAAAATCGACTGAAGAAACGAAGAAAACAGCTAATGAAAAGATTGACAAGGCTCAAAAAGACCTAAATGACCTTTTTAAATAACGAATCCAAAATTCTTATTATAAATAAATCCTTAGAATTCTCTGGGGATTTTTTATTTTTACATTAATAATTTGAATCCTATGAAAATCCTCATCATCAACGGCCCAAATCTCAACTTGCTCGGAACGCGTGAACCAGAAATCTACGGTTCGGTCTCTATGGAAGATTATCTTTCCGATTTGAAGAATGAGTTCGAGTCTGATGATTTATTTTATTTCCAATCCAATATTGAAGGCGAACTCATCAACCGTTTGCAGGAAGACAACTTCGACGCTGTGGTCATCAATCCTGGCGCATTTACACATTATTCTTACGCGATTTCGGATTGTCTTAAGAATATCAACAAACCTAAAATTGAAGTTCATATCAGCAACATCTACAAGCGTGAGGAATTTCGCAAGAAATCTGTGACGGCGGAAAGTTGCGATGCTGTGATTTCTGGTTTTGGGATGAAAGGTTATCGATTGGCGATTCAAAGTCTTAGATAGAATTTAGATGTTAGAATCTAGAAATTAGATTTAGACCAATACTTGATAAAAAAAGAATCTCGATTGAGATTCTTTTTTTTATTCTATTTTGACAAAGAATTTTCCGACTGGTTCGCCGTCTGCCATATTATTCTTGGCAAATATCAGCCAATACTCACCTTTTTGTTTGGTGTCATATTCAATCGTTGGCCCGAAAGGTCCGTCAAAAGTATTGTCCGGCATTCTGATTTGGTTGATTCTGACATTCATCGGCGTTTCGGTTTTCACGTAGCCTTTGATTTTTGGTTGGTCCAGGTTTTCCAGTTTCAGAATAATCTGGTCGTTCGGATTTGTAATTTCGAGGTTCAGTCGGATTGGCATTTTGGATGCATCGACTGTAATGATTTTTTGGTTGGATTCTCTTTCCGTCTTCACAATGGTTGACAAAGAATCTACTGGTTTTTCGATGGTTGTGACAGTATCCACTTTTGTATCTTTCACTTCCGGTTCTTTTTTACAAGCGACCAGAAACAAGGGAACTAGAGCTAAATATTTTAAACTATTGACGGTTTGGTTTTTCGATGTTAATCGTTTCATAATATAAAATTTTTGAGAGGAAAGTTTCTTTTTGATAAGATTCGATTCTTTCTTTCAGTTGATTTTTCATTTCGGAGTTTCCGGTTTTCTCGGCGTAATCCAGCAATATTTTTTCATTATAACTGATGGAAACTAAGTGGTAATTGTCCGCAAAATCCTTTCTTTTAATGTTGTTGGACGTGATAATTCCGCCCCAATTGACGTAACTGCAAACCAAAATCAAGCCATACGACGCCCAGAACATCCTGTTGAAAAGGAAAGCATTGGTCTTTCTGTTTTGAATTTTGATGAAGGTAAAAATCAATCCAATCAAAGCCATTGTGAGGAAAGCATAAACACCCAAACGTTTGTAGGTCAATCCAAAATTGATGATGTATTCTGAGTTTTTAAGGGAAGCTGAGATTACCAGAACAGCATTCAGAACAATCCAAATCTTGGCAGAAATCTTCAAAGACTTGGCATTTTCATCAAAATTAAAACCTCTTTTAAAATAGAAAAGAATGACTAGAATTGCCATTACGATGGACATTATCACAGCGTTTACACGTTCGTGAGTTTCTGCACTTAATCCGTCAGCAGACTTCGTAACTTCGAAAAACTGTTCGTAGTTGTAAGTGGCGATGAAAACCAAAAGCAGAATATTAAGCGCAGAAAATGAAATCAATCCGCTGGTTCTTTCGGAATCGATATCAAGGAAAGAGAAAGTTGGTCTTTGAATTTTTATTAATCCAGAAAAATCGTCATTCAAAAATCTGTTTTGTTTGAAGATGAATCTTTCCACACCGAAATTCCAAAATATAAATCCAACATAAAATCCAATGACAGCCAAAATAATGATATCAAAAAAACTAAAATCCAATTTCATTTCACTGAAAAATTGGTCGAAATGTGAACTTCCTGCCGAATAGATGCAAAGGAAAATGGTAATCAAGATGCCGGGAATTAAGATAAACGTAATCAGTTTTTTGCCGAAACCGCCGCCTTCCTTTGGTTTTTCGAACCATTGTTCTGTGTAGAAAACCCTTCCCAGAAATGAGAAAAGATTGAATAATAAAACCTCGATGTAAAGAAATGGTTTGAGTTTCGGATAAGTCCCTTTGAACCTTAATAAAAATACAGAAACGAAAACGGAGACAAAAGAAATAGCATCACCAAACCAGGCAAACGCAAATGAGGAGAAAATCGAAGTGACAAAAAGTGTGAGAAATGATTTGGTCCGAAACTCAGATTTGGTTTGGGCAAAAGTCAGAATGCTCAGAAAAATCCCGAAAATTCCAAGATTGAGGGCGACATATTCTTTGTAGAAAAGGACGATAATCGCCAGAACTGTGATGAAAATCAAATGGTGCTTTTTCATAATATAAGGTTTTATTAATTTTAATAATGAAGTCTAATAGAAAACCGGCGTTTGCTTTTGATAGACAAAATCTCTGATGTTCTCAAAATTGTGAGTGAGTAACTTTTCGAAATCCCAATAGTGGAAAGGCCTCATACGCTTTCCCTTCTTGTAAGCCTGAATATAAATCTTGAAATACTCCGGCAGAATGAGACTTCCCAAAAAGATAGCAGCAAGAAGATGCGCATTCATCTTTCCGTTTCCCAGGAGCAAAAACTGCATTGCAACTTCCTCCTCGAACTTGGTTCCGCAATCCGTCAGCAGATGATGAACGTCGTGATTTTCCATTTTTGGAATCATTGTAAAACCGTGCTTTTTGTAGAATTCGCCGAGTTTTCTTCCCAAAGTATCTTCTTCAAAAGCCAGTAATTGCTGTTGGGAAAATGCCCATTGTGTTTTCTTTTTCTTAAAATATTTTCGATAAAGCTTTTGTGTATTGTCATAAACGAAAAGCAGAAATTGAATACGGATTTTTTTCATAACTTTTATTTTTAAATTGAGATTCCGATGTAGAAATAGAGAATGGCGATGGGAATATTGATGAGTAGAATCAATGCGGATTTGATGGCATCAGTCGTATATTTTGGAGCGAAAATTCCAAATAAAAGCAATCCGGCAAATGTGATTAGATTGATAACTGTTCCATAGGTCAGAAGCATAAATCCTATGATTTGAAACACGCCATTGCCCGAAATAATGTAACCGAAGAGCGCAATATTTCCCAAGATAAATGAAAGCCAGAAAAGGGATTTTCCGATGTTTAGAACTTTAAAATTTTCCATAAATATTGATTTAAGTATTAAATAGATTTCAATTTGAAAAGTGTAATCTCCGGCCTGCAATTGAACCTGACCTGGTAAGAATGTCCCAATGCACGGTTGATGTAGAGCATTCGTCCAGCTTCCAAATCGATGATTCCGGAAGTGTATTTTCTGTTTTTCACGGGTAAAATCAGAGGTGGAAGAAAAGGAGGTACTGCTTGTCCGCCGTGCGTGTGTCCAGAAAGAATCCAGCCTTGATAACAGTTCCAGACATCCAAATCGCAAACATCGGGATTATGGCAAAGGACGAGATTGGCTTCATCTGGATTGATGGTTTTCGTCAGATTTTCTGGGTGGAAATTCGTTCCCCATAATTCTTCAAAACCAAAAATATTCAGGCCGGAAACTTCAGTTTTCTCATCGCGGAGAACTTGTATTTTGGAATCGGTGAGGATTTTTGAAACCTCATCAGCGATGTATTCTTCTTTCCATTCTGCGCCGTAATCGTGGTTGCCGAGAATTGCGGCTGTTCCGAGAGTTCCGAGAACGGCTTCTTTCATTACGATTTTCAGTTGTTCGAATTGTTCCGGATTATTTTCCCAGCAAACAAAATCGCCGGTGTAAACCACGATGTCTGGCTTGTAAGCTTTTGCTTTCTTAAAAGAATCAATTAAGAAATTATAGTCGAAGCGATTGCCGACGTGTAAATCTGAGATTTGCATCAGGACTTTGTTATGAAGCTTTGAAGGCAGATTTTTGATTGGTAAATCTAGATGAACAAACTCCAGCCAAAATGGTTCTATTTGCCAGGAATAGAAACCCAGCGAAAGTCCAGCTGTCGCGAGTAATGATTTGGTAATAAATTTTCTTCGATTCATTTTTTCAATTGTAAAGTTCTTTGAATTACAAAGTTAACTTTCAAAAAAAATCGGGAGTTATCGTCCCAACAATTTTGTTTCCCCAACCCTAAAGGGAGCAAAATTCATTATGCTATCTTCCCAACAATTTTTCCAGGTTATTGATATGCTCTGTGAACGCATCTCTACCCTTTTGCGTCACGCGGTAAGAGGTTCTTGGTTTTTTGCCTACAAATTCTTTTTTCACCTCGATGTATTCTGCTTTTTCCAGCGCTGTGCTGTGGCTGGCTAGATTCCCATCGGTGGCGCTCAGAAGGTTTTTCATTTCGGTAAAATCAACCCAATCGTTGACCATAAGAACGGACATAATGCCCAATCTTACACGACTTTCGAATTCTTTGTTGAGTTGATTGATGTTTAACATTTTTATTTAAAGTTTTGAAAACACTGAGGTCCGACTGCTCCACCTCCATATTCTAATGCAAATTTGTTATCGACTAAAATATATTGACAATTATTATTAAAATTATTTCTATCCGTTAGCTTATTTTGAAAAACATCAAATGAATACATTCCCATTCCGCTCCTTTTAAAACCAATTTTAATAGGTTCTCCATCTTCTATTGAAATACAATCTGCATTATCTAATTTCTCTTTTAGAATTTCAATGGTTTCTAAATCCCAACCTAACATATTTTTTATATCTGGCGTGATTAATACATCTTTATTAAAATTCCAACTCTGAAAAAACTTTTTTCCTGCACCATTATTCTGAATTGCAAGTCCTCCAATAATTTCATCATTTTTAAACTCAATTGACACAATTTTATCTTTTGGTTTAATTGTGTTGAAATACAAAATCAATTCATCAATTTCTTTTTCATTCGAGTAATATTCTTCTTTCAACTCTGAAACTGAATAATTCTTATCAAAAGCTCCAAAAGCAGAAGCAATCATAATATTTAGAATGATAAATCCAAGAATGAAAATTCCTAATATACTGCCTAACCCGATTAAAATATATTTTAATGTTTTCGACATTCTAATCGTATTTCCTATACATCAAAATTCCATAAAAAATATGCAGAAACCCAAATCCAATCGCCCAAAATATCAATCCCCAACCAAGCCAGAATAAGGCAATCATTCCAAGGACGACTTCACAAATTCCAAGATATTTAACATCACTTAGTGTGTATCGTTCTGCATTAATCAAAGCCAATCCATAGAAAATAAGCATTGACGGCGCAATTAAAGGAAAAAAGTTATGATTCCAAAGCGCAATGCAAAAAATCCCGCCTGCTGCCAATGGAATTGCAAAATTGAACAGCAATTTCTTCGTAATTGAATCCCAAATCTTCAGATTCTTCTTTTTGCTTTTTCTGGCTGTGAAAATATAACCGCTGGAAATCGCTAAGACCAGAACGACCAACGCGACAAAGAATAATTCCTTCGCCAAAGCTGGTCCGTAGATATTACGTTCGCCATCAAAATAATCGATGCCTTCTCTCTGGAAAACGAAATATACGTAAACGGAACCCAGCAATGCCACGATTCCCGCAATGACGCCGGACAAACCACTCAATGAAATAAATCTCGAACTGCGTTCCATCATCTGACGGATGTGCGCCAACTCTTCCTGATAATTTTTCGATTCCATAAAAAGAACTTTGAATTACAAAGCTACAATTTATTTTAAAACTTCAAAACAAATTTTGAAGTTTTTTGAAATAAAAAAAGGGAACAGCGACGTTCCCTTTTTTTACTTTATTTTTTGATGATTTTGAAAGTATGAATTTTAGCATCTCGGTCTGTGATCCTCACGACATAACTGCCCGATACCAAATGACCAATATCTAATTTCAGGTCTTTCTCAGAAACACTTTTTTGTAATATCAATTTTGAACTCACATCAAAGATCTCATATTTCCGGATCTCTATTGGAGAAGAAATATTCAAGATTCCCATTGTCACAGGATTCGGGAATATCTTTATATTTTCCAACTCGTTGTAAGCTACGGAAAGATTTTCTTCACAATTGATAAGTGCATCCCAACCAGGATAAGTTGCACTAGAATCGGAAGTGAACTTAAACGTCAATGCTCCTGTAGGATTATTTGATTTGAAGGTCTGAGGCAAATTGTTCATAGTCCCTGACGAGAATAGTATTGGCGAAAGTATGTCCGGACCGTTGTAGATGGTCAATCTGTCACAACAACTTTCCAGGTTGAACATCGTGAACTTGGCACTCACTAATTTTCCGGCTGACATGGGATAGATCGTTTTCACCCAATTTTCGTTATCCGAATAATAGCCATTCTGTCCTCCTGAATCGTAGAAATGTGCATCGCCACAATAGTTTGGAAGGGTGCAGAATGGAACAGAAGATCTTGTCCATTCAGAATTTCCATTAGAACAAATAGACCTTACGTAGACATCATAACATGTATTTTCCAAAAGATCAGAAACCGTATATGACTTACTAGTGACTATAACACCATGACCAGTAGGTGAACTTCCTGTCGCTACCAGTTCAACTTCCCACTGTGTTGCACTTGAGTTTTCGGTCCAATTGAATTTCAATGTATTAAAGCTTGAACTTTCTAGAACTATCTGTGTTGGTTTGTTGGCGCAAGGCGGCATTGGTTCGCAAATGATCTGCGCATCCCAGCCAGCTTTAGGATTGTTGTTACTAGAATATGGATAGAAAACAAAAGTCAAAGCTCCTGTTGCCACATCTGTAGATGCCAATGTTCCCGGAGGTGTGGTATTGTTATAGCTGTTATACAAAATGGAATTGCTTGTGGCGTACGGTCCATTATAGACGATGAATTGGTCGTATTGGTACACATCAAACATTTCGAAAATAGCTTTTACTCTATTTCCTGACGCACCTGGATAGATCGTCTTTGTTATAGATTCATTGTTTGGATAGTTGCTCAATGCGCCGCCTAGATCATAGAAATGATCTCCAGCACAATAGTTGGCCTGCGTACAGAATAGTTTGGAAACACCCCACTCGGACTTGCCTCCTACGCATACAGACCTTACATAAATTTTGTAACAAGTGTTTCTTTGCAAACCTGCGATTGTGTATGGACGTGTGGATACTAGAGTTCCAACGCCAGTTGGTGAACTTCCATCTGGAACCGCCTCAATTTCCCATTGTGTTGCATTGGAATTATCTGTCCAGTTCAGGGTCAAGGAATTTAGTCCTGCGTTTTGGAGGTTTATTGAAGTTGGCGGATTAGGGCAAGCAGGCATAGGTTCGCAGATGATTTGTGCATCCCAGCCAGCACGGTTGTTGTTATTTCCTGATGAGTAGAATGAGAATGTCAAAGCTCCCGTCGCAACATCGGTTGATTGTAACGTTCCTGGAGGCGTAGAATTCCCTGAGCTATTATATAAAACAGAACCGCTGTAAGTATTAGGTCCATTGTAAACTGTAAACTGGTCATATTGATTGATATCGAACATTTCGAAAATAGCTTTTACCCTATTTCCATTTCCTGAAGGATAGATTGTCTTAACAAAATTTTCATAGTTGTTAGGATAACCACTTAATGCACCTCCAGAATCATAGAAATGATCACCTCCACAATAATCACCTTGAGTACAGAATAATTTGGAAACTGTCCAGCTGGAATTACCTCCTGAACAAACCGATCTGATATATATTCTATAACAAGTATTGCTTTGAAGACCAGTGATTGTGTAAGGACGTGTGGATATCAGCGTTCCACTTCCTGTAGGCGAGTTTCCGTCTTTTACAACCTCAATTTCCCATTGTGTCGCGTTGGAATTCTCAGGCCAAGTTACTGTCAAGGCATTTAGATTAGAACTTTGAAGCGTGATCTCTCCCGGCGCATTAGGACAAGGCGGCATTGGTTCGCATATTATTCTTGCATCCCATCCTGCTTTGTTATTTATATTTCCAGATGTATTGAAAGAAAATGTTAACGCTCCGGTCGCAATATCAGTTGACATCAACGTACTTGGTGGTACCGAATTTCCGTAGCTGCTATATAAAACTGAATTGTAGGAAGTATTTGTACCGTTATAAACCGTGAATTGATCATACTGATAGACATCGAACATATCGAAAATCGCTTTCACGCGATCTCCAGTATTAGATGGATATATAGTCTTTGTATATGATTCATAATTATTGGAATAGCCACCCGAAACACCGCCAGTGTCATAAAAATGATCGCCACTACAGTAATCTGCCAATGTTCCAAACGCTTTGGAAACACTCCATTCTGATGTCCCTGCAGAGCATAGTGATCTAATGTAAACCTTATAAAGTGCATTGGACTGCAATCCTGTGATCGTATAAGGTTTTGAACTGATGACAGTTCCGACACCAGTTGGCGAATTACCATCTTTGACAACTTCTAATTCCCACTGTGTTGCGTTGGAAGCGTCTGTCCAGTTGATTGTAAGGCTATTAAGTGCGGCACTTTGAAGCGTGATTGATTTTGGATATTCTGAACAAGCAGGAATTGTCTCACAGAAAATCTCAGCATCCCAGCCTGACCTCACAGAGCTACCGTCTGATCTGAAGGCAAAGGTCAATGCTCCAGAAGAATGAGTCGATCTAAAAGAAGAAGGCAATTCTGACATATATCCACTGCTGAATAAAACTGGAGAATTACTATCTGGTCCGTTATAGATTGTCAACTGATCACAGCAAGACTCCAAGGAAAACTCATTGAAAACAGCTCTCACTCTATTGCCAGAAACAGCTGGGTAAATGGTCTTGGTCCAATTTTCATAATCCTTATAATTTCCATTAGGACCTCCTGAGTCGTAGAAATGGTCACCGGCGCAATAGTCTGGCGAAGTACATAATCTTGCAGGAGCCGACCAATCTGAGTAGCCACCTGTACAAAGAGATCTTACATAAACATCATAACAAGTGTTCTTTGTAAGTCCAGACCTTGTGTAAGGTTTTTGTGACGTAACAATTCCTGTCCCCGTTGGCGTGGTTCCAGCAGGTACAATTTCAATCTCCCACTGTGAAGCATTGGACGTATCTTCCCAATTAAATGTCATAGAACTTGGTGTAGAAGCAGTCAATGCTATATTTTTCGGCATTGTAGGACAAGCTGGTTTTGGTTCACAAAGAATCGTCGCATCCCAACCTTCATCTCCCACTCCGTAAGAATAGAATCTAAAAGTCAAAGCACCTGTAGGATGAGTTGACCTGTAAGTGTAAGGCAATTGATTCATTGCTGAGCCACTAAACAATAAAGGTGAGCTTTCATTCGGTCCGTCATATATATAAAAATAAGAGCAGCAGCTTTCGACTTTGAATTTGTTGAACGCAGCCGTTATCCTGTCACCAGAGTTTTCTGGATAGATCGTTTTGATAAAATTTTCTGATGGTGCATAATTTCCGTTGGCTCCACCTGAATCATAGAAATGGTCACCATCACAATAGTCTGCATTGGTACAGAAATTATTACCTTTCACCCAAGAAGAATAACTGCCTTCCTCTGCACAAACAACTCTCACGTAGATATCATAGCAAGTATTCTTAGTAAGTCCTGTGATCGTGTAAGGATTGGTCATAGCAATGATTCCACTTCCAGTAGGCGTTTGTCCCGCAGGTACTGCTTCCACTTCCCATTTACCTGATAAATTACTTGTGTTCCAGCTAACCGTAAGATTGTTACTACCAGCTCTTATTAGTTGTACATAAGTTGGACCTGTACAAAAGGTATTGAAAGTGTTGGTTTCAGAAAAATCACTTTCTCCACATGTATTGATACCTTTCACTCTCCAGTAGTATTTTGTACCATTATCAAGCGTTTTACTAAACTTATTGATCTGTGTTGTGTAAGTTTCTTTGACTGAGAAGTCGGACAGATTCGAAATTTCAAAAATATAAGATTCTGTATTGGAGTCTGCTGTCCAGGTGAATTCTGTATTGATATAATTTACAGAAAGGTCGTTGTTCGCAGGCGTCATCAAAGTTGGAATAGCGATGACATTATCGTAAACAGTGATAGCAATTGGATATTCGAAAGAATCCGCACCATTTTCACCTTTGATGATAAAATTATATTTACCCTTTTGAATGGTTGAAATCCCTGTTAAATTAAGAATAAAATTACCCTCACTAGATAGCTCTGAAGGTGAAAAAGTAGCAGACAATCCGGCAGGCAAGTTCAAAACGGAAAGGTGAACTTGGTTTGAGAATCCATTTTTTACATGGAAATCAAAGTTCACTGCCAGATCATTACTAGTACTTTTACAAACCTTAAAATTATTGTCAGCCGTATTGAACCAAAAATCTGTTGTAACAATCCCAGAAGCGATCAAAGAATAATTCTGAGATTGATTGACAAGATTTCCTTTATGATTGATCTTCAAAAGATATGCTCCTGCCAATGGTGTATTAATCTCTATCTTCTCAACATTGTCAAGATTATTCACACCTTTGGTAGCGGCTGCATTGACGTTAGCAGGATTTAGTTTCCAAGGATAATAGTCAACGCCATCTCTCGAAACAAGGATATCCAGATCATTCACCAAATTTGGCGTTGGGTCATCTGTTGCATTAGAAGGTAAATTCCCAACAGGATCTGTCCAAGCAACCGTCACAACCAATGGGTCAACACCGTTGCTACTTAGTACAATCTCTTTTGTTTCACCATTGTTGATCGTATTTTCTTCAACTTTGGAGAACAGATTTTTATCTTTAATAATATTCGCTGCCTTCTCTGCGTTGATCAATCCCCAACCGAATTTGTAGTCAGGACCCGGCGCTGCTCCAGCTTCGTCTGCAGAATGAATCATCAATCCCTTAAGTGTAGAAGCCTTCATGTAGGAATTATTCAGCTGGTTGTAATATTGCTGTAATAGAAGCAATGTTCCGCCCACACTTGGTGATGCCATAGATGTCCCGTCGTAGTAGTCGTAAGATGAGTTAGAATTATTGACAGCCGAAAATGTATGAACACCTTTCGCGGAAATGTCTGGTTTTATTCTACCATCATCGGACGGTCCCCAACTGCTAAACTCCGACATCACTACTGATGAGGCGCCAGAATAGTTCAAGACTTCCTCTACAGCTGCAACCGTGATCACATTCTTTCCAAGCGCATGTCCGGTAATAAGGTCAAAACCATTTTTACCTGTGTTGACGCCATAGATCCTGGAATTACCTGCAGCACAGACCATCTGGAAATAAGGCGCATTGAAAAGTATCTCATCATAATCTTTCGACACCTGATCGTACTTTCCGAATTTATCAACTGATATATAATAAGGATTGTATCCATATGAGTGATTTGAGATCAAAAGTCCCGCAGCTGCAGCATTGGCCACCTCAGCAATATCATTATCCCAATCGTAGGCCTTCGCACTTCCTTTGAAAGCCATTCCTCTAGCATTTCCGTTTTGCACGGCGTCTGTCCCAATAATAGTTCCTGCTACGTGCGATGCATGTGGATGTTGATATGGAGAATTGTCCATCAAAGATATCCTGTTGGAGAAAAGCTCGTGGGTCAAGAGTGGACGTCCAGCATCCCAAACTCCTGCAAGCATTCCCTGTCCTTCTATCGAAAGTCCCAGGCTACCACCGCTGTACAGTCTGTCTGCACGGGAAGTGATTCCCGCATTCCTATTTTCTGTAATGTAATAGATGGGTTTTAGATCTTTGGTAACACCTACCAATCGAGAGTAAGTCGAATCTGTGACTATGATTTTCTGCCAATGGTTCTTTTCTGCCAGAGAATTGGCGAGATTGAAACTTAAGTCAAATTGTTTTCTTTGATTGTCTGAGAAGGTCCGTAAATAATCAACCTTTGTTGACTGTTGAATTCTCGTAAGACTCTTTTGATCTTGGGAATAGATGTTTAAATTTGAAAATATTAATATTAACAAACAACAACGGTAAAAATTTTTCATGGTAAAAGTTTCTCAAAAATATAAAAAAAATCGACATTCTTAAAAAAATGTTAAAATACTTTATAACAAAAATGATATCAATCATTTAGATCAACATCATTTTACTTTTGAATTATTTTTTCAGAAAATATCTTCTACAATTCCGTCACTTTCTTACCAATTTTGTAAACCGTTCCTCGGAAACCTGCAACAACCTCATCATTCTGATTCTTAATCGTAATGTCATAGACTGCAGTTTTTCTCGTGTCTGTGAGCAGAATACTTTCGGCAGTCAAAACGTCGCCATCCCGTACGGCTTTTGTAAAATTAATATAACAATTGAGCGCAACTGCCGCTTCGCCTGTATTATTGGAAGAAAAAGCCAACGCCGAATCTGCAAAAGCAAAGGTCACACCGCCGTGAACGGTTCCTAAACCATTGATCATTTCTGGTTTTACTGGCATTCTTATAAGACAATAGTTTTCTTTGATAGTAGTGAGTTCAATTCCCAACCATTGAGAAAACAAATCTTTTCCGAACAAATATTCGGCCGTCTCTTTTGGAGTCATAAGTGATAAATGATGATTGATAAATGATGATTGATAAATGATAAATTATGGATGATGGATGATGGAAGTTAGAAGAAAAACGCTCCAATTCTCCCACTCTCAAACGCTCCAACTTACTTTCCTTTGTAATTCGGTAAGCGTTTTTCGATAAAAGCAGTTACACCTTCTCGGAAATCCTCAGTTTCGGCCGCATCTTGCTGGATGATGGATTCGTAATCCAACTGTTCTTTCAATGTGAAATCATAGGATTTGTTAAAGGCTTTTTTGGTCAGATAAAGTGCTGTGGTTGCTGAATGCGCGAGTTGAGTCAGCACTTCCATCGATTTCTCCACAAATTCTGGATCTGGGAAAAAATCGGCTATCAGACCAATTTTCTTAGCTTCTGGTGCAGGCACTTTCTTTCCTGTGAATGAAAGATAACTTGCTAATTGTTTTCCGACCAATTTCGGTAAGAAATAAGTTCCAGCAGTATCTGGAATCAAACCAATATTAGCAAAAGCGAAAGAAAAATAGGAACTTTCCACTGCCAAAGTAAAATCACAGATTGAAGCTAACATCGCACCAGCGCCGACTGCAGGACCATTGACCAAAGCAATCACAGGTTTTCTGCATTTTACGATTTCCAAAACCAAAGGATTGTAATATTCGATGACAAAACGCTGGATCTCTCGGTCGTCGTCATCCTTACCAAAACTCAAAGCTTCTTTCAGGTTTTGACCAGCACAGAACGCTTTTCCTTTTCCTGCAATCGCAACGCAACGCACGTTTTCGTCTTCACTGAATTTGTGAACAGCATTTCGCAATTCGGAAAGCATTACTTTGGTCAAGCTGTTGTAACTTTCCGGTTGGTTGAGGTAGATCAATTGTAATTTTCCGTCGAATTGGGCGTCTATTTCTATTTGTGTGTAATTCATTTTGACATAATTATTGTTAACTGCAATTTAATATATTTTATTGAAAGCCCTGAAGAAAGTTCTATTCTGAAAATAACAAAAGCCGACCATTGCTGGTCGGCTTTGAAATTTATAAATAATTCGAAATTATTTGATCATCAATTTCTGAGTATAGTTAGCTTTTGGAGAAGTTACTTTTAGCAAGTAAACACCTTTTGTCAAGTTAACATTGAACTCATTGGTAGATTCTCCTGTCAAAACGTTGAAGCCAGAAGTGTGAACCAATCTTCCGTTCATATCGTAGATCGCTACTTTGGCATTTCCGCCAAGATCTTTTGATTTGATGAAGAAATTACCGTTTGATGGATTTGGATACACTTTGATATTGTTAGAATTGAAAGCACTTTCGTTCACCGCAAGTACTTGTGCATCTCTTGTACACAATTCCAGTGACCAGGTGGTTACTTTACCCGTTAGATTTCTAATGTTGTCCGAAACAAATAGATTCCAAACACCTTTCGTATCGTTTCCTTTGAAAATGGTCAGAGACTCATCAGGTTTTACTGTTCCAGCAATTGGCGAAGCACAAACATAAGTTGAACCTTCGTCACTGAATGTTGCAGTAATTCCTGAACTTGTACATTTTCTGTTCCACAACCAAGCACTTTGACCTAATGGACCTTGGATCCCTACAACCAATTGGCTGGTTCTTGGATGCTCAACTGTTGGTTTCACTCTTATTTTTGTGATCACACCAGAATCCTGAACATCAATCGGCACCATGATCTGAGGAGATGAGATTGGTCCATTTGTACTTCCAGTTCCATCATTGATATCCACCGCAGCACCTGTATAATTGTAAGTATTACAAACCTCACCATTTGCTGTGTAATCTATCACAAAACTAGGACTCACTGCAAAGTAAACGTTGTTGACCGCCTCAATCATAAAGTAAGCATTAGCAGCTTGTGAACCCGCAGGAATAGAGATAGATTCTTCTCCGTCGTTAGCTGTATTAGCCGCTACTGTTGTGAAAGTTTTACCACCATCCAATGATAATTTGATATTGACATTAGCTGTGTTCACCGGAGCAACATTTGTATTGGCAACATTCCATTTCACATTGTACGTTGCATTGGAAACCAAGCTTTCTCCAAAAGTTGGCGCTGTCACTACAAAAGGTCCAGCCGCTGCACTCACAGTCACTATCACTTCATCCGTATTGGTTTGAGCACCATTGGCAGAATTGTCTCTCGCTGTCAAAGTAAAATTCAAATTTCTTCCAACGCTTGAAAGTGCTTCCCAACGTGTTGCATTAACGCCTGCTAATACCTTTCCGAATTCTGGAAAATATCTTACAGGCTCAGATTTTGGAGGGAACATTTTGAAGTTTGGACCACCTGCCTTCGTAGGAGATGCGTAAGAACCTGTTGTAAATTGTGCCGATAAGGTTGCAGGATTATTCTGCTCCCAAACGTAAGATAACGTATCATTTTCAGCATCAGTCGCAGTTCCTCTCAATACAAATGGTGTACTGATCGGGATTGTAACGTCTGCCCCAGCATTTACAACCGGTGCCGTATTTGTAGTTGGTGTATTAACTGCGCAAGCTTTATTAGCTAAATTATTCTGAATTTGCAGAATATTTCTGTAAGTAAAGAAGTCATTTGAGTTAAACTGTGTATCGTAAGCACCTGTGATTCCCGTATAAGCCATGATCGTGTTACCACTACCCACTTCTACCTGAACACCTGAACCTTCGGATCCGCTGTAAGTATGTGTGTGATTTCCTCCTACTTGGTGGCCAATCTCGTGAGCCACATAATCGATATCAAAAATATCACTTACAGGAATGTAATGTGAGGTGAAGCCAGAACCTTTTGTAGCGTTTGTACAAATACAACCAATACAACCTGCATTACCATTTGGACTTGCATAGACCACCACGTGTCCGATATCGTAATTTGCAGCGCCAATGACAGAGTTCAACGTAGACTGCACCTGTGAGTTGTATGATCCAGTATAAGGGTCTGATGCTGCATCTAAGTAAATAATCGGTAGAATATCAATCAAGTTGAAGTGCACTGCCAGATCTTTCTCGTACAAAGCATTCACTCTTGTCACTGTGTTGTTGATCGCAGCTAGAACGACCGCTTTTTTCTCGTCATCAGTGGCATCCGTTGCACCAGCTCTTTGGATATGATATTGAGAGTATTCCGCTTGTGCAGACATTGCCAGCCTGAATGTTTTATAAACCTGATTATTAGACCTATTGGCGGAAGTTACATCCTGATTTCCTTCTATGATCTCATCCATAGTGGAACAGATGAATTCATCCTTCTGATCCAAAATTCTGGATGCTGATGAATACGCAGCATAGACGTCATTACCAGCAGTATAAGCTTCAACAAAACTAGATTCTCCTGTTCTAAATGTGGAAGACGAAAGTCCAAGATCAGAAATTGAAAATCTCAAATAAGCCGACTTATCCGTAATTCCAACGCCCATATAAGATCTGATGCCAGGAAACATAGCCTGTACCTCTGGCGTGAAGTTGGAATATTCCCAAACCTGGAATTTCTCCAAAACACCTTTTGCATTAGGCATCAAAATCTCCACGCCTTTTCGTCCGGAGAATTTTTGAGGTGCGCTTTGCAATTTTGATTGCATGAGACTCTTATCCAAAGAAAAAAGTTGCTTTTCCTTGAGGCTTGCAAATTCAGCTTTCACCTGCTTGCTCGTATTGCCCACTTTTGACCATTGGGCAAAACTCAACATTGGCAGAACCAATGCAGACATTAGTAAATACTTCTTCATATTAAAATTTTTGTGCAAATTAAGAATTTTTAACAGAATTTTCACAATATAAATTCAACAAAAATTATCAAATGCAATTTTTGTCATTATAATCCCATACTATAATTATGAATATAAAAATAAAAAACCACATATTTTAAAATATCAATAATTAATTAATCAGCCGAATAACCACATAAGAGAACCCGCTAGAATTAATTTTCAAGCGGGTTTTATTTTAATTTGGAGTATATGTTTACTTTCTGATGAGTTTATTCGTCAAAGTAATATTGGAAGATGTTTTTGTTTTAATGATATAAACGCCTTTAGCCAAATCCTGAACTTCCACTTTTGACCGATCACCGTTTAAAGTTTTTACTAGTTTACCACTCACATCGAAGATATTGACAGAGACAATTTTCATCGATCCCATATTCTGATATTCGAAATGATCTTGCGCTGGGTTTGGATAGATGTCAACTTTCGATTTTGGGTTGGCATCAGCAACATTCAGGAAGTCACATTCTGCCTCCAACTCGTACAAACACTCCTGATTGATCAGCTGAAACCAGTCAAAAGTATCACTTCCCATAGCCAGACTTTCTCCTACGACACCTTCGCCGGTATCATAATGCGCCGTTGAGGACCACGCGTTGGCATCAGATTTTGTGCTCATCCAGATTCTTCCGTCCGACATCGTTCCGTTCAAAACAATTGGTGTGTTTAGCTTAATTTTGATTTTCCTGATGACAAACTCGTGCAAAGGCTCGTAACCTACTTCCTCAAAGGATTCAATACTGCTGTCGGTCACAGATAGGATTTGTTGACCAGGAACATTTCTTCTTGGGTCTTCGGGATCTTCCGGCGTAGAAAGCGTGTTGTCATAGAACAAAAAATTCACAAACGTTGGCGGCAACTTACTCGCCAAGGTCACGACAATGCTATTGATTTTGATGGTTTGGTTCGCTGCGATCGGAATGTCCACTGCCGCTTTTTGTCCGCCAGCGCCGATGATGAAAACACCGTTCTCTTCCTCTGTATCATTTATGACCACGGTGTTGCACGTTTCCGCCTTCAAAGCTTTTTTAATCGGTGTGCTTCTAGGTGTAGAATCCGAGAAGGATCTCCCGTAACCCAAGCTTTGAGAATAGACCACCATCGAACCTAAAGCCGATAGAAAAAATACAATTTTCTTCATAATTAATTTTTTAAGATTTAATAAAATTTTTTGCGATAATCTTATCAATTAGAAATATTTTTTATTTCATTGATGAAGTAAATGTATATACTTTAAGAATCAAAAAACAGCTTTTGTCTTCCAAAATATCATATTTCAAAAGTAAAAAATGAATATTAAGATTCAGAAAATCAGAGAATTAAATATTTTGATGTTTCTTTTCTGCTTCACGGAGAAATGCGGACGGAGAGATCCCAGTGACATTCTTAAAGACAGTAGTAAAGGAACTGTGCGAAGAAAAACCGGCTGCTTCTGCCAGATAACTTATTTTATAATTAAGATATTCCGGACGTTCGAGAATCTGTTTGCAGATGTGATTGATGCGAAGCTCGTTCAGATAATTATTGAAGTTTTTCCCTTTATGTTTCTTGATGGTTTCCGAAAGATATGTTGGATTGGTTTTGAACATCACCGCCAGACTTGCAACTGTCAGCTTTTGATTTGTGAATTTCGCCGATGCTTCAAATTTTTCCAACTTTTCCAGAATCATTGTTTCCGCAGAACTTGGAACTGAAAATGGTATTTTTTCTTTCTCCTCAATTTCCGGCTGAGTGATTTCTTTACGCTTTGAAGTTTCCTCTTCTTTTTCAAGATTGGAAATAAAATTCTGGTAAAGCAGTTTCTCTTTTTTTCTCTTTTGATTAATGTAAAAAATAGAGATTCCACCCGTTAGAATTAAAAACCCACAACCAATTATCAACAGTTGATTATGCCCTTCTTTGTCAGAAATCTTATCCACAAGACTCTTCTGCTCGATTGTCACCGCCGTATTGATGGCTTTCATATTATTGTCTTTCACATCAGGCTCAAGTTCCAAAAGCTTTTCAGAATATTCAATATATTTTTCTTTGTCATTTAAAGTTTTGTAAGCAGCGATAAGCTTTTTGTACATATCTGCCTTCAATCGGTTATCTTTAAAAGCATCTTCTTTCAAAACCGTTTCCAAAGAATCAATTGCTCTTTGATTTTCATTTTTATCGATATAAACTTTTGCTAAAGTATTATAAATGAAATATTTAAATTCTTTATTTTCCGTATCACGAATCGCCAAGGCTTTATTAAGAAAATATTCTGCCGAATCATTTTTTTTGAGGTAAGCATATGAAACGCCCATATTGTAAAACGCTCTTCTGAATTGAAAAATGTTCTTTTTGTTTGGATTTCCAATGTTTCCTAAAAACTTCAAAGCTTTCTGATAATCCTTTTTCGCAACCAGAAAATTCTCTTTATCGGCCTCTAGATTTCCATATTCAATGTACAATCTGGCCGTGAGGAAATTCTTTTCGTAACCATTTGGTAATTTATCAACCTGCTGTTTCGATAAATCCAAGTAAGGTTTTATTTTATCCGGAAAATTCAAAAACGAATATTGATTGGCGATAGAGCCGTAGATTTTCGCTTTGAGTTTGGTGTCATCTAATTTTTCAGCAATTTCTTTCGCTTTGAAAAGCATTTCTGTTGACTTTGCAAAATCTGGTTTTTTGATTTTCAGATATGCATCCGCCATTTTCATCCGGACTTCATATTTGGCTTCGTCTGAGATTGGCTGTTTAAGCTTCTTGATGCTTTGTTCGATAATCGATTCAGGCGAAATTTTACTTATGTACAAAGTCTCGGAACCAGACAAGTCTTCCTGATTTTGATTCTGTGCAGAACAAAACAACATCAAACAAAAGATCATCAAAACAATTAGAAAACGAGCCAACTTCAGATTTTATACTCAAATTTATAAATAAAAAATACGATTTGAAATATTAAGAAATTGAGGTGATAGAAAAAACATTACCAAATTGACAATCATTTTAAAGCAAAAAATAAAATTATCGGAAATTTTGTCGGTCTCATTTTAACTAAAATTCAATTATTCGGAAATTTTGTCTGATAATTCTAAAAATTCAACAAAAGAATACTTTTTGCGATAAGCTATTCGAATTAAATGATTGATAAAGCATTAAGAAAGCTAACCTCAAAATTACTTTCTTAATGTTTTTTAAAAATAAAAATCATCTTTTCAAAACTCAAAATTGAACAAAATTTGATACCATTTTAAATCAATTATCATCTATCAACCATTAATTATACTAAAGATATGAACTTAAACCAATATACCGTAAAATCACAGGAAGCCATCCAGGCCGCACAACAGGTGGCAATGGAATTTGGTAACCAACAGATAGAACCACAACATTTACTGGAAGGAATCTTCCAAGTTGATGAAAATATATCGCCTTTTTTACTGAAGAAATCTGAAGCAGATGCCACTTTGGTAAGAGAGCGAAACAGAGAAAATTTAAAAAGACTTGCGAAAGTACAGGGAGGGAATATTTACCTTTCAAATTCAGCGAATAAAGTTTTGTTGGATGCACCGAATATTGCCAAAAAAATGGGTGATGAATTCGTGACCATCGAACATCTTTGGTTGTCGCTGTTGCAAACCAATTCAGAAGTTTCGAAAACGCTGAAAGATATGGGTGTGACCAAAAGTCTTCTGGAAGGCGGAATCAAAGAATTAAGAAAAGGTTCGAAAGCGACTTCGGCAAGTTCGGAAGAGACGTATCAATCTTTAAATAAATATGCTAAAAACTTCAACGAACTCGCTGCAGAAGGGAAACTTGACCCCGTAATTGGCCGTGATGAAGAAATCAGAAGAGTTTTGCAGATTCTTTCGAGAAGAACGAAAAACAATCCAATTTTAATCGGTGAACCAGGCGTAGGTAAAACGGCGATTGCAGAAGGAATTGCACACAGAATTATCAGCGGTGATATTCCTGAAAATTTGCAGGATAAAACTTTGTACTCTTTGGATATGGGCGCTTTGATTGCCGGAGCCAAATACAAAGGTGAGTTTGAGGAGCGTTTGAAATCTGTTGTGAATGAAGTGATTAAATCAGAAGGACAAATTATTCTTTTCATTGACGAAATCCACACTTTGGTTGGAGCCGGCGGTGGTGAAGGCGCGATGGATGCAGCAAATATCCTAAAACCAGCTTTGGCAAGAGGAGAATTGAGAGCCATCGGTGCGACCACTTTGAATGAATATCAGAAATATTTTGAAAAAGATAAAGCCTTAGAAAGACGTTTCCAGAAAGTGATGGTGGAAGAACCGGATACCGAATCTGCAATTTCTATTCTTCGAGGAATTAAAGATAAATACGAGGCGCACCACAAAGTAAGAATCAAAGATGAAGCGATTATTGCGGCGGTGGAAATGTCTCAACGATATATTTCAGACCGGTTTTTACCGGATAAAGCGATTGATTTGATTGATGAAGCTTCTGCTAAACTGAGAATGGAAATCAATTCTAAACCAGAAGAGCTGGATGTTCTCGACAGAAAACTGATGCAGATGGAAATCGAACTGGCGGCTATTTCGAGAGAAGGCAATCAGACGAAAATCGACCATTTGAAAGAAGATATTTCGAGAATTTCAGAAGAAAGAAACGAAATCAACGCCAAATGGCTTAAAGAAAAACAAAAATCTGAAGATTTAACTTCGATTAAAAAAGATATTGAGTCTCTGAAACTTGAGGCTGAAAGAGCTTCCAGAGCTGGAGATTATGCGAAAGTTGCAGAAATTCAGTACGGAAAAATAAAAGAGAAAGAAGATGCCTTGCAGAAACTCGAACTGGAAATGCAAAATCATCAGAATGAATTAATTAAGGAAGAAGTAACCGCAGATAACATCTCAGAAGTGATTGGAAAATGGACGGGAATTCCTGTGACCAAACTTCTTCAGTCTGAGAGAGAAAAATTATTGCATCTTGAAACGGAACTTCATCACAGAGTTGTGGGCCAGGAAGAAGCCATCGAAGCTGTTGCAGACGCCATCAGAAGAAACAGAGCTGGATTGAGCGATGAGAAAAAACCGATTGGAAGTTTCCTGTTTTTAGGAACAACCGGAGTTGGTAAAACTGAGCTGGCAAAGGCTTTGGCAGAATTTTTATTCGATGATGAAAATAATATGACGAGAATTGATATGAGTGAATATCAGGAAAGACATTCCGTTTCTCGTTTGGTTGGCGCGCCTCCTGGATATGTTGGATATGACGAAGGTGGACAATTGACTGAAGCGGTGAGGAGAAGACCTTACTCAGTGGTGCTTTTGGATGAAATTGAAAAAGCGCATCCGGATGTTTTCAACACCTTACTGCAGGTTTTGGATGACGGAAGACTGACCGATAATAAAGGCAGAGTCGTGAATTTTAAAAACTCGATTATCATTATGACTTCGAATCTCGGTTCGCATATTATTCAGGAGAATTTTGAAAATATTACCGAGGAAAATCAGGATGAAATTGTGGACAAAACAAAAATTCAGGTTTTTGATTTATTAAAACAAACCCTTCGTCCGGAATTTCTGAACAGGATTGATGAGACCGTGTTGTTCCAGCCTTTAAGAAAAAAAGAAATCGGAAAAATCGTTCAATATCAGTTGAGAGGTTTCAATGATTTGTTGCTGAAAAGAAACATCATTATGACCGCAACTCAGGATGCTTTAGATTACCTAACTAATAAAGGTTACGACCCGGTTTTCGGAGCAAGACCTTTGAAAAGAGTGATTCAGCAGGAAGTTTTGAATAAATTATCAAAAGAAATCCTCGCAGGAACCGTGAATGACGGTGACCGAATTACGCTGGATTATTTCGAGGAAACAGGTTTGGTTTTCAGACCGGTGGAATAAATTGAGTTAAATTTTTCTTCATATTAAATACTATTTTAAAACAAGAAAACCTCAGCTAAATTGGCTGAGGTTTTTTGTTTTTGTTGAGTTGAATGACATTACTTAATACTCACCAATTCCACATCAAAGATTATAGTAGCACCACCTGGAATCGCACCTCCAGCGCCTTGGTCTCCGTAAGCCAAATCGGACGGAATGTAAAATCTGTATTTGGAACCTTTGCTCATCAGCTGGATTCCTTCTGTCCACCCTTTGATGACACCACCAAGATTGATATCCATCGGCGCACCGCCATTTTTGTCAGTAGAATCGAAAACGGTTCCGTCCAAAAGTTTTCCAGTGTATTTTACTTGTACAACGTCTGATGCTTTTGGTTTTATTTTACCATCACCTTCTTGCAAAACTTCGTACTGCAAACCTGAGGCAGTGGTTTTCACTTTTGGGTTGGATTTATTTTTCGCAAGAAAATCCAGACCTTTTTTCTTATTGTCATTGGACTGTGCTCCCGCTTCAGACTGCTTTTTTTGCTGTTGCTTCATCATAAAATCCTGCATAAAGCTGTTCATTTCTTCAGCTGGTAACATCTTTTTCTTCGTGCTGTCGATTTCCTCTTTGATACCTTGAGCCAAAAGTTCTGCATCTACTTTGAAGCCCTCTTGTTTCATATTTTGAGCGATACTCATTCCTATGTAATAAGAAGCTTTTTGCTCATCTGTATATTTGCTGTCGTCTTTTTTGTCACCTTTGTCAGCACACGAAAAACTAAGTGCCGCTACGCAAAACAATGCAATAGTTTGTCTTTTCATTTTATAATTTTATGATTAGCGAATTAATGGTTGCAAATCTATTATTAATAATAGAAACTTTCCTGCTAGAATGAATTTTTCTACTGCTGATTTTTAAATTTCATTTCAAGATTCCGAAATCATCTTATCCAAATCCAACAGCAGATAATTAATATTTTGATTAATGGTCCTCGTCGCAGACTGCATCTGGTTCAACATCGAGGCTCGGTTCTGCAAATCCGAGGCTCGATAAAAACCACCAGTTCCAAAATTCACAGATTTGTTCGCTGCATCTTCATCATTATCAAATTGATACTGAATCCACCGTTGCTTCATATTCTGAATGATAGAATGCTCGCGATTCCCAGTAAATTTTTTCTCTGTGTACATATACCAAATGAATGGTGGGAAATTATGAGATTGTAATTTCTGCTCCCAAATATCTTTCAAGAGATTTCTTTCGTGAATGAACTCCACTTTTTTTCCTTTCGGATTGAAAGTCGCCAAACCAAGACCAGCTCCCAAAAGTCCACCACCAATACTGACGATATTTTCTGCATTGTCATTTTTAATAATCCCGCCGGCAACCGAAGTCACAGCACCCGTGATGATGGAAAACAGAATCAGTTTGTTATTCCTGTTATTATTCAGGTTATCTACGTAATTCGCCATCTGGTCAACACGCTCACCTTCGCAGTCAAATTCGGCAGCAACCGCATCTAACTCCGTAAGTGAAATACTGATTTTACTGTTGATTTTAGTTTTCAGCTGAAGGACTTTCACTTGTGCTTCCAGGCTGTTATTCTTTTTGAGGTCAATGATGTTTTCCACTTCATCCACACTTCCCAAAGCATTCAGAATCAAAATACTCTGGTCAGAAAAATAATCCTTCAATTGGCTGTTTGCCGAAATGATAGAATCGGAATTGTACGAAGGCAAACGCTGCGTATAGTTGTACTGCAAAGGCGCTTTACAATAGCTGTCTCTCAGCGTCAGGATGTTATTTTGTAACGTTTTCGTTTTATTGGAAACGCAGGAAACCAACAACATCAGAAAACTTAAGACATATATTTTTCTCATTTGCGTTTTAGGTTTAATTCATTGATTTCAAATTATCTCCTGGCGTGTAATCCATAAAAATCCCGCCATCCAGATTAATGGACTTTATTTTCTTCTTAACAGGAATATTCAGATTAGTTAGCTTCTGGTCTTTCTCCCAAACGGCCGGCGTGAAATGTCCTTTCTCCGTCGTCCCATCTTCATAAGTCAAAACCACATCAAACGGAATCGCAAATCCACCAACATTCTCAACCGTTAAAACCAACTGCTTGTCCTGCTCCATCACAGACGCAATCTTCAAATCAATATAATTATTCGTGTAAAACCAATTGTTGAAAAACCAGTTCAAATTCTTCCCCGAACCAGCATTCATCGAATTGAAATAATCCCACGGAATCGGATGTTTCCCATTCCAGTTGTCCATATAATGATGCAAAGCTTTCTTAAACAAATCATCTCCCAAATAATCCTTCAAAGCCAAATAAGATAGCGACGATTTCACATATGCATTATTCCCATATCCAGCGCCCGAAAGCTGAGAACTCATCGTAATAATCGGTTGGTCTTGCTCGGTGGAAGCATCATTAATCCAACGTTTTACACGGAAGTTCTTCATAAATTTATCCGCAGCTTCTTTCCCATTTTCATCAATTCCTATCAAATATTCCAAAGTTGTAGCCCAACCTTCATCCATATAAGCATATCTGGTTTCATTGATTCCCATATAGAAAGGGAAATAAGTATGCGCAATCTCGTGGTCCGCTGTCAATCTCGCATCTTGCAAATCGTATGGAATGCTCGTGTCGTTTATCATCATTGGATATTCCATATCGGCGTAACCTTGGACAGCCGTCATTGCTGGAAAAGGATATTCCACACCTGGCCAATTGTCCGTAAACCATTTCAAATTATAGCGCATCCATTCCGTATATTGTTCAAAATCTTTCGCGCCAACTTTATAGGCAGATTGCACGCTCGCTCTTTTCGTTTTCAACTGAACACTCGACGCATCCCAAACGTAATGATTGCTCAATGCAAAACAAAAATCTACAATATTATCTGCCTTGAATTTCCAAACATTCCACTCATTCTGCTTCGTCACTTTCCCGGATTTCATTTCAGATTCATTGGCAATGTGAATGATTTTATCGGATTTCAAAGATTCTCTAAAACGTTTCAAATATTCAGGTTGAAGAACTTCCTCAGGATTCAGGAAATCGCCCGTTGACCAAACCACAAAATTTTTAGGTGCAGAAATCGCAAAAGAATAATCATTAAAATCATTATAAAACTCCTGTCTGCCGTTGTGAGCCAACATATCCCAACCGTTGTAATCATCATAAACAGAAACTCGCGGGAAAGAATACGCCACATAAAAAGTCTCCGGGTCTATCTGCCCTTCTCTCCCACTTTCCTTTGCCAATGGATATTCCCAATCGATTTTGATTTCAGTTTTCGATTTTGAGGCAATTGCTTTCGTCAGTTTCACCGCTTCCACAGTTCCCCAATCGTCGCTGTTGATGTTGTATTTTTCACCATTGATGGAGAATGATGTGATTGTCAAACCCTCCGTCAAAGATTCCTTCGAAGCGTATCCGGCTCTCGGAGACTGCGGTTTGGTCATATTATTCACAAACCGAATCGCCAAAACCTTCAACTCATCCGGACTATTATTGGAATACTGGATGGTCTCAGAACCCGATACCACTTTCGTTTTCGCATCCACTTTCACATTCACATCATAAACACCTTTGTTCTGCCAGTAATTTTTTCCGGGTTTTCCAGAAACATCGCGAGTCCCTTTCGAATAAGCATTCTTGATATTCCTCGGCATATACAGTTCCTGCGCAGAAATCGCCGTTCCCATCAGCATCAATCCCAATAATAATTTTTTCATTTCCAAAATTTAAAACTCAAAAATAAAGAATTAAAACCAATTCCCTCGCTGGGCATCATTTATCCAATATCATAGAATTTGAATTATTATTTGGGCAGCTTTATCCGTCCTCCGTTCCCGCTATTTTTTTCATTGCGAACGACTTTTTGCCATCAATAGAAATTTTACCAACCGCAATGAAAAAAATGAGCTCCACTCAGGCCGGGCTGCGGATTCAGCATAGAACAAGAGTCAATATAAAAACGTTGCTTTGTCATTCCGTAGGAATCTAGACTGTTTAGATTGACAAACCATTTCGTTAGGTATCCTCCGGAATGACAAAAACTTAAATCATTAAAATCATATCAGATTTTAGTTTATTTACAAAAGAATGTTACTTTTACAATTATCAATTTCTCAAAAAGAGACAACAACATTACAATGAAAAAATATAGCCTTTCATTCCTATTATTAATCTTCGGAATCAGCATCTCCGCCCAGAAAAGCATCGACCAAAAAGTCACCGAACTCCTTTCCAAAATGACCTTGGAAGAAAAAGCCGGACAACTCGTTCAATACAGTGGCTTCGAATACGCCACAGGACCACAAAACTCCAATTCCAAAAAAGTCTTGGACGAAATAAAAAGCGGCAAAGTCGGCTCGATGTTGAACGTCACTGGCGCAGAAGAAACAAAAGCTTTCCAAAAATTAGCCTTAGAATCCCGACTCAAAATCCCGTTGATTTTTGGACAAGATGTGATTCACGGTTTCAGAACGACTTTCCCGATTAACCTTGGTCAGGCCGCCAGCTGGGATTTGGAAATGATAGAAAAATCCGAAAGAATCGCAGCGATTGAAGCATCGGCTTTCGGTGTTCATTGGACATTTGCGCCAATGGTGGACATCGCCAGAGACCCAAGATGGGGACGCGTGATGGAAGGCTCCGGCGAAGATACTTACCTCGGAACCAAAATCGGATTGGCAAGAATCAAAGGTTTCCAAGGCAAAGGCTTAGGCAACATCGATGCGATAATGGCGTGCGCGAAACATTTTGCCGCTTACGGTGCGGCAGTTGGCGGACGAGATTACAACTCGGTTGATATGAGTCTTCGTCAACTTCACGAGACCTATCTTCCACCTTTCAAAGCGGCTTCTGAAGCAGGCGTTGCTACCTTTATGAATTCCTTCAACGACATCAACGGAATTCCGGCAACCGCGAACAAATATATCTTGAGAGATTTACTGAAAGACCAATGGAAATTCCAAGGTTTTGTGGTTTCTGACTGGGGAAGCATCGGCGAAATGATAAAACACGGCTACGCAAAAGACAATGCCGAAGCGGGAGAAAAAGCCATCCTCGCAGGTTCCGATATGGATATGGAAAGCAGAATCTATATGGAGCAACTTCCTAAATTAGTCAAAGAAGGAAAAGTGGATATCAAATTTGTGGACGATGCTGTGAGAAGAATCTTAATCAAGAAATTCGAATTGGGATTGTTTGACGACCCATATAAATTTTCAAATTCCGAAAGACAAAAACAACAAACCAATAATCTCGAACACAGAAAATTCGGAAGAGAATTCGGGGCGAAAAGTGTAGTTCTTTTGAAAAACGAAAAGAAAACCCTTCCACTTTCCAAATCAACTAAAACTGTTGCATTGATTGGACCATTCGGAAAAGAAGCGGTTACGATGCACGGATTCTGGTCGGTTCCTTTCAAAGATGATGCGCAGAGAATCGTCACTCAATTTGACGGCATCAAAAATCAATTGGACAAAAACTCAACTTTGCTTTATGCGAAAGGCTGCAATGAAAACGACGACAACAAATCGATGTTTGCAGAAGCCATCGAAACAGCGAAAAAAGCAGACGTTGTGATAATGACTTTGGGCGAAGGTCACTCAATGAGTGGCGAAGCGAAAAGCCGAAGCAACCTACATTTCTCCGGTGTTCAAGAAGAATTATTGAAAGAAATCGCCAAAACAGGAAAACCAATTATTCTGATGATAAACGCCGGAAGACCTTTGGTTTTTGATTGGGCGGCGGACAATATTTCAACCATCGTTTACAGTTGGTGGCTGGGAACAGAAGCCGGAAATTCTATCGCCGATGTCCTCTTTGGAAATGTGAATCCTGGCGGGAAATTGCCAATGACATTCCCAAGAACAGAAGGTCAAATCCCAATCTATTACAACCATTACAACACCGGAAGACCAGCTGGAAAATCCACAGACAGAAATTACGTTTCCGCGTACATCGATTTGGACAACGACCCGAAATTCCCATTTGGATTTGGATTGAGCTATACTGATTTCAAATACTCCAACTTCAATTTGAGTTCTGAAAATCTGAAAGGCAACCAAACTTTGACCATCAATGTGAATGTTGCCAATACGGGGAAATTTGATGGTGAGGAAGTGATTCAGCTTTACATCCGCGACCTTTTCGGGAAAGTGGTTCGCCCTATCAAAGAACTGAAAGGTTTCCAGAAAATATTTTTGAAGAAAGGAGAAAATAAAAACGTCACTTTCAAACTGACTCTTGAAGATTTGAAATTCTACGATGACGCTTTGAATTATGATTGGGAAGCTGGCGAATTTGAAATAATGGTTGGGACTAATTCCAGTGATTTGATGACGAAGAAAATTGTTTGGAATAAGTAACTTTGTTTTCAAATAAAATTTCAAATGAGCGATAATTTAGAAAAAATATTAGTCCGATATTATAGTGATGTTCTTGAAGAAATTGTTGTTGAAACACTTTGGGCTGAGATTATAAATTCAGATGATGGCCTTTATAAGATTGACAACATTCCATTTTACGGTCCGGGTTTTTCTTCTGGAGATATTGTTTTTGCAGAATATGATGAAGACGAAGAACGCATCACTTACAGAAAAGTTGTAGAACATTCTGGAAACTCGACAATTCAAATCATTGTTCTTGATGAGAATATTGATGTAATGGAATTAAGAAAAGAATTTGAAAGTTTAGGATGCGAAAGTGAGGGAATGGGAAATAAATATTTTGTTATGGAAGTTCCATTCAACATCAGTTATTCAATCATATTCAAAAAACTATCAGAATTAAGTGACAATGAAAAAATAGGTTTTGCAGAACCAAATATTTCGCAAAAACATTCTTCTGAAAAATAAAAAAATCCTCTTTCAACAAGAGGATTTTACGTTTATAACTATTTCTTAAAACTAATCTCCGCCAAAATCGGGAAATGGTCTGATGGATAAAGCAGATTTTCCCGTCTGTCATTGATTGTTCGGTTCGATTGAACATCAAAGCCTTTTACAAAAATATAATCAATTCTTTCTTTCGGAACGGTGTTCACATCAAAAGCTGTGAATGTTCCCTTTGGTCCGTAATGCGGTTTCTTCGAATGGTAATAGACATTGTCCAATGATTGAGAAATGATTTTGATTGGTTCTGTGTCATCCGTCAAATTGAAATCGCCTGTCAAGGTCAAAGGCAGATTTTGTGGATTCAGTTCTTTGATTTTTTCAAGGATTAATTTGGAAGAATTGACTCTCGCCACATCGCCAACGTGGTCGAAGTGGAGATTCATAGCCAGAAATTTTTTACCGCTTTTCTTTATTTTGAAAAACGCATAAGTGCAAACTCTGTTGTAAGCCGCATCCCAACCTTTCGAAGGTTTTTCAGGCGTTTCGCTGAGCCAGAATGTTCCTGATTTCAGAACTTCTAATTTATTCTTGTCGTAGAAAATCGCCGAATATTCGCCTTGGTTTTTGCCATCGTCTCTTCCAACGCCGACATAATCGTAATCTTTCAAATTGGTTTTAATATCAACCATCTGCTGAGGAATCGCTTCCTGCACGCCGAAATAATCCGGATGATAATAGCTCATCAGCGCCAAAGCATCGTCCTTCCTTTTGTCCCAAGCGTTTTCTTTATCACTTTCCAATGACAATCGGATGTTGTAGGTCATCACTTTCAAATCCTGAGAAAAGAAGAGATTGGACGCGAACATTAAACCAAATAATATTTTTTTCATTTTAGATATTTAAGTTTTGATAATATCAGATTGAAGATTTTTATAATATATTTTTAAGCCTAAGATGCTGAATCAGCATAATCGTTTTAGCATCTTTGATTTCGCCATTATCAAGCATATCAAGCGCTTTATCAATATCCAATTCCAAAACTTCTATTTCTTCCTGTTCTTCTTCCAGTCCGCCACCGTCATTGATTTTCATCGATTTGGAATATTCCGCAATGAAAAAATAGAGAATCTCCGTCACAGAACCTGGCGACATATAAACTTCGAAAACTTTTTTGATATCCGAAATCTCATATCCCAATTCTTCTTCCGTTTCTCTTTTGATGCAATCCTCGGGATTATTTTTATCCAAAAGTCCGGCACAGGCTTCAATCATCATTCCGTCTTCATTGCCATTGATGTAAGTTGGTAGTCGAAATTGTTTTGTAAGAATGACGGTTTTCAATTCTTTGTTATATAGCAAAATCGTCGCACCATTTCCGCGGTCGTAAGCTTCTCTGCTTTGGGTTTCCAGCGTTCCGTCTTTCTTCTGATATTCGAAAGTCACTTTGTTCAAAGTGTACCAATTATTGGAAAGGATTTCTGTTTTTAGAATCTTGATTTTACTATTTTGCATATAGGTTTGGTTATTTTTTATAATCTTCAAAATTCTGGATTCCGTTCAAAAAATCTTTGACCGGCAATCTTTTCTTTCCTTGGATTTGAACATCTTCTGGATAATAGATTCCGTCTTTTGTATAAAACTTGAATTCGGTTTTTGAAATATCAAAATCACCAGCTTCACGGGAATGGGATTCAACTTCGAATTTTCCTTTGAAGATTTTCAAGGATTTTTCTTCGTCTCCAACTTTCAGAATAGTAAAAGCCGTTGGATAAGGCGACATTCCTCTCACAAAATTGTGAATGGTTTCGACACTTTGATTCCAATCTATTTTCAGGTTTTCTTTGAAAATTTTGTAGGCAGTTTTTGGATTTTCTTTGTCAGGTTGAGGTGTTTCTTCGATTGAATTATCCGCCAAACCATCCAAAGTTTTGATGATTAATTCCGAGCCGATGTTCATCAATTTATCGTGCAACGTTCCAGCATTGTCTTCTGGCAAAACTTCGGTTTCAGCTTGAAGAAGAATGCTTCCTTCGTCAATTTTTTCATTGATGAAAAACGTCGTCACGCCAGTTTTGGTTTCGCCGTTGATAACCGCGTAATTGATTGGCGCCGCGCCGCGATAATCCGGCAACAATGAAGCGTGGAGATTGAAAGTTCCCAACCTAGGAATCGAAAACAAGACCTGAGGCATCATCCTGAAAGCTACCACGACAAAAACATCGGCATTCAGATTTTGAATGGCTTCCAGAAATTCTGGGTTTCTCAATTTTTCGGGTTGAAAAAGATGGAGTCCGTTTTTTTCTGCAAAAACTTTGACTGGTGAAGGCGTAAGTTTCATTCCGCGTCCGCTGGCTTTGTCGGCAGCAGTTACAACGCCAACTACTTTATGATGAGATTTGAAGATGGCTTCCAGAGAAGCTTTGGCAAAATCGGGAGTTCCGAAAAAAACGACATTGAGGGATTTCGTCATTGATTTATAATTGATAAATGATAGTTGATAATTGATAATTGATTAATTTTTTATGGCAGCTATTCCGCCTTCCGCTCCCAATCTTTTTTGCTCACGTTTTCCATTAAGTTGAACTCGAGTTCACGCAAAAAAGGATTTCCGCTCAAGTCGGGCTGCGTAAGATTCTCTGCTTTATTGATTGAGCATATAGGTTTTGTAATTCAACATTTTGACTTTACCTATGTCCAAAAGGAAAATCAGCGTGTCGGAAATGGATTCTTTGGAGTGAAAATTGAGATTGGCGGCAACCTCTTCCAAAGCCATCGGTCGCTTGGCAAGTTGTTCGAAAATCTCTGTTGACAAAGTTCTCTTCGTATTTGTTTTCTTTCTGCAGACAGAACATTTGCCACAATTATCGGCATCGCGTTCTCCGAAATAACTGAGAATCAATTTCATTTTGCAGAAATCTGTGTCCTTGATGAAGAATTTATTTTCCTCCCATTTCTTTAATTTATTTTTCTGAATCTGATTGAAAAGCGACCAATATTCGCCCGAAAGATGTCGGTCGTTCCGAGGTTTCAGGAACTTGATAGAATGCTGACTTCCATCGAGATATTCCAAATGTCCGGCTTTCTGCATTTGCTTTAGTCTCTCTTTGAAACTCAAGATATCAAATCCATTTTTTTTGCAAAACGCCAAGTCGCTGAAATGTACTTTTTGAATCGCCAAACCTGGCAAATTGCGGAACAACAATTCCATAAAATAAGCATCTGACGGCGCCAACTGTTCCAAATCTTCGGAGTTGATGAAGCTTTGAAGCGTGGATGATGAGATTGAATTTTTGTAATAAATCAATTCCTGATTGTTCAGAAACGTCAGAATATTTTTGATTTTCGCATTGGAGCATTTGCTTAGATTTTTGATTCTGTTGATGTCCAATTGGAAAGTCCGTTCCGGCAAATCCGAATCTCCAATCTGAAAAATGGAATACAGATACATCAGGATTTTCTCGTACTCGGTTTTGTTGGGGATTTGGTTTTTGAAAATATCATCGATGTTCTTCAATTCCTGTTCATTCCAAAGTAGCAGGACAATCGCTTCTTGTCCGTTTCTTCCAGCTCGTCCGATTTCCTGATAGTAATTTTCCAAAGTTGATGACGGCGAAAAGTGAATCACGAACCGGACATTATCTTTGTCGATTCCCATCCCGAAAGCGTTGGTCGAAACCAAAACGTGGAATTGGCTGGTAATCCATTTTTTTTGAAGATTCTCTCTGTCACGGGCAGTCATCCCGGCGTGGAAAAAATCCACATTTTGGAATTTATTATTTTTGAGATAAAGCGTGAGTTCTTCCGCTTCCCTTCTGGTTCTGGTATAAATAATTCCGGAAGATGGATTTTGTCTAAGGAATTCTAAAATTCTATTATATTTATCGGCCGTATTTCCAACAATGATATTGAGATTTTCTCTTCGGAAACTTTTTTTGAAAACCTGAGGCTGGTGAAGACCCAACTTGATTGAAATCTCGTCAACAACTTGATTTGTCGCAGTCGCCGTCAATGCTAAGCACGGCACATTTTTAAAATCCTGACGGAACCTTTTGATGTTCTGATAACTCGGACGGAAATCCTGTCCCCATTCCGAAATACAATGCGCCTCGTCCACCGCGATAAACGAGATATGGATTTCCTGGATATTCCTCAAAAATAATTGGTTTTGCAATCTCTCCGGCGAGACGAATAGAACTTTGGTCAAACCCTCTTTACAGCGGTTGTACACAGTTTCTTCTTCGAATTCATCTAAGTCGGAACTTAGCAATTCGGCCTCGATTCCTAAGGCTTGTAATGATTGCAGTTGGTCTCTCATCAAGGCTAACAAAGGCGAAATTACAAGACAAGTTCCTTCGAGAATTATCGCTGGCAATTGGTAGCAAAGCGATTTTCCACCGCCTGTTGGTAATAATGCTAAAGTATCTTTACCATTGATGATGGATAGGATTATTTGTTCCTGAGAAGACCGAAACTCATCGAACCCCCAAAATTGTTTGAGCGTTTGATGAATTAAAATATTTTGTGATTCTTTGGAAGAAAGCATTTGTAAATTTAATCAATTCTTTAAAATAAAAAAACCGTCTCGTAATAAAACGAAACGGTTTTTGTTTATTTAGAAATATATCTTATTTAGCTTCAAAATATACTCTTCTGTTTGCTCTGTTTTTCCATTCTGGACATTTCTCAGCTGGATCACATTCTGGGTAAAGAAGGTCTTTTTCACCTCTTCCCATTGCTTGCAATTTATTTTTGTCAGCTCCATTTTGGATCAAATAATCTTTTACATTATTTGCTCTTCTTTCAGAAAGATTTTTGTTATAAACATCAGAAGCTCTTGTATCAGTACCACCAATTACATTGAACTTACTGTCTGATGAATTGATAAAATTAATCGCATTATTCAAGATCGGCGTATTTGAAGGAAGAACTTTATCAGAATCCAGATCAAATTCGATTCCTTTCATGATGGTCGATTCGTCTGTTACAACACCTGTATTAGAATTGTTCATTGTCAAAGGACAACCGTTATTCTCTACTGGTCCTGGAACTGTTACACATTTGTCATAAAGGTCAATCACACCGTCCAAGTCAACATCCAAGGCTACACCAGCACCATCAACTCTCGCTCCGGCAGGCGTATCAAGCTGTCTGTCCCAATCGTCGCAAACGCCGTCATTGTCAACATCTCCTTTTTTACAAACTTCAAGATCTTGAGTTTTGTCATTAAGAACATCTAATTTGTAGTAGATCTCCTGCAATGGATCGTGCCACATCAAGTGAGATTCGTGTTTTCCTAATTTGAAGGTCAGACCTAAAGTCGTGTTGAAGAAGTTATCAGAGATCTGATCTTCTGTCAAGTTGTAACCAGTTTGTCCAACACCTGCGCCATCGAATTCATCGTCACCTGTAACAACATACATTACTCTTCCTTCAAGATCCAATCTGTTATTGATCTTAAATTTAAGACCAGCTCCAGCTTGTCCGAAAAGCGAACCTAATTTGAAAGGTTTCACTTCATAGTTCAATGTTTGATTTGCAGGTCCAGGATCTTGTCTATAAGATTTATAAGACATTGTTCCAATACCAGCGTATCCATGCAGCGCCCATCTGAAAGGAGATTTGTTATCTACTCTTCTTAAAAGATTAGAAAAATTAAGATCTCCCAAGATTGAAATTGCGTTATATTGCGTTCTTCCAGCTATTTGATTGCCAGTAAGATTAACATGATCTTTTGTGTTTGCATAACCTTGTCTGGTCTCTCCTCTGTCGTATTGCAAATTAAGACCGAAGGCATGCGTAATAGCTTTATCGACACTGATGTAAGCAGAATACCCAAAAAGGTTTTTACCATTTCCATTTTTAATGGATGCCATATCCGCAGATTGAATCAATGGTACACCAGCACCAGCTGATATCGACCAATCATTGAATCTTTTGGAAGACTGTGTGAATGGGGAAACATTTTGAGATCCAGAGTTAGCATCTGTAGATGTAGTCTCTTGTCCTGCTAGAGTCATAGGCAACAATAGACCTATTGCTACTAATGATAATAAATTTTGTTTCATATTTGAATGTTTTTTTCTAATTAATTATTTTGCGATAAAATATACTCTTCTATTGGCTTCATTTTTCCATTCCGGACATTTTGTTGCCGGATCACATTCTGTATATTTCAAATCTTCCTTTCCTCTACCTTCCGCAGATATAGTAGATGAAGATACACCTTTGCTAACCAAATAAGTAAGAACCGCATTGGCTCTTGCTTGAGATAATTTTTTGTTGTGAGCAGCAGAACCTCTGCTATCTGTAGCGCCCACTACCACGAAACTTTCACCAGCTCCCAATGTTTTGATAATGTCGGCAGCCTGATCTAGATCTTGAAAAGATTTTGGTCTGATGACATCTTTGTTCAATTCAAATTCTATTCCGTTAAAAAATTTGTTGATTTCTTCAATAGCTGCCTGCGAAGAAGCAGCCGCTGTTGTCTTTCCTGTTGGGCAACCTTCATTTTCAACAGGTCCAGGAACTGTCACACATTTATCATTGAGATCGATCACACCATCGAGATCGGCATCCAAAGCAACTCCTGCTCCGTCTACTCTTGCACCAGCTGGCGTATCCAATTGTCTGTCCCAATCGTCACAAACGCCATCGTTGTCCACATCACCTTTTTCACAAACTTTGAAATCTGCAAATTGTTGTTCCAAAGCTGCTGTCTTAGCATAAGCGTCTTGTAGTGGATCTACCCAACGAAGGTGATTTTGATGTTTCCCCAACTTGAAAGAAATTCCTAAGTTGACAAGCCAAGCATTATCTGTGTAAGAATCATTGATCAAGTTATAACCTGGAGCGGCTTCTCTTGTCCATCCGCCACCGTCGAACTCCTCATCACCACTGATGATGTATAATGTTCTTAGCTCAACGTCAATTAGTTTTGAAACATTATATTTCAATCCCAAACCTCCAATATAATTGAATGTATTGATACCCAGCTTTTGTTCTATATAAAGTGGATATTTAGAAAGAACCGCATTATCCTGTAAATAAGTTTTATAACCTATAAATCCAATTCCTAAATAACCATGTAGTGCCCACTTAAAAGAAGATCTGTTATCAACTCTTCTCATGATATTTGAAAAATTGACATCTCCTAATAATGCGATCTGATCGAATTTGGTGTATCCATGTCCAACACCAGCTTGATCATTGAGCTTAGCCTTTTGTTTTGTTTCGCCTCTCATGTAGAGTAGTGATGCTCCAAAGGTGTGGGTAATTTGTTTGTCCAAACTTACATAGCCGTTCCAACCCCAATTGACCTTACCACCGTAAAAAGATGTAAGATCGGCATTTGCCATAAAAGCGCCACCACCACCAACAGAGATAGACCAATCTTTGAAAAGTCGGCTTTCGTTATTAAATGGTTTGGTTTTGGAATCTGCGCTAGAGTTTTCGTTGGTTTGAGTGTAACCCAAAAAAGGCAGTAGGAAAAAGAATAATAGTTTTTTCTTCATAATCATTTGTGTTGTAAATTTATTTTACTTCATTAATCAAGTCCCTGGCAAAATCTCTTTCATAAAGATTTTTGTGATGAGGGATAATTAATTTCTTCGAGATAAACTTTATACTGTTATATAATATTATATCAATATCTATAATTCTGTCCTGATAAGCGCCAAAATAAGAGGAATCTTTGAGACGACCCATCTCTCTTTCAATCTTTTTTAGCTTACCTAAAAGTATTATAGGCGAAAATTGTGTTTTTATTTTAACTGCAATATTACAAAAATTATTGTAACTGTCAAATTCTACAGGTTCAGAAGTTATTAATTCAGAATTTTTTAATATTGTACCTATCTCACTTTCGATTTTTTTCAAAGCAATTTGGATATTATTTTCTGGATCATTAATATTACTTCCCAGTAACAAAACCACTATGTTGTACGACATATCAAGCAAATTAATTTTATAATGAAAAGTTTTTTCAAACTAGTTCTCGCAAATTTAACTGCAATTTTTATTGTAATCGCAGGTTTTTTTGCATTTTTCATCGTCTTGGTCGCTTTATCTTCGATATCAGAAACTTCGGATGTCAAATCTAATTCTGTCCTGACCTTAGACCTTAAGACCAAAATAATCGATAGTCCTTCCGAAGATCAAGAAGATCTGTTCTCTATTAATAATGAGGAAAAAGCTGTTTTGCTGTTTGACGTTCTACAGGCGATCAACAAAGCAAAGACCGATGACAAGATCAAAGGAATAAGCATCGAGGCAGATAATATGAATGCTGGGATCACACAATTGGATGATATCCGAAATGCATTGATAGATTTCAAAAAAAGCGGGAAGTTTGTTTATGCTTATGGGAACACGGTTTCTCAAGGTGCTTATTACCTAGGTTCAGTTGCAGATAAATATTATCTGAATCCTGCTGGCGGCATAGAACTAAAAGGATTGTCCGCAGAAGTGACCTTCTTCAAAAGCTTTGCTGAGAAATATGGGATCGGGATCCAAGTGATCCGCCATGGTAAATTCAAAGCGGCGGTGGAGCCTTTCCTGAAGGATGAGATCTCTCCGGAAAACAAAGAGCAGCTTTCGACTTTGCTGAATGATATTTGGTTGAACACTTCCAAAAAGATCGCAACATCTAGAAAAATCTCTGAGTCGGAATTCAAAACGATTACAGACAGTCTTTATGGTTATTTGCCTAATTTGAGTCTTCAATATAAATTGGCCGATCAACTGATCCAAAAAAGTGAGTACGATAATATTATCAAGAAAAAACTGAAGATCGATGCTGATAAGAAACTCAACAAGATCTCTTTTGCCAAATATGCAGATTCCAAAGATTCTGAAGGTGGCAAAAACAAAGTTGCAATCCTTTATGCTTCCGGATCCATCAATGGTGGTAAAGGTTATGATGGCATCTACTCCGACAACTTCAGAAAAGAGATCAAAAAACTAAGTGAGGATGACAAAGTGAAAGCTGTGGTTTTCCGTATCAATTCGCCTGGTGGAAGTGCCAATGCATCGGACGAGATCTTATTCGAAATGCAGCAGCTGAAGCGTAAAAAACCAGTTGTCGTTTCTTTCGGAGATTATGCAGCGTCTGGCGGCTATTACATTGCGATGGGTGCAGACAAGATCTTCTCGGAACCGAATACTTTGACCGGATCAATTGGTGTTTTCGGTGTCATCCCTTACTTCAAAGACCTTGCGGCAAAAAATGGGATCAGAAGTGATGCCGTGACCACGAATGCCAATTCCAACATGATCTCCGCAATCAATGGACTAAGTCCAGGAGCATTGACGATCATGACGAGAAGTGTAGAATCTACCTACCAGCGTTTCGTACATTTTGTAACGGTGAATAGAAAAAAATCTTTCGAGGAAATTGATGCTGTGGGTGGTGGTAGAATTTGGTCTGGCGTGAGAGCAAAACAGATCGGCCTTGTGGACGAGTTGGGCTCATTGCAAGATGCAATCAACTATGCGGCGAAGTCTGCCAATCTGAAAGATTACGGCGTATCGACCTATCCGGCGAAGATGTCAAAATTTGAGCAGATCTTTTCTTCTGAGACCGATGAGGATTTCTCTAGCAGAGTGATCAAAAACAAAATCGGGAAAGAGAACTTCAAGATCTTCCAGCAATTCACGGATCCAAATGCGAAAGCTTCTGTGATGATGGAAACGCCATTCAGTATCAAATTGAATTAAAAGAATATTAGATATTTTAAAAATCAAAAAGCACAAAACTGGTCATCTGGTTTTGTGCTTTTTTGTTTGATGAAATCTTACTTCTATTTTTGAATTCTATTGATCGTGGCGAAACATGCGCTTCTTTTACCTAAGAGTATGCGTACTCTTGATCAATAGTAAGCTTACTTTTGCTTGATAGTAAGCTTACTTTATCACGATGAGAAGCTACTCAGTTTGTATTGGCAAACTTGTTCCTCCTATCAATATGTCATTTTGAAGACCAAAACGTGGATAGAAGCTCTGCTGCAGCCCGGCCTGAGTGGAGCTCTTTTTCTTTTTGGTAGAATTGGCAAAGCGGTGGCACCGAAAAGAAAAAAGCGGGAACGGAGGACGGAAAAAGCTGCCCTAATAAAACAAAAAAGCCTGCAACTTGCAGACTTTATATTTTAAAACTTGTAAGCGATGCTCCAACTGAAGCCCATATTGAAACTTCCGGAACTCTTGCCAAAACCGGGAACGATCATGGGTTTGATCTCTTCCTGCTTGGTGGTGTAGGCCAGGTATCTGGGTTGCGCATTGACATCGATGAAGAAATTGCTGTTGAAGACCTGAACTCTGGCTCCCAAAGAAGCCTCGATCCAATAGCTGCTCTGCGTAGAAGGATCGAATGAGAGGAAAATACCCTCGTTGTTGAGACCTTTCACTGGCACAGCCATGTACTCCTGATTGTAGAAACTTCCTGCGAGTTTTGCGCCGGTATAAAAACCATTCATATCGTTCTCAGGATCCATGGATAACATGTAAACGGCGCCTATCTTGGCAAACAGTCCGTCTGCTTTTGCATCGTAGCCATTTTTCTGATAGATATTATTGTCGTATCCCAAATCGATGACGGCATGTACCTTTTTGCTGATCCTGCTGGAAATGAAACCTTGGATCATCTGTCGGTCACTAAAAAATCCAGTTCCCAAATTCAAGACATCTACGCCGACAAGAAAGTTGGGTGTGTACTTCCACTTCACCGAATCCTGTTTTTTCTCCTCAGGTTTGGTCTGGGAAAACAGGGAAACGGATAAAAGACTAAAAGCGCAGATAAAAATTGATGTTATTCTCATCAGTCAATGTTGTTATGTTGGATTGGATGCTTTGTACGGGATTTGCTTGCTGAAGTTCCGCATTCAGATTGTCGTAGTTGACCTTGAAACCGCAAGCTGGTGAAACATAGATCGCTTTTTGATCATAGTTGATCCTGATCTTGCTGCTAGGTCCTACTCGTCTTTGTTTGATGTAGATATCGGTGTACGGACTGCCATCGATCCTCATAGGAACCATCACAGAATCCTGTCTCACTGCAGCGGTGATAATCTGCTTCAGCGAGTCTCTTCCATAGTCTACATCTACGTACAGCGTGTCCAAAGCCACGATTTGATTATTGATATTTCTGAACTGAAGTTTGAGTCTGGGTGTAGATTCTTCGCCCAAACAGATGTCATCTTCGCTCCCACAACTTGTGAGAAGCAACAAGACTCCGAAGATCCATAATAAATTTTTCATTTCTAGAAGTGAGGCTTTAAATCATTAACTAAATTAAACCTTATTTTCTTATAAGTAAAGCGATATTCTCCACGTGATGGGTTTGCGGGAACATGTCTACTGGTAAGATCTTCACCAATTCGTAATCGTCTTTCATCAATGCGATATCTCTTGCCTGTGTGGCAGAGTTACAACTTACATAGACAATTCTTTCTGGCGCCAACTTCAGGATCTGTTCCACTACTTTCTGGTGCATCCCATCTCTTGGTGGATCGGTGATCAAAACGTCGGCTTTTGGATGATTAGCTAAAAACTCGTCGTTGAAGACGCTTTTCATATCACCGCAGTAGAAAGTTGTATTCTTGAGACCATTCAGTTCTGCGTGCTCGATGGCTGCATCGATGGCTTCCTGAACGGCTTCTATGCCGATGACGTGTTTTGCATTTCTTGCAACGTATTGTGCAATCGTTCCTGTTCCAGTGTAAAGGTCATAAACCACCTGATCACCAGTAAGGTCAGCAAATTCCAATGTCTTTCTGTACAACTCTAAAGCTTGCTTGTAATTCGTTTGAAAGAAAGATTTAGGTCCGATTTTGAATTGAAGACCATCCATTTCTTCGTAGATGAAACCTTCACCATAATAATTCTGAATATCCAGATCGTAGATGCTATCATTTCCTTTAGGATTGATCGCATAAACGAGCGTTGTGATCTGTGGGAATTGGCTTAATAAGAAATCAAATAATTTGATTCTCTCCACTTTATTATCCTTGTACAATTGGAAAAGAACCATCCAATCACCTTTGGAGTTCTGACGAAGCATCAAAGTTCTAAGGAAACCCTTTTGTTCTTTTACATCGTAAAATTCCAAACCATTTTCAACTGCATATTTCTTGACAGCCAATCTGATCTGGTTTGATGGATCTTCTTGCAGCCAGCATTCTTTCAGATCTAGGATCTTGCTCCACATGCCTGGAATGTGAAACCCTAAAGCATCTCTATTCCCAAAGTTTTCTTCGGAGCTGATCTCGTATTGTGTCAGCCAACGGGCATTGGAAAAGGAGAACTCCATTTTGTTTCGATAAAAGTATGGATCCGGTGCTCCTAAGATCGGAACTTCCTCGAACTCTGCAAAGCCACCAATTCTTCTGATGTTGTTCACCACTTCGCTGTGTTTGAAATCCAGTTGTTTCTCGTAAGCGATATTCTGCCATTTGCAACCACCACAAGTTCCGAAATGAATACATTTGGCATCCACCCGATATTCCGAATATTCTAATATCTCAGTAGCTTCGCCTTCTACATAATTGCTTTTTGACTTCTTGACCCTTACGTTGACAAGATCTCCGGGAACTGCACCTTTTACTAGAACAGTTTTGCCATCTTCTGTCTTACCAACAGAAACTCCTTTCGCACCGGCGGAAAGGAGTCTGATATTTTCAAGAATTTTGTTTCTTCTTTGTTTCATCTATTATTTTGTTTGTACAGAATCTGCATTAGGATTTTGTAACAATTCATTTTGTAATTGTGCCTGTGGATTCACAGTTGGCGCCTGAAGACCTGAAACTTTGTTCATCGCCTCCACAAATTTTGCATCACCTAAGTTGTAGAAAGTCTGACTTGCTACTTTTCCATCTTTGTCTATCAAAAAGAATCCAGGGATCTTGAATCCGTAGATGAAGAATTTCTTAGCATAATCGGATTGCAATCCGCCATCAGCATAGTAATTGGTTCCAGGAATACCTTTCAACATTGCATTAGCTGTTTTTGTGAATTGCTCTTTCGTATCATCTAGATTAACGAATGCGAAGTTAACTTTGGACTTGTAGAAGTTAACCACTTCTTTCAATACTGGGACTGTGGATTGTCCAATGTAAGGATTCCAAGAAGCGTAGCTCATGACCAAAGTTGGTTTACCATTCAATTCAAGATTTCCAGATTTTCCATCCAATTTGTTGAAGTTTACTTTCGGCGCTTCCTCTCCTACTTTCAATCCAAATACAGCATTGATCGCAGAGTTAAGATCTTTTTTAACTTCAGAATCTTTGATATATTCATCACTGATTTTCTTAACCTTTTCAACTTCGCTTGTGTAAGGATTCAAATCAAACTTAGCAATGACGAAAGCTAATAAATAGTCTTTTGTTTTTTGAGACATTTCTTTATTCGTAGCCAAGAATCTTGCGAAGATGGTTGACATACTAACGTTGTCCTTGTCTTTTTGTTTTACCGCAAAGTTTTGGAAATCTTGTCCAACTTTGTTCAAAAGATAATTTCTGTAAACTGGCAGATTCTCTACCATTCTATCATTATTTTCGGTCAACGTTTTTTCATAATCTTTGAAGTTCTTAGAAACCTTGAAAGTTGGATCTCCAGCTGCTTGGCCGTGCGCCGACTCATATTGAACTAGGAATGTCAAGATGTTGGTTGTCAACTCGTCTTTTTTAAGTTTCACAACTTCGCTATCCGCACCTAATTTGTCCGCAGTCTCATCAAGATTCTTTTCAAGGTCGGAATGAATTTTTTTGATATCAACCAAAAAGTCAGATTCCTTTTTCTGCAACATTTGCATGTTCAATTTAGAGCTGTAAGATTCTAAATATTTTTGAGTTGCAGTGATGAAATCATTGTTTTTCTTAGCATCACCTTCTATTTTAAAGACTTCCGGGAAAGTTGCAGAATCACCAGAAACATTCAAAGTCTGACCTTTCTTAAGATAAATGAAATTCATTTTCCCTGCGTAGGTCATGGCGTACATTCCGTTCTTAGGCGCTTTGAAGTCACCTTTGAAATTACCCTTTTCATCAAGCCCAAGATTGACCAAAGGCAGTGTTGCCACGCCAGAAGCTTCTATAAATTCTATTCTTTCCAGAGGAGAACCTCCTTTTACATTTCCTTCAACTTTAACTTTGGAGCAAGAAACTACTAGCAAAGTGAGCAAAAGAAGAAATAAGTACTTTTTCATTATTAAAAATTAATTTGTGCAAAAATAACTTAATTAAGATTTGAAAAAAAATGAAATCGATATTTTTATTATAAGATTAACAGATTTTAAGTATCATTAGTGAGGTTCTGGAAAATAAAGTAGACTCATTGCATATAATGCGATGCTAATAACTAAATCTTGCAAATAGAAAGAAGTCCTAAATCATAAATTATTCTTTAAATTTTTCTGTATGATTGAGGTTTCTTGAGAATACATTCGGTTGACATACCTTTGGGTATATATCAAAAAAAACGCCCATCAAGTGAATGATGAGCGTTTTGAAAAAAACTGGCGGCGACCTACTCTCCCGCTTTCGCAGTACCATCGGCGCTAGAGGGCTTAACTTCTGTGTTCGGAATGGGAACAGGTGAGCCCCTCTGCTAGAACCACCCTAAAGGCTGTTCGTACAAAAGGATGTACGCTATGTTTATATTATCAGATTTTGATTAATAGACATTTAGATTCAGGACCATTAAGGTCTATCATCTATCAGTCCATTATCCTATGGTCTAATAATTATCGATAAAAACGTTCACAAAGAGAGAACCTTGTCGTGCGATCGTGCA
>NZ_FOFI01000004.1 GCF_900110605.1 Epilithonimonas lactis
TGTAATTTTTGCCGATGAAGGCTATCTAGAATCTTATGAAATATATATCAGTAGCAGAATTTTCCAAAAAATGGAACATACCTGAAAGAACTGTCAGGAATTACTGTGCGCATGGCAGGATTAACGGTTCGTTCTTAACTGGTAAAACCTATAATATTCCAGAGGATGCGCTTCCTCCTTCAAAAGAAAGTAAAAAGAAGTTTAGTAAAAATCCTTTGCTGAACAAACTGAAGGAAGAGAAAGAAATGAAGCTCAAGGGCGGCATTTATCACAGAACCCAGATCGATCTGACGTACAACTCAAATAGAATAGAAGGAAGTAGGCTAACATTAGATCAGACAAGATATATTTTTGAAACAAATACGGTCGGGGTTTCGAAGGAAAGTATCAATGTAGATGACATCATAGAAACTACAAATCACTTTAGAGCTATTGATCTCATAATTGATAAGGCTAAATCAAAATTAACTGAATCATTAATAAAAGAGCTTCATTTCTTACTAAAGTCCGGAACATCTGATAGTGCTAAAGACTGGTTTAATGTTGGGGAATACAAGAAATTGCCGAATGAAGTTGGAGGTAATGAAACTACAGCACCGGGCAAAGTAGCAACTAGAATGAAAGAGATTTTATCTGAATACAACGATATTGAAAATAAAACCATTGAGGACATTATTGCCTTTCACTATCAGTTCGAAATTATTCACCCTTTTCAAGACGGAAATGGTCGTGTTGGCAGATTGATTATGTTTAAAGAATGCTTAGCTAACAACGTTATTCCATTTATTATTGATGAAGAGCTAAAGCTATTTTATTACAGAGGATTACAGGAATGGGAAAATATTAGAGGTTATCTTCTTGATACCTGCCTAACTGCCCAAGATAACTACAATGCCATTCTGAAATATTTTGAAATTCAAGAGTAAAAGCACATCTAAGCCAAGTGTATCAATTAAATACATTAATTAATAGTTGTTGGATTAGCCGAATATTTTTATTTAAAAGATTTCGGTTATGGAAAAGAACATTGAAATTAAAAATATAAGCACTGAAGAGATTATCAAAATTCTCAAAGAAGAGGAGGAAATTGAGTTAACTATTGAGGAAGCTGAACAAATTGTAGAATTTCTAAAAATGCTATTGACAGTCACAATAAGGGAGTTTTTAGATGAATAATATTTTAAGATTGTAGAAATGAAAAAAGCCGATTTATATATTCGTGTGTCAACCGATGAGCAGGCAGATAAAGGTTATTCCCAAAGAGACCAGGAAGAAAGACTGAGGCGATACTGTGAGAATAATAGTATCGTAGTGGGACAGGTCATTTATGAAGATTATTCCGCCAAAACCTTTAACAGGCCTGAATGGCTTAAGCTGCTTGATACTCTTAAGAAAAAGAGCTCCAAAACCAATTTATTGTTGTTTACCAAATGGGACCGTTTTAGCAGAAACGCTGGTGATGCCTATCAAATGATCAATATCCTGAAAAAGCTCAAAGTTGATCCGCAAGCCATTGAACAACCTTTAGATCTTTCAATTCCCGAGAACAAGATGATGCTGGCTATCTATCTTGCAGCACCGGAAGTTGAAAATGACAGGCGTGCCTTGAATACCTACTATGGAATGCGTCGTGCCAGAAAAGAAGGAAGATTAATGGGAAGGGCGCCCTATGGATATGTGAATAAGATCACGGAAAACGGGAAGAAGTATGTCACTCAAAAGGAACCTGAAGCTTCCAATATGAAATGGGCATTCAATGAAATGGCGAAAGGTGTTTATTCTGCCAGCCAGATCATGGATATGATGAATAGGAGGGAAGGGAAAACTGTAAAAGTTAGTTCTTTTCTTGCTGGCTTGAGGAATACTGCATATTGCGGAAAAATTTATGTAGAACAATACAATGACGAAGAGGCCCATTATGTTCCAAGTATCCATGAACCTTTGATCAGTGAGGAGTTATTCGACAAAGTGCAGAATATAATGAATGGCAATGCAAATCTTGCCAGACCCAATGTTAAAGTACTGTCTGACGATAATCTTCCACTGAGAGGATTCCTTCTATGCCCGGAATGTGGACATTTAATTACAGGCAGTGCATCTACAGGACACTCCAAGAAATATTATTACTATCACTGTCAGTCACCATGCGGATATCGTTATAGAGCAGAAATCATCAACAATAAATTCCTGGAATTACTGCAAGCATTAGAGATGAGGGAGTCCATTAAAAAATATTTGAGAAAGGTCTTGAAACAAAATTTTGAGAAGTTTATCGATAATCCTCAACATCAAAGAAAAAAGATATTAATGGAAATAGATGGATTGAATAACAGGTTAAAGTCGGCAAGAAACAAACTACTGGAAGAGATCATTGATAATGAGGAATACTTGGAAATTAAAACTGATTGCAAGGACAAAATTGAAAAGTTAGAAAGCAACCTGACCAAAGTAAAAGATAAAAACAAAATAGATTTTCCGAAACTACTTGACCATGCATTATCGAACGTTGTAGATCTTGCTAAAGTCTTTAGTAGTGGGGATATCACATTAAAACGTCAAATAATTAGTTCGATATTCCCTGAAAAATTGGAATTTTTTGAAAATCATTATCGAACTATTAGACCCAACGTTTTGCTGTCCTATATCTATCAGATTAACAATGATTTACGAGCTAAAAAAAACCGGAAAAATAGTGAATTATCACCTCTTTCCGGTCTTGTACCCATAACCGAATAAATATCGAAATATTTGGTGGAAGATTTAGAAAGAATCACAGAATTATCAAGAATGAAATATTAAATATTTTTACATTTTTATATTACCTTGATCTACAAAATTTATTATCCTTGATTTTTTTATTTCCAATATCGTTGATTGCTTTCTGTTTTAAAATTTTCGCTTTTGAGATTACTATCTTCATATAGAGTTTTAAAATCTTAACATTGATTACGAATATTATTTTTATGATTTCAAAAATTCCTCAATATCTACATATAGAAAATTGTATAAATTCGAAATTTATTCAAAATTGCAATTATAAATTAGCAAAATGAAAATCCTGATCATAGAAGACGAAACAGAGCTTGCAAAAAGTATTTCCGAATATCTTTCGGGAGAAAATTATGTCTGTGAATTTGCACCTACTTTCAGTGAAGCAATGGATAAGGTTGAAACTTTCCAGTATGACTGTATCTTATTAGATATTATGCTTCCAGACGGTAGTGGTCTGTCAATTTTAGAAGAATTAAAAAGACAGAATAAACAGGATGGGGTCATTATTATTTCGGCGAAGAATGCTCTGGATGATAAAATAAAAGGATTGAAGCTAGGGGCAGACGATTATCTTACAAAACCTTTTCATCTTTCAGAATTAATGGCAAGGATCTATTCAATTATAAGAAGAAAACAATTTAATAATTCGAATGTTGTAAAGCAGAATGAATTAGAGATCGATCTTTTAGCCAAAACTGTTACTATTAATAATCAAACGATTATCCTTACAAAAAAAGAATTTGACCTTCTTATTTACTTTATTGGAAACAAGAATAAAGTTATTTCTAAAAGCACCTTAGCAGAACATCTTTCCGGTGATTTTGCGGATATGCTGGATAACCACGACTTTGTCTATGCGCACGTCAAAAATCTTAAAAAGAAATTATATGAAGCTGGCTGTGATCATTATCTGAAAACAGTTTATGGAACGGGATATAGATGGGAAAATATGTAATTAATTATGAAGCCACTATTAAGTAAAACTACCAGACCGTTTTTAATTTTTGTTATGATTGTTCTGGTTTTCAGTATCCCAGTATATTATTTCGTAGTCGATGCAATATGGCAGGATGAACTTGACGAGCACAACGAGATCGTTGCAGAAAAAACAGGCTATGAATTTAACAAAATGAATGCTTCCATAGAAGAAATACAAAGCAGTATTACCTTGTGGAATCATATCCAACCAGGAACCAATATTGAAAAAATAACTTCCAATCATTTAAGGAAAGACTCACTTTTTACAGCTGAAAAATACAAACCTTTTTCTGCGGATCCGACGATCGAACGCTACAGATGTCTTAAAAAGGTCATTTATATAAAAAAACAACCTTATCTTTTTACCATAGAGACCAATATTGAGGAAACGGAAGGCACTGTAATGATCATTGGTCTCATTACATTTTTCTTTTTTCTTTTGATCGTGACAGGGTTGTTTATACTTAACAGGAGATTGTCCAAAACAATCTGGAAACCTTTTAGAAACACACTTGACAAACTGAAGAATTTTAATTTAAACACACAGACGCAGATTGAATTTGACAAGACAGACACTACAGAATTTGAAGAATTAAATCAGTCATTACGAAAATTAATTACTCATAACGTATCCGTTTATAAATCGCAGAAAGAGTTTACAGAAAACGCGTCTCACGAGTTGCAGACTCCGTTGGCCATCTTGAAAAATAAGCTTGATCTTTTGTTACAAGATGTAAACCTTACCGAAAGGCAATATGATATTGCAGAAGAAATGAACCGGGCTCTAACAAGAAGTTCAAGAATTAATAAGAACCTTTTGTTATTAGCAAAAATAGATAACAGCCAATTCGATAATTCTGAAATCATTAAGCTGGACGATCTATTGCACCAAAGTCTTGATGTCTTTAATGAACATTTTGAACAAAAGAATATTTCTGTTACAGAAAATATTTCTTCAGGCATTAAAGTAAATGGAAACAGCGGGCTGACTGAAGTTCTTATCAATAACCTAATTTTGAATGCTATCCGTCATACTTCACGTGACGGAGCAATATCGGTGAAGTTGACAAATTCAGTATTTGAAGTTGCCAATTCCGGAACTGAAAAATTAAATACAGATCTATTATTCAAAAGATTTTCGAAGCTTTCTGCTGACAATAGCGGAAGTGGTTTAGGACTAGCCATCATCAGTGAGATTTGCAAATTCCACCACTGGACAATCAATTATAAATTTGAAAATAATTTGCACATTTTTTCTGTAAAACTATAAAATTCAAAATTTCTTCAAAATTCAATTTTAGTTTTGCTGCATAATTCAATTTATGCAATCGTCCTTTTATTTCTATAGCCTAAAAGCTAAATTCCATAGAATAAGCCTTTTAAATTCAAATCATTGATATGAAAAATATTAATGACAGTTTTTTGAAAGGAAGAGCAAAAAGCCTTAAATACACATTTAACGGCGCATTTCTGTTGCTGAAAACAGAACATTCGATAATGACACAGTCTTTCATCGGGGTTATTTTCGTCGCTTTAGGCTTCTATTTTAAAATCACAAAAGTTGAGTGGATGTTTCAGATATTTGGCTTTGGACTTATTCTCACGGCAGAAAGCCTTAATACTGCAGTGGAAAAACTCTGCGATTTCGTTCATCCTGAATACCATAAAAAAATTGGTTTTATAAAAGACATTGCTTCCGGAGCGATGACATTTGCTGTGATCTCAGTTTTAATATTACTCACTCTTATCTATTATCCTTACTTATGAAAAAGTTATTCAATGGCAGATTTTCAACACTGTTTGGCGTTCTGAGTTTATATGTTTTTTTAGCATTTGTAATTAGGATAATACTACTGATCTGGTCTTTAAAAGATCTTGAGCTTAATTTCCTACATATTTTGCGGGCTTTTTTCACAGGGTTCGTTTTTGACCTGACGATGGGTTCCTTATTTTTGGCATTTTACGCCTTTTATCTTTTGATCTTTACGAAAAGATGGATTGGATCTTTGTTCGATAAAATCTTCACCTATTTTTATCTTAGCTTGATTTTCATTATTATTTATTTTAGCCTTTTGGCAGAAATACCTTTTTGGGATGAGTTTGGCGTGAGGTTCAATTTCATTGCTGTAGATTATCTTATTTACACTTATGAAGTTGTCGAAAATATCAATCAGTCTTATCCTTTACCTGTGATTGGAGTTGTTTTGGTAGGATTGATCGTCCTTACATTTGTTTTATTTAAAAAACTGAATATCTTCAAAAAGACTTTTTCTGATAAGAATTCTATCAGTAATCGTTTATTTTATTCACTTCCGGTTTTGGCAATTGCCATTATTTTAGGCTTGGTGATGAAAAACAAGCAGGCGGATTTCAGTAATAATTTGGTGGTAAATGAATTGGGGAAAAACGGTGCTTTTTCTTTTGTAACTGCCTTCAAATCAAACGAGCTTGATTATGAAACCTTCTACCCGAAACTTCCGGAAAAAGAAGCTTATTCAATAGTTAAGAAGAATCTTTTACAGGAAAATCAAAAATATACAACCGCAAAATATGATGATATATCAAGGCTTACCACAGGAAATAATGAACAAAAACCTAATATCATCCTTATTGCCATAGAAAGTTTCAGCGCAGATTTTCTGACAGAATTTGGCAATAAAGATCATCTTACGCCCAACTATGAAAAGTTGTCGAATGAAAGTATTTTCTTTACAAACCTGTATGCAACAGGAACAAGAACCGTTCGCGGGATGGAAGCTTTAACATTATCTGTTCCGCCAACACCGGGAAATAGCATCGTAAGAAGACCTAATAATCAGAATTTATTTTCCATTTCTACAATTGTAAAATCAAAAGATTATCAGCCCTATTTTATTTATGGCGGCGATGGTTATTTTGATAATATGAATACCTTTTTTGGTGGACAGGGATTTGATATTGTTGACAGAAACAGAGGTAATCCTTTAGCGGACGAGATTAAAACACAAAGATTTGCAATTCCTGATAACGAAGTGAAATTTGAAAATGCCTGGGGAATCTGTGATGAAGATCTTTATAATCAATCTATCAAATACGCTGATAAAAGCGCTAAAGCAAACAAACCGTTTTTTCAGTTTGTAATGACCACTTCCAACCACAAACCTTACACTTTCCCAGCAGGAAAGATCGACCTTCCGCAAGGTGATAGAAATGCTGCCGTGAAATATACAGATTATGCTTTAGGAAAGTTCATTGCGGATGCGAAGACAAAACCCTGGTTTAAAAATACCGTATTCGTTATAGTTGCAGACCATTGTGCAAGCAGTGCCGGGAAGTGGGAGATCAATATCGACAGACATCACATTCCTGCAATTATTTATAATCTTCCACAGCAACAACCAACAAGAATTGATCGTTTAACTTCACAGATCGATTTGATGCCGACTTTATTCGGATATCTCGATTGGAATTACAACACAAGTTTGTATGGAAAAGACATCAATCAAACAAAAGTTGGAGATGAAAGAGCTTTTATAGGCAATTACAGAACATTGGGAATGCTGAAAGGAAATATTTTCACACAGATTGACGATAGAAAAAGGTTAAAACAGTTTGGGGTTTCAGGAAATGAAAAACAGACTTTATCAGAAATAAAAGCAGAAAATCAGGAATTGGCCTCTCAAACCATTTCTTATTATCAGACAGCAAGTGTAAGATTCAAAAATGGAAAGATGAAAGTAAAATAGAATATTCTGAGATGTAAAACCTTCCAAAAGATTGGTGATATCATCGATCTTTTGATTGTTAATAGGGTACAATATTTGGATTTTAATCAATTTTTAAAACCTGAGATTCAAAATTAATTCAGAATTAGGATATTAATTTGTGTCAGATAATTCCAGAATTATGAGATTGATAACTTTTCTGCAAAACAACAAAAGGCTTTTATTTCGAGCCACGGCTGGTTCGCTTTTGATTGCATTTGTAATATTAAGCTGTATTGTTTTCTTTCTGCCATTGGAATATTTGGACATCCATATTTCAGAAGAAATACAGGAAAAACAAACTCCTAACCTTAATACACTGATGATTTGGCTGAGCTGGTTTGGCAGAACATCAGTTTCGGTTGTAATGGTCGGTATAACTTCACTTATCTTTTTTATTTTAAGATTAAAAAAAGAAGCTGTTTTGATGGTTTCTACACTTTTTTCCGGAATTTTAGGGTTAGGACTAAAAATGCTGATCAACAGACCACGTCCTTCCAAAGATCTGGTTGTCCTTTTGGAAGAAACAAAATATCAGAGCTTCCCTAGCGGTCACGTTTTGTTTTACACAGTTTTTTTCGGTGCATTGATATTGATCATTCTTCATTTAAAAAAGATTAAGTATAAGGTCAAATTATTTCTGATTATCATTTGTCTTTCGATGATTTTCTTGGGAGCGGTTTCTCGGGTTTATCTCGGCGCGCATTGGTTTACAGATGTTTTGGGTGGATTTATACTAGGCGTTTTTTGCGTCTTGATTATTGGATATTTCTACGTCAAAAATGACAAAAACATTCCAAAAGCGTAACTAAAATTCAAAATTTATTCTAAATCAGATTGCATTTTTGTACTTAAAATACGACGTAGTGTAATCTTTTATTTAGAAATATGATTTTAAAAATTGTCCTTTTATTTTCGGGAACTATTCTCGCTTTTTGGCTGAGCGCTATATGTGGTGGCGGAGCAAGTCTCATATTAGTTCCGATTCTAAACCTGTTGCTTCCCACCTCTGTCGTACCTTTTTCATTAACAATTGGGACTTTTACAAGTTCTGCATCAAGAATTGCGGTGTTCAAAAAGCACATCAACTGGAAGATATTTTTCTGGTTTGTTCCATTTTCAATCCCTGCGGTTTTAATCGGAGCTTATCTCATTAAATATATAAATCCCAATTATTTACAGCTCATTGTTGCTATGTTTCTTATCGCCAATTTACCTCAATTGTTCAAATCTAAAAATACTGCTGAGAAAGAGGAAAAGCCATATCCGGAATATGTTTTGGCAATTGTTGGCTTTCTGGCAGGTTTTGTATCCGGAATGACTGGTGCAATCGGACTTTTGTTTAATCGGTTTTATTTAAAATTTGGACTCAAAAAAGAAGAAATAGTTGCAACGAGAGCGGCCAATGAAATCTTTATGCATCTAATCAAGTTGATAATTTATATAGAACTGGGATTATATTCAAATACGGCGTTGTGGTTGGGTTTGACGATTGCTGTAGCTACAATAATTTCTTCATATACCGTAAAATATATCCTTCCGTATTTAAGCGAAAACATTTTCAGAAAAATTGGTTACAGTGCAATGGTTATTGCGGGAGTGACATTATTTGCTGGGACCTCCAATAGAATTATCAAACAAGACAAAATTACTTTTGCGGCTGTTCAAAAAAATAACCAAAAAGAATCTATCATTTCCTGGAGGAATACTGACTTGGTTTTGGAATATACTTATGACGAAGGTTTAGAAATAGAAAGGCCTATTCTTCCCGAAGAGTTACCGGATCGACTTATGGAAAAATACAACCAGCTTAAAAACAAGTTTGACACGATTCATATTGAGAAGGTTTTTATTTTTAGAAAAGAGCCGAGTTACGAATTCTATTGTTTCAGAAATAATCTAGTGACAAAGCTAGAGATGAAATGATTCAAAATTTCTACAAAATCAGAACTCATCTTTTGCCAATCAACAAAACATCTTTTGTAAATATATAATGAAAACCGCTAATGAATAGTTTAGTAGAAGCTGTACGTGATTATGTGATATTGTTTCTTTCAGAAAATCTTTCGAATGAGCTTGTTTTTCATAACATCAACCATACCTATGAAGTTGTTGCTGCGGCGAGAGAAATTGGCTCTCAATGCGATCTTTCTGACAATGAAACTCTTGCTTTAGAAGTTGCTGCCTGGTTCCACGATTGTGGGTATGCAAACACATATCTCGGTCACGAAAACGAAAGTAAGAAAATAGCCAAGGATTTTTTAGAAAACTATGGATGCGAGAACGGTTTTATCAGTTCAGTTTTAAACTGCATTGAATCCACAAAATATCCGCCCAAACCTTCTTCACTAATCGAAAAAGTGTTATGTGATGCTGATCTGTATCATTTGACAAGAGCGAATTATCCAAAGTATGAAAAGGCATTGAGAAGGGAATTTGAAATATTTCTAAAACTGATCTACACTGACGAGGAATGGCTCAAAAAGAACTGTTGGTTTCTCTCAGAACATACCTATTACACAGATTTTGGTCAAGAAGTTCTTTCGAAGTTTAAAGAGACCAACATTCAGATGCATTGTCCTAAATAAATTTTAAATCAAATTAATAAACATAAGATGTCAAAATTCACTCAAAAAACAGTTTTTAGCATTTTCATATTATTTTCAACATTTGGAAAAATTTCTGCCCAAAGTAATGATACCATTCAGGTTCAGGAAACAAAGCAAGATAGCATCGTTGAACTGAATACAGAAACAGATCATCTTAATTATAAAAGATTGATTGTTCCTGCGGCCTTAATAGGCTACGGCGTTGCAAGTTTGTCAGTAAAAGGGATTAAACAATTGAATTTCTCTACTAGAGATGAGATCAATGAACACAAACCGGATCACATCAGACTGGATAATTACACCCAATTCGCACCTGCCGCTTTGGTCTATGGATTAAATGCTTTTGGGGTAGAAGGAAAACATAATTTCCGTGACAGAAGTATCATTTACGGAACTTCGATGTTGATTACATCAGCGTTTGTAGTTCCATTAAAGCATATGGTAAAGGAAGAAAGACCGGATCAATCCAATAATCTTTCTTTCCCTTCAGGTCATACAGCGATTGCGTTTGCCTCTGCACAGTTTATGTTCCGAGAGTACAAGGACACCAATTTCTGGCTCGGAATTTCTGGATATTCAATCGCTGTTTTTACGGGAGTTTACAGAATGTTGAATGATAAGCATTGGGTTGGAGATGTCGTTGGCGGAGCCGGATTCGGTATTCTTTCCACGGAACTGGCTTATTGGTTATATCCTAAAATCAATCATTTGATAGGAGGGAAAAATCAAAATTCAGCCACTATGGTAATGCCTTTTTATCAGAATAAAAGTGTAGGGATTGGTTTTGTTAAAACCTTTTAATTGATGTCAAAAAATAAAAATATGTGGTTCTATTATGCCTTGCTTTCAGCTGTTTTTGCTGCATTCACAGCAATTTTTGCAAAAATGGGAGTATCCAATATCAATTCTAATTTAGCAACTGGAATTAGAACAGTAATTATTTTGGTATTGGTCTGGAGCATTGTTTTTATAAAAGGCGAGTCTAACGATATTGGATCATTATCAAAATTCAATCTTATTTTTCTTGTCCTTTCCGGTGTCGCAACTGGGTTATCCTGGCTGTTTTATTTTAAGGCTTTACAGATAGGCAAAGTTTCGCAAGTCGCGGCGGTAGATAAATTAAGTGTAGCTATTGCTATTATTTTATCAATCTTCTTTTTTAAAGAAACATTAACATTGAAAACTGCGATCGGGGCTTTGTTGATTATCGGCGGAACTATTTTACTTGCGTTTAAATAATAAAGATCCGGTCATCTATAAAATATTTTGATTTTTTAGTCGAATTCAAAATGTTTTCAGAATTGAATTTCATTTTTGCCTCATCATAAACATCGCTTTGAAAAAACTATCAATTCTTTTCGCTTTAATATCGACAACGTTAGTCTGTGCTCAAACTATAGACAAAAAATCATCTGACACTTTAAAAGACCATCAGGTTAAAACCATTCAGGAAGTTATTATCAATGGAAAAAAACCTATTGTCGAAAATAAAGTTGATAAAATAGTCTACAATGTTGCCAATGACGTAACCTCACAAAGTGGAGCTGCAATTGATGTTTTGAGAAAGGTTCCACAGGTAACGGTGGATGCAGACGGAATTGTGGAGTTACAGGGAAATCCGAATGTCAGATTCCTGATCAACGGAAAACCTTCAAGCATATTTGGGAATAGTCTTGCCGATGCGCTGGCTTCTATTCCTGCAAGTCAGATCAAAAGTATTGAAGCAATAACTAGTCCCGGATCAAAATACGATGCGCAGGGAACTGGCGGAATCATCAATATTGTTCTGAACGAAAGCAAAGTAAAAGGCATCAACGGATTGATCACTGCGTCTGCGGGAACACGTTTTGAAACGGGCTCATTAAATCTGAACTTCAGAAATAATAATTTCAGCTTAAATACCTTTTTCAGCGGAAATGCACAGTTGAAATCCAGAACACCTTTTTCACAAGACAGGATTTCTCATACAGCTACCACTCAAACCCGATTATTGCAGGACGGCTACACCGATTTTCAGAGACACGGTTATCGTACAGGATTGGGCTTTGACTGGACAATCAACAAAACGAACACATTAAGCGGTTCCATTTCTTACAACGATTTTGCCAACAAAAGCATCGGTTTCATTAATCAGCAACAATATATTGCTGATTTTTCTAATTCAACTGACCAGTCGATCATTGGTTACAGAGCTTCAGACAACCGTTCTTCGGTAAATTCTATTGATGGAAATTTGAGCTATCGAAAAATATTCCAAAGAGAAGGACAGGAATTGACAGCAGATTTCGTTGTAAGCTACGGATCACCTAAAAGTAATTATTTACAAACTCAAAGTCTTGCAGCAGCTTTATCTCCTTATGATGGTATTTCGGGGAGAAATCCGGGAACGGATACCAGTCATAATTTGTCGGTCGATTATGTGCAGCCGATCAATGACCAAATTACATTGGAAATGGGTACAAAAGCAATTTTCCAGCACATTACAACAAATACGGATGTGAATGTTTTGGATGCTTTTTCAAGACAATATGAATTTGATCCTTTCCAGTCTTACCGTTTGAAATATGATATGGGAGTTTATGCCGCATATGTTTCCTCTTCATTAAAATTATTTAATAACTGGCTGGATGTAAGAGCAGGGGCACGTTACGAATATACGACGGTAAAAATAGATTATCAGAATACCAATATTCCATCATACAGTTTGCTGGTGCCGTCATTCATTTTGTCTCATAAATTTGACAGTGGCGAAACGATAAAATTAGCCTATACAAGAAGAGTTGAAAGACCGGAATATGCTGAATTGAACCCATTCTTAAATTTCAGCGATCCTCATAATATCACAACAGGAAATCCTGCACTAAAGCCGGAAATAGGGGATAATATGGAATTAGGTTACAATAAGAATTTTGAAAACGGCGCTAACCTTTCATTCACCCTTACAGAAAGGATCAACAGTCAGGATCTGAAACAAATCACTACTTTTTACCCAATTTATACGGTAAGCGGGACAGATTATACAAATGTTTCAGTAACCAGAAGAGATAACATCGGCAAGGAATATAATTCTGGTGGAATATTGTCAGGTTCTGTTGCTTTTTTAAATAATAAATTAAATCTTCGTGGTAATATGATGGTTTTTCACCGATATATTGTCAGTAATTATTTTGGGAACGTTGATATGGGAATGCGTTACCGCCTGAATTTAAATCTGAATTACTTATTTCCAACAGATTTTATCGTAGAAGCATTTGGGAATTTTAATTCTGCGGCGAAAAATATTCAGGGTAAAAATCCACAGTCGATCACTTATAGTATTGCGGCGAGAAAACAGTTCTGGAATAAAAAAGCAAGTATTGGAATTACAACAACCAATCCTTTCAACAAGTATATCAAACAGGCGACAACTGTTGAGACAGGTGATTACAGCTCATCTTCTGTCCGTTATTTACCACTCCGTTCTTTCGGGATCAGTTTCAGTTATAAGTTTGGAAAAGATTTTAAAAAGGAAAAAGATATCAGTGATGATTATTTGAATGCGGCTTCTCAAGGAAATTAGGAAAAAATATCTGGACTTAATGATATTAATTTGTTATTTGTTATGACTTTGAAAATAATTATGCATTCAAAATATGAGCGATAGTAGGAAATTATCTGTATTTTTCCAACCGTATGAGAATAAATAATTTTAATTAAAGCGTGGTTTTATAAATTATAGCTGTGTCTTCGATTCGTAATATTAGCGTCGTATAGATTGCATTACTAGATCGTCAAATTTAGAATAGATGAATTTTTTAATTCTGTTAAAGTGAATTTTTTATAATAAAGCAGCGTAAATATAACCTGTTGCTTATTGTTTGCTATTGCGCTTATAATGTAGTTGCGTCAAACCAGTTTCAAATGTTTTTGCTGTAATGAATTTAAGTGCCTGTTCGGGTCTTCCATCTTTAAAAAGCCTTTTTCCGTCACCCAACAAAACTGGAATTACCGAGATTGTAAATTCATCTATTAAGCCCTGCTTCAATAGGTCATTGATTACTTCTGCGCCACCATCACAATAGATATTTTTACCATTTTCTGATTTCAAACGGTCAATTAATTCTGTTAAGCTGCCTGTATAGAAAATCGTTCTACCTACTTGCGGTCTCTCAGTTCTTGTTATGACATATACATCTCGTTGTCCGTTGTCATAATGAGACGCCCCAATTTCGCTAAGGACATAATCATATGTCTTCCTTCCGATAATTATGGTGTCAATTTGGGAGGTAAATTCCTCATACCCATAATCTTCTCCTGCTTTTTCTACAAGTTTCAAGAAACTCAGATCATCGTTTGATTTTGCAATGTATCCGTCCAAACTCATTGCAATAAAAAGTGATATTTTTCGCATTTGTTTTGAATTTTAATGTTTCAGCAAAATTACTTTTACGTTGCGAACTACACTTTGTAAAAATGCGACAAAATTAAAATGATGATGGTGAAAGCCCCGTATTGCGTTTGAACTCATTGCTAAGATGTGAATGATCGTAGTATCCACATTCAAATGCAATATCTAATAAACTGCGGTTTAGCTTCGGATTTTTGATTAAATTCAGAGCATTCTGAAAACGGATAATGTTCGAATATTCTTTTGGCGATAACCCAATTAGCTTTTTAAAATTCCGCTCCAGCTGTCTTACGGTTGTAAAATTCTTTTTTGCCAGATCATAAATGCTGATGGTTCCGTTTGTTGAATGTATATCATTGAGTTCGGATTGTAGCAGGCAATTTTTGCTTTTGATCCGATCCGAATAAAAATGGTTAAAATAAGAGAATGGATTTTCAAGTGTTTTATCGACACTAAATGAATTCGCTTTTTCTAATGCGATAGTATTATTTGTCAACTCATTTTGTGAAGCGTGGGTATAGAAATTAGCAAAAGTTGCCGGTTTTAGGCACGCACCTAACAAATGTGTATCGATTTCAATTAAGCTATCTTTAAAAGAATTCATTGCACCGACTGTAAATTCCAGTGATATTGACCACCCAATTTCAATTCAAAGTGACCAGGTAATTTCGGTTTAAATTGACCACCTGGAATGAATTCATTTTAATGCCATATATATCAATTTACTACATGTTGAAATTTATTTTTTATCCATTTTGTTAATTTGTGTAATCAGATTCTTTTTCCAAATAATTGATTGATGATAATTTTGCAATTTCATTCAAATCTTCTACAAAAGTGTTCGAAAATTGTACCTCTGGGGTCACAAACGTCAACAATTTTGTTGGCGTTTTTTTTGTTTCTTAGAAACATTATTAAAAAAAGGACGAAAGTGAATGACTGTAAAATAGATCGTTCTAGAACAAAGATAATTGTATAGATTCCTCCTTGGTAGCAACTCCTGAAAAAAGAAAAGTTTGTACGATATCATATTGCCCAACTTTTCCATTACGTTTTCTCAAAGCAAGTTGATTACAATGAAACTTAAAATTGACATCAGGAAAGAGATTTTGTGAATTTTCTATTTGTTCTGGAGTCAATTCTCTACCAATACTCAGGTGAGCTGATGAATTATTATTTTTGCCTTTAATTCTTGCTCTTACTTTTTGTAATAATTTTTTAAAACGTTCATCTCCATCTTCATCAGGTAAAACCAATAATGTTTTTGAATAAACAACCTAATCAAATATGGCATCAAAAGGCATTTCTTCTCGAGCGATTTTATTTAGTTTTTCAACAATACTTACCAGTCCTTTTCGGTGGCGTCAAACTCTAGGATAGTAATATGCGCCTTCGAATTTCGACTTCCATAATTTCCTATTTTATTGAATAGTTCGTCTTTGTAAAATTAAAACGGATAATATCAGGGTCACCAGGGTGAATTACAATGGAATAACGATTTAGCATGGTCAAGAAAATTGGATTATGATTAGAGTAAAATTAAAAAAATAAGAGGACTTTTAATGGTGTAAATCTAATTGTGATATTTTCAATTTATAGACCATTTGTCAAAAACGTTTATCTTTGCGCCAGTAAAAAATGACAATACAAAGAGTACATATCAACCTAAATCTATGCGATAGCCCTTCGGCAAAGGGACTGTTCGGATATGAAATGATGAAAGTCAAAGAGGCGAAATGTACATCCTTTGGAGATTTCTTACTGTAAATTTGTAAAAATTTTATCCAAATACTACAGAAACGCCTCGATCATCGAGGCGTTTTTTTGTGTTTTTAAAACAAAATTATTTAGAAAAAAAAAAATAACTACAAAAATGAAAATAATTTAATCAACGATGAATCAATAAGTAGAAAATAAAGCGTGATAGGAAAGCCAATGATAGACAGTCATTTAGGGAATTAAAGTATCTGTAAAAATATTACGGACAGGAATTCTTTGTTCCAAATTTAAAACATAAAGCACTAATTATCAAATACTTAAATATAAATAAATTTGCGAGTTCAAAAAAATCATATTTACTTTGCAACCGAAAATTAAAAGCAACTGGTTTTTAAGATTCAACAAAAACATAATTAAAACAAGAATAAAAAAATGAAATATTCACAACACATATCTGATAGGTTTTCAGGACTACACGGACAAGATCCGAAAGGATGCGAATGTTTTCTTGCGAACGGAATTGTGGAGAAAAGGTGCTTATATCAATGGGTCAGCTAATGAACTGACACGTCAAAATATATCCAGCGCCTCCCAAAAAGAGGTGCTTTTTTTATGGTTAAAAACTAGCTCTCTTCTTTTGGCGGATTTCGGCAAATCAAATAACTCAAATGAGATGAGTTACGAAGAAAAAACAAAAGTCTGTCCAGCGCAGAAGTTCTTTATTTAAAACAAAAATACAGATAGACTTAGTTTTTCTTCATCAATTTTAATGGAATTAGTTCGCGGAAATTCCATTAATATTTATTCAGAATTTAAATTAATTAAAAGCAAAACAATGAAAACAAATATATTTTTTACGGCAGACCATCATTTCGGTCACGCCAATATTATAAAATTCTCCGAAAGGCCTTTTGAGTCGATTGAGCAAATGAATGAAGAACTCATCAAAAGATGGAATGAGAAAATCGGTAAAGATGACACCGTCTATCATTTGGGCGATGTGAGTTTGGGAAAACCAGATTTCACTAAGGAGATTCTGAATCAACTCAATGGAAAAATCCATCTGATAAAAGGCAATCACGAATATGCCGCACTTCGCGTTCCTGATAGATTCGAATGGATCAAGGATTATCACGAGTTGTATGTCGAAGATGAAGATGTAAATCTAGGCAAGCAAAAAATTACGCTTTTGCATTATGCAATGCGGACCTGGAATGGCTCACATCACGGAACTTGGCAGCTCTACGGCCATTCGCACGGGACTTTGCCAGATGATGAATTAAGTTTGAGTATCGATGTCGGCGTTGATTGCCATAATTTTTATCCGGTTTCTTACGCAGAAATCAAGGAAATTATGAAACGTAAAAGGTGGACTCCGCCATTTGCGCCGAGGGATTAATTAAATATTTAAAATAATCTCATCTACGCAAATTGATTGCGCACTACCGCTTTTACTTTGCATCATCAATTAGAAATAATACTAAATTCAGCAACGGATTTTAGTCAAAATATCAGACAGGTCATGTTGAGCGTTTCGGTATATCGCCATTGCAGAAAGGTTTGTTGAGAAACATTATCGCTTTCTGTTCAGCTTGATTTGAAGGTTTTGAAGTTTGCCAAAAAACTTTCCATTTTCTATGTATGGAGGTTCGAATCCTTCCTGTTTTTGAACAGTAGCTAAACGGTATAGCAATAGATTTTTATGCGAGGGTTCGATTCCCTCTCTCAATTTAGGTTTGAGATAGCTCAGTTGGTCAGAGCACTACGCTTTTAACGTAGGTTTTTGGAAATAGACTCAAAATCTGTATCCGACAGTCGAGTTTTTAAATGTTTTCTCATTAATAAAAACATTTACCAGAGGAAAGTTCTGAAGTTTTTTCGGTTGTTCAATCAACGATTTGAAGAAGCTTGCAAGAAAAGATGATTTTGGAAAGACGAAGTTTAGTTAGATGAACATTCGATTGTTGAATCTATATTTTTAAACTGAGATTTTAAAGTGAATAACTCTTTTTCTGCTTTTGCATTAATAAAGTTAACACCAAAAATCTAAGCGTTAGAAATCAAATTCATTATCAAAGTTTTGAAGCAAATGAAGTTTTTGTGAACCGCTTTTCTTCCGCCATTTTTTGGATGAGAGAATTTCAGAATTTCCTTTTTTAATACAAATTAATAACACTTAAAAATAAATAATTATGATTAAAAATGTACAAATTAAAGCATACCAAGTCGGTTTGGTTTTTAAAAATCGAAACTTAACCGAGATTTTAAAAGAAGGTAACTACTGGATTTTCGGAAACAAATCTGTGGAGATTTTCGAGATGAAAACTCAGTTTAAAGCAGGAGAAGATTTTAATCTTTTGTTGAAAAATGAAAACTTGGCTTCAATGATTGAAGTAGTAGAAGTGAAAGACGGCGAAATCGTTTTAGTTTACGAAAACGGAATTTTCAAAGACGTTTTGAATGTCGGTCAATATGCTTTCTGGAAAGGAGTTGTGAACAGAGGATTTCAAAAAGTGGATTTGACGAAAGTGGAGATCACGGAGAATATTTCTAAAACAATTTTGGAAAATATCAAGTTGAAAACATTTGTCAGAAAGTTTGTCATCACCAATCAATACAAAGGTTTGTTGTTGATTGATGGTAAATTGAACCAAGTTTTGGATTCCGGAACTTACTACTTCTGGAACAATGAAACTTCTGTCGAAGTGAAAGCCATTGATACGAGAATGCAACAAATGGAAATTGCCGGACAAGAACTTTTGACGAAAGATAAAGCGATGTTGCGAATCAATTTTTACGTGCGTTACCAAGTGGAAAACATCGTTAAAGCATTGATGAACAACAAGGAATACGACAAGCAATTGTACATTTTGATGCAGTTGGCGTTGCGTGAATTCGTTGGATCCTTGACTTTGGATGAGTTGTTGGTGAAGAAGGATTCTGTCGGCAAGGAAATTTTGGAAAATTTGGGTGCAAAAGCCGACGACTTAGGTCTGAAAGCTTCTGATGCGGGAATTCGAGATGTGATTTTGACTGGCGAAATGAAAGAAATCATGAATCAGGTTTTGATTGCTGAGAAAAAAGCGCAGGCCAACAGCATTATGCGTCGTGAAGAAACGGCTTCCACAAGAAGTTTGCTCAACACCGCAAAGTTGATGGAGGAAAACGATACGTTGTGGAAATTAAAAGAAATGGAATATATGGAGAAAATTGCCGATAAAATCGGTGACATCACAGTTTCCGGAAACAGCAATATTGTGTCTCAGTTGAAGGAGATTTTTGCGAGATAAATTAAAGATTTGTAATTCATAAACACCGACTCTCCAGTGATAAAAGCTGTAGCAAATCACAGAGTGTTGGATTTGGAAATGAAGCGAAATAATCCAGCATGGATCAACAATTGATTGTTTAATTATTGTACAAGAATAAAGACCGTTTTTACGGTCTTTATTTATTAAGGATCTTTGGGTCTGTTTTTGCTTAATTGATTCCAAGTCAAATTTTATGATGATCTGACACATACCAAGATTAATGCTTGAGGTAAAAATATGAAACAAATTCGCAATAAGACCACTACAACAAAATTATCAGATCTGATCACTTCCTCACAACTTATAGTAGAGTCATCCCTTGTTGAAGCTACGAAAACCGATAATATAAAGGCTTTTCCTGAAAAAACTTTGGCAAAATTGAAAGTAGGCGGATTTTTGACAGCGAGCATCCCAGAAAAATATGGCGGCCGTAATCTAGGTCTAGTCCCAGGAACAAACCTTGCTTTGCTGATCATCTTGAAAAATATTGGTAAAGGGAATTTGGTGATGGGACGAGTGTTAGAGGGTCATATCAATGCACAGATACTCATCAATAGATTTGGTTCCGAAAAGCAGAAAAAACTATTTGCACAAGATGCAATGGATGGTAAACTATTTGGCGTCTGGAACACCCAGGCGGCCGATGGAACCGTTCTCAAAAAAATCAAAAAAGATACTTATCAATTGACTGGTTCGAAGATATTTGCCACAGGAACCAATTACGTCACGCGACCTATTGTCACTGCGGCAATGAAAGATGGTTCATGGCAGATGTGTGTAGTTCCAGTTGACCAGGCCGATGTAAAGAGTGATGCAAGCTGGTGGGAACCAATGGGAATGCGGTCCAGCAGAAGCTTTAAGATCACATTTTTGAAATCACATATCGAAAAGGTCAATTTGTTGGGGTCAGGAGGAGATTACTATCAGCAACCTGAGTTCAGTGGTGGTGCCATAAGATTTGCAGCCGTGCAGTTGGGAGCTGCCGAGCAACTTTTAAATGAAACAAAAAAATATCTGGTAACTCTAAACAGAACCCAGGATGCTTTTCAAAAAATGCGAATAGGTCAAATGGCCATTGCTGTGGAATCAGGCAATCAATGGCTCAAAGGTGCGGCTTCAAAATTAGATGATTACATGGAAACGCCCACGAAGATCGAAGGCGAAAAACTTATCATTTTTGCCAATATGATGCGTACCGCAATCGAGCAAATCTGTACAGAGGTGATGTCGCTTTGTCAGAAATGTGTTGGAGCTCGTGGGCTTAATAAACCTTACCATTTTGAACGGATCATCAGGGATTTGAGCACCTATTTAAGACAGCCAGCTCCTGATGCGGTATTGGCAGATGTTGGAAGCTTTATTCTTAATTCCAATGCTTCTGCGAGTGAAACTTTGATTTAAAATTAAAAAAAAAAAGAAATGAATTCAATAAATTACGATAATATTCCGATGGCGCCAGAGCAATGCGTCACTGGATTTGGAACAACCTTGATTGTTGCCCCACACGCGGATGATGAAAGTTTGGGATGCGGTGGTGTCATTTCGCTCCTGCGCAAATATGGACAGCCTGTCTATATTTTATTGCTAAGCGACGGTACCTTGTCCCATCCAAGCAGCAAAGAATATCCTGCCGAAAGGCTGATGGACCTTCGCGAAAAAGAACTTGTTGAAGCATCTGCGGTCCTTGGTGTTGCGGAAGAAAATATCATTTTCTGTAGATTTCCGGACAGAAATGTTCCTAAGGAAGGTGATGAAAAATTTGAGGTTTCGGTGAAGGTCATTTCGAAAATGTTAGGTATCATCAAGCCTCAAAGTATTTTTGTCCCTTGGCGAAGAGACCCGCATCCAGACCATCAGGCAGCTTTTCAATTGTTGGATTCCGCTGAAACGGTCAATGCTAAAATATATGAGTATCCAATATGGCTTGAAGAATTAGGGAAAGAAGGCGATGGACCTCTTCCAGAAGAATCAATGCCTTTCCGATTGAATATCGACAGTGTGCTTGCGCAAAAGCAGGAAGCGATCTCAAAACACCGATCGCAGATCACAGACCTTATCAACGATGACCCTGAAGGCTTTCGATTATCAAAGCAGATGCTTGATCGATTCAATGTACCTTATGAAACTTTTTATATTTCAAAATAATGGAAAAGAAACAATCCTTAAGCTCCGAATATTTCAAAGATGTGTATGATGCCAATGAAGATCCTTGGAATTTTGAAACCAGTGAATATGAGGCCGCAAAATATGCAGCCACGATTGCAGCGCTTCCAAAAGAAATTTATGATAATGTTTTGGAGATTGGTTGTTCCATCGGTGTTCTCACTAAGCTTCTGGCGCAGAAAAGCAAACTTCTTCTAGCGACTGATATTTCCGAAAAAGCTTTAGGTCTTGCGGCTGAACGCTGTAATGATTTAAAAAATGTGTCGTTTAAAAAGCTTAATTTTCAGAAAGAACTTCCAGATGACCACTATGACCTTATAATGGTGTCCGAGGTCGCCTACTATCTTTCACCAGATGATTGGGAAGTCGTTTCAGAAAAATTATATGACATACTGGATTCCAATGGACAAATCGTATTGGTCCACTGGCTACCAGAAGTCCATGATTATCCACAGACTGGTGACGAAGTGCATCAGCGTTTTGAAAGATCAGTGGAAGGTAAGATGAAAAATATCTTTAGCAGTAGGGCAGAGAGTTACAGGATCGATGTTTGGGAAAGATAGTGATCTGAATATTCCTGAACTTTCATTTGGAGATTGGCAATAGCTTTGTCAATCGTTTGAGCAGAAAATTTATCTGCTTGAATTAAACATTTTTTATTGACCAGTTCTTCATACCATTGACCAAAGTAAGATGATCTTAAAAATGATTTATAGATGGTTCGGTCAAAAAAAGCAGGTAATAGAATTCCCCTTATTTCTCGATTAAAATTTGCCTCGTTGATATCATTCTTCATTTTCCATAGTTTCATCAGGCTCTTTTTTTGAGTGAGGCGCATTGTGATCGCATCGCAAGATTCAACCAAATAATCGTCAACACTTTCACCAAGATCTTTCCAAATGCCCAATTGGTATGATAGTCCAACCTTGGTTCGGCCTACACATCTTGCAGAAGTGTGAACGGTCACATTGCAACTATGACGGACCTTTGCATCAATCGTCTTTAATCTTTCGAAAAAAGCACAATCCTCTAACTGTTCTACAATAGGAACACCTCCAGATCTCTGATAACAATCCGTAGTGATGGCGAAACTGCCATTGAAATGTTGGTGGTGCCTTGGTACTGGGTCAAAATTGCAATTCGAGATCTTCGCTTCCAATTCGGCGATCAATAAATGATATTTTTCATCCTTCAAATGATGTAAACGGATTGACTCGTCCATACTTTCAAATTCATCATCATGGAGTAGTATTCTTCCACCCACTGCGTCAGCTCCCTTTTCAATTTCCAAACTCGTCTGGTGTAACCAATCTGGTGCAACAGAGGTGTCGCCGTCCGTGGTCATAATGATTCCGCCACCATTTTTAATAAGCCGTCCATACGCACACTCCATTAATTTTCTCCTGACATATCCAATGTTTGCCTGCGCTTTGATCAATGTTCTTTCTTCCAAATAGACATTTAAATCGGGATTATCCAACTGGAACTTTTTGATGAGTTGTCCAGAATTATCAGAACAATTGTTAGCAAATACCAAAATCTCGAATAGGTTACGATCGATAGCTTCTCCGTAGATATCGACCTGATCCGCAAAAGAGGAAAGGGTCTTTAAGATATATTCTTCTTCATCCTTTACAGGAATGATGATACTGAAGCGTATGCTTGGTAATATTTCGTACTGAGAAAAAAAAGGGGTCTGCGAATTTTCTACTGGCTCTGTCATTAACTAAAATTTTAAAGTATGCACATTTTTTAATTAAAACTTAAATTTTAGAAGTTGAATGTATGAAGTGGTTAGATATACAAAAAAGTCTATTTGAGACTTTAAATTTAAGATATCAGGTGATTTGCAATTCTAATACCAATCATTTCAAAAAGTTAAGATATGGATGAGCGCATTAAACAATCAATTATGATTTTTTTATAAACTTTATTCCCTAATTTTCAGTACATTTAAAAAGTTTCAAGGTTAGATTGGGTCAGAATGACATCTGGACGCACTGGAGTAATGTCAGTAAATTCAATTGTTAAAGCGACCTATTGGACTATTTAAAAAATAAAGAGATATGATGAACATCAAGGTCAGACGTGAAAAGATGAATGCCGTTTTTATGAAACACCATTTGAAAGGATTGCCTTTCGATGCGGTGATCCATCATTTCAGCGAAAAAGATGAAAACGAACATGTTCACGACCATCCTTTCAGTTTTACGACACACATTTTGAAGGGTAGTTATGTTGAAAGGATTTACGAGGTTTTTGAGGACGGCACCTACAGATCATCAGAACATCACCGGAAAGAAGGCACCTCGCATTTTGTGCCTGCTCATACAATACACGAGATCATAGAACTTCCCGAAGGCGAATGTTTCACTCTGATAAGACCAGGTGAATGGGAGAAAGAAACTTTCTTTTACAGATTCGAAGATGGTAAAGCTTACAGAAGGAAATGGAACCAGCGTAAGTTCAGAGAAATATAGACACTTGATATGGGATTATATAGCATACTTGAACCGAGGAATATTAAAAAATTGTGGATGGTTTTCGAATCATTGATTTACGTTATTCTCAAGGAATTAATTGCGATTACCCATTCTTTTTTTCCGCAACGGGAACAGTCGTGGTCACCAGGTTCAAGTTTCTCCGCATGACCGCAATATCCACATGCATAAATGTTGGAGGTGTCAATCTTAAAGTGTTTGTCGTTATATGATTTTGGAAGTATAGGCAGTCCATACCTCACGTCTTGGTCCTCATAATAATAGAAGCTAATGTTGCCTGTGGTCTCCAGGATAGCGGTCTTCACCTGTCCGACATGTTCTATCGATTCCTGTCTCATCTCCGAAAAGAACTCATCCTTTGCGAATGTATGGTCTTTCCTTATTCCCAACACAAACTCTCCATCTTCTATGACATAGATAGGTTCTCCTTCGATAATGTTTTCAAACCTTTCACTCTTCATCGCAAAATAGGTGATGGCCCGATACAGTGCGATGATTGAAGTGAATACGATGACGGATGGAAGGATCGGGGTTTCCTTGCTAAACATCGGGTCTCCTGCTGCAGAACCGAGTGCAATGATGATGGCGACCTCGAACAGTGACAATTGTCGCACGCCTTTCTTTCCAGATAACCTTAAAATCAGCAATACCAAACTGAACATGATAAGTGTCCGTACCACTATCTCCAGCGCAAAGCTGAAATCTAGGTCACCAACGAAAATTTTGCTCCAATCCTGGTCCATGTTTATTTTTTTTATCAATAATTGACTGTAATTGCAAATTTCCCGCCATTACCATTCGTAAAACAGCACGCCTTCTCATAAGGTCAAAACATCCGGACGAGAAAAAATGCGCAGATTTAGACTTTATTCCACTAGATATTTTCCTAAGAGGTCAGTGAAAGTTTTCCATAAATTTTTACATCTAAAGCCGATTTTCCATTTATTTTAAAATGAGAAAAAAAAACTAAAATAATGTACTTTCTCGAAGTAATATTTTTTTGTTGAAAATAAATATTTTCTCGTATTGTAGCTTGTTCAAGTACTATTTTTCTTGTTGAATAACTCTATTTTTTGAGGTAAAAGGCCATCACAAAGTCCTCGGAACATATGAATATTTAAAAGAATAATCTCTCCGGTCCGATAATTTTAGCAGGAGAGAAAGTAAAATACATTCATATTACGGAATCTCACCGAGGAATGTTAGGCGAAGGAACAGTCAATTGGGCAGAACTTTTCAAAGCTTTGAACGAAATAGATTTTGAGCGGAACTTGGTTTAGGATAACTTTTCATCCTCGGTTCCGGGAATACAGCAGTGGTTTTTCTCTGGCAGAGATTGCATTATGATGCAGATGAATTAGCTATACATGTTTAAATTTCCTAAAACTCCACTTGTAGTAACAGAAGTGAATTTTCTGCTAATCTTAATACCAATAATTCTTTAAAGAATCAGTAACGCTATCAAAATTTTTGGTGTTAGCAATTAGGAAAAAAGAAGGAAATCTATCGTCTTTTCCAAATAGTTTTTTTTGCTAATGACGAAAATATTCTTCTCTTTATAAAACTACTACCTAATAATGAAATAAGTACAAGTGATTTTAATATTCTTAAAATCAATAAATTATAACAAAATAGTATAAGGATGATATATCCTTTTTTTTAGTTTTTGTAAGTTTTGGAATAAATTTGTAAGCTTATTCTGGAGCCAAATATGAAAACTAATAACGGATATACTGAGAACAGATTCTCAAAATCTTTATCTATCTGGATAAAGGTTTTTGGTGTTTTCTTTTTATGCTTATTTAATTTCACGAATGCTCAGGATGTTTCTGATGAAAATTCTATTCAGGAATTTCATAACAATGAAAGTACTGCGGATAACGAGATTGAGGATTTTGGAAAAAGCAAAATCTATGTTACCGCTGGCACATCAATTTTAGGGTCTTCAGATGATGATTTCGAGATTGTAAAAATCAAAGATTCTAAGAAATCCTACGTTACCAAAAAAAATCCCACTAAAAAACTCATCTTTAAAAAGTTAGAAGAAGAGGCTGTAAAGCAATATGTGTCTCAGATCCTTCCAATAGAAGAAGGCCTGTTTGCGACTGGATTGGAAAATGATCATTTTTTTTCTATTAAGAAACAGTATTATTCTGCTGTTGCTCAAACACAAAATCCAACTCTGAAGCATTTTATCAGAACTGGTTTTTCCTATTTTCATATTGTTGCTCTAGATGCAACTCAGGCAAAAACGCCTAATGCTCTTGTCCACTTCTGTGGAGAGATCGATGCAGATTCTTATTCTGTGAGGCCACCTCCGGCATTATTATAAAAATTTTTTTTTTCTGAAAACATTGTCCTCTGCTTCTTTTTAGCAGGGAAACAGAATGTATCCAAAAACTAGACTTACCTCTCAATATTAACTTAAAAACATAAAATAAATGAATAAATTTAAACCAACTTTCTGGCGAGCCCATCTTATGATTCTCACGGCGTTTTTGCTGATGATGAGTAATCTTGCCTTTGCGCAAGCCCTCTCTTGCTCAGGAACTGCAAATATACCACCAAGTGGAACATTTACTGTAAATGGCGTGACAATCACGTCTTCTTATACTGGTGATGTAAAAACTTATACTTTGGGTGCATATACCACTTGTTCATCAGATGTCATTAATAGTAATTCATTGTGGATAGGACAAAATTTGCCATGGTCGCTTACCTTAAATTTTGATAAGCCGATAAACAACGTAGTTCTGCTCTTGGGTGGTACTGGTAACACTGCCAATGAAAATTTTATTTTTAATTCCAATGGTGGAGCGGTCTCGATTTATTCTGATTCTCCAAGCAGTTGTTTTTCCACAATCAATGGAAATGAAATTCTTTCCGGAAACGGAAACGGATCACCTAACACTGGTGGTGGTCGTTTTAGAATTAGTGCACCTTCTAGTTTCACTTCTCTCACCATTAATGGAGCTGGAGGACAAAACGGTTCTGTGATGGGATTTTGTTCGTCAAGTATTGTTCCTAGTTGCGCTGCAGGTACCGCAGGCTCAAATCAAACGATTACATCTGGAAATGCACCAACTGCGTTGACTTTAACAGGTGCAACAGGAAATATCCAATGGCAGATGTCCACAGATAATGTAACTTTTACCAATGTTGCAAGTGGCGGTACTTCAGCGAGCTTTTCGCCCGGAGCGTTGACGGCAACAAGATATTATAGAGCAGTAGTAACGACTAGTGATTGTACTTCCACTTCTAATGTCGTTACGATCACTGTAAACCCGCCTCCATTTGACTGTATAGGAAAAATCTACAGCCTAAATGGTACAGGTAAGATAAGTGCATTTACAGATCCTGCGACCTCAGGTACTTTGGGAACAATTGTAAATACAACTAATTACCCTACTAACACTAGTAATGCAAACGCTATGGGATATAGCAATCTGACCAAGAAGTTCTATTACATTCAAGTTCAGGCAGTAGGTGGTGGAAATAATACTTTTATAAGTTATGACCCGGCAACCGATGCGTACCAAACGCTTGCAGGAACAACAGGAACCATCTTCAGGGGTACAGTGACAAATGATGGTGCAGGCTATTACGCCATAACAAGCAATAATATTTTAAAGTATTATAGCATCACAAATAATACATGGACAAACATAACCAGCAATTACGTCGATCAAAACGGAGCTAGCCTGAACGCACTTCTTAACAGCTACGCTGGTGGAGACATTGCTATGGACGGTAACGGAGACCTGTGGATCCTGGGCGGTCAGGGAGCCAGTCCAACAGCTTATGTTTTCCGAGTTAAAAGTACAGTTCCTACTACAAATATAGGGTCAACACCTTTGGTTTTAGAGCAGATCGTAAAGCAGGATATCGGAAGCAGCCCCAATGGTATTGCTTTCAGTCCTACCGGACAATTGTATATTACCAATGTCACCACTTTGTTCAGAATGAATGGCGACTTCACTATTTCTCCTATTGGCACAGCATCTCCTGGTGGAGGTGGAGATCTGGGAAGTTGTGCATTTCCGGTAAGCCCTTTTGCTGTCTCCGATTTCGGTGACGCGCCCGACACCTATAAAACACTGCTTACATCGGATGGACCGAGACATACTGCTTCTCAATATGATGCAACGACCAATACAGCATCACTGATGATCGGAAGCAAAATAGATCTGGAAACTGATGCAACTCCGAATACCAATGCCAATGGCGATGATTTGAGTAATATCAATGATGAAAACAGCATCTCAATCACAACATTATTTATCAATTCTACTTCTTACACCGCTGTTGTTCCTGTAGTAAATACGACAGGAGGTAACGCAACTCTTAGAGGCTGGATAGATTTTAATAAAAACGGAATTTTTGATTCCTCAGAATCTGCTACGGTAACAGTTCCAAATGGTGCAACGAGTGCCTCACTTACCTGGACAGGATTGTCAGGGTTGACGGCAGGAGATACTTATTACCGATTAAGAATAGCAAAAAATGCAGCCGATATTACACTGCCTACAGGTTCTGTCTTTGGAGGAGAAGTGGAGGATGGGAAAATGACGATTCAGGGAGTTTGCTACGAAGACCCTACTCTGGTTCCAGGAGAAACCTATCCTGTGAAACATGGTATTACCATCCTTGGGAGAGCAGGCGGAAACACGACAGAGTGGCCAACCATGAGAAACTCCGCGTACACTGCATTGGAAAGTAAGACCAAAGGTTTTGTGATCACCAGAAACAGCAGTCCGGAAACAACGATCGCAATTCCGGTGGTCGGCATGATGGTCTTCGATACGGATGAAAATGCGGGCGCAGGTTGTATGAAGATCTACACCGGTGCAGGCGCAGGAGAAGGATGGAAATGTTTCAACACGCAAGGTTGCCCGACGATCACCAATTAAAAATAGTTAACCTAAAACCTTCAGAGCTCGTTTTGAAACTTTGAAGGTTTAATTAAAAAGAAAAAATCATGAATAAAATAGCGATCATATTATCCGTCTTTCTTTCTGCTTCTGCGTTTTCGCAAGTAAGGATCGGAGCGACCAATTCAGTATCAAACGTTAGCAATAATTCCGTGTTACTGGAATTCGGGAGCGAAGGCGACAAAGGTCTGATCCTCCCTTATGTGGAGACAGTACCAACGGGTGCCAACAATGCCAAAGGCGGCACCATCATCTTCGATGTCTCGGCCAACACGGAGTACAAAGTGAAAATCAAAAATGAAAATACCGGCTGGAAGGATCTCAGTGGGATCTCGGGATATTCCCAAGCTGTCGAAAGCGTTGTAAAAGTTCCTCAAGCCTCACCTTTGGCCGACCAGGCAAGTGGTAAAGCGATCATTGGCGACGCCAATTCTACAACCGACGGTGTCCTGGTCTTGGATTCTCCCGATAAGGCGATGGTCTTACCAATCGTTTCCAATTATGCAGCTATCAAAAATCCTTCGCCAGGCATGATGGCCTTTTTGCAGGGACCTGCAGCATCTGACCATCGACTGATCATCTTCAACGGTCAGAAATGGACATTCTGGAAACCTTAGAAAAATAAAATAAGTTATAAGGCGGGTAGGTTGTAAATCTATCCGCTTTTTTGTTATAAAATATTTTTACTGAATTTATTATATTTGTTGTGTCTGGGCGTATCATAATCTACGAGAAACTATCCGACAAATAATCACATGATCTTGAAAAAAAACTTTTCTGTCAAAGCATTATTACTTTTTGTATTTATACTCTGCATTTCGTGCAGTGATTCTCCAAATGAGAGCGATAAAAAAATAGATGCCCTTCTTGTAAAATCAAAAAAGGAATTTGATGATCTGGATTATCTGGGAATGGTAAAGTATGCGAAAGAAGCCGAAACTGTAGCGTTAACGACCAAAAATACACAGAAACTGCCTTACATTTATTTAGAGTTGGCGGATGGTTTTGCATGTCTGGAGTTTCAAAAAGAAAGCATCACATATCTCAACAAAATAATGACGCTTGATTTCGATAAAAAACCAAAAGAATTCGAAGCGAGAATGAACCACATTTACTCATGGAATTATTTGGAACTTGGTTTAGGAAAACAGGCGTTGGATTACAACAGAAAAAATGTTCTTTTACTTAAAAACATTGAAGATAAGGCGGGATTAAAATATCTGGCCCAAACCTATGAAAACATAGCATTTCACTATTACTCACAAGAAATTACGGATTCTTCTTTCTATTACTTTAATAAACAGGAAGAGATTCTCAGAAAATTTCCGGAAAAAGAAACCTTCATCAGTAAAGCCACGATCTACAGCCTTAAAGGATATCTTTTTTTAGAACAAAAGAAACAGCCCGATTCTGCCAGATCTTATTTTCAAAAGGCTCTTGTACTAAGAAAAAAACACAATGACCGCTATCTGGACCGTGAATATTTAGGTTTGGGTGAATGTAGTTTTTTGGAAGGTGACTATAAGAAAGCTTTAGAATATTATTTGAAAGCTGAAAAAAATGTGAAAGAAAAGAATGCTGAATTTAATGAGAACAATGATATTAATCAAGTACTAACCAAGGTCTATGAAGCACTGAACGATACGGAAAAGCAGACCTATTACTTAAAAAAATATAAACAGTTTAACGACAGCGTAAAAGTTACCCAAAAACAAAGTACAGATGAAGCGGTAAGTGTGATGATGGATAGGAAAGCAGAAGAAAATTCCGGTCTTAGGAAGAGCTATACCACTTTATTGATTATCATATGTATTGTACTTTCAGTAAGTGGGATTTTAATTTTCGTCTATTTCAGAAGAAGTCAAGTAAGTAGCAATTATCATCGATTAATATCGATTGAAATAAATAAGCAAATCGCTGTAAACGTATTGTTTACAGCGATTTTTTTTGTTTTTGTATTTTTTATTAATAGTTGATTTTAATCGATTTTTGTTGTAATTTTGTATCACACTTGTACCGCGTGTTATTTGGATGTAATGTGCGTCTTATGCGCCTTATTTTATTTTAGAAGCCAAAAAACAGAAAATGTTCAGGATGTTATTTCAGAATGGGATTTAGTAAATTAAAAATACCAAGGGTGTGCGAGCAGTGTTCGAAACCCTTTGAAGCAAAGACAGTTACAAGTCGTTTTTGCTCTACTTCTTGTAACAATAAAGCATTAAAAGCAAGGAAGAAACTTGAAAAAGATAAAGTAGAAAAAGATACTCTTTTACAAAAATATAAGAACAAGATTGTCGAAGTTCAGAGTAGAGAATTTATTTCAGTTGCTGAAGCTACTGTTATGTTTGGGCTTTCAAGAGATACAGTGCACAGATATATAAAAAGAGGAATTATTACTGGAATTAATCTAGGCTCAAGATTAACTCGCGTTAAGCGATCAGATTTGGAAGACTTATTTTCAGCAGTTGAAATGCCGGAAAAGTCGAAGGAAATTCCTGAAAAACCCAATTTTGAAGTTGGTAATTGTTATACAATTTCCGAAATTAGTTCAAAATTCTACGCTGATCCAGGAACTGTAACAAACCTAATTAAAAGAAACAAAATTCCGACAAAGAAAGTTGGAAGTTTCGTGTATGTTCCTAAAAATTTAATTGATAAAATTTTTGACGGAAAATGAAAGAGTTATTAAAAACCAAAGTTACCGTACGATTGCGAAAATCTGAATTCCGAAAAGAATGGTTTATTTATTTGGAGAGTTATCCTGTGATGATTCCTGGTAAAGATAAAGTTCAGAGAATCCGGGAATATTTGAACAGAAGCGTCACAACCGTTGATTTTGATAAGAAAAGACCTGCAAGAACAACCCAAGAATCCGTTTCATATAAACCTAAAAGAGATGACAATGGTATAATCGTATGCAAAAGCGAAAACGACCGCGAGACAATGTTCTATGCAGATTCTATGCGTAAATTACGTCAGAGAGAATATGACAATATTGAACTTTACAGCGAACTCGACAAAATTCAAGTAGAGCAAAAAGAAAAATCGCAGGAGAATTTTGTGAAATATTTTGATTTGCTGGTTAATAAAAGACATAAAAACAATTCCGAATCTATTCAAGTAAATTGGTATCGCTCGATAGAATTTCTAAAAGATTTTGGAGGCGAAAAAATTATGTTTTCCCAGATCAACACAAAATTCTGTGAACACTTTAAATCATATTTGTTGACTGCGAAAAGTGGTAGTAACAAGGAAGAGATTATTTCTCAAAATACGGCTTCAACTTATTTTTCTGTATTCAAAGCTGCATTAAAACAAGCTTTTATTGATGGATATTTTACGACTGATATTTCTGCTAAAATTAAAGCGATTCCGCACGCAGAATCAAGACGAGAATATTTAACACTTGATGAACTTAATATTTTAGTTGAAACGCCTTGCGAACTTGAAGTTCTTAAACGTGCAGCACTTTTTTCAGCTTTAACAGGTCTACGACATTCCGATATTCAGAAACTGACGTGGAACGAAATAAGTATTGAAAACGATCAGGCAAAAATAAATTTTACTCAAAAAAAGACAAAAGGTGTAGAATATATGCCGATGTCTAAACAAGCATTACAACTTTGTGGTGAAGTAGGTCTTCCAACTGATTTGATTTTTAAAAATCTGACTAATCCGGCTTGGATTTCCCGACCACTCAAGAAGTGGATTGAAAGTGCAGGAATTACCAAAAAAATAACTTTCCATAATTTTAGACACACTTTTGCAACGCTTCAACTTTCGAGTGGAACTGATATTTACACAGTGAGTAAAATGCTTGGTCATACGAACGTAAAAACTACTCAGGTTTACGCAAAAGTTGTTGATGAAAAGAAAAATAAAGCTTCGACCGCTATTCAACTAAAAAACTTATAAAAATGCACTTTAAATATTTTGAATATATTGTCATCTACCTTTCCGTTCTATTAGTATGTGTAGTAGGAGGAACATTAGCAAGAATTTCTTTTCTTGGTAAAGGTGGTGATGAATATACCGCAAATATTGTATTTTGGTCAATCACAGCATTAAGTATATTATTTTATGCACTTATTATTTTATTTCTCGATGGTATAATTGTCTTATTTAGAAAGGTTTTTCCTAAAAAAGGCAGTTCTAAAAATGTTAATGAGGATTTTATTTCATCTGAAAATCTAGAGAATGTAGGGGAAAAGCAAAAGCATATAATTGATGAAAATACACCAATCTATTTAGTCGAAAATTCGGAGGAAAACAGTGTGAATCAAACTACTGAATCCGTAAATGTAGAATCTATAAGAAAAACTCAACTCCAGCAAAAGCATAAGAATGAAAGTGTAAAACTACAAATCGCTCTGAATTACACTCGGAATCAATTTGCATTGTATATAACAGATGAAGATCTTAACGCACTTTGTAATGCCGTAAGTTTATACTCAAAAAAAGAAGGGATTTCTAACGATATTTCTGTCCACACAAAAGGACTAACTAATCTAGACCTTTATCATTTCGGTTGGAATATTTGGAATTATTTCAGACCAATAAAACAGGAAGAAATTTCAAAATTATTAAAAACTGTTTTCGTTTCGCTTGATGATATTGATTTAGATAGTATCAAGTCACATTTGAAAGATGAACCTCAAAAAGGTAATATCAAAATTCAAGAAGACTTGACAGGCTATCAACGAACATAAAAAATCACAAAATGAAGTGTATGTTTAGTGATTCCTCTGTGATTGCGTGTTTATAGCGATCACAGAGGAATCACTTTTTTTCTTTGCACCATAACAATCAAAAACAATAGTTATGGATAGCAATGACATTTCATTTGAAAATCTGCCAAGAGCAGTTGCGCATCTGGTTAGCGAAATAGCCGAAATTAAATTTCTGGTAGAAAGAAAAGAACCTCCGATAATTCCCGTAAAAAGAATTCCGATTGATATTGTAGAAGCTTGCCAAATTATAGGTAAGGCTAAACCTACAGTTTATACTCTAGTGCGGAAAAGATTGATTCCTTGTTACAAAAATGGCAAGAAACTTTACTTCTTTGAAGACGAATTATTGGAATGGATTTCTAAAGGTAAGAAGAAAACCCTACAAGAAATCCAATCTGAAGCGGAAGCTAGTTTCAGAAAAAATTCAAGAAAGGCAAATGTAGATTCTAACCAAAATCTACAAAGATGAGCCAAAAAATTCCCTATATCCGAGTTGGAACCACCTATTATAAGGTAATAGAAAAGCCATTAATTTCGGGCGATAAAACTTCTGTTTTGGTTCGCTGGAATCGAGAAACAATCGTGAGCGATCACGGAAAAACGTATGTTTCAACTGTGCCAAAATTTGACGGTTTCTGTTGCATTCCGGAGCATTTAAATTATCAACAAATCGTTCAAGGTTTCTATAATATTTACAATGAAATTCCATTTGCTCCTTCATCAGAAAAGGAAGATTTGAAATCTAAAATTCCATTTTCCCTAAATTTTGTAGCGCACATTTTCGGTGAACAACTGGAAATGGGTCTGGATTATTTAAAAATTCTCTTACAATTTCCTACGCAAATTCTACCTATTTTATGTTTGGTGTCCAAAGAAAGAGCAACCGGGAAGTCAACTTTTATAAAGTGGCTGAGAGAGATTTTCGGATTGAATATGACTTACATTAAAGGCGATTCGTTCGGAAGTCAATTCAATTCCGATTGGGCAGCAATGTTGTTGGTAGCAATCGACGAAGTTTTCTTTGATAAAAAGGAAATTACAGAAAGGCTCAAATATCTATCTACAACCAATAAAGATAAGTTGGAAGCCAAAGGAAAAGATAGAGAGGAAATCGATTTTTTCGCCAAGTTTATTCTTTGTTCCAATAACGAAGAGAATTTTATTCAAATCGATGAAAATGAAATTCGATTTTGGATTCTGAAAATCAATCCGATCAAAACGGAAAACACCGAGTTTTTGAATAACCTCATTTCCGAAATCCCCTATTTTCTTCAGTTTTTAATTGAAAGACCATTTTCAACGGAAAGGAAGACAAGAATGTGGTTTTCAGCCGATGAAATCAGAACGAAAGCACTTCAAAAATTGGTTTTCAAAAACAACAATAAACTGGAATCTAAGATCATTGAATTGCTGTACGAGTTTTTTGAAAGCAACAATGATGAAGAGATAAATGTCGTTCCGCAAGACTTGCTGAATATGATGAATAGGATGTTTCGCCCAACTTACTGGACAAGAAATGATATCCGAAATCTTTTAAAGGAAACTTGGAAATTGAATCCACAAAATAATGGTTTGACTTACATCAGATACGACCTTGATTTTGCAGGAATATTTTACCAAAACAATTCAGTTGGTCGCTATTTCACCATAAAAAAGGATTTTATTCTTAATAAACGTGTTGAAATGTTGAATTGATTGATAATGAATAGAAAATCAGACACTTTAAACTCAACAAAATCCTCAACAAACTTTTAAACTTCACTTTTTGTTGAATGTTTGTTGAGGGTAAAACCACTAGTTTGTTGAATTGTTGAGCATTTATTGAGGGTTTAAACATTACTTAATCAATACGTTACAGGGTTTTCTCAACAATTCAACAGAAAATATCTCACTCAAAACACGGAAAATTTACAACTATGAATTGCAAACAATTTAATACAATCCCGTTGGAAGAAGTCCTCCTTTCTATCGGACACCTTCCCACGAAACAAAATGAAAAAGAAGCTTGGTATCTCAACCCCTTTGCCAGCGAAGCCCAAGCATCTTTTAAAATCAATAAAAGTCTAAACAAGTGGTACTTATTTTCAGAAGGAATCGGTGGAAATAACGTTGACCTATTGAAAAAATATCTGAATAAGACTACTAGTGAAGTTTTAATTTGGGCAGAAGATCAGAACTTTTCTTCTTTTCAAAATCAAAATATTCCTGATCAGAAGTTCGAAAACCAAAGTAAAAATTATGAGATACTTGACGTGAATGAAGTCCGGCATCCTGCACTTATGGAATATTTAAGAGAAAGAAAAGTTGGAAATCAAACTCAGTTCTTACACGAAATTCATTACCAAATGAATGATAAAAACTATTTCGGAATTGGTTTCAAGAACGATTCTGGCGGTTGTGAAATTCGCAATAAATATTCAAAAATTTGTTTGGGCAAAAAAGATGTTTCTTCCATAAAAAACGGATCAGAATCGCTTCGGATTTTCGAGGGCTTTTTCGATTTTCTTTCCTTTAAAAATGTAGAGAATTTTTTAGAAAAAGAACCTGTCGATTATCTCATTTTGAATTCCGTTTCGATGATTTCAAAAATTAAAAAATCACTCGATAATTATGAAAATATTGAGCTTTATTTTGACAATGACGAAGCCGGAAATCGTGCGGTTGAAATGATTAAAAATGAAAACAAAAACGCAGAAGATTGTCGGATTTTATATTCAAATTTTAAAGACTTAAATGATTGGATAATTCACAAAAATCCATCACCTGAAAGGCAAGTGAAGCAAAGGCGAAGGTGAGTAAAATAAATACAGGTAAAATATGGTGTTATGTTAGTGCAAAAAGTACCCAAAGTTTACAATAAGCGTAGCCGCTGATTGCAAAATTGGGATTTTTGATTTCTTCCTATCGTCAGAAATGTTTTTAAATGCAATAAAATTTACACAATGGAAAAAGACTTTTTACAAGAATTCATACAGCAAGCCACCAAGGAAAATGAAGCAAAAATTGCTCAGGAAAAAAGAAAAAAATATTTCCAGGAATTAGGCAGAAAAGGTGGTTTTAAAACTAAAGAAAATAAAAAATTGGACAAAGTTATTTCAATCAGAATGACCAATTCCGAATATGAAACCCTCGTTCAAAAACAAGATAAATATCCGCTAAAATTGTCCACTTATATCCGGAATGTTTTGTTCGAAAAAGAACTCAAAATTAATGAGTTTCAAACAGATGAAGTATTACTCAAATATGGAAATCATTTCAAAAAAATAAGCAATCTTTTGCGAAATCGGGAATGGAATGTTTTTGAAAATAAGAAGGAAATTTTGTTAAGAATTGAAAATCTAATCGAATTGATTCATCAATATTTATATTCAAAAATGCAGAAAGATGAATAATTCTGCAACCACAAGAGCAATCACAAAAATTGCTTTGGAATACAATGCAAACGATAAAGGAACAGCAGAAATGGTGGCTTCGAATTATCTTCTAAGCGATACTTCTGAAGGTCAGTTTAACGAAATGAAAACCGTAGCTGAAAGAAATACCAAAGTGAAGAAATGGGCATTGACAGGCTACATTTCTCAACCGGACGAAATTGGAAGAAAATTGAAGGATGATGAATTCGCAGAAATCGCCACCAAAGCTTTAGAAAAAATTGGTGTGACAAATAAAAATCAGTACCGATTGGATATTCACAACAGCACGAAACATAAGCATATTCACTTTGTCGTCAATAGAATTGATATTTCGGGAAAGTGCACTCTGAAAGCACACGATATCGGAAAGAGATTTGGTGAAGCTGTCAGAGAAGTCTGCAAAGAAAAAGGACTGTTGACCGATGTTGAAATTGGAATTCAGAAAAAAGCTGAGATGCTGAAAAGCTTGACCGAAGCCATTAGGTCAGAAGATAATTTTGATGATCTCATCTCAGAAATGAAGAAAAAAGGTTACGAAATTCAATTGTCTTCAAATGTCAAAGATGGGATTTCGGGAATGCGAATTGTGATGGAAAAAGACAAAAATTTTCAAACCGAAAGGATCTATAAAGCTGGTTACAAGTTATCTGAGATCTCTAATCAATTGAAAATTTCTGAAATAAAATCTGTATTTGAAATAAAAAAAGCGATCAGGGCAGCGCAAAAACACGCTGACAATGTAAAGGAATTTCGGGAAAATCTACAACAAAAGGGATTTTCAGTAAAGATCCAATACAAAGGAGAATTTAAAGCCGGTCAAAAAAATGAAATTCGAGATTTCTGGATAAATAAAATTGATGATCGTCAAGAGAAAAACGGATTCTTTTTTCGGAAAAATGTCGGATTCTCTCTGTCGGCAATAGATACTGATCTTGATACTACGATAAAATCATTGAATCAAAATAGTGTTATAAATGATGCAAGTAATCATCTGAGATCAGAAACAAATGAAAGCTTAATAGAAATTGCAGGCGGTTTACTAGGTGACTTTCTTAATCCAACCTATGTTTCTCAGCACGAAGATGAACTCTGGAAAAAGAAGCGAAAATTAAGACGATAATCAGAAATTTAAAAAAAATCAATATGGAAAATGAAAATCAAGAATCTAAAAGTAACGGGATGGAGCTTTTGGAAAATGTTGTAAAATCAAATGAAAGAAATATTGCTTCAAATTTGGAGAATAAGGAATCTAATGCTGAAGTTAAAGCCAATATTAAAGATTTGGTATTCGCAATTGGTCAACTGCAATTAGACTTTGAAGCCGTAAAAGAAATTCCCAACAAAATAGAAATAGTCCTTTCACAAGAAACCAGCGATTTTTATGAGGATTTTTATAAGAAAATGAAAATGAAGGAGAAGTTTACATGGAGTGGATTAGGAGTTTTTATCTTAGGGATTTTCACTTTTATGCTTTCCATCACTTTCGCCACCAATTGGTACAAAGAAAGCATCAAAGCCAAAAGTGAACTACGCCAAGATATTTTAAAAGAAATTGCTAATGAAGGAAAAAATATCTACGATGAAAAAGAGATTAAAATCTTGAACGAAAATACTCAAGTAATGCAATTGTGGATCAAGAATAATCCTAAAAAAGCAGAAGATTTCCTGAGGTTTAAAGATGGGTATGAAGCGAGTATGAAATCAAAATAAATTAATAAAAAGTGGATAACGAATCCAAATAAATCTCAAGAGATATAGTTCTAAAAATGCTGATTCTTTCAAAAAAAGCAAAATAGTGAGCCGATTAAAAACGCTAATCGGCTCATATTTTTTAGTATATTTGAGCCAAATAAATTATTTAATCAGCTCATGGAATATATTTGGCAATCAGAAGATTTCCCGACATTCGTATTTAATAAGCCAGAAATCGTTCCGCTGATTCAACAGTTTGCGCACGATTTGGGCGAAATATCTGGAATTGTGATGGGCTTTTCTGAAGAAAATAAACGAGATTTATTTTCTGAAATTATGCTTTCTGAAGCACTAAAAACATCAGAAATTGAAGGCGAATATTTTAGTCGGGAAGATGTGATGTCCTCACTGAAAGCCAATTTAGGCATCAAAGATTACCATCAAAGCAACCGGAACAAAAAGGCAAATGCCATTGCGCATTTGATGATAGAAGTTCAAAACAGCTATCACAAGCCAATTTCCGAAAAAATACTTTTGGACTGGCACCATATCTTGATGGATAATGAAAAAGGAATTAATGCAGGACAATTTCGAACAGGAATAGAGCCTATGCAAGTGGTCTCTGGTAAATTTGGTGATTTCGTCATCCATTATGAAGCACCACCTTCTGAGGATTTGCCACTGATGGTACCGCAATTTTTGAAATGGTATAATGACTTTGAAATGAACGACATTGGGAAAATCGGAGAAGGTGTCGTGCTTTCGGCATTAGCGCATCTATATTTTGAGACGCTGCATCCTTTTGAAGATGGAAATGGGAGAATAGGACGTGCTTTAGCGGAAAAAGCTTTGTCCGAGAAACTTGAAACACCTGTTTTTATTAGCATTTCAAAATCTATTGAAAAGGACAAAAACCGTTACTACGAAGAATTAAAGCGAGCTCAGCGAAATCTTGACGTAAACAGCTGGATGCTTTATTTTTGCTCAATATTGCAGGATGCTTTACTCGATTCTAAAAATCAAGCACTTTTTACTTTGAAGAAAACTTTGTTTTTCGATCAATTTAAAAGCCAACTTAATGAAAGAGAATTGAAGGCTATTCAGAAAATGACAGAAATGGGAGAAAATTCTTTTGTTGGCGGAATGAATGCGAAAAAGTATATGTCTATCAACAAAATTTCTAAAGCTACTGCAACCAGAGATTTACAACATCTTTCCGAAATTGGAGTTTTTCTAAAATCGGGTGGTGGCCGTTCCATTTCTTATCAATTGAATTTGTAAATAATCAAGTGTTATTTCGGGATGTTCGTTATGTCAATCAAAATAGATGTTTTTGTATGAAATAGCAATCATTCGTATTATTAAACCACAGATAAACCTTCCGAAGTTCAAACAACTGTTACAGCAAATAGGAAAAAATTATAAGCTCGCAAGAAGGTGAGTAAGACTCACAGACTTACAGGTTTTTGAAAGAACAGACATTGGATGTTCAACACTTTAGTGCTAAAGTTTTGGTGAAAAAAGAAACCCACGCCATTGTATATACCAGAAATTATTTAGTTTCCAGTATTTAGTGAGTGTTCAAAACCTCACCCTACGGGTTTACAAGCACCCTCATTTTTTTAGCTATCCGATAATCAATTCGATACCGGCTTTTTCTGCTTTGTATTTTATTTTGGTCTGCAATTCATAATAGCTCCAGTTGCGAAGTACAAACTCTTGTTCTTTTGCAATCCCTATTTTGTCTTCCTGATCTTTAAGAATGAGCGTTCCCGCCTGTTGCCGGATGCAGAAATCAATCAGCTGCCGACTGTAAAGATGAAGATGATGACTCACAAAACGGTTTTCCAGATTCTCAGTTTTGTGCAGTGCCTTCTGTTTCCGTTTGGTTCCGTGTCCGGAACGGGAATAAGCGACTCCGGCTCGAATCCTTTTATTACTGGCCTGGATCGCCAGTCTGCGGTAGAGGAATTCCTCTTTCGAGCCAATATTCATTCGCGCATTGTTGGCTTTTACCACGATCGGATGTTCCAGAGACAAAGAAGCTTCAGCAATGATTTCAGGTTTTAAAAGGTGGTCTTCTTTTTCAAATTCAAATACGGCAAGCCAATAGATTTTTCCACCTTTCAGTTGGATTTGCGATGTGCAAACCTTGATCTCTTTTCTTAATAGGCGTTCCATTATCAACCGCTTATCTGAGAAGTCTTTTCCTAAATACGTTTTAACAGGAATCGCGAACATATTGAAGCAAAATGCTTTCTTTTCGACATCATATCTCATTTTAGTAGTGCATTTAACAGGAAGCGGAATTGGAATATCTTTCTTAAAGTTTCGCAACGATTTTGATCCCTGCCAGTAATCTACTTTGTTTTTGGAAAAGGTTGATTGAATCGTATTGTTCAGACTTCCCAAAATGTCAGTAGGAATCTCTCCTTTGAAGCGATCAAAAACCATACGTGCAGTTGTGTGTGTTTTTGATCTTGTAAATATTCCCATTTCATCTTTCTTTACATCCGCTAGTTTGTATTGGACATCTTCTGTGAGGTAAAAGAAATCTTTGATCATTTCCTGAACATATAGATGAGAAACAATTAAATTAGCTGCCCGGAAACAGCGGTTTTGATACCGATAGAGTTTTTCCCACATCTCTTTTTGTTCATTTGCAGGAAGATCGATCAGCAGCTGAATTCTTCGGGTCAATGTCATCGTGGATTTTTCCATTTCAAAGAGGTATTTCAGAAGTGTTTTGATTTTGTAAATGTTGATATGCATACAGAAATTCCCGATGGACTTCTTTTTCCGGTAGTTTGAGCTCTTGTGCAATCAGCGCAAACGAAGATTTGTGTTCAAACCGTCTTTTGATGATCTCGAGCTGCTGGCTACTGAGTTGTTCTGACTTCTCTTTTTTAAGTGAAGGTTTTTCCTCCGGATGCTCAAACGAGGTGACTTTAAGAATTTTCCGAAGCTCATCTATGGCTTTGCTTACCTCCGTGCTGATTCCTGTCACGCTGCTTCCCATAGCCTCCGCGATGGGTTTGTACTGGAATCCATATTCAAGGCAAAGTTCTATCAGGTGTTTTCTTTTGGAATTCAGAACGGGTAACACCTTTGTGATTTCATCGAATTTATTTTGATCGGATTCCTGGCTATGTAAATACTCTTTATCTTTCAAGGGATCGTAACCTGCAAGATATTCCTGATAATTCTCAAAACTGTCAAGAGATGCCATAAGTCGGGTGAATTTATTTCTGGGCGCAGTTACATAGGCGATGCAATCCCTCTTCATCACAAAGCGTAGAAAGCCTGTAATGTGATCAGGCGATTCAATGGTGTCGCGGTGCAGCCACAGTTTGAGGAAGGTATCCTGAACAATCGTGTCCACTACGAAATCATCTTTCAACACCTGCCCTCCGACCCAGAAAAGAAGTCTTTTGTAGCGCAGATGAATGTGTTCCAGAGCGATCGGGTTGCCCTTTTTCAGCAGTTCATATAACTGAAGATTGGTCAACTTTCGGGGCAAAGAGTTTGTTCTTTTCATAAGCAATCTGTATTAGCAAAATTATTGCTGGAAGGAACTGCTTATATCTGTTAAGAAGAATTCTACTTACATCTGAACCTTATTTCTTTTAGTTTAGCACAAAAGAAAAAGCGTGGAACTCAACTTACCGACTAGTGGTACTGGCATACCAAGCAACGATAAGCGAGCCCACGCCGAAGTCGTGGGCACATTTACTTATCAACTCGTTGCTTTTTGAAAAGTGCCAGTTTTCCAATCGAGAATCTAAGCAATAGCTTCTATGTTTTTTTGAACTATCGCAAAATTACATCCTTGTAACTTGTCTTACAAATATAATAAAAATAATTTAATTACGGTCGTTCGACCGTAATTTTTTAATAACAAAATATTTCTTTTGTTATATGATTGACATTAACGAGAAAGTTTGCTCTTATATAACTATAAACTGGCTAATTCCGTGGCTTAAAGAAAATAAGTCGCAGAACTCGTTTGCTAAAAATCACGATGTTGAAGAAAGTACTATACGAAAAATAAAAAGTGATAATACTTATAGAATTCCAGTTGAAACACTTTACAGGATTTGCAAAGCGAGAAAAATAACTCTTGAAGAATTTTTTAAACTTATAAATGAATAAAATACCGACGAGAGTTGGTATTTTTTTATAAGAAAATGTGTGGGTGTTTTATATAATCCTTTACCAAGGATGTATCTTCAATTACAACCAGCAGAGTGTTTTTTGAGATAGAAATGCAAAAAAATAATCAATATGCGGATTCCCGTTTTTTCTTTTGTTGTCCTTTAGTTATATTTAACGATTAATTAAAATAACCTGATCAGAAAAGATATAATGGCAACGAAAACAGCTGCAAAAACAAAAAGCACAGAAGAAATCCTTTGGGATTCCGCAAATAAATTACGTGGTTCTGTAGAACCTTCAGAATACAAGCATGTTGTACTGAGTTTAATCTTCTTAAAATTTGCGAGTGATAAATTCATCAAACGTAGAGAAGAATTGATTGCAGAAGGTAAACAAGCCTTCTTAGATATTCCCGAATTTTATCAGGCGGAAAACGTGTTTTATCTTCCTGAAGAATCCCGTTGGACTTTCATTATGGAAAATGCCAAGCAGGAAAATATCACATTGATAGTAGATTCCGCCCTGAAAACCATTGAACGTACCAACAAATCTCTGGAAGGTGCGTTACCCGATAATTATTTTTCCCGTCTTGGACTGGATCAATCTAAATTCTCTGCTTTGTTGGATACCATTAACAATATTGATACCCTGAAAGATGAAGCCCACGATATTGTAGGACGTGTGTACGAATATTTCCTGAGCAAATTTGCCATTGCTGAAGGGAAAGGAAAAGGAGAATTTTATACCCCGAAATCGATTGTTAATCTGATTGCAGAAATGATAGAGCCTTACAAAGGGAAAATCTATGATCCTTCCTGTGGTTCAGGTGGTATGTTTGTACAGTCGCTGAAGTTTATTGAGAAGCATAAAGGAAACAAAAAAGATATTTCTATCTACGGTCAGGAGCTTACCAATACCACCTACAAATTGGCTAAGATGAACCTCGCCATCCGTGGAATTTCTTCTAATCTGGGGAACAAAGCGGCAGATACTTTTGGCGACGACCAGCACAAAGATCTGAAAGCCGACTACATCATGGCAAACCCGCCTTTTAATTTAAAAGACTGGCGTGCAGAAAACGAACTGACTACCGACCCAAGATGGGCAGGTTATGAAGTACCCCCAAAATCCAATGCCAACTATGCGTGGATTCTGAATATGATTTCTAAACTCTCTCAGAATGGCGTTGCCGGATTTATCTTGGCCAACGGTGCTTTGAGTGGCGGTGGCGAAGAATATAAAATAAGGAAACAGATTATCGAAAATGATTTGGTGGAAGCCGTTGTGATTTTACCTCAAAGTATGTTTTATTCTACCGATATTTCGGTAACACTCTGGATTCTGAACCGCAATAAAAATGAGCGAACTTTTGAAGTGAACGATGGTGTAAAAAATTACCGTAACCGAAAAGGCGAAGTGCTGTTTATGGATCTGCGACAGAAAGGAGAACCATTTGAAAAGAAATTTATTCAGTTTGGCGAAGAAGAGATTACGGCTATTGCTACCCATTATCATAACTGGCAACAGCAAGACTGGAAAGTAACCTATCAGGATATTCCTGAATATTCTTACAGTGCGACTCTGGAAGACATCCGCAATAAAGATTATTCTTTAGTACCCAGTAAATATATTGAATTCGTCAACCGTGATGAAAGTCTGGATTATAACGAGCAGATGCAAAGTTTGCAGACAGATTTGAAAGATTTATTTGAACAGGAAAACCAATTGAAAAATGAAGTTTATAATGTTTTTAAAACTTTAGGTTATGAGTTATAGAAAGTTGGGCGATCTTGTCAAATTTATCAGTAACAAAAATACTGATGGAAACGCAACAATATTATTTGGGATTAATATTGATAAATTTTTTATGCCATCTGTGGCAAATATTATTGGTGTTGATTTAAAAAAATATAAAGTTGTAAAAAAATATCAATTTGCTTGCAACCGAATGCACGTTGGTCGTGATGAAAGACTGCCTATTTCGATGTCAACTTTTGATTATGATTTTATAGTTTCTCCAGCTTATGATGTTTTTGAAGTAATTTCTTCTAATGTTTTGCCAGAATATCTGATGTTATGGTTTAGACGTAAAGAATTTGACAGACAATGTTGGTTCTACACCGATGCGGATGTAAGAGGAGGACTTCATTTGGATGCATTAAAGTCTATTGAAATAAAAGTTCCTTCCATCGAAGAACAGCGACAAATTGTTGCGCAATACCAAAGCATAGCTAACAAAATAAAAGTCAACGAGCAGATTTGCGAAAAACTGGAAGCGACTGCGCAGGCCTTGTATAAAAATTGGTTTGTAGATTTTGAGTTTCCAAATGAAGAGGGAAAACCGTATAAATCTTCTGGTGGACAAATGGTTTGGAATGAAGAGCTTGGGAAGGAGATTCCGGAGGGATGGGAAGTTGGAACTATTGGAGATTTAGTTGATACTCAATATGGATTTACTGATAGTGCACATCCATCTAAAGGTACTGCAAAGTTTTTAAGAATCACTGATATAGTGGGAAATTATATAAAATGGGATGATGTTCCTTATTGTAATATACTAACAAAAGATATTTATAAATATTCTGTTGAATTTGGAGATTTCTTGATTAGCCGAACTGGTGCAAATGTTGGGTATGGAAAAATGATTGGAAAACATACGCCCTTGGCTGTCTTTGCGTCATTTCTTGTTAGACTTAAACCAAAATCCACTGTCTATATTTCATATCTATATTGTTTAATTATAAGCAAATTCTATAAAGATTTTGTTTTATCAAATTCAGAAGGCTCTGCACAACCACAAGCAAATGCAAACATTCTTACAAAAATGGATTGCTTAGTTGCTACCAGTGAAGAGTATGAAAAATTCAATGAAGAAATTTTACCAGTAGTACATTTTAAAGAAATTTTAGATATCCAAACCCAAAAACTCACACAACTGCAAAGTTTGTTGTTGTCGCGGTTGGCGGTTGGAGAGGAAGTGAGTGCGTAAATAAAAAACAAAAACTGATAACTATAAAAACTAAAATATGATCAAGAAAATTAATATTAATAATCTTGGATTATTTAAAAATTTTCAATGGGATGTTGCAATTCGAAGTAATCCTGGCAATAATATTATCCCATTGAATAAAGAAAACATTCTTTATGGAAGAAATTATTCCGGAAAAACTACTCTGTCAAGAATAATTAGAGCTTTAGAAACCAAAGAACTATCGCCAAAATACCTTAATCCAGAATTTGAAATTATACTAACTGATAATTCAACGATTGATCAATCTAATTTTCATGAGAATACATTAAACGTAAGATGTTTTAATGAGGACTTTATAAAGGAAAATTTAAGTTTTATTATTAATCCTGATTCAGAGATTAAACCATTCGCTATTCTTGGAGAAAATAGCGAAATAGAAGCACAAATAGAAGCTATTAAAAATGAATTGGGCGACAGTAATGAAGATTCTAAAACTATAAAATACAAAGAATTAGCTGATTTGTCTGAATTGGCTAGCACGCATAATACAGATTTGATAGGGTTAAAAAGAACGTTAGACACTCAATTGACAAATAAAGCAACTGGAAATACCGATAGTATAAAACAACAGCATTTAAAGTTTGGTGACATCAATTATAATAAAACGAAACTACTACACGAAATTAATGAAGTTCTTTTACCAGCATTTACATCTATTGATGCAAATAAAGAAACTACAAATCTTGAGCAGATTAATGAAATAGAAAAAATAAGTGTTGCACACTCTGTCAATTTTATAAATGCTTATGAAAGTGAGTTACCAGAAATAAAAATAGCTTTAGAACAAACTTTATTAGATAATAATAAAATTGCGGAACTATTAGCAAATTCTAGTATAAATGAGTGGGTTAAAAAAGGATATGATATTCATTCAGAAGATAGAAATTGTACTTGTAAGTTTTGTGGTAATCTTATATCAGAATCTCGTTGGACAGAATTAGATAATCATTTTGATGAAGAGTCAAAAAAGCTTGAAGAAACTTTAAACGTTTTTAAAGAAAAAATTGCAAGAGAAATAGATTCTCTTAGTAATATTAAATTAGCAAATAAAGAGCTCTTCTATATTAGTTTTCATAATGAACTTAATGAATGTTCAGAATCATTTAATACTCAAATTTTAAATTATAAAGCAGATTTAGAGTTCTTACTTTCTAAAATTGATGAACGTTTACTTTCAATTCATATTCCAATTATATATGACTACACTACAACTTTTTCGCAAACCGATTTTTCAGCTACAATAGAACTTTATGATGATATTAAGAATCGCAACAACACATATTCAACTGAATTATCAGGAAAAATTTCTGAAGCAAAAAAAGAGCTTAGACTCTTAGAGGTTAAACGTTTTGTAAATACTATTCAATATAGCACCCAATTACAAAATATTTCAAGTAAAGAAACAGAATATACAAGTAAAGAAACAGAAAGAAAAGAAGTAGATGATTATATAAAATTAAAAGAGAAAGAAATTATTGAATTATCACGTCAATTGAATAATGAAGAAGAAGGAGCAAGAAAAGTAAATGATTATCTACAAAATTATTTTGGTCATCAAAACTTGGAATTACAAGCAATTGAAGAAGAAGTAGATTCGGATAAAAAGATTAGGTTTAACATAGTACGGGATGGTAATATTGCCTATCACTTGAGCGAAGGGGAATGTAGCATTATTTCATTTTGCTACTTTATGGCTAAATTAGATGATATTCATACTGCTGGTGAAAAACCCATAATATTGATTGATGATCCTATATCAAGTTTAGACTCAAATCATATTTTTTACGTTTATAGCCTTATAAATAATGAACTATTTGTAAAAAAACGTTTTGAACAAATTTTTATTTCTACACATAATTTGGAATTTTTTAAATATTTAAAAATGTTGAAATTTTCAAAAGTTGATAGGCAGACACAAAGCGAGTATTTTTTAGTCAATAGATTTGAAAACAAATGCAATATTAGTTTAATGCCTTCGTATTTAAAAGATTATGTAACTGAATTCAATTATTTATTTCATCAAATATATAAGTGTGCTAAACACGATACAGTTTCAGATCTAAATCTTGATGTATTCTATAATTTTGGTAATAATTTGAGAAAATTTTTGGAGGTATATTTATTCTACAAATATCCAAGTAAGCTAAATAGTTCGGATGGTAATTCGAGCAATAATAAAAGATTAATTAAATTTTTTGGTGAAAACCAAACTGTTTTGTTAATTGAAAGAATAACAAATGAATTCTCGCACTTAGAAGAAAACTCTGGTAGAAGTACGCAACCAATAGATGTGCCTGAAATGAAAACAGTTGCGGAATTTATTTTATCATCTATTAGACTAAAAGATGAAGAACAATATAACGCTCTTTTGGAAAGTATAGGTATAGCTCAAGTGATTGAACAAGTGACCGTAAATCCAAATTTAAATTAAAGTAAGAATTAAAAGAAAGAACCAATAATGGACGCATCAAAAAAAACAATCAATGATATTTTTAACGGTAACCGTATTTTAGAAATTCCCTTTTTTCAGAGAGCTTACGTTTGGGGTGAAAAACAATGGGAGAGACTCTTAGAAGATATGGAAGCAGTTTCAAAAACGAACAAACCTTATTTTTTAGGTTCCGTAATTCTTAAACAACAACAAACCTCGTCAGCAAGTAAAGTTGGCGATATTCGAACTTTAATCGATGGTCAACAAAGGTTAACAACATTAAATATTTTTTTTAAAGTTCTGTGTTTGAAAAGTGGTAAAAATGCAATGTTTGATAGGACTTTCAGATTAATGACCGATGAATTAGCCTTATCACACAGTCATAATGATATAGATAAGTTTACCGAAGTTTTGTCTGTAAATGATTTAGTTGATTTGCCTGGAGAAGATAATATTACTAAATGCTATGGCTATTTTAAAAAGTCAATCAATGTTGACAATTTAGATTTTCAAAAAATACTTGCAAATATATTATTTGTTGGAATCGACTTAGATCCAAATGAAGATGAACAACAAATATTTGACACAATTAATTCTTTGGGGGTAACATTGACAACTGCTGAGCTTTTGAAAAATTATTTTTTCAACCGTGATATTAAACTTTACGAAAAGTACTGGAAAAACCTTTTTGAAAAGGATGAAGATGTAAAAAAATATTGGGATCGTGAGATAACAGCTGGTCGAGTAAAGAGAACATTTATAGATTTATTTTTTGATGCATTCCTTCAAATCAAGATACAAGACAAAAGTTTCGGCGTAAAAACTGAAGATAAAATTGCTTATGCTCGTGGCGAACATTTGTTTGAATCATATAAAGACTTCATTAAAAATTATCTCGATGGAAACAATAATATATTACTAAATGAAATTAAAGAGTATGCGGAAATATTTGCAAAAAACTTTGATTACGAAATCATTAATAGAGAGATATCTTCAAGCAACCATATAGAAAGATTAAATGCTATAATTTTCGGACTAGATAACAGCACATTGATTTCGTATGTACTCTATGTTTTAAAAAATGTATCAAATACCGTAGAACAAGATGATATATTCCAGTTTCTAGAGTCATACATAATGAGAAGGATGGTTGCACATACAACGAATAAAAATTATAATCAGTTATTTACGGAAAGATTCATAGGTAACAAGATTCTGACTGTTCAAGGTATTAAAGAATTTATTGAAAAAAGTACAGATACATCTACGTTTATTCCGACAAATGAAGAAGTTTTAGAAGGCTTTAATAAATCAATTTTAATCAATAAACAGTCTGCGGGAATTTTATATTTATTAGAATCTAAGCATCGAAAATCTCATCTGCATTCTACAGCTTTGTTAGGAATTAACAAATACAGTTTAGAGCACTTAATGCCAAAAAACTGGTCTAAAAACTGGGGAATATTACCAACCCAAGATGATACCATCAAAAGGAGTCGAAAATTGTTGACACTCGGTAACTTAACGATCATCACGCAGTCCTTAAATTCGTCAATACGGGATTCAGATTGGCAAACAAAAAAAGAAGGAAAAGGTGATAAAAAAGGATTAGAGGACTACGCGTCAGGTCTTGAAACGATGAACAAGTATTTAACACTAAGCATCTGGGATGAGAATGCTATAAATACTAGAGCAAAAGACCTTTATGAGATAGCAGAAAAAGTTTGGGCAATATAGACAGAAAAATGAAATACAACGAATCCCAATTAGAAAAATCATTCATCCATCTTTTGAAAGAAGAAGGTTATGTGTATGTGAATGGCAAAGATGTAGTTCGGGCATCGCATCAGGAGGTTTTGATTCGGGAAGACCTGAGTGATTTTCTGTTGTCACGTTATCCCGATTTGGAAACGATAGAACTGGAAACCCTTATCAATGAATTGGCGTACCAACCTGCATCCAATCTGTATGACAGCAATAAATACATTGGCAAACTCTTGGCAGACGGTCTGATTTTTAAGAGAAACAATCCGGCTAAAAAAGATTTGCACATCCGCTACATCGATATAGATTCAACCAGTCTTTTAAAAACCAATCGCTTTAAGATTGTGAACCAGCTGGAGATTCAGGGAAAAGAATTACGGATTCCGGATTTGATTCTGTATATCAATGGGATTCCGGTGGTGGTTTTTGAGTTTAAAACAACGATAGAAGAAGAGGTTACGATTTATGATGCTTACAAACAACTGAGTATCCGCTACCGAAGAGATATTCCAGAACTGATGAAATACAATGCGTTCTGCATCATCAGCGACGGCGTGAACAACAAAGCTGGTTCTATATTTGCACCTTACGACTTTTTCTACGGTTGGCATAAAATAACAGGCGAAGAAAAGAAAGCACTGACGGGAATTCATACCGCCACCTCCATCGTCCACGGAATGCTGAACAAGCAAAGGCTTTGTGACATTCTGCATCACTTCATTTGGTTTCCCGATACGACTAAAAAAGAAGAAAAAATCCTGTGCCGCTATCCGCAGTACTATGCTGCCAACAAGCTGTTTGACAATATTCAAAAGCACCGCAAACCGGAAGGCGACGGAAAAGGCGGAACTTATTTTGGAGCTACAGGTTGCGGAAAGAGTTACACAATGCTTTACCTTTCCAGACTGTTGATGCGGTCTACGCAATTGGCAAGTCCGACGATCATTATTATTTCTGACCGTACCGATCTGGACGATCAGTTATCAAGAGATTTTACCAACGCCAAAGATTTTATTGGCGATGAAAACATCATTAATATAGAATCAAGAACCGATCTTCGCACAAGATTGCGGGGCAGAGAAAGTGGTGGTGTTTTTCTGACGACTGTTCAGAAATTTGCAGAAGACAGCGAGATTTTGAGCGACCGCACCAATATCATCTGTATTTCCGATGAAGCGCACCGTTCGCAGGTCAATCTGGATTTGAAAGTCCGCATCGATGAAGACGGCGTGAAAAAATCCTATGGTTTTGCCAAATACCTTCACGATTCGCTTCCCAACGCAACGTATGTAGGATTTACAGGAACACCGATTGATAAAACACTGGATGTTTTTGGTCCGGTGGTAGATTCTTACACGATGTTTGAATCTGTGGTAGATGAAATCACAGTTCGTTTAGTTTATGAAGGTCGTGCTGCAAAAGTAAATCTAAACCATTCTAAAGTGGTGGAAATTGAACAGTATTATCAAAATGCGGTTGCAGAAGGCGCTTCGGAATACCACGTGGAAGCCAGCCAAAAAGCGATTGCCAAAATGGAAGTGATTCTGGGTGACCCAGGAAGAATTGAAGCCATTGCACAGGATTTTATTGGCCACTATGAAAAAAGAATCGAGGAGAAAGCGACCGTAGCCGGAAAAGTGATGTTTGTCTGTGCTTCGCGGGAGATTGCTTATAAATTATTCAAAGAAATCATCAAACTAAGACCGGAATGGAATGAGCAAGCCATTGCGGAACATCTGAGCGAGAAAGAACAAAAGGAAATAAAACCCATCGAACGCATCAAAATGGTGATGACCAGAAGCAAAGATGATGAAGAAAGTCTGTGGAATCTTCTCGGAACAAAAGAAGACCGAAAGGAACTGGACAGACAGTTTAAACAGATGCACTCCAACTTCAAAATAGCCATTGTGGTGGATATGTGGCTCACAGGTTTTGATGTTCCGTTTCTCGACACGATTTACATTGATAAACCTTTGCAGACGCATAATTTGATTCAGACGATTTCCCGAGTGAACAGAAAGTTTGAAGGGAAAGACAAAGGTTTGGTGGTAGATTATATCGGCATCAAGAAAAACCTGAACCACGCTTTGGGAATGTTTAACAACACAACAGCAGCCGATGATTTTGAAGAAATTGACAAAGCTGTGATAATCGTAAAAGATCAACTGGAACTTTTGCGACAGTTTTTCTACCAGTTCGATACGACAGATTATTTTACAGGTTCGCCAATTGAACAGTTAAATTGCCTGAACCGCGCTTCTGAAGTTGTGTTGATGACAGAAAAGTCTGAAAAGTTCTTTGTAGATGTGACCAAGAAACTGAAAGCAGCCTACAATCTCACTTGCGGTTCTGAAATCTTTAATGAAAAAGAAACCGATGAGATTCATTTCTACTTTGCCATTAAATCAATTGTTGTAAAACTGACCAAAGGCGATGCTCCTGATACCGCACAGATGAATGCGAAAGTGAGCAAAATGGTGGAAGATGCCATCGTTTCAGAAGGTGTGGAAGAAATTTTTAAACTGGACGACAACAAAGCCAATGCAATTGATTTGTTTAATGATAAGTTTTTGGAGAAAATAGATGCCCTGGAACTGCCGAATACAAAAATCAAAATCCTTGAGAGACTGCTGAAACAAGCCATCTCTGATTTTAAAAAAGTAAACAAGGTAAAAGGCATTGAGTTTTCTGAAAGGCTTCAAAAAATCATCAACAGCTACAACGAGCGAAGTGAAGCCGACCTGCTGGATTACGACGGCATCCAAGCTGATACTTCGGAACAGATTCTCGACCTGATCTTAAAACTTCGTACCGAAATGGCATCGTTTGAAGATCTCGGCATTAACTACGAAGAGAAAGCTTTCTACGATATTCTGGATATGATCTGTAAGCAATACGGTTTTGAATTTGACAAAGACAAAATGCTGGAACTAGCCAGAGAAATCAAAAAGATAGTAGACGACACCGCCAAATTTCCGGACTGGAGCGATAGAGATGATATCAAAGCTCAGTTGAAAATGGAAATTATCGTCAAGCTTCATCAGTTCGGTTATCCACCGATTACGCAGGATGAGGTTTATAAGAATGTGCTGGAGCAGGCGGAGAATTTTAAGAGGAATAGGTAAATATGAATTTAGATATTAAGAAACGCATTGATTCTATTGCGCACCCCGAAGCAATTAAATTATTTTTTGCTTTAATCAATCAATTTATTAAAAACAATGTTATCTCTGAAACTGATGAAAGATTCGTCTTAAATGTAAGGAATGATAATAGAAAGAGGTTTTCTGTTAATTTAAATAGTCGTATGATTCTTTACATTAATGGTGGATATGAGTTCGGTTTTATGATTGATCAAGAGGATTGGAAAAATTTTGAAAATATTACTATTACAAAAAAGGAATCTTTCGAAAAATACGAGCCTGCTGCATTTCTTGTAACTTTCTCTTTCGATGAAGTGGTTGAAAATAGAGATTTGATTACAAAATATTGGTTAAAAAGCTGTAAAGAATATCTGCCAAGCCAGCAAAGATCTCAATATCGAAAACATCATATGCCAGAGCTTTTTAACATTGCAACAAAGAGCGAATTATTAGACAAATATTTAATGGATCCTATAGAAAGCTATTCAAAGTTTCAACAGATAATAATTGATTTTAAGGAGTATATTAAAAGTGAGGATTCAAAATTAAATAATTTTGAAATTTAAAAGATTTATCAAAAATATGTATGGATTTCAGATGCAGAGAGAATAATTGGACAAAGTAGTTTTTGTCACTATGAATTAATAACTAGAGATAAATATCCTGAAAAAATTTGGATAGAACTTCATTTTGATAAGAGATTAAAAAAAGAAATGAAAAAAAATCTCAATTATTTGTTAGATGATGATTTATTTTGGAATAGCGAACACGGAGAGGAATTGAGCTTAGCATTGAAAAAAAATATGGATTTCAATGATGCAGAATTATTTCCCAAACTGGAAAGTGGAATTACTAAGATAGAAGAAAAATTTGGACAAATAGTTAGAGATTTTTATTCCAAAGAAAAAAGTATTGAAGAAGAAAAAATAAAAAGTACAATGCAAAATAAGCCGCTTAATCAAATACTTTACGGTCCACCAGGAACCGGAAAAACATTTAACACCATTAATAAAGCTATCAGCATTGCCAATCCTGAGTTTAATTTAAATGAACATAGGGAAATCTTAAAGAAAGAATATGACCGATTGGTAGAAGCGGAACAAATTGTGTTTACCACTTTTCATCAAAGTATGTCTTATGAAGATTTTATTGAAGGAATAAAACCAGTTATGACAGAAGATGAGGGTGAAGTAAATTATGAAATTCAAGATGGAATCTTCAAAGAAATTTGTAAAACGGCTTCACAGGTAAACGAAATTACAGTTGTTGATAATTTTGAAGATAGTTGGGGAAAACTTATCGAGGTAGTTAAAGAAAATATAGCTGACGATAAACTTGTTAAAATTGGATCGTGGGAGTATGGACTTTCAACAAAGGAATCCCTAAAATATTCATCATTAAATTCTCCATCTCAATATACTTTTACAATAACAAAGCAAAATATTCTGGACACTTATCAGAATAAGCAAGCAAGACCTTCTGGTGCTTTTCAGAAAGATATGGAAGATGTTGTCAATTATATGAAGGCAAATTTACAGTTATCTGACTACAGAGAAAATAACGACAAAAAACAAAATGCGAGCAAAGAAAGGAATTACGTTTTAATCATTGACGAAATAAATCGCGGAAATGTCTCACAAATATTCGGCGAACTCATTACATTAATTGAAGAAAGTAAGCGATTAGGAAATTCAGAAGAATTACAGGTTACACTTCCTTACAGCAAAAAGAAATTCGGTGTTCCTTCAAACCTTTACATTATTGGCACAATGAATACAGCAGACCGAAGTGTGGAAGCATTGGATACAGCATTGCGACGCAGATTCAGTTTTGTAGAAATGATGCCGGATTCAAGTATTGTTGAAGAAGGTGATTTTACAGATCATCAGAGAGTTGCGATTATGAAAAAAATCAATCAGAGAATTGAATTGCTGTTGGACAGAAATTATACTTTGGGACATTCTTATTTTATTAAAAATGATTTTAAGACTTCTTTTAAAAATGAGATTATTCCTCTGTTGCAGGAATATTTCTACAATGACTGTGGTAAAATCGGATTGATTTTAGGAAGAGGTTTTGTAAGAGAGAAAGAAATTTCGAAAGTTAACCATCAAACAATATTTGCTGATTTTGATACAAGAAATGAAATTGAAGTCATCAAATCATACGAATTGATTCCTTTCGAGGAAATAGATTTTGAAAATGCTTTAGACTTGTTACTTGCTTAAGATGCTTAAAAAAGACACAATACAAGTTTTCGAACATAGCTTTTTACCCATTGAGAAAGGAGGTTTTGAGCAACGTCATTTCGTAGCGTTGTCGAAGCTCAACGCTTTACACGATTATCAATATTTTGATTTAAAACATAATGGAGTAGTGTTTAAGCAATTTGTAGGAGTCATTCAAGTGGATAATCTTACGATAGAAATTCTGCCGAAGATTGACCGTTATGAAAATGAAAATAAGGACAATAAAACAAAGTGGCAGAAAGTTCTGATAGAAATGTTGCGTGTGACCAAAAAACTGAAAATTCAACAGGTTGGTCAGGCAAATGTCACCAAACAATCCATCCATCTCCTCGATATTTATTTCGAATGGTTTCTGAATGAAGTGCAATTGCTAATTCATCAAGGTTTAATCAAACAATATTACAAAGAAACTGGAAACGTAAAAGCGTTGAAAGGAAAATTGGAGTTTGCGGGACATATTCAAAAAAATCTTGTTCACAAAGAAAGATTCTACACCACGCATCAAGTTTATGACAAAGACCACTTGATTCATCAGATTCTGGGACAGGCTTTGGAAATTATATCCACCTTATCTAAAGGGAATTATCTCTACAGCAAATGTAAAACGGTACAGCTGGATTTTCCTGAAGTAAAATCCATCAAAGCCAATGAAAATACTTTTACGAAAGTTCCCAAATCGAGAAAGACGGCACCTTATGAAAATGCGTTAGCGATTGCCAGACTGATTATTCTCAACTATGCTCCGAATATTTCAAGTGGTTCAGAAAAAATGTTGGCTTTGCTTTTTGATATGAACAGTCTATGGGAGGAATATGTTTTGGTAAGATTAAAACAAGCTTGTCAGGATAATGATATTACAGTTTACGGTCAAAATTCTAAACCTTTCTGGAACAGCATTACCATTCGTCCAGACATTATTTTGAAAAAAAATAGTAAGGTTGTTTTGATTATTGATACGAAGTGGAAAAATATAGACAATTCAAAACCATCAACACAAGATCTAAGGCAGATGTATGTTTATAACGACTATTGGGATTCTTCAAGATCTTTACTTTTATATCCTTCTCAAAATGCTGAGTTAAATAATGAATCTTTCGTTTTGTTTGATGATAAAATACATTCATGTTCTTTAGGTAAAATTACAGTTATCAATAAATTAGGGGATTTGGATTCTAATATTGCACAAAGTATACTTAATTTAGTTTAGAATGAAAAAAATTGAAGGTTAGTAAGTTTTTTTGGGGTTGAACAATAGTTATTTGAAAAGCAGAAGATGTTCACGGTCTTTTATTAATACCTTATTTGTACCATTAAATCATAACTAATTCATTATCAGTAGTAGTTATTTTTGAAAAAGAAAAATAACTTCTGATAAAAATCGAGAACTTCTCATAGAAAAAGAAATGTTGCTTTCTCAAAAGGACGAAGAAAACCAGAATCTAAAGCAAAAAGTAAATGAATCTTTCGAAGAAGTGGTGCAATTGGCAAAAGACAACAGCCCGGAGTTTTTTACCCGTTTCAAAGAAGTGTATCCTCATGTGGTAACAAAAATTCTACAAATAGATCCTCAACTCAGGGTGACGGAGCTGACCTTATGCGCTTACTTCTTTCTCGGATTTACGCCAAAAGATGTGGCTCTGTACACTTTCAAATCTGTGCACACGGTGAGAAATCGCAGACAAAATCTAAGAAACAAACTCAATGTTCCGACCGATGAGAGTTTTGACCTTTGGTTTAAAAATCTCTGAGAACAGTATTTATTTTAAGGAATGCTATTAATTGCAAGCAGAAGCCATTGTTTCATTAGATTGATCAAAAGATTAAAAAATTCTAGAGATCGAAAATAAATTAGACTGGAATTGCCAATCTGATCCTATCAAGCATCATATCGATATCAAAAGGTTTTGATATGAAATCATCAGGATCACAGAGATTTTTCATTTGGTCAAGATGAGCATGGGCACTCATGATGATCACGGGAATCCCAAGATTGGGCGTACTACTTTTGATGTCTCTACAAAGATTGATGCCAGAGCCATCCGGCAGCATGACATCGAATAGATATAGGTCGGGAATATCATTCTGGTTGCGATTTAAAAATCCATTGACCGTCGAAAATGAACTGACCGCATAATTTTCCGATTCTAAGAAGATCACCAAAAACTCTCTAATGGCCTGATCGTCTTCTACCAAAATAATTTTTCTCATACTTAGACTTAGCAATTAAAGAACCACTAATTCTCTTTAAAGTGATTTTATGCAACTTATTTTGTTTTAATGTCTTAAAAAGTCATTTAGAAAATTCCCTGATTGTTTAAAACCAAAAAAAAAAACACGAATGACGAACGACAAATGAAAAGGTACTGTTATTTTAAATATATTTGAATGAGAAGAATTAAAAAGTCTTCTGCCTTAAAATCCAAGCAAATGATGAATAATAATATTTTTCAATTTTTAGATATGACACAGCTTTTTATCTTACAGTATATTTTAAAGATTTTAAATGGACTTTCTGCTCTTTCTTTCTGCGCTATCGATTTCAACCACGATGAAGATGAGTTGATGACCACAGTACTTTTAATGGGCGCTGCATTTGCATTTTTTGCTTTAATTATTGGGGTCGCGGTTGTGATCATCGTCTCCACAATTTTGTTTTTCCTGATCAGCGGCGGATTGATCTCTGCTTCTGTTCTCGTAGGATTTCAACAGAGATCGGCCAGCAAAGGTTTTAAAACATTTTTCATCCTATTATGCTCTTTGGGAACGTCGGTGATCTCTGTCATTTTCTTTTGGGTGCTCAACTCGGCGAATGATTGGTGGACCGTAGAAGTTGCTTTGTTTGCTGGTTTGTTGGTTGGTATTTTTTGCGGCTGGCTATTGGGTTTGCTAATCTTCCATGCATTCCGAAAGGTTGTCTTGTTTTTGAAAAAGAAATTTGAGAATCGAGGGAATCAAAAAAGCATTCCATAAGTTTTAGATGGTAACATCACAGCAAACTTAAATACAAAAAAAGGAGATAGAATAATTGATTATTTTATCTCCTTTCTTGATTTTAATGCTAATTAAAATGCCTAGCTGATGCTTTCCAAAGTTTCAAATTTTGCATATGAAGCTTTCAGATGATGAAGCTGATCCAAAACCAGCGTCGTACTTTCTGGGCATAAATCGCCACTTTCCAACGCATTGTCGTAAGCGTCTATTGCTGCCTTTTCTCCGAACACCACATTCTCCAATGTTGATTCATCTTTGTCTTTTGTGAAGGTATTCTTCACGTCGATCCAAGCTCTGTGGAACGCGCCTGAAACACTCGTCGTGTTGTCAGGATCACCACCTTTGGCTGTGATGAGATCAATCAGGTCTTGCTTCATATCCCAACTTTCGGCAACCATATCGTCGTAGGCTGGTCTTAGTTCGGAATAGTTATCCCATACTTTGTCTGCAACTTTGGCAAATCCTGCAATTCTGTCATTTGTGATATTCAGCAGGTCATTGAGTACTGAAATTGTTTTGTCGTTGTTCATAATGATAATGATTTAGTGTACTGAATATTTTACAAGATTGATGCCTGCGCTACGTCCAGAATCCTATTTGTGAAAACATTATGCTTTTCGGTCGATTTTATAATGCTTGAACCTATTAGGCTAGCAAAAAATTAATAGTAACTTTAAAATCTGATTAAAAAATATTACAATCTATCATTTTGTTGTAACAGCGAGTGATAGTTGAAATGGTACGAAAGATGATTTGAATCTTTTATAATCTAACTAATGGTGTTTGGAATAAGTGGCTGATGAATAGTAATTTAAACTAAAATTAATATTGCTTATGAACAATTCTCTATTAAGAATAAAAGTACAGCTTATTATCTCTGTTCTGTTTGTTTTTTCATGCGGCGAAGCTGGAAAACAAAAAGTCATTAAAAAAGTGAGCGATACGGCCACAACCGTACAAAAGGTAGATGCTGTCCAAACAAGTCTTAAAAATTTACCAAAAAAAGAAATCCAAAATTCTCCGAAAAATAGAGTAGAAGGTAAAACCTATGTTGGGCAGTTGAGCCAGTCGTGCGCATTGACCAGCAATGGCGCATACTATGTTTATATGCTCTTGCAATTAAAGTTTGATCATGACCATGTGACAGTAACGAATCTACGAGTGGCCTCTAGCCTTCGCATTATTAATGAAAAAAACTATACTTATCAAATCAATGGCAATCAGATATTGATTGATGGCTTAGAAGATTTTAAATCATTTAAAATTAAAAACGACAAATTGATCGGTACCAACCGCAGTGATTCCACCATTGAATTTTTGACTGGAAAAGGTTCTTTCTTTGATCGATAAATTTATAATGAAATATTTTATTTTCCGCCTTTGATTATTATTCTATTTAGTTAATCAATCGGAATGATCACTGAGAACGTGGTTCCTTCTTCTTTGGAACTATTCACCTGGATGGTACCGTTATGAAGTTCAATAATTTCTTTAGAAAGATAAAGTCCAATGCCAAATCCGGAGATAGACCTACTTTTCATATCCTTCACCCTGTAATAACGGTCGAAGATGCGATGTTGGTCATTTTCGGATATGCCTATTCCTTGGTCATGAACATTGATCTTCAAAGTGCTTTCATCAACTTTAAGATATTCTACTGTGATCATGGTCCCAGGTGGCGAATATTTGATTGCATTTCCGATGAGATTATGAAGGACTTGCGATATCTTTTCGCGATCCGCGTGAATCTGAGTTTGTCCAGCTGCTTTAAAGATAAAATGACGCGTATCGTTGGCTGAAAGTACTTCGTCCTCGATCTCTGAGAATAGCGTCTGAAAGTCAAAAGCTCTTTTTTCGATGTGCAATTGTCCAGAGTCAAGTCTTGATACATTCAGAAAACCGTTGATCATGCTATTCATGTAATCCGCCTGCTTCAAACATTTTTCCAATATGTTTTGCTGTTTGGAGTCTTGCCCGCTGGTTTCCAAACGTTGCAAGATCTGGATATATGCCTTCAGCGACGTCAGTGGTGTTTTGAGCTCGTGGCTGACCATTCCCATGAAATCATCCTTTCGTTCCTCCTCCTTTTTCTGTCTTGTGATATCCCGCAGCGTACCATTGAGGCTTATTGGATTGCCTTCTTTATCATAGAAAACCCTTCCGCTGGCCTGTAGTAGACGGATCTTTTTGTCTATTTTATTCTGGATCCTATATTCGATGGAATAGTGACCATCGGAATCTTTGGAAAGCGAATTGGTGATAGCTATAGTGACGCGGTCCTGATCCTCTGGTAAGATGGCCGCCAATGCAACGGACAAGTCTAGATTTTCTTCCGACGACAATCCGAACCAACTTTTCAATAGATTATTCCCGGAAAACAAGTTGGTTGCGGGTTGATAATAGAAAGTTGCAAGCTCACCCGCGTCTATGGCTAGGGCCAACATCTGCTGGTCATTTTCATTCTTTCGGCGCGCCAGAACTTGTTCGGTGATCTCCTCGATGATGACAAGAACACCCGAGATCTCACCATTTTCCGCAAAAATTGGTTGATATATGGAATTCACGATGGCTTCTCTCAATCCATCATTGTGGCGTAAGTTGACCGTGAATTCTGTATTTATCTTAGCTTTTCCGCTTTGGTAGACTTCTTTCAGCCATTTATTGACCGGTTGGCCTTTCAACTCTGGTCTTGCATTTTCATGTGGACGACCGATAACTTCGGATTCATTACGACCCCAAATTGTAAGAATGGCTGGATTGGCAATCTCGATGATATGGTCCGGACCTTTTAACATCCCAATTCCAACTGGTGCTTGCTCTATGATCGTTCGGATATATTCCCTGCTTTGGTCAAGTTGCTGCATCGACCTGTTGAGTTCTTCGTTGGTCGATGTCAGTTCTTCAAGCGTTGCGGCCATCTCCTCGTTGAGCGCGTTTTCCTTTAATTCTTTCTCCTTGATCTGTTGCAGGAATTCTCGGCGAGATGTCACCTCAAGTGCCGTGTTGAGTATGCACCATGTTTTATTATTAGAGTCGACAAGTGCCTTATATTCATAATCGAAATAGTCCAGCGTTTCCACGCCGTCCTTAATCAATTTTGCAGGTGCTTCATACACAGAATAAGTTTTGCCAGAACGCCAAACTTCCTGCAACAATTCTAGAAAGGGCTGTCCTTCCAATTCGGGAATTGCCTCCAGCAATGGTTTTCCAATCACGGATTCATCTTTGCCCCAGAGGGCCAGCATGCCTTCGTTAGCAAAACGGATGATCACATCTTCCCCGGAATATATCGCTGTTGGTGCAGGAGATGCGACAAGTGCCTGGATGATCATCTCCTGACTGAACTCTTTATCGGACAAATTTTCTCTGGTAATCATAGATGTGACAAAGATATGGAAAAGTCTTTTTAATGCTTACAAAAGAGTTAATGTAAAATTTTATTAATATTATTATAGATAATGTTTTATTGTTGATATATTAGCATGTTAATTGTAATATGTTTGTTAAATAAAGTAAAATGCTTAAGATATATAGTTTATCCTTGTTTTTCTGTACTGTGTTATTATATGGACAAAACACGGTCTCAAAAGTAGCATCCAATGATTCCTCATCGAACATAAATGATGCTAACTTAACTTTGAGAACAGAAGAGATGATGACCCCCAGTGATAAAAATAATTATCAACAGTTGGTCGAAGATCATACGCATGCTCCCAATAGCTATATCTTTTATGTTGATGGTCTTTTGCCAGATGGTACGAAAACTGACGGACTTTACATTCCTATTGCAAAAGCCTATCAAATGTGGCAAAAAGGGAGATATATGCAGAACGACGCTGGTTCCTATACGCCGATCGATCAAAATGGTCAGCAGGCTGCCACGGTGTTTTGGGAAGATGTGAATGGCTTGATCAGTTCCACTTCTATTGAGGGAGCAGGTGAGAGCGCCAAAATTAAAATTATAATTGATAAAACCAAAGGTGAAGGTAATGCCAGCATCGCATTCGAGGTCGATGGCGTGATCTATTGGACCTGGCATGTTTGGGTGACGGACAATCCTGAGGACGGCGCACTTTATGGACAAGGTTTTGAAACTGATATTCAGAACCAGACTTTCACGCCAAAATATATGGATCGGAATCTTGGCGCAACCAACGCCAGCTTTCTTGGTCACGACTGGCACAAGTCTGGAGGCATGATGTACCAATGGGGAAGGAAAGATCCAGTACCGCCATTGGAATACAAAGACGGCTCATTCTATGAAGTGACTGGCGATGTCGGAAGCAGAAGACATGCCTATGCAACTTTGCAGTCCGCTCCAATATCTGTAAAACAAAGAGGAAATGATACTGGTACGAATAACATTAATGGAAATATCAGATATTCCATCAATAATCCGATTGACATCATTACGCATGGTACAAACGATGGAACTTGGTTTTCCAACCAGCAATATAAAAGCAACAATTCCAATGCGGATCTAATAGAAACTTGGGATCTATGGTCTGACAACAGAAAAGGTCTTCATAGCAATGCATCGAGTAATATCATTTCATTAGCGGTGGATAGTAAGTCGTATGAGATAAAATCTGAATATGATCCTTGCCCAAATGGGTGGCGAGTTCCTTCTCACTATGGAAGAACTACTGTCAATAACAACCTCAATCCATTAGGAAGAAAAAACAGTGGATTCAATGATGACACGAATGTCGCTTACAGTCAGGTTTTGCCTAATTCCATCAATGCGGCGCTGATCGGTGTGAAAGTTTATCCTGGCAGAGGAATAGACTTCAATAGAACTGATAATAGAAAAATAGGATTGATGCCAACCACGGGAAATTATATCTTTTATGCTGCAAATGGTGGAAATCCTGCACAAGTTGTTTATCAAGATCAAGCCTCTGATGGCATTTTGCTTAATGCCACTTACGGCATCGGTGGTGCGAGAGGTACCATTATCCGCAATGATCCTACAAGAGCAGACGTTTCCACCACCGGTTGGAACGGGATCTACGTCAATCAAACCTTCAAAACAAATGGTTTGGGAGCGGTAAGATGTATGAAAGACCCAAACATGGCACAATTACCTGAATTTTACAACACGGAATATGTTTTGTCCACAGATGTTGACGCAACAGATTATAAAGCATGGACAAAGGAGTCTAATAGTTTTGTGGTCATGACAGGTGATGAAAATGATAATCTGTCACAAGACAGAGAGTTGGTCATCAGTCTTAAAAAAGCTTATGCTATGCACAAACTCTACCTTTCTGAAAATAATCAACTTCCTTCGGGAAATGTCGAAACGGGAAGTGTGGTATGGACCGATAACCAAAGTTTGATCAAAAAAATTCAAATTGTTGGGACCTATCCAAATCAGCAAATGAAGGTGACAATCGCTGCGAAGAAAAAAGGGAATGCTGTAGTAGCCTTCCATAAGGGTAATAGCGGTGTTTGGGGAGTGACAAATCCTGATAAGGTTTTGTGGAGCTGGCACATTTGGGCGCCGGTTACAAATCCGCTGTCTGAGGAAAATCAAATTACCTATACCACCGAATCTATTGAGAATGGCGGAATCATCCCAACTACGAACGAGCAGATTGTACATCCTGCAAAAGGAGGAACACCTCTTACAACTACTTTTATGGATAGGAATCTCGGCGCTTTGCATGAGTTGCCATCTGAATTGTTGAGACCAGATCTTGCGACAGAATTGAAGTCCAAAACTCAAATCCAACAGTCTGGAGGTCTTCATTATCAATGGGGAAGGAAAGATCCTTTGCCAACATTCCACAATCCTGGTGGAACCCAATACATCTCTGCTCACGCGAATAGTGTGCAAGTGGCTGCGACTTATAATGTTTATAGACAGATTGGTATAGATGCTAATAACAATGTTATTTTAGGTGTGTCAAATCCTGTTACTGACGCACTCTTTTCTTCCACAGATAATACCGGATATTCAAGAGAGTGGAACGTTTACAGGTCAGCTGCAGGAATCGCTAATTCAGATCCTAAGAACGAAAAGATTAGAAAAGTCATAAAATATAGCACTGAGAATCCAATGCAATTCCTATTCAGATCCAAAACTGGCAATGAGCTAGGAATGGAAGATGCCGGAACTCTTTTCATCAAATCACAACAGGTAAAAGATTGGATATCCGATGAAAATGGACTGGCGCAAGACAGATGGGGACATGCCACAGAAAAATCAGTTTATGACCCTTGCCCGGGAGGTTGGAGAGTGCCAGATACTGCGAATGCCAACCTTTTTGCTGCGGGCAACAATGGTTCGTATGCAAAAGGCTCATCACCTTGGTTCTATAATGGTTACAATACTTCCGGGACTTTTGCTAATTACGGTATCGTTCAAAGCACAATTGCAGATCTCACGGGAAGCTCTGTGAACAATGCTGTAAATGCGAGACAATATCCAGGCTACACACTTTCCATCACAACAGAGACTACAGCGCCTACCAGTAGGTCCGGATGGGTTTTCAGTTTTCCTGGATCGAAATATGATATTGGTAATATTCCAACGACAGGAATACGTGGAATTCTGGGTGGGAACGACTGGAAAAATGCCAGAAGCGACTATCCAAATGCCGACAATTACAGATATCAGACCGGACTTTGGACGAGTTCGCCTGCTGATTTCTACACGGGATATGCAATCGGGCTCAATATCAGCAGTACATCTGGATTTGGAGGAAAATTGGCATCAGGAACCGGATTTTATCCGCAAGCTGCGATGGGCGTAAGATGTGTAAAGGATACAGAAAGATATATGGCGGATCTGCCTTATACAGAAAATTCAGAAGAAACAACGCTTAATACGGTGATCACAATAAAGGATCAAAACAATGCTGATCTTCAAATTTATCCGAATCCTGTAAAAGATGTTATGAACCTTGTTTCAAAAAACAACATTGGGCGTGATTCTGCATTTGTGATCTTCAACGCAGCAGGAGGAATTGTAAAACAAGGCCGCTTCAGTAATGGTAGCATTAATATTGCGAATTTGCCTAGTGGCGTTTACATGTTGACCATCGAAGATTCTCCGAAAGCTTTTAAGGTGATCAAAAAATAAGCTGATGAGGAAGTGGTTAATTTTTCAATTTCCGAAATTATTTTATAAATTTAAAATAGAGACGTGTAATAGTTATGCGTCTCTATTTATTTTGAAAGGTAAAAATCGTTTGCCTACTTCTTTGATAAAAAAAAGTTTAGCTATATATTGAAGACAATAAATCCTTATTTAATATTCCATGTCGAATGATTTCCATAATTTAATTTTGACAATCATAAAACAATATCGCTATGAAGTTGAGAATTTTTCTACTGGCATTTTTATTTGTAGTCCTGAATTCCTGTAAGTCTCCTAAGACCGCTGAATTTAGGGAAAGCATTATCCAAAAGGAACGCGTAGCATTTCGCATCATTCTTGGAAAAGATGGAACTGGAAACAAAAAAATGAACTTTTTGGCAAAAGGTGATTTCAAAGGTGCCTCGGCGGCTATTGATCAGCAGGCCACTGAATTTGACAAGCTTATCGACAGTATTGAATTGCTTTCTACTGATGGCATTCCAGAAGGGGAAACACTTCAAATTTCAGCAATAGATTATTATCGAGCTTTGAAAGACCTTCACTTCTTTGAACGAAAGGAAATAGAGCAGCAGGAAATCATCGGTCAATCAAACGATATAGATCTGAAGTTGGCTCAAGATCAACTTATTGAATTAGCGAAACAGAAAAAATCTCTGTACGAGAAAGTCTACGAGAAAGAGCATCTTTTAAGTCTTGCCTTAGACCAATTCGACAAAGCAAATGGATTGTAACTCATCACAAAAACGTCTCATCAAAACATTAGACAAAAAAATGGGATGATGTAATGTTTTACTGTGGATATTCTTTTTCTAACTTCTTGTCCAGAATAAAAGGAACGAAGGGAAGGACCGAGGCAATTAGATAAAGCGCAATACGAAAAATGCTCCAGCGATATTTGATCCACGCCAATATCAGAAAGACAAAAAATACGAGGAATAAGATGCCGTGGATCCAACCAAAATATTTCACAGCCTCCGGAATGTCGAAAAAGTATTTCATTGGCATGGCGATGAAGAGCAGGATCAGATAAGAAACACCTTCTATCAAAGCTGTTTTTCTGTAAAGGTTGATCATTTTGTTGATTTAGAAATTCTGTAATTTTATAATCTGAGAACAATAATAATTGATCTTGGTGGATTAGGCAACAGATTGGCAATTTACAGTACTGTAAATATTTTGAAACCTTCATTACATCATACTGAAAACCCCTATGCAGATCATTCATAAGGGTTTTTAGATTAATGTAAGTTGATAAGATTTAATAGAACTAAGCTTCAATAAAATCCAAAAGATCTTTGTTGATTGTCGCTGCTTCCGTAGTCGGCATTCCGTGAGGGAAACCTGGATATGTTTTTATGGTTCCGTTTTTCAACAATTTAATTGATTTCAACGCCGCATTTTGATAAGGCACAATCTGGTCATCTTCACCGTGAAGTACCAAAACCGGAATATCAACATTTTTCAAATCTTCTGTAAAATCAGTCTCAGAAAACGCTCTGATCCCGTCATAATGTGCCACGATTCCACCCATAATTCCCTGTCTCCACCAGTTTCTTTGTACGCCTTCTTTCACATCTGCACCTTCTCTGTTGTAGCCGTAGAAAGGTATTGTCAAATCTATATAAAACTGTTGTCTGTTGTTCAAAGTCTGCTCTCTGATACCATCAAAAACCGACATTGGAACTCCATCAGGATTTTCATCACTTGCTACCATAATTGGCGGAACTGCGCTGATTAAACCCGCTTTTTTCGCTCTTCCGTTAGCATATTTATTTACATAACGGATCACTTCGCCACCGCCTGTGGAATGACCGATGTGGACAACATCTTTTAGGTCTAGAAATTCTACCAATTCCGCTGCGTCAGAAGCGTATTGTTCAATGGTGTGATTGTAGATATCTTGGCTGGAACGACCATGACCTCTTCTGTCGTGTGTCACGACTCTGTAACCTCTTTGCAGGAAGAAAATTACCTGTGAATCCCAATCGTCTGATGATAAAGGCCATCCGTGGTGAAACATCAAAGTTGGTCCTTCGCCTTGATCTTTGTAGAAGATCTCTGTTCCGTCTTTTAATTTTAGTGTGCTCATAATTTAATTTTTTAGTGTGATTAATTTGTTGTAATATTTTGTTGTCTTAATTCTTTAACAAATGTAGTTGAGTTAGATTCTTTCTACCTTGACCTAAGATAATATCGTAAATAAAGATTTTTAATATTAATGCTCCATATCTTTACCATTTTTATTGGTCTTATTGGTTTTAATTTTCTTTTAAATTTTATTGTCACTTTAGATTTCAGGTTCGAAAACTTTATCTTTACTGCGTAATACACCTCAATGCAGATATCCTCCTTTAAAATTGCAGCTTCCATTGCGGCGATTTGTTTTAGCACCGTTGTTTTTGCCCAACAGAATTTTTCGGTCAGCGGTACCATCAAAGATCAGAGAAACGGCGAATTGCTCATCGGTGTGGCTGTGAAAGTGGCAGAAGATCCATCCATTTCCATTAATGCCAACGAGTACGGATTTTACTCGCTTTCGCTTCCGAAAGGTTCTTATACATTGATGATCTCCAATCCAGGTTTCAGAGATTTCCAACAGATCATTAATGTTGAAGAAGATATCAAGGTCAATATTCAGTTGAGTCAGGAAGAAAAGGAGACGACCACCAATATCGATGAGGTCGTGATCTCAGCGGTGAAGAAAGATAAGAATCTCTCATCTGCACAAATGGGAACAGAAACGTTGAGCATTAAACAAATTGAAAAACTTCCTGTTCTGTTTGGCGAAAAAGATGTGATGAAAACGATCCAGCTTTTGCCAGGCATTAAAAGCAATGGTGAAGGAAGTAGTGGTTTCAGCGTAAGAGGTGGCGCTACGGATCAGAATTTGATCCTTCTGGACGAGGCGCCGGTTTACAATGCTTCTCACTTGCTTGGTTTTTTTAGCACGTTCAATAGTGATGCGCTCAAAGATGCGAGCATTATCAAAGGAAATAGTCCAGCGCAATACGGAGGTCGATTGTCTTCTGTTTTGGATGTCAAAATGAAAGATGGGAATAACAAAGACTACAACGTGGCTGGCGGAATAGGCTTGATCAGCAGTCGATTGAGCGTTGAAGGTCCGATCCAAAAAGAGCGGTCGTCTTTCATCGTTTCTGGCAGGAGAACTTATGCCGATATTTTTCTGAAGACCACCGATGATTTCAGAGACAGCAAACTTTATTTTTATGATCTGAATTTAAAGGCCAATTATCAGATCAATGACAACAACCGGTTGTACTTATCAGGTTATTTTGGTAGAGATGTTCTGGGTCTAGGTGATACGTTTGCGACCGATTGGGGAAACACAACAGCGACACTTCGCTGGAACAGCATCATCAATAGCAAGTTGTTTTCCAATACATCTTTCATTTATAGCAATTATAACTACAATGTCAGTCTCACCAGTAATGACAATACTTTCGGACTCGATTCTCAAATTGAGGACTGGAACCTGAAACAGGATTTCACTTGGTTTGCAGGCAACAAACATTCTGTGCGATTTGGTTTGCAATCGATCTATCACACGATCTCGCCAAGCAGTGCATCTGGAACCAGCATCAGCAGTTTTCCACGAAACCCGAGATACTCTTGGGAAAATGCATTGTACATCAATGTTGATTTCAAAGCAACAGAAAAGTTGACAATCAACTATGGTTTGCGACTTTCAATGTTCAGTGTTTTGGGTGGCGATACCTACAACACTTACGAAAACGGAATGATCATCGGCTCAGAATTTTTAGAAAAAGGAAAATTCGGGAAGACGTATGTCAATCTCGAACCGAGGATCACCGCCAATTATAGGATCAATGAAGTGAGCAGCGTGAAAGGTGGCTACTCTAGAAATACACAGAATCTACATTTGCTCAGCACCAGCGGAAGTGGTAATCCCACAGACCAATGGATTGGCAGCAGCTACACTGTGAAGCCTGAGATATCTGACCAGATCAGCGCAGGCTACAGCAGGAATTTTAACAACAATAATTACGAACTGAATGCAGAGATCTACTACAAATCAATGCAGAATCAAATCGATTATAAAAATGGAGCGCAAATTACCTTTGACACTGCTGCCGATGTAGAAAGTGAACTTCTGTTCGGAAAGGGTAGAGCGTACGGACTAGAACTGATTGCCAAAAAGAAAAGCGGAAAACTGACAGGCTGGATCTCTTACACCTTATCAAAAGCAGAAAGAAAAATAAACGGCATCAATGACAACGATTGGTACAATGCCCGAGTGGACAAAACCCACGACCTTTCCGTGGTTGCTACCTACGAGCTGAATCCAAAATGGTCTTTCTCGGGACTGTTCCTCTACAGCACAGGAAATGCGGTCACTTTCCCAACTGGAAAATATGAACTGAATGGACAGACCATTTTCCAATACAGCAACCGAAATGCTGACAGAATGCCCGCTTACCACAGAATGGACGTGAGCGCGACCTACGAGCCAACTTCCAAAAAACGCTTCAAAGGTTCCTGGTCATTTGGGATCTATAATATTTATGGAAGGGAAAATGCCTATATCATCAATTTTGAAGATAATCCGGATCGACCAGGAACAACGCGAGCCATGCAGACCTCACTTTTCCGTTGGGTTCCCAACATCACTTATAATTTCAAATTCTAATTATGAAAAACATATTATTGATCCTATTAACCTTTTTTCTGATCGTTTCTTGTGAAAAGGAAATCGATCTAGATCTGGAAGATCAAAGCGGAAAGATCGTTATCGAAGGAAATATCACAGATCAAGCCGGTCCATATTACGTGAGGATCACAAAGTCGGTGGCTTTTACCCAGGCCAATCAATATCCACCAATAGAGGACGCGCAAGTAACTTTGAGCGATGATCTGGGTCAAACAGAAGTGTTGGAATATATAGGAAATGGATTTTATCAAACTTACACATTCCAGGGACAATCGGGACGAACCTATACTTTGAAGATACTGGCGGAAGGAAAAGAATACATTTCAGAAAGTACAATGCCGGAAACTGTTACTTTTGAAGGTTTAGCACAAGATTCTTTTCTGGTTGCCGGAGAGTTGAGCTACACGCTTTTGCCAATTTTCACAGATCCTCAGACTTTGGGAAACCGATATCTTTTCAGCTATTACGTCAATGACCATTCTACCAAGAACTTCGCAGAATTTTCTGATAATGTCAATAATGGATTGCCCAACCAACGCCCATTATTACTTCCGAATGATGATGAAGATGATAATATAAAAGTGAAAGTAGGAGATACGATCACAGTAGAGATGCAATGTATCGATGATAAGGTCTATACTTTCTATTCAGCATTACTTCAGCTGTCTGGTGGTGGATCGGGCGGCGGCGTGACACCTACAAATCCACCAAGCAATATCAGCAATGGCGCGCTAGGCTACTTTTCTGCGCACACGGTGCAGGTCAAAACTGCCGTTATCGAATAAATCTTATTATGATGGAATAATGAATCGCGGATTTCATTAATGAAAATCACTAAGTATTTTGTAGAATGTTCTGGATCTGTATCGACACGGCATCCATGTCAAAAGGCTTTGCAATAAATCCATTTGCGCCAGCATTGTCTGCGATCTCATTTCCGTCCACACTTGCCGAAAGAATGATCACGGGAAGATCCTCAAGTTCTTTTGTGCTTCTGATGGTTCTCAGCAATTGGTCACCTGACAAGACTGGCATCCAAAGGTCCATCAACAAAAGGTCGGGTTTGTTTTCGTTAATGCCTTTCATAAGATTGGTACTGTTGCTTTCGGTAAAAACCGTGTAGCCTTCTATATCGAGCATCATTTCCAATACTTCCAGTATTCCTGCATCATCATCGCAGATCATTATTTTTTTATTTTCCATTTTTAGCTTTGCATAATCGGTAATGTGAAATTGAATGTTGAACCTGCGCCGATCTCACTTTCTACCCAAAGTGTTCCGTTGTGATTGGCAATGATCTCATGACAAATGTAAAGGCCTATTCCCATCCCAGGGAATTTTTTCTGAATATCTCTCGCTCGGAAGAATCTCTCGAAGATCTTGGTCTGGTCTTGCTGGCTGATTCCCATCCCGTAATCAGTTATTGATACTTTGACGAAATTTCCGACCCTATTGCAGTAGACATCGACCTTGTCAGTTCCGGGAGAATATTTGATGGCATTCGAAACGAGATTGGTAATGACTTGAGATATCTGCAGCTCATCGCCAAGGATGATTGCCTTTGTATCGCTGTTGATACTGATCTTGTATTCTGGTGTCGCTAATGCAAGATTTTCTACCGTATCATGCACCAATTTATCAATATCAAAGGGATCTTTATGGATCTCAATATTGCCAGATTGTATTTTTGAAGTGTCCAAAAGTTCGGATATCAGATTGTTGAGGCGATCTACATAAATAGAAACTTTTCCGAGAGTTGATACAAATTTCTCTGAGGAATCCTTCGGAACCATTCTCTCCAGAAGTTGGATAAATCCTTTGATGGTCGTCAACGGTGTTTTCAGCTCATGGCTTGCGATGGATAGAAAGTCGTCTTTGCGGCGGTCTACCTCTTTTTTGTCTGTAATGTCCTCGATCGCAATGAGGATGCGGTCTTTATATTGTCCTTCAAACTCGACACGATAGGCATTCACCAACATGATCTTTTTGCCGATGTAAGGGAAATCGTGTTCCACTTCAAAATCAATGACAGGATTATTGGTCGGTAATATTTTGGTCAAAAGGACTTTCAAAGCTTCGATATCCCATTGGTGATTTCCCAATTCAAAAAGTATTTTTCCAATGGTATCTTCAGTGGTTACTTTGAAGGAATTTAGAAAGTGTGTGTTGGCACTCAAGACTTTGTAGTCAGCATCTAAAACCAATAGGCTTTCTCTCACTGTTTGAATAATACTTGAGAGAAATGCCTCATTGTCATGAAGTTCCTTGGTGCGTTCAACGATTTTCTTTTCCACAGAAGCTTTCTCCTCGCGCATTTCGTTCTCGTGTCTTTTGCGGTCTGTGATATCATTCTGAACACCAATGAAATGCGTCACTGTTCCGTCGATATCTTTTACAGGGGAAATGGTCAATTCATTCCAGAATAAAGAGCCATTCTTTTTATAGTTTCTGATTTCCAGTACACATTCTTCACCATTCTTTACAGCATCTTTGATGATCTGCCTTGCTGGCTGAGAACGGTCTTGAGATTGCAAAAAACGACAGTTGTGTCCAATGATCTCGTTGTGAGAATAGCCAGTAATGTTTTCAAATGCTGTATTACAGTAGATGATCGGATTGTCCGGCTGTTGATTGTCTGTGATGATAATACCAGATCTTGCTGAATTAAGCGCTTGTAGATAAATATTATTGCTTAAATTATTATTTATCGTTTGGCTGTTAATATTTGGTTCCAATATTCTCTTTTTTAATGTGATATTATTTTGTGAAAGGTAGATTTTTCACATTTGTTTGGTTGAATAGGATCAACCAAAATTATGCCCTTAAAGCGTATTATTAAATTTATAATATCATTAAATCTGTTAAACTTAATTTTACTACTTAATTTGGAATGGTAAACCAGAATCTGCTTCCTTCGCCTAGCTCGCTATCTACACCAATCTCGCCACCATGTTTTTTGATGATCTCAGCTGAGATGTACAATCCCAAACCTAAACCAGAATAACCTTTTCCTTTATGACTAGCTCTGTAATAGCGGTCGAAAATGTAGGGTTGCGTTGCAGCATCGATGCCTTCTCCATAATCTTTTACTGTTATTTTTACGCAGTCTTTCAATTGTTCTACGATCAGATCTATGGTCTTGGAATGTGGCGCATATTTGACTGCATTATTCACGAAATTAACGACCACTTGGTCAATCCTATGCTCATCTGCATACATCTTTGCATTGAGGTCACCTTTGATGACGAGGTCATGTTTGCCATCGATTCGGACGTGGTCGCAGCAACTTGTAAGCATTTCAGAAACAGTGAACCATTCCTTAGAAAGGTCGAGGTGTCCGCCGGTCACACGATGGATATTCAGTAGGTCATCTACCAGTTTATTAAGTTTTTCCAGGCTGTTGGCCGATTGGTCTATCAATCTTGGGATCATCTCGTGCGTTGGTTGGTCACGCAATCGCTGAAGTAGTTGTAGTGTTGCTTTGAGGCTGGTAATAGGTGTTTTCAGCTCGTGGCTGGCGATGCCAAGAAAATCATCTTTCTGGGTCTCGTAATTTTTACGTTTGGTAATATCCACGGTGACGCCGATCATATTGGTAGCAGTGCCTTCGTCATTAAAACTCGGTTGGCCAGAGGCACTTATCCAATGCAAGGACTCATCTGGCCATCTCACAAGATACTCTGCAGTGAAGGATGAGCGATTTTCTATGGACTGATTTATTTTTTCTTTCAAATCATCCCTGTATTCTGGAAGGATGATCGTCATTAATTCATCAAAACCAAATGGATGCTCATTGGTAAGCCCATAATTCGCTTTGCATTGGGACGAGCTGGTGATCTCGCCGGTCACAAGGTCAAGATTGTAAGTACCCAACTCACCTGCGCGAAGTGCAATCTGAAGTTGCTGATTGAGGTCTTCCAACGCCAATCTTTTGTTGATACGCTCTGTCACCTCATTGGCAATTACAATGATGGCAACTGTTTCTTCGTTTTCATTTTTCAGCGGTTCGTAGATGAAGTCGTAATAGTGGTCATCTAGAATGCCATCAGATTCCAACTTTACGAGAGCTGTGTCTCCCAGATAGGTTTTCCCTGAGATGTAAACCTGCTCCAGCAAAGAAAAATACGGTTGCTCTTTCAATTCAGGCAATGCTTGCGTAATAGGTTTTCCGATCACGTCCTTGGATTTTCCCCAAATATTGAGGATCATGTCATTCGCGACCTCTATGACCAATTCTTTGCCAGACAAAATCCCAAAAGCTACAGGTGCTTTGCTGATAAAGGACTGAAGTCGCAATTCGCTGTTTTGAAGGTCTTTATTTAATGTATTTGTAAGGTCGTAGGAAATGTTCAGTTCTTCATTGGCCAAATTAAGCTGTTCATTCGTCGCTTCCATTTCCACATTGAACTCTGCCAGATTTTGAACAGCAGCTTCTAAGTCTTGTCGCGTTTTGGTCAATTGGGTATTGGAATTTTTCAATTCATCGATGGTATCCAGCGCGGATCTTCTCAATTCTATCTGGTCCATTGCCACTTTAGCAAGACCTTCAAGGATCGATCTGTCGGCTTTGGTGAATTCTCGTGGTTTTTGGTCGATAATGCATAAAGTGCCGATCAGGAATCCATCATGGGTGACCAATGGAGCTCCGGCGTAAAATCGCAGTCCGAAATCACCGATGACATTGGGATTGGCCATCAGGCAAGGTTCCTTCAAAGCGTCCTCGAAAACGGTGACTTCCTTGTCTAGAACGGCGAGAGCGCAAAGACTTTTCCCACGATTGGCTTCTTTCGCTTTTCCCATTCCAATGTTGGCTTTGAAGAAAACAGATTCCGCATCAACCAACGACAATAGTGAAATCGGAACATTGAAGATCTGTGTTGCCAGTCTGGCGATACCGTCGAAACACTCTTCTGATGGTGTATCTGTAATCCTGTAACGATGCAGTGCATCAAGGCGTTTCGCATCATTTTCAGGCACAATGTTCTTGCCAAAGGTATTCTCAATCATAGCACCGCAAATAGTGAGTAAAGATAAATCAATATTTATTCTGAAACAAATATGAAGGAAATCGAACAATGCACAGAAGATATTAATTGCTAATATTTTCGTCTAAATTTTTTTTAAAGCTGCCGATTTGTGAACGGCTGATTTTCCAGTTTTCTCACTCATGACCTCATATTGGGGATTTTCTTCAGAGGCTCTTCGTTGCCGATCCATGAAAACAAAATCTTTCATATGGATCTTTGTAATGATGCCTTGGGTTTCGCCATAGCGAAATTTCCATTTGACCATATCTCCTTTTTTCAACATAATTTTTATTATTAATATTAAACGACGTACAAAAGTTTGAAGTGGATCTTCTTAGAATAGTATCTATCCAAACTTCTTTTTCCAATCGATTTTTAGCTGGGAGTAGGTCTCATTTTCTTCTGCCAGTTTCCATTTTTTATAAAAGATATCTGCAGCTTTTGCTTTCTCAGGATTACCAGTGCCACGTTGTAATAATTCATGATTATTTTCTGCATCGTACTTTTTACCACCTTTGTAATTATAATACCTTCTGGCTCTCGTAAAACCCATCTGAAGATATTTTCTCGCCATGTCTGCGCCCACAAATTCGTCCTTTGCGAGATAGTCTTCAAATAGAGAATAAATCTTCTCCGAACTTTCTTTCGCAATTTCTGCATTTTTGAAACGCCAGTATTTTCCAATTTCTCCTTTGTAAGGTTTACAGATCAAAACGCCCTGTTCGCCCTTTCCAACCTTGTACATTTCAGGATGCGCACGATAATCAATATCGGGTTTCCAGAAATAATCTTCAGACCTGAAATTAAGATAACTCGGTTTTTGATCGCTCATAAGTTTGGCTTAACAAACCAAGTGCCTTAAATTTTTTCAGCCTTTTTAATTTTGAAAAAAACTCAATGTCGAAATCTATTTCATTTTAATTTTTTAAAATTCTGAAATGTTTCGATGACATTTTTTGGCTCTTCACCTTCGAAGATTTTTGATTGATAAACGGTCTCGAAAGTTTTGGCAATGCCAGAGCCTATCACACTGGGAAGTGATTCATTTTCCAGCATCTGGCTGAGGCCTTTCATCTCGTCGATTCTTCGGAAAAGATGTTGTGGATAGGTCGGTGTGGTCTTCATTAGATCCTGATAGGTTCCCGGAAGGAAGTCCTGAAGACTGTCATTCAGCTCATCCAGAATGCCGAAATGACAAGCAGCGGTCATCGTTTCAAAAAATAGCGCATTCATTCCTTTGTTGACCATCGAGAAAAGTAGCTTGTATGCCGATGCAGCCTCTGTCTTTTCTCCAGCATCTTTTATTTTGAAAATATGACCAAAAAGATCACTGAATCGCTTTCTATGGATTCCACTTAACACGAAAACGGCCGTCTCTGGAATATCTTTTGAAGCACCCATTACTGCGCCATTGATGAAAGTGATATCAATCGAAGCAAAAAGTTTTTCTATTGCCAAAGCCACATCTGGCGTGTTGGAATTGAGGTCAACGTACAAGGTTTTTTTATTAGAATTCTGAAGACAAAAAGAAATCTTTTCTGCCATTTCCAAACTTGCCTCTGGACTGGTGAGCGAAAGGATGATATCTGCCTTGTCAACCGTATTCTCCAAAGAACCTGTGTTTTTAATGCCTGTATTCCTAATATTATCAAGCGTTTTTTGAGATCTGCCGTCTCCAGCAGTGATCACTTTGAATTCGTTTTTGATCAAGGACTTTGATATCTGCGTGCCCATGTCTCCTGGCGATAGAAGCGCTATTGTTGGTTGAGTCTGCATAGTAGATTTTTGTCTTGATTAATGTTAATAAGCATCGTATTAAACATTAGAATAATAACTGAATAAATTAGAGATAAATAGCCGTGATCACGCCACTGGCAATCGTATTTGAATTGATAAGTAGCTCGAAATCCAATCCGATGTATATTTTTTCTAAGGTTTCATCGGCCTCTAACAAAAAAACATCGGCGTTTATCGTATCTCCAGGAAAAACGAGTTCAAATTCTAAGAATGTCTGGTTGGCTATCAGTTCTTTGTTATCATATGGAAATCTGATGATGGCTCTGAAACACGAAGACACGGGTGTGATGATGCCTCCATCTTCTGTTGCAAAATAGGTGATCGTAGCTTTGAAATGCGGCCTTTTTTCCATTCTGTAATTTTTAATCTGAACAATTATCAAACCTTGAACCACTCTTATGCTCGAAGTAATTATTAAGATAAAGAAAATTGAAAGATAATATTCAAGTGGTATTAACACATTTTGTCATAATGATCAATCTATTGGCCTTCAAGATAGTCAACTGCAAATTGTGTCCAATCCTTTACACTTTCATCGAGGTAGATATCCGGCTGTACGCCTATATTATCAATAGGATAATCTGGTAGTCGAAAAGAATTGTATGTTGGCATAAGCAATTTGTAATTATCACAACCATATTCGAAAAACATGGCATTCGCATAATCAAGAACGCCTGAGGACGGGATTCCAATGATTTTTGTTTTCTTGCTTTGCTTTGCCAAAAGGAGGAAATTCTCTGCGGCGCTGGCTGTATGGTCATTCGCTAAAACAACGATTTGGGAAGGACTCTTGACAGATGGAACCATTGATTCTATGCGTACCTTCTTTTCATCGTAATTCACATATTTTCCCGGATTGGCTTTCAGTTGTCTGATCCTGTTTTCAAGGTCTTCTATTTGGGCTTTGTTCTTTTCAGCATCTTTTTTCAGACCTTGCAAATATTTTTCAGTCGTACTAATTAAAGTAGGAGAGGCAAGATATTCTACGCCGACACTTCTGCTGGGACCTGTCACGATGTAAGGTAATATCTTTTGATAACCATTGTCAGTTCCTCCACCATTGTCCCTTACATCAATGATCAAAAAATCAGAACTTTCTAAAAGTGCTTTATTCTTTTCAATCATTTTTTCGATGTTCTCAACAAACATGTAGCTGAAATACTGCATTTTTACAATCGTGGTTCTTGGCGTCAATCGTTTGATGAAAAAACCATTCATTTCATTGATCTTATCTTCAATTTCGGATTGTGTTAAGCTTGCCGCAGGTGTTTGTCTGGTGAAAGCCGACCTGATCGTATCAAAGTACAAGAGTCCACCATCATGGATCGTGTATTTTCCTTTTTGTAAAGAACGATCCTGCATATAATATTCATAAGTTCCATCTGTGAACAATCTAAACTTAACCTCTTTGGTCTTCCAGAAATTTGAATCTGCATTGATGATAAAGCCTACATATTCTCTTTCATTCAGTTTTTCGATGCCAATCTCGTAATTTTCATCTTTCCAAATTCCCTCTATTTCGTTGGTGATTTTACTAGCGCGATTTTTAAATTTCTTGAGATTGATGTTTGCTTGTTTTGGGGTCGGATTCTTAAGCGTTTTTGTATTGATGCTTTGCTGGGATCCATTTTCGTTCGGAAGCACCCAAATGTGTCTATCCTTGAAAAAGTCTGTGTAGCTTTTCAATATAGCTAGACATTCTGACGGATTTTTATTTTCAATGGCAGATTTCGTCGTATTCTCTTTAAAGCTGTTATATAGCAATTTATCTTTGGTTTTGACAGCGAAGCCTGGATACTCACTTTCGATTTTGAGTATAATATTTTGAAGTGCGTCATTACAATTGCAGTTGGTTTGCGCATTGATGAAACCGAAGAATGATGAAAGGACAAAGAGTAAAAATATCTGGATTTTCATTTAATATAATTTTCCCACAAAGAAAACCATTTCCGAATTTCAAAAATTGTAAAAATCATTCACTTTTGATCATTGTTATAGATCCACGTCAGATCTTTTTGATTGACGGAGATCTTACCTACCAACTGTTTTGGTGAAAATCCGGCAAGCGTTTTAAAGTCATTGATAAAATGAGCCTGGTCATAATATTGATTTTGATAGGCCAAATTGGTCAGTGATCTTTGAGGTTTAATGATATCATTCAAAACATTTCTGAATCGCAATGTCTTGAGATAGGACTTCGGATTTTGTCCCAGATTATTTTTGAATAATCGGAATAGGGTAGCCTCACTTATTTTAAGGTTTTTGGAAAGTGAATCAATGCTAAAAATATTTTTTTGATTGATGAGCATCATCGCTTCCTTTAGCTTTTCCGGAATGTCGTTCTGCAAATTTTCCAGAAGTAAACACTCTAATTTCTCAGCCCTCTTTGAAAATTCATCGGTCTCAAATATTCTTTCCAAAACCTGTTGATCGGAAGAAAATAATTCCTCAAAAACGAATTCCGAGGTCATCAGATTTTCATATGATTCGTTGGTGAAAGCCCTCAAAGCCGAAGGTTGAAAAATAATGCAGATCTGATCCAATACGGAATCAATATCAACATAGAAAGGCATTTTGTGAAAGCCATAAATTCGACTTTTGAAACTACTTCCAGCTGTGATCTTACAAAGATTGTTTTTGTTGTCGTACGAAATATCATTTGCCTTATAAATTGCAAGGCATAAATTGCTGTTCGGGAAAGTGGTATAATTTAAAGAGTATCTGTCATCTTTTTTGAAGAACAAGAAGTACTGAACATATCGTTTTAGAATTTCATTTTTTGGAATGATGATTACTGATTGCATAATTTCTCAATGCTTTTTATTTGCGATACTCTATTATCACTTTTGTAAAGATATTAAATTATGAAGATATTGTCTGAATTTACTAGCCAAAAAGCAAAACTTTAATTTTTATCCGAAATGATAGCATTGATATTTTTGATATCTTTTTTAATATCTATAAAGAGGTTTTGGATGTTGTGTTGCGAGAATTCTTCCGGCTCGTACTCCTGAGTGGAAATGCTACAGGCAAATTCCCAGATCTCCTTGATCTCCGCTAACGGGATCTTGTAAGGTTCATAAAAACTGTTGTCAGATTTGACACAGATCCCATTAGCCTCATGGAACTGAAATCGTTTGTAAGTGACTCCATCATTGGTGGTGATGAAGATGTAGGTTTTGTCCGTCTTCAATTCGGAAAGGTCTTCAATATATTTTCCAACAATGTAGGTTCCATCTTTGTACGGCGGCATAGAATCTCCTTGGGCCGGGAACGCCCGAAATTTCCCATTGCGAAGAAAAGGCAAAGAAATCGTCTGCAAACTTTCGATGTATTCTGGATCTGCATAGCCATTCAGGTAGCCCATGGAAGCTTTCTGAGGAATGATCTCTATCTGATTGTTGCCAAGATTGTCCACACTGATAGGAATCAAAGTTCGATTGTTAGGAAGATTGAGCATTTCTTCCGTTGGATATTTCCTGATGTCTACCGATACGAGAAGGTCGATGCTGAGCCCAAAATATCTCGAAAGTCTTAGCAATATCTCGATCGGTGGTTCGGAAGTGCCATCCTCATATTTTGCATATCGGCCTCTTGTGATTAGCAAGGCATCGGCAATTTTTTGCTGCGAAATTTCTTGTTTTACTCTTAGATCTCTGATGTTATCTGATAATTTTGACATTGGTATAAATTGTATCAACAAATATAAATAAATTTGATACAAAAAATACTAACTTTACTAAATATTAATTATCTAAATTTTTGCTTTCTCCAAGTCTATATCAGAATGATTAAAATTAATGGAAAAATAATCAGATTAAATTAACATTACAATAATTTTTAAGATAGATTGGTTATGAAATAAATATATTAACTTTAAGTCAGTGAATAATGCTTGAAAGAAAACTTTTCAATTTTTAAACGCAATGGAAAACCTTTCGATAGAAATAAAGGGTGAAAAGATCCACATCGGTCTTGTGCTGGCTGGTGCAGTAACGGCTGGCGCTTACACTGCTGGCGTGCTGGATTATCTCTTCAGCACCTTGCTTTTGTGGGAAGAAAAACATAAGGAAGATCCTGTGAATGTACCGAAACCCAATGTGGTGATTGATATTTTTACCGGTGCTTCTGCGGGAAGTATTGCTGCAGCCGTATCGCTCATTGGTCTTGCAAAAGGTGCTTTGAAGGAAGTTACAGATCCATATTCGGCAGAGGCAAGAGATAATATTCTTTTTGATACTTGGGTCAATTTCGGATTGAATGACAGCGAGGATATCTCCCAATATCTACTTTCTGCTGGCGACCTGGAAAATGGCAAGCTGGAGTCTCTTTTGAATGTCCAATTTATGGATCAGCTGATTGATAAGATTGTGTTAAAATCACAGTCGATAGAGATCAATGTGCTGCCAGATTTCATCAATCCGAATCTTGATGTCCTATTGACTTTAAGCAATCTCAAGGGAATTCCGATAGATCTCTATTATGATTCGGACAACAATAAGGTGGCCCATACGATGTCTTACCACAAAGGATTTGCCTACTTCCAAAACAATAAACAAGACAGTGATACCTCAAAATTAAACCTTGACCTGAACGACGAGGATTCCATCAGATTCTTTCTAAAATGTGCCAGGGCGAGCGGTGCGTTCCCTTTGGGATTAAAAAGCGTTTCTTTTGAGAAGATACCCAAAGATTACATTATCGGAAACCTCAAAAGGATATTTGGCAATGAATTCAAATTTGTTCCCAGGATTGACGATTTCTACAACTTTACCGCGGTAGATGGCGGCCTTACGAACAATGAACCGATCGCAGAAGCACTCAGGGTCATCGGAAAGGAATTCAATAAGAATTATAAAATGATCATGGTCGATCCGTTTCCAAGCTATATTTTACCCAAAGGTTTGGAAAAGAAGGAGGCGGATGATGACCTTTTCAAAACCATTCCAAAACTTGTGTCCACTTTGCGCCAACAGGCTTCTTTCAAGGAAAATGACATCACCGATATGTTTGATGACAGTACCGACAAGAATATGATCTGGCCAACGCGTTACAACGAGAAAAAGGAACTTCTTCCCAACACCATCGCTTGCGGCGCGTTGTCAGGATTTGCGGGATTTATCAACAAAGATTTCCGCGTGCACGACTACATGCTTGGCCGCAAGAATTGTCAGAGTTTCCTGCGCTATTATTTTCATTTGGAAGCGGAACTGCATCCATCAATATCAGAATGGTCGGAGCCTTTGAAAGAAAAATATGCTTTCAGTGATAATAAGACCAACAAAACAATGATTCCCATTATCCCGGATTTTAGGATTGAATCAAAACAAATCATGGACCGCAATACGCGTTTTTATCCTTACATCAATGAGTCAAATACCAAAGGTCTCACATTTCCATCCATTGATTATCAAAAGGATCTCGTGCCGCTGGAAAAAATCCTTAATAAAAGGCTCAAGTCAATTGTGGATATCACTTATGACCATCTGCGAAAAAAAGAAGATAATGCGACGATTCCTATCATCAAAAAGCGAAACGAACTTGTTTTCATCAAGGACTTTAAAGTGAGAGTCTGGAAATTCCTTGGTTACACGTTTATGAGGTCGGTGGGAAATCGTTTTATCGCCACGACGCTCAGCAACAAAATTATCAACATCATTATCGAAGAACTTTTTAAATATAAACTTTTAAAATAGAACATGGAAACAAAGTATGGCTTTACAATGATGACACGCGAAGAATTTGGTAATTATATATCCAAATTGAAGATCGCTCGTACAATTCTATCAATACAGCAACACCATACGTACATTCCATCTTATATTCATTTCAAAGGAAATAACCACTTCGAATTGCAGAAAGGCATGAAAAATACCCACGTCAATCTGAATGGATGGGTGGACATTGGGCAACATATTTCCATCTTTCCCGATGGCTCGATCGTGACAGGTCGAAATTTTGAAACTTCACCAGCCTGTATCTACGGGAACAATGCCAATGCTTTCTGTATCGAAAATATTGGAAATTTTGATTCAGGAGCAGATGTGATGACCGTTGAACAAAAGGATTCGATCATAGAAGTGACCGCGCATCTTTGTAGAAAATTCAGTTTGGTTGCGGATACTAATAGGATCGTTTACCACCATTGGTTCAACTTGGCAACAGGTGTAAGAAATAATGGTTCCGGCAATAATAAGTCTTGTCCGGGAACTCATTTTTTTGGTGGTAATAAAGTCGAAGATTGTGAAATATATTTCATTCCACTTATATCTTCACGTTTAAAAGATCTATCTGTAACAATTGGCAATGAAAAGATGATCAAATATGTGAGTGTGACATCTAATATTCTTAATGTCAGGTCAGGTCCAGCTTCATCCAATGAAATTGTGAAAGAGCGCGGTACAGTTGTATTTGGTGCTGTTTTGAGAGTCTATGAAGAGAAAGATAAATGGTACAAAATATCATCGTCTTCGCAACATTGGGTTTCGGCTGCCAATACCAAAGACGTGAAGAAATCGGTAGTGAATTCGAACACTTTGAACGTCCGATCAGGACCAGGAACCAATTTTGAGAAGATCAGTTCCCTGACCAAAGGAACCGAGGTTTTCATCTATCAGCAGGAAGATGGATGGTCGCAAATTGCAAATGATGAAAAATGGGTGAAAGATTCCTATCTGTCCTTTTCCTGATATCGACCGACAAATATTATAATCAACTAATTGCAAAAGAAAAACCTATGAAAAATTTTTCAGAATTAAACGCTTTGGAAGCTGTAACACTTTACCAGTCAATGAATCTGGATGAGGTAGCAAATGATATTATAAAGAACAACGAGAATTCCAACCTCGATTCTGTACAATGGCCCTGGAACCGCGAGCCCAAAGCTTGGGAACATTCTTCGTACGCCTTTGGTTTTGTTCCCGAAAATGATTCCTCTGACCAAAACCTGTCGATATATGAAGCACGCAGCATCAGTGCTGACGAATCCCTGAAAAACAGTCAGGTCACAATTAGTTTGGATTATTTGAGAGCCTACGATTATCCAGGCAAGGGAAAACATCGGGTGCTTTTCAAATTCAGTGCAAAAAATTATGTCAACGAAAGTTCAGAACAGGCTTTTAGCTTCAATCAGACTTTTGCGATAGAAGAAGGACAGCGCGCTCCGATTTCGGGATATCCAATTTTCGTAGGACTTACGACGGGAAATCAGCTGTTGCAATTTGATGTCGAGATGGTGAATGTTTCGAATGATAATGATGACAAACTGCTGGAAGCGCTGGAGAATGGCGTGGTGAAAAATGGGATCACACTGATCAATTCCATCAATCCAATTCTTCCCGTCTTGACCGAATATGCCACAGGAATTACAAAATTGATCGCAAGTCGCAATAGGAATAGAGAGATCACGGCTCCTAAGATGGGACTTTACTTCGGGAAAACGCCATCACATCTGAAAATTGCGAAAGGACTTTACATCGCTCTTCAAATATCCGATCCTGGCAATTTTGATTGGAGTCAGTGGAAATATGATCGAAACTTCGGAACCATTCGTTCAAAAGATGGCGTCCATTCTGATCTTCCATATAATTATTTTGCCTTCAGCATCAGTGAGATGAATAAGTAATAGGATCAGATAATTCGAAGAGAAGATTTGTAATCTTTTTATATATAATTAACTTATAATTTGTTCAATTTGTTGACCAGATAACTGATCATTTGTGCGACACTTTCTGCTGGCAGAACAAAGTCACTTTCGACCCAATTTTTGATCACGGCAATGCTTCCTTTTTCACCAAATTCATAGGCCATTTCTACAAATGGTTTTGTTTCTGGTGTCAACTCGATCTGGTCTTCCACCGGGAAATGATTTCGAACGCTTGTCAGGATGCGAGACAGGATGCCACTTCCGTCACCTTTTGTGAAAACGATTTTGCTCATCTCTTTGTCATTTTCCAATAATTTGCAGCTGAGCAGTATCACTTCATCCATTTTGTAGCTTTGTCGTAAAACAGCGCTTAATTTCTCAAAGACTTCCTCCTCCAGCTCCAGCAAGATATCCATTGGAATGTTGTAATGCCGATAGAATGAATTTCGATTCACATCGGCTGTTTTGCAAAGTTCTGTGATGGAGATCTGACTTAATTCTTTGTCCTTCAACAGATCAAATAGAGCCTCTCGCAACAGTTTTTTGGTGTATTGCACCCTTCGGTCTTTTCTTAATTCCATCTTAATTTTTTTTAGTTACGCTACAAAATCAACCACTTTCGATGCGTATCGAACAGATCTTGTCGGTTTGATTCATTAATTCAATTCACTGTGAATAGCTTTACGATGTGATTTGAATGAAGCATTATGTTAGATAACGAACAATGTGTTCTACAAATGTAAAGATTATTCTAATGCTTCTAAACGTAATAAACCAATCAATTAAAATATTTAAAATGGAAAAGACGATAGTTAAAACTAAAAAAAGAATCCTTCTCACAGGTGCATCCGGAACAGTGGGTTTCGAAACTTTGAAGCATCTGATGAAAGATCCCACTTATGAAATTACAGTTTTCGATGTCAAGACTTCAAAGTCTGTTAAAAAATTAGCGCCTTTGCGTGAGCGCGTTGAAATTGTTTATGGTGATGTCAGCATTGCTACGGATCTGGAAAAGGTAAGTCAAAACAAGGATGTAGCGATTCATTTGGCAGCAATCATTCCGCCACTTGCAGACATAAATCCCGAATTGGCCTATCGCGTGAATGTTCAAGGAACGGAAAATTTTATTCACGCCTTGGAGAAAAATTCACCCAAATGTCATTTGCTGTTCAGCTCCAGTATTTCTGTGTATGGTGACCGTGTCAAAAATCCTAAGATTTCTGTCCATGATGCTTTGAAACCAAGTCCTGGTGACCAATATGGTGAGACCAAGATCTTGTGTGAAAAAGCTATTCAGGACTCAAAATTGTCTTGGACGATATTCCGATTGGCCGCAATCATGGGAAATCACAAGATCTCTAAACTGATGTTCCACATGCCACTTGATACGCCGATGGAAATCTGTACACCACAAGATACGGGACGTGCCTTTGCCAATGCAATCGCTTTTGAAGGTCAACTTCGAAATCGCATTTTCAATCTTGGTGGAGGTGAAGCGTGTGTTATCTCTTACCGTTCTTTTTTGATGAGGATGTTTGATGCATTTGGACTTGGCGACGCGGATTTTCCAGAAAAAGCGTTTGCAGAGAAGAATTTTCATTGCGGTATCATGTCAGACGGTGATGAGTTGGAATCGATCATCCATTTTCGCCGGCAAAATTTAGAAGATCATTTCGAGCTGGTCAAAAAAGCGGTTCATCCTTTGCAGAAGAAGATGACCATCCTTTTCCGTACTCCAATCAAACGTTGGTTGCTTGCACAGTCCGAACCTTACAAGGCTTACAGAACTGGAAATGTAGACGAAATAGAATATTTCTTTAATAAAATCGAAAAGAAAAAACTTGAACCAACTTATCATTAACCAAAAAAAATAGAATTTATGTTACAAAAAATAATCGTGGTGATGCTTATAATCACAGTCAATACCACGTTTTTCGCACAACACCATTTTACGGTGGAGGTTTCTGATCTCGTGCCAGACAAAGGCTCATTGTATCTCGGTCTTTACAATAAGAAAGTCGGTTTCTTGAAGGAAAATGCAGCTTTCGCCAATGGTAAAATCAAAGTCACGGGAAATAAAGTGAGCTATACTTTCAAAAATATTCCTGTTGGAGAATATGCTGTTGCCGTGTATCAGGATGTCAACAACAATGGAAAATGCGACCGGAATCTAGTCGGCTATCCAACCGAGGGATTTGGTTTTTCTAAAAATTTCAGACCCAAACTTTCTGCTCCAACATTCGATGAGGTGAAAATTACAGTCAGACAATCCACCAAAACCAGTATTGCTTTGTAGTTGGATCTCAATTTAAAATCAAACAACGCCACTGGATCATAGTGGCGTTGTTTCTATTGTAAAAATTTAAATATTCAATTTATTTAAGATCAATCGTGGTCGTTATCTGCAACAAAAAAATCATCAGCATTCTCCGCAATCGGAATGTAAAGTCGTTCCCAAGCCTTGCTTCTCACCATATCCCAACTGTGGCCTTTTCCCTTCAAATCTTCTGCTAATAGGACAGTTCCTGGTTTGATGATGAAGGTGGAACCATCTGTCACCTTGAATCTGATATTTCCCTTCAATGTGATTACATATTGCCTTCTCGGAGCAGGATGCGCATTCTTTTCCCAATCTTCCGTCTTGTTGCTCATCCAGAAAGTAGTGGTGTTCAGATGTTTCAAAGTAGGAATTCTCCCTTTCTCGAAAGTACAAGAACCATCGGGATTGTTGATGAGCCTCACCGCAGGAATATATTCTTTCGATTCTTCCTTATTGACCTTGATGCTGAGGTTTTTGTTTTCTTTGTCCTGTGCTTTCATTACGAATGAGCTTAATGCCAATGCGAGGCATATTCCTTTGATGAATTTTTTCATTTTAAATATAATTCTTTATTAATTGTAAACAGTATCATAAACCAACATTTTTTCAAAAAACGGTTTGTATTTTTGAACTAAAGCCAGATGTTCAGGAAGTTTACCGTAAGCTTCCAGTTCTTCCAAAGTCTCAAATTGCATTGCACAATTGTAACTGTAGGTGCTGTCTAGAACTGTTCTTGGGCTGGAGCCTGCCGGTTTTCCGTATTGAAGATTTTTTTGATAAGGAAGTTTTTTCAGACCTTCGAAGAAGTTTTCGAAGTCTTTTACTTCTGCAGTAGAAAGGTCTTTTCTGAGCCAAAAGAACAAATTGTGAGCGTACACTTTTTTTGGTTTTATGGGATTGATATTTGGTAAAACTGATGCGAACATCGTTCCTGATAAAAGCAGCAGGGCAGAAGCCTGTACAGACCGGAACAAGAATTTTCTTCTTTCCATTTTATTTATTTTTTTAATTAAAATCAATTCGGTATTTGAGGACAAACTGCCATTGTCTGTCAGAAACAACACCTTTGTTTAAGGCATCTCCTGCGAAAATTGGCCGGTTCTGTGCATCGAAGGTCAATCGGGAAGACATTCCGTTCATTAGTAATGAGATTCCTGCGTCATACACGATTGCGTTGTCCTGAAGGCCTTTCAAGTTTGATAATTGCATCCCAACCGCTGGCTGAAGTTGCAGGTTCTTTTTATCTTTATTAAAGTAGGGAAGTGTGCCGCCAACTTGTACGTAATAGGTATTTCCAGTTCCAATTACAGGCATTGCATTTCCGGCACCATTGAGACTCGCTTGTGTAGCATTCACGGAAGTTGCGGGATTATTGGTTCCAACGTAACGAACATAGTTTGGTCCATAATCATTGTACATCGCCATTCCATAAGCACTTATCGAGGTTCCTTTGTCTTTGTTTATTGGCGCATCATAGAACAAATCGACCGCGTAATTCTGCATATCATCACTCTGAACATTGTTATCAAAGTCCTTGTGCCAAGTTGCATTATGAATGTAATCGAAACCAGCTCCCAAACTCAGGACATTCTTTTTGCCTCCATAAGTTCCGGAATTGAAAGGTGTTGTGATGTTTTCTTTATCCAAAAAAGCATATCGGAAATAACCTGAGAAATCTTTTCCTGGCGAGTTTTTACTGAAGGTCGCAACATTCACTTTTGGTTCCGCGGTCGCCATTGTGTAAGGATCGGCGACCACCAATCGGTAATCGAATCTTCCTAATTGACCTTTCGCATAAACACTTAATTCTCTCACGGTGTAATCTGTTGCGCCAGCGTTTGAAGTGGCGTAAGCAGGCAAATCGTACAGCAAAGTATTCAAAGGTCCAGTCGTAAATCTTGATAATCCTCTCCAAGTGGAACGTCCGGCGCCGACCGCAATTTTATCATTAAAAGCATATTCCGCATAAGCATCCAGAAGGTCTATGTAATTGCTGGCTTTCGCATTCATATTTACGTTGGTGGTTCCGGCCTGTAAAACGAACATTAGTTTTTCTGTTGGTTTGTAGGTCATTTTCACTCTCACTCTTCTAAGAGACAGATCGGAAACGTCAGATTTTGCCTGGTCGTTGATGAGACTTCCTGGATTCAGTTGCGTGTATCTCGCCCATAATTCCGCATAGCCACTGAAGGAAACATAGCGCGTATGTTCGTCGTTCAGATAATGGGTGAGTCCTGGATTATTAAAGTCATTTTTTTTCTGAGCCTCCATTTTAGCTGACATTCCCAATATGGTAAGTAGGGCCAGCCCGGCTTTAAAAGATTTTTTGTTCATAATATGGATTGTCCTCTTTTGTTGATTTCAACGGGGGCAAAATTACTTTCGGAAATCTCGGATCGTCGTTAGAAAACCATTAGAAAATTTTTAGAAATTCATTAAGAATAAAAATATGAGATACCTTTGCAGAGAATTTAAAGGACGATGATAATGAGCTAAATAATATTAGAGATTTTGAAGTTTGTCCTATAACGATTTTGTTATGAAAGTTTTAATTATTGAAGATAACGCCCGTGTTTCCGCACTTTTGAAAAGAGGTTTGGAAAGTCAGGGTTATCAGATTTATATTTCGGAAGATGCAGAAGATGCTTTGGTAATGGTCGATAAAATAGTGTTCGAGCTTGTGATCACAGATATTATGCTTCCCAAAATGAACGGAATCGAATTGAGTAAATTGATCAAGAAAAAAAATCCGGAACTTCCCATCATTATGCTGACCGCACTCGGAACGATCGATGAAAAGATTGAAGGTTTTGATGCCGGCGCAGATGATTACATGGTGAAGCCATTCGAGATCAGAGAACTCTACGCCAGGATCAAAGCGATCTTGTTGAGAAAATCTAATTCATCACAGAAAAGTGAACTCTCGGATCACATCGAATATCAAGATCTAAAAGTTGATAAAAATACCAACCGCGTTTTCCGAGATGAGAAAGAGATCAATCTCACGCCAAAGGAGTTTAAGCTTTTGGTTTTTCTAATGAGCAACGCCGAAAGGATCCTCACCCGCGACGAGATCGCAGAGAATGTCTGGGGAAATCACTTCGATACTGGAACCAACTATATCGATGTTTACATCGCATATCTCAGAAAGAAGATCGATAAGGATTTTGATGCAAAATTGATTCACACAAAACCTGGCGTTGGTTTTATTTTTACTGATCAGATATGAGAATCGCTACCAGAACTGCGCTCAGCTATGCATTGCTGACTGCCGGGATCCTTTTTGTTTTTGCTTACGTCTTGTATTTTGTTTCCGAGAAGAATAGGGAAGACGAGTTCAATGACCGATTGGGCTACAAGATCATTTGGCGCTCAGAATTTATCTTCGATGCAAAGATCAACAATTCCAAGATTAAAGAACTCCACGAGCGCAACAAAAAAATGCTGAACGAAGCGGACATCAGTGTTTACAACAGCAAAAAAGAACTGCTTTTTACAGACATCAAACCTTCTTCCAAAAATCAACATTATTTGGATCAGTTGATCAGGTCTAATAAAAATCAGATCACCTGGCACAGAAGAGAACGCCAATATATGGCTTTCAAATACAGGTCTGATGAAAAGGACTTTTACATCATCGGCAGCGCAGTCGACGTTACCGGAATTGCTCATATTAAGGAATTTAAAAAGGATATTATCGTTATCTATTTCATTTCGATCCTCATCATTTTTATTATTGGTTTTCTGTTTTCATATTACACTTTGAAGCCTTTAAAAGACATTATTCTCCAGATCCGCGATATCTCTGAGCATAATCTGAACAAAAGATTGATTGTTCCGAAAGCAAAAGATGAGATCTATGAATTGGCAGAAACTTTCAATTCGACCTTCAACCGTTTAGAAAAATCATTTAATAATCACAAACAGTTTGTCACAACCATTTCCCATGAATTCCGAACGCCACTTTCAACTTTAATTGCAGAACTTGAACTGGCCAAGGAACTGAATACCACGTTGGACGATTACAAACTTTCCATCGATAATGCTTTGCAGGACGCCAATCACGCGTCACAATTGTCATCGGCACTTTTAGATTTTGCACGCGCAAGTTATGACGTCTCGCAGATCAGTTTTACGGATGTAAGGTTGGATGAGATCTTGGCAGATGCGAAGGTGGCATTACTACAAAAGAACCATCAATACAGGGTTGGAATCAATTACATGGATGAACTTGCGGACAAGGACGAAAGCAATTATGATTTTCACGGAAATCCATATTTACTTCAAATCGCCTTTTTTAATCTGATGGAAAATGCTTGTAAATATTCTCCAGATCAGTTTTGTAATGTCGAGATCGAGGTTCAAAAAAATGCTTTGGAAATTCGTTTTATAGACCACGGAATAGGCATTTCAGAAGATGATCAATCGAATATCTTTGACCTGTTTTACCGAGGAAACAACAAAAATTACAATAAGGGAAATGGCATAGGACTGTCCATTGTCAAAAGAATAATCGAAATTCATAAAGGTATTTTACAGGTCAGATCTGAGTTGCACGTTGGAAGCATTTTCAAAATCCGGTTGCCGGTTAAGAATTAAATTTGCCTTCGTCGTGGCTGTTAATCAAGAATATCATTTATCTTATCAATGTCAGAATTTTTATATTCCGAGTAGATGTGGGCATGAAATTCATTAAGCTTTTTCAACAGTTTTAGAAGCTCATTTTTTTCATCATCACTCAGTTTTCCAGATAATATTTTTGAGGTTTGGTCAACTTTTGAAACAGATCCATGAAAGATCTCTTCACCTTTCTTTGTGAGGTTGACGCGTTTGCTTCGTTTGTCATCTTCATCATTTTTCTCTTCCAAAAATCCTGCTTCCAAAAGTCTTTTGATAATTTGGGTTCCGGTTTGTTTCTCGTGGCCATTTCTTTCGATGAGTTGGATCTTGTTAAGAAAAGGTTCGTCTTTTAATCTGTAGAGATACGTGAATTCTTCATTTGCCAATTCGGGGAAATCTGCCAAACCTTTTCTGATCAATAATTTGGAATATCGTGCAAGCAAAAGCACTTGTTTGCAGATTTCGTTTTCTGTATATGAAACCTGATGATTCTCGTTTCTGAATAGCTTTGTAGGGCTTTCATCTTTATATTTTTTATCATTCATCCAAACGCGAAAATCTTCCAGATCCGCATTGGGTTTGTATGAATCGGAACTTTCAAATTCTTTGACCTGCTGTAAGAGATCGATGAAAAAATCGGTTTGCATAGTTTAATTTTCAGGTAAAGATATCATTTTAGTTTTTTTCAATTCATGATCAGCGCCAATCATTCTACAAATCGATTCTGAAGTTGGATTAGAAATCTATTTGAGATCTGGTGATGATGTTTTAAGTTTTAAATTTAATTTATTGAAAAATGGTATATTATTTTACTAATGATTTTTAAAAGGTATATAAATTGTATAACGTGATGTGTTCAAATTATTAACAATGAAAAAGATTCTACTCACAGGAGCAACAGGTTACATCGGCAAGAGAATGATCAGTGTGATCACGGAGCAAGGCTATAAGGTCATTTGCTGTAGCCGCGATGTCAGCAGATTCTCAAAACCATCTGGCATCAAAGATGAAATGATAGAGGTCATAGAGGTTGACTTTCTGAAGGAGGAAACTTTGAAAAATATTCCAGATGACATCTCAGGCGCCTATTATCTCATGCATTCTATGAGTACAAGCGCGGATTATGAAGAAGCCGAAAGGATCTGTGCTGAGAATTTTGTCTCTGCAATGGAAAGGTCCGATTGTGAACACATCATTTATTTATCCGGACTTGTGAATCAAAAGGAATTATCCAAACATCTCAACTCCAGATTCCAGGTGGAAAAGATCTTGCAGAAATGCTCCGTTCCCACCACAGTTCTGAGAGCAGGGATCATCATCGGTTCTGGAAGTGCCTCCTTTGAGATTATCCGTGATCTTGTGGAGAAATTACCAATCATGATCACGCCAAGATGGCTCGATACAAAATGTCAACCAATTGGGATTGCGAACGTCCTTGATTTCCTGAATTTTACCCTGTTCAAAAAAGAAGCTTACAATAAAAATTTTGATATCGGATGCGATGACGTCCTGACCTACAAAGAGATATTACTAGGCTTTGCCAAAGTCCGCGGTCTGAAAAGAACGATAATCACGTTACCGATCATGACGCCCAAGTTATCTTCGTATTGGCTATATTTTATCACATCTACAACATACAGTTTGGCCAGCTCCCTTGTAGGAAGCATGAAGATAGAGGTCGTCTGTAATAAGGAAAGTCTCTCCGAGATCAAAAAAATAACAGGCGTACACCCATTTTCGTACGAAGAGGCGTTGCAAAGAACCTTAGCGAAGATACAGGCCAACGAGATCCGCTCTAGCTGGAAAGACAGTTTCATCAGCAGCAGAAATGATTCTTCGCTGAAGGAATTCATTGAGGTTCCCCATTTTGGTTGCTTCAAAGATACAAGGAGTTTAAAATATGACGACAGGGAAAAGTGCCTGGACAGAGTTTTCAGTCTCGGCGGAAAAAACGGCTGGTACGGACAGAGTCTTTGGAAAGTGCGAGGTTTTCTGGATGTCTTGGTTGGCGGACCTGGCCTGAGAAGGGGAAGAACGCATCCATCACAACTTCATGAAGGCGATGCCTTGGACTTTTGGCGCGTCATCTATGCGAATCGGGAAGAGGGAAAACTGATTCTTTTTGCTGAGATGAAACTACCTGGAGAAGCGTGGCTGATGTTCAAATTGTATAGAGGAAAGTTGTGGCAAAAGGCCGTTTTCCGACCGAAAGGCGTGTGGGGACGATTGTACTGGTTTTCTGTTTTGCCTTTTCACGGTATTATTTTCAAAGGCATGCTGAGACGATTAGCTACCGCGCAAGTTAAATAACACTGAACAAGCGATGAATTTTTTGAGGATTTTCATTCATGAATAACATTCAGCTGCGTACTCAAAACATCGATGCAGAATACTTTTATAGAAGTCAATTCTGCCGGCGGCAAGATAGTTGTAGTTCTCTAAAAACCAAAAAACGATATTTATGAATTCACAGGTGGAAACAGAGTTTCAGACGCAAAACGACTCCAAGGAAACTTTTCTAGCGGACGTTCTGGAAGGCTTGAGCAGCAGTCCAAAAAAATTACATTCAAAATATTTTTACGACGAGGCAGGCGACAGGCTTTTTCAACAGATTATGAATATGTCCGACTACTATCTCACCAATTGCGAGCTAGATATTTTTAAAAATAAAACTGAGTTGCTAGCAAAAAGTATTTTGATAGATGATGAGCCTTTCGACTTGATAGAATTGGGAGCTGGTGATGCGATGAAATCCAGTTATCTGCTAGAACATTTGACCAAAAAAAATATCGACTTTACTTATATGCCAATCGATATCTCTGGACATATTCTGGATGAACTAAATGAAAAATTCAGCAGAGATTTGCCCGAGTTGGATGTCATCACTTTGGAAGGCGATTATTTTGATATGCTCGACAAGGCGATGACCATCTCACAAAGACGAAAAGTGGTCTTATTTCTTGGTGGCAATATCGGAAATATGGATATGGGAGAATCCTATCATTTTTGTAGAGAACTTAGAAGAAAACTCAATCGTGGCGACATTCTCCTGATTGGTTTCGATTTGAAGAAAAATCCACAAACCATTCTCGATGCCTACAATGATGAAGCAGGAATCACGTCATCGTTCAATCTTAATCTTCTCATCAGAATGAACCGCGAACTGGAAGCGGATTTCGATGTTCTGAATTTTCAGCATTACCAAACCTACGACCCGATTTCAGGCGCTTGCAAAAGTTATCTTGTAAGTTTGACGGAACAAAATGTTCACATCGGAAACCAGATTTTTCGCTTCGAAGAAAATGAATTGATTGATATGGAAATCTCGCAAAAATTTTCTCAGGATGACATCAGCAAACTCGCACGGGATTCCAAATTTCATATCATTGATGAGATTACCGATTCCAAAAATTGGTTTGTAGATTCCATTTGGCAAGTTCTTTAATTTTAAAATAAACTCCTATGAAACAAAATTCCGTTCTTACAAAATCAAATTCTAAAACTGATTGGGCAGAGAAATATTCGGAAATTCGTCAGCATTCTACAAAAATCTGCGAGCCTCTGGAAATTGAGGATTACGTGGTTCAGCCAATCGTCGATGTAAGTCCACCGAAATGGCATTTGGGTCACACGACCTGGTTTTTCGAGACTTTCATTTTGGAACCCAATTTTCCCGGTTATCAGGTTTTTGATGCTCAGTATAATTTTGTTTTCAACAGCTATTATGAAACGATTGGCGCAAGAGTTATCCGTACCGACAGAGGAAATCTGAGTCGTCCTTCCGTTTCTGACATTTATCAGTACAGAAAATATGTTGATGAGCAAATGGATGCATTCCTCCAAAGCGAATATTTAACAGAAGAAATCAAACCTTTACTCGAACTTGGTCTTAATCACGAGCAACAGCATCAGGAATTGTTGTTAACAGATATTAAATATATTTTAGGCCACAATCCACTTTTTCCTGCTTACAAAAATAAGGATATTTCGAAGAAAGAACACTCTGACAATATCGAAATGATTCACTTTGATGAAGGTGTTTATGAAATCGGTTTTCAGGGAGAAGGTTTCAGTTTTGATAATGAACTGGGAAGACATAAAGTGTATCTTAATAATTTTGAAATTGCTGACCGCTTAGTTTCCAACCGAGAATATTTAGAATTTATGGAAGCAGGATGCTATAAAGATTTCAGACATTGGCACGCCGAAGGATGGGATTGGGTGAAACAGAATGAAGCAAAATCTCCTCTGTACTGGCACTTGATTGACGGTCAATGGATGAATTACACTTTAAATGGACTTCAGGAATTAGATTTAAATGATGCCGTTTGTCACATCAACTTTTACGAAGCTTCAGCCTTCGCCTCCTGGAAAGGAATGCGCCTACCAACCGAAGCTGAGTGGGAAGTTGCCTCCAATCATTTTGAGTGGGGAAGCCGTTGGGAGTGGACGAACTCTGCCTATTTGCCTTATCCAGGATTTAAAAAAGAAGCCGGCGCAGTAGGAGAGTATAATGGTAAATTTATGGTCAATCAAATGGTTTTGCGTGGCGCTTCAGATGCAACGCCAAGCGGACACAGCAGAAATACATACCGCAATTTCTTTCAGACTGGCTTAAAGTGGCAGTTTACCGGAATCAGGCTAGCTCAATAACTGCTTATGATTACAGTAGAATCGGTTTCAAAAATTTTCAACGGAAAACCAGCAGTGGATAATATTTCTTTTCAGGCCAATGATAAAGAGATATTGGTGCTTCTGGGAACGAGTGGTTGTGGAAAAACGACCACTTTGAAAATGATTAACCGTCTGATAGAAGCAGATTCGGGAAATATTTTGATTGACGGAAAAAATATCCGTGACCGGAAAGTGGAAGAGCTGAGAATGGGAATCGGTTTTGTGATGCAGCATTCCGGATTGTTTCCGCATTATACGATTAAGCAAAACATCGCCGTTGTTCCGGAATTATTAAAATGGGACACGCAAAAAATTCAAAACACAACCGAAGAACTCCTGCACAAACTTCATCTCCCTGAAGATGTACTTTCCCGTCTTCCGAATGAATTAAGTGGTGGCCAACAGCAGAGAGTGGGAATTGCCCGTGCTCTGATTGCCAATTCACCAATTCTGTTGATGGACGAACCTTTCGGAGCTTTAGATAATATTACAAAGGCTGATATTCATTCGGAATTCAAATCGCTGGAAGAACTTAAAAATAAAACCATTATTCTTGTCACGCACGACGTTCAGGAAGCTTTTGAACTGGGACAAAGAATTTGTTTAATGGATAAGGGAAAAATTATTCAGACCGGAACTCCACAAGAAATATTGTATCGTCCCAAAAATGATTTTGTAAAGGATTTTTTTGCCGAAAACAGACTTTTATTGGAGTACAAAGTCGCAAGTTTGAATAATGTCAAATCTTTTATCGATTCAGAAATCATCATCGGTGAATTTCAGTTTACAGAAGAGACGAGTGTTTGGAATGCTTTACAGAAATTAAGTTCTGACCATAAAAACACAGATGCTTACGAAATTTTGATTAAAGCATTCAACGACTACCGAAAATTACAAATTGTATGACACAGCAAAGTCTTTGGCAGTTCGTCATCGAGCAGCACGAAAAATTACTGACTCAGGTTGTACAACATTTGGGATTGACGTTTTTGTCATTAGTTTTAGCAATCATTGTCGGTTTACCACTGGGAATTTTGATTGCCCGAAAAAGAAAATTATCAAATCCTGTTCTTGGTTTTGCCGGGATTTTACAGACGATTCCAAGTATCGCTTTATTAGGTTTTATGATTCCCGCTTTTGGAATTGGGGCAACTCCGGCCATCGTTGCTTTGCTGATTTATGCACTTTTACCGATTATCAGAAATACTTTCACCGGAATTACAGGAGTTAATCCAACAGTCATCGAAGCGGCAAAAGCTATGGGAATGAACCGGAAGCAAATGCTTTTCAAAGTTGAACTTCCATTGGCAATGCCTGTAATTATTGCTGGAATTCGCACCGCTGCAGTTATTAATGTTGGTGTGGCGACCTTGGCTTCATTTGTTGCGGCCGGTGGTTTGGGTGAATTTATCTTCGGCGGAATTTCTTTAAACAACAGCAATATGATATTGGCAGGTGCCATTCCTGCAGCATTATTGGCGATTTTGCTCGACCAGACGATTGCTGTTTTGCAGAAATCCGGCTATCAGTTTTTAAAGAAATTAAAATACATCATTCCTGCAGTTTTATTGGTATTTGGAGTTGTATATTTAATGAATTCCATCTCAGATAAAAATAAGTTAAAAGCAGGCTTTACACCAGAATTTATGGGAAGACAGGACGGAGATTTAGGTTTGCGTTCTGTGTATGGTTTGAATGTCAATCCTAAGGTTGTGAATGATGCAGTGATGTACAAAGCTGCTTTCGAAAATGAATTGGATTTAATTAGTGGATATTCCACAGACGGAAGAATCAAAGCGTTCGATTTGTATGTTTTGGAAGACGATAAAAAGATTTTTCCACCGTATTTTGCGGCACCGATTATCAAGACGAAAACATTGGATAAATTTCCTGAACTGGAAAAAACTCTGAACTTAGTTGCAGGAAAATTCAACGATTCAATAATGACCGATTTGAATTACCGTTCGGATTATCTTAACCAAACGCCTGAAAAAATTGCCAAGGATTTTTTAATGAAAAATAAACTGTACAGACCTTCCAGAAACGGAAATTCGGGAACAGTTCGAATTGGTTCAAAGATTTTCGGCGAGCAGTACATTCTCACAGAAATGTATAAAATGCTGATTGAAGGTTACACTAATTATAAAGTGGAAACCAAAACCGGATTGGGCGGAACGAAAATCTGTTTCGATGCTCTGATGAACGATGCCATCGATTTTTACCCTGAATATACAGGAACGGGACTTTTAGTTTTATTAAAACCATCACCAAAATCCATCCAAAACGTTTCGCAAAGTGCCGATAAAACGTATAAATTTGTAGATTCAGAATTCAGAAAACAGTATGGAATTCAATGGTTGGAACCGCTTGGTTTTAATAATTCTTATGCCCTGATGATGCGGAAAAAACAGGCAGAGGAATTGAAAGTAAAAAGCATTTCTGACCTTAAAAAATACCTGGATTCAAAATAGAATTTAAATGACTGAAAAATACAATTTTGATGAAATCGTCAGCAGACGCGGAACCGATTCGGTAAAGTGGGATTTGGCAAAGGACGACGTTTTACCAATGTGGGTCGCAGATATGGACTTCAAAACTGCACCGGAAATTACAGAAGCAATTGTGGAAAAAGTGTCTCAAGGTGTTTTTGGTTACGGTCTTGTGCCAGCCAATTTTTTCGACGCCATTATCCATTGGTGGAAAGAGATTCATCAGTTTAGTATCAAAAAAGATTGGATTCTTCCTGGTCCGGGAATGATTCCCACACTTTCCGCGATTTTGAGGACATATGTGAAGCGTGATGAAAATATCATTATTCAGCCGCCTGTCTATAACCATTTTTATAATTTCTTCGAAAACTGTGAATTTGGTGTGGTCGAAAATAATCTTCTATACAATAACGGAACTTACAAAATTGATTTCGACGATTTGGAATTCAAAGCATCCGATTCGAAGGCAAAAGTTCTGCTACTGTGTAATCCACATAATCCTGTAGGCAGAGTCTGGAATAGAAATGAACTGGAAAAGATAGCGGAAATTTGCGCTAAACATAAAGTGATGGTGGTGTCAGACGAAATCCATGCTGACTTGGTTTATCAAGGTCACCAACATATTCCTTTCGCATCCGTCGCTGAAAATTACGACTTGGAATCTGTGACTTGCGGTTCGCCCTGTAAGACATTTAATCTAGCGGGTTTGCCGATTTCTTATGTCATTTCTCAAAACGTCGAAATTTTAAATAAGATTCATAAAACTTTTGAAATTCAGGAGACGAGTTACCCAAATCCTCTTGCTGCCACCGCATTGATTGCTGCTTACCAAAACGGAAATAATTGGTTAGACGAATTGAAAATTTATCTCGGTGAAAATTATCAGTATCTCTTAGAATTCATCAAAGAAAATCTTCCGGAAATCAAAGTTCTTCCTTTAGAAGGAACCTATCTGGTCTGGTTAGACTGTAAGTCATTGAATAAAACTTCTGATGATTTGTCAAAAATTTTATTGGAAGACGAGAAACTGTGGGTCAATTCAGGAACAATGTACGGCAAAGCAGGCGAAGGATTTTTGAGGATCAATATCGGCTGTACAAAATCAAATTTAGCTGATGGACTGAATCGAATGAAAAATTTCTATGATAAAATCCCCAAATCCCAGATTACTTCAAAGGATTTTACCTCATAGAAAATCAATTGTATTTGGACGATTAGAAAGTGTCTAAAATCATATCAATTTGAGTAAGTAACGGTTGCATTTTTGCATAGCAAAAGCAAATTTGTTTCTACACCTTAATCATTTAATATGAAACCTTATACAGAAAATACCATCATCATAGGCGGCGGCTTTGCCGGAATAGAAATCGCCGAAAAACTTCTAAAATCTGGCTATCAATCCAATATTATTTTGATTGATAAAAATAATTACAACTTCTTTCCGCCCTTGCTCTATCAAGTTGCCACAGGGTTTTTGGATGTTTCGAACATCAGTTATCCTTTTAGGAAATTCTTTAGGAATCATCCTAATTTTTTGTTCAGAATGGGAGAGCTTTTGGAAATCAAACCAGAAGAAAATAAAATCATTTTGAATAATGGCGAATTGACCTATTCGAAATTGATTATCGCCACTGGAACGGTAAGTAATTATTTTGGAAACGAAAATATCCGAAAAAATGCTTTGCCGATGAAAACCATCGACGATGCCATCCATCTGAAAAATACAGTGTTGGATAGGCTGGAGGAAGCATCCAGAACAAACGACCTGCAAGAAAGAAAAAGACTTACAACTTTTGTTGTTGCAGGTGGAGGTCCTACAGGCGTAGAGATTGCGGGAATGCTGAGTGAACTCAAACAAAATATCCTCCTCAAAGATTATCCCGAGCTGAATAATGTTGCATTCGATATTCATTTGATTGATGGTCTGCCAACAGTTTTAGCACCGATGAGCAAGGCTTCTCAGGAGTACGCAACACAATCTTTGCAAAAAATGGGAATCAACATAAAACTGGGACAACTGGTTAAAGATTATGTGGATGATGTGGTCTACATTGCCGATGGAACTCAAATTGAAACAAAAAACCTGCTGTGGACAGCCGGCGTTACAGCGCTAGTTTTCAAAGGAATCCCAGAATCCACCTATGGTAAAGGAAAACGATTGATTGTGGATGCTTACAACAAAGTTCAGGGTACAGAAAATATTTATGCACTGGGCGACACAAGTCTGATGACCGCGGACCCAGCGTTTCCTGACGGTCATCCGCAACTGGCCCAAGTTGCCATTCAGCAGGCGACTTTACTTTCAAAAAATCTGAATGCAAAAGCAAAAGGAATTACACAAAAATCTTTCGTTTACAATGACAAGGGTTCGATGGCGATCATCAGTAGAAATAGGGCGGTGGCAGACCTTACCTCTGGACCTTTCAAACATTTCAATGGATTTTTTGCGTGGTTGATTTGGGTTTTCGTGCACTTATTTTCGTTGATCAATCTTAGAAATAAGATCACGACATTCTTTAATTGGATGAATGCCTACTTTACCAAAGACCAACCTTTGCGAATGATTGTAAATGCAAATCATGATAAGTAATTCGCACTAGTTTAAAGGCAATTAGATATTTAATTTTTTAACAAGTTTTAATTGTCTTTTGTAAATTTATTTCGAATCCGTCTATCTCCAAATCAAAATATATATTTAATGAATATTGACCTTACTCATAAAAACGCCTTGGTAGGCGCAGCAACTTCGGGAATCGGAGCGGGAATTGCGACTGAACTGGCAAAATGTGGCGCCAACGTAACGTTGATGTCTAGGAATGAAGAAAAACTTAAAAACTCATTGGCCGCACTTCCGGTCATCAATGAAAATCAAAAGCACCAATATCTCGTTGGCGATTTTTCTGATTTTGAAAGTTTTAAAATAATTATTGCTGATTATTTTAAAAACAATACCGTTGATATTTTGGTCAACAATACCAACGGTCCGGAAGCTGGCACTGCGCTTGATCAAAATGTGGAAGATTTCCAAACTGCTTTTGACCTTCTTTTCAAAACCGTTTTCGAAACCACAGCTTTGGCCTTGCCGAGGATGATTGAGAACAAATGGGGACGGATTATCAATGTTTCGTCACTTTCTGTGAAAGAACCAATTCCGAACTTAGTGCTTTCCAACGCTACCCGTTCTGCTGTTTTAGCCTGGTCAAAATCCTTGTCCAATGAAGTGGCTCAGCATCAAGTAACGATTAATAACATTCTAACAGGGAATTTTGATACCGAAAGGATTCAAAAATTAATTGCTGTAGAATCTGAGCAAAACAATATTTCTAAAGCTGAGATCCTAAAAGCTAAAGAGAATAAAATCCCAATGAAACGTCTTGGCAAACCAGAAGAATATGGACATTTGGTGGCGTTTTTGGCATCGGATTACGCATCTTATCTTACTGGGACGAGTATTCCTCTGGATGGCGGTTTGCTTAATGTTTATTAGCTGTATTGATTAAAAACAATTCAATATTTCATAAGAATCTTTAAGTTTAACATCAATCATACTTTAACTGTGAAATTAAATTATTATTTGAGATTTTGATAAAATCTTAGAATATTGAAAATGTTTGTACGACATTTATGAAAGAAAAGTTCATTTTATGTCTTTAATTTTAGTATTTTGGTCAAGACAAAGTTTGAAAATCGATTAGTTGCCTATGGATGAATTTGCCCAATTCTACAATACCCTGGAAGTTGATAAAGGACTTTTGATCATGCTGATGGTCATGAGTGTTTTCGTCGCCATTTTCCACACCGTCATCCTCATGGGACTTTACGAGATTAACTTAAAGCCAAAATGGTTATTCTTTGTCCTCAATCCTTTATCAATTTGGCTTTGCTCGCTTTATGACAGTAGGTTGGCAGCCTTGGTCGCAATTGTTCTTTTTCTGTCGGTCTTCGTTCTCGGAATTATTGGGATGATAGTCTCTTCGATCAGAAGTGGCATCCAAAGCTCCAAGGAGGAAGATGCTATCAGAATTAGAAGTGGAATACCAGCACTTCCAGTATGGAAAAAGATTCTTTTGACATTGTCCGGATTGATATTCTTTGGCTTGGTCTTGTCATTAGGTGTGCCATATTTTATCATCATCGTCTTCATCATTTTACCATTTCTAACGTCATTAAAATCAAATAATAAAAAACGCTTTTACAAGTTCCAGCGTACTTTGCCAACTGCAAATATCCGTTCCGTAGCAATGGGATTGGCAGAGATTTCTGGTAAAGTGAAAACTATAGAACCAATGATCTCACGCATTGGAAGCAAAAAGTGCATTGGATTTCTGCACACGGTAGAACGCGTGACCACGGACAAAGATGGCGATGATTCCTACACTTTGGAATCTTCGGAAACTGTTTGCAAACCTTTCTATATCCAGGATGCCAGCGGACAGATGATAGTAAAGTCTGAGGAGATCGAGTTCATTGATTTTGAGATCGACGAACGTTATCAATCTTCGATGAAGCGATACACGCAATATCTTCTTACAGAAAATATGGAGGTCTTACTCATCGGAAAGGCTGGTTTGAAGGAAAATAATGAACCTGTCTTTATGAAAGAGGAGATCAAAGATGTCTTCGGGATCTCTCCAGTCAGCAGCGTGGAAAGCTACAATACGATGCGTCCTATTCTGCAGTCTGCAGGGTATTTCGTCTATTTTTGGGTCATTCTGATCGCGCTTATTTTCCTGACGCCTGTCAATTTGAGAAATAATACGATAGAATTTGGAAAGATCAACTTGGACCTGCCTTTTCAGAATTCTAAACCAGTGAAGTCTATTGATGATTTTTATGATAATGTCTATGACAGCTACGAAAACAAAGTTGCAGAACCAGCGGAAAATTATTACGAAGCAGACAGTTTGGAAGTGACGCAACCCACGGAATAAAATTTTAACCAAAAGAAAATAAAACTATGTTACAGATTTTTGCTTACGTCATTTTAGGATTGGTCGTTCTAGGACTTTTAAATGTGGTGGTTTCGACCTACAACAGATTGATCATGCTGAGGAATAATGTCGATAAATCCTTTGGGAACATTGATGTTCTTTTGAAACAAAGAGCAGACGAAATCCCGAATCTCATCAAAGTGGTAAAGGAATCCATGAGGTTTGAGGAATCCATGTTGACGAAACTGACCGAACTGAGAACCAACTTCCTCAATGCAACTTCCAATGAGGAAAAGATTGAATTGTCCAACCATATGCAGACTCAGTTGAAATCGATATTTGCTGTGGCAGAAAATTATCCCGACATCAAGACGAGCCAGAATTTCCAATTACTTCAGGGTCGCGTTTCTCAGATTGAAGATGCGATTGCAGACCGCAGAGAGTTCTATAATGAAAGTGTGACCATGTACAATATTGGGATCCAGGAATTTCCGAATTTCATCTTAGCAAAAATATTACTTTACGAAAAGAAACAAATTTTGCAGATCTCTGAACAAGAAAAAAAATACGATGGAGTTGCCTTTTAATATCATAGACATTCTTCACGCTGTGGAAGCTAAGCCGGGCTATTTGGTAGCATTTGCGGCGTTTCATCCTTTTGCTTTGATGCTTCTCCTGATTCCGCTTTGGATTTTCAAGAAAGCCGGAGTCTACTCACCTGCACAGGAATTGGGAATATTTGGTTTTTCTGTCGTCGTGATTATGATGGTTGGCTGGCTCTTCGGTTTTGCTTCGCAGATCTTACTCATGTTCATGGACGTTGCAGGACTCAAAATGTTGATGGTCTATTTCGCAATGTATCTTTGCATCACAGCTTTTGTGATAGTCAATGCAAACGGTTTGAAGAAGATGTATGAGAAGGATCAATTGAAGAAAAAAATTGGTGGCATAAGTAGTAACAGATGAAAAAAGCCACGATCATCCTTTCTGTTTCTGCGATTATTATCCTATTGTTTGTCGACAGGTGCACAACGATAAATCTAACTACGGCAGATGTTTTCCGTCCGTCTTCTTATCAACATTTCAAAACATTAGTAGAAAAACCTCAGTCCAAAAATTATGAGATCGTGCCTGCCAAAGGTAGTTTTCCCATCTTGTATGATCATTTGAAAAACGAATTTTATTTGGCAAATGGGCAAGGTCTTACGAAATATGATGCATTCGGAAATGTGATCATTTCTAATGATCTTAGCCACGAAAAGTACACTTCTGTATTTGATTTTTCAAATTTTGTTCCGTTCGTCTTTGCGAAAAATGGCATCTATGATTACTCAGGTAAAAAATTAATTTATAAAAAATTTTCGGAGATCATTAACTCAGATCATGAGCTCAATGATAAAGATTTCAAATCCATCTTTGAAAGTCATTATCGGAATGCAGAATTGGTGATCTATGATAATAATAGAAATGTCGGTCGTGAGGACGATTGTTTTCCAATGTATTTCAAGATCAAAGATCAGTGGATTTTGATGTTTTCTCAGAGAGATGATTTTCGTTTTTCACATCAGGGCAGCAATGATATTGAGAATGATACGATTGGACAGATTGATTATCTCGGTTTTCCGGCTAAGTTGGGAGACAAGCGATTGACTGTTTTGAAGGACGCAAAAAACGGCATCTTCTCCATCAGCAAATTGGGATGGGAAGCCATAAGCGACAAATATCTCGATACGTACTTCACGCAGATCTTAAAAGAGAGAAAAGAGGATTATCAAACGGATAATGAGTTTAAATTACTTTCTTATAAAAAAGAAGACTATTACTCCAGCGGAAATGTTTTCAGTCTGCCAAAATGGGTGTCACCATCCTTCATGCTCAAAGGCTTCTTTGAATTGACATACAACAATGAAAATTTGTATTTCACCGAAAAAGCGCTCAAAAGAAGTGGAGACGAGAAGGTTCAAAACGACCTTTCCATTTACGAATTACCTAAAAAGTTCAGAACGAGGTCCAAGATTGCCTTTTTACTGTATGATCTGAACGTCGGTGGTTACATGAATGATAGCACAGAGGTCGTGGAGCCGATCATAAAGAATGCCGGATTGTATCTCATCAAACCAAAAAAATAAATTACTGATTTAGACTATCTTAATTGTAGCTACTGACAGATGCATCGATGTTAAGTCGATTTGCGGGAAGTGTGAACCAAAACGTGCTTCCTTCTCCCATGGTACTTTCTGCGCCTATTTTTCCGTTATGCTTCTTGATGATCTCGGAACAAATGTAAAGTCCCAACCCAAGTCCAGAATAGGATTTACCAGAATGATCCGCACGGTAATAGCGGTCGAACAAGTGTGGTAAGATATTGGCATTGATACCATTACCTTGATCCTTTACGGAAACCCTCACTTCATCTTCAGAAGCTTCTATGTTGATCTTGATCTCTTTGGATTGTGAAGCGTATTTCACGGCGTTGTTCACAAAATTGATCACAACCTGATCGATCCTGTTCTCATCGGCATAGATATCCAGATCTTTGTCTCCCTGTACCAGGATGTCATATTTGCCTTCCATGCGTATGTGGTCACAGCTCTTGGAAAGCATATCGTAAAGATTGAATTTTTTCTTTTCCAATGTCAGTTGATCTTCATTCATCCTGCTCATATTCAGAAGGTCGTCTATCAATGCAACCATGGCCTCAACGCTTTTTGATGATTGGTTGATGAGTTTGATATGCGTTTCTGTGAAGCTGTCGTTTTTCAATCTGTCCAACAATTGGATAGAAGCTTTGATGATGGTAAGCGGCGTTTTCAGCTCATGGCTTGCGATGCTCAGGAAGTCATCTTTTCGTTGTTCGAACAGTTTCTTTTCAGTGATGTCGGCTGTCATTCCCACCATTCGGTCAGCTTTTCCGTTCTCATCATATCTCGGTCGACCGTGGGCTTCGATCCAGTGTACAGAGCCGTCTCTCCACATGATGGGATATTCTGTCTTGTAGATGCCGTTGGTTCTCATTGCCTCTTGTACAAGGCCTTTCACTCGGTCACGATGTTCTGGTAACATGGCTTCGAAAAGGTCAGAGTATTTAAATTCCTCTGCTGGTAAAAATCCGAAGTTGCGTTTGAACTGGTCGGTACTTTGCATGGTCCCAGTTGCTATTTCAACTTCTGTTGATCCCAGGCTGCTGGCATCCAGCGCGATCTGCAGTCTGGTATTGATTTCATTCACAGTATCTCTGGAGGTCACCTGGTCGGTCACATCTGTGGCCACTATCAGGATTCCTTTGCTCTTCCCATCCGCATTGCTGATTGGTTTGTAAACAAAATTGAGATAGCGCTCAGTAGGGATATTATTGACTAAAAGTATGGTCTTGTGTTCTTTTCCGTAGTAAGGTTTTCCAGATTTATAAACATCTGTAAGAATATTCAGGAAGTTCTGATCTTTGATCTCGGGTAGGGCAGTGCCTAGCGGAATTCCTATGACCTTTCTGTCTTTTCCCCAGATTTCCAGAATTGCGTCGTTCGCAATATCGATTTCAAAATTATTTCCTTTCAGCGAGGCCATTGCTACAGGAGCATTTTCTACCAATGATCTGAAGCGGTTCTCGCTCTCCACCAAAGTATGATTGAGTTCCTCTAGCTTATTTTTAAATTTCACCAATTCCTTGTTCGCATTTTCCAGTTTCGAATTGATGGATAGTAGCTCTTCATTGGTGATTTTATATTCCTCATTCAGTTCTCCAAAATCCCTTGTCAGTTTTTCTTCAGCAATTGATTTTTCATTGATGAGCATTTTGGCTGCCATTCTATCAGACACTTCGAAAGCGGTATGAAGGATGTAAGCTGTTTTTCCATTCTCACCCAAAATGGCTTTGTATTCGAAATCGAAATAGTAGTGGTTAAAAACGCCATCGATCTCTATTACCGCTGGATGGTCTTTTGCAAGATAAGTCTCTCCAGAGCACCAAACTTGCTGCAAAATATCAAAAAATGGTTGGCCGGAAAGTTCGGGTAGTGCCTCAGTAAAGTTTTTGCCTACCACCTTTCTATCTTTCCCCCAAAAGTTCAGCATCGCTTCGTTGGCACTGATGATCTTGATATCTTCGCCAGTATAAACAGCGGTTGCATTGGGTGATTTGAAAAGTATACTAAGTAACTGCTCAGGAAGGATGTGATCGGGAGAGTTCATAAAAGGGTAAAAACTTAGACAAATATAATGAAAACACCATCAAAAATAATGATTTCAATCTTAAAAAATAACGTCAAAAATTAATTTTGATAACTGACTCGTAATGAATTAACGACTTGCTTTACAACTTTCTGCTGATCACGTAGTCCAACATCAACTTCAACGATTCTTTCGCTTCATTATCAGGAAATTCTGCTAAGATTGCCAATGCTTTTTGCTGATAATCTTTCATCGTTTGGATGGCGTAATCCATTCCGCCAGAAGATTTTACGAATTCCACAAGCTCACGTACTTTTTTGGAATCGTTGTTATAACGCTTTATGGTTGCGAAATATTTTTTGTAATTCTCAGGACTTGCGTTCTTCAAAGTGTAGATCAACGGTAAGGTCATCTTCTGTTCCTTGATATCGATCCCAACCGGTTTTCCAATGATGTTGCTGGTCTGATAATCAAAAAGGTCATCCTTGATCTGGAAAGCCATTCCCGTGTAGGTCCCAAATTCCTGCATTTTTTTCGCAGTCGCTTCGTCCACATTGTTGGAGAGAACACCAACTTCACAACACGCCGCAATCAAAGTCGCCGTTTTCTGACGAATGATCTCGTAGTAAACATCCTCCGTAATATCCAGTTTTCGCGCTTTCTCCAATTGAAGCAATTCACCTTCCGACATCTCGCGGATGGTTCTTGCAATGACAGAAAGCAAATCAAAATCCTTGTTGTCCGTAGAAAGCAAAACCGATTTCGAAAGCAGATAATCGCCCACCAAAACCGCAATTTTATTCTTCCAAAGCGCATTGATGGAAAAGAAATTCCGACGCTTGAAACTCTCATCCACAACATCATCGTGCACCAATGTCGCCGTGTGGATCAGCTCGATCATACTTGCGCCACGGAACGTTTTTTCGTTCACGTCGCCTACCAATTTTGCGCAGAGGAACACAAACATCGGGCGCATCTGTTTCCCTTTTGTCGTGACGATGAAACGCGTGACCTTGTCCAATAGAGCAACATTACTTTTCATAGATTCGTAAAACTTCTGCTCGAAAAGTTTCATTTCCTCAGAGATCGGAGCCTTGATTTGTTCTACAGTATTCGCCACTTTTTGCCTTTAGAGATTATATTTTTTTGGAGCAAGACGATTGCATTTTTTTTCACCTTTCCAACCCGCTTTCCGTTGCAATCTTTTTTTCCATCGCTCAGCCTTAGCCAAAAAAGGATTTCCACTGCAATCGGGGCTATGTTGACGATTTGTCTATCGATTGACCCAAAAATTAGTAATAAAAACTGAAGAAGAAAGTATTAGTACAATGTCTAATCACTAATTTCTAACATCGATTTATTATTCTACAAATATAATTATTCTAAATCTTTAAAAGGAATAAAATAAAGACTTTGAGGCACTTTTTTGATTTTTATATCGAATCTTTCGCCAGAAATATAGATTCCGTTTTCCGTCGCCGTGATTCCCTCGATCTGTCCAATGTTGAAAGCTCTTCCCAAAGCAAACTTTTTCAATGGCTTATTAAAGAACAGATTTCCATTCTCATCCTTCTCGAAGATCATTAGAAAAACCCTCGCTTTCTTCGTGTAACCGACAACGTACAATTTGTTATCATAAAACGACGCATCCGTCACCACAAATCCAGTGTCAAAACTTTCCAATTTCTGAGCTGGTTGATTTTCAGATAGATTTGGGTTGATGATGTAATGAGAAACTGTATTCGTGATCCATTCCTTCGTGAAAATATGAATATTCCCATCCAGGAAAATCATCGCTTCCGCATCAAAATTATTGTTGATATTCTTCGGCGCAAAATCTTCTTGTTCGGGATAATAAAACGGAATTACCTTGATGGAATCAATAATTATGGAGTCATTCTTGAAAGGCACTTTGTAAACTTTCAAATCCTTCCTCGTCCCAAGATTGTTCCCAAATTCCCCGATATAAAAATTCTCGCCATTGTTCGTAATCGCTTCCCAGTCAATGTTTTTCAGTCCAGTTTGAAACGTTTTTTCGATATACGAACTTCCTGACTTTATCTCAAAAATTTCACTCGTATTCCCGCTGTCGTTGAAAGAAAATATTCTACCGTCAAGTTCCGTCAGTCCAGAGCTTTCTCTCAACGAATCGCTCAGAATAGCGCTTTTGTATTTTTTAAGTTTTAGTTTTTGCGTTTTTTGTGCGGAGATTTGAAAACTCAGCAGAACAATTAAGAATAAGAAAATCCTTTTCATATTTCGTAAAAATAAGAATTGATTTTTTGAAGAGGAAATTTGATGGATTAAAATTTTGTTAAGGAAACTACTCCGCAGATTTGTTCGCCAATTGTCCACAAGCCGCGTCAATATCGCCACCACGGCTTTTTCTGACCATAATGGTGATGCCTGCTTTTTCCAGTTCACGAACGTATTTTTCTTCCGCAGCAATACTTCTGTGGTCAAATTTCCCTTCCCCAATCGGATTGTATTGGATCAGGTTGACTTTGCTCGGAACTTGTCGACAATATCTGATCAAGGCTTTGATATCTTCGTCACCATCGTTGATGCCCTTCCAAACGCAATATTCAAAAGTGATTGGTGAACCCGTTTTCTGATACCAATATTGAAGCGCATCCATAATATCCGTCAGAGGAAATTTCTCGGAAAATGGCATAATGTCATTTCTTTTGTGCTCAATTGCGGAATGTAGAGAAAGCGCTAATTTTACTTTAATCTCTTCATCAGCCAACATTTTTATCATCTTCGGGATTCCGGATGTGGAAACGGTGATTCTTCGTGGCGACATTCCCAGACCTTCTGGTTTCGTGATCTTGTGAATGGCCTCGACAACATTTTTGTAATTCATCATCGGTTCGCCCATTCCCATAAACACAATGTTTGTCAATGGTCTGTCAAAATATTCCTTGCTTTGGCGGTCGATCAATGCGACTTGATCTACGATTTCTGCAACTTCCAGATTTCGCATTCTCTTAAGTTTCGCCGTTGCACAGAATTCACAATTCAAAGAACACCCGACCTGTGAAGACACGCAGGCTGTACTTCTGGATTCTGTTGGGATCAAAACAGATTCCACCATCAGTCCATCATGAAGTTTTACGCCATTTTTAATAGTTCCGTCTGTTGATTTCTGTAGCAGATCGACAGAAATAGGATTGATGAAAAAATCGCGCGTCAGATTTTCACGCAGATCTTTGGAAAGATTCGTCATCTCATCGAAGGAATGCATGTTCTTGCTCCAAAGCCAATCGTAAACTTGTTTCGCACGGAAAGGTTTTTCGCCAATCGTTCCGAAATAGTCTTTGATCTGATCTAGGTTAAGTGTTCTGATGTCCTTCAATGTTCTGAAATTTTTTGCAAAGATACGTTTAATACAACAATTTAAAAATATAACAATGTAGCAATAGATAAATGTAATAATTCGGAATTATGCAGCAATTTCCATTTTTATTTTTAAGTTATTTGATTCACTGACAAATTGTTACAATGTTAAACTGATTAATTGTTTAAGTAGAATAGAGTATTTTTAATTTTGAATCGACTTTATTAATATATTCATAATTCTTACATTTGCATTGATTTTTACCCCATGGAATTCCAAGCCTTTTACGATAGCCCTTTCAAACTAAAATTATCTTTTGAAAAACTGATCCAGAAAATGGAATCGGAAGCGTTTCAAAATGCAGACTACGCAATTTCTCATAAAAATATTCTCGAAAAAGTAAAAGAATTTCCTGAGTTGAGAGATGGCATTACCAATCTCGATTTTTTTGTGGAAAATGAGATCTTGATGAAGGAACTTTTGAAAGATCTTTTTCCTCAGATGCTTACAAAGAACGAGATCAAGGCCATTGGTTTTCCTTTTTATAATTTCTTTTTCAATCCCACAGAGCGTTTCCAAAATATCATTGATAAAGCTGGTTCTGACTTCGATATGATCATCAAGGATATGGATCCGCACCGTTTTTATGTGATCAGTTGCTGTATCATCTTACGCAATTATTACAAAGTAGATCTCAATTTTGTGCAACCATTTATTTTTGATATTCCCAATGAAGAAGGGATCGTGAACCACTACCGTTTTTTGAACAATGTGGATTTCATAGACATCAATCCACTGGAAAATGTCAAGAGATTGACAGACGACGAAATTGTGGAACTACTGGACAATTTTGAAGATCATGAGCTTTGGAAAGAAAAATTCCCGCTCGAAAGTTGGGAACTCAAGGGTTTTGCGATCATCAGTTTCTTTGATGCCACGACAGAAAATGCGATCTCAAATCTCAAAAGCAAGCTGATCAATCTGGAGGATGATAAAAATCTGAAAAGTGAACTCAATACCATTTTCCGTTCGATATTTCAGGTGGCCGACCTAGAAGTTGGTTACACAGCGATAGACCTCGAGGATAATAAATTCGTGAGAAGTCCGATCAATGGCATCATGGATAGTTTTATCCTGACCTCGGGTCCGAGAGATTGTAAGAATGAAATGCTTTGTGAGAAAAACTTCAACACGCTCGTAGAATCGAAAAAATACTTCAGTGTTTCCGATGTAGACAGAAGTTTTCAGGAATATCCGGATAGCCAGATGGCGAGACAACTGTATGACGCCGGAATCAAAAGTGCGATTTTTGCACCGATCATTAAAGACAAGAAGATCCTTGGAATTGTGGAATTGGTCTCAAAAAAGAAAGCACTGAACAGCATCAATGCGAACAAAATGGAAATCGTAATGCCATATCTGGTAGATACGATGGACAGGCTTTACACTGGAATCGAAACGAGAATCGAGGCCATTATTCAGCGTGAATATACATCCATCCATCCAAGTGTCTATTGGAAATTCCGACAAGAGGCGGAACGTCATATCGGATTTTATAATGAAGAATTTGACCTGCCTTACCGAAATATCAGTTTTCAAAATCTAACGCCACTTTTTGGACAGACCGATGTTCGAAATTCTTCGGTTTCCAGAAATTTGGTCATCAAACAAGATTTGGAGATCCAGTTGGGTTTAATCTCGGAATTAATATCAAAATTCGGTTCAGAAAACGAGCTGGAGGTTTATCAGGATAAACTAAAATATTATCAGGAACTACTCAAAACAGATATCAAAGCCGACACGGAAAATATTGTTCAATCCTTTATTCTTTCTGAGATCCATCCTTTGTTTGAGTCGATAAAACTTCAAAATATCGACTACAACCAATTGGTAACAGATTACTTCAAAAATTTGGATCCGAGAACCAATATGGTCTATGATTTCCGTAGAAAGTTTGATGAGAGTTTATCTTCCATCAACAAAAATCTGGCGGATATTCTGGACAAACGTCAGGAAGAGCAACAGGTTCGTTTTCCGTTCTACTATGAGCGATTCAAAACGGATGGCGTAGAGCACAACATGTACATTGGATCATCTATTGCGCCTGCATTGACCTACGATCCTGTATTTCTGAAAAATTTAAGATTATGGCAATTGCGCGTCCTTTGCGAAAGTGAGTTGCAGTACCACCAATTCCGAAAAAACCTGGAATTTTCTTTGGATGTTTCGTCTCTGATTTTGGTCTACAGCACGCCGATCAGCATCAGATTCCGAATGGATGAAAAACGTTTCGATGTGGATGGAAGCTACAATGCACGCTACGAAATGATCAAAAAACGCATCGACAAATCAACGATTAAAAATTCAACGGAAAGAATTACGCAGCCTGGAAAGATCAGCATTATTTTTTCTCAGGAAAAAGAAAGACAAGACTATATCAAATTGATAAAAATCCTTCAAGACCAGAAGATTCTGGAATCAAATATTGAAGAATTGGAAGTTGAAGACCTTCAGGGAATCAACGGTTTGAAAGCTTTGAGAGTTGGCGTGAATTATGAAGCGGAGGAAGTTGATTATGAATTTATAGAAAGTATTAAAAATAATAACGTATAAATTTTTCAATAAATTTATTTTTTTTTATTAAAATTTAAAATTACCCCATATATTCCTTTTATATAAAAAAGAAAAAATAGTGCTAATAGAAAAATTTCAATGAATTTATTAGTTAAGTGTAAAATGCCTAAAATGTATAATAAGATTGAAATTAAAATTAGAATAATCGATTTTTTAATATCAGGTATATCTTCTTTTGGCTCAAATGAATAATTCTTTGGACCTTCATAATTTGTCAATAAGAGCAATAGAGATGTTATGATTGATAATATACAAACTGAAAAATAAAAAAATAAATTAGTATCGTTGGAATCAATTATAGTTATTCCATAAATTCCTATTCCAAGTGTGAAAAAGGATATAATTAACTGCAAATATTTTTTTTTCTTGAAAGATTTAGCTATTGACTTAGCGACTGTAATAAAAAATGTGATTAGTAGAATTCCTCCTCCAATGTAAAATAATGATAGATTCATAGCAACTAAATATTATTAATTAGTATTATCTATTAAAACTTACATCGTCACATTCCGAAAAGCCACCACAAAAGCAATCACAGAAGCAATGATCCCGATTGTGAAAACCGTGTAAGTCAATCTCAATAATTTATATTTTCTGTTCAATACAATTCCCAGATAATAGAGATCTTTGATCATCGTGTCATAAAGGTATTGTCGGTCGGCCATCATTTCCTTCATTGCCCAGAGATATTCTTCCATCGGCATTTTGTAGAAGTTTCCAAAGAACAATAGGTTTACTTTTTTCTCCTCAATTTCCTTTCTGGTAAACGTTCCGCTGGACACTTTCGGTCTTGTGGACATGATAGCCAAAATAATACAAGCCACACTCGACATGATCATGACGAAGGTCGGGATGATCAGGTGAGAATTACTCGGTCCGTCCAATTTTGGGATCAAGGTGGACAATGCGACAGAAATGATGATTGCGTTGACAGAAAGCAGGATATTCGCTTTGCTATCAGCAATTTGGCTCAGCTTGGTGTGATTATTCAGCGTCACACGAAACATCGTTTCAATGCCTCTTTCGGGAGATTCCAGCTTTTCGAGTTTCTTCCTATTCAGAAGCGCTTTGTCCTTGTCCTGACTGGATTTTTCCTTTTTATCTTCTTTTAGATTTTTGATCTTATCAAAGATCTTCTCGGTATTTTTCTGCTTGATGGGTTGCCAGTTTTCCTGCGCAAATTTGGTGTAAAATTGATGCTTGGCGAAAAAAGCCGTGTTCAGTTCTGCCCACTGTAATTTACTGAACTTCTGATGATGCACCTCTTTGATCTCCTGTCTTAGGTTTTCACAAACATTGAAATAGTCATCAGACGCCAAATGATAAAGGTCCGCATCCTTGATGATATTTTCAAGATGATCAGTAGGTTTATAGAACTTATCAGTTGCCAAAATAAGTTTGCCGATCTTTGCAATTCTGGCTTCGTCCAATTGATGTTCTCTCAAGAATTCCTCGGCCATTTTTCGGCTTTCTTCCTCGTGATTTTCGCTGTCGTCTATGTAGCCAAGATCGTGGAACCAACCTGCCAAAAGCAGATCTTCCGTATCTTCAGCATTTACATGTTCCTCTCGAGCCAGGATTTTGATCTTATCTACAACCTGTATTGTATGGTCAAGATTATGATAAGTATAAACAGAAGATAATCTATCTTTGAATAAATTTTTAACGTGATCTTCCGAGATTTTCAAAATGTCCATAAAAGCAATTTGAAAACAAATTTAAGAAAGTATTGACAGCTTACTAATTTTAATTTTGTTAAATATTGTTATAGTTTGATATTTAATTAAGATTATATTGAATAATTTTAGGGCAGCTTAATCCGTCCTCCGTTCCCGCTATTTTTTTGCACACACTTTTCATTTCCAAGATAGGTTGTACCAGCAAAAAAAATGAGCTCCACTCAGGCCGGGCTGCGCTTCGCAAAAAAGGAAGATCTCTCATATTTTGAAGATGAGTACAAACTTCACGAACTTTGCGTCTAATTTCCACATCAATCAAAAAAACATGAAACAAATATATCAGATTTATCTTCTAATTCTAATCGCGCTCACAGCCATTTCCTGCGCTGTTCAGAAAGCAGATTATGGCAAAAATGTGAGATCCTTTGATGTCAATTCCAGTATAAAAGACAGCATCATCCATACCTTCTATTTGGTTGGCGACGCGGGAAATCTAGATCAAGACGAGGCTTTCCAAAATATGAATGTCTTAAAAGATTCACTTTCCAAAGCTTCCGAAAATAGTACACTCATTTTCCTAGGTGATAATATCTATCCAGTTGGAATGCCAAAAAAAGACGATCAGAATAGAAATTTAGCAGAGAAAAAACTCGACAATCAGATTTCCTTGGCCAATGATTTTGCAGGAAAAACAATCTTTATTCCCGGAAACCACGACTGGTACAACAACGGAATCAAAGGTTTGAAACGCGAAGAAGAGTATGTTACAGAAAAACTCAATGATAAATCTGCATTTTCACCTCGCAACGGTTGTCCAATTGAAACGAGAAAGATCAACAAAAAACTGACATTAATTCTCATCGATACAGAATGGGTTTTGGCAGACTGGAGCAAGAATCCAGGCATAAACGAAAAGTGCGACCTCAAAACCAGAGAGGATTTCTACACTGAATTTGAAGACCAACTCAACAAGAATCAAAATAAAACTATTGTGGTTGCCACACACCATCCATTGATCACCCACGGTTCTCACGGCGGCAAATATTCCTGGGAGAAACAAATATTTCCTTTGGAGGACAGATTTCCATTGCCAGTTTTAGGTTCAATCATCAATTTGACTAGAGCAACCGGCGGAATCACGCATCAGGATATTTCCAATCAGAATTACAAAAATTTGGCAGACAGGATCAAAACTTTGATTAGCGGACGCAAAAATGTGGTGGTGGTTTCTGGTCATGATCACAATTTGCAATACATCGAACAAAACGATATTCGCCAGATCATCAGCGGAGCAGGCTCCAAAACTGAGGCTGCAAAAGCGACTGGCCGCAATGACTTTTCTTTCGGCAAAAATGGCTATGCCGAACTGAAGATCTCAAAATCAGGGAATGCGGAAGTGAGTTTCTACAACCTCGATTCCAAAAGATCTGAATTATTGTTTAGAAAAACAGTTCTAGGAAAAGAAGAAAAGATTCCCAAAGATTATCCTAAAAATTTCTCTGAATACTCAGAATCATCAATTTACGATTCTGCGATGACGAAGAAAAGCAAATTTTACGAATTCCTTTGGGGAAAGCATTACAGAGAATATTACTCCAAGAAGATCAATGTTAGAAATCTTGCCTTGGACACACTTTTTGGCGGTGTGAAAACCGATAGAGCAGGAGGTGGTCATCAAACCAAATCTTTGCGACTGGAAACCAAAGCCGGAAACGAAACGTCATTCGAGCTTTGAAAAAAAGTGGCGTTCGATTTTTGCAGTCAGTGGCTTTTAAAAATCAATATGTGATCGATGATTTTTCAGGAAGTTATGCGGACAAATTCCTTTTGGATTTCTACACGACCTCACATCCGTACACACCTTTGGTCATCGGAGAAATGTCGGACAAACTGGGAATCCGTCACACAACGCCGCAACTTTTTTATATTCCGAAACAGAAAACCTTAAAGAACTTCAATGAGACTTTCGGAGACGAATTGTATTATCTGGAGGACCGACCGATGGAAACGGAGGAGAACCCGAACAAAGTTGTTGGAACAGATGAAGTGATCCTGAATCTTGTGAAAGACGAGAAATATAAGATCGATGAAAAGGCTTGGATCAAAGCACGTTTGTTCGATATGCTGATCGGCGATTGGGACAGACATCACGACCAATGGAAATTTGAAGCGAGAAAAGAAAATGGAAACGTGATCTACAGCCCAATTCCGAAAGACAGAGATCAAGCGTTTGCAAAATATGACGGTTTCATCACAGAAATCTTAATGGAATTTCCGGAACTGAAACATATGCAAACCTTTGACAAAGAGATAGAAAGCGTGAAATGGTTTAACCGTGAGCCTTATCCGTTGGATCTGGTTTTTGCTAAGAATTCAATTCAGAAAGATTGGTTGAAAGAAGCGGAATTCATTCAAAATAATTTAACTGAAAATGATATTCGCAAGGCTTTTGAAAATTTACCGAAGGAAATTCAGGACCAGGTTTCGGAAGATCTCATCCAGAAATTATTGATCAGAAAAAGTGACCTTCAGAAATACGCATCACAATATTATAAGGTCTTGCAGGAAAAGGTGATTCTTACAGGAACCGATAAAAAAGACAAATTTGTCATCACAAGATTGCCAAACGATCAAACGGAAATCAAGATCTTCAGATTGAAAAAATCCGGCGAGGAATTGGCTTCATCCAAGATCTATCCTGGCGAAGTTACCAAAGAGATTTTGCTTTACGGGTTGGATGATGATGACGAATTTGTAGTGCAAGGCAACAACAAAACAAGCATCAGGATTGAACTTTTGGGTGGTTTGGACAATGACAAATATTCGGTCTCAAATTCCAAAAAAGTGAAGATCTACGACTACAAAAGCAAGAAGAATGATTTTGAGAATAAAGGCAGTGCAAGAGTAAAGTTGACCGATGATTACGACATCAACCAATACAATTATCGAAATCCGAAGTACAACGTTTTTACCACGTATATGAATTTCAATTTCAATCCGGATGATGCTTTGGCAATTGGTTTCAATGCAGATTATACGGTGAATGATTTTATCAAAAAACCATATTCCCAGAAACACCATTTCTTAGCGAATTATTTCACCGGAACTGAAGGTTATGAGTTCGCTTACCAAGGCTTGTTTCCTACGCTGACAGGCGGCTGGTTCTATGGTCTGGACACGAGAGTGACCAGTTCGCATTACATCCGAAATTTCTATGGAATCGGAAATGAGACCATTAATCCAAAAAATGAGTTTGGAACGCGTTTTAATAATGTAAGAGCGCGTGAATTTGCGTTTTCTCCTTCCATTAACTGGAACAAAAACGCAGCAACTTTCTCCGCAAAGCTGAAATATGAGATCCTTGAGATTGCCAAAACGGCCGACCGTTATATTTCTTTGCCTGGCGTTGTGAACGAAGATGTTTTCAATGCAAAACAATTTGGAGGTGCCGATGTTTCTTTCATTTATGAAAATTACGACAACAAAGCGAATCCAAAGTTGGGAATGAAATTCGATGTGAGAGCGGTTTACAATATCAATCTTCAAAATACGGACAGACAGTTTACATCATTCGAAACCGGACTTGGTTTTCTCCATTATTTGACGCAAGACCAGAAATTAGTTTGGTCATCTTATGCCAAGGCAAAATGGCTTCTAGGAAACGATTATGAGTTCTATCAAATGTCAACCTTAGGTGGAAATACAGATTTGCGTGGCTTTCGTTTCAACCGTTTTTATGGGAAAAATTCCTTCTATCAAAGTTCTGATCTGAGATATGAAGTGGGGAAAATCAAGAACTCGATCCTACCTTTGACGTATGGATTTTTTGGTGGATTTGATGTTGGAAGGGTTTGGGTGCCGAATGAGCATTCCAACAAATGGCACAACTCATACGGTGGTGGATTTTGGCTAAATGCCGTGGATGCAATCTCTGCAAATGTCTCCTATTTTACATCGTCCGACGGTGGAAGATTGGTTATTGGAATTGGCGGAACTTTTTAAACTAAGGTGATGATAGAAACTGAACGTCTTATTCTAAAACCATATTCGTTTGATTTTGCCGAGGAGTTTTATGTTAAATTTCAGAATGATAGAGCTTACCTCGAAGATTATTTTTCCAGAACTTTAAGTGTTACCAAAACTCTCGAAGAAACCGAGTTTTACTTCAAAAAGAAAATTCAGAGTTTTCAGAATAATGAAGGTTTTTACTTTGGGATTTTTCTAAAAGATTCCGATGAATTGATTGGTCATATTTCTGTCCGAGAGATCGATTGGAGCGTACCAAAAGGAGAGTTGGCCTATTTCATCTTCAGTGATTTTTCTGGGCATAAATATGCTTACGATGCTTTGAAAGCCTTCCGCGATTTCTGTATCAATGAAAAAGAGATGATCCGTATCTTTATGAAAATTGCACCAGACAATATTGCCAGCAAAAAAGTGGCAGAATTCTGTGGTTTTGAATTGGAAGGTTTACTGAGAAATGACTACAGAAAAAGACAGGAAGTTCTTACGGATATGTTGCTTTATTCCTTTAAGATGTAGATCAATTCTTTATTTTTTAGATTTGCGTTCGGTTACTTTTAACCAGTCAATATATTTTTTGGTAAATGATTTTTTATTATCTTTTTGAATGAAGGGAAAATAATATTCAATCAGATTGGGATTGTTTTTGCAGAATTCTAAAGTGCAATTCTGAACGCTGGTCAATTGAAAATATGGCATTCCTTCAATTTTGTCAGCGATGATGATTGCAAGTTCTCCTTTTGTCAAATTTCTTTTTAAACAATCGGATTTGACTTTTGTCAAAGTGTTATCAGTGAAAAGGTTAGCAAGTATCGGTAGCGATTTTTTGTTGGAAGCAATTATTTTTTCTGCCTCATTGGTTTTGATAATATCAACCGAATTCTTAACTGAAATTTCATTGATCAATTGATAAATTTCATCTTTAGTTTGAGCAAAAATGAAACTCAAATTTAAAATGAAAAATATCGATGCCAATAATTTTTTTCTCATTTCTATTTATAAAATCAAGTTAAATGGACTGTTATTTCAGCTTCAACTGATAGAGATTTCCCGTAATTTTCTTATCACCTTCATCTGTCATCAGGATTGTATTTTCATCTTTGAAACAAAGGCCTTCCTTCTGGGTGTGGTGATTCAGCTCAATTTTTTCGACATCTCCGGAAAAGAAATTGTCACCTTTCCAATTGGTGAAAATCCAAACTTTATCGGAACTCAAGATTGCAACTTTATCCTTGTCTGGACTGATGTCGGCGCTCGTCACCGCACAATGATTGAACTGGTCGCAAGTCACAAAACTTCCAAGTTTCTTAGCTGGTAGTTTCTGAAGTGGGTTATTTTCAACTTCGTAAAGGACGGTCGTTCCATCAAATTTTGAACTTCTGTTTTTTGTGAACAGATAGAATTTGTTTTTAAAAATAAAGAACGATTCTACATCAAAGATCCTATCTTTTTTCTTTGGTGGAAATTCCGTCTGCTCAGGATAATAAAATTCAACGATGAACTGTGCTTTTGCTTCGTCCTTATTCAAGTCTGCTGCATTGATTTTATAGATGGCAAGATTTTGTCGGTCGTTATCATTATTTCCAAAATCGCCGATGTAAATGTTTCCTTCGTCATCAGAGGTGAGATCTTCCCAATCATTATTTTCAACATTTGTGATAGTGATCTGTTTTACCAATTCACCTTTTTCATTGAACCCGAAAAGAATATTGTGGTTGTGATTATCCTCAATGGTCCAGATCAAGGGCGACGCTTTTGAGATTTCTGCAGCAGATGCTTCTTTTATTTTTTTTGGTAATGAGGCGATGGTAGAAAAATTTTCCTGCGTTTGAGAACAAGAAAATGTGATCGATAGTAAGGCTAAGAAGGAAAATACTTTCATACGATGAAATTAAATAAAATATAAGACATAAAAAAATGCGCAACCAAAAAGCTGCGCATTTATATTTAAAATCAAGATTCTTAAAGGATCAGCATCGCGTCTCCGTAAGAATAGAATTTGTATCTCTCTTTGATCGCTTCCTCATAAGCTCTCATGATGAAATCTTTGTTGGAGAAAGCAGCGATCATCATGATCAACGTAGATTTTGGTGTGTGGAAGTTGGTGATCATTGCATTGGCAACACCGAAATCGTGTGGCGGATAAATGAACTTGTTGGTCCAACCTCTGTAAGCCGAGATCTTTTTGTTAGAAGAAACAGACGTTTCCAAAGCTCTCATTGTAGTTGTCCCAACGGCACAAACTCTGCGTCCTTCTTCAACAGCTTTGTTGATAATGGCAGCATTTTTCTCATCGATGATGGCTTCTTCAGATTCCATTTTGTGTTTGGAAAGATCCTCAACCTCAATCGGGTTGAAAGTTCCTAGACCAACGTGAAGCGTGATCTCAGCGAAATCGATTCCTTTGATCTCCAATCTTTTCATCAAATGTTTTGAGAAGTGAAGACCAGCTGTTGGTGCCGCTACAGCACCTTCGATTTTTGCGTAGATCGTCTGATATCTGTCAGCATCTTCTGGTTCTACATCTCTTTTGATATATTTTGGAAGTGGCGTTTCACCGAGTTCTGTCAATTTTGCACGGAATTCCTCGTAAGAACCATCAAATAAGAATCTAAGTGTTCTTCCTCTTGATGTTGTGTTGTCGATCACTTCTGCTACAAGAGATTCGTCCTCTGTAAAGAACAATTTGTTCCCGATTCTGATCTTTCTAGCTGGATCTACCAAAACATCCCAAACGCGTGTTTCACGGTCCAATTCTCTTAATAAGAAAACTTCGATCTTAGCTCCTGTTTTTTCTTTGTTCCCAAATAATCTTGCTGGGAAAACCTTTGTATTGTTGAAAATGAAAAGATCTTTCTCATCAAAATATTCTATAACGTCTTTGAAAAGACGGTGTGTAATAGTTTCTGTCTTTCTGTCAAGAACCATCAATCTAGCTTCGTCACGGTTTTCTGATGGGTGTTCGGCTAGTAATTCTTCTGGCAGATCAAAATTAAAATCGGATGTCTTCATAAAATTTACGGATTTTATTGTATTAAAATATGTTCGAATGGCAAAGATACAACATTAGAAAGCCTTTGTCAAGTAAAACTGACTTTTGGAAAATCAAATTGACGACATTGTGAATTATTTAATATTTTTTGGAAAATTAGTAATGTTATTTGGTGTTTTCTACAAAAAACATTTAATTTAGTGCATTTAAAAGTTGTTATCGCCAATTAATTCGCTTTGTTATGAGTATTGAAAACGAAAATCCTGAAATCGAAAAACCAAATTCTGAAGTCGAGTCTGCTGAAAATCAATCAGTAGAAGAAGTGACGCCAGAAGTAGTTTCCGAAAATGAAAAACCAGAATCTGCTGAACCCGAATCCATAGAAGAAGTTACTGTAGAGGAAAAAACGGAGATTGAGGCTGAACCGGAAGCTGAACATCAGGAAATCGAGACTGTAGAAGAAAATTACTCCAATCTTTCTTTGAAGGAAACTTTGGACGAGATGGAAAGTATCGTCAATAAAGATGATGCGCATTCTTTCTCGAAAAAATTCAATGCCCTAAGAGATCACGCGAATCATAAAGTGGCAGACGAGGTTGAAGATAAAAAACACGAATTCTTGGAGCAAGGCAATGCAGAAGAGCATTTTGAATTCCATCATCCGCAAGCTTCAAAACTATCTGCCTTGGTCAACATCTTCAGAGAAAAACAGGACAAATTCCATAAATCTCAGGAAGCCGACCATCAAAAAAATCTGGACGAAAGATTGGGCATTATAGAGAGACTTAAAAATCTTTATACAAATTCTGAACCTGGCGTCAATCTTTTCAAATCGATAAGAGAGATCAAAGAAGCTTGGGGAAATGCAGGACAAGTGACCAAATCCGAGTTTAAAAACCTTAACAACAATTATTTCCACCATCTGAAAATGTTCAATGAGATGTTGGATCTAAATAAAGAATTCCTTCATCAGGAATTTGCCCACAATCTGGAAAAAAGACAACACATCATCTCAAGAGCCAAAGAATTGCTTGACGAAAAAGTAGTTCAAAAAGCCTTGAATGAATTGCAATATCTTCACAAGCTTTGGAAAGAAGAAGCCGAACCTGTTGCAGAGGAATTCCGTGAGAAAACCTGGGAGGAGTTCAAAGAAGTTTCCAACAAGATCCACGAAAGAAAATCTGAGTTGATCGCCGTGATCGAATCTGAGCAATTGGAAAATCTCGAGAAGAAAACCAAGATCATCGAGGAACTAAAAACACTTGCAAAGCCAGAATCCATCAACCATACTTATTGGCAACAAGCGATAAAGAGAGTAGAAGACCTTCGTACCGAGTTCCTTAAATTGGGACCAGTTCCGAAGAAAGTTTCCAATCAGAACTGGACAGATTTCAAAGTGGTTTTGAGAGAGTTCAACACCGGAAAAAATGATTTCTATAAAAATCTGAAAGGTTCACAAATTCATAATCTTGAAGCAAAACAAGGCCTGATAAAAACCGCTCAGGACAATATGAATTCTGAAGATTGGGATATTGTGGTGCCACTTTTCAAAAAACTGCAGGAAGACTGGAAAACCATCGGTCACGTTCCAAGGAGCCAAGCGAACAAAGTTTGGGACGATTTCCGTGATGCCTGCAATACATTCTTCAAAAATTACAGAGAGAAAAATAACGCAACGGGCGATAACTGGAAGGAAAATTACAAAAGCAAAAAGGCACTTCTTGAAGACCTCAAAGCTTTGACAGACGAGGAAGGTTCTGTGGAGAAAATCGAGACTATCAAAAACGCTTGGAATGCGATTGGTAAAGTTCCGAAGGATAAATTGTCCATCAATACGGAATTCAACAAAACACTTAGAGAGAAGTTGAAACTCAACAAGATCAATGAGTTCGATCTGAAAGAGGAAAACCTTTCTGAAAGCCAGTTGACAGACAAAGCGAGAAAGATCAAAAATCAGGTTGCCGATCTGGAATCAGAGATTGTGCAGCTTGAGAACAACTTGTCATTCTTTGGTACTGCAACGCGTGATAATCCTCTATTGAAAGACACTTACGAAAAATTAGACAGCAAAAAAGAACAGTTGGAAAGTTTGAAACTTTCGCTTCATAATATTATTGCTGGAGAATAAACAAGTTTATGTAAATCATAGAAATCCCCTTTCGTAGGGGATTTTTTTGTTTAGTGCTTCAATGTAAATCATTATTAATACTCAAATTCAAAATAATAAAAGATATCTTCTAAAAAATTAATATTTTTATGACCGTTTTTAAATCTGAATTATGTTGAAAAAGTACTTATTTATATTATCTGCATTCCCAATTTTTAGCCTTGCTCAGGCTCCGGCGGAATATTACTCTGGGACAGAAGATTTGTCAGGTTATGCTTTGAAGACCAAGCTTCACAATATTATCTCTACGAAGACATTCAATTATCATTATGATGATTTGAAAACATTATATGGACAGACAGATCTTGATAAGTATTATGATTATGGTGCAGATAACACAACTTATTTATTAGATATCTATTCAAATAATCCGACTGGGACAACTGCGTATCATTATACACTAAACAACATTATTGGAAGTGCAAATGCAGAAGGACTTGGATGGAATCGTGAGCATATGATGCCGCAAAGTTCCTTCAATAATGCCTATCCGATGTATTCCGATTTGTTTTTCGTAATTCCGACCGACGCGAGGATCAACCAGTTGAGAAGCAATTATCCTTATGGAAAAGCAGGTTCAACGGTATATTACAATTTTACCAACGGATCAAAACAAGCTTTAAACGGAACGCCTAATGCGACTTACACAGGCAGAGTTTATGAGCCCGTTGATGAGTTCAAAGGCGATGTTGCAAGGTCTCTTTTGTATTTTGCCGTTCGATATGAAGGGAAATTAGGAAACTTCAATTTCACCACCAATGCGAACGACCCAACAAAAGACCAAAATCCTTTGGACGGAAGTGAAGAGAAAGCTTACGAAAATTGGTACATCGCGATGCTTCTTGATTGGCATCAGCAAGATCCGGTTTCGCAAAGAGAGATTGATAGGAATAATTCGGTTTTCAATATTCAAAAAAATAGGAATCCATTTGTTGATCATCCGGAATGGGTAAGCACTATCTGGAATCAAACTTCGAATAATGTGGTGCCGGCAGCACCTTCTTCACTTTTATTAGCGAGAAATTCTGCTTATTTTGTGAACTTGACTTGGCAAGCTAATTCAGAATCTGATGTTATTGGTTATAGAATATATCAGGATAATGTTTTGGTGGCGACTTCAAAGACCAATTCAGTTTCGATTGACCATTTGACTCCAGGAACGAGCTATAATTTCACTGTTAAAGCCTACGATAATTCTTATCTGGAAAGTCCGCAAAGCAATACTTTGAATGTTACAACTTTAGCAACCGATGTTTTTGCGAGAGACCTTCAAATCGTTAAATATCTCGAAGGAACGGGCAACAACAAAGCTTTTGAGATTGCCAACAGAACTGGTCACGCTATTGATCTGGAAAAATACAAGTTGGGAATCCAATTGAAAATTAGCAATTATTTTTTTGGAGAACCAACGGAATTGGAAGGAAAGATAGAAGATAACCAAAGTTTTGTGGTCATCAACCCAAATGCGAACTTCAGTTGTTTTGATGTTTCGAATGCAAAATTTGTTAGTAACGCTCCAGCTCTTACTTTCACAGGAGCAAATTATGTAGAATTATCTTATAAGTCAACTACAATTGACGCGGTAGGAAGCAAAGGCGTTGACAATACGAACGCAAACAAATCCCTTTACAGAAATGCAAATGTCATCAATCCAACATCAACTTTCGATAGTGCGGAATGGACCGCTTACGCATCAGATTATTGTTTGAATCTTGGAACATTGGTGGTGAATGATGTTAAAAATAAAATTAATGAGATCAGTATTTATCCAAATCCAGTGGCGGATGTCCTCAACATCAATGGTGATGTGGGTAAAGTTAAATCAGCTAAAATATATGACCTGTCTGGAAAATTAATAAAAAATATTAATGATCCATTTATTAATAAGAAATCGATCAACGTTAGCTCATTGTTTCCAAATACTTATATCTTGAACATCGACGGAAGATCTATAAAATTCATCAAAAGATAGAATTGGATTTTCTCAAAATATGATTTAAAAAGCCTTTAAAAATTGGCTTTTTTTTATTTGATGACCTTCTTATCCTGTGGTATTAATTTTATGTAAAAAATTCGTAAATTTGTGCGTAAATCTAATCAGTAAAAAAGTTTGAACGGAAATCGTCGTGAAAGCGAATTCTGTTTGAAAAAATGAAAGTCATTATGAGTCAAAAGAAAGAAATGCTTTACGAAGGTAAGGCTAAACAGGTTTTTGCTACAGACAAGCCTGACGAAGTTGTTGTACGTTACAAAGATGATGCTACAGCCTTCAATGCACAGAAGCGTGGACAGTTCGATAGAAAAGGCGAATTGAACAATGCAATTTCTACACTTATTTTCGGATATCTTGCAGAAAAGGGAATTCCAACGCACTTCATCGCAAAACTGGATGACAGAGAGCAGCTGGTAAAAAAAGTGGACATCATTCCTTTGGAAATGGTCGTTCGTAACTATGTTGCTGGAAGTATGGCTCAGAGATTGGGCGTGGAAGAAGGACTTAAATCGCCAGTCACTATTTTTGATCTTTGTTTCAAAAGAGACGACCTTGGAGATCCGTTAATCAACGATCATCACGCAGTTTTCCTTGGTGCAGCCACTTATGATGAACTAAACGAAATGTACGCTTTGACAGATAAGATCAACCAACTTTTGATCGACCTGTTTGACAAAGCCAATGTGATCCTTGTAGATTTCAAGATCGAGTTGGGAAAAACCTCAGATGGCAAAATTGTTTTGGCAGATGAGATCTCTCCAGATACTTGCAGACTTTGGGACAAGGACACGATGAAAAAGCTGGATAAAGATAGATTCAGAAGAGATCTGGGTGAAATCACAGAAGCTTACGTTGAGATCTACGACAGACTACAAACCGCTTTAGCTAAATAATCCAAAAACCAAATCAATGGATTTAGAATTTCAAGAATATAGCACATTACCGAAATATGCTTTCCAAAACCGCTATCAGGAATTCGAAGAAACCAAGCATCTTTCCAAAGAAGAAAAGGAAGCTCATTATCCTTTTGATAAAATGGAAGAGGAATGTGGCGTTTTTGGATTGCATTCTACAGAGAATCAAGACACCTTTTCGTTGTCACAGTTCGGACTTTTTGCTTTGCAGCACCGTGGCCAGGAAGCTTGTGGGATAGCTGTAGGGAACAACGGGAAGATCCATTCTGTGAAAGATGAAGGTCTGGTTTTGGACGTTTTCAAATCGATAGAAGATCCTCAGCAGTATATGGGAAGCACCGTTATCGGTCACACCAGATATACAACTGCGGGAGATAAAAAGAAATATAATTTTCAACCGTTCTTTGCAAAGAATGAGTATGACCAGATCATCCTTTCCATCGCTCACAATGGGAATTTGACCAATGCCAAGCAACTTAGGAAAGAATTAGAAGATGAAGGCGTGGTTTTCCGTGCGACTTCTGACACCGAGGTTATCTTAAGATTAATTCAAAAAAATCTGGACCTTGGACTTCGTGGTGCCATCAAAGCGACGATGGAAAAAATCGAAGGTGCTTATTCCGTAGTTGGAATTACAAGAAACAAGTTTTTCGCTTTCCGAGATTTCAATGGGATCAGGCCTTTGGTTTTGGGTGCGATTGATGAAAATACCTTCGTTGTAGCTTCAGAGAGTTGTGCTTTGGATGGAGTAGGAGCGCAATACGTGCGTGATGTTTTGCCAGGCGAGATCATTTATACGAGTGATAATGAGAAAGGTCTGCAATCTTACATCGTGAAAGACGATTGTGTCAATAAAATCTGTGCTTTCGAGTATATTTATTTTGCAAGACCAGATTCTACATTGGAAGGAATCAACGTTCATGAAGTGCGTGAAAAATCCGGAATGAAAATTTGGGAGCAAGCGCCTGTGGATGCAGATATTGTGATTGGTGTTCCAGACTCTGGCGTTCCTGCAGCGATTGGTTTTTCCAAGGCTTCGGGTATTCCATTCCGTCCAGTTTTGATCAAGAACAGATATATTGGACGTTCGTTCATTATCCCTTCACAGGAAATGAGGGAACATTTGGTCAACCTAAAACTGAATCCAATTGTTTCTGAGATCAAAGGAAAAAGAGTTGTGATCATCGATGATTCTATCGTTCGTGGAACAACTTCCAAACGTTTGGTGAAAATCTTGAAAAACGCAGGTGTGAAGGAAATCCACTTCCGAAGTGTGTCTCCGCCAATTATTGCGCCGTGTTTTCTCGGAATTGATACACCAACAAAAGATGATCTGATCTCGGCCAATATGAATAAAGAAGAACTCAGAAAATATCTGGATGTTGACAGTTTAGAATTCCTAAGCGTTGATAATTTGATCAGTATTTTAGGTTCACCAGACCATTGTTTCGGTTGTTTTACAGAAAAGTATCCGGTGAAGAACCCAGACGAACTGGCATTTGTAGATCAAGGTGATTAGATTCTCAAATAACTAAGTTTGGAACTCATTAATTAAATAAACCAAACAATCAATAATATAAAAAAGCAATTCAGATTTTGAATTGCTTTTTTATTTCAAAAACTTACGGATGTAGATTTCCCTTTGTTCTTCAGAGATTCCTAAAGCTTGATGGATGTAATTTTCCATCGAACCATATTTTTTGTGGATCTCATCAAAAGCGGTCTGGAGATATCGGCGTTCTATCCAGCTTGTTTTTTCCACCACACCAATGTCCAGTTTTGGATAAACGAAATGAAACGTATTGGCAAGACCCAATCTTTTGTTGATCACATTTTCCCGAAGGTCATTTGATAAAAGATATTCTTCAAAGATCACCTTATCATCAAACTTCAGGATCTTAAGGATCAATGCGGTGATCATTCCCGTTCGGTCTTTGCCAGCGGTACAATGGTAGAGTACAGGTTGGTCAGAATCCAGGATCTCATGGATAATTTGTTTGATGACCTCTGGATTTTCCGTGATGTAATCTGTGTAGAATCTCAGCATTCTTCTATCCGCATCTTCTTTGCTTATTTTTCCCTTCAGAGCTAGCTTTTTCGCACTCGCCATCTCATCATTTTTATCTTCGAAGGCTGGATAATTTTTATAGATGATGTTGTTCGGTAAATGATCGGTTTCCTTTTTGATCTCTTGTTTCGTTCTTAGATCGATCACTTTTTTGATGTTTAATTTTTCAAGATCATCGAAGCTTTTTGACTTCAATTGATGCAAGTTTCCACTTCTGTAGATCAGGCTGTCTTTCAGTACTTTGGATTGTGAGTTTTGCAATCCACCTAAAAATCTGAAATTATGGACTTTCTTTATTTCTATTTGGTTTTTCTCGCCAAGGTCGGAGAATTCGGGTTTGGAGTTGACGTGCGTTTTGCAGGATAATAGTAATGTGAGTGATATTAGTAAACCAAAATTTTTGACCATACAATCTTTGTTTTTGAAAATTATCTAAAGATAAACTATTTCTTGTCAGAAGTTAAATTTTCGACCTATTATGTCATGAATGTTAAATTTCTCACCATTTTAAAATTTTTTTTCTGATGGTTTATTAATGTAATTCTTCAATGTAATTATTTATTGTTTTAAAATCACAGTTCGTAATCTTATATTATTTAAATAATTGTAAATCAATTTGTTTATGTTTAGGATTAATGCAATTTTTACTTAAAAAATCATTGTTTAGTTTTGCTCTCAAACACAAATAATGATCAATATGCAAAAATGTATAGGGAGCTTTTTCCTATTAAGCTGTCTCGTTTATTCCCAACAATTTTTTTCTCAAGTAGGTATCGGAACAAATAAACCCAATTCGACATTAGATGTCAATGGGGATGTTGCGCTGCGTAACGAATTAAGTGTAGGTGGAACAGATCTGGCAAAAGGTAATCCTGGTGAAACGAATCAGGTCCTGGTTTCTCAAGGCGAAGGCCTGCCGCCAACCTGGAAGTATGTAAAAGCACCATTCGTAGAGGATGGTACTTATAAGTTGACGAACACTTATCTTAATGAATCCGAAGTAGGCATCACAAACTTTTCCGCTGGCGTAGCTGGTGACGGTGTCAATACAAGTTCCATCGGAAGTGCGATCGACAGCAAGTGGACAAAAATACCCAATCTGTCAACACAATTAGAATTGAAATTTGCCGAAAACAAATTGGTCTATCAAGTGCAGACCGGCGTGGAAATCGTGTCGTCTACCGCAGGAGGCAATGTAAAATTCTTATGCGGGATCTTCAAGGATAACAAATTGGTTGCACTGAGACCAGACAAAATCACTGCAGCGTACGCCAATACGCCGACCCAATACATGTTCACCTTGAATTACAATGAGCTAAACGTTCCCATAGGCGTTTACACCATGGATGTGGCGTGCAGAAAAATTGAAACGACCAATGTCAACAACTATTTTGTCATCGGTTCCAATCTTCCAACTTACCAGTCTGGTGTTGTGACTGTTGCTAATACAAGTTCCAACAGTTTTGCACTGAAGTCTTTTTTCAAGATCGATATTACTCAACTAATCACTTTTGCACCGTAACATGAAAACAACTATCAATTTAATATTATTTTTAATAGCTTCTACTTTGCACGGTCAAGTTGGAGTGATGACGGAAAAGCCTCAAGCTGCCTTAGATGTCAATGGAGATTTTAACAAGAAGGGAAAACTTTTTTTGGATAATGATAATATCCTGTCGCCTGGTAAAACTGGTCAGGTGCTGGTTTCCCGAGGTCCAGGCGTTTCTCCCACATGGAAAGCTTTGAAGGTACCCGATTATGAGCAGTACAAATACTATTTGATATTCAATGATTCCTTTAGGGATTTCAATACAGCTTCTAGCAATTCAGGTCAAGGCGTTTCTTTAGGCACCGCCACTTCTCCGGCTACGATCAGTACCGATCTTGTGAAGGGCGCGGATATTACAAATCTGATCAATAACAAAGGCTTCAAAGAGATCACCGGTCTTGCAAATCCGTTTGTCGTCAATAGCTCGGAAAGCAAGGTTTATTTACAGTTCGAAACTGTGGTTCAACAAAATAATACCACTACTTTGGGGTCTAATCAAATGTATGCTTGTGGAATTTTTATAGATAATAAGTTGCAGAGTGCGAGACTCAATACATTATTCACTTCCACAACAGCTGAAAGTACATTTTTGACCCACAACCAAATTGGTGGAGCATCCAATCTTGCGAAAGGCCAACATACTGTACGTGTTGCTTGTACGAGATATACAACCGACAATAATGTTGTTTTGGGAATTGGAGTACCATCTACAACCGCTGTTAACAACTTAAATAATTTCATGACACAGGCTTCTCTGAAAGTTGATGTTTATGAAGTTCCACAAAACTTTACCGATATATTCTAGATCCTATGAAAACAATTTATACCTATATATTAGTCGTTGCCAGTTCATTATGTTATTCTCAAGTTGGGATAAAGACTTTGACACCAGAAAAGACATTAGATGTCAATGGTGGACTTAATGTAAGAAAAGAACTGCGACTTAATGGAACCGATGTCGTGAAAGGCTCAGCAGGCACGGAAGGTCAGATCTTGAGCGTGACCGGGACCACACAACTGTCTGATGAATATAAGACGATCAAAGTTGCGGATGGTGCAGGGAGTTTGACCTACACTTATCTCAACACAACCACTGATAGGACCGGGGTCAAGTTTTCGGCAACTGGATCTACAAATCCTTATGTTTTAAATTCGGGATTCACAACGTCCACCAATACCACAACTGCAAATTGGGTCAAATTAACTGGCAATACAGACACTTTCAGCATTACAGACACTACGAAAAAGGCGAAAGCTGTACTGTCTTTTCAGACCAATGCACAGATTGCAAGGAACAATCCCAGTGGGAATTACTCAGGGAGTTTTGCTTGTGGGATATTTGTCAAAAAAGGAACTGGACCAGAAGAATTGAAAGCAGTAAGGTCTGAGGTTGTACGAGGTGTTAGTGGCTCTTACAAGATCTTCAACCTGAACGTCACATTGGACAAGTTGGACCCTGGCGTTTACACGGTCTCTGCGGCTTGCAGCAATCGAAATCTAGGTTCTGGTAATGGTCTTGTCAATCTAGGAGTGGGAACACCTGTAGATGCCACATTCATGAATCAAGATATGTCACAATCCACAATGACGGTGACTGTCCTGCAGCCATTTTAAACATTAGCTAGTCATAACAAAAGAGCAACATAATATCTATGTTGCTCTTTTTAGTTTATTGATAAGTGTTTGGTTATTGCTTCACAATTTTCTGTGTTGATGATTTTCCATCAGCAAAATCTATTTTCATTAGATAGACACCACTTTGCAATTTTGAAACATTGATCTTTGTAGAAGAATCTTCCAGTAATTGTTTTCCATCGATGCTAAAGATGGTCACCTTGGATACTTTTGAGCTTGTATCGATGTTTACAAGATCTTTTGCAGGATTTGGATAGATGGATAGTTTTGATGATGATGACTCATCCGTTGCTAATCTGATCTGGCTGGAGTAGAGTGGTCCATACCAAGTACTGCTTTGGTCATTTGTACATTTGGATTTGGCGTAGATTTCGTAGATCCAGTTCACATTGAGACCGCTTCTGGAGTCCTTCGGTTCATTCTCTATGTCGCGGTAAACCTCTTGTCCTGCTGCAGTGAAAACATTTCTTCTTCCCCAAAGTGTTTGCCACTGATTGGTACTTCCAGATTCTTTCCATTCTGTACTCACTGTAGTATCCAATTGGTTGGTGATTTTCAGGTCGTAAGGCGTTGCACAGATCACTTCTCCATTGCTTTGATTTTGGATATACATTGAAATTGGGAAATAGCCTTGCTGTCCGGTGAAGATTGCTGTAGGAACATCAATTTTAATGGTGTGTGTGCCTGCAGAAAGATTTCCCAGATTGATATTTCTATTTGGGATCACATCGCCAGGACACCAGTTATTCCATGATATCCAACCTCTCAATGTTTTGGCAGAAGTTCCATAGATTCCATTGCTTTGAGTATTGTATTTTCTGTAATCTTCACAGTTCTTCCCACCAGGAATATATTGATTCACCAATTGATCATCGATATAAACATAATGTTCTCTCTTAACATATTCCTCTCCGCCAGTGTTAGATCCGTGATTTGACGTGATCAGATGCAGACTTGCATTCGCTACAGGTTGATCTAAATTAAATGTCACAATTCTAGTCGTTTGTCCAGGAACGTCTGTTGCATTGTAGTTATTCAGGTCCTTGCGGTAGGATAGAGGGAGAAGGAAGTTTTGAGTGGGAGTTACGCTTCCACTAGTGACAAATTCCAGATTTCCGCGGAAGACATCGGTTCTGTCCGCACAGCCAGCAACTTGAGTGTTGGCAGCTGCTGAGTAACCATCTGCACGGAACTCGATCCAAAAATCATAAGTTGAGGACAAGGCAGAATCATGCAGAATATTAGAAATGTTATCAACTTTATAAGTGTAAGGTACTTCTGTGATTGCCGCATTTTTATTCATAAAAGGCGTAATGAATCGGCCTATCTCAATCCTTTTGATGTCAGCCTGATCGAAAGTGTAGGTCGTGCTTCCTTTTGGAACAAGGACCAGGTTTACTCCAGCAATTCTGTCATAATTATCACAAGCTGCTTTCAACGTGATATTCATGTTGACACTGCTTCCAATAGATGCGATCTCGGTTTCAGTCAGTTTTCTGGAAATGATGTCCTGCTCATAGGCGTGAAGTCGGATGGCTCCAGCTGGAATTTGAGAAAAGGCCTCAGGTGGCATGGTCTGTCCTTCACCTAAATAATGATACATGCTGTAGAATGGAACATCATTGAAAACAGATACATTCTGAGCTAGCAAAAGAGAATTCGTGAGCAATCCTGCGACGGCAAATAGTAGTTTTTTATTCATATTAGATTTATTATTCTAACAAATTTAATAAAATGTTATGAATATTGAATTTTAAATGTGAAATATCGAACTAATACTTTTAATATTTAACGATTCATTAATCCGCTCCTACGCTTGGTACTCGTGTATAAAAATACTATCTTTAGGAAAATTTACAAATTATGATATATATAGGAATAATCGTATTCTTTGGTTTGATCACGCTTTTTGCTTCATTCTTTACCGTGAAACAAGAGACGGCAGCGCTGGTGGAGCGTTTGGGTAAATTCCATTCTGCAAGACATGCGGGATTGCATCTGAAGATTCCATTCATCGATCAGATCTCAAAAAGAATGAATCTGAGAATACAACAATTGGATGTTTTGATAGACACCAAAACTTTGGATAATGTTTTTGTCAAAATGAAAATATCTGTCCAGTTCCAGGTCATCAGAAACCAAGTTGCAGATGCTTACTACAGATTGGAAAGTCCACATGACCAGATCACGTCCTACGTTTTTGATGTGGTGCGAGCAGAGGTGCCAAAACTAAAATTAGATGATGTTTTCCTTAAAAAAGATGATATTGCTGTCGCTGTGAAGGCAGAATTGCAAGAAGCGATGCAAAGTTATGGTTACGATATTATCAAAGCTTTGGTCACAGACATCGATCCTGATGATCAGGTAAAACACGCCATGAACAGGATCAACGCTGCAGAACGTGAAAAAACCGCAGCCGAATATGAATCTGAAGCACAAAGGATCAGAATTGTAGCCGTTGCAAAAGCAGAAGCAGAATCCAAAAAATTACAAGGACAAGGGATTGCGGATCAAAGAAGAGAGATAGCCAAAGGTCTGGAAGAATCTGTAAAAATGCTAAATGCTGCGGGTATCAGCGCGCACGAGGCTTCAGCCTTGATCGTTGTGACTCAGCATTATGACACTTTGCATTCTATCGGAGCCAACAACCGTTCGAATTTGGTATTGTTACCTAATTCACCTACAGCAGCAAGTTCGCTACTGAATGATCTGGTAACTTCTATGGCTGTTTCGAAGAAAATAGAAGATACAAATTTATAAAAGGTTAAAATTTGGATTAATAAGATAAAGCCCGATTGTTCGGGCTTTTTTTATGCTTCATCAGTATTGAATCCGATTGGTCTGGTTATTTTTTCTTTCGCCTTGTAGGTTAAAAGTTCTTTTTTCAGCGCTTCGATCCGATTTGCAAAACGGTCATAAGAATTGTTTGTGGCTTCGAGGACAAATTGCTGAACATTGTTGAGATAATCATTCGTCAGTTTGGATGCAGATTCTTTGAATGAAGCTTCCAGAATTCCTGGATTGATGGTGATATTCTCCGTCTTATTTTTCAGATAGGAGCTCCTAATTCTTTTCTTCAAAGCTTGGGTGAAGTCGACAATCATAGTGTTGGAGAAGACCTTCATTTTCTCAGCAGTTTCTATCCAAAATGGAATCTGGTCTGCTTTATTTACTTTTAATATTTTTAATAAGGTCGCGTCATCGCTCAAGTTCTTCGTCATATTGTAAAGCAACATTTCCGAACGCTCGTGTAAGTTTGGTGGAAATATCGGGATCAAAACATCGAATCTTCCGGGCGCGATAATTTCAGGCTCTATGCCAGCAAGCTCTTTTGCAGAACCGATCATCAGTATATTTTCCTTTTCGAATTTTTCAATATTATGGAAGATGCAATCTTTAACTGCCTCATTGTCATTGTCAATGATTTGATTTCCTGTTCTTTGCGTCATGATCTCATCAAAATTTTCAAGAAAAAGAATGATCTTGTTTTTCTTTAACATTCCAGAGAGATAGCTGTCAAATGTCGCGTTCTCATCATTTGGATTTGTTGATTTTAGCCGAGATTTCTGGATCTCAAAAAACTCGAAGTCAATCATTTCCGCAATTTTTTTTGCCCAAAAGATCTTGCCGCTTCCTGGTGGGCCGTAGACGATGATTCCTGCTGCCTTTTGGATTCCCCAATTCTTCGATTGTTCTGGATTGATGAATGGTTCCAGCATATCATAAATGTAGAAGAACAGATCTCTATAGCCCACAAAATCACGCTGGGTCAGTTTGGTCTTGTCGCCAAAATAATTATAAATAAACTGATAATTCCCACCAAGTTGATGATCGATCCCAAATGTTGAGACAGAAGATCTATAAAGGCCATTGTCATAGATATTAGGAACTTTATTCTTAATGATCTCCTCCACTTTTTCTGCAGGCTGATCTATTTTATCGGCAATTTGCGCAACGCTTTTTTCTTCTCGCAGATCATTGTCATATTTTTTTAGAAATTCCTGATTTTCTGTGGCAAAAGTTTCGAAATTTTGTGTAATATTAAGATTCGGAGAGAGGCAGGCTGATATTTCGAGGTCAAAATCCTGAATAAACTGTTTGAGGCTCTCTTCGGAAATGTCTAGTTTTTTGGAAAACTCGGTGATGTTTTGAAGCATGTTTTCGATGTTTGCATTTAATTTAACAAAAACTATACAAAATCAAAGTAACAATTGTTCTAATATCAAGACTTTTATATAAATATTTCTATGGAAAAAATTCTGGAAGTTAAAAATCTGACCAAGCGATTCAAGCAGATCGCGGTCAACAATATTTCCTTCGATGTGGAGAAAGGGAATGTCTATGGTCTTTTGGGACCCAATGGAAGCGGTAAGTCTACCACATTTGGGATGTTGCTTTCGACCATCAATCCAACTTCTGGCAGCTGGAAATGGTTTGGGAAAGATGGAACCGATACCGATACTTTGAAACGAATTGGTGCGATCATAGAACAGCCCAATTTCTACCCTTATCTGAGCGCTGAGAAAAATCTTGAAATCGTTGCAACGATCAAAGGTGCTCCAAATAGTCGAATCGACAAGGTTTTGGAAACCGTTAATCTCTTAGCAAGAAAAAAAGATGCTTTTTCGACTTATTCTTTGGGAATGAAGCAGCGTTTGGCAATTGCATCGGCGCTATTGGCAAATCCAGAAGTATTGATCCTAGATGAGCCAACAAATGGTTTGGACCCAGAAGGCATCATCCAGATCAGAGATATCATTAATTCGATTGCGAAGTCAGGGACAACGATCATTGTGGCAAGTCATCTTTTGGATGAGATCGAGAAGATCTGTAGCCACGTGATCGTTCTGAAGCACGGAACAGCGATCTATTCCGGTTCGGTCGATGCAATGAGCAACACCAAAGGTTTCTTTGAGTTGAGATCAGATGATAAAACTTTATTGATTTCCGCATTGAATGGATTGAATCTTTTCTCCAGCGTGAAAGAAAAAGACCAAATCGTCATTGCGCAGATTTCAGAAGATATCTCAGCTTCAGAACTTAATAAGAAACTATTCGAAAAAGGCGTCTTCCTTTCGCATCTTACAAAGAAAAAAGAAAGTCTCGAAACTCAATTCCTAGAACTTGTAAAACAATCCAACTCATGATACGATTATTAAAATTAGAATATCTCAAAAATCTGAATTACAGGCCGTTCAAAATATTTGCACTTCTCTATTTCATCGTTTTGATTGGATTGCTGTTTATCGGATTGGTAGATTTTGACATCCTTGGGATGAAGATCAATTTGAAGGAACAAGGCATGTACAACTTTCCAGGCGTTTGGAACTTCACAACTTACATTGTTGGATTATTGAAAATCTTCCTTGGCTGTATCATTGTTTTCTCGATTTGTCAGGAATTTAGCAACAGAATGTTCAAGCAGAATCTCATCGATGGATTGAGTAGGGAAGAATTCATATTCTCAAAGCTTCTGACCATTTTGGTTTTCACCGGATTTTCAACTTTGCTGGTTTTCATTATCGGATTTATTTTAGGTAAAAGTTATTCGGCAACTCAGGAGAGCGATTTGATCTTCAAAGAGATCTATTTTATTTTCAACTATTTCTTGAAGCTATTCACCTTCTTTTCATTTTTAATGTTTTTATCAATTCTATTCAGGAAATCGATTTTTGTCTTTCTTGGATTTTTCATGGTGTGGTTTGGCGAAGGTATCTTGTCGGGAATCGAGAAGTTCACGATGATGAAAAACTTCGACCCAAATGATAAAGCATCAATGACTATTAACAAAACTTATCTTACAGATTTTCTACCTTTGGAAAGTATGTCAAAGCTAACTCCGAATCCGTTGATCAGAACCAAAATGGCAGAAATGTTCGGAATGCAATTCAAGTTTGAATATCCGTGGTCAAGTGTTGTATCATGTTTGATTTGGTCAGTTTTGTTCATCGCTGGAAGTTATTGGATCCTTAAGAAAAAAGATTGGTAGAATTGACTTTATTTAAAAAGGTTTAAATATTTGTATTTTAAATAATTATAATAATTAAATTAAAGTTGAATTTAACATGATATACTCTGTTAGATTTTGATATTAATAACCACTGAGAAAATTTTAAGTGGTTTTATTATGTTAAATCGCAAACTAATCTGTTAAAAACCACCTTCAATAAAGGCTTTTTTAAGCTTCATTTTTAACCCAACTTTAACTTTTAAGGTGTTGATTTTAACATTAAAACGGATAATTTTGTATCAATGAATTTTAAGTTTACTCTAGCTCTGATTTTTGTCGTGATCTCTTCGCAATTCGTTCTTGCGCAGAAGAGTTACAACGCATTGGTTTACGAAGGTAATAAGAAATTCGATGCGAAAGAATATGATGCTTCATCCAGCAAATATCTGGAAGCGATCGCAGAGAAGAACAGCAATTATACAGCTCATTACAATCTTGGCAACGCGCTCTATAAAAGTAAAAAGTATGAGGAAGCCACCGCAGAATATGAGAAAGCGGCCAAATACACCAAGAGCAAGTACGAAAAAGCGGCAGCGCTCTACAACATGGGAAATGTTTCCATCCAGTCCAATAATCCAGAGAAAGCAGCCGACTATTACAAACAAGCCCTGAAACAGGATCCATATAACGAAGCCATCCGTAAAAACTATGAGATCGCCATGCTGAAGGACAAAGAGAAAAAGGATCAGCAAGAACAAAAGCAGAACAAAGGAAAAGGCGGCGATCAGGACCAAAAGAACAAAGATGATTCTGATAAAGGCAATCAAAAAAAGAATCAACAAGACGGCAAAGGTGATGACCAGAAAGGGAAGGACCAAGGCAAACCTAACCAGCCGAAAAAAGAAGAAAATAATATTCCAAAAGAAGCAGAAAGACAAATCCTGAAAGACATCGAGAACAGAGAGAAAGAAACTGCCAGACGAATTTTAAACAAAAAATCTAACTCTATGCCGCAAAGCAAGGAGAAAGATTGGTAAATGATAAAGAAAAATTTATACATATTATTCCTATTAGCATCGGCGTTTTCCTTTGCTCAGGTAAATCTTTACTCTGAGGTCAATACGCAGGAAACCCGTGTGAATGCGCCAATAACCTTCACGGTAGTCTTGGAGATCTTTGGTGAGGACCTGATCCAGGAAACGCCAGTCAAGCTTCCTGATCTGACCAAATTCGAATATGCCATTTCTTCTGAACAAAACACATTGATTGATCCCGTGAAAAAGATTAGGATTAACCAAATGGTCTATCAATTTATATTAAATCCAAGACAAACAGGAAATGTGAAAATTGGTTCCGCTTTGGTAAAGATCAACGGAAAAATGTACAAGACCGAGCCGATTGATATTTTTGTAAAAGAGGCTGAGAAAAAACCATTGGCGACCAACAATCCAGCAAAGAACATGTATCTCAACATGCAGCTGGAAGAAAGGGAGGTTTATAAAAATGAGCCAGCTGTGGTTGTACTGAAAGCGTTTTCAAGAAATGTTTCAAACTTCCGCCATCTGGAGCCTGCGAAATTCGAACCTGCGAGAAACCTTGCCATAAGATCCATCGCCAACTTCGATGAATCAATAGAGGATTCTGAGAATGATTATTCTGCGCAGATAGTTGGAATGTTTGTCATCATCCCAAAAGTTTCTGGTGTGATGGAAGTTCCGCCGATGGAAGTTCCGTTTACCAATCATAAAAATGTTTTGGTTTCCAATAAAGCCAAACTTAATGTAAAAAGATTGCCGGAAGGTGCGCCTGAAAATTTCAATAACGCTGTTGGAAAATACGATGTGAAGATCGAAATGATCGACAAAGGCAAAGAGAATTTTGAGATCAACAAAGCCTTCAATATTTCTGTGAAACTTTCTGGCAACGGAAATCTTTCGCCAGCCATTGTTCCAAAGATTTTACCTTCTCCAGATTATGAGGTCTTTGAACCGAAGATCATTAATAATTCGATTGCGACAGTGAATGGGATCGAAGGGAATGTGGAAGCACAATACGTCATCATCCCAAAGAAAAGAGGCGACTTGAGAATTGCGACGGAAGATTTTTCCTACTTTGATCCAAAAGAAGAAAAATATGTGGAGTTGGGTTCTAAGTTTCTAGCCTTAAACACCGTAAATGCACAAGATATCGCCAACGCCAAAACAACTTTGCAAAAGGTAAACGAGTACACCAACAATGTTTTGGAAAAGGTGGATTCGCCTGTTTTGAGCACTCAAAAACTGAAGGTGAAAGAACATAAGGAGATCAGCTGGATGGTGATCTTCGGTAATCTTTTCATTGTAGGAAGTGGTGCAATGCTGTTCCTTTATTTTAATAAAAAGATCAAAGACAAAAAGAAATTAGACGTTGAAAAGAAGAAAATCGCATCACGACCAATTGTCAATATTGCGGAAACCGAGGCGATCTTGAAAAACAATGTTTCATTCGATGTAGATTCTCATTTCAATTATCTTCAAAGAACCATCGACGACGGCGAAACTTCACAGTTTTTCCAAGGTTTTGAAGATCTGAGAACAGATGCAGATCAATATTGCAAGACCAGATATTCATCCGATTTTAAAGATTATTTAAAAAATAATTTTGGACAAGGTGCAGTCGAAAAATATAACCAACTGATTACCAAAATTAATATCGAAAAATATTCGCCTTATTCTACCAAAGACAACCAAACCGAGCTTTTGAACGAAATAGAAGAAGTCTACAAAAAACTTTAGCAAATTTTCAAAAATATTTCATATTTTTGCGAAATCTTTAAAATTTAAGTTATGGAGTTTTTAGAAGAATTTTCGATCAAGGAAACGATGACCGCTTTTATGGTTTTGTTCGCTGTTATTGATATTTTGGGTTCAGTACCAATTATCGTTTCGCTTCGTCAAAAATTCGGGAAGATAGAGTCGGAGAAGGCAGCGATTGTTGCCGGATTACTGATGATCTCGTTTCTTTTCATCGGGAATAATATTTTGAAATTCATTGGTGTAGATGTCAATTCATTTGCAATTGCAGGTGCTTTCGTTATTTTCATCATCGCAATAGAAATGATCCTGGGGATAGAGATTCATAAAACGAACCAACCGCAAGCTGCATCTATTGTTCCTATCGCTTTTCCTTTGATCGCAGGCGCAGGAACGTTGACCACAACATTGTCATTGAGAGCAGAATATCACGATATCAACATTATCTGCGGGATTGTGCTCAACACGATTTTGGTCTATGCTGTTTTGAGATTAGCACCTTGGATAGAGAAAAAATTGGGAGAAGGATCACTTCAGGTTTTGCAAAAAGTTTTCGGAATTATCCTCTTGGCGATCTCTATTAAATTATTTACCGCTAACTTTGCACAGCTATTTCAGAACTATATTCATTTTTAAAATTTCATCAGAATGAAAACATTTTATAAAGTATTCTTGGCCGTTTTTATCTTCTCAATTGCAGTTAGTCTTTATGCGCTGGATTGGCAAGCAGGATTTATGGACGATGAGAATACGAAATTCATATTTTCTATCTCAGCTGGGATATTGGGAATCATTGTCGTTTACATTCTTCATCTTTGGAGTAAATTGGCAGAGAAAAAATAAAGAAAAACGCTTCGAACTTCGAAGCGTTTTTTTTATCAATTAAGTTCCGATAATGTGTTTCTCAGGAACTGGATGCTAAGTTTGTTGATCTTATGCTGCGTATGGACGTTGTCCCACTGAGCCAGGATTTCCTCGACTATTTCGTCATCACATTCGTACTTGTCCTCGTCATCAAACATCACGGAAGTTGCAAAATGGATCATCTCCTCTTTGCTGATCTTGTCTTCCAGAAATCTGTCGCAGATCTTTATTAATTCTGTTCGGGTTATGTTCATTTATTTAAATATTTGGGCAGCTATTTCCGCCTTCCGTTCCCAATCTTTTTGCCTAAGCTTTTCCCACAGCAAAAAAGGATTTCCACTCAAGTCGGGCTGCAATGTGTCATTCCAATTCGGTGGTGATTACCTATCATAAAGTTTCTCATACAGATCATTGAAACGCTCTTTCACCACTTTTCTTTTCAACTTCAAAGTAGGAGTGAGCAAACCATTGTTTTCGGTCCAGACTTCTGGCGTCAACTCGATTTTTTTGACTTGTTCCCACTTGCCGAGATGTGCATTTATTTTTTCAAGTTCTTTTTGGATCTCATCTTTCAGTTCTTTGGAATTTGCAATCTCTTCAGGTGAAGTTCCGATATTGATCTTATTCTTAGAAGCCCAACTTTTTGCATATTCGAAATCCGGTTGAACAAGCGCGGTCGGCATTTTTTCGCCATCACCAACCACCATTATTTGCTCGATGAATTGTGAAGCTTTTGCCAAATTTTCAATTACTTGCGGCGCGACATATTTTCCGCCCGATGTTTTGAACATTTCTTTCTTTCTGTCTGTGATGAAAAGGAAATTATCCTCATCCAACATTCCGATATCACCAGTTTTAAAATAACCGTCGTCCGTAAAGGCTTCCTTGGTTTTCTCCTCATCTTTGTAGTAACCTTGCGTGACAGTCGGACCTTTCACCGTGATCTCACCATCTTCCTGGATCTTCACCTCGATGTTTTCAATCGGTCTTCCCACGGAGCCGATCTTGGTATGACCAAAACTGTTGACCGCAATCACTGGCGAAGTTTCCGTCAAGCCATAACCTTCCAGGATCGGAATTCCTGCGGCGTGAAACATCGTGTTCAGTCTTTTGGATAATGCTGCAGAACCAGAGACCAATGTGATCAGATTTCCACCCAAACCTTCTCTCCATTTGCTGAAGACCAATTTGTCCGCAATGATATGTGACAAGGATTTTGAACTTCCCAATTTATATTTCTCTGCAACCTTAAGTGACCACAGGAATATTTTAGCTTTAATTCCGCCGGATTCTGTTCCTCTCTTGTTGATCGCATCAAAAACCTTTTCGATCATTCTTGGAACGACTGTCAAATATTGAGGTTTCACTTCTTTCAGATTTTCACTCAACTTCTCATTGCTTTCGGCAAAATAAATAGAAATTCCGTTGGTCGTGAACAGGTAGAGAATCATTCGTTCGTAAACGTGACACAGCGGAAGAAAACTCAAAGCTCTGTTTTTCGAATCTTTATGTGGCACTCTGTCTTCACATCCTAGAACATCGGAAACGATATTTTTGTGAGTCAGCATCACACCTTTTGGTCTTCCAGTTGTTCCGGAAGTATAAATGATGGAAGCCAATTCATCCTCAGAAATCGAATCTTTGATATCATCAACTTCTTTTTGATTGTCATTTTCTTTTCCTAGGTCAAAGAGTTCTTTCCAATTTTTTGCGCCAGAAACATCATCAAAAGTGAAAATTTCTTTTAGATCAGGAAGTTGGTCCTTGATCGAATTGATTTTCTCGAACAATTTTTCATCGGAAACAATACAAACCTTGGAATCAGAATTTTCAAGATTGTACACACAATCCTCACTTGATATTGATGGATAAATTGGAACCGTAACCAATCCAACTTGTAATGCAGCCTGATCAAAAAAACACCATTCTACACGATTGGTAGAAGTAATGAGCGCTATTTTATCACCTTTTTTCAAGCCATATTTCAGAAGAGCTCTGGAAAGCTGATTGGTAATATCGATATATTGATCCGTTGACACTTTTTCCCATTTCCCATTTCTTTTGTCACAGACAAAATCATCTTTCTCGAAATTGGCTTTCGAATAGTGAGGAATGTCGAAAATCCTTTTTACTTCCATAGTTTTATAACTTACGTTCTTAGCAAATATAATTATTTCCAAATATTACGACTGTTAATTATTGTATAAAAAAAGCTATCCAAAGGATAGCTTTCCATTATTTGTACATTCTGTCGTAGAGATCTTGGAATTCTGACTTGATCGCTTTTCTTTTGAGCTTAAGCGTCGGCGTGAGAAGACCGTCGTCTATGGTCCAGATTTTAGGTGTCAATTCTATTTTCTTGATTTGTTCCCACTTGCCAAGATGTTGATTTATTTTCTCAATTTCTTGTTCTATTCTCGATTTGATTGCAGGATCTGCTGCAATTGCTTTGTGAGATTCAGCCACTTTCACATTATGAAGATCTGCCCAGTTTTTGGCATAAGCAAAGTCGGGTTGTACCAATGCACACGGCATTTTCTCACCATCACCAACGACCATGATCTGCTCGATGAACTTCGAAGCTTTGGCCAAATTTTCTATCACCTGAGGCGCTATGAATTTTCCACCAGACGTTTTGAACATTTCCTTTTTTCGATCTGTGATGAACAAGAAATTATCTTCGTCCAACATTCCGATGTCACCAGTTTTGAAGTAACCATCACTGGTAAAAGCTTCTTTGGTTTTTTCCTCATCTTGGTAGTAGCCTTCGAACACAGAAGGTCCTTTTACCACGATTTCGCCGTCTGACTCGATTCTCACTTTCAGATTTTCTAAATGGATTCCGACGGATCCGGCTTTCACTTTTCCAAAACTATTAACGGAGATCACAGGTGAAGTTTCCGTCAATCCATAACCTTCCAAAATGGGGATTCCAGCAGCGTGGAACATCACGTTCAATCTTTTTGACAATGCGGCAGATCCGGAAACCAAAGTGATTAAATTTCCACCCAGACCTTCTCTCCACTTTTTGAAGACCAATTTGTCGGCAATAGTGTGCATAAAGGTTTTTGGCTGGCCAATTTCGTATTTTTCAGCAATGCCCAGTGACCAAAGAAAGATCTTTGATTTTATGCCACCAGAAGCAGTTCCTTTGTTATAAATAGAATCGTAAACTTTTTCCACCAATCTTGGAACGACTGTCATATATTGTGGTTTCACTTCCTTCACATTTTCGCCGATCTTTTCGATGCTTTCAGCAAAATAAAGTGAGATCCCGTTGCTCATATAAATGTAGAAGATCATCCTTTCGAAAACGTGACAGATTGGAAGGAAGCTTAAAGCTTTCAAATCTTTATAGTCCAGGCTTTTATCTTTTGGAACTCTTGGATTACTTGCAATGACGTTGGAAACCAAGTTATTATGTGTCAAAGGAACACCTTTTGGTTTCCCTGTAGTTCCAGAAGTGTAAATAATAGTTGCAACATCCTCAGGATTGATGGCCTTCGCAAGATCATCAACTTCATCTTGTGTAAGATCATTTTCGCCAAGGTCCATAATCTCATTCCAGCTCGGTGCACCATCTACATCATCAAATGTAAAGACACCAACTAGGGAAGGAATCTGTGCTTTTGCATTCGTCAGTTTTTTATAGAGATCTTTGTCAGAAACAAAACAATATTTGATCTCGGAATTGTTGAAGATGTAAATATAATCTTCTTCAGAGATCGTTGGGTAAACTGGAACCGTGACCACACCGATTTGAGAGATCCCAAGATCCATTATCGCCCATTCCGTTCTGTTGTTTGCTGTGATAAGTCCAATTTTATCGCCAGGTTTGATGCCCAATTTTAAAAGTCCACGGGATATTTTATTCCCTTGATTCACGAATTCCATCGTAGAAGTTTTCATCCAATTGCCATTTTTCTTGGTCACCAGGCAGTCTTCTTTGGGGAATTTTTCCAACGCCAGCGCAGAAAAATCAAATATTCTTTTAACGTTCATAAAATATCGTTGTTAATATTAAATTAAAATTGAGTTTACATTATCGTAAATATAATTTTTTTTTCTCAGATAACAAAATCCCGCATTTTCCTTTGATTTTTTGCCAAAAAGTTTATATTTACGAACGAAAAATATAATAAAAAGACTTATGGATTTCAATCTTACAGAAGAGCAACAAATGATACAACAGGCCGCAAGGGATTTTGCTCACGCAGAACTTTTGCAAGGCGTCATCGAAAGAGATAACGAGCAGAAATTTCCTTACGATGCCGTGAAAAAGATGGGCGAGATGGGATTTTTGGGGATGATGGTGGACCCGAAATATGGTGGTGCTGGTTTGGATAGCATTTCTTACGTTTTAGCAATGGAAGAGATTGCCAAGATTGATGCGTCTGCTGCAGTGGTAATGTCGGTCAACAACTCTTTGGTGTGTGCAGGAATCGAAAAATTTGCCAGCGAAGAACAAAAAATGAAATATCTAGTGCCGCTAGCAAGTGGTGAAGTGATTGGTGCCTTTGCATTATCCGAGCCAGAAGCAGGTTCTGATGCAACGTCGCAGTCAACCACCGCGGAAGACAAAGGTGATCACTATTTGTTGAACGGAACCAAAAACTGGATCACTAATGGCGGAAACGCAACTTATTATGTTGTGATCGCACAAACGGATCCAGAGAAAAAACATAAAGGCATCAACGCTTTCATCGTAGAAAGAGGCTGGGAAGGTTTCCAGGTTGGGAAGAAAGAAGATAAATTAGGGATCAGAGGAAGTGACACACATTCTTTGATGTTCACAGATGTGAAAGTGCCTAAGGAAAACAGAATTGGTGAAGACGGTTTCGGATTTGCGTTTGCAATGGCGGTCCTTAATGGCGGTAGAATCGGGATTGCTTCTCAGGCTTTGGGAATTGCTGCCGGCGCTTACGAATTGTCACTTAAATATGCTAAGGAAAGAAGATCTTTCGGTACAGAGATTATCAATCATCAGGCAATTGCTTTCAAACTGGCAGATATGCATGTGAATATTATGGCAGCGAGAATGTTGATCTACAAAGCGGCAGCTGAAAAAGACGAGGGCAAAGACATCTCAGAAAGTGGCGCTATGGCAAAATTGTACGCATCTCAAGTAGCGATGGACACGACGATAGAAGCCGTTCAAATCCACGGCGGTTACGGCTATGTGAAAGAATATCATGTGGAAAGAATGATGCGTGATGCGAAGATCACTCAGATCTACGAAGGAACATCTGAAATTCAGAAAATTGTGATATCCAGAGCGATTTCTAAGAAATAAGGATTTCATCAAATAAAACTTTAAACCTTTCTATTTTTAGAGAGGTTTTCTTATAATTAATAAATGAAATATTAAATTTGCTTTTGTTTATTTTAATAGATGTCAGAATTAAAGAAGATACGGGAAGGAAGGAATCTCACGCAGGAAGAATTGGCGGAAAAGTCTGGGATTTCCGTACGAACTATTCAACGAATCGAAGCCGGAACGGAACCAAAAGGTTATACGTTGAAAACTTTGGCTTCAACACTTGACATTTCTGAAAAAGAATTATTAATTCCAATTATTCAAACTGAAGAAATTAAAATTGAAGAACCTATTTTAATTAATGAATTTGAAACTAAAAAACAAATTTCAATGGTAGAAGAAGTTGAAATTGTCAATTCAACTTTGATAAAAATCATCAACCTTTCTTCACTTCCTTTTGCTTGGTTTCCGATTGCTAATTTTCTACCACCTTTGTTGATTATGATTTTTACTAAAGAGAAATCCCAAGTCGCCAAAGAAATCATATCGCTTCAAATATTTTTAGCCATTGTTTCGCCAATCATTTTTTTAATTGTTGCTTTCTTAAAACTCGGTTCTGCATCTGTAATGATAACGATGGTCGGCTTAACACTCGCAAACGTTTTCATTATTCTAAGAAATACTTATGAAATTGATAAGAGACAAGGTCTTCGCTATAAGCTGAATTTCAATATTATATAAGAATAAACGGCGATTGTCGGGTTTTTGTCGGGTTGTTTTTTTTAATTTAATTCTACAAATTCTGAATCTTTGTCAAAAATAATTTCAATGACAACAAGGTTCTACTTTAGCATTTTCATTCTCTTCTTTTCTCTGGGAAATCTACAAGCTCAAATTGATAAAAATTCCCCATTATTTTTAGAACTCAAGAAACAAGACAGCCTGTTTTTCGAACGTGGTTTTAATAATTGCGACATCGCTTATCTGGAAAAAACGATTGACGAAAATCTGAAATTCTATCACGATAACGGCGGTTTCCAAGACAAGAAATTGTTTATGGAAAGAACGAAACAAAACATCTGCGGAAATCCAAACCAAAAGCCGATTCGCAAAGTGATAGAAAATAGTCTGGAAGTTTTTCCTTTGTATAATAATGGCGAATTGTACGGCGCGATTCAAACCGGAGAACATCAGTTTTTTATCCGTGAAAAAGGTAAAGATGATGTTTTAGGCGGACAAGCAAAATTCACGTCAGTCTGGACGAAAAAAAACGGAAATTGGTTGATGAGTGACGTTCTCAGCTACGACCACGGCAATCCAAGTCAAACAAAATTGGCAGACGATCTCGAAAAATTAATCAAAGACAACCACATTCCAACTTTAGGTTTAGGCGTCATCGAAGATGGAAAATTAACCCAAATAAAAGTTTACGGAAAATTAAATGATAAAACTTCAGCTTCCTACAATTCACTTTTCAATGTAGCGTCATTAACAAAACCTGTGACCGCAATGACGGTTTTACGCTTAATAAGTCTCGGAAAATGGAGTCTGGATGAACCGCTTTACAAGTATTTTACAGATCCAGATATCGCGAATGATCCTCGAAATAAAAAGTTGACTGCAAGATTGGTTTTGAGTCATCAAACCGGTTTACCAAATTGGCGTTGGATGAATAAGAACAACAAACTCAATTTTGAATTTGAACCTGGAACGAAATATCAATATTCGGGTGAAGGTTTTGAATATTTAAGGAAAGCGGTTGAAAAGAAGTTTAATAAAAGTCTGGAAGAATTGGCAAAAGAATATGTTTTCCAACCAATTGGAATGAGCGACACAAGTTACATTTGGAATGAAAAAAAGATGGCCGATAAAATTGTGGTCGGTTATGATAAAGAAGGAAAACCATATGATGTTGTAAAGAATAAAACCGCAAGTGCCGCAGATGATTTGGTGACTTCGGTGGAGGATTATAGTAAATTCTTAGTTGCCATTATGAACAATGATCTACTTTCCAAAGAAGTCTTTGAAGCGATGAAAACCAAACAGGTTGAAACCAAAAAGAACAAATATTTCGGACTCGGTTTTGAGATCTATGACCTGAGAAATAACGATATCGCTTTGTCTCATGGTGGTTCGGATAATGGTGTCAACACGATTGCTTTTATTTTACCCAAAACCAAACAAGGTCTTGTGATCTTTACCAATGTGGATGATGGTTATAAAGTGTATGAATCTATTTTGAATCAATACTTTGGAGAAGTGGGAAAAAAGATTGTAGAAATTGAGACGAATTAAAAATCAAATGATAATTATAGTTAAGAAAAATTTAACTGTAACTATTTTTGTTACATTTAATATTATTTATAAATTTGCACCATTATGAACAACACAAGATTTGCAACCGCCATCCATATCATGACCCTTCTCGCGAAAGATCCGCAGGAATGGCTGACGTCTGATTGGTTGGCAGGAAGCATTAACGTGAATCCTGTGGTCATACGTAAAGAATTGGGTAATCTGAAAAAATCTGGTCTTGTGGAAAGCCGACAAGGGAAAGACGGAGGCGTAAGGATTAGTAAAAATCCTGAAGAAGTCAATGTTGCAGAGATCTATCAAGCCATAAAAAATTCCGAAGTTCTCGGTAAGAAAAATCAAAATCCTAATCCGCTTTGCAGCGTAGGGAAGGACATCAATAAAAATCTGAATGTCTTATTTTCTGAGACCGATGATCTGGTTTTCGAATTTTTGAAGAACAAAAAGTTATCGGATTTTATGGATCAATTCGATTAAAAAAATTTAATATAAAATGTAACAAAATACATTACAATTCATTTAATAATTAATATATAAAATTATGAGCAAAAAAGTAGCAGTGATCGGAGCAACAGGCTTCGTAGGAAAACAAGTCGTAAACGAACTATCAACCAGAGGTTACGTGGTAAACGCCATCGCAAGAGACAGTTCGAAAGTGGAGGAGAAGGACAACGTGAGTGCTATCAGCGCAGATGTAAACAATGTGGAAGAATTGGCGAAAGTTTTGGAAGGCAATGATGCGGTGATCAACACCTTCAACGCAGGTTGGACGAATCCAAATCTTTACAACGACTTTCTAAACGGTAGCAAAAACATCGAGAAAGCTGTGGAGGAGTCAGGCGTGAAGAGATTCATTACCGTTGGTGGCGCAGGAAGTCTGTTCATCGATGGAAACCAATTGGTGGACGGTCCGGATTTCCCTACAGACATCAAACCAGGCGCAACGGCAGCCAGAGATTATCTGAACGAGATCAAAAAGAATGAAATTTTAGATTGGACATTTTTCTCTCCAGCAATCGAAATGCACCCAGGAACAGCTGGCGTGAGAAAAGGAACATACAGAACGGCTTTGGAAAATCCAGTTTTTGACGCGGACGGCAGAAGCATCCTTTCTGTGGAAGATGTGGCTGTGGCCTTGGTAGACGAATTGGAGCAAAACAATTTTGTGAAACAACGTTTTACGGCTGCTTATTAATATTTGAATGATTTGGGCAGCTATTTCCGTCCTCCATTCCCGCTATTTTTGCCAGGCTAATCCAGCCACAAAAAATGAGCTCCATTCAGGCCGGGCTGCGGTGATTAGTTCAAATAGAGCATTAGCAGTTCTTATTAAACAAAACTCTTTCGGTTCAAACTGAAGGGGTTTTTTAATTGTTGTTTGAAATTTTTATAGATTCACTTCAGTAGTCATAGATATCAACTAGTTTTATCTCTCTAGGAATTGTTAGTGATTCTATCTTCTTTTTGAAATCATTTAATTTTAAATTCTTTAAAACATAGTTTTTATCGGTATTCAAAATCCAATAATCTTTCACTTTTTCATCAGGAATTTCATAGCCATCCAAACTATCATTCGGATTTCGCTTTTTCAAGCCTTGTCTTTCTGCAATGATAAATTCTTGGTAAGTATTTACTTTAATAACTTTAGAGGGAATTATTGCAATTTCATTGTTCCATCCATTACTTGGAGCTATGAAAACTTCGTGCGCGGAATTCCTATAAAGATTGTAACCTCCTGTTAAATCTTTAGTGAAATCCTGCACACCAGGTCCTAAGCCAAAAGAAAAGAAAGCTGTTCGCGAACTCCTTGCAAATCCTATTATTAGTATTAATAAAGCTATTCCTAAAAAGAATAGTAAGAGTTTTTTGGTCTGCATTCTTTTTGATTAAAATAAATTATCATCCACAAAATTCGGCAACGTCACCTTCAAATTCGGTTCAGCTTCCATTGCTCTTTTAATCGCAAAAACGGCACCTTCATTTCTTGCCCAGCTTCTTCGCGAAATTCCGTTGTTGACGTCCCAGAAAAGCATTGATTTTAATCTTCTGTCGGAATCATCGCTACCATCGAGCAACATCCCGAAACCACCGTTGATCACTTCTCCCCAGCCAACGCCTCCACCGTTGTGGATGCTCACCCAGGTTGCCCCACGGAAACTGTCGCCAATCACATTGTGAATCGCCATATCTGCCGTAAATCTTGAGCCGTCATAAATATTGGAAGTTTCTCTGTACGGCGAATCCGTCCCCGAAACATCGTGATGGTCTCTTCCCAAAACCACAGCTCCGATTTCTCCGTTGGCAATGGCCTTGTTGAAGGCTTCAGCGATTTTCATTCTGCCTTCTGCATCGGCGTATAGAATTCTCGCCTGCGAACCAACGACCAGATTGTTTTCCTGAGCACCTTTGATCCACGTGATATTGTCTTTCATCTGTTGCTGGATTTCTTCCGGCGACGTTTTAATCATAGCCTCTAAAACCGCACACGCAATATCATCCGTTTTCTGCAGATCTTCCGGTTTTCCGCTGGTGCAAACCCAACGGAACGGCCCGAAACCGTAATCAAAACACATCGGTCCCATAATATCCTGAACGTAGCTTGGGTATTTGAACTCTCTACCAATCGTAGGGTTTTCTGACATTACATCAGCTCCGGCTCTGGAAGCTTCGAGTAAAAAGGCATTTCCGTAATCGAAAAAATAGGTTCCTTTCGCAGTATGTCTGTTGATGGCGGAAGCGTGTCTTCTCAAGGTTTCCTGAACTTTTTCTTTGAACAGTTCAGGGTTTTCTGCCATCATCGTATTCGATTCCTCAAAGGTCTGTCCAACCGGATAATAACCACCCGCCCACGGATTGTGAAGTGAAGTCTGGTCTGAACCGATATCGATTCTTAAATTTTCTTTATCAAATTTCTCCCAAATATCAACGATGTTTCCAAGGTAAGCCAGAGAAACCGTTTCCTGATTTTCCTGAGCTTTTCTAACTCTCGCCACCAGTTCATCCAGATTTTCGTGAATTTCATTCACCCATTTCTGTTCGTGACGGATTTTGGTAATCTTGGGATTCACTTCCGCAATCACCGTAATGCACCCTGCAATATTTCCGGCTTTTGGCTGAGCGCCGGACATTCCGCCCAAACCTGAAGTTACGAATAGTCCGCCTTTCGGTTCTTTATTGATTTTTCTGAAAGCATTCAAAACGGTAATCGTTGTTCCGTGCACAATTCCCTGCGGACCGATGTACATATAAGATCCGGCGGTCATTTGTCCGTACTGCGAAACACCCAGCGCATTGAATTTTTCCCAGTCATCCGGCTTGGAGTAATTTGGAATCATCATTCCGTTGGTCACCACCACTCTCGGCGCATCTTTGTGCGAAGGAAACAATCCCATCGGATGACCGGAATACATTGTCAACGTCTGTCCGTCTGTCATCTCAGATAGATATTTCATTGTCAGAAGATACTGCGCCCAGTTGCTGAACACCGCACCATTTCCACCATAAGTAATGAGTTCGTGCGGATGTTGCGCCACGGCATAATCGAGATTGTTCTGAATCATCAGCATAATCGCTTTTGCCTGCTCAGATTTTCCGGGATATTCGGCAATATCTCTTGCTTTCATCTCGTAATCGGGACGGAAGCGGTACATATAAATTCTGCCATATTTTTCCAGTTCTTCCCTGAATTCCGATAACAATTCTGCATGGAATTTAGGTTCGAAATAGCGCAAAGCGTTTTTCAGAGCGAGTTTTCTTTCTTCGTCTGACAGGATTTCTTTACGTTTCGGAGCGTGGTTGATGTGGGTTTCGTATGGTTTTGGCTGAGGAAGTTGGTTGGGAATTCCTTGTTGGATTTGCTGTTGGAAAGTCATTATATCGTTGATGGTTGTTTGTTGATAGTTGATGGATTTTTTATCGTTTTAAAGATATTTAAAATGAAAAATACAAAACCAATGATTGTTAATAGAATTAGAACTCTACTTTCTGCATCGATACTGAGCAAAAAGTAGTTTGCAATAAATATAGTGAAATGTGTTAATGAATAAATGAAATCTGTAAATCTTCGAAGTATAAAAATAATAAAATAGCCTAATAGATATATTGGATATGTAAAAATGAATACAGAAGAGTTGTAAATAGGGTTTTTCAAAATACCATCAATATCAATGCCTCCAAAGTTTATCCTTCTATTGACACCGTAAGTTCCAATTACACTTTCCGTTGAAAAAGAATAAAGTATAATTAATAATAAAATTGGAAAGAGGAATACGAAAAACAGATATTTTGTAAAAACTTTTCTCATATTGAAGTTTCGATTTTCAAAGTTTTAAAGATATTCAATTTGAAAAATATATTGTAATGAAATAAGAAAAAATTCCCCTCCTCTGGAGGAGAGAAATTTGAAATTGTAAATTTCAGATTTCGGGGGTGGTCAATTGTGCTGAACCACCCCGTCTTCTCCCTTTGGTCGAATCCACCCCTCCAGAGGAGGGGAATTTAACATCCGTAATTTTCGATGATGTAATTTTCCAATTCTTTCATTACCAAAGCCAAATTATTCTTTATATCAAAATCTGTAACTCTGAATATTTTCAAATTCAAAGATTCCAGATAAGTTTGTATGATTCCATCATAAACTTCTTTCTCATCGTGACTTGAACCATCGATTTCGATAATTAATCCGAGCGTTTTAACATAAAAATCGACGATATAGTTTCCAATAATTCTTTGTCTGTCAAAATCTATGTTATGAAATGTTCTTGCTCGAACTTGCTTCCAGAAAAGAACTTCACTTAGGATTCCAGCTTTTCTTTTTCCGGGTAAAAGCTTTTTGAGGTGAGAATTGTAGGGTAGGTGTTCAACGAAGTTCCTGCGGATGGGAACTCCGTGGATTTGGGTTAGGACTTCATTCATTTGTTTGTGTTTTTTGAGTGACCACCCCGTCAAAAATTCTTCGAATTTTAGTCGCCCCTCCAGAGGAGGTGAATTTTAAACTTCATTTAATTAATTTTAGGATTAGGGTTTATTAGAATCTAATTTATGAAATTTCTTAGAACAATTTCTATAACTTATATTTGCACCTTCAGAAAACGATTCCAGTACACAATTATATAGCTATCAAGAAATGAATTACGAAGATAAAATCCAGCAATCGGAAACGCGTGTTTTCAAAGTGGTTTTCCCGAATACAACCAATCATCATAACACGATGTTTGGCGGGAAAGTAATGGAAATGATGGATGAAGTGGCTTTTATGACGGCAACTAGATTTGCAAGAAAGTCTTTTGTGACCGTAAGTTGTGACAGAATTGATTTCAAAAAACCAATTCCAGCTGATACAATTGTTGAACTTGTTGGTCGAATAAAATACGTCGGGAACACGAGCGTGAAAGTAAATGTAGAGATTTTCGTGGAAGAAATGTACAATGATACGCGTGAAAAAGCAGTTTCAGGCGATTTTACTCTGGTAGCTATTGACGAAAATAAAAAGCCTTCCAGAATATTTAGAGACTTAAATTAAAAAATAAAAGCTTACCGATTTGGTAAGCTTTGTTGTTTATTCTACGATGTCGTCGTTTTCTTCTTCGTGGTCATCTTCATTGTCGCTCGTGCTGTAATAATTGTTTTCTTCGTCCGGAAGTTGATTGGTAACCTGGTCGAAGTTGTCATCATCTTCAGCGCCCGGAACGTCTAGTCCGAATGGCATTTCGTCGTTCACCTGACTTGGATTTCTGATTGGATTTCCGTCGCCGTCAATCGGAATATGCTCTTCTCTGTTGAAAATGTCCTCACCTGGATTGTAATCCAAATCTTCCAAATTTTTTTCGATGTTATCTTCTGGTGTCATAATATTTATTTTTTGGTTGATTGAAGATAGACAAATATGATTCCAAGCTTTGCTTTTGACAGATTTATTTTGATGAAATTTAATCTTCGTAAACTTCAAGATTCACGCAAGTCGGCATTTTTTCGCCTTTGGAAAATGCAACTACGTTCTCTGCCGCCAATCTTGCCATTCCGCTTCTGGCTTCCAAAGTTGCAGAACCAATGTGAGGCAGAACACAAACGTTTGGAAGTCCTAACAATGGACTGTCTTTCTGCATCGGTTCCGGATTGGTAACATCAAGACCTGCGCCCCAGATTTTTCCTGAAATCAAAGCTTCAAACAAATCTTTTTCATTGTGGAAACCACCTCTTGCGGTGTTTATAAAAATCAGATTCTCTTTCATTTTTTCGAAAACTGATGTGTTAAAAAGGTCAGCTTGTTCTGGTGTGAAATTGGCGTGAATGCTGATGATGTCCGAGTTTTCCACCAATTCGTCAAAAGAAACATATTTTGCATCGAGTTCTTTTTCAGCTTCTTCGTTGTGGCTTCTGTTGTGGTAGGTGATGTTCATTCCGAAAGCGGCTTTACATTTTTCAGCCATTTCAAAACCTATTCTTCCAAGTCCTAAAACGCCTAAAGTTTTTTCGTAAAGTTCCTGACCGAGTTCTTCAAGTGGGTCGAATTCTTTCCAGTTGCCGGATTTTACTTTTGCCGTGTTGTAGTTTACTTTTCTGGAAACCATTTGCATCAGTAGAAATGCGACGTCGGAAGTAGCGCGGCTCAAAACGTCTGGCGTGTTTCCAACTGCGATTTTTCGTTTAGTTGCTTCTTCGATATCTACTTGGTCGAAGCCTACGGAGAATAGGGCGATTGCTTTTACATTAGGGCAGGCGTCGAAGAATTCTTTGTCATATTTGTTCTTTCCGCCGACACTTAGGATGATGTCTGCTTGTTGGCAGCTTTCCAGCCATTCTTCGTGGGTTGGATTTTCTGTTTCCGGGAAAATGATATCTAAATTTCCGTCTTTCAAAATCTGAATCCCATTGTCCGGAATTCTTTTGTTTACAAATACTTTCATTTCTTATTTTTATTTAAGATTTAATTTAATGTCAAACGTTCTTTTGTACCGAAACCCGCAGCCCGACTTGAACGGAAATCCTTTTTTGCGTGTACTCTCGTTCTATTTAATGTCAAATCGTCGAGCAAAAAAGATTGGGAGTGGAAGGCGGATAAAGCTGCCCAAATATTTAAATGCAAAAAACCGGAAAGTAACTCCGGTTTTATATGTTTTGCTGATATTTCAATGTTGATTAATCAATTTTCGTTGGTCTTTCTTTATCCTTAGTGAAAAAGAACTTGATAATGATAGGCAAAGTTGTGACCAAAACGATGACCAAAACGATGATTTCTAATTTTTTCTTCAAATCGATGCCGAACTGGTCCATAAATAATTTGTCCAGATAATGTCCTGCAAAAATCATTGTGAATGACCACGCAAACGCGCCGATGATGTTGTAGTAGAAGAATTTCTTCTTGTCCATTTTAACAATTCCCGCAACGATTGGTGCAAATGTTCTCACGATTGGTAAAAATCTCGCCAGGATAACAGCCACAGTTCCGTGGTCTTCGAAGAAATCGTGTGCCTTGAAAAGGTATTTTTTCTTGAATAGGAAAGTGTCTTTTCGCTCGTACAACAACGGTCCACTTTTGTAACCAAACCAATAGCCAATCTCGTTTCCGATGATGGCTGCAACTGCAACGGCGGTCGCTAGAATCGTTGTGTCCAGAAAATCTGAACCTGTAGTTCCGAAAGTGGTGTCGATGATTTTAACGGCGTAAATCCCTGATATAAAGAGTAAACTGTCGCCCGGCAAAAAGAAACCTACAAAAAGTCCTGTCTCTGCGAAAATGATAAATAAAATAAGCCAAAAACCTCCCATTTTAATGTAAAATTCGGGGTTGAGTAGGTCTTTCCAGCTTTCGAAATGTTCCATAGTTTTCTGTCTTGCGCAAAGATATTAAAAGGAATTTGAATTAATCGGCTTAATGTAAAAATTAGGAATATTTAACTCAAAGGTCATATTTGTCTTTCCATTTATCCTTCAGCTGTTCGCGGATTTTTTTCTCCGTTGAGTTGTTGGCAGGATTGTAGAAAGTGGTTCCAGTAATTTCGCCTGGGAGAAATTCTAAATCCACAAAATTGCCTTCGTAGGAATGTGCGTACTGATAATCTTTTCCATAATCCAGATTTTTCATCAGCTTGGTCGGCGCATTTCTGAGGTGAAGTGGAACTGGCAGGTTTCCGGTTTTCTTCACAAAAGCCATTGCTTCATTGATAGCATTGTAAGTTGAATTGCTTTTCGGGGAAACCGCGAGATAAACGGCAGTTTCGCTCAAAATAATTCTTGCTTCTGGATTTCCGATGACATTGATGGCTTGAAAACAAGTGTTTGCCATCACTAATGCGTTCGGATTTGCTAAGCCAATATCCTCTGCAGCCAAAATCATCATTCTTCTTGCAATGAATTTGATATCTTCGCCACCAACCAACATTCTGGCGAGCCAATATACGGCGCCGTTTGGGTCGGAGCCACGCATCGATTTGATGAATGCTGAGATGATGTCGTAATGTTGTTCACCATTTTTGTCGTACAAGGCCATATTTTCCTGAAGAACAGAAAGTACATCTTTGTTGGAAATTTTATTTTTCTTGGCGGATTTGAATTGATTCAGAACCAATTCTATTGAGTTAATCAACTTTCTTGCGTCACCTCCGGAATATTGGATGAAGGCTTCTTTTTCCTCGAGGAAGAATTTGGTTTGGTTAAGCTCATTATATTTTGAAACCGCAATATCAGCGAGTTCTTCTAACTTTTCAAACGTCAAAGCTTTCAAAATGTAAACCTGAGTTCTGGAAAGTAAAGCGGAAACCACTTCGAAACTTGGATTTTCCGTAGTTGCGCCAATCAAAGTTATCCAACCTTTTTCCACTGCGTGAAGTAATGAATCCTGTTGAGATTTGTTGAATCTGTGAATCTCATCAATGAATAGAATTGGACTTCTTCCGGAAAAGAGGTTTTGCTTTTTAGCTTCGTCGATGATATCACGAACGTCCTTCACGCCTGCAGAAACGGCTGATAATTTGTAGAATTTTCGTCCTGAACTTTCTGATATGATTTCAGCCAGAGTTGTTTTCCCTGTTCCCGGCGGTCCCCAAAAAATGAGAGAATTAAGCGTGTCGTTGTCCATCATTCTTTTGATGGTTCCGGATTTTCCAGTGAGATGTTCTTGTCCCAAAACATCATCCAAAGTTTTTGGACGTAGGATTTCGGCAAGTGGAGAATTGTTCATATTTCAAAATTACGGAAATTAAATACTTTTCAAAACCAATAGATTAGATTTAAATTTTATTTAATGAAAAATGATTAATATTTATTGTTTATCAATAAATATTTTTTGATATTTGTATTGTTAAAATAATTACAAATGAAAACAAAAACAATTCTTTCGATTCTGAATGTCCTTGCTTGGATTGCATTCATCGGTTTGTGCATCAAGACCGGCACTTTGATATTTAATTTGATTTTCGGTTTGTTTATGAGTCCAGATAGTTTGAGGGATTCTTATTCGATCATCAATCTTTCTGATTTGGCCAAAAATAATCCTACTGAATATCTTTCTCTAATGTCACTCTTGATTTTTGTTTCCGGATTGCAGGCTTACCTGTTTTTTCTGACAACACGGTTATTTGAAAAAATAAATATCGAAAATCCCTTTACAGAAGTGGTTTCCCAATTGATTGCGCGAATAAGTTACACCGCTTTTGAGATTGGGATTTTGAGTATCATTACACAAAACTATGCCGAGAGATTGCTTAAGAAAGGATTGTTTTTACCAGACATCGGGGAGTTTGTGAACTCATCTTCAGAGTTTATTTTTCTTGCCGGAATCATCTATGTCATCGCTCAAATCTTCAAAAGAGGAATCGAGTTACAGAACGAAAACGACCTAACCATCTAAGCTATGCCGATAATCGTAAACCTGGACGTGATGATGGCCAAACGAAAAATGTCATTGAACGAGCTATCCGAAAAAGTAGACCTTACGCTATCTAATCTTTCCATTTTGAAAACGGGAAAAGCGAAAGCTGTGCGATTTTCTACATTGGAAGCTATTTGCGAAGCTTTGGATTGCCAACCTGCTGATATTTTGGAATATAGAAAATAAATGATTGCATCAGATTTTCCAATATCCATAGGCCTCTACATTTAGTAGGGGCTTTTTTTGTATTTTCAAAATAATAAATTTTGGAAAAAATGTTGAGTATTTGGCATTGATATTGAATTAATTTTCTTAATTTTAAAAAATAATAATAGATATTTTAAATAATCTTCAAAAATACTTAGTTATGCTGCTTGAATACGAATAGATAAATTTTTAACCATATAAAAAAAGGACTTATGAAAAATTCAATTGTTTTTTTATTAAAAATTAGTGTTTTTTCTCCTCTTCTGTTTTTTTCCCAAGTAGGGATTAATACAACAAATCCGCAGGCTACACTGGACGTCAACGGAAATGTGAAAATTCGTGTGATTCCAGAGACACCTACCTTGCCTGGCTACAAGATCTTGGCGATAAACGAAGGTAGTTTTGAAGTGACCAATGTGAGTCCTTCCTTATTCAGCAGTTCCAATAATGGGACGGTTTCCAAAGCCAGTTCAAGTGCTGGCCTATCATTATTAAGCTTAGACGTCGGCTTATTTAATAATTCCTGGAATATTGTTAAGTTCGAAAATGTGGAAATCAACTCCACGAATTACACCACGACTACAGCCGACTTCTATTACACTGTGCCAAGTGCCGGAAAATACTTTATCAGCTACCATTTCAAAAATAATACAGCTCTATCTCTTTCAATAGCGACCAATGCTCAAATTGGTATTCTCCGAACGCCTACAACTGGTAATTCTGTTTTGATAGATTCCAGAAATTTGAATGCTATAGGTATCGCTCTGGTCGGAAACTACTATTTTGAAAATATCGATTCCGTCTATCAGCTCCAAGCTGGTGATAAGATCAGATTCGTTTACAATAAAGGTGGCTTGGTGAATCTTGGTTTGGGATTGCTTTCTAATTCTTCCGGATCTAATATTATTTATAAAGTTTCCGATTAATAAGAAAATTGAGCTATATCGTCAACACCTTTAATTATTCGACTATTCAAAAAAAAAATTTTTAATATCAGTTTATTACTAGTTTCTATCAATAAAAATCATATCATTTCAATAAAGAAAACCACTGAGCATTCAGTGGTTTTTTTTGATTCTTGTCATGCAGAATTTTATACAGTATTTCAAAATAGGAGCTAAAAAACAGCTCTTTGTTATTATTCTTTGATGAATTTTTCTATGATTTCCTGATTGCCAGTTTTGATTTTTAAAATATAATTGCCTTTTGAAAGCTGAGAAACATTGATGTTATTCTTGGTCTCAGTTCTGATAAGCCTTCCTAAAAAATCAAAGATCTCTACCGATTGTATTGATTTGTCTAAAGAAATGTTGATCACATCTCTCACTGGATTTGGATATATCTTTACTTGAGTTTTCTTAATTTCTCCTGATGAAAGCGTTTCATATGTTTTATAAAAATTTAGAATGCCATAACCTCTTTGGGGTGATGTATTTGGATATAAAGAGGCATTCTGTCTTAATCTGTTTTTGATCTCCTCTCTGGAAGTTGTACTTGGTAAAGATTGCAAAAGACACGCAACACCACCTGCGGCAAGCGGATTTGAAAGCGATGTTCCACTGGCTTGCGTTACATTGTCACCATAAACGGTAGCAGTTGCTAATCCTCGTGCACTTGCGTCAGGCTTTATAACACCAGATGCGTTTGGACCGTATGAAGAAAAAGAAGCTGCAGCACCTTGGGAATCTACCGCACCAATACTGAAAACTTTCTCATTATCTGCTGGTGTGATGATGTAATGCCAATCATTGTTGCCTTCGTTTCCTGCTGCAAAGGTCACAAAAATCCCTTTTTCCGTCGCGATCTGTGCACCTCGTGCGATGAAAGACGTTGTTCCGTTCATATCAGCGTAAGTGTAATCATATCGGCTGTCATCAAATTGATAATATCCAAGTGACGTTGTGATCACATCTACACCTTTTCTATCTGCTTCTTCGGCAGCTTCTATCCAATAGAGTTGCTCTTCAGGAATCTCATTTCCACCATCTTCTGTGGCATAAAGATAAAAATCTGCATCTGGCGCAGTACCAACAAACTGATTGTCAATATATCCGCCAATTGTTCCAAGACAAATGGAGCCATGCGTGTTCAGAGAAGTGTTGTAGATGTCTGTGTTTTTACTGATGAAATTATAGCCGCCTTTGATCTTTCCATTATCCCTAAGTCGCTTGAATGCCGTTCCGGTATTGACAGTCGGAAATCCAGTATCGATTACGGCGATCGTCATGCCTGTTCCGGTAAATCCTGCTACATGAAGCGCCCTGATATTGACCTGATTGATCTGTGCCAATCCCTGCCCATAATTGAAAGTGGTCAATATATCCCGACTGGAAATTGTTTGGTCAAATTCTTTGAATTTTTCAATTTTCTCATTTCTTTTTCCACCATTTGGATTTCTAACAAAACTTTCCACGTGATCCACATAGCTTTGTTGTGATAAAGTCTGGATCTGAGCGGAAGTTGCATTCACGGCCACGCCATTCAACCATTTGGAGTAATCGGTGACCTCAAATCCAAGATTCTGAATATTAGCAATGTAGCTTTGTTCAATCGGCGCATCCTGGTCCACAAGCGAAATCCCAAGATTAGTTCGTCTGTCGAGCGATTTCTGGGTCAGTTCCGAAAGTGGGTTAGAATAGAAGGCTGCCTTGTTGGGTTTATCTTTGAAGAAAATAAAAACCAGTTCGGTTTGGGCCGTTGCTATCAAAGAAAAACTGACCGACAAAATTGTAAAGATTTTTCTCACGTTTTGGTAATTTGGATTTTTTAAACTGATAAATAAATGTAAATTTACAAAATAATGTTTTTGCATTTGAAATCGTTTTCAATAAATATCAATACCAATATTGAATGTCGTTTCAGATGCCTTTAAAAATAAATATTTGATTATGAAGAAAATCCAAATGGTCGATCTACAAAGCCAGTATTATAAAATAAAAAGTGAAGTTGACAATGCAGTTCTCAATGTAATGGATTCTGCGGCTTTTATAAATGGTCCGGAAGTCAAATCTTTCCAGGCCGATCTGGAAAGTTATTTGGATGTAAAACACGTGATCCCTTGTGCCAATGGGACAGACGCGCTTCAAATTGCATTGATGGCTTTGGACCTAAAAGAGGGTGATGAAGTCATCACAGCAGATTTTACATTTGCTGCAACTGTAGAAGTGATTCATCTATTAAAATTAAAATCAGTTTTAGTTGATGTTGATTACAACACGTTCACAATCGATACGGAAGCGATCAAAAAAGCAATCACGCCAAAAACAAAAGCAATCATTCCAGTTCATATTTTTGGACAATGTGGAAACATGGAAGAAATCCTGAAAATCGCAAAAGAACACAACCTATATGTCATCGAAGATAATGCGCAGGCAATCGGTGCAGATTTTATTTTCTCAGACGGAACCGAAAAGAAATCCGGAACAATGGGAACAATTGGAACAACGTCATTTTTCCCTTCCAAAAATCTTGGATGCTACGGCGACGGCGGCGCAATTTTCACCAATGATGATGAGTTGGCGCACAGACTAAGAGGAATCGTGAATCATGGCATGTACGAACGATATTACCATGACGAAGTCGGTGTCAATTCTAGACTGGACAGTATTCAGGCGGCGGTTTTAAGAAAGAAATTGCCAAACCTTGATTCTTACAACGAGGCTAGACGAAAAGCAGCGGATTATTATGACGAAGCTTTTTCTGGAAACGAAAATATCCTTACTCCAAAAAGAGCGGAATATTCAACACACGTTTTTCATCAATACACATTGAGAATTACCAATGGAAAACGCAACGAGTTACAGCAATATCTTACCGAAAAAGAAATTCCTGCAATGATCTATTATCCTGTGGCGCTTAGAAAACAAAAAGCTTACTTCCAGGAAAGTGATCCGGCAGATTTCATCAATACCGATAAATTGTTGGATGAAGTGATTTCTCTACCAATGCACACAGAATTGGATGAGGAGCAATTGAAATATATTACGGATTCTGTTTTGGAGTTTTTCCTTAAGTAAATAAAAAAAACAAAAAAAATACAAATTTTAATTAATGTCAATACTTGTAACAGGTGGCCTCGGCTACATCGGTTCACACACAGTTGTAGAATTGATCAACAATAATTTTGAAGTCATCATTGTGGATGATCTTTCAAATTCGGAAAAATTTATTCTTAATAATATCGAGGAAATCACTGGCAAACGTCCAATTTTCTATCCGTTCGATCTGACCAGAAAAGAATTATTGACTCAGGTTTTTGAGGCGCATAACATCGAAGGTTGTATCAACTTTGCGGCCTTCAAAGCAGTGGGAGAGAGCATGGAGAAGCCGTTGGATTATTATGAGAACAATCTTTTCTCTTTGATCAATATCCTTCAGGAGTTCAGAAAAAGAAATATTTCGAACTTCATTTTCAGTTCTTCCTGTACCGTTTATGGTCAAGCGGACGAAATGCCGATCGATGAAAATACACCTTTGAAAGAACCAGAATCTTCCTACGGAAAAACCAAACAAATGGGCGAGGAGATCCTAAAAGATTTCTCAAAAGCTTATCAGAAAAGAGTTACTTTATTACGATATTTCAATCCAATTGGTGCGCATCCCTCAGCTTTGTTGGGTGAATTACCCTCTGGAATTCCAAATAATCTCGTTCCTTACGTGACTCAAACGGCAGCTGGAATCAGAGAAAAATTGAGCATTTGGGGGGACGATTATCCAACAGAAGATGGAACTGCGGTTCGTGATTACATCTATGTTTTGGATCTGGCAAAAGCGCACGTTGCCGCCCTCAAAAAATTATTGAATTCTCAAGAAGAAACCGTTCTTGATATTTATAATCTTGGAACAGGAAAGGGCTCATCAGTTTTAGAAGTGGTGAAAGCTTTCGAATTAGCAAATGATGTAGCCATTCCGTATCAGATCTGTCCAAGAAGGGAAGGTGATATCACAATCGCTTACGCCAATGCAGACAAGGCCGAAAAAGAATTAGGCTGGAAATCCGAAACCACTTTGGAAGAATCGCTCAGAACCACTTGGGAATGGCAGAAGTATTTGAAAGAAAGAACGCATTAATACAATCAAAACCAATCATTACGATTGGTTTTTTTTTATTTGCATTTCTCAGCAAAACTGAAAATACTGTGCAAACTCACTTCCGAAAAACTCTTGGATTTGATCTTCGAAGCATTTATCATCGCTTTCGCCAGAACCGACGTTGGCAAAGGCTGTTGACTTTTGAAAAGTCCCAATTTGTTGACAAATTTCAAAGCTTTCAATCCGAAAACCTCGCCACTTCTGTCAGAGTTTTTGCGTTCCAACATTCCCGGTTTGAAGAAGGTCGTTTTCTCGAATTTCAGATTCTTGATGGCTTCCTCAAGTTCGCCTTTCATACGCGAATAGAAAATTTTAGAATCAGGACTTGCGCCATAAGAAGACACCAAAACAAAATCCTCCACTTGATTTTCCTTCGCCGCTTTCGCAAAATTATATTGATAGTCGTAATCGATTTTCCACTGATTGTCCTTGCTTCCTGCAGACTTCAAAGTCGTTCCCAGACAGGCAAACGCCACATCACCTTTCACGAGATGTTTCCATTCTTCCGGTCGGTCAAAGTCTACGATGTGTGCGGTAATTTTTTCATTATGAAAATCAGAACGGCGTCGAACAAAAATATCGATCTGCTCAAATTCCGGGTCATGCGAAAGTTGATCCACAAGATCTTTCCCCGTTGCGCCAGTTGCGCCAATTACCAAAGCCTTCATAATTTTAAGATTTGATAATAAAGTTAAGTAATATTTTCGGGATTAATTCAACTGGTTGCGATATTCCGCCCAAATGATCTTGAACCACTCCGTAAAATGCTCAGGATTCTCAGTAATTTCCTTTTCAAGGTCTTGGATAGAAACATAGCGGATCTCAGAAACTTCATCCAAATTCAAAGCAAATTCTCCCGAGAAATTTCCTGTAAAAACATGATCCAACTCGTGTTCCCAAAGTCCTTCGCCTACATCCGCTTTGTAGATAAAATGGAATTTTTCCGTCAACTCACAATCGATTCCCAATTCCTCTTTCGTGCGTCTTTTGGCACCGTCCAGATAAGATTCGTTCAGGCGAGGATGCGAGCAACAAGCGTTCGTCCATTGGTTTGGCGAGTGGTATTTTTGGTTGGCGCGTTTCTGTAAAAGCATTTCGCCTTGGTCATTGAAAAGAAACACAGAAAATGCACGATGCAAAAGCCCATTTTCGTGCGCCTGCATTTTTTCCATTTGCCCCAAAACATCATCGTTCGGATTTACCAATACCACTTTTTCCATAGCACAAAAATAAGGATTTTAAATGTAATTATTTGGAGCTAATCCCGCTTTCCACTATATCTTTTTTGTTTTTAGAATGTTTTGTCATCCAAATTAGGATTTGCATAAAAACAAAAAAGGATGCCGTTGCAATCGGGGCTATGGGATTTGTCGGAAGTAGGAATTTTCAAAATAAAGATTAAAATTATCTAGAAAAATAAATAACCATAAAGTTTGTCATTCCGTAGGAATATAAACCTAACTGTCGAGATTCCTACGGAATGACAACATTGTGTCTGAATTACAGTTTCCGATAAAACTCTAAAACTCTAAAACTCTAAAACTCTAAAACTCTAAAACTCTCAAACTCCCAAACTCGACTTCCATTCATTCGTAAAATCAATAAAATCTGCTACAGACAATTCCTCTGCGCGAATATCAAGAAAACGATGAGAACTCATAGCTTCAGGAATTCCCAAAACTTTCAAAGAATTGCTCATTTTCTTCCGTCTTTGTCCAAATCCAGCTTTCACGATTTGTTTGAAGAGAACTTCATTTCCTTCCAATCCAGGTTTTAGATTTCGCTTCATTCGGATAACGCCCGATTTTACTTTTGGTGGCGGATTGAACACATTTTCGTGAACCGTGAAAAGATATTCCACATCATAATAAGCCTGAACCAAAACCGACAAAATTCCGTAATCTTTCGTCCTTGGAACGCCGGAAGTTCGCTCGGCAACTTCCTTCTGGAACATTCCGCTCATTTCGGGAACATACTGGAAATTGTCAATGATTTTAAATAAAATCTGAGATGAAATATTATATGGAAAATTCCCAATCACTGCCAGTTCTTCGCCACCAAAAACCGCTGGAATATCAGTTTTCAAAAAGTCGCCAACGAAATGCTGTTCTTCTAATTTTGGATAATGTTTTTTAAGATAATCGATGGACTCGTTATCGATTTCGGCAACGTAGGTTTCAACGTCCTTTTCAAGAAGGAATTTTGTGAGAACGCCCATTCCTGGTCCCACTTCCAAAACTTTTTTGTAACCTTCTAAAGAAAGCGAATCTACAATGTCACGTGCGATATTCTGGTCTGTAAGAAAATGCTGACCAAGGTGTTTTTTTGCTCTAACGTCCAATTCCGATTTTTTGCAAAGATAAGGTAATTTATAAGTATTTTTAAAGACATAAAAATTTCGTGCTAAAGTCTTATAATCTTTATCAAATTGAGAAACTTACTTCTACTACTAATTTTAATTCCAGCATTATGGAAAACACAAATCAATGACCAAAACATTAGATTAAAAGTACTGCGTAAAAATATCATTGGTAAAGAATTTATTTTTGGAAATTGGAATGAGAAAGGTGGAACAGAAACTCATTTAAAATATTTAGGCAAAGTAAAAACTCATGATAGGAAAATTTACAAATTTATGAACTCGGTTTGGGTCTGGGGATTGTCAAAAAGAGCTACGAACAGAATATTAATCTTTAATGAAAAAAATCAATATCTAGGAAACTATAATGTGTCTGTTACTCTTGATTTACCAACTGAGCTGCACAATGGAATTTTGATTTTTAGAAATTTTGATTCGAACTGTGATAAAAACGTTGCATCTAAAATTAATCTGAAAAATGGTTTGCCAAAAGAATTTTTCAGAGAATGTAAAAATAAATCTGGAGATATTTACAGTTTTGATGGAAGCAATTAATACATCTTCGTCTTCACACAAGTCACGTTTTTAATAGCAACTGGTTTCCCCACTTTTTTCAACAATCCGGTTTCCAGATTTCTTTTGAAAACCGTTACGTTTTGAGAGTTAACATTCGTCACAATAATGAATTTCCCAGTTTCATCTATCGCAAAAGTTCTTGGATGTTTTCCTTTCACAGATTGATATCCGATAGATTCCAAAGTTCCATCTTCCTTGATTTTAAAAATCGCAATATTATTTTCTTTGCCTCTGTTGCTGGCGTAAAGGAATTTTCCGTCTGGCGAAATATGAACATCGGAACTTTCAAAACCTTCTTTGATTTTGTCTGTGTGCGTCGCAACTCTCTGGATTTCTTTCAGTTTGTTTTCCGAGAAATCGTAAACCGAAATCATTCCAGCCAATTCTTCAATCGAGTAGGCCAATTTACCGTCTTTGCTGAACGTGATATGTCTTGGTCCGCTTCCAGGTTTTGTGTTGATAAATGTACTCTGACTGTCTATCAAAGGTTGTTTCTGAGTGGCATCAAATGGATATTGTAAAATTTTGTCAGCGCCCAAATCTGCAATGAGCACAGTCTTGTAATCTGGCGAGAAAACTGCAGAATGCGTGTGCGCTTTGTCCTGTCTTTTTGGGTCGACACCGCTTCCTTCTGTGAATGTAAAATGTTGCGCTATCGAATCGATTTTTCCATTGTCAAGAATTGGAAAAACTGAAATCGTTGGAATGTTGTAGGTCGCATTAATGAGCCATTTTCCACTTTTATCAACATTCACATAAACAGGATTTTCACCACCAGTTTTTTGTTGATTCAGGAATGTTAAAGTTTTTTTGTCCGCATCAAAAGCGAAAGCACTTACTGTTCCGCTTGGCATTTTGGCGTCGGATGAGGCGTAAACATATTTTCCATCATTGGAAACTGTGATGTAGCCTGGATTGATGACATCCGACGATGAAGCTACTTTGGTCAATTTTCCACTTTCTGTGTCTAGCTCATAAACATAAACCGCTTCGGAACCTTTGTCCCAATTGTAAGAACCGAAGAAAACAAATTCTCGCTGTGAAAAAACTGTATTATAGATCAGAACTATAAACAGGAAGGATAGTCTTTTAATTGTCATTTTTATTTATTAAGTAACTATCCATTACCAGAAGTTATGCCAGTAATGGATTGGAATTATGATTTGCAGATTACGATCTTCTACTATCAATCAAATTCGTTAAAAAACAATTTGATCTAACGGATGAATGGTAGAATCTCATTGTAAGATTTCCCTACAATGATCCCATACAATGATAGACAAAATAAAATAAAAACCACTAAAAGTGTAATGGGCTTATACCGGAATTCTGTTCCTCTTTTTTGACATATTCTGTAATAAAATATAGTCCCAGCTAAAAAGATGGAAGAAAAGGCTAGAATCAAATAATTGACAGACATGAAAAAATATTAATTGGCGTTTTCTTTTTTGTCGAAAGCTACTGTGAAAGTTTTATAGAGGCCAGCTAGAAAAAATAAAGCCGCAGTACCGATCAATCCGATATATTCTACGATCCAACCGATGAGAATTGCTACAATATGAATTTTCCCGTTTGGTTGTACTTTGAACATCTCTCCAGATGCTATATAGATTGCAAATCCAGTGAAAGCGATAAGCCAAATTGCGGCATAAACAAAATCTAAAGGATTTTTTGAAAGTTCATAGTTTTTAAACATGGTTCTTAATTTTAATTGGTTATATAATATTTTATTTACGTAGATATTTTACAAACATCACAGTAATGCTAATATACAAAAGTTATAAGAAATATGTAAATTAAATTTATGTAATTTATACTAGAACCAATGTTTTCTAATCAAATTGAGGTTTTTACGTACTTAAAGATGATTATTCTACTAAATATTTGCAATTAAAATGGAAACTAATATAATCAATTTCATTGGTCAAATATTTCCTGTTTTTTAGGAAAATTGAAAGAATCCAAGTCATTAAAAATTCGCCTGAAAACCAAACTGAACACCAAATTTTCTAACCTCGGAAGTCGCAGAAGTATTATGATTAAGATAATTTCCTCTCCAGTTGAAATCCAATCTCAACAATCTGAAATTCCCCCAACCAATATTCTCAATTCCGAAACCATATTCGTAATAAGGTTTGTTTGGAGCGCTAAGGTTCAGATTTCCTGCATTCATAGAAATAGTTTCTGGTTTCAAACTTCCAATTCCTGAGCGGAAAAAGGCAACTTCACGTAGTTTTAGTTTTTTAATCAATGGAATCTGAGACAAGATTTTTCCATTGAAGTGATGTTCCAAAAACATCACGGCGTAGGAATCTGCCACGAACTCGTAATAATTCATCAAAGAAAAAACACCTCTCACCAAACCGTAAGATTGGTTGGCAGGCATTACATTTTGCAAAGCGAGTGGAAGAGCATCGAAGTTTTTACCAACTTCTACATTGGCAAACAAGCGTCCCCAGTTTCCTAATATCACCGGCTGATAATAATAGAACTGTAGTTTGTTGTAATTATAATCAGAATTGAAAACGCCACCCATACCTTTTGTATATTTTAAAATTAATGATGGATTGGTCGCCAAAGCTGTCATTTCGTACCTATCAACGCCATATGTTGAGAATTTGATTCCGGGTCTGAAAATCAATGTTGTGGTGAATCTTGTATCATTGAGGTCTGTTCTCAAAACACCGCCTCTATAATAATTGATGTTAAACAAATTAGAATCTGCCGATTTTATATTCTGAGTGGTTGCATCCAATCTCACCTGAAAGTTTTTCCAAGGTTCGATGCTTGTAAAAATATTGGTCTGATTCACGGAACTCATAGAGGTCGTTTCGCCGCTGTTCAGAACCGAAGAAGAAGCGAATGACCTGGTCATAATTCCCTCATCCGTCGTCAACTGAACCCCAAGTTGCAAAACATCTTTTCTGTAGCCCGCACCGATCATAAATCGGTTTTCCTTATTGAACATATATTTGGCCTCACCACCGAATTTCCATTTTTGATCACGGAAACCGTAAGCCGTGTAACCTTGGATTCTCCACATATCATTTTTACCGTGATACGTTCTGAAACCGCCTCTCAGTCTTACACCTTCGATATCATTGTAACCAAAGGACTGGAAAATATTTCCGATGTCAATGCCGTTGCCGATGTGAAAATATCCGGAATTACCAATCTCGACAATCTTCACGATCTTTTTGTACTTTGGATTATCAGCAAGTTCATCATACATTTTATAGATGTTCTGGTCACTTTCTGTCAATGCTTCGGTTCTGTTGGTCTGCCAGTAGTTTTCGTCCTTTGCTACCATTTCGTCTTCGGGAATGACGATTTTGTTTAGAAAATCATCGGTGATGCCTTTGTCAAATTCGTAGTCAGAATAGTTGGCGACGCGTCTGGCTATGATGGATTTCGCTTTGTCTTTATCATTTGTAACAAGATTGATCGTCGTTTCATTTCTTGTTGGGATGAATGTGGAATCGTCCGGATTGTCAAACTCAAGGTCTGTTGCAATTTTCTTAACGAAATTGATGTTAATTTTTTTGTTGGTTTCCATTTCCACTTTCATCACATTGTACTTGTCCATCGAAATGTAAAGTCTGCCTTTCAGCGCAAGAGCCTCAGGGTTTTTTGGCGTGAATCTGATCTCGTAACTTCTCACGGTATTGACCTCGATCGTGTCTGTGATATTATAATCAAATACGCCGAAACCATCTGTGGAAACAGGACTTACAAAGCCAATATTCAGATAATTGATCGTGTTATCATAAATATTGATGTCCTTGTACATATTCTGGATCGTTTTGGAAACAATCTGATTGTTCTTCAATCCAGAAAGTCGTGTCGCCAAAAGGTCTTTACGCTCTTTTTTCGGGTCGTTTTTTCCGTACGTTTCGAAAATGCTTTCGGTGATGAAAACCGGTAAAACCGCTTTGCCAGCGATTTCTGAAGAATCATTGTATTTGAAGATGATGGAGTCCATTCCTTTGAAAGCTCTTTTCTTTGTGAAAGCGCTGTCGATATTATCCAGGCGGAAATCTATCTTTTCGTAGGTTTTGTATTTGTAATCTTTGTGGAGAAGCAATCCGTTGGATTTTTTCTTTTTCCAAACCTCACGCATAATGGCGTAAGCAGGATTTTCCTTTTTGTTCTTATATTTTTTTACGCCTTGGATCACGACGTTTTCGATTTCGTTTTCTTTGTCAGTCTGCGAAAAAAGCAAACTGGTGACAAATATTAGGAAAAAAGAGAGAATAAATTTTTTATCAAGCATCGATTTCATCAAGCATTAACTATTAGTAACTGTTTTTTGTTTTGAATATTGTTTTAATGTGAAAGCTATTTGCCTTTTTCATAAAATATGACATTCACAGGACTGCAAACCGGAATAGATTTTCCAGTTGCTGTGAGCAATCCGGTTTTTAGATCACGGGTAAAAATATTGATTCGGTTGGTGTCCTGATTCGCGATCAGTACCAATTTGTTGTTTGGGCTGATGGTAAAGTTTCTGGGATTTCGGCCAATGGTTTTCGTTTGTTGGATCTTCTTTACCGTTCCATCTTTTTTTCTTTTGAAAACGGTGATGTCATCTGCATCATCACGATTCGTAACATAGACAAATCTTTCATTATTAGACAGATGAATGTCTGCCGCACGGAAATTAAATCTAACTTTTCGTGACAACAAGGTTTCTTCCTGGATCAATTCAATCTTACCTTCATTGAAACTTAAAACAGACAAGTCACCACTCAATTCCTGAACAAGATAAATCAATTTTCCTGTTTTATCAAATGCAATATGTCTTGGTCCAGAGCCTTTTTTCGCATCAAACTCTCCAGCTTTTTCTAAAACTTTTTCGTCTATTTTATTATATTTAAAGACATAGATCTTGTCCAATCCAAGATCGGTCGCCAAAACATATTGATGGTCCGGAGAAAATTGAACCTGATGAATGTGCGATTTTTCCTGACGTTTCGGATTCAAACCAACACCTTCGAATTTGATATTCTGAAAAACATCGGATAATTTACCATCCACATAACGTTTGAAAACATCGATGCTTCCGCCGGAATAGTTGGCTGTGATGACATTTTCTTCGTCAGAGATCAGAAAAGCTGGGTCTTCGCCTTGGGTTTTCTTTTGGTCTTTTTTTATTAATTTTCCATCGGTTTCATCAATCGAAAAAGAAGTAACTGTACTTTTATCACCATCTTCGTTCACGGAGAAGAGAAATTTTTTGTCTGGACTTAAGCTCACAAAACTTGGATTGATGACGTTCTCTGTGTGGAATTTGAGATTGTAATCGTACGTATTCTCATCAAAATCAAAAATATAGATACCGCCACTCGTACACTTATCGCTATTGGTGTAAGTTCCTACGATGATGGTATTTTGAGCTGAGATGTTGGCCATAAAAATGATTGAAAAGATAAAGCTGTTCCAGATTTTCATTCTAAAAGTGATGGGAAAATGTAAATTTTCCGCGAATTTATTACATATAAAATTAAGCCAAACGATATTTGTGATTAATTAACTTTAATTGATCTAATTGTCACGGGATTTGCATTAATCGATTTCGAAATTTAATTTTGCAAAAATCTTGCTATGACCTGGACCGAAGTTCTGAAACCGATTAAAGAAAGTTCTTATTTTATCAACCTTTGGGAGAATGTGAAACTGGAATTTAATTCTAAAAAATGTTTTCCACCAACAAAGCAGATCTTCCGTGCTTTGGAATTGACGGAATTTGAAGATATTAAGGTCGTAATCATCGGGCAAGATCCATATCATAATGATGGGCAGGCCAACGGACTTTGTTTTTCAGTTTCTGAAAACGTGAAAGCGCCACCATCGCTCAAAAATATTTTCATCGAATTGAAAGATGATATTGGCATAGAAAGGAAAAGTAATGATTTGCAAGACTGGGCAAAGCAAGGCGTTCTCCTTCTGAATGCGACTTTGACCGTGCAGGCTCACGAACCCAATTCTCACAAAAATATCGGCTGGGAAACGTTTACGGATTTTATCATCAAACAAATTTCGGATCAAAAAGAAAATGTGGTCTTCGTACTTTGGGGCGCATTTGCACAAAAAAAGGCCTCGCTGATAGACGAGACCAAGCATTTTATTATACAATCCGCACATCCTTCACCATTTTCTGTTTACAGAGGATTTTTCGGAAGTCATCCTTTTTCAAAGATCAATAATTATCTTAAGGAAAAAGGGAAAGAGCCGATTAATTGGGGATAACTAGGTTAAAGAGTTGGAGAGTTTGAAAGAAGATCTAATTTTCTTTTTCGTATTTGAAGCTGACTGTTTCCGGCTCTTCTTTGCCTCCAGGCTGTGGTTTCAATTCCGTTAATGTAAATTTGTAGCCAGAAAAACTGAAAGAATTGGAAACATTTTTCGGACCGAAATCTCTGGTTGCAACTTGGAAATTAGCTTTTTGATTTCCAGACGTGGCTTCAACATTGATTATCGCAATGCCTTCCCAAACACAGGTGACATCCACAGGGCAGCGACTTTCCTCCACGACATCTTTAAAGTGAAGACTCACGTTAGAATTAGGAATTTTACTTTGTTTTTCCAAGCCGATCACAACAGTTTTATTAGTTGCATTAGCTGTCTCAGACTGGGAAGTTTGTGTTTTGCAATTGCTCATTAATAATAAAAGAGGAATGCAGAAAAAGGTTTTAATGTTCATCATTTTGATTTTTTAAAAGAAAATATAGTATCCAACTACCAAAAACATGGCCAATCCAACCATTAAGTTGAATCCAGTTCCGTAGATGAATCCTACGAATGCACCTTTCATAGAGTTGAGTGCTTTTCTGGTGTCGCTCATGTCGTGAAGCAATTCTCCGAGGAAAACGCCTAACAACATTCCTATTAAAAAGCCAAAAGGAATCGGTATGAAGATCAGTCCGACGATGGTCCCTACAAATGAACCGATACTTCCGTAGCGCGTTCCACCATATTTTTTGTTGGTCTTTGCCGGAATGACGTAATTCAAAACGGTTGAAACAATTGTCAAGAGTACAAATATCCAGACGTAGATCATCGGCATATCGTTCTCTGTCCCGAATTTGAAGATCAAAAGTCCGCAGAGACTTAATAATAATCCCGGCAAAACGGGAAGAAAAGTTCCCAATAGACCGATGAAGAGCAGCGCTAGTGAGACAATGTTGATTAATGTTGGATCCAATTTTATAATTTTATTAAAAATACAATATTCAGAGTAAAGTAGAAAATTTATTATCCTTAAATTTGTTGCTTATTATTAGACTATGAAGGACGAACTCAAAGATTACAAAGATTTTCTGCAACAGATCAGCGACAAGATCCATTTCTTTTGTAAGGATTTTTTGCCGAACGAGTTTGTTTTGTCTGGTCAGATCTTTGTGAAGTTTGTATTTTTTATCGGACTCATATTTTTGTTGGCATTTTTGCTGAGAAATTTGATCAACCTGATCTTCCGATTCTTTTTTGATAAGGAGAAATATCCTGTGATGAAGTCGATCTATAAAGCGAAAGTTACCAATTCGGTTGCCAATATTTTCGCTTTGGGATTTGGGAACTATGCACTGTTCTCCATTTTCTACAGACATCCAAAAAGTTTTGTTTTCCTGGAAAGATTGGTAGGTTTTCTCATCGTCTTGACGATTGCCAACATGGCTTTCCGATTTATCCGCGTTCTACAAACTTATTATGAGATCAAAAAAGATTATTATAAAATATTAGCAATCAATTCCATAACGCAAACGGTAAAGATATTCGGGATTTTCATTTTTACCGTCATTGCGATCTGTGTGATCTTCGGCATTGGTAGTAGCACGGTTTTAGGAAGTTTAGGAGCCATTACAGCGGTGATTGTTTTGATTTTCCGCGACACGATATTGGGTTTTGTGACGGGAATTCATGTTGCAACATCCAAGAATCTGAAACCTGGAGATTGGGTTGCCATTCCAAAATATAATATCGAAGGAAACATCGAAGGCATCGACCTTCTGACAACCAAGATCAAGAATTTTGACAAAACCATTTCAACGATTCCAACTTACGATCTTTTGACCACCGAAATCAAAAATTATCAGGTCATTTCCGACGGCAACACAAGGCGCATCAAAAAATCCATCATGTTCAATATGAAATCTCTGAAGTTCGTGGACGATGATCTGATGGCACGTTTGAAGAAGATCAATCTGATCAAAACCTACCTTGGTTTGAAAGAAAAAGAAATCGAGGACGAGAAAAATTCTATCGAAAATCCGGATGAGATCATCAACGGAACTCAGCTGACAAACATTGGTGTTTTCCGAAAATATGTTCAGAATTATCTTAATAATAATGATCAAATCGATCAGAAGGAAATCATCCTTGTGAGACAACTTCAAAGTATGCCGGAAGGTTTGCCATTGGAGATCTATTGTTTCGCAACCGAAGCTGACACGGAGAAGTATGAGAATATCCAGTCCGATATTTTTGACCATCTGTTATCAGCGGCCAAAGAATTTGAACTCGATGTGGTTCAGAAAGCTTAATCAATATCAATCAATCATCATTTATCAATAATAAAATCATGACAAAATTAAGTGTCAACATCAATAAAATTGCAACGCTCAGAAATGCTAGAGGAGGCGATGTTCCAAGTGTAACCCAAGTAGCTGTAGATCTGGAAAGATTTGGAGCGCAGGGAATCACTATTCACCCCAGACCAGACGAGAGACATATCACTAGAAAAGACGTTTACGACCTGAAACCTTTGGTGAAAACGGAATTCAATATCGAAGGAAATCCGCACAGACCATTCATCGATATGGTTTTGGAAGTAAAACCTGAGCAAGTGACATTGGTTCCGGATGCTGATAACGCCATTACATCCAACGCTGGTTGGGATTGTGAGAAGAATCTTGATTTCCTGAAATCTGTAATCTCGGAATTCAAAAATGCTGGAATCAGAACGTCTATTTTCCTTGACCCAAATCCAGAAATGGTGAAATTTGCGGCGGAAACAGGCACAGACAGGATTGAACTTTATACAGAAGCTTACGCAACCAATTATCCTAAAGATAAAGAAAAGGCCATCAAATCATATGTTGATACAGCAATTGAAGCGGAGAAGTTTGGTTTGGGAATCAACGCTGGTCACGATCTTAGTTTGGATAATCTAAAATATTTCTCAGACAACATCCCGAATCTTTTAGAAGTTTCAATCGGTCACGCTTTGATTTCGGAAGCACTGTATCTTGGATTGGAAAATACGGTTCAGGCTTATTTGAAGAGATTGGCGAAATGGTAGAATGAATGAGTTCAAATCTTTCGTAAAATCTAGAAAAATAGAGCTAATTCTTTCAGCAATTTATGTTGGAATAGGGACTTTAGCCGTTTGCTCAATTTATCCTAAAGATTTGTTCTATGGAAATTGGTCTTTAGTTGTATTGTTAATTACATTTCCAGTGACAATTATTAGTTTTGGATATAGATATGCAGAAGCAGATTCTCTATTACCAGTTTTTGTGATTCAGTTTGTGATGTTTATTATAACATATCTAATTTTAATATCATCTTTATTTAAATCTGTTTTTAAAATTAAAAAATAAATTAAGTTTTCTTTTAAAAATAAAATGGAAATCCTACACTCAAAATTATACGGAGAAGAAAGAACAGAAACGCCACTTTTGGTATTCCACGGATTGTTCGGAATGCTGGACAATTGGGGAAGTTTCGGAAAAGAATTTGGAGAATTGATGCCAACACACGTGATCGACCTTAGAAATCACGGCCGCAGTTTTCATTCAGATTCAATGTCGCACGATGATCTGGCTAATGACATTCTGAATTATATGGAATTTCATAAAATAGAAAAAGCCAATCTTCTCGGACATTCGCTTGGCGGGAAAGCAGTGATGCAATTCGCAATCAAATTCCCAGAAAAGCTGAACAAGCTGATAGTGGTCGATATTTCTCCGAAAGCTTATCCGCCGCATCATCAGGGAATTATCAAAGCGCTTCAAACGGTTGATTTCGAAACTGTAACTTCCAGACAGGATGTTGAGAAAGTTTTGGGAGAATATATTCACGAGAAATTTGTGATCCAGTTTTTGATGAAGAATCTTTATTGGACCGAGGATAAGAATTTAGCTTGGCGATTCAACCTCAATACTTTGGCGGAAAAATATACGGAGTTTGTTTCCAATGCGATAAAATTTGGTGTTTTCAAAGGACCAACGTTGTTCGTTGCCGGCGCCAATTCCAATTACATTTTGCCACAGGATGAACTCTTGATCAGACAGCAATTTCCGGATTCCAAAATCATTAAGATCGCCAACGCAGAACATTGGGTCCAGGCCAACAATCCTGTAGATTTCAACGCAGCGGTCAAAGATTTTCTTTTATCATAGATAATGACATATTAATTCAGATTTGATAATGGTACAAGCCTTGTATTATCGGATCTGAATTAAAATTATCTTTATGAAATGGAAGTTATCGATCATCCTGATCCTTTGTTTAACGTTTTTCAAATCTCAGACTACCATTTCCGAAGTTTCGAAAATTCCCGATGTTACCTATAAAACGTCAGATTCCATCGACCATAAACTGGATATCTACCTTCCCGAACGATCAAATAAAAAATTTCCCGTTCTCGTCTTCCTTCACGGTGGCGGCTGGATTGGCGGCGACAAAGCCTTTCCGGAAAAGTTCTATATGAATGATTTCATTCTGAAATTTGTTCAAAATGGTTACGCCGTAGTCAGCGTCAACTATACGTTATTAGATAAAAATACCAATTTCCCAAAACCTATTGAAGATTCAAAAGAAGCAGTACGATGGATTCGGGCAAATGCTGACAAATACAATTTTGATGAGAAAAATATAGGACTTTGGGGCGCTTCCGCAGGCGCACAGATCGGGATGGTCGCGGCCTATTCGGATGACAGTAAGTTTTCTGAACACAGCAATTTTCCTTCTCAATCTGCAAAGGTCAATTACGTAATTGATTATTTCGGTCCATCTGACTTGAACAAACTTCTAAGAACCGAAGAAGCTGACTTCAAAATTTTCATTTTCAAACTGATCTTTCCGAAGATCTACACAATGCGCAACGATATGATCAGAGGCTTTACGACGAAAGATATCAAAGAACAAAAACAAGAAGCGATTGATGGTCTTAAAATCTATTCGCCAGTGACTTACATTAACCAAAGTTCGGTTCCGACTTTGATGATTCACGGTAACAAAGACCGGATCGTTCCATATTCCCAATCCGAAATTCTTAAGAAAAAACTAGATGAAAATAATGTCAAAAATGAACTCATTCCCATCGATAAAGGAAATCACGGCCTAAATGAAGAAGCTGGACACCAATTGATGATGGAAAAAACATTGGAGTTTATGAAACAGAACACGCATTAATTTCCTGATAGATTTCAATATCCGAATAAGAGATTTTTTATAGAATTGAATTATCTTTGTAAAAATCTTTAATGAAAAAATACCAGGAGACTATTTACAAGGTCATTTTGTTTTTTTCGGTTCTTGTCAATCTTTTTTTGATAGGACTTTTATTTTTTGTTCTGAAGGATTCATTTTCCGGAGCAGGAGATTACTTCCTGGAGGGCAAAAGTTTCTGGTATTTCGTAGGGATTATCGCAGTTTATTCTATTGCAAACTTTATTTTATTGATTCAGAACTTCAAAAAGAATTCTGATATCCAACCTCAAATTTCCGACGTAGAATGATATTGATCACAGGTGGCACAGGGATTTTAGGACGGGTAATTGCTTTGGAACTTCTCAAAAAAGGACAGAACGTTCGCGCCACAAAACGCAGCTCCAGTAATTTGCCGGAAGTCAAAGATTCTTATAAATTCTATACTGATCGACCAGATTTTTATTTTGATCAAATAGAGTGGGTCGATATTGATTTTGATGACCAAGATTCCCTGGAAAACGCTTTGAAAGATGTGGATGAAGTGTATCATTGCGCCGCGAAGGTCAGCTTCAATCCTAGTGCAGCGAAGGAATTGTACCGAAATAATTCTGAAGCAACAGAGAAATTACTCTTCGCGATCGATCCAGATAAGGTCAAAAAGTTTCTTTTCGTAAGTTCCATCGCAGTTCTTGATGGTTATAATGACAAAGGTGAAATGGACGAAAACTCCGATTTCAACGAGAAGTTAGACCATTCCAATTATGCGATCTCTAAATATCTTTCCGAAATGGAAGTCTGGCGCGCATCTGCAGAAGGTTTGAATACGATTATCATCAATCCTGGCTTAATTATCGGATCTGGAAACTGGAATCACAGCAGCGGAAAACTATTCAAAGAGATGTCGAATGGATTTACTTTTCCAGGGTCGACAGCTTATGTTGATGTGAGAGATGTCGCAAAAATTGCTGTTGAATTGATGGAAAGATCAATTTTCGGACAACGTTTCATTTTGACCTCAGAAGTTGTAAAATACAAATATATGGCGGATAAAGTTCGAAAGACTTTTGGAAAGACGCCAGCAAAATTAATATCAAATTCGATCTTAGATATTCTTCCATTTTTCTCTGTGATCTTCGGCTGGTTCATTCCAATTTTGAAATTAGCCAACAGAACAAATGTTGAAACGATCAAGTCAGATTCGAAGATCACCAACAACAAAATTCGTGAGACTTTGAATTACGAATTCATTCCGATAGATGAAAGTGTAGATTTCCATCTTAAAAATTATGCACAAAGCATATCAAAATCCAATTAATGAACATTACGGAATTTCTGAACAAGAACACCAAACGATTTCCACAGAAAGCAGCTGTGGGTTTCAAAAAAGATAATGAATGGAAGGAACTGACTTGGATGAGATTCAAGCAGATGGTTTTCCGCACTGCCAACGCCTTGGTAGAGGCTGGTGTGAAGGAGAATGATAAAGTGGCGATCTACGCAGACAACTCTCCGGAATGGATCATTATGGATGTTGCCACACTTGCAATTGGTGCGGTTACAGTTCCTGTCTATTCCACAAACGGCGCCGATCAGGTAGAATATATCATTAACCACGCAGAGCCGAAAATCATTTTGACAGGCGACCAAGAGCAGTACGAAACCTGTCATCAATTATTAGGTAAAACTACTGGTGTCGAACAGATTATCGCTGCTAAAAAGAATTTTACTTTAAAGGATAATTCCATATTTCTATCAGACTTTATAGAGAAAGCTTCAGATAAATTCAAGATTGTAGAAAGGTCAGATGAAGATCTGGCGACAATAATCTACACATCCGGAACATCTGGAATTCCGAAAGGTGTGATGCTGACGCACGGCAACTTCCAAAAAGCATTTGACGCGCACATTGACTTTTTTGATTTCAAGGATTTTGAGAAAGAACAATCATTGGCATTTTTACCACTCAGCCACGTTTTCGAAAGATGTTGGACCTTGTTCTGCTTTTCAGTTGGTGCTAAAGTCAGCTTTCTGGAGAATCCAAAGTTGATCGCAAACGCTTTACAGGAAGTAAAACCTACGACGATGTGTTCTGTCCCGAGATTCTATCAGAAGATCTATGCAGGCATCAACGAAATGCTTGTGACAGCCTCTCCAACCAAGAAAAAAATCTTCGCTTGGGCGATTGAAACAGGAACTCAAGTTTCGGAAAGAAAAAGAGATCAGCAAAATATTCCTTTTTTATTAAATCAAAAATATAAGATTGCGAACGCTTTGGTTTTCAATAAAATCAAAACAAAATTGGGCGGCAGACTTTGGTTTATGCCTTGCGGTGGTGCGTCTATTTCTAAGGAAGTGACGCAATTTTTCGATGCGATGGGAATTCATATCACCGTAGGTTATGGGATGACGGAAACTACTGCGACCATCACGGCTTTTCCTTTTACAAAATACAAATACGGAACAGCAGGAAAACTGATCGGCGATTCTCAAATCAAAATCGGAGATAATGAAGAAATTTTGGTGAAAGGAAGCGGTATAATGAAAGGTTACTACAAAAATCCAGAAGAAACAGCGAAGATTTTTACAGAAGACGGTTGGATGAAAACTGGTGATGCAGGTGTTTTGGATAATGAAGGAAATCTGACCATCACAGATAGGATCAAAGATTTAATGAAAACTTCCAACGGAAAATACATTGCGCCGCAACCAATCGAGAATATGTTTTCCAACAACAGTTACATCAATCAAATCTTATTGATCGCGGATGACAAACCTTTTGTTTCTGCTTTGATCGTTCCGAATTTTGAAACTTTGGAAGAGAAGGTGAAAACTCTTGGCATCACATTCACCAATTGGAAAGAAGTTGTAGAAAACGAAAAAGTACAGGCTTTCTACCAAAAACTAATTGATGACATCCAGGTGAATCTCTCTGGTTTTGAGAAAATTAAAAAGTTTATCTTGATGCCGGCCGATTTTGAGATCCAAAGCGGAGAGATCACACCCACCTTAAAAATTAAAAGAAATATTGTTCTCGAAAAATATGCAGGGAAAATCAATATGATTTATAATAAATAGAATCAAAAACTAAATCCTGTGTAATAAATAATATTGTTACGATAGTTTTTATCAAATTCTTGACGTTACAAATATTTTTAGAATTGATTAAATTTACAAGCCTTATAATAAGAATCTAATTTGAAGTTTTATAAATGAATACACAACAATTCGTAAATCGCCACATCAGCCTTAATGAGTCTGATAAAGCGGAAATGCTAAAGAAAGTAGGAGCAGCGAGTATTGAAGAACTGATCTCACAAACCATTCCGGATGCCATCAGACTGGAGAAAGATCTGGACATCTCGGAGCCACTTTCCGAGTATGAGATGCTTTTACATTCCAAAGAGTTGGCATCTAAAAACCTGAATTTCGACAACTATATCGGTTTTGGATACCACAATACCATTTTGCCTTCTCCGATCCAGAGAAATATCCTGGAGAATCCGAGCTGGTACACGGCTTACACGCCTTACCAGGCTGAGATCGCACAGGGGAGATTAGAAGCTTTGCTTAATTTTCAGACTGTAGTTTCCGATCTGACTGGTTTTCCTTTGGCAAATGCCTCTCTTCTTGACGAATCTACCGCTGCTGCAGAAGCAATGCATATGTTCTTCAACAACAGAACGAAAGATCAAAAGAAAGCCAATGCAACTAAGTTTTTTATCTCAGATCTAGTTCTTCCACAAACAGTTTCTGTTCTTAAAACAAAAGCGGAAGGTCTTGGTATTGATATCATTGTAGGCAATCACAGCAACCATCAGTTCAATGATTCTTACTATGGTGTTTTACTGCAATATCCAGGGAAAAACGGAATTGTTTTAGACTATACAGAAAATATCACTTACTATAAAGAATTCAATCTTCAGGTAGTTGTTGCTTGTGATCCAATGGCTTTGGTAAAGCTAAAATCTCCGGCTGATATGGGCGCAGATTGTGCGGTTGGAACTTCCCAAAGATTTGGGATTCCGATGGGTTATGGTGGTCCTCACGCCGCTTTCTTCACTTGTAAAGAAGATTATAAAAGAGATATTCCAGGAAGGATCATTGGGGTTTCTCAGGATATGTACGGTAAACGTGCGTTGAGAATGGCGCTTCAAACCAGAGAGCAGCACATCAAGAGAGAAAGAGCAACTTCCAACATCTGTACAGCTCAAGTGCTTCTTGCAGTGATGGCTGGTATGTATGCTGTTTATCACGGACCTAAAGGTTTGAATTTTATTGCTGACCAGATCCATTATAAAACCAATGCTTTGGGCGATGCGCTGAAAGTTTTAGGTTATGATATTGTTGACGAGCCAGTTTTTGATACTGTTAAATTCAGATTGCACGAGGAAGAAAAATCATCTTTGAGAATGAAAATGAGAGACCAGAAGATCAATCTTAATTATTTCTCTCAAGGCATCATTAGTATTTCCATCAATGAAACAACGACAGTTGACAAACTAAACCATTTGATCGAAGCTTTTGCTCAGTTCAAAGGGAAACAAGGTTACAAAGTAACTTTGAAAGAAGAATATTCTATCCCAGCTGAATTGTTGAGAGAAGATAAAATTCTTGAAGAAGAAGTCTTCAACAAATACCATACTGAAACAGAGTTGATGCGTTACATCAAACGTCTGGAAAGAAAAGATCTTTCATTGACGCATTCGATGATCTCGCTTGGTTCTTGTACAATGAAACTGAACGCAGCCACTCAAATGATCCCATTATCTTGGGGAGAATGGGGAAGTGTTCACCCATTTGTACCAACAGATCAGGCTGGCGGATATCAGGAAATGATCAAAGAATTGGAGAAAGACCTGGCTGAGATCACTGGTTTCGCAGGAACTTCTCTTCAACCAAATTCTGGTGCGCAAGGCGAGTATGCTGGACTAATGGTCATCAGAGAATATCATAAAAACAGAGGCGAAGGTCACAGAAATATCGTTCTCATTCCTCAGTCTGCACACGGAACCAATCCGGCTTCCGCAGCGATGGCAGGAATGAAAATTGTGGTTGTTAAAAATCTTGAAAATGGAGAGATCGATTTTGAAGATTTCAAAGCGAAAACGGAATTGCATTCTGAGAATTTATCTTGCATCATGATCACTTATCCGTCCACTTACGGATTCTTCGATGCGAATATCAAAGAAATTACAAAACTGACGCACGAGCACGGTGGACAAGTCTACATGGATGGCGCGAATATGAATGCACAGGTTGGATTTACAAGTCCTGGAAATATCGGGGCAGACGTTTGTCACCTGAATCTTCACAAAACTTTCGCAATTCCTCACGGTGGAGGTGGACCTGGTGTTGGCCCGATCTGTGTGGCGGAGCATTTGGTTCCATTCTTACCTACCAATGCGAACATCTCGATCGTTGGAAAAGAAGCTATTGAAGGGATCTCTGCAGCACCTTACGGTTCTGGATTGATCTTGAATATCTCTTATGCTTATATCAAAATGTTGGGAACTTCAGGTTTGAAAAAAGCAACCGAACATGCAATCCTTAATGCTAACTATTTAAAAGAAATCTTAGCTGAGCATTTTCCGATCCTTTATGCAAATGACAAAGGCAGAGTAGCACACGAGTGTATCGTGGACTTCCGTCAGTTCAAATCTTTGGGAATTGAAGTGGCTGATATCGCGAAACGTTTGATGGATTATGGTTTCCACGCGCCAACAGTGAGTTTCCCTGTAGCAGGAACATTGATGATAGAACCAACCGAGTCTGAAAACAAAGATGAGATCGATAGATTTGCAGAAGCATTGATCAACATCAAAAAAGAAATTGATGAGATTGCAAATGGCGACGCAGACAGAGAAAACAATGTCTTGAAAAATGCGCCTCACACCGAGCAATTGGTGATTTCAGATTCTTGGGACAAACCTTACGGCAGAGAGAAGGCAGCTTATCCATTAGAATGGGTGAGAACGCATAAATTCTTTGCTACGGTTGCCAGAATCGATGAAGCGTATGGTGACAGAAACTTGATTTGTACTTGTGAGCCGATTGAAGCTTATATGTAATAATAGAAATTAGACTTTAGGTATTAGAACTTAGATTTTTACTTTAAAGTTTGTTTTTGGAATTGAATAAAAAACCTCTCAAATAATTGAGAGGTTTTTTTTATGTTTTATTTTAATCCATCTAACAGATTAATTCCGTGGTAGTTTAACCTATAAAAACATCAAATGTTATGTTTTGAATAATTATAAATAATAAGGTTTTATTTTTATTGGTATGGTAATTGGATAAGGGAATGCGCATCACCTAATGAAAGGATGTTCAGGGTGATTGGTGTAATTAATCTAATTATACTTTTAATAAGTAAAACAATTTAAAATTATATTTTATGAAATCAAAATTAGCTATTTTGTCGTTGGCCTTGGCATGCCCGGCAGTGATGTTCTCGCAAGAAATGATGCAGACAACTTCAACGACTGAAACAACTCCTGTAGTAACAAAAGACGTCTCTCCAAGATTCAACAGCTGGTCTGTTTCCTTTGGTGGTGGTGTTCCATTGATGCAAAACGCCGACCTGAAGTCTATCAGCAATGGTAATACACTTGTTGGTTACTCTGCTTACTTCAGTATTGATAAAGCTCTTTCTCACTCTTTCGGATTGAAATTACAATACGACCGTGGTGAAACAAGACAAGGTTATTTCAATACAAAGGATGCAGCGCCAGCAAATGCAGCAGCAAACTTGCAAGTAGGTGGAAGAACTCAATATGATGCGATCTCATTATTGGGAGACATCAATTTGTCCAACCTGTTGAGAAGAGTAGATAGCGATGCAGATTACAGATGGGCGATCCACGGATACGCAGGTGTAGGAGTTTTAGCTTACAGAGCTTATCAAAAAGACGAATTCAGCCAAAGATTGATGACTGAAATTAAACCATTCAAATTCAATTCATTGTTCGGACAGGCTGGTGCAGGTTTGAAATACAAGATCAGCAATAGAGTAGATATCGAAGGTAGACTAATGTACGTCTTGACCGGAGATGATGCCTTTGATGGTGGCGGAACTGACCAGTACAGCGCAGTGAACAGAATCAGTGCTAAGAATTCTGATAATTTCTTCAACGGAACATTGGGTCTTACAGTACATTTAGGTAAACACAGTTCTAGCTTGATGTGGCATGATCCATTGGAAGAGGCTTACACCAAGATCGATGAATTGGAGACGAAAGTTGACAATATCCAATTGTGTAAAAGCGGAGATGCTGACAATGATGGCGTTTGCGACGACTGGGACAGACAGCTTGATACACCAGCAGGTGCGAGAGTTGACGGTGCAGGTGTAGCTTTGGACGTAGATATGGACGGCGTGATCGACCTAAACGATAAATGTGTGACTGTTCCAGGACCAGTTGAAAACAACGGATGTCCAGTGACAAACACAGGTGGCGTTTCAACTGACGAAACTGCTGTAGCTGGTGTAGAATTCGATCTTAACTCAGATAGAATCTTGCCAAGCAACACACCAATTCTAAACAATGCAGTAAACTATATCAACTCTACTAATGGTTCTTACACAATTGTAGGTGCTACCGATGCTAGAGGGACAGAGAGTTACAACCAGGCTCTATCAGAAAGAAGAGCAGGGAACGTAAAACAATATTTGATCACAAACGGTGCAAATGCTTCCAAATTGGATGTACAAGGAAACGGTAAAATGGACCTTAAATATCCAGAATGTGATCCAGCATCAAAATGTCCTGAATGGAAAAACAAAGCAAATAGAAGAGTGTATTTTAAAGCAAAATAAATTTTACAATTCTAATTCGGAGGCTGCCACTTGTGGCAGTCTTTTTTTGATTGAATGATTGATAAACAAAACCTCTCAAGTGATTGAGAGGTTTTGTTATTAAGTTTTTACAACGGTGCTGGAGGCGGAACATCCGGCAATCCGCTTGGGGTATCATAGATGATGTAGTCGTTGTACTTGGCTTCATCCGTTTCGTAGAAGATATCCTGGCCTATGCCTGCATACTTTATGATCAATTGATAGAGGTTGTTCAATGCTTCGATTCGGTCTTCTGTGGCAACATCCCGGTCGGAGATTGCTTGTGCCTGGGTATCTATTGCCGTATCCAGAGTCTCTCGCTGACTGGTCAAAATGTTGATCTTCTCTTCCGTAAGGCCTTCCGCAGAAAGCTCATCCAGATATTTGGTTGCTGTGGTGGTGGTGCTTTTGGCAGTACGTACCAATTCAGAATCACTCTGTTGGCTGATCATGGCATTGCCAAATTCCTTATACTTTGCACTAAATTTTCCGAAAACATTCTGAGCCATATTGAAAATGCTGCGCATGGTCTTCTCCAAAGCTCTTCTGGCAACATCTTTCTGCGTGGTCAATTCCATTTTGATCGCTTCCAATTGTTCGTCGCTCGGGAACTCATCTACCGTAGCGCGGGCGGTGCTGAACTCCCTTTTCTTGGCCGTATTGTAACCCCGGTCTGTGAACTCGGTGATGTCTCTGTCGATGAGATTGATGAACTCATCTGCTTTCTGTTTCAGTACGGCATCTGCCAAAATGACATCTCTTTTTACTTGTTCTTTTTTCATGATAAAATTTGGTTTTTGAGTTAATAAAATAGATGTGAAAATTGTATAAAATAATTATTATCTTTTTTGATTACAGCTTTAAGACATGGCTGTAAAGTATTGATATGTAGTAAATTGTACTTGATTGCCTCAACTAAGTGGTTGAACGGCTCCACTAAATAGTTGAATGCCTTAACTAAATGTTTCAAAGCCTCAACTAAATGGTTGACTCCTCCAACAAAACGATTGTACGAAATGACTAAGTGATTGATTTACCTAACTAAACGGTTGAAAGCCTCATCGTAACGCTTGTTCGCAGTTTCGTAATGCTTTTCTGGCGCTACGGAGTGGTAATTGGTCTAAAAGTAATAATAGGAGTGCCGGCAAAGATCCTTGCACAGGCAGAAGGATAAATTGTTGTGGTCATCATTTTTGTTTTTTTATGTGTTCTTATCACAAATATAAAATTAATATCGAATCAAAATGAATGTTCGGTAATTTTTTATGCAAAAATGATATTATGTTAAATATAATACAAAACCCTCGCTTGGGGCGAGGGTTTTGTAATCATATGTTGGCGCGAGCATCTTGCTAGTGTCTTTTGCTGTTGAGCACTAGCGGGACGCTCGCGCTAGCGGATGTATTTATTAATCCTAAAATTAAACAAAATGGAAACTATAATTTAATTTTTTGGCAAAAATCCTCCAAAACTATTCTTACCAAATCGATATAATAAAATGAGATTGGTTTTTGCTTGTCAAATATATATCGAATGTTTACAAATATTAATGATATGTCCTGTAATATCTTATCTAAGTCTTTTGATATTTCAACGCCTGAAATCTTCTCCAATTCTATTCTCTGATTTGAAGTTTCCAAATCGAATTGAATAATTTTCTTCTCCATCATTTCTTTGATATCTAACTGTGTTTTTGCACTTAGTTTTTTATAGATTGCAAAGATATCATGACCTCTACTATAAGTTCCATTCTCAAATAATGCCAATGCTTTAATGTGTAATTCGATTGACAAAGCGGCTAAAACTTGAGCAGGAATGAAATAAGAATTTACATCGTTATGAACATTTGCAAAAAGTAAATCTGCTGAATTTTTGAATCTTTCTGCTTGATTCAAAATCTGTATGCTTTCAGAAATTGATGACATTTTTTATAATTTAAATTTGTAGAATTTTAGCTAGCATAACCATCTTGCTCATGCCTTTATTAAATTGATGTAGTATTATTAACATCGTCCTAGATAATACAAAGATATCATTAATAAGTCTTAGGATTTTTAGGATATCCGTAGAATTTGAGAATTATTTTAATTATGGAACATCATGAAAGAACCTCGCTTGTAGACGAGGCTCTAATTTTTTAACTATTACGAAAAAAATTTAATGTCTTATCAATGCGCTGACTTGGAAAAGAAATTCATGATGACCACACCGATCACGATGAAGATGATTCCCACAATGCCTGCCAGATCCAGTTTTTGTTTAAAGATGAGAACTGAGACTGCCGCCGTGAGTACGATTCCCAAACCTGCCCAGATGGCATAGGCCACGCCGAGCGGAATGCTCTTCAAAGCTAAGGACAAGAAGTAGAAACAGATGAGATAGGCTGCTGCTGTAATCGCAGATGGAAGCCATTTGGTAAAGCCGTCTGACGCCTTCATGAAACTGGAACCCACCACCTCGAAGATGATGGCAAGACCAAGGAAAAGATATTTCATATTATATTAATTAATAAAGGTTTCTTCCAAATAGATCTCAAGGTCGGTCGACCGACTTCCCAAGAGAAGTTCAAGGTCCGATGAAACCACATTGTACTCATCATTCCTGATGATGGAAGCGAGAAGTGCGGAGTACCAAATGTCCATTTTACTGACGCCGTAATCTTTCAGTTGAGTTTCGTAATCTTTTGGGTCAGGACTTTGATAAGGTATTTGCTTCCCAGAAAATTCTGATAGCAACTCTGCAATCTCTGAAAAAGAGTAGGAAAGTGCACCCGTGAGCTGGTAGATTTTGTTGTGGTGACCGTTTGTGGCTAAAACGTTGGCAATGGCTTTTCCCATCTCATCGCGTTTGGCGAAAGAAGCTCTTCCGTCTCCGGCCGGGAAGAAAATCCCGGTGTTCACGACATCGTAGCCTATGAAAAAGGGTAGTGTCTCTGCGTACAATCCGTTCTGGAAAATGGTGTAGGGCAAACCGCTTTTGATAATGTAATTTTCTGTGGTCACACACGCGTCTGTCAACGGTCCCAGTTTGGATTCCGCCACATTCTCATTCCTCGCTCCACTGGTGTAGTAGATCTGTGAAATGCCTTCATCTTTGGCCGCATCGATAACATTCTTATGCTCTGCGAAAGCTTCTTCGCTATTGCTGCTTACAAGTAGTAATTTTGTAATACCATGGAAGGCTTTTTCCAATGAGGATTTATCGGCATAGTCGCCAATGCGCACTTCAAGACCTTTGTTTTCTAGAGATTTTACTTTGTCGACGGTTCTTACCAATGCAATGATTTGATCTCTTGCAATTTTAGTTAAAAGATGGTCGATGACTGCAGTTCCCAAATGACCTGCTGCGCCTGTTATCATTATCATAACTTATTCAATTTATGATGCAAAGGAAGGGCATAATTGGCTTAATTTTTTTGACAAAAATCAAAAAAAATTTACCTTTTTCTTATGCGGCTGAGTGTCTCCTGCGTGATGCCAAGATAAGAAGCAATGTGACCAAGAGCGATGCGCTGAGAGACGTTGGGCTCTTGCTTCAGCAATGTCTGGTAGCGCTCTTCCGCAGATAAAGTCTGGAGTGACATGATCCGGTCTTCTAGGATTTTGCAGTATTCCTCTGACATTAGTCTTCCGATGGTTTCCATGGCGTGGTATTTTTTATAAAGACCATTAAGGTCATCTGTGGAGATGTAATGGATCTTGGAAGTCTCCAAAAACTGGATGTTTTCGAAAGAAGGTTTTTTGTAGAACAAAGGCAAAATAGAACCTAAAATAATATTTTCAAAACCAAACCACGAGTTGATCTCCCGATCATCTTTAATATAAAAAGAACGAACCAGACCAGTCTCTATGATAAACAAACTAGAAACGATCTGACCTTGCTTCAAGAAAAAATCTCCTTTCTGCTTGGTCTGAGAGATGATCTTTTTGGAAAGTTCTTCCTCGATTTCGAGTGTTAGATTTCCGTATTCTTTAAACTTCTTGATGAGGGGATTCATTGATCTGATGAATTGTAAATTATTAGAATTGTTTTGGTTTCATTTTATTTTCTGCAGCTTTGGCGATCTCCAAGATTCTCTTTTGTCTGGTTTCTGGTCTTTTGGCGAGGACGATCCACTGGAGTATCATCTTCTTGACTGATTTGCTAAGGCTATGAAAAAACCCGATGGCACCTGGTCTGGTTGATAGTTCAAGCATTAGATCTTCCGGAATCAGGAGTTCTTCTACACCGTCCAAGATTTCCCAAGAGCCATTTTCTTTTGCGAGGATGATGATGTCCAATCCGGCCTGAGACATTCGGTCTTCGGCGGTTAGTCTTTCGATCTTTTGTTTGTTGATCTTGGACCAGGTGCTTTTGGGTTTTCGTTTCCCGAAGTATTGGATGGAGGATTCGTCATCCCGTTTTTTCTTGAGACTATCTATCCAACCGAAACAAAGCGCTTCGTCCACGGCATCGCTCCAGCTGATCGTTGGTCTGCAAGATCTCTTGTTGTATTGAAGGAGCCAAATGCCTTTGTCGCGGTTGTGATTTTCTCTCAGCCAGTCACGCCATTGGTTGGGATTTTCTGGGTAGAATATTTCTAAATTTTCAATTGGATCGGCGGACATGGAAGATTGCTATTTGTTCTGTAAATATAATTAATGAATATTAAAATAGCAATGTGGAGATTCCAAAGTCATTCCGTCGTAAAACAAAAAATGCATTACGTTTCGGTAATGCATCTTTGTATTGATTTGCTCTCTGTCTATAATTCTGTGATCAGATAATTCTGATATTTTGACTTGTCAAATGTAAAAATAGAAGGCGAAAGTGTTTGATTTTCTTTGTAGTTGCTAATTGTGATCACCGCCAGATCATTGTTTGTAGAAACCTGTTCTAGTTTGATTAGTTTTTTCTGAGGCGTGTTGACGTACAGAGTGACACTTTTCAAACCGTTTGCTTTTACTGGTGTCATTTTGATCACGTCCACAGGAATTCCACTAATTGTCTTCTTTCCTGAGTAGCTCACATTATAATCCTTTTTGTAAGAATCCAAATAGCTTAAAGGAGAAAAAGCGGCCTGGTTGTCATTAGGTTTCGCAATGGTGACTTCTTTGTCTTCATCACTAATGCTGTAGACCTTATTGCCGTCAAAGATCTGCTCTGTTCCCATAATCTTCAATTTGTATCTGTTGTTGTCAGAATAGAAAATCCCTGTTTGGCTGGATGCTCCAGATGTATAGGCGAACTTGAAGTAAGAATTTTTTTTGGCTTTGTAGCTTTTGGTGACATCATCTAATATTGTTTTGGATTTCGTGTCAATGGTTTGACCAAAAGTCATTAGGCTGACTCCTAAAAAAGTAACAATAGAAAAAGATTGAATGGCGTTTTTCATTTTAATTATTTGCGATTTATTATTTGCAAATTTAGGTTTTCAAGATTGATGCCAATTATTTACAGTTATAAATTTTGTTAAGATCTAAAAATAAAAAAAACCTTTCCAGAATGAACTGAAAAGGTTTTACTTTGAATTTATGTGAATGGTTATTCTACGATCAGTTTTTCTGCGTTCGATTTACCATTTTCTGTAATAACTACAAGGTAAGTTCCTTTTACCAATCCTTTTGTAGAGATTGATTCTGAACTGTTTTTCTTTCTCTCAAGAGATTTTACAAGTTTTCCGTTCAAGTCAAGAACTTCCACTTTGATATTGGTGTTGCCAACCGTTGGAGCAGCTTTGATGAAGAATTCACCTTTAGCTGGATTCGGATAGATGCCAAAGCTCTTGTTTTTGATAATGTCGTCTGTTCCTAATATACAAGCAGCCGGCACTGTGAAATCCTCTACCTGATCGGAGATACTAGCAGCAGTTCCCGCAGAAGCATTGAGTCCTAGACCTCTTCTTGCAAATACGTTCCAAATCAAACAGTTGTCTGCACCTCCAGCTAATTGGTCCGCTTGTAGGATAGCATCTCTACCAGACACGAAGTTAGGATTACAAGGTTGCAGTTTCATACCATCCATTACTAGTTGAAGCGCCTTTGCACTTCCTGAATTAGCATCTGCTGTGATGTCATAATTGTAACCATATTTTTCTGCCATCTTCCAATGAAGGTCCCAAAGCATGGTTGCCCAGATCTGACCAACAGCGTGTGGCTGTCCTCCTGTTGTGTTGGTGGATGCATAAGTGAATGGATTTGCGGTCATATTGGTGGTGTATCTGTACGATCTGATTCCCAATCCTGTTGTACCAGTATTCACGGAGTAGGTTGCAATCCCTCTTCCTGTCGTGGAAGTGTAATTTGGTGTATTTGTCAACATCAAAGCTAGGAAATCTGACCAACCTTCACCCATCTGCTCTAGATTGGTAAGGCAGTTGTAACCTTGTCCTGTCAATCTGTTGGAAACTCCATGTCCGTACTCATGGATCATGATGCCATTGTCAAAACTTGAGTTTTTGTAACCTACGGCAAGATCTTTCAGGTTGACATTAACAGTTCTGCCGGCCGTGATCTCTGAGTTAATGAAGTCGCCCTCGTCTCTAGGGATCATAATTGAGGAAATACTAACATTGGTCACATTGTTTATTGAAATATCGGTCACAGTATTCGAAGATGTCCTGTGTACAATCATCCCAATTGCGCCAGCGTCTTGTACGGTTTTTGCCTTGATATTATATGCGCAGCCAGTGGTGTTCACCATCGCAATTTTTCCTGTTAAACTTCCAGCTGTCAAAGCGGTACATCCTGTAATGTCAGACGGAATAGCAATGTCACCAGTAATACCAGTTTCCATCAATTGTCTTCCGAAATTAGTAACACCTGTATTCACTGCCGGTCTTGCTGCTAATACTGGGTCTGTGTAGAACAATCTTTTCTTTTGTGGCACGCTGTAGTTCCATAGGTACATCTGCATTCTTGGTGCTTGTGTAGTGTATGAGCCATTGCTGTTTAAAATTTCGTAACCAGAAGCAAAATTAGCATTGTTGTAGCCACTTCCGTCAAATGCTTCTGCTCTCACAGCATCGTTACCTGCACCTCCTTTTCCAAAATTGTTGCTTTGGAAGTTTCTTGAAGATTCAGTAAATCCAAATTTGTACATGATATCATGTATCATATTATTGGCATAAAACAAATTGGTCACGGCTGATGCTCTATTTTCATAGGCGCTAAGTGCTGCACCCTCAGCAAAAGGAAAATCAAATGTCAAACTTCCAGTTGTGGTACTTACTGGCGAAAATCCAGCGGTATTGGTAGCACTGTTGTCTACATAGGCAAGTACATTGTTACCGTAAGTATTAGTATAGTTTACTGTACCGTTGGAATGCCATCCTTCTGGAGACGCAGTAAGGTCCCAAGGGTTGGTAACGGTGCTTTTTGCTCCAAAAGTTGGTGCCTCTATTGGGAATGGAAAGACGCTATAAGAAGCATCTGTCGCAGCTTTTGATGTATTTTTCGTAGCTGTGTGATTGTTGAAATGAGCTACCAAATGATTAGAGACCTCTGCAGAAGTTTCACCGGAAAAATGATCCGCATCGAAAGAACACTCGTCAATCATCTTGTTATTCTCTAAAATCTCACCAGTCGTAAGACTTACTAAAGTCCCAAAAAATTTATTGTCTTTACTTTGGTTGATGAAAAATAATTGGGCTGGAATTAATGAATTATTTTTTTCAAAATAAAATCTAACGCTAGCCACTTTATTATCGGGAAGGTTAATTAGGTCACCATCATTCTCATCCATAAGTTGGAATCCATTGTCCTTAATATCCAAAAATCTTAAAGCAGTTGACAAGGCTTCTGATTTGTCAATTTTATCCGCAATCACTGTATTACTGATCTTTTGGAAATTATTATTGAAAGAAAGAACTTTACCTTCTCTGATAACAGCTTTTGCCAACGATTTATAGATAGGTGTATTACCATGGTATTGCTGAACGTTGACAATATCCGATTTTAGACTTGCCGAATTTTCTTCATTAATGATTTTGAATTCTACATTTCCAGTGTTTCGAAAGCTGACATCATTCTGTATAAAATTCTTGATGATCTTGTCCGTAGATTGTGCATTGAGATTGGCAAACAAAAAGAAAACGCCAATGCCGGCGCATTTAGATAGTTGATTTATTTTCATATTATAATTAAATTTATTTAAAAAAAATGATTAACAAAAATATTTAAAATTTTCTTTTTTAATGAATTAAATATAAACAATTTTCAAATGTTTAATCATTTGTTAAAACTTTAACTAAAAATTTATTGATAATGCAATTAGAATAATTTGTTCCCAGCGTAAACCAGGGTGGGGTTTTCTGTTAATGAAACTATAGCTTCTCTAAACTTCATCATATGGTCAGATACCTGATGGTTATGCAGATCTTCGTTGGATTCCCAATTCTCGTGGATGAAGAACACACCTTTGTTCCTATTGTCCTCATAAAGGTCATATTGGATGCAGCCTTTCTCCCTACGGGTTTCTATGACCAGTTTTTTCAGTAATTCTATGGCGTCCATCATAGAGTTTTCTTTGATATGAAAGACCGCGCTTAAGTAAATGTTCATGGATTTATTTTAAAATTTAAGATCATCAAATTTATTAAAAAATGATTCTTATAAAATTTGAAAAATAGAATTATATAATTAATAAAAAAAAATGTATTTTTGGGGAAATTCAAAAAAGAAACAATGGCAGAATACAAACTATTGCTCCCAAGCATGGGCGAAGGCGTTATGGAAGCAACAATTATCAGCTGGATGTTCAATGAAGGTGACTTTGTAAAAGAGGATGACTCTGTAGTAGAAATTGCGACAGACAAAGTAGATTCCGACGTTCCAACACCAGTTTCGGGGAAGATCGTCAAGATTCTGAAACAGAAAGATGATGTTGCAAAGATCGGTGAGGCCATTGCGATTTTGGAAACGGAAAGCGGTTCTTCGGAATCCGAGACACCGGAACCGAAATCTTATGAAGAAGTAAAAGACCAGATCCACCAGCCTGAGCCAGAAGTAATCAATACTTTGGAGCAGCCATTGACCAATGTTTTTGAAAATGCTGCTAATCAGAATTCAGATTTATATCTATCGCCGTTAGTCAAAAATATTGTTCAGCAGGAAAATATTTCTGATTCTGAACTTAAAAATATCAAAGGAAGCGGACTAGATGGCAGAATCACAAAAGAAGATATTCTTGATTTTGTTAAAAATAGAGGGAATAATGCTGAAACTAAATCCGCGCCTGCACAGCAAGTTATCTCTCAGCCTACTCAGACTTCAGCACCTGCTCCTAAACCCTCAAACGCTCCAACCCTCCAACTCTCCGAAGGCGATGAGATCATCCAAATGGATCGTGTGCGCAAAATCATTGCAGAAGCGATGGTGAATAGCAAACACACTTCGCCACACGTGACTTCTTTCATAGAATCCGACGTGACGAATGTCGTGACCTGGAGAGCGAAGAACAAAGATTCCTATCAGAAAAGAGAAGGTGAGAAACTGACTTTTATGCCAATTTTCATCAGAGCGGTCGTGAAAGCGATTCAGGATTTTCCAATGATTAACGTTTCTGTGGATGGCGATAAGATTATTAAGAAGAAAAATATAAATATTGGAATGGCAACAGCGCTTCCGGACGGAAATCTGATTGTTCCAGTAATCAAAAATGCTGACCAATTAAGTTTGTCCGGATTGGCAAAAGCAATTAACGATTTGGCTTACAGAGCAAGAAATAAAAAACTGACGCCAGCCGATACGCAAGGTGCGACTTACACCATTTCAAATGTTGGAACTTTCGGAAACCTGATGGGAACACCGATTATTCCTCAGCCTCAGGTTGCAATTTTGGCAGTTGGTGCGATTGTGAAGAAACCGGCCGTTATCGAAACTGAGTTCGGCGATGTAATTGCCATCCGTCAGAAGATGTTTATGTCACATTCTTATGACCATAGAGTAGTGGACGGAAGTTTAGGCGGAATGTTCCTGAAACACGTCAACGATTATCTCGAAAATTGGGACCTCAATACAGAAATATAAAATCAAAGCCTCAGAATTTTCTGAGGCTTTTTTTTATGTTTTTCTTTTATCTGGAGATTGTCTGTTGGAGAAGAATGATAAAATTTCAATATTCTCATTTTTGATACGATAGTACATCGAATTGTATTTCATTATAACCACTTTATGAAAATTGCGATTTTTTGAAATTGGAAAAAGGTTTGGATTTTTTGAGATTAATACAATAGTGCTTTCAATTTTTTCAGCCAGTTTTTTAATTTCTTTTTCAGAAAAATTTTGACTAAGATATTCAATAGTTTGTTCCAATTCAATTAGCGCATTTGGCGTCCAAACAATATCATAACCACTTTTCATAGAGTTTCTTTGCTTCAGAATGTGGTTTTAAATCATTGTTGTTAGCTTCGGAAATTCCTTTTTCAATGGATTTTTTTTCTTCATCAGAAATTGATTCCCACCAATCTTTGGTTTCTTCTTGTCGGAATTTTAATAGTTTTTCTATAATGGACTTATCCTCTAAGGTTGATAACCATTGGATTAATTCAAGTTTTTTATTTAGAATTTGTGTATTCATTATTTCAATACTTTAAATCAAATTTAGAAATATTATCTCAAATTAACTTCACATTTTTCTACAAATCATCCATCTCCCCACTTCCAGCTTGTCCTTCATTCATCAGATAGGCTTTCAGGAAAGGCGTGATATTCCCGTTCATTACACTGTCCACGTCAGAAGTTTCGTATCCAGAACGTACATCTTTTACCAATTTATAAGGTTGCATTACATAATTTCGGATTTGAGAACCCCATTCGATTTTCATTTTTCCGGCTTCAATTTCGTTTCTGGCTTTCAGGCGTTCATCAAGTTCGATTTGATAAAGTCGGGATTTCAGGAGTTGCATTGCCTTTTCCTTATTCTGAAGCTGAGAACGTGATTCTGAGTTTTCAATGATAATTCCTGTCGGTGCGTGGCGAAGACGAACGGCGGTTTCTACTTTATTTACGTTCTGTCCACCGGCTCCGGAACTTCGCATTGTTTCGAAACTGATGTCGGCTGGGTTGATATTAATTTCAATCGTATCGTCCACCAAAGGATAAACATAAACTGAAACGAAACTCGTGTGACGTTTTGCGTTGCTGTCAAAAGGCGAAATTCTCACCAACCTGTGAACGCCATTTTCACCTTTCAAATATCCGAAAGCAAACTCACCGTCGATTTCTATCGTTACTGTTTTTATTCCTGCCACATCACCTTCCTGAAAGTTGAGTTCACGGAGTTTGTAGCCTTGCTTGTCCGCCCACATTGTGTACATCCGCATTAGCATACTTGCCCAATCACAAGATTCTGTACCGCCAGCTCCGGCAGTGATTTGAAGAACGGCTGACAATTCATCGCCTTCGTTGGAAAGCATATTTTTGAATTCCAGATTTTCGATTTTCTCTACCAATTTTGGGAAAGTCTCGTCCAATTCTTTTTCGGAATCTGGGTCTTCTTTTGCAAATTCCAACAGAACCTGAAGGTCTTCAAATTCTGTTTTGATGTCGTCGTAACCTTCCACCCATTTTTTCTTGGAACGGAGTTGTTTCAGAAACACTTCAGCTTCTTTTGAGTTGTTCCAGAATTCTGGTGCTGCGGTTTTTTCGTCGTCGTTGGAAATTTCGATTTTTTTCTTTTCGATTTGGAGGAACTTGTGCAGGTCTTCTATTCTGGATTGGATATCTTTTATTTGGTCTGTGTTTACCACGTTTGTTTTAATTTTTGCAAAAATAAGAAGAAATTGATGAATGTTGGGAAATAATGCTTGAAGGAGAAATTTTAACGCAAAGTCCGCTAAGGTTTTTTTTATCTAATTGAAAATATTTTTTAAGGTTCGCAAAGACGTAAACTCATCAAAGAATCTTTTCTTGCATAACATTGTCATTCCCTAGGAATTTCAACTGCTAATATTTTACGGAATGAATGTTAGGAATTAATGTTTGATACAGAAATTTTAACACAAAGTGCACGAAGATTTTTGTGAGATTTTTGAAAATATTTTAAGGTTCGCAAAGACGTAAAACTCATCAAAGAATCTTTTCTTACATAATATTGTCATTCCGTAGGAATCTCAACTGCTAATATTTTGCGGAATGAATGTTTGGAATTAATGTTTGATACAGAAATTTTAACACAAAGTGCACGAAGATTTTTTTAATCTCTCTGAAAATATTTTAAAGGTCCACAAAGGCGCTTCGCTCACATAAGAATCATTTTTTACAATATTGTCATTCCGTAGGAATCTCAACTGCCTAGATTCCTACGGAATGACAAAATTATGGTTTAGTGCGTAATGGTTGGTGAAAACTTTGTTTCTATGGCAAATCCTGCAATAGGGATAGTAGTGGAAATCCTTTTTTGTGGTTGGGAAATGTTCCAATTAAATTGAGAAACGTCTTCCACAAAAAAGATTGTAGCGGATAGCCCGACCCGAGCGGTGGGATTTGGAAAGGCGAGGGGATTGCCATAATTGTAAAATGTAGGATGTAAAATGTAAAAAGTATTTGAATTTATTTTATTGATAATCAGTTGTTTGTAAATTAATTTCAAATTGTTTTGAAAACCGAGGCAACCATTTTGGTATTTTGCCGTCTTATAGTCAGAAAGAGAAAATGAATCAAGATTTACAACATATCTTTTCCAAAGCAAAGAAAAATGACCGACTGGCTCAGAAGAGTTTGTTCGAGATGTTTTCGGGGAAAATGTTGTCGGTGGCGAATTCTTACATCAATAATCGGGATGATGCGGAAGATGTATTGATGAATGCTTTCTACAAGGCGTTTACGAAGCTCTCGGATTGTAAAAATTACGAATCGTTTCCATTTTGGCTGAGGAAAATTGTGGTGAATGATGCGATTAGTTTTATTCGGACAAACAAGCATATTCTGTATGCAGAAACTGAATTTACGGATTCGGTTGCGGAACAGACGGAAGATGTGGATGCGATTTCTCAGGATATTGATTTGGAAGTGATTTTCAGGGAAATGCCGATTGGTTATAAGTTGGTTTTCAACCTTTCGGTTTTTGAGGAAAAGAAACATCAGGAGATTGCGGAAATCTTGAATATCTCGGAAGGAACCAGCAAAAGTCAGCTGAGTAAGGCGAAAAAATGGCTACAAGATTATTTTAATCAACAAAACACGAAACAAAATGCAGAATCTGAAATCTAAATACGAACAAAAGGAAATGAAAGTTTCCGACGGTCTTTGGGACAGATTGGAAGAGAAACTTGACCAAGTTCCTGCGGAAAAGAAGAAACCGAAAGTCTTTTGGTGGAGATTTGTTGCGGTGATTTTGTTAATGATTGGTTTGGGTGGAAGTTTTTGGATGATTAATAGCAAATCTGATATTAAGGATAATCAGGAATTTGCAAATCAGACTGAAAGTGAAAATCAAAATTCTAATTCAAATATAATTAAACCATCAGAAAGAAATGAAGTTGGGAAAAAAAATCCAATCAATAATTTTGAAGCTGATAATCAAAGATTGGCTGTTGAAAATGTGAATCCTTCGACTTCAGAATCAATTAATAAAGAAAATCAAAATAAGAATATGGTTTCTGAGAAAGAAATTTTAATCAAAAAAGAAGAAATTTCTATTCCTCAGCCGGAAGAAAAACTGGCTCAGAATGAAATTCAAAAACCTAAAGAACGACCAAAATATGTTTCCTCCTCCGATTTACTTTTCGGCGTGGAAATAGACAAAGCGAAAACCGAAACGCCAAAATCGGCAATGGGAATCAATATTTCAAAACCTAAAATTGATTCGGATTTTCCCAATCCAAAACGAATCAAACTCTTCGGAATTACGCTCTACGACAAAGATTCTATAACAACTAAATAATTAAACTATGAAAGTCAAAATTCTACTTTTGGCAATGCTTTCAAGCTTTGCTACAGCCCAAACTACGCTCGATAATCAAATGAAATCTTACACCGAGAAAGTCAATTCCATCGTAGCGACAGAAAAAGCGAATATGAAATCTGAAACCGACAAAATCGATGAAGCTTTCAACTCTGGGAAAATCACAAAAGCAGAACAAATTGCTCAGAAAGAAGCGGTTTCTAAAAAGTACGAAACACTCATCAATGAAAAAATCGAAAACGAAAGAAATCATTTGGATGAAATTACGAAAGAAACTGTCAAAGAATCCATCTACGAAAAACCTTTCAACGGGAAAACTGCTTCACAAGCCGAATTGTCTCTTGGAGGAAATGGATTATCTCTTTCGATAAAAAAGAAAGATAAATCGCCAAAGGAATATATAAATCAAAGCTCATTAAGTGTTAGTTACGCTTTCGCAAATCTGACCAAAGACAAAGGCAGTTTCAATCCTTTTGAAAGTGATTCCGAAATGAGAATCGGGAATTCTCACAGCGTTGAAGTTCAGTTCAGAAAAGACCGTCAGTTGGGGAGTTTCACTAGTCCGTGGGTTTTGAGATACGGTTTGGCTTACAGAACCGACACTTATATGCCGAAACGTCCGCAGGTTTTTGTCCAGGAAAATTCGCAATTGTTCCTTGAGGATTTCGAAGAAGGCAGATTGAAACGTTCAAAACTCAGAAATGTTTATTTGACCTTACCAATCGAATTCCAGCTTTATCTAAATCCAAAATACACAGAATACGACGGGAAACAATATCTCGACGTGCGAAAAAAAATGTGGAAGGTTGGAGTAGGAGCTTACGCCGGTGTCAATACGAGAAGTATCGTAAAAGTGAAATATTACAACGAAAATGGCAACTTCAAAAAGTATGATTATACTTTGGATGACGGCGTGAATGCTTTTCTTTTCGGAGGAAAATTCAGTCTGGGTTATGGCGGTGTAACTTTATTTATTAAGAAAGATTTCACACCAATCTTCAATGACAAAACCATTTTACCAAACAAAAACGGAATCCAAATTGGAATCGAGATTGCTAATATTGATTTTTAATTGATAACATTTTACACAGAACACTATTTTTATTATTATTTTCTGAAAGCATACTTTGAAAAAAGTGTGCTTTTTTAGTCTTTAAAATAGCTATTCTTCAATCTGAATGCTATTTCCCAAAATAACATCGAGATTAATATATTAGAAAAAATAGCTGTAAAGATTCCATAATCATCCCAATCAGGAGCGATTTTAAAATGCCAGCCTAAATAAACAATTGCAATGCCTACCGAGGAAGTAATGAATGCAAACAGAATGTTCAAATAGGTATTTAATTTAAGGAAATAGTGAGCAAGGATAAAATTTAAAATTCCAAATTCTAGAATAAAATTGATGCTAGGATAATTGAAGAAATCTAAAGAATAAGCAATGCTTATAAACGGAAAAGTTAAAATAAAATAAATTAGAAAGAAAATGATTTGTCTGTATTTATTAATTGTCTTTATCATTATAATAAGCTTGTTATAGAAAACCAAATTACAAAATAATAAACTTAAAAAATTCATCTCAGCATCACTTTTGCAAGTCTAAATTTTTATTTACATTGGCAAACAGGATTTAGAAATGAAAAATTTACAGTTAATCGGATTGTTTTTGGTTGTGGCAGGCAGTTTTTTGCCGTTGGTCCATATTCCAATTGTTGGAAACTGGAACTATTGGAAAGTGGATAACACACTCGCCATCGTACTTTGGGGATTTTCTTTATTGACGCTGGTTTTCATCCTGATTGACAAAACTAAATTGGTGAGAATAATGTCATTTTTAAAGATATTGCTTTTTGTTTTCACAATTGTTGCCATTAAGCTGAAATCTTTAGATTATTTCAGTTTTTTGCCTTTCAAATCCTGGCAATCCACATTCGCAGGAATCGTGAAATTATCCTGGGGATGGTTCATCGAGTTTCTGGGCGCAGTTGTTATTTTAATTGCATTTAGAAAAAGTAAAATTAAACCACAAAGTCACAAAGATTTGCACAATGAGCACAATTGATTTTTGAAATTTGACAAAGTCAAACCTTGTGACCTTAAAACATTTAGTAGTTAAAAAAAAACTTTGTGCACTTTGTGTTAAGAATTAATATTAAATCAAAAAAAATTAAAAATATTATGAAAGAAGTATTCATTGTATCAGCGGTCAGAACACCAATGGGAAGTTTTATGGGAAGTCTTTCGACGGTTCCTGCAACACAATTGGGAACTGTTGCTGTAAAAGGAGCTTTAGACAAAATCAACCTTGACCCGAGTTTGGTCGAGGAAATCTATATGGGAAATGTTTTGCAGGCTGGCGAAGGTCAGGCTCCGGCGAGACAAGTGGCTTTGGGCGCAGGTTTGTCCAATCATACACCTTCTACTACCATCAATAAAGTTTGTGCTTCGGGAATGAAAGCCGTAACAATGGCAACTCAGGCGATAAAAGCTGGCGACGTCGATATCATCGTAGCTGGCGGAATGGAAAATATGTCGATGGTTCCTCATTATATTGATGGAAGAAATGGTGTGAAATTAGGCGAAATCAAAATGCAGGACGGCATTCTGAAAGATGGTTTGACCGATGTTTACAACAAACAGCATATGGGCGTTTGCGCAGAATTGTGCGCGAAAGAAAACGACATCACGAGAGAAGAACAAGATGCTTTTGCAATCCAATCTTACAAAAGAGCCGCATCGGCTTGGGAAGCTGGAAAATTTGCAGACGAAGTTGTTCCTGTTTCGATTCCTCAACGAAAAGGCGACCCGATTATTTTCTCGGAAGATGAAGAATATAAAACGGTTAAGTTTGATAAAATCCCAACATTAGGCACAGTTTTTCAAAAAGAAAATGGAACAGTAACTGCTGCCAACGCATCAACATTGAATGACGGCGCATCTGCTTTGATTTTGATGTCAAAAGAAAAAATGGAAGAATTGGGATTGAAACCTCTGGCGAAAATTATTTCTTACGCTGATGCAGCTGTAGAACCTGAAAGATTCACAATGGCACCTTCGAAAGCTTTGCCAATTGCACTAAAGAAAGCAAACTTGACAAAAGATGACATCGATTTCTTCGAATTGAATGAAGCTTTTTCGGTAGTTGGTTTGGCTAATACCAAAGTTTTAGGATTGGACGCTTCAAAAGTGAATGTGAATGGTGGCGCAGTTTCTATCGGCCATCCGCTTGGAAGTTCTGGTTCCAGAATTATTGTCACTTTGATTAATGTTTTGAAACAAAACAATGGGAAATATGGTGCGGCCGCAATTTGCAACGGTGGCGGTGGCGCAACCGCTATTGTGATTGAGAATTTGCAATAGATTTTTAAAACCACAAAAGGCACAAAAGAAAATCCCAAAAAAAAATTTTTAGAATGACTTCTTTTTTGAACTTTTACTAAGTAAAAATAGACTTCGGCTTTTGTGACTTTTGTGGTTGAAATATTAAAATAAATTTCAAAACCCTTTCAGATTTCAAGTTTGAAAGGGTTTTTGTTATTAAATTTTTGATACAAACGCATTTTTTTGTCAACTTGTAATTCCTTTTTTTACTTTTGTCTAAATAATTATTTCCAATGTCCGAAATAGAAAAAACAATTCCAGAAAACTCAATCAAAAATAATCCGAAAATTATGCGCGCCTGGGCGTTGTATGATTGGGCAAACTCGGTTTATTCCTTGGTTATCACGTCCACAATTTTTCCAATTTATTACGCAATTCTTACGACGGCGTATGAAAAGAAAGAATATGTTGCAGAAACCAAACAGTGGATTGATGTTGCAGTTCCGCATATGATTAAGATATTTGGCAAAGAATACCATCCAGACACGGTTTATGGTTATTCTCTCACGCTTTCCTTTTTGATTGTCGTTTTGCTTTCCCCGATTTTATCGTCATTGGCAGACACGATAGGGAACAAGAAATCTTTCCTTCAGTTTTTCTGTTATCTGGGCGCAACATCTTGTATGGGATTGGCGATGTTTACAGGAATGGGAACTGTTTGGCTGGGATTATTGTTCAGCGTTACGGCGAGTGTTGGTTTCTGGGGAAGTTTGGTTTTCTATAATTCCTTTTTGCCGGATATTGCAACGCCCGACAAGCAGGATGCGCTTTCTGCAAAAGGTTACGTTTACGGTTACATCGGTTCAGTTATTTTGGTAATTATTTGTTTGATTTTGATTCAGGTTTGTGCGGAAACGCCTAAGCAGGCGCAGATTTACACGCGTGTAAGTTTCCTTTTGACTGGTGCTTGGTGGTTTGGCTTTTCTCAATATACCTTCAAACATTTACCGCAATTTGGTCAGGTTAAGGAGCAATTGCCGAAAGATTTGGTTTTGCTTAATTATAAAAATATCTTCAAAAGTCACAGAGAACAAGGTGGTTTCTTCGAAGTTTTGAAAGATAATTTCGGGTTTTATTTTGACGTATTCAAACAAAGTTTCCGCGAATTGTTCAAAGTTGGCGGTCATCTTTTTGCCGATAAAAATTTGAAATTCTTCCTCTCCAGTTTCTTTTTCTACAGTGTTGGGATGCAGACGATTTTCCTAATGGCAACATTATTTGGAAAGCGTGAAATCAATATGGCGCAGGATAAATTGATAATGACACTTTTATTAATTCAAATCGAGGCGATTATCGGAGCCTTGTTTTTCTCTTGGTTATCAAAGAAAATCGGGAACAAAAATGTCATTAGCATCACCGTTGCTTTGTGGATTGGCGCTTGTCTTTCAGCCTATTATTTGAACAAAGAAAATCCGAATGTAGAATATCAATTCTACGGAATCGCTGCTGTGATTGGTTTGGTGATGGGCGGTTTGCAGGCGATGTCGCGGTCAACCTATTCCAAGTTGTTGCCACAGGATTCTATGGACAACACGACGTTCTTTAGCTTTTATGATGTCTTGGAAAAAATTGCCATTATCTTAGGAACTTTCATCTTCGCAACGTTGATAGAATATTACAACAATATGCGTTACGCCGCTTTATCGATGACGATTTTCTTCGCGATTGGATTGATATTGATTCGTTTTATGAAAGTGAAAAATAATACCAAATAATTATCATTTTGAGAATTTTAGGTTTCCTGTTCTTATTACTGTTTACAGCTTTCAACGCTCAAACTTCGATTTCAGAAGATTTGATTATTGGGAAGAAAATCACTTTGGATTCTAAGATTCTTAACGAAAAGAGAACACTCAATATCTATCTTCCACAGACTTATGACAAGACGAAAAGTTATCCTGTCATTTATATTCTGGACGGAAGTATGAATGAGGATTTCCTGCATTTGGTGGGACTTCAGCAATTTTTTAGTATGCAGTTCAAAATGCCGGATTTCATCATTGTTGGTATTGCAAACGTTGATAGAAAAAGGGATTTCACGTTCCATACAGATTTGAAAGATTTGCAGAAAGATTATCCAACGACAGGACATTCCGACAAGTTTATTGAATTTGTTGAAAAAGAATTGCAACCTTTCATCAATAAAAATTATAAGACAGATAAGACAAAATATATCATTGGTCAATCTCTCGGCGGACTTTTGGCAACTGAGATTTTATTGAATAAGCCAGAACTTTTCACCCATTATTTCATCATCAGTCCAAGTCTTTGGTGGGACGATGAAAGTCTTTTGAATAAGGCTAATTCATTACTTTCCTCACAAAAAGATGAAGAAAGATTTGTTTATGTTTCTGTTGGGAAAAATGAACATAAAACAATGGTGAAAGATGCGGATTCACTTTTTCAAGTTCTCAAAAATTCAGGTAAAAAGAAATTGAAATTAGAATATAATCTAATGCAGGACGACAATCACGCAACCATTTTGCACCGAAGTGTTTACGAAGGATTTTTGAAATTGTATCCATCATCAGATTAATTTTGGATTATTAATAAAAATTTAAAATCGCGGTTCATTTTTTGATAATAGTCGAATAGTTTATTTTTTGTAAATTTGCAACATCAAAACACACTATGACAAACCCTTTATTTTACGCTAAAATTCTTCTCTTCGGTGAGTATGGCATTATTGAGGATGCTCAAGGGCTCACTTTACCGTACAGTTTTTATAAAGGAACACTTAAATTTTCCGATTTGGACAACGATTTTGAAAAGAAATCCAACCAATCTCTGGAAAAATATTCCAATTATCTTTTGGATTTGGAATTGCCTGAGGAATTTAAACTCAACGTACAATCTTTCAAAGCAGACATCGCAAAAGGTTTGTTCTTCGATTCCAATATACCGCAAGGTTATGGAGTAGGGAGTTCTGGCGCGTTGGTGGCCGCGATTTTCGAAAAATATTCTTTCACGAAAAGAGAACCTGATACGATTTCCAAAAACGAACTGAAAGATTTGAAAATGATTTTCGGTCAGTTGGAAAGTTATTTCCACGGAAAAAGTTCAGGAATCGACCCTCTAATTTGCTTTATGAATCTTCCGATTCTGATTGAAAGCAAAGACAGCGTTGACAAAGTTTCCATCCCTGCAGAAGAATTGGGCAAAGGCGCAATTTTCCTGATTGATTCTGGAACGATTGGCGAAACTGGACCAATGATTCAAATCTTCTTTGAAAAGTTGAAAAACGAAGGTTTCCGCAAAACTTTGAAAGAAGAATTCATCCGTTACAACAACGCTTGCATCGACGCTTTCCTTAGAAAAGATATGAATCCGTTTTTCAAAAACCTGAAGAAATTATCCGTTTGGGCTTACGAACATTTCCGTCCGATGATTCCGGAAAATCTTTTCAACATCTGGAAAAAGGGAATCGATTCTAATGCTTATTACCTAAAACTTTGTGGTAGTGGAGGCGGAGGCTATATTCTCGGCTTCTCCAAAGATTATGAAAAGGCGGAGAAAATGCTGGAAGGTTTTCACAAAGAAGTGATTTACAGATTCTAGTTTCAACCACAAAAGTCACAAAAGTATAGCTTGAAGATTTTACTTAAAAGTCTACAAAGTTTCGCCTTTTTGCTCTTTTGAATTTACTTTTTGAATTATCAATTGTATCAAAATCTTTTGTGACTTTTGTGGTTAAAAGATTTATCAAAAATAAAAAATGACCAACGAAACAAAACCTGCTTCCCGAAATGCCCTGTACCGTGTTTCTCAGTTGATGGGTTTTCTGTTGGGCGCACGTTTTTTCGTGGCGGTTTTGCTCACTTTTGCACTTTACGTTTCCACGTTTTTCTTGTTCAATCGTGAAGAGAGTTTCAGGAATTTTGTCTTCGATTATAAGGTTCACTTCATCATCATTTGTTCCGTTCTCAGCATATTAGCTGGCGGAATTATCAATCGGTTTTATGATAAGGAAAAAGACCAGTTGGTAAAACCTTTCCGTTCCAGATTACAGAATTTCCTCAAAGAAAAATATTTTTTGACCGCATATGTCATTCTCAATGCATTATCGCTTGGGTTGGCGTTTTTCGTATCGCATCGGGTTTTTATTTTCTTCTTGATTTATCAGTTTTTGATGTGGTTTTACAGCCACAAACTCAGCAAAATCATTGTCCTTAATAACTTCACTTTCGTAGCGTTGACGCTATATCCTTTCTTTGGAATGTTGATTTATTATCAAACGTTTTCGCTGAAGATTTTATTTCTGGCAATCTTCCTTTTCCTAATGCTTTTCATCATCGATGTTACAAAAGATACTTTGACGAGAAATGCCGATAAAATGTTTGGCTACGAGACGATTGCGAATCGATTGGGATTTCAAAACACGAGGTCGATTTTATTAATTTTATTAATTATCACCTTGATTGTTTCATTGATTTTAAGTATTGGAATTGGTTTCAAAAATATTATTGCTTGGTATTTTCTACTGACAACAATTGTGATTCTGGGAACAGTTTATATGTTGTTCAGAAATCAAAAAAACGACAAATTCAAATCTTTGAATCTTCTGAGACTTTGGATTTTCTTCGGAATTCTGGCAATGCTTTTGGACGGAATCTATCACAAATATCCTTGGTTAATTTAAAATATTCTCAAAAAAATGTCAGTAATCATTAGAGAAAACAAAGCTGAAGACAACGCCATTCTTTCCAAAATCATCAGAACAGCATTCCACGATTTTGAAGTAAGTTGCACCAACGGAACAGTTTATTCTGACCCAACCACAGATGATTTATATTCATTATTTCAAACTGAAAAATCAGCTTTGTTTGTAGCAGAAGATGATGGTTTGATTTTAGGTTGTTGCGGAATTTTTCCAACCGACAATTTGCCTGAAGATACAACTGAACTCGCCAAATTTTACCTTTCAAAAGAGTCAAGAGGAAAAGGAATTGGAAAATTATTACTCGAAAAATGTCTGGAAAAAGCTGAAGAATTAGGTTATAAAAAAGTTTATCTCGAAAGTATTCCAGAATTTAGCAAAGCAGTTTCTATTTATGAAAAACAAGGATTTCAATACTTGGAAAAACCTTTGGGGAATTCCGGGCATTCTGGCTGTAATCTTTGGATGATTAAAAAATTAGACTAAAATTTTCTTATCTTTATTTGAAATGATTTTCGAATGAAGTTAAAACTCCTTTTTATATTACTTACCATTTCTTTCAATTTAAAATCCCAAAACCAGCGATTTCTTTACGAATACAAATCTATTTCGGATTCTCTCAATCGTGACAAAATTGAATCAGAACTGATGGCTCTGGATGTCTCAGACAGATTTTCAAAATTCTACAGCTACGATAATTTTAAATATGATTCAATCTCAAAATCGAATGTTGACAAAGGGATTTCTGATTCAAATTTAAAAATTAAAAAAAGTAAAAACTCGTACTTTATCATCAAAAATTATCCTGATTTTTCTGTTTTAATGATTTCTAGAATTGGTCAGGTTAAATATAATGTCAAAGACGATAGGACTATTAGTTGGAACATTTCACCTGAAAATGATGTGTTGGGAAATTTTAAAATCCAAAAAGCAGAAACCGAATTTGCTGGCAGAAAATGGACAGCTTGGTTCACGACGGAAATTCCAATTCAGGAAGGTCCGTACAAATTCAGAGGTTTGCCGGGACTCATTTTAAAGATTCACGATTCTACTAATTCTCATACTTTAACACTGGCTGGAATTCGGAAATTAAAAAGTGTCTATTCAAAAGATGATAATTTTGTTTTCGATTTCGGAACCAATCAAAATGTGTCTCAGGACAAGTATAAACAGATTTTAAAAGAATTCAGAGATGACCCGAATAAGTCGATTCGACAAACTTTGAGTGAGATGGACGAGGTCAATGATAATGGAAAAATGGTCAACAAAAATGACTATCTCCGCGAAAGAGAAAAACGGTTGAAGGAAGAAATAAAAAAGTCCAATAACCTGCTGGAATTGGACTTAATAAAGAAGTGATTTTAAATTTTACTTATCCGAAAACGTCATTCAGCACTTTCGCCAAACGCAATCCGCCGTACAACAATTGTCTTTCAACAGTAGATTCAAAACGGTAATTATAGTCGTAGCTCAATTTTGAATCTTTCGGCGTGTGAAAATAGATTGAATTTGCAATTTTCTGACTGTCGTACAACCAATCCTGCAAAGTTCCGCCCTGGATATTTTTCACATCATCTTTAGATTTGATGTCCAAGAGATTGGCAAATTCTGTGTAAGAATATTTTCTGTCCTCTACCATTTTCGAATCCCAAAGTGAATGTAGATTGGTGTTTTGTCCAAAATAAGTCACATTGATTTTATTTCCTCCCAAATCTTCGAAACGCCCAACGTGAAGTGGCTGATGTAGGTCACCCACCAAATGGACCAAGAAAATCAGAGCATTTCTTTTATCAGATTCCGATGTGTTTTTATCTTTGATTTTTATTGCTAGACTTTCGATTTGCGTGTAAAGATTCGGACTTTTCTGAGCCTCCAAAGAATCTTTGAATTGCTGAAAATTCTTCTGTGCATTGATGTTCACATAATGCCAGGACGACGTTTCCTTCCAAACGCCAGTTGTATCAGACTTGATGAAATCCGGCCAGTTCGCGTAGTAAGCCAATTTCTGATTTTCCAGAAGTTTCTTGATTTTTCTTTCGGCTTTCGAACTCAAGTGATGTTGAGCAATCTCCGCAATCACGCGATGTCCCGTCAATCCCCAAGCGAAGCAATAGAACGATGAGAATATTAAAACAGCAAATGTGAATTTTGATAAAATACTTTTCATTTTTTTAATTTATTTCAAGTCGCAAAGATAGGTCTATCAAAAATTTATTTAAGTCCAAAACTCTGTTAAATATTATTAAACTTGGATTCTGACGCTGATTAAATTATTACACAAAGACAAATTATAATATCAAAATAGCTATAAAATGAAAATCTTTGATTTTCCCGTGCCTTAAACTGTTTTCAACGGATTTTTCTTGTGTCTTTGTGTTAAATACTAAGCTCAAAGTTTTTCACTTACGACTTTTCAAACCTTACTAATTTAACAAAACTTGGTACTCTGCAATGATTCATAAACAAGTTAATTTCCGTAAATTTGCGTTTTCCCAGAATTGGACTTTTCAATGAAATCGCTGTCATTAAAAAGTGAAGAAAACAATAAAAATTAGCGATTCCATTGGACCTTTAAAAAAGAAATGAATATCTATAAATGAAAGATAATCAGGAATTTATCGAAATATACGGCGCTCGAGAACACAACCTCAAGAACATCACCGTCAAAATCCCACGCAACGAATTGGTGGTCATCACAGGACTTTCCGGAAGCGGAAAATCTTCCCTCGCATTTGATACGATTTTTGCAGAAGGGCAAAGGCGTTATATCGAGACGTTTTCTGCGTATGCAAGGCAGTTTCTTGGCGGATTGGAACGTCCGGATGTTGATAAAATTGAAGGACTTTCTCCAGTTATCGCCATCGAACAAAAAACGACCAACAAAAATCCACGTTCAACCGTTGGAACCATTACCGAACTTTATGATTATCTGAGACTGTTGTTCGCAAGGGTTTCGGATGCTTATTCAATGAGCTCGGGGAAGCGTTTGGTGAGTTACACGGAAGACCAGATTCTTGAGACCATCAAGGAAAACTTCAAAGGGAAAAAAGTCTATCTGATGGCGCCGGTTGTGCGTTCCAGAAAAGGACATTACCACGAATTGTTCATTCATCTTTCCAAAAAAGGTTATTCACAAGCCAGAATCGATGGTGTTCTTCAAGACATCGAATATGATTTGAAACTCGACCGTTACAAAACCCACGACGTAGAAGTAGTGGTGGACAGATGGATTATCGGAGAATCTGCGACTGAACTGAGAATGCAGAAATCTCTGAAAACCGCTTCTGATATGGGCGAAGGATTGATTGCGATTCAGGAAATGGGAAGTGAAGAAATTCATTTTTTCTCTAAGAATTTGATGGACGATATCACGGGAGATTCGATGGCTTTGCCGGAACCGAATACGTTCTCATTCAACTCACCGAAAGGAAGTTGCGAAACTTGCAAAGGTCTCGGAACGGTTAAAAAAGTGAACACCGACTATTTTGTCGAAAACGATAAATTATCAATCAATCAAGGTGCGCTGTTGCCACTTGAGCAAATCAAATCCAACAAATGGATTCTTTCTCAGATTAAATTAATCCTGGAAGTTTTCGATTTGAGTTTGACAACGCCGTTCAAAGATATTCCGAAAGAAGCTTTGGAATACATCTATTACGGTCATAATAAGGACATTACGAAAGAACTGAAACACGCCGGAATCTCGAAAAAGATTAAAATCAACTTCGAAGGTTTGGTTCATATTCTGGAAGAAATCGTGGACGAACGTGAAAATTATGACGCTGTTTTGGTGGAAAGAAATTTCACAACTGAGGAAGTTTGCCCGACTTGTAAAGGTGCGCGTCTTCGTCAGGAAAGTTTGAGTTTCAAGATTGATGGAAAAAATATTGCAGAAATCAACGGCCTTTCTTTGTTAGATTTGAAAGAATGGTTGGCCGATGTGAAAGATACTTTCAGCGAGAAAAATAAAATCATCGCGTACGAAATCCTTAGAGAAATCGAAACCAGATTGCAATTCCTTCTGGATGTCGGTTTGGATTATCTGAGTCTCAGCAGAAGCTCAAAAACTCTTTCTGGAGGCGAATCTCAGCGAATCCGTTTGGCAACACAAATTGGTTCTCAACTCGTGAACGTTCTTTATATTTTGGATGAGCCTTCGATTGGTCTTCATCAAAGAGATAATGAAAGATTGATTAATTCCTTGAAACATCTTCGTGATATTGGGAATTCGGTTCTAGTTGTTGAGCACGATAAAGATATGATTTTGGAAGCCGACCACGTTTTGGATATTGGTCCGAGAGCGGGGAAATTTGGTGGTGAAATCCTTTGGCAAGGTCATCCGAAAGACATCAAAAAAGCCAATACAATTACGGCAGATTATTTAACGGGAAAAAGAAAAATCGAGATTCCTGCAGAACGAAGAGCCGGAAACGGAAAATCAATTGTTCTGAAAGGTGCAACTGGAAACAACCTTAAAAATGTAAACCTTGAAATTCCATTAGGAAAATTGGTGGTCGTTTCGGGGATTTCCGGAAGTGGAAAATCGTCTTTGATTAATGGAACGCTTTATCCAATTCTGAACCGCCATTTTTACAGAGCGATTCAGGAACCTTTGCCTTACAAAAGCATCGAAGGCATCGATAATATCGACAAAATCGTAGATGTTGACCAAAGTCCGATTGGTAGAACACCACGTTCAAATCCAGCGACTTACACGGGAATGTTTACGGATATTCGTAATCTCTTTGCGGAGTTGCCAGAAAGTAAAATTCGTGGTTACAAAGCCGGAAGATTTTCTTTCAACGTAAAAGGTGGACGTTGCGAAACTTGTCAGGGAGGCGGTTTAAAAGTGATTGAAATGAATTTCCTGCCCGATGTTTACGTGCATTGCGAAACCTGCCACGGAAAACGTTTCAATCGTGAGACTTTGGAAGTGCGTTACAAAGGAAAATCGATTTCTGATGTTTTGGAAATGACCATCAATGAAGCGGTAGAATTCTTCCAGCCGATTCCGAAAATCTACATCAGAGTGAAAACTTTGCAGGATGTTGGTTTGGGTTACATCACGATTGGTCAGCAATCCACGACTTTGAGTGGAGGAGAAGCACAGCGTGTAAAATTGGCGACGGAACTTTCAAAAAGACAAACTGGAAACACTTTATATATTCTTGATGAGCCGACAACAGGACTTCATTTTGAAGACGTGAAAGTTTTGATGGAAGCCATCAATCAATTAGTTGAATTAGGAAACTCTTTCATCATCATTGAGCATAATATGGATGTTATCAAACTCGCTGACCACATTATCGATGTCGGCCCGGAAGGTGGAAAACACGGCGGACAAATCATTGCGGAAGGAACGCCTGAGCAGATTATCAAATCCAAGAAAAGTTTGACAGCGAAGTTTTTGAAAAAGGAAATGTAACTTAATTGGAAGCTAGAGCTTAGATTTTAGAAGTTAGACTTTGTAAATAAATAAAAAATGTCAGTCCAAGTGGAGTGACATTTTTTGTTTGATATTTTTAATTATAAATCCCATTAGCTTCCGTCAGAATCATTGGTTTTCCATCCGTCACAACAATCGTATGTTCGTGTTGCGCCATAAAACCACCTTTGTTTCCAACCATTGTCCAGCCGTCCTTCTGAGTGTTCGCTATTGTGGAAGTTGTGGAAATGAAAGTCTCAATCGCCACCACAGAATTTTTCTTGAATCGTTGTGTATTGAATCGGTCCCGGTAATTGGCAATCTCGTGAGGTTCCTCGTGCAAACTTCTGCCAACGCCGTGTCCAGTCAGGTTTTTGATGACTTTGTAACCGCGTTTCTTGGCTTCGGTTTCCATCAGATGACCAATGTCTGAGATTTTCACGCCACCTTTGATATTGGAAATTGCTTTTTGCAGGATTTCCTTTGAAGCGTCAATCAGTTTTTGATGGTGGTTAATGTCTTCGCCAATCACAAAAGAACCGCCGTTGTCTGACCAAAATCCATCCAGCTCAGCAGAAACATCGATGTTTATCAAATCGCCTTCTTTCAGAATCGTTTTCTCGGACGGAATCCCGTGGCAGAATTCATTATTGACGCTGATGCAAGTGTAACCGGGAAATCCATAAGTCAAATACGGAGCAGATTTGGCACCCATTTCTTCTAATATTTTTCCGCCAAAATCATCCAATTCCTTAGTCGAAATCCCTGCTTTGGCAAAGTTTCTCATTTCCTTCAAAGCATAAGCTACAGCCTCGCTGGCCTTTTGCATTCCGATTAATTCTGACTCGTTGGTGATGGACATATTGATATTCTTAATTCAGTAAAATCAAATTTATTGATTATCATTAGAAAAACCAAATATGAACCACTTGCTCCGACCGAAAATTTTCAAATGGTATCAATTTTGTCATTAATCATAAAAATAAAAGTTATGAAATCTTTAAAAATTTATTTAGCAACTGGTATTTTCCTTCTTAGTTTTTCTTGCGTCGCACCACCAAGACCACCGAAACCACCAAAGCATCCAAGACACGGTGCGCGACCAATGCCACCCGGACACGCTAAAAAAGTTTACGGAAGCAAGTCTGCAAGGCCTTTCGCGCCAGGACATCGTAAATAAATATTTAAAATAAAATTTAGAAATTCCAGGAGATTCGTTTTCTTGGAATTTTTTTTTGAAATCCCAATGTTAAATTTTTAACTTCAATGTTAATTTAATATGAACGGAATATTAAAATGTTGTAACTTTGTCGTTAGGTAAGATAAATATTAACTCAAAATCAATTGATTATGGAAATGAAAATGATTAGCAAAATGGTTGCATTATCAATATTTGTATTGGCAGGTTTGTTCAGTGTGGCTCAGGCTCAGGAATCTGAGAAAAATATACAGGAAGTGGTGCTTCGCTCTGGCAATGCGTTCGGGGAACTTAGGAAACTCGTAAAAGATAATTTCGATTTCACAGCTTCGGAATATAAGGAAGGCGTCATCAATTCAGACCTCAGATTCAGTCTCGCTGAGAACGGAAAAATCACAAATATCCACGCCAAAGGCGACTGCAAAAATGTAAGCAAGGAACTGGAAAACGTTTTGGCCAATCTTCTTTACAAAGTGGACGTCAACAAGCTGAACCAAAATATGATGGCTACGACTTATGTGATGCCTGTGAGTGTCACGATAGATAATAGATAAATGTTTAAATTGTTATTAAAGAAAGTCATATGCAATCTCGTATATGGCTTTTTTTTTGATTTATTTGGGCGCCTTTATCCGTCTTCCACTCCCGCTTTTTTGTGCCAAGGCTTTTTCCTGCGCTAACAAAAAGAGCTCCGTTCAAGCCGGGGCGCGCTTCGCAAAATAGGAAGTTTTGTGATTGAATTTTCACGTCAGCATCCAATCAGTTTTCAGAAAAATTAAGTCTGATTACATTGTCAGGCTGAGCGGAGTCGAAGTCTTTCTCAATAGAAATAATCTTTTCTCCATTTTATTTCCTCTACTCAAGCGGAATTTTTTATATTTATGAACTAAGAAACTGAAAGACAAAAACTCAATTTTATGATTGATAAAAGAGTGAAAAACGCCCAAGAAGCGGTAAAAGATATAGAAAGCGGAATGACGATAATGCTCGGCGGATTCGGACTTTGCGGAATTCCTGAGAATTGCATCACAGAATTGGTCAACAAAAATGTAACAGATTTGACCTGCATTTCCAACAATGCCGGCGTTGACGACTTCGGATTGGGATTATTATTACAGAAAAAACAAATCAAAAAAATGATTTCGTCCTACGTTGGCGAAAACGCAGAATTCGAGCGACAAATGCTCTCAGGAGAGTTGGAAGTAGAACTCACGCCACAAGGAACACTTGCCGAAAAATGCAGGTCAGCACAAGCTGGGATTCCTGCATTCTACACACCAGCAGGTTTCGGGACAGAAGTGGCGGAAGGCAAAGAAGTCAAAGATTTTGATGGGAAACCACACATTTTGGAACACGCCTACAAAGCAGAATTTTCCATCGTAAAAGCCTGGAAAGGCGACCACGCCGGAAACTTGATTTTCAAAGGTTCAGCCCGTAATTTTAATTTCCCAATGGCAGGCGCCGGAAAAATCACGATTGCAGAAGTGGAAGAGTTGGTAGAACCAGGACAATTGGACCCGAATGAAATCCACATTCCCGGAATTATGGTCCAAAGGATTTTCCAAGGCGAGAATTATGAGAAAAGGATAGAGCAGAGGACTGTGAGGAAGAAAGTTTAAGTTCCTACTTTATTAATATCCTATTAGCTGTTTTTTAATAATTTTCTTTAAGTTTTTCAATTAATATTTTTGCTTCTTTGAAATCCATTCTAATTGCAATTGAGTCGGCTAATTCTTCAATTTTATCTTCTGTAAAATCATATAAATCTTCATATATTTTAGAGCATAAAGATTGTAGGAATACATTTGGACATTTTTTTATTCTTTTATAAAATTTATACAATTCTCTTATTGATGGTTCTTTATTTTTAAACTCAGGAATTTTGTTTTTTAAATCATTATTTTCAAAGTAATTTTCAGAGTGTTTTATTGCGTTATTAATTTCTCTAAGTTGGTTAACTTCTGTATAATTTTTAATGTTCTTTATTTCGATGTTTTTTAAAGACAAATATTGTCTAATAGATTCCCATTTGTAATTTTTGTCAAAATTCTTATCATCATAAGCTGCTTTAATTAGTTTTTTTAGATTAATTTCAAAGTGTTTAAAGGCGTAAATTATTTTCACTTCTAATAAGGCTGTGATTTCTTCTTCGATATATACGTTTTCTATGTAATAACCATATAATTGTTGTTCTAAGCTATGACCTGTTTGTTCAGCAATTTCATTTAGATTATTATATTTTTCTGGATTTTCCTGCTCCATTTTTCGCCATTCATCGTGTTCTTTCCAGTTGTTCTTAAGTTTCTTACCTAAGTCATCAATTATTTTGTCAATTGGATTGTCCAAAACATTATGTTTATCAAGAACATATGAATCTAGACTCATTTTGTTCATTTCCCTCTTTTCGTGAATTAAATTTGATTTTGTTCTTTCCATTTTTTTAAATTGTAGGTAACGCTTGAATGTAAATAATTACAATTAAAAAAAGCTATTTTTATATTTTCCTCTCTCCAATCTGCTGTCTCCACATTGCATAATACAAACCTTTTTCGGCAATCAGATTGTCGTGAGAACCCATTTCTATGACTTGTCCGCGTTCCAAAACGTAGATTCTGTCGGCGTGCATTATGGTGCTCAATCGGTGGGCGATGAGAACGGTAATTTGTTCTTTTTGTTCAGAAATATCTTTGATGGTGGTTGTGATTTCTTCTTCCGTGATGCTGTCCAAAGCAGAAGTGGCTTCGTCAAAAATCAAAAGATGTGGTTTTCTCAACAATGCTCTGGCAATTGCAATTCTTTGTTTTTCGCCACCACTTAATTTCAATCCACCTTCGCCGATGACGGTTTCAATTCCTTTTTCGGCGCGTTCCAATAAGCCTGTGCAACTTGATTTTTTCAAAGCCATTTGGATATCAGCTTCGGTGGCGTCGGGATTTACGAAAAGCAGATTTTCTCGGATAGTTCCAGCGAAAAGTTGCGTGTCTTGGGTCACAAAACCGATTTGATTTCTCAATTCATCAAAATCAAATTCCTTCCCATTAATTTCATTATAAAAAATATTCCCTTCCTGAGCGCGATAAAGTCCCACCAGAAGCTTAACCAACGTACTTTTCCCGGAACCACTTGGCCCGACAAACGCAATCGTTTCGCCATTTTTGACATCAAATGAAATATTGTTCAAAGCCTTGTATTGCGCAGACTGATGCTTGAAAGAGACGTGTCTGAATTCAAGTTCCTCAATCGCGCCAATTTGTTTCGGTGTCAAAGGTTTTTCTTCGACTGGCTTCTTCATCAGGTTATCGAAATTTTTCAAGGACGCTTCGGCTTCTCGATAAGAAATGATGATGTTTCCAATCTCCTGCATCGGACCGAAAATAAAGAATCCGTAGAACATCAATGACAAATATTGTCCTGGCGTCACAATGTTTCTGAAAATCAAATATAAAAGCGTCAGCGTAATCAATTGTTGAAGAAAATTCACCATCGTTCCTTGGATGAAACTTAATGAACGGATGCTTTTGACCTTCTTCAATTCAAGTCCGAGGATTTTGTAAGTGTTGTTGTTCAGACGTTTAACTTCTTGTTTGGTTAAGCCCAAACTTTTTACGATTTCGATATTTCTCAAACTTTCCGTCGTGCTTCCCGCTAAACTCGTGGTTTCAGTGACAATTGTTTTTTGGATATTTTTAATTCTTTTGCTTAATAGATTTGTGATAAAAGCAATGAGAAAAATTCCAACGACATAAACCGGCATTATCGACCAATGCAAACGAATCGCATAAACGGAAACGAAAATAATACTGACTAATATTCCAAAGAATATATTGATAAAATTGGTAATAAACTTCACCGAATCTTCTCTAACCTTAGTTAAAATCGATAAGGTCTCGCCACTTCTCTGGTCTTCAAATTCCTGATACGGCAACGCCATCGAGTGTTGTAGACCATCCGTGAAAATATTCGCCCCAAATTTCTGCGTAATCACACTCACGACATAATCCTGAAAAGCCTTAGCAATACGGCTTATCATCGCGGTTCCAATCAATAATCCAAGAAAATAAAACGCACCGTGGAAAACATCATTTCCATAAAGAAATTGATTCAGGTTTCTGGGCATTAATTTTTCTTTATCAAAAAAGTTGGGATGTGTGACCAATTGGTCGAGAATATTTCCTGTGATAGCGGGCGCAAACAAAGAAAAAACCTGATTGATAGTTGCTAAAATTAGGGAAGTAATCAACAACCATTTGTGAGGTTTGAGATAGTGTAATAATGTCTTCATAATAATTGGTGCAAAATTACTGATATAATTTCTCTTGACTCAGAAATAATTTAGGATTAATAGAATCTATAAAATCGATGAAGCCACATAGACAAAGATTAACTATATAACAAAGAAAATAAACGCAAAGATTTAATTTGAAAATTGAAAATTTTAGATTGCAAAGACAGATAAATCTGTGTTGATGAAGCTTGCGGTTGAATTCTTTCAATCCAAAAAGTAATTAATTTTTTGACCTTCATCAAATCAATTTATTGGTGATTCTTTGCTAACTTAAGTATGAATGTTTTAATAAATCTTTGCGTTTAAATTTTGCATAATGAAAGGCAAATGTTATTAAAAAATGTTATGTAATCAAGATTTTTATATAAATTGCAGGACAACATTTGACTATGCTTACAAAAGAACAAATCGCACAGCGCATCTCCAAAGAAGTGAAAGACGGCTACTACGTAAACCTCGGAATCGGGATTCCGACATTGGTGGCAAACTACGTCCCAGACAATCTTTCCGTAGAATTCCAAAGTGAAAATGGTGTCTTGGGAATGGGACCTTTTCCATTCGAAGGCGAAGAAGATGCAGACCTTATCAATGCGGGAAAACAAACCATCACGATTCTACCGGGCGGTTCTTTTTTTGATTCGGCTTTCAGTTTTGGGATGATTAGAAGTCAAAAAGTTGACCTTACGATTCTCGGCGCAATGGAAGTTTCCGAAAACGGCGATATTGCCAATTGGAAAATTCCAGGCAAAATGGTGAAAGGAATGGGTGGCGCAATGGATTTGGTAGCGTCGGCAGAAAATATCATCGTCGCAATGATGCACGTGAACAAAGCTGGAGAATCCAAGATTTTGAAGAATTGCACGCTTCCTTTGACAGGTGTGAATTGCGTCAAAAAAGTAGTGACAGAATTAGCCGTTTTGGAAGTGACCGACAAAGGTTTCAAACTTCTGGAAAGAGCTCCAGGAATTTCTGTAGATGAAATTATCAAAGCAACAGAAGCTGATTTGATTATTGAAGGTGAGATTCCGGAGATGCAGTTTTAAAAATTAAAAGATTAAATAATTAAAAGATTAAAAAAGTCGCAGAGTTTCCACTTTGCGACTTTAATTTTGTCTAAATTCTAAATTCTAAATTCTAAATTCTAAATTCTAAATTTATTTTTTAACCGCTCCAAAAACCTTTTGTAGAATAGAAGTGGTTCTCATAGCCGCATTGTTTCTGATTCCAGTTTCTTTTTCAGCCACCATTTTGAAAACACCGTTGATGGTTTCTGTGGTCACATATTCGTTAAGGTCCGTCGTTACAGCTTGTCCAGTGAAGGTGTTGTATTTTGAAATCATATTTTTCCAAACCGTGTCTGCGCCAACTTTACTCAATGAAGCTTGTACTTTTGGCTGAAAAGCGGTGAAAAGTTGCGTCTGCGTTTTGGTTTGAAGATAATTGGTCGCTGCATTGTTGCTTCCCAAAAGAATATTCTTTGCATCCGTAATTGTCATTGATGTTATCGCGCTTGCAAAAATCGGAGTTGCTTCTGTCACGGCGTCTTCTGCCGCTCTGTTGAGCAATTTAACGCCTTGGTCTGCCAGACTTCCTAAACCAATGCTTCTAAGTGTCGTATCAATCTTTCTCAGTTTTTCTGGCATTAAGATTTTAACGGCTTCATTTTTTAGGAAACCATCCGTTACACCTAATTTTTGTACGCCTTCTTTCACACCAAGATTCAAAGCTTCTTTTAGGCCTGATGATATTTGAGTGGAAGTTAAACTGCCGAGATTGATATTGGAATTTGAGTTCGTAGTCGTGGTGGTAGAACCCGTCGTAGTCGGGTTTTGTGTTTTCGTATTGTTCAAATCTACGCCTGTTTTGGTTTTGACAGCTGATTTTAGAATATCAAAAATCTGTGTTTGCGTTTGCGCTTGAGAGGAAACTGAAAATATTAAACCAGCAGCTAAGAAAATCGTTTTTTTCATTATTTATAATTTTATACAAATTTAGATGATTAATTTGAAGCGTTGTTAAATGTACTCACAAAGTAATTTCTGAAAAATGTTATTGTTATACACAATCCCGCAGCCCGACTTGAGTGGAGCTCTTTTTTGAATTGGGAAAAGCCTTGGCAAAAAAAGCGGGAACGGAAGGCGGAAATAGCTGCCCAAATTTTAATTCTGATTTCGCAATATCACATCGTACAAATCCTGTCGTCTGTCGGTCAAAGTTTTCACGGCACCGTTGTAATGAAGCTCTTTCAATAAATTCAAATCCACATCGACAATGATGGTCATCTCGGTATTTGGCGTTGCTTCACCTTTGATGGCATTGGACGGAAACGCAAAATCCGAAGGCGTGAAAACCGTGGCCTGACCGTATTGAATATCCATATTGTTCACGCCAGGTAAATTCCCTACGCAACCTGCAATCGCGACATAACATTCATTTTCTATGGCTCTTGCGGCCGCGCAATGGCGAACGCGCGTGTAAGCATTCTGAGTATCTGTAAGATAGGGGACGAATAGAATTTTCATTCCTTGGTCGGCCAGCAATCTAGGCAATTCTGGAAACTCGACATCATAGCAAATGATAACGCCCACTTTTCCACAATCTGTATCGAAGACCTTGATCTCATTTCCGCCGGTCATTCCGTAATATTTCTTTTCGTTTGGCGTGATGTGGACTTTTCTATATTCATCGATTTTTCCGTCTCGGTGAAGGAGATAACTCACGTTGAACAGTTGACCTTCCTCCAAGATCGGCATACTTCCGGAGATGATATTGACATTGTAGCTGATAGCCATTTCGGAAATTTTTTCTTTGATCTCTTCCGTGAGTTCAGAGAGTTTTTCCATTGATTCTCTTTCATTCAAATGATTGAAAGGGGCGAGTAGAGGTGTGTTGAAGAGTTCCGGGAACAGACAAAAATCTGACTGGTAGCCAGCGACTGCATCTACGAAAAATTCGACTTGTTTGTAAAATTCCTCAATGTCTTTTAAAGGTCGCATCTGCCACTGGATAAGGCCGAGGCGAATGACACTGTCCTGCATCGTATTTTTCTTCGCTGTGTAGTAGATGTTGTTCCATTGCAGAAGTACAGCGTATTCTTCGGACTCGGAATCGCCTTTGAGATAACCTTTCAGGATTTTGACAGGTGAGAAATTATTACCAATTTGAAAACTCAAAACTGGGTCGAAGATTTCCTTGTTTCTCACTTTCGTGATGTATTCTCGAGGTGATAACTCTGAGCTATATAAATGATAATTTGGGATTCTGCCACCTACGATGATGGATTTTAGATTCATAATTTCGCAGAGTTCTTTTCTTGCGTCGTACAATCTTCTGCCAAGTCTCAAAGCTCTGAAATCGGGATCCACGAAAACCTCGATGCCGTAAAGCACATTTCCGATATTGCTGTGCGTGTTGAAAGTCCCATTTCCTGTGATCTCATCGTAGGTATGTTGGTCGCCGTAAAGCTCGTAATTGACATTGATGGACAAAGCCGCTGCCGCCAATTTTCCATCGACGAGGATGCAAATTTGTCCTTCTGCAAATATGGATGTCAGCTTTTGGATATTCCTTTTGCTCCAGACATTGTCGTCAATCACGGGATAGGCTTTCTGCATTGCTTCTGCCAGATCATCATAATCATCAACGGTCAATTTTCTAATTTCTACCTGCATTATTTATACTTTTCTATTAATATTTGTTTTAAAGTTTTCATTCCTTCCGTGGCCGAGGCTTTGAAATAATTCTCATTTCGGGTGAACGAGTTTGGATTTTCTAGGTTAGGGTCGATGACAAAAACTTCGCAATGACTTGGAACATATCTCACGACAGAAGCCGCGGGATAAACCTGCATCGAAGTTCCGATGACCAGGAACAAATCAGCTTGTGAAGCAATCTCAATCGCATTGTCCATCTCAGGAACCATTTCGCCAAACCAGACAATGTGAGGGCGAAGTTGCGAGCCATCGCTATGAAGATCGCCTAAATGAATATCGTCTTCCCAATCCAATATTTTATTTTCATTATCGACAGATCTTGCTTTCTTAAGTTCGCCGTGAAGATGAATGATCTTGGTGGAACCGCCTCGCTCGTGAAGATCATCCACATTCTGCGTGATGATGTAAACATCAAAGAAATCCTCCAGTTCTGCAAGCAATTTGTGAGCCGCATTGGGTTCTACGTCTTTCAGCTGTTTCCTTCTGGCATTATAAAAGTCCAAAACCAACTTCGGGTTTTTAGCAAAACCTTCGGGCGAAGCGACATCTTCCACACGGTGATTTTCCCAAAGTCCATTGGAATCACGAAATGTTTTGATACCACTTTCTGCTGAAATGCCTGCGCCGGAAAGCACGACCAGTTTCTTCATTGATTTAAAATTTTCTTTAAATATAATGAATTTTCCACCGCAGAAGTTCCCCAAGTGTTATTGAACATGATGTAAAATTCCTTTTCAGTTTTTTTAATTTTCTCTGCCAGGTCATTTAAAAAGTCTTCTGAATAAGGCGATTTATAAAGCGTCGGTTTCCCATGGAGGCGATAGTAGCCGATTTTCGAATTGGTGACAATAATATCTTCGGATAAATTTCCTGGAAAACTTGTTCCGCTGAAAATCCATTTTTTGTCTTTGAATATTTTTAAAATCTCGTCACTCCACCAGGAATTATGACGAAATTCTACCACAATTAGAAAGCCATCAGGCAGATTTTCATTAAGCCATTTCAGATTTTCTGATGTGTAATGAAAGGAAGGCGGAAATTGGAAAAGAAAGCCTGCCAACTTTTCCCCAAGATGAGTCTTGATGTAATTGCAGAATTCTTCAATCTCCTCTTTCTTATTTTCAAAAGGTTTTTGATGAGAAATCGTTTTTGGAATTTTAATAAAGAATTTGAAGTCATCTGGCGTTTCATATACCCATTTTTGAAGTGTTTTAGCCGTTGGTTTTCTGTAAAATGTGCTGTTAATTTCCACAATATCAAATCTCTGAGAATATAATTTCAGGAAATCCTTGTTCTGAGAATCTGCAGGATAAAGCGAACCTTTCCAGTCTGCATTGTAAAATCCGGAACAGCCAATGTGGTATTTTGTCTTCGAAGTTTTCATTTTTATTAATGATTAATTTCTGTGCCAATTATCATTAAATCAATTAATTAAATCTGTTATGATATTTATCATACCGAATTAGTATGAAATAAATTTGGATGGATAAATCTTTTGACCCTACTTTTGCAAAGTGATTACGAATTGCTGTCATACTTATTAAGAAAGACCGAGGGAACTGACCTTATGACGTCTTAACAACCTGCCGAGAGGAAAGGTGTTGCATTCAGCCTTTGAAAAAAGGAAAAATAAGTTTAAAAGTTTTTATTATTGGACCAAACACATCCTTATATAACTTCTTCTAGACTTGTCTGGGGGAAGTTTTTTTTTATTTATAGAACGTAAAATTTAGAATATATGAACAAAGTAACTATTATTAATTCAAGGAAAGGCATTGCGCTCACAGCGGCGGTAATTTTCTTTTCTGGGATTACATTCGCACAAGCTCAGGAAACAAATCCTGCCAAAGATACCGTGTCCGACAAACAGATTGAGGAAGTGGTTTTGGTCGGATCCAGAAGTGGTGGACGTTCCAAAGCGGACAGCCCGGTTCCAGTGGACGTTTTCAACCTGAAAGAGATCCAGCAGAGTTTGCCGCAGACGAACATCAATCAAATCCTTAATACGATTGCGCCGTCTTTTACATCAACCATTCAGACCAATGCAGATGGATCGGATCACTCAGATCCTGCACAGTTGAGAGGTCTAGGACCAGATCAGACCTTGATTTTGGTTAATGGCAAAAGAAGACATACATCAGCTTTGGTAAATGTGAATGGCGCTCCAGGAAGAGGAACCGTAGGAACTGACCTTAATGCCATCCCAGCTTTTGCACTTTCCAGAATCGAGGTTTTGAGAGACGGTGCGTCTGCACAATATGGTTCTGATGCAATTGCAGGCGTGATGAACCTCCAGTTGAAAAGAGATACAGGGAAACTAACAGGACAATTGAACTACGGTGGTTATCTGACCAACGCAGCGAAAGACCACACAGGAAACTACGACGGTCAGCAATATCAATTGGATTTGAACTACGGAAATAAGATTGGCAACAAAGGTGGTTTTTATAATATCACCTGGTCTTCCCAATTCCGTGATCCTACGAGAAGAGCTGGAACAGAAAGTAGTTCAATCTACAACGCGTACAACGCAATCGAGAAAAGAGCGGCTGAAAATGGCGTCAATCTTTCGTCTTATTTCAATAATATCACAAATCTGAAAGGAACTGCAGGTGAACAAGATTTTGTGAATTTGATTCATCAATATTCTCAAGGCGTTGGTTATTTTGATTCTGGTTTCCAAACAAGTATTCAAAATGCATCCACAATTACAGCCCTTCAAGGTCTATTGGGCGCGAATGTGACTGATAATGAATTGGCTTACAGAGGACAAACCAGAAAAGACTTCAACATGCAAGTTGGGCAGTCTAAACTGAACAACCACCAATTATTTTTAAACGCAGAAGTGCCACTGAATGACAATTGGAAAGCTTATACTTTCGGAGGTTACTCTATCAGAGATGGGCAATCAGGCGGTTTTTACAGAAGACCAAACCAAGCGAGAACTTTCACAGGACTTAACATTGACGGTTATTTGCCAGAAATCCATACAAGAATTCAGGATGTTTCATTGTCTGCAGGCGTTAAGGGAAAATGGAATGGATGGAATGTTGATCTAAGCAATACTTTCGGACAAAACAGTTTTGATTACACGATTGAAAATACTGGAAATACGAGTTTAAGATTCAATTCTCCAAGCACTTTCAAAGCTGGTGGATTGCAGTTTTTGCAGAACACGATCAATTTGGATTTCAGCAAATCGTTTGACGTTTTCCAAGGGATTAACGTAGCTTTCGGAGCAGAACAACGTCACGAGAATTTCAGGATCAATCCAGGTGAGGAAGCTTCTTACACAGCTTATGATATCAACGGAAATCCTCAGACACCTACGACTCCAAACTCTTTGAAACCAACTGACTTTTTTGGAGCTGCTTTGGCAGGAAGTTCTCAGGTTTTCTCAGGCTTCAGAGCTGAGAATGCTACGAATAAAAATAGAAATTCCTACGCCGGATATGCTGATGTAGAATTCAATTTTACCAATTGGTTATTGGTAGATGCAGCGGTTCGTTACGAGGATTATTCAGATTTTGGTTCGACTTTCAATTACAAGTTGGCTTCCAGGATCAAACTTTCAAACGATCTTAATTTCCGTTTTGCAGGTTCCACAGGTTTCCGCGCACCATCGATTCATCAGATCTATTATAACACGACATCAACTTTATTTACTACACTTCCGCCAACGCCAGAGAATCCAAACCCTCAACCATCATTGGTAGAAGTAGGAACTTTCAGTAATGATTCTACGGTTGCAAGAGGATTGGGAATTAATAAATTGAAACAAGAAACTTCAAAATCTGTAAGCACAGGATTCACGTATAAGATTCCTGCTCTGAATTTGAATATCACGGCAGATGCGTATTTCATCAGAATTGATGACAGAATTGTATTGACAGATCAATTTGCAAGACCAACAGACCAGCAGATTGCTAATAATCCTAACAATTCTAATCTGTTAGCACTACAACAGGAATTTGATAAAAACAATGTGAATGCCGCACAATTCTTTGCCAACTCCATCGATACAGAGACAAAAGGTTTGGACGTGGTCATCAGCCATAACTACAGAACTGGCGATGTGAAACTGACTAACGATTTTGCAATCAACTTTAACAAAACCAAAAAAGTGGGCGATATTCACGCATCTGATCTGTTGAAAAATGCTGGTTTGGAAAATACATATTTTGGTGAAAGATCCAGAGTCTATTTGGAAGATTCAGTTCCAAAAGTAAAAGCGAGTTTGTCTCACAGTTTGACTTGGAATGATTTCAGTGTCTATTTGAGAAATACTTATTACGGCAAAGTGTATGGAGCAGACGTTGTAGATGCGAACTTTGACGGCATCATCTTACCAAACGAACATCAATTGGTTTCGGACAAGATCATCACCGATTTATCGATTGGTTACAATATCAGCAAAAACTTCAACCTGACAGTTGGAACCAATAACTTGTTCGATATCTATCCCACGAAGAATGTGACAGCTTCTACGAACAATGACCAGTTTATCTACTCACGTTCTTCGTCTCAGTTTGGACAAAACGGAAGATACGTCTTCAGCAAGCTGACTGTCTCATTTTAATCAGACGATTTTTTAAGGTTTTATATTTGTTTTGAAATGGCATCGGGGTTTTCCTCGGTGTCGTTTTTTTTAACCACAAAAGTCACAAAAGGTTATAGTTTATTTCTACGAAAACAAAAAGTTCAAAAAAGAATCAGGAATTTCTTTTTTGAACTTTTTAAAATGATTTTCAGAATTTTCTTTTGTGACTTTTGTGGTTCAAATCATACATCCAATTTCGCATTATTCAATCTCAAAGAATTAAGAATCACAGAAACCGAACTGAAACTCATTGCTGCGGCCGCAATCATCGGACTCAATAAAATGCCGAAGAAAGGGTAGAGCAGTCCTGCGGCGAGCGGAATTCCCAAAACGTTATAAATAAAGGCAAAGAACAGATTTTCTTTGATGTTTGTCAATAATTTTTCACTGAGGATTTTCGCTTTTGCAACGCCGAGAATATCGCCTTTTAGCAATGTGATTTCTGCACTTTCTATCGCGACATCGGTTCCGGTTCCCATTGCAATTCCGATGTTGGCTTGAGCCAAAGCTGGCGCATCATTGATTCCGTCGCCTGTCATTGCCACGATTTTTCCTTCGTTTTGAAGTTTTTTGATTTCGTTCATTTTATCTTCGGGAAGACAATTGGCTTTGAAATTTTTGATTCCGAGTTGTTCAGCGACTACTTTTGCCGTGTTTTCATTATCACCCGTCATCATTATCACTTCGATGTTTTGATTTTGCAGAAGTTCAATTGCTTGTTTTGAAGTTGGTTTAATGTTATCCGAAAAACTTAAAAATCCAAGAACGTTTCCAGCTTTTGCCAGATAAGAAATGGTTTTCGCTTCGTTTTGTTTTTCGTTGGTTTTTAATTTTAGATTTTCTGGAATATTGATGTTAAAATGATTCAGCAAAGATTCGTTTCCTAATAGAATTTCTTCTTGATTAATGATTCCTTTCACACCTTTTCCCGAAATATTTTCAAAGTTTTCTACTTTTTCAAATTTGTCATCCTGAGCTGAGTCGAAGGATTTTTTAAATTCATTCAAAACCGCATTCGACAAAGGATGTTCAGAATTTTGATTGAGTGATGAAGCGAGTTTCAGAATTGTATTTTTATCTTGATTTTCTAAAGTTTCGATGTTGTCCAGACTTGGCTTTCCTTTCGTCAAAGTTCCCGTTTTATCTGTAATTAGGACATTGATTTTGTGCATTTGTTCCAAGGCTTCAGCATTTTTTATCAAAATTCCATTCTGCGCACCTTTCCCAATTCCGACCATCAAACTCATTGGTGTTGCTAATCCGAGAGCACACGGACAAGCGACAATCAACACAGCGACAGCGTTTATAAAAGCATAGGTCAATTTATTTTCTCCACCGAAAATGTACCACGCAACGAATGTTAAAACCGAAATCGCCATCACAGTTGGAACAAATATCTTCGAAACTTTATCCGCTAATTTCTGGATTGGCGCTTTGCTTCGGCTGGCATCGTTCACCATTTTGATGATTTTTGAAAGCAAGGTTTCATCGCCGATTTTTTCCGTTTTCATCAGGAAAGTTCCGTTCCCGTTGATGGTTCCGGATGTGACTTTGTCGCCCGATTTTTTCTCTGACGGAATTGGTTCTCCCGTAATCATCGATTCGTCAACGTTAGAATTTCCTTCGATAATTTTGCCATCCACCGGAATTTTTTCGCCCGGTTTTACTCTTAAAATATCATTGATTTTAATTTCAGAAAGCGAAACTTTTTTCTCATTTTCATTAACAACTAAATTGGCTGTTTCCGGCGAGAGATTCATCAACGCTTCAATGGCTTTTCCTGTTTTTTGATGCGCTCTCGCTTCCAGCATTTGTCCCATTATCACCAAAGTCAAAATCACACAAACCGACTCGAAATAAAGCGGAACTTTTCCACCGTGAGACAATTCGTGGGGAAGAATATCTGGAAAAATCAAAGCAATCAAACTAAATAAAAATGCGACAGAAACGCCCAAAGCAATCAAGGAAAACATATTCAGATTCCAGGTTTTAAATGAAACCCAACCACGTTTCATCACAAACCAACCCGCGTAAAAAAGAACTGGAATTGTTAAAATCAATTCCAAAATCGCCTGAACTTGATGAGAAAAAGGAAAGTCAAAAAACATTCCGCCCATAGAAAGAATGAAAACGGGAATAGAAAATCCTAAAGCTATCCAGAATTTTCTTTGCAAAGTTTGGTAGGTTTTGTCTTCGTGTTTTTCACCTTTTATGGGAATCATCACCAAATCCATCCCGCAAACCGGACAACCAACATTGGAATCGTAAACCTTGTCGCCTTCGCAGAACATCGGGCAATAGTATTTTCCTTCTTGATGGGTGTTTGGTGTTTGGTGTTTGGTGTTTTGATGTGTGTGTGAACTTCCAGCTTCCAGCTTCTGACTTCTGACCAAATCTTCTGTGATTTCCTCCAAATGCATATGACAAACCGGGCAACCAGAATCCGATTCGTAGGTTTTGTCACTTTCGCAAAACATCGGGCAAAAGTATTCACCAATTTTATCTTTGAAACTTTCGGGAATATTCGTTTTGGAGTAGGCTTGTGGTTTGTTTGTGTGGTCTTCACGTTCTTCAATCGGAACCAGGAACATATTACAAACAGGACATCTGCCTTGTTTGAAATACAGTTTCTCGCCTTCGCATTCCATCGGACAATAATAGACGGAACTTGGTGAAATTCTTTGATTTGGGTGAAGGTTGTCGTGGTTATGATGATTGTGGTTTTCCATTTTTGAAATTTACAATTACAAATTTCTGAAAAATAGATTTCAATCTGTTACAAATAAATGGAAAGATGTTATAATGAGAAATTAAAAAACCTCTAGATTCCTAAAGGCTTTAATTTGATTTTCGATATCTACAGACTCAGTTGCTGAATCTTCTCTGTTAATTCCTGATGTATTTTTTGAGTTGAAGGTGTTTCAATTCCCAGCTCTTTTCCGTAATGGATAATGGCGCCAGCAAACAATTCGAGTTCGTTGTTTTGTTGTTTGACATTGATATCCAGTTGCAAAGACGTTGGCGTTGCAGGTGGAAATGTGGATGCTTTTTCAAAAGATTTTTCGATGATGTCGCTTGGCAGACCGATTGATTTTTTGTCCGCGATGGCTTTTACTTCTTTCATTATGGCTGTGGCTTCCTGTTTCTGCACAGTATCATTACAAACCGTTCCGATGGAAGAATTGTACTTTGCACTCACCAATCCGAAACTGGCTACAAAAATAAATTTGGTCCAAATGTCCGCAAAAGAATTCTTTTTAAAATCGAAGGTGATTCTGCTGTCTGTCATTAAATTGATTATCCATTCTACATTCTCCGAAGCATTCGAAGGGTCTTTGCCGAATATCAATTTTCCGGGTTTTCCTTTGTGTTCCACGATTCCTTTCTCCTTGATGTGAGATGCTACATAAACGCAAGCTGGCAAAATCGTATTTTCGGGAATTATTTTTTTGACTCTATCGTAAATATCAACGCCGTTCATCAAAGGAAGTAGGATTGTGTTTGTGCTGATGACCTGTTTCAATTGTTCGCAAACGTTTTCCAAATCATATTCTTTTACACAAATGAGAACAAGGTCAGCATTGTTTATTTCGGAAATGCTCTGAACGATTTCATCAGGTTTCGTGATGTTTTCCGGATGTTCTGGAGAGAGTAGTGTAAGTCCATTTTCCGATACCACATCATACGTTTTACTTCTTGCGACAAACGTAATTCGAAAAGGATTCTCTTTCTCATTAAACTGATTGATTTTGAATCCGAAATATCCACCAACACCGCCAAGACCTATTACGACTATATTTTTCTTTTCCATAGAATTATCTTTTGTTAATTTGTTTCGGCGCAAATTTGATAAAAAAAGAATGAAATAAGCTATGAATAAATAAAAACCCTCCAGAGATTTTCTGAAGGGTTGGTATAAGTTTAAGTCTCAGACCATTATTTTCTTGGTTTCAAAGAAAGATTGTCCAAATAAACGGCTTGATGCACGCCATTCAGCATTACTTTCAGACCCAAGTTGCTATCTTTTTTCAATGAGATGTTGAAGACTTTTTTGTCTTTCCCAATTTTCACAGGTTTTGCGATAGTAGCAAAAGTTTTAGGATTTGAAGCGTTCTGGATGGACAAGATTTCCAATGTCGTTTCTCCGCCATTGTCCGTCACATCAAGGCTTAGCGTGTAGTTTCCAGCTTTGATTTTTGGTGTTACCAAGTACATATTTTCCTTAGGATTGGTCATCGAGTAAAAGATGATTTTGTTTTCGCTGGCGTAGAGCATTGCTTCACCTTTTTGGATAGACCAGCATTTGTTGATATCTTTCCAGTTGTCAAAATTTTCTGTCAATGTGGAGACTGTTTTGCACTGTGCATTAGCTGTCACAAATCCGCATAAAGCCACCATTCCTCCGAATATTAGTTTTCTCATTTTTATTTAAATATTATCAGGTAAAAATAAGTAAAAAAGGATGAGTGACAAAGTTATTTTTAATTAATCTAAATAGTGAAGTTTAATTAGAAAATAAGGTATGACAAAGTTTCGAAATTAGTCAAGTGATTACTCTTGAGTTATTTTTTGTGATGGTAAACGGTTTTTTTGAACACTATTTTTTATAAGTCTCACATTCGGTTCAACGTACATTATTTTTAGTAAATTATTATTTGAAATATCAAGTTCACTAATTGCTGTTTGATACAAATATAATTGAGTCAATTTTGAATTATTTGATATATCTACTTTCTTCAATTGTTTACAACCGTCCAGGCTTAAAGTTTCAAGATTTATGTATTTGCTTGCATCAAAATCTACAAAATTATTATCGCCTATAGATAGAGATTTTATTTTGTCATTAAGTTTAATTTCATTCAAATTTAATCTTACTGCATATAATACTTCTAAATTATCAATTTTCGAGAAATCAATTTTATTTTTTGTAGGATTAAGTGTGATTGCTAGTGTATGAAGTTTATGAAGACTGTCTAATGCTGTAAAATTTTGTATGAAATTTTCGTTAATAGATAATTCTTCTAGATTTTTAAAATTTTCTATTCCGGAGATACTGGAAATTCTTCTGTTAGTAAGTCTAAGCTTGGTTACTTTCAAATATTCTTCTATTTCGAAAGTTCCATTATTATTTTCATCGACACCTTCGTCAAATAAAGCATTGGTAAAGTTTTGGTCTGCGAAAATTTCTTTTCGATTTTTACAACTGAGAAAAGTTAGGGCAAAAATCATTAATGCAATTACTTTCATTTGGATAAAGTATAATTTATTCAAATTTATTATAATTAATTAAGAATAATGAATTGATAAATGGAATTAAATCTAATTTCTTTCAGTTTTCATTCCAAAAATCTCCTTCCCATTAAAAACAATCACCGCCAAAAATATCAAAGCATAAGAAAAAATCTGCAAGCTTCCCAATGGCTCGTGATAAACCACGCCAGCCAAGACAAAAGCAATGATTGGATTGATGTTCAATATCATTCCAACTTTGGAAGAACTGATTCCTGAAAGTGCATAAAGATTGAGGAGCAACGGAACAATAGTGTACATCACTGCGATGATCTCGACGTAGAAATAGAATTTGAAATCGGTGATCAAACCACTCGAGTAAACCGGGAAAAAGGGCAACAAAATCAATGCTGAAAGCAGAATATGGAAATTGAGAACCAGAAACTTATCAAACTGCTTGTTCTTGTTTTGACTCACGAGATAGGCCGCATAAGTAAACCCGATCAAACTGCTGTAGAACATATCGATCATATTGGCATAAGACAGCAAAATACATCCTACAAGACTTAGAAAAACCGATAACCATTGTAATTTGGTCAACTTATCTTTTAGTAAAAAATAGGCTAGAATCGTCGTGATGATGGGACAAACCAAATAGGCTACAGAAGTTGCCCGCACGCTCACGTGATTCATCACATAAATAAACGAAAACCAATTGGCTGTCAGCAGAATGCTACTTCCGATATTCAAGAGAATCAAATCTCGTCTGTTTTTCTTTGGAATTGACAGAATATATTTGATGTTCTCTTTCAACTTTTCCCGCTTGAAGAGGAGAGAGACTACTGTCATGATGATCGCGCAACTAAACACTCTGTAAAAAAGAATGTCCGACGAGGAATAGTCGTGAAGCGGTCTCAAAACCAAACTGAAAGTGCCCCAAAGTGTGAATGCCAAAATGGCGGCGAGATAATATCTAAGATTGTTCAAGCTAAGGTGTTAATAAGCTACAAAAATAGAGATTTTGCGTTTGATAGAAGCAGATTCATCAGATAATTATAGTGATCTATTTGTTTTGAAATTTTCAAATCTTGTAATGCAAAACAAAAAAAAGAAGAGAAACAAATTTGAGCTGTCTCTCTTCTTCGGTTAATATAATTGATCATTGATTGTCTGGGAAAGAGGGCATTACTGCCCTCCTTATCAATAAATCTAATAAACTATGAATTAGATTTATTTGAAAATTAATCATCAAACTTTTTGCCAAAATATATTTTTCTGTAAAATATTTTAGTTAAAAAAATCTGGACGTAAATTGTAAATTAATAAAATGTATATCGTTTACTTTAATTATAACTGACTAATTGCTAGGCTTAAAGCTGATAGAAATTGAAAAGAGAGTTCACAACAACTGTCAAAATTAATGACCTGTTGATTTGGAAAATAGGTTAATGACCAACACACCTACGATGATGATCGCGATTCCCAATATGGCCGGAAAATCCAACTTTTGTTTAAAGATAAAAACGGAAACCAGCGCCGTTAAAACAATTCCCAAACCAGCCCAAATGGCATAGGCAACACCTAACGGAATCTCCTTGATGGCGTGCGAGAAGAAATAAAAACAGCCTGTGAATGCAATGATCGTCAGGAGACTTGGCCACAATTTTGTGAAATTCTCCGACTTTGTCAAACAACTTGTTCCAAAAACTTCCAGGCAAATTGCCAATCCTAAAAATACATATTTCATTTTATAAATTTAAAAAATAGAAACCTGAAACCCGATAGAAACAGATGTTATTGATTAATGAGCCACTGCTTTTAGTCCAACTATCGAACCTATCAATGTGACAAGAAAGAATATCCTCAAGAATGTTGCTGGTTCTTTGAAGACCAAAATGCCTACCAGTACAGTTCCGACAGCACCAATTCCTGTCCAGACGGCGTAAGCTGTTCCGATGGGCAAAGTTTGCGTTGCCTTGATCAGAAGACTCATACTCGTTACCAAAGCGAGGAGAAATCCGGCGTACCACAAGTACATTTCATTTCCCGACGTTTCTTTTGCTTTTCCCAGACAATAGGCAAATGCCACTTCAAACAATCCAGCGATGATCAATATGATCCAATTCATTTTCTTTAATTTTTGACAAAGTTCGGACAATAAGATGCATTTTCATTTTACCTATGATAAAAAATATCTTACTTGATCTCGGCCCTTATTCTGCTCAGACTGACCTGCGTGATCCCAAGATAGGACGCAATATAGCGCAATTGAACACGCTGAATGAGATGTGGCGTTTTCTCCAAAAGTTCGATATAGCGTTCTGTAGCCGTCTTTGTCTGTCGAGAAATAAAAAGTTGCTCGGTTTTCGCCAACTCTTTTTCTGCAAATTTTCGTCCCCAATTGGCCAGATGAATATCCTTAATGAAAAGATCCTGCAGATCGCTAGACTTAATTTGATATAATTCTGAATCTTCCAAAAGCTCGATGTCCTCGTATCCTTTTCCGTTGGAAATGTAGCTCATCATAGACAGAACAGTGCTTCCTTCTTTACCAAACCAAAAAGTGATCTCATTTTGGCTGTCATTGGAAAATGCTCTTGCAATTCCCTGTTTGATAAAATAGACATTCGATTCTATCTTATCAGCGTTGATGATGATTTGTCCTTTTGGATATTTAATTAAGCTGATATCTTTTTTGACCAATGATTTTGATGAATCTGGAATCGGGTAGATGTCGTCGAGTATTTGGTCGATGGTCATAACTAAAGAACTTTAAATATTGAAGGTTTAAAAGTAATTAAAAAAGCCGAAGTTCTAAACTTCAGCTTTCTATTATTTCTTTTAGATTTGAGTTACAGACCAAGTTCCGAAGCCAAAATAACTTCTCTGTTTTCCAAGAACGGAATAATCTGTTTCACTGCAATTTCCTGATAATGATTCGAGTTTTTATGAGCTTCGATGCTCGCCATATCTTTATAGCTTTCGTTCAGTATCAAAATATTGCTGTCAGCATTATCTTGATAGATTTTGTAAAATATATTGCCTTCTTCGCTTGTACTTTTTTCAATTAATGATGGAAGCAAATTCAAAACGGTTTGTAGATTTCCATTCTTTACTTGCCATTTGGCGAAGATGAAAATAGGTTGATTTTGATTTTCCATAATTAATTTTCTTGATTTAATAAAGCCACAATTTTCTCTCCAACACCTCTCGCAGATTCAGGGTTTTGACCTGTCACAAGATTTCCGTCTGCAATGCTGTGTGCTGACCAAGCGGTTTCTGCGTGGAAGATGGCACCTTGTTTTGACAGTTCGGTTTGAAGGTCAAAAGGAACATCGGCAATCGCGTACATCGATTCTTCTTCTGTGGTAAATGACGTGATGTTTTTTCCATCAACCAAATATTTTCCGTTGCTCAGTTTTACATTTAATAAGGAAACTGGACCGTGACAAACGGCGCCTACAACTGCACCGCGTTCGTAAGTTTCGGCAAGTACTTTTTTCAAAGTTTGATGTTCGGGCATATCGACCATCGGCGCCAATCCACCTGGCGTGAAAACGGCGTCATAAACGGTCGTGTCCACATTGCTTAGTTTAGTCGCTTTTTGCATTTCTGCCCAGCCATCGCCAGTTAAAAATTTCAAATTGTCCGGGTCGCCGGCAAGGTCCAATCCGTCAAGGTAAGGTGTTTCGCCAGTCAACGAAGCGAAATCGATTTGGAAACCTGCCTTGTCAAAATCTGCGTATGGATGAGCCACTTCTGGCAAAAACGTCCCAGTTCTTCTGTTGTTTGGTCCAATCGCGTTAGCGTTAGAAACGATGATTAAGATTTTCTTTTTCATATCTTATAATTTTAATTGTTATTGATTTTGTTTAAAATTGATAAGACAAAAGTAGCTTCAACACTGCTTTGAAGAGAAGGACGCAAGTCACAAAAAAAGTGTGACTGTAATCACACTTTCTGTATTTTTTATTTGGAATAAAGTCTGCTGAGTGTCTCCCGACTGACACCGAGATATTCTGCAATCAGCTTTTTTGGAATGCTTTGAAGCAAATCGGGATACAGTTTTGAGAATTCTTCGTACCGTTGTTGTGGCGTGCTGGAAAGCAAAAGTTTAACGCGTTGCTGGAGCGCGATGTAGCCATTGGTCAATTTCATTCTGTAGAAATGTTCCATCTTGTGAAGTTCAGACGACAGTTTTTCCCTGCCTTCCAAAGTGGAAACCAAGACTTCGCCAGCTTCGATGCATTCGATGTACATTGTTGCTTTTTTGTTTTGAAAAAATGCCTGATAATCGGACATCCACCAGTTTTCTTTCGCAAATTGAAGAATGAATTCCTTGCCTTGCTCATCCAGATAGAACACTTTGAAGATGCCTGATAGCACCAAAAATTCATACTGAACATCATCACCTTCATTGATTAGAAACTGATTCTTCAACGTTCGTTTCGTTGTGAAGAATCGTTTTATCAAATCAAATTCATCATCCGTCAATGAGACGATTTCTTCAATATGCGTGCGCAGTTTTTCCATTGGATTTGCTTTCTAAACCTCTTCTTTTGTAATCCACTTTCCGACTGTTGGCGCTTCGTAATTCTTCATCTTGTCCAGCAGTTCTTCGATATTATCGCTTACGATGAGCATATCTTGGTTCACTTGTTTAAGGAAACCTTTGTCAACAGTCGTTTGGATAAATGTTATCAATGAATCATAAAATCCATCGATATTCAGGATGGCGATTGGTTTTTTGTGAAGTCCCAATTGCGCCCAGGTCAGCATTTCGAAAAATTCTTCCAAGGTTCCAAAACCGCCTGGCAAAGCAATTACGCCGTCGCAAAGGTCGTTCATTTTGGTTTTTCGTTCGTGCATTGTTTCAACCAAAAATAATTCGGTCAAATGGTCGTGGGCAATTTCTTTTGACCTCAGGAAATTAGGCAAAACGCCAAAAACTTCACCACCTTTTTCCAAAACGCCATCTGCTACAGCGCCCATCAATCCGACGTTTGCACCGCCATAGACCAATCCGATATTTTCTTCCGCCAGTTTGTTTCCTAATAAAATGGCTTGTGTTTTATAAATCTCATCGGTTCCGAAGCTGGAACCACAAAATACTGTTACTCGTTTCATAATTTCATAAATTCTATCTAATCCAACCAACTGTTTTTTTCCAATCTTCCATCTTCGTTTTTCTCTGAATCAAATCTTTTGGAGGCAAATGATTTTCGTTTTTTGCCTGTGTTCTAATGATTTCCGTTTGTTCCTCAAGCGTGTTCAAACCAATCGATTTTCTTCTTTGATTGACTTTCTTGATATCATCAAAATCATTTGGGCTTAATTCTCCATTGTCGTCCCAGTCAAATTGGGTTCCGTAAAGTTGCGGTTTATTTTCAAAAGTTGCAATTCGGTCTGTGAGATAAGCGAGATTTCTTGCGTCAGCTTTATTTTTTTTAACCTCGATTTCCAAAAGTTCCGCACATTTTTTCATAAACTCAGGTTTTCCAATCGAATGTTGAATCACGAGCCAAGCTGAATAAGCAGAATGATTTCCCACTTTCTCGACCGTTGGAAATCCGATGATATCGATGATTTCATTCAAAACTTCCGCATTTTGATTGTGAAGATTTTCCATTTCTTTATTATAACCTTCACCCAATTTTCCTTCTGAAATCAATTTTTCCCGAAGTTCCAAATCTGCATTTTGAAGTCTGATGATGATTTCGGGAATGTCTTTTCGGTTCATATCGATTTGGAATTGTAATTCAATTAAAATTGTAAAGCATCATAAATAATAGCTCACAAAATTAAACAAAAAAAAGGCTTAAGTAAAAACTCAAGCCTGTCTGGTTATCTTTTAAATTCAGTTATTACAAACTAATCGTCGGTTGCGAACAATCTCCTTTTTTAAATGGGTGATTGTTTTCGTCTTTCAAGGATTCTACATTTTGAGTCTTCGGTTTGTACACCAATTTGAATGTTCGATTTTGATAGTTCTCGGCCTTGTCTGGTGTAAAATTCAGTGTGTTTTTTTCGATTTTATAATGGCCATCGATGTAACGTAATCTCTGTGATGGTGCATAGATATCGCCACTTTTATCCTTTGGATTCTTTTTGGACGCATCATAATTATAGGTTGTAATGACTAATCTTGCATTGCTTCCCGCCCAGCCATATTCCAGAAGATTTTCGGTAACGTACACCAGAGAATCCTTTTTTTCTTCAGCCTTGTACACAAAACATTTCTTAGAATCTTCTGAGATTAGAGTCTCGTAATCTTTAGCTTTAGGCGGTTCTGGCAGATTTTGCTTTACAATAGGCGGTGCTTTTTTAGTTTTCTTTTGTTGGCCGAACGCCAATCCATTGAGGACTAATAGGCTTAAAATCAATACATTTTTCATAGTTTTAAATATTTAAAAGTTAATCATCAAAACTTCCGCCAATTTCTCAATCCTTTTTTGATTTTGTTTGATGCAAAACCAAATATTCCCAAGGTTCCATCGTGATGATGAAGGTTTCAGAAACCGTTTTTTCTTCGCCGGTAAAAAGATTTTTATAAATTCCTTTGTCAAATGACGTATCAAACTGAACCATAATCAATTCTTTGCTGAGATTGACAAATGCTAAAACTTTGTCGCCGTTTTTTTCTCGAACAAACGAAATCACTTGGTCCATTCGGTCATTCATAATTCTCACCATTTCTCCGCCCCAATCGCCGTTCCAGAGCGCTTGGTTTTGATGTTTTAATGAAAATAGAGTGGTGTAGAGCTTTTCGAATTTGTGAGGTGTCCAATCAATCGGGTCTTTTTCAAAAAATTCCAGAGAGCGGTCGAGTCCGGCTTCTTGTCCGCTGTAAACCAACGGAATGCCGTCCATCAAAAAAGTAAAAACAGTGGTCGCTTCCAACGCTTCGCCAAAATTATCGTACTGATTGCCTTCCCAGGAATTTTTGTCGTGATTGTCTATGAAGTTCATTCGGATTCCGGCTTTTGGGAAAATGGAAACGTGCTCGGCAATATAAGCTTCGGTAAGGGTTTTCACGCTCAGGTCATTCTGAACAATCTGATGCAGAATATTCCAAAGCGTCCAATTGTACGTGGAATCAAAGGCCTTGCGGTGAAGTTCCTTGTCTTCTGCTTCTGCGAGCATAAAAATCGGTTTTATTTTGTCAAGTTCTGCTCGTGCACTTTCCCAAAAATCAATGGGGACAAAACTTGCAATGTCACAACGGAAGCCATCGATATTATATTCTTCGACCCAATATTTCATCGCGTCGGTCATATATTTTCTGAGTTCCGGCTCCTTGTAATTTAATTCGATAATATCATCATAATCCCGCCAGCGCGTGGATTGGAAGGTTCCTTTTCTGGATTTCATATACCATTCCGGATGTTCATCAACCAAATGATTGTCCCAACTCGTATGATTCGCAACCCAATCCAAAATCACGTACATTCCTTGATTGTGAATCGCTTCAATCAAACGTCGAAAATCGTCCTCCGTCCCAAACTCCGCATTGATTCCCAAATAGTCTTTCACGGAATAATAACTGCCCAAACTGCCTTTCCGATGCAATTCTCCAATCGGATTGATGGGCATCAACCAAATGATATCGATTCCCATTTTCTTGAGTCGTGAAAGTTGTTTTTCGACGGCCTGAAAATTACCTTCTTCGGAAAACTGACGGACATTCAGTTCATAAAGCGTTGCATTTTTCACCCAATCGGGCGTGGAAAGTTCTACGTATTTCTTTGGCTGGTAGTTGTTCTCAGGCTGATTTTCCATAGATGTCATTAATCAAATTAAAAAAATTATTGCAACGAATATCATACCCAACGGTTTATCATTATTAAATAGATAAAAAAAACTCTTAAAATAAATAAAACCATATAGGCACATAGAAAGGATTCAATATTTCTCTGATAAAGATGAAATAGAATTAGATGCCCGACTATTTTTTCTTATATCAGCATAGAAACTATGTGCCTATGTGGTAATGAAATTTATAATGTAAATTAAGACAAGAGCTAAGTGATTTGGGATTTTATCTTTTTAATGAAATCTCAATCATATCAACACTTCATTAAATATTTTTATTAATAAAATTTTCTTCAAAATTATACAAAGGTTTGATGTTTGCAAGGAATAAACGAGTTGCAGAGATTTCTGCTTTCTTTATTAACATTCAAAAAATAAAAATTTATGATTCCAAAAAAAATACATTATTGTTGGTTTGGCGGACAAGCGAAAACCGAATTGGCAGAACATTGCATCGCCACTTGGAAAAAAGTACATCCGGATTTTGAAATTGTGGAATGGAACGAAAGCAATGCACCTCTGGAAGACAACAACTATGTGAAAGAAGCTTTCTCTCAGAAAAAATGGGCATTTGTTTCGGATTATGTTCGCTCCAAAGTAATGCTTGACCACGGTGGAATCTATATGGACACGGATATGGAACTGAAACTTCCGCTGGATGAATTTCTGGATGAGAAGGCCGTTTGCGGTTTCGAAGTGAAAGGTGTTCCTTATTCTGCATTTTGGATGGCTGAGCCTAATCACCAGCTTTCTAAGGATTTTGTAGATTATTACGACAAACAAGATGGTTTTGTGGAGCGCATAAATACGGATATTTTTTCCGAAATGCTCGAGAAGGAATATGGCGCTGACCGTTACAGCGACACGATTCAAAAACTGAAGCACGATGTGACGCTTTATCCATCCATTTATTTCTCACAGGACTTACCGAAGAATTATGTGAGTCACCATTTCAACGGTTCCTGGTTTGGTGGTGATGAGGAAAATACACACAAAAAAATGGTCAATACTTACGGACTTTTGGAACAATTGGTCAATCAGCCCGATGCGAAAAAAGCGGTGGAAAGTATCATCAATGAACATAAAATCATTGATGTAAATTCCATCTTGGACTTGATTCCGCAAGAACAAATTGAAGCTTATCTGAAAGCTTAATATATTTTAAATCTCTACTGATTCGTTTGATTAGTAGAGATTTTTTTAATATGCCTTACCTCCCGAAATTTTCAAAACGTGTTCTGTCTTGATAGAAGGACAGCATCTGCCGTCGGTTTCCGCATATTCCATTTTTTCGACGTAGATTTTGCCTTGGCTTATCTTTTTAAAATTAAATAAATAATCGGGCTCATAGCCAGCAATCACCTTCACAGAAGTTCCCGTGTTTTGGTACAATGCGATTCCTTGTCCCACGATAACGTTTCCGCCGTCATTCGAACCGAGTGAAAAATAAATGGCAACATCGGCAACGCCGTCGCCGGTAAAGTCGCCCGTGAAAGTGTCCTGACTATCGATGTAGCCATTGTGCGCTTCGAGAATCGTTGGGAGATATTTTTTGAACTGTTTTTCCGCGATTAGTACAGCTTCTTCGGTAGAAATGGTTTTTTGTTTTATTTCAGTTTTTGTTGAAAGCTGAGTTTTGTTTTCCAGAGATAATTGCGTGGTTTGTGCCTTTTCATTTTTATCATTACAATTTGAAAAACAAAAAGGCAAAATCAGTAATGCGAAAAATTTATATTTCAATTTCATAATTCAATTGTTTTTATTCCTGCTGAATCCATTCGTATTTTCCGTTTTTCAGATAGATGACGCCACCGCCACAGGATTCTGCCTGATGGATGAAAATCCCGTCGTTCGGAAGTTTGATTTTGTCCGATTCTTTCACTTGGTCTTCCGTGAGGATTTCTCCATCGTCGTTGACGTTGTTGTAATAAATTTCGTTCCTTGGAGCAACTTCGAAGATGCCAACCCAATCGATGTCATCAAATCCTTGACCTACAATATCTTTTCCCATTCCAAGATAATCCAGTTTTCTGTTGCCGAACAGAATTTCCAATCCATATTTTTGATTTTCAAGGTTCTGAACGATATTCACAACATCCTTCAATCCGTCGCCATCCAAATCCAAAGAAATAGAATTTGGCTTGTGCTTTTTTGAGATGATAATTTTGTCGTTTGCTTCTGGAGTTGGTTTTGGATTTGAAATTTGAAGCGTGTCTTTCGCAGGTTCAACCGAATTATATGTGGTAACTTTTTGAGTCTTTTCCTTTTGACAGCTGAGAATCATTAGACAGGAAATGAAAAGTGTGGTAATTTTTTTTGTCATTGGTTTTTGTTTTAAAATTGATTCAGCAAAATTACCGCCAATGTCCTTTTAGGCTAAAACAAAAATAGCAGGAAAAAACTTGTTTTACTAAGTTCATTCCCGCTATTCAGATATATAGAGAGCGTGTTTTACAATCTACTTTTTAATAAACTTTATTGTTTGTCCGTTTTCTAATTTGATTAAGTAAAGACCAGATTTCAAATTTTCTGTATTGATTTTCTGATTGTTATCAATAACGCCTTTGCCCAACTGCATTCCAGAAATGTTGAAAATGGTATAGTTTTCCGGCTTGGTCAAACCTGATATTTGAAGAAAATCGGAAACAGGATTTGGATAAGCCTGGAAATTAACTTTAGAAAAATCGTTCACAGCTAAAGTCGGCAATTGCAATTTGGAGATTTTGTTCCCGATAAAATCTGAGATGTACAAGTAATTATCCTTGATTGCCATTCCTCGAGACAACGCGATTCCAGTGACAACGTCTGTTGCGGTTGGGTTGGTTGCCGAAAGGTCTACCTTCACAATTTTTCCTACCGAAGCAAGCAAAACGTACAAATCACTGCCATAAAGAATGCTTGTGTAAGGCTCATCTTCTAATCCTGTCACAACAGTGGAGGCAGTTGGCACTGCGTCGGTAATATTGATTTTTGAAATTTTTTTGCCAACAGATTCAGAGATGTAGAGCACATCGCCGTCGAAAAATAGTCCGCTCGGCGTGCCAACTCCTGTGACAACATTTGTAGGCGTAGGTGTAGGATTGCTTAGGTCTATTTTTGAAATTTTGTTTTCGAAATATTGTGCGTAATAAAGGTCATTGCCTTTGATTTGTAAAGAGTACGCTTCACCTGTGATTCCTGTCAAAACATCTACTGGCGTTGGTGTTGCATCTGTAATATTGATTTTGGAAATTTTCTTGGCATCAAATTCATTAATGTAAAGCTCATCACCTTTGAAAGCAAGTTCGATGGCTGTGCTCAATCCACTCACAACAAGAGTTGGCGTAGGCGATGCATCATTGACATTGATTTTGGAAATGCTTCCGGTCAACGCTTCTGTGATATACAAATCATTTCCTTTGAAGGCGATTCCCCAAGGATAGTTGATTCCAGTTGCCACATCTGTGGTTTGTGCAGTTAGACTTTGCGCGCCTATCAAAGCAATGAATGATAAAGTAAAAATTCTCTTCATTTCTTTCTTTTTTCTTGTTAATATTTTGGTTTTAAATCGTGTCAACTGCAGTCGGTACAAGTTTATTTTGATAAAACAAATCTGATACTGATGCAATATTAGAAAACAAATATTACAAACGAATAGAGCAATGAAGTAAATTGAAACGAGGCATAAAGATTGAGCCTCAAGGGTCACCGACTGCCAGGGGTCAAAATTTATAACTCGATGATTATCATTAATTTAATAAATTCATCGATTTGAAAGCTCTTTGAACAGGTCGACTTCTTTGTTGTACAGAATGATAGCTTTTGGCTTGGTGTAGTGCTTGTCGGTTTCCTCCACCGAGTTTAATTTGGCGTACAATTGTCGTCTCCATCGGTTGATGGTTTCTGCAGATTTGAAAAAGCTGACAGCAATCTGCACTTCCTCTACGCCTTCCACAATTTTCAACCAAAGTTCAAGTTGCTGTTGCGTCAAATCGTACTTGGTTTTCAAATATTCATTAAAACCATCTTTGAATTTTAAAGAAAGCAAATCCAATCGTTTTCTTTTTTCGCGTTTCAGGTAAATTGAAAATGCAAAAATGACAAGACAAATTATTGCAACGGATGAAATGATGATTGTAAGAATTGTATTGTTTTTAAGTTTGATTGCCTGTTTGCCGAGTTCGGTTTTTTGGGCAAGAATGGTGTTTTGGTCTTTTTCGAAGTTGTATTGGTCTTTCAATTGTGAAATTCCAATCGTATTGTTGACAGAAATGATGGAGTCGTTGTACTGTTTCAGACGTTTCTGAGAATGCAAAGCGTCTTTGTAATTGCCAAGTCCTTCTTGAATCAAAGAATTGTTTTGATAATATTGAACTTTGAACGTCGGGACAAAGTAATATTTGGCTGTATCTTTTGAAATTTCGGTGATGAATGTTGAGGCTTTATCAAATTTCTTAAGACCAACCAATGCAGTAATGGCGTTCATTTTCGCTTCCAGAATAACCGCTTCATCATTGATTTTATTTGCTTCGATTAATCCTTTTTCGCTGTATTTGAAGGCGTTGTCAAAATCATTCATTTGCGCATAACTGGACGAAAGCGCACTTAGATTTTCAAAAGTGCCAACAATGTCTTTTTTGGAATTTGAAATGTTCAAGGCCTGATTCAGATAATTGATTGAAGATTTGAAATCTCCTTTCATCGAAGCATTGATTCCCAATCCGCGGTAAACTTTTCCTTTGTTCAGAACTTGAGCTGTATCTTTTTTCAGAATCTCCAGCTGTTTCAAAAAATATTGCGACGCTTTGTCGTATTCTCCAACGTACGCGTGGCTCCAGCCCAACATATAAAGCGTGGAATTGACCTTCGCAACTTCCTTGCTTTCTTCATAGCATTTTTTGGCTTGCAGACAGGCTTGGATAGATTCGTAGCCTTTTCCAAGATTGAATTTGCAAACCCCAAGATTATTGAAAATCTCACAGTTTTTGTTGGATGATGGAAGTTTGATTGCCGATTCAAAAACCTTCACAGCTTCACCAAATTCCCTGAAAGCCATATGGATTTTTCCTTTTTGATTCAAGGCGAGGATTTGTTGGTCGGCGTTTTTTTTGGTTTTACTAAGATTAATCGCTTTGTTTACAGAGAGAAGCGCATTCGGTTTATTTCGCTGTTCCAAGAAACGTTTGGATTGGTCGATTAATTTTTGGATTTCGTCTTTGTCTTGAGCTGGCTTATTAATAGAAAAATAATTCTGAGAAAATCCTAAAAATAGTAACAGTAAAAAGCCGATTTTTTGCATTGATATGACGATTACCGTCAAAAATAAATAAAAATAATGAAGAAAAAGTCATTATTGTTAACTAAAATTCAATAGAGCTGTTTAATGATGACTTTGCAATATTTTAAGAATTTCTCTTGTCTGATGATTGTCAACTTCGCTTCCAAAATTCACCACTTTATTTTCATAATTGAAAAATCAAATTACTTTTTGCGTTTGATTTTGATAATCAAAAAGATATAACAAAAAATGGTCACCGCAATCGAAGTGTAGGTTACCAGATGATTTCTGCCATTATTACCAAAAAAATAGATAAAGATAAAAGCCAAAATGAGAGGCAAAACCAGCAACAGTTTTGAAATGTACATTTCACTTTCGTTCTTCAAAGCTTTTTGATGTTCACTTTCTAGATTTAATTTTTCAGGGAAGTTTTCCTCTACGAACGATTTGATTTTTTCGATATTTTGAATGTTCAATTCTCTTGGACTGATGATGGATTTGCTCGTGACAATCAATAAATGTTTTTCTTTAAATATGAAAGAATTGATGTCTTTGACACTAAAAGTTTTCAGGAATTGTTTCGGATTCAAAGCGTAGGATTTGTAGTCGTTATCTTCTGTATGAAGGCATTTTAATCGAGAAGAATCCAAATAAAAAACTTCGAAGGAATATTCTTTCTAATACTCTTTAATGCTTTCTAAGCTGGATTCATAGAAAAACAGTGGCGAGAAAAGTATTGAAGTAGCGAGGATTTCTACAAATTCAATTTCAGGTATTTGTGAAATTAAAATAATCGAAACGACGTAAATTATGATTAAAATTGAAAACTTTGTCCTGAATTTTTTATCGAGAAATATCAGAACAAAAATCAGAATAATGGCCATCACATTTCGCCAATTCAAAAATAAACTCAGCAATCCTAAAATAAGAAAAACCCCATTGAAAAGCAAAAGCACCAAATCGTTCTTTTTGCCAAAGTTTTTAATGGTGATGCTAATGTTTTTCTGCCTCATAGTTTATTCTGAAAATTAAAATAAAAAATTAATCCGTGTAATAATCAGATAAAAATCGAGCATTTTCGGGAATTATTGTGACCATTGGAAATTTATCACCTTCCTCTCTGATTTTCTCGTTGACGGTTTTTGGACTTGCTACGAATGAAACTTGTTTGCGCCAAACCACAATATTTTCAGTGAAAGCCAAAGGCAGTTTTTTGGCAAATTCGTTGGGTTTTATAAAATCTGGACGGAACAAAATTGCAATTTCTTTGTCCATCGGTGTTTGAGGATTTTCCGTAGCGATGTCGATTTTTTCTGCAATTCTGTCGATGAAGTTTTCGTCGTGGCGGTTTTCATCGGTGGTGTAGATGCAATAGAAGACGCGTTCGGTCGCATTTCCTACAATGATTTTTGCCACGGAAATTGGAGCAATATTGGTGGTCGCCAATAATTTTTTCTTCGTCGAATCCGCAATGATTTTGACAAGTCCAAAGCACAGAAGCGCAACTGCAACTAGGACGATAAGCATTGTCATTCCAACGGTATCAGTCAAATCGCTGATGAAAGCCATTGCGACAAACATCAAAAGTCCGATTCCGATGACCAATGGCAAATAGATAATTCTGTTGTGCCCAAATGAGGAAACGCCGATATATTTGTTAATAATCACGGAATCAGTTTCAAGTTTTTTTAGTTTTTCAATGTTCATTTCTTTGAGTTTTTAGTGATTTGTTTGTGAATTTGATTACAATCTGTCATAAATGCAGTAACAAATTGCAATCCAAAATTTCGTTAAAAATTAAATTTTCTCATCCTTCAACCCAATATAAAACCGATACTTACAAGCAAACTGCTCAATGCCACTCAAGGAAATGCTGACTTTACCATTGGTCCATTCGATGTGACCTAAATCGAGGTTGTCGTATTTTTCCAGTTCAATGAAAGTTGGCTCGCCTAGCAAATCCGTTAATTTTTCTTTTAATTCTAAGAATTTTTGATAACCATTGTTTTCGGCACCTAGGAATTCGTCGGTTTGGGCAAATGGTTTTTTGCTGTCGATATCCAGCCATTTCATTACGCCAACGTAAGACTCAAAACCGTCCAAAATCTTGTGCTTTCCAAGAAACCAATTGGTTCTGTCGCCACTGTCTTTTCTGTCTTCCGCGTATTTATCCAGCTCGGAATAAGGCGTAAGCCAATGAATGAAAACCTGAGTGTCCTCAAACAAAAGTCCAGTTTGCAGATTTTCCCAGATTTGTCTGCGCTTGATTTCTTTGTCGGTGGAGTAGGGAAATATGAAATGAGGATTCATTTGTGGCGTTTTTTTCTTCATATAAATAAGACAAACAAAATTCACAATTGCCAGCGGAATCCAAAACGGCGAAGCAAATACAATCGAAAAGATGAACAACGGAACGATGCCTTTCAGTCCAGCCGTAATCACATTATCCATTGGCAAACGTGTTCCAATCGAAGTGAAAATACACGCCACCAACATTCCAAATAGACTTAATAAAATTGAAATCCCAGCCAATTTCCATTTGTAGTAATTTTGATTTTCATCTTTGTCTAATTGAAAAAATACAGTTCCATAAGCGATAAAAATAATCAATGAAATAATAATCCGATACAGAAAATCCAACTCTGGAAACATGAGCAAAGCCAAATTACCAACCAGCAAATTCACAAAAATGCAAATAAAAAATATTAAACCATTTCGATGATTCATTAGCTGTTATTAGTTTGAAATTTTGCCTTAAAATGATTATAAATCATCAAACCAATCACTGAGGTCAACAGGGCAAATGCCAAATCTATTACTAAGAAAAAATAATTTTTCCTTATCAGATCATCTGGACTGGTTGGAGAAGGATCAACCATTCCGCCTATTTTGGTGTAGAATGTAAAAGGAAAACCATAAGTGTCATTGCCATCAGCCGGTGTTTTGATGCTGGCCGTTAAGATTGTTAGCAATCCAAAAACCACTATGGTAAGTAGTAGAATAATTAAATTTTTTTTCATTGACAATTGGTTTTCATTCTGTTTGACTCCTATTGTTCGTAAAGTTGAGGATATTGGAAGTTGTTTTCCTTTTCAATTATTGTAAGATCCATAGTTTATTTTTTGAGTTGTAACTCTCACTTTTCAACAAAAATCATACCTTCAAAGTACCAATTCTTCTCAACATTGAACCAAATTCAAAACTTTACTATTTCGAAATTTGTTTGATTTTAATATTTCTAAAATCGATGGCAGAACCTTCATAGTTCAGTGAGATTCTACCTTCCACAGAAGTGGCTTCCGTAGCTTCGTTGACCAGTTTGCCATTCAGATATTGGGTAATCTTTCCGTTGAGTGATCTGATGACGATAACGTTCCATTCGCCGTAAGGTTTTTCATTTTCTAGGAATTTGGGTGAAGTTATGCTTGCACCAGGCTCCACCAATTTTCCATTGACTTTGGCAGTAACCTGATCCAGAAAGACAAAATCTCCGGTCGTGTTTTCTTTGATCTGGAATTGGATGCCTTTTGGCCAAATCTTATCTCGCGAATCTGTTGGAATATTATACATCACGCCGCTGTTTTTCTTGCCTTTTATTTTGTATTGCTCATCCAGATTCCATCTGTAGTCTAAGGTCAGTTCAAAATTGGAATAACTTTTTTTGGACATCAGGTAACCCACATTTTCGCCGTGCATTCTGATGATGCCATCAGAGAACTCGTAAACTTTTGCCGGCTCTTGTTTTTCGGGGCTTGTTTTGGTGTAGGCGTACCAATCATTCTCTGTCCAGGCTTTTTGTTGGGTGGTACATGCATTTACGATGCAAAGAAGTAGAATAGTAAGGCTTATTTTTTTGAACATAAATATAGTTTTAAAAGAATAATTGCATAGAATAAGAAGGTAGTCGCAAGAACAATTGGGCATAAATTTGGATTTTCCATAGATATCATGGGAGATTTCTGTTCTTATTGGTGGAAGTTTAAAGAATACCATTTCAAAGTATTTCTACAATTTCTACTTTGTATATAGATTTGCACTAGAATATTTTAGATTCTTTTTAGCAATGGATAATTTCCCGGTATAGTCGAACCATACATCTGTTTTAGTATTCCGATTTCCACTATCATAGGTCATTTCCTTTTTTGTGACAATCAATTGGAAAACAATTTGATTCCGTTTTGAATAGGATAGGATCTGCTGTCTTTTTTGACCCAAACTATCCTGTAAAAAATGCTTTTCTTTAAGTAGGAGTGTGTCCTTTATTTCCAATGATTTTTTTTTCCATCCCTGGAAAATATTCCCATTCAGGATGATAGTGCTATCGGAATTTTTCTCAAAATTGAACACATTGAATTTATTTAAAAGTCTGATGTTGCTTTCTGTGAAGTCTTTGCTTGTAAAATCCCAATGATCCTTTATTTCTCTCGACTTTTGAATTTCTTTTATTGCTGTAGGTTTTTCAACCTTATTTTCACAAGACCAGAATAGGAGCGAGGTGACCATCAAGCATATGGCGGAAATGTTTTTCATGATTCTTAGTTTGTTTTAGAAAATGTTCGGTATGCTCATCATTTATGATTAGTAATGTAGTTCGTCAAAATCTTTTATTTCAGAAAGTTTCGTAAGTTTTTCAACTTTGATCTTTTCCCAGGTGTCCTTGTAATTCTCTACATAATCATCTCCGTCGTCATCTTTGTTGAGATTGTCTCTGGTGAGTTTCTTTTTTGTCAAGAAATTGATACTGACCTCAAATTGTGGAACAGGACCTCTGCTGGAATAGGCGTCATAACCGATCATTTCCATGTCTCCGTTTTGAGCCCGGAAGGTATAACCCCAATTGCCATATCTTCCGTGTCCATAATTGATGTACAGATTTCCATTTTTAATTTCAAGATAAAGTTCTGGCGCAAAATAGACACCTCCATCTTCATTTTCGGACGAGAAGCAATCGTAGTTTTTCGCCGCCAAGTCGTAATGGTCTCCTTTGTTGAAAAGGACGATAATACCTCTTCGGTTGCGATCCAGTTTTCCTCGGGATTCGTGCTGTATGATCTTGCTTTTATCTGTTCCTTTGATGATGAGGACGACATCTTCCAAACCATCCTTGTTCAGGTCGCCTTTGATCTCGTCCCACTCCGAAGCTGAAATTCCACCTTCATATTTGTGGATCACATAGCCTTTTGGGATGAAGTCAGAAGGTTTGTTTTTTAACGTTTTAGTCTGGGAAGAATCTTTCTCTGTGATTTTCTGCGGTTGATCATTTAGTAATTCGAGTGTTTCTTTTTCCTCTGCTGTCTGGGTTTTATTTTCGCAAGATTGCAAGGTGCCAAGAAGCATCAAAAGTGCAAGTTGTTTTTTCATAGGCTTATAAAGCTTAAGTGAGATGTATTGATCAGTGTTGTTTCAAATTTTTCGCCTCCAGATAGGGATATTCCAAAATAGGTCCGTTTTCAAAATATCTGTACCATTTCCAAAACATCCAAGCATAAATGTCGTAGTACGCATTTGTTCTGTACAATATCAGGCCTTTGTATTGCGGATTTTCTTTTTTAAATTGGTTAAAATCATTATTCAAAACAGCTAATTCCTTCTTTTTTGTAGTACCTTTCGTCACCATGATCGATTGCTCGAATTCACCATTCAAAGATTTAAAGTTCTCATAGGAACGGTAAGGTAATTTTCCGGAAACAGCTTCTAACCAACCTGTAAAAACATTGCTGAAGAAAATACCGAGTACAATACAAATGGTAAGATGGAGTGGACTTTTCGAGATTTCCCCGGATACAAAGTGGCGTTACCAATTTCGAATTTCATAGATAATTTCTATTTTACGTAGTTTTTCAAAAAGTAAGAATCTTTCCCATCCTCTTTTTCTCTTTGATCTATAAAATCACGGTAGGTGAACTTTTTGCCCGTATTTTCCGGTTTGTCTTTTTCATGAAGATAATCTCCATAATATTGAAAACCGCCAGCACTTGCGAAGTTTATGAAAAATCTATTTTTACTGTCTACAACAAAAAGGTCACAAGATTTAAACTTCTTACCATTATATTCACCAGAACTATTGGTTTCAAAAAAGTAGGTTTTACCTTCAGCATTCCATATTCTAAAAGTAAAATCTGTTTTTTGATAGTAGAAATCAGTTTTGCCTAATTTTTCCACCAACATCTCTTCGAATTTAGTTGCTTCGCTAGATGTTGTGATCAGGATCTTGTAAGCTTCGATCTTATTGTTACCGATTTCTTTAAAAAATGAAAGTGAGTTTTCAAACAAACTATTAGAATCATCTAATGAACCCGAAAAATTGTATCCATCGAAAAACAAAAGATCTTCATCGGTAGTATTGTAACGCACCATATCAGAATAACCCTTGTCCTCTCTGATTTTATATTTTGCACCAAGTGGCGTAATATCCATCGGAAACGAGATTTTGTACAAGTCAAAATCATTTTTCTGACAAGATATTAAAAATGGAAAAATTGCGATTAATAATAAGAGTTTTTTCATTGAAATTAATTTTTTATGATTCAGGGATATGTACTTTTATCATGCTGTCCTTTATTGGTGGAGGTTGTATCTCATTCCGAGACCCGGGGCGTGGTCCAGATAATGCTTTGTCTTTGTAGCTTGCGTACTCCAAAGAATAATAATTCTTTCCATCTTTTTGTATCAAATGATGAGAATAAATATTTTCTCCAGAATATGAACTTGTTGGGAGCTGATAACGCGAATTTCTTTTACTGTACTTGAATTTATAAGTAGGTAACGCTGCAATGAATTTTTTGTAAGTGATCTCAGTTGGTAAAAAATAAAATATATTCAGATACTCGCCGCCTTCTCCATCTTCAGTAAATGTGAGTTCAACTATTTCCTTTGTTTCTGAATTTTTAAAATTAAATTTCTTTTGGTCTTCTGAAATTGTTTCACTAATTAGTTTGAATCCTTTCGAAGCCAATTGTCTATGTTCGGTAGGATGATCATGATCAAAGGCTTTTCTCAGGTCACTGACCTTCAAAGTCTGTCCATGCGAGAAACTTGCAGAGAACATAAATAAAAAAAGGAGGAAGTTACTTTTAATTATTTTCATGATTCATTTTTGAGATAGGTTCTTTTGATTGATTATTCTGTACATTTTTCAAAGTTTGGTCTAGAAAGCCGATCGTTATAGTTTTATCAAAATTAATATCCGATTGTCAATCTAAGTGTTTATTTATAAGTATAATAGCAGCTGAGAAAGTGGTGTCGAATTTTTGCTTTATCAATCCTGTCGCAAAAGGCATTTATTGTTGGTTTTGCTTTATTCTTCCATCAATCTCGTCGATGGTCTTAGACACCCAGTTTTTACGGTCTTCATCTGTATATTTTGATCCTAAGTTCATATGAATACTTTCTAAAATTTCTTTGCTATGTTTCAAACCGAACAATTTGCAAATATTTAGAATATCACCATCGGTCTTGTTGTTCTCGTACCATTCTAAAATTTGTTCAATGAACGTACCATCCCACGTCAGAACTTCATAATTTGCCAGTGGAAGATCATTCTCTGGGCAATAGCGGATAAAGCCTTGTAGAACATTATCATATGCTAGCACTTCCAAAAAGTCATCCATGGTCTCGAATAATGGAATGTATCTGCCAGTCTCATAAATTGCTTGTTCTTCTTTCGTCTGGTCGATCATTGAATATGGTGGCAAAAAAACATTGTAAAACCCGTGTTTCGTTAAATTTTCGGTTCCGTCAAATAACTTGATGACAAACGGAGCTAAATTCAATGAAACAAGAACTGTCCTTATTTCTTCTTCAGTAATACCTTTTTCGTGAGCTTCGTTTCTTCTAACTCTAAGGCTACCGGATTCTTCTGCAATTTTTTGTGGAATTTTGGAGCTTGACCTCTTGATGAAAAACAGCCCAAAAAGCAATAGCATCACCAGAAATATGACAATTAGGTTCATCATTTTATTAAATTGATTTTTAAAGAATTATTTTCAAGATCCTGACTGTTTCTAATACAGTTTTTTTTAGCAACTTTTTTTATTTGTAATCCCCAGCATTCCATAATTTCTCGACTATTTCATCTTGGGTGTATTCATGGTAGTGTCCATTTTTATCCTTGTGACTATGAAAAAGTTTGTGGTCAAAAGTTTTAAAATTTACTCTTAGAAAGTTAATGAAGTAGTCATCAATATGATAATGAAATTGTCCTTTTAATGTCTCATCTTGCTCATCTTGAATCACAAAAGTTTTTTGTCGTCTGATAAGTTCTGTCAACTCTTCTTTTGTAATGTTCTCAACAGTTTTTGGGTCAGGAAGTGAAATTCTAAAGGCCAAAACTTCTGCACCTTCTTCTTCCCACCATTCCCAAAGATTGAACTGGGACATATTTTTTCCGGTCATCTCGTGAAGTGTATTTTCCAATTTTTCATACTCAGAGTTGTCTTCATCTCCGGTTTCGTCACAGTAATCTGTATATGCTAAAATTAATTTTAGAACCTCTTGATAAAGTTTTTCAGCAGTTTCAAAGTCTGGTTCTATTTCTTTTCTTAATTCCATTCGTACCTATTTTTCAGACAGTTTCTATTGTTTCGGTTTTGCCGAAGGTGTGGATTTTAGAACATCACGTGTATAGGAATACCGGGTTTTAAATATAACAAAAAGTTGGATAGAAATCCTTCAGCATCGCATTTCGCAATACTTTTTTAGTGGCAGTACATTTATTTGGTGTCGGCTAAATTGATTTCATTCATGTAGCAATCTAAAACTCGAAATTCTTTCATATCAGGATTTTCTTCTATGTATTTTTTAATTTCATTGATAGTATCAAATTCTACAAACATATCAAATTCGTCCTCAGAAAATAGGAAGAATTCAAATGTCTATTTATGCTATTATTCCAGTGTTATCGCGTTTTCTCTTAGTCCAAAATTATTGTTGACTTCGGACAAACTCTTGTCGCTGATCCAAAAATCGGGACTTGAGGTCTCTCCATTTCTTAGAGCTTTGGCCTTATGAGCAATTTTTTTAATTCTTCTAACCAATTCCAGATATAGTTGATATGTCGTTAGGTGTTCGGTTTTTAGAGCTTGGTCATTTTGCCAAATCTCTTTTGGATAGCTAAACTCGAGTCCGATCTTTGAATTTCCTGTCGCATCAAAAACGTTGACCCGCAACTGTTGGTTTTTCTGATTTACAGTCAAAGAAAAAGGACTGATATTGATAACTGGTTCCAATTGAATAGCTCGCTTGAAATGCTTTACCTGATTGTCTTCTTCTATTTCAAAAACTTCATAGTCAATATATTTTGGATTGTCTGTTATCTGTGTGTAAATGTCAGATTTCCCATTTTCTTTCTTTCGTTCGCTTCCCGAGGTCAATTTCTTGTAATACAATTCATATTGTTTGAAGATCGAGTTTTTATCTTCGATCTTGTAATCTAGTTCGACCCTTTGGTTTGTGATGGCTATGAAATATTCCAGACCAGAAAAAATACTCTCAAATTCTGAAGGATGTAGAACGAATTTGAATTTGTGCCATTTTTGTACTGTATAACTCATATTATCAGTGTTGCATTAGATTGATGATCAACTTATCTTTCTCTTGTTTTATGAAGTATATTTCTTACTATGGATTCAAATCAAGTTTATTGACTTTTTTTCTGAAAAATGAAAATTGCAGACCTGTAAAAAGCAGATATATTATCGAAAAGATCAAAAGATTTCTGAAGATGGTAACGTAGTCGTCTTGTAGAAGATCATCGCTCAATATGTTTACCGTTATGATGACCACGTATATCAGCGGAATTCCTATAAAGCTTGATAAGGATAGATAGAAATTGTTCCTGACCTTGTCTATCAGATTTAGAAAAATTGCAAACGAACAAAGGGCCATTCCCACCAAATACGCCAATGAATAAAGCAAGTTTACCACGATATCTAAAATATGAAAGATCCAGTCCAGAAAATCTGCATCAGCGTAATCTGTTTCCGAAATCGTGATTCTGTAAGCAAAGTACAGCAGAATAGTAACAGCAATATTTAATGACCAATACCTGAATATAATTTTTTTCATCTGTTTCTATTATTGGGCGGGTTTTAATGCTTCGAGGTGGTAAGGCTTGGGATTGAAACCTTTAATCTTTAAATTCTGCTCCTGCCATAGATGCCAATGACAATAGGATATAAACGAAAATTATAAAAAAGATAGGAATGCAGACCGCAAAAGAAATTACGGAATACTTCTTATCATAGTTGGATTTCAATATCTTTTTGACTAGAAAATCGATTCCGTACCAGCCAACAACTAAAAGAGGAATGAAGAAAATGATAAATAAAAAGGTCATCGTGTTTTAATTTTTTTTGTTTTGATATCGTTCGATTTTTATGATCCGATGTCTATTTCCAAACCCAGTTCTCCTCAATATATTCAATTTGATATCGGGAGCAGAGGTCTTTAAGGTAATTTTTCAGCTCATTGTCGATCTGGTCCTTGGGAAATGTCAGAAAGGTTTCGGTTTTAAGTTTTATAAAAATATTTTCTTGGGTTTCGGCTATGTACTCAAAATTGGTGTACAAACATTTTGATTCTACAAAGTTATTCTTGGTCTCAAGATAATGGTCTTGGAATGTCATTTTATATTCTAGACCGATCAGTTTTTTTTGTTCATCGGATCTGGAAAGTTTAGTGAAAAATTTTTTGTAATAGATTTTGAGATACTGTGGAAACAGGAGAAAAGCAATACTTCCGACAATAAAAGTGACACCTGCGATCAATTTGTTCGAGAACAGGAAAAGCAAGGTCAGTAACAACATTATTACTCCAAAAAGTATCCTAGTGGTTTTCCTCGATTTTTTTATAGGATCTGATTTGGATGCGGAGTATAGTAAACTATCTAAAATATTCTTCTCGGTGAGCGTTAGAACAATTTCTTTCATCTTTTGTGCTAATTGTGTAGAGCGTTTTACTTTTATTCATTCTGATTCATCAATACTATTCTAAGAAGAAATCTTTAACTAAAATACAAATTTTAACTAAAGACATAACTCACATTTTTAACATTCCAAGTTTTTGTTCCAATCATATATTTTTGATTTTTTTTGCTTGGACTGCGCACTCCAACATGATTATAAATCTATCTTCCAATCGCCTCATTCAAAAACCGATTGAATGGATAGATTTCCTTCAAAACCTTCACCGTATTTTTTACAAAGTTCTTATCCAGAACTTCCTTGTCTGACAAAGGATGGAACACGGTAAATTGCTTGAATTTGAGATAATCGCCCATTGGATTTTCCTTATCGAAACCTTGTGGAACTTTCACCAATTTTGTGCCTTGCAATTCCAAAACATCTTTGAAGGATTTTTTGTTGAGGATTTTCAGGAATGTTTCGCTGTCAGAACTGATGGCTTCACGAATCGCTTTCAGATTTTTTGGTTCTGTCATATAAACGCCACCTGCGAGAAAAGATTTTCCTTTTTCGAGATGAATGTAATATCCAGCGTGGTTAAGAGTTTTCGGACCTTTTTCTACAAGCGATGCGCCGATGTTGGTTTTGTAAGGCGTTTTGTCTTTGGAAAATCGCGTGTCTTTGTAAATCCTGAAAATACAATTCTTAGCTTCCAATCTTTCAACGCTTTCATCAAACTCGGCGACTTCTGCGATGATTTCATTTACCACATTTTCAAAGTTCGCTTTGGCTTCCAGATAGAGCGGTTTGTTTTCATTGAACCATTCTCTGTTGTTATTGATTTCGAGCGTAGAAAGGAACTTGAGCGTTTCTGGATTGATGGCTGTTGACATTGCTTTTCTAATTTTTACTAAAGATACTTAATGTGCAGTAATGAAAAAACACAAAGGCACAAAAATTAGTTGCAATAAAAAGTTGGAAAAAATAAGGTACTAAGCTTATCTTAAAAAAAACGAAGGTTTCCTAGTGCCTTTAAACCTATTCTAAAATCCAATTTCCCCTGTGCCTTGGTGTGTAACTTATAAAAAAAATCCCGCTCACAGAACGGGATTTCAAAATTTTCAATTATTGTTTTACAATTTTGGAAGAGTAAGTTTTTCCTTTGTTGTTTTTCAAATTAATGATGTAAACGCCAGCTTTCAATTGTTTCAGATTGATTTCCTCCACATTGCTGAAGTCGGAAACCTTTTGACCAAGCGTGTTGTAAACTTCGATGGTTGATATTTTTTCACCGTTAGGAAGATTTAATTTTAAAATATCTTTCACTGGATTTGGATAAAGTTTGATGTTTCCTTTTGTTGCATCATTCACTGCCAAAACTTCATCATTGATTTTGATATTATCATAATAAGCATCTCCGCCATAATTGTTGTGAAGGAAATTCATTCCATCCAGATTCACTTTGCTGGTGTTGGCAACGGACAAAATTAAGTTGTTGTCCAAGTAATATTTGATAGTCGCTTCGGTGAATTCAATTTTCAAATTGTACCATCTGTTCACTTGCCAGCTTGCATTTGTAATGGTGTAACCACCAAAATTTAGCTCAGGATAGACGTAGATGTTTCCTCTGTTCTCAAATCCAACTGCTGTCACGATATCAAAAACCTCTTCTTCCAAATTTTCGTGATACAGCGCAAATTCAAAGTCAGCGCCGTTTTGGTCAGAAGAGTAGAAGTCGTAGGAAATGATGGTGTTCTGGTAATCCAAAGCTGGCGAAAAAGATTTCTCGATTCCAAAAATAGGAAACCATTGAGGATCATATTGTGATACAAAAGAATTTTTGAAAGAGTATGTTCCAGAACTTGCACGTTCGGTCGTTACGATTTGATTTGTCAATGGACCATCACTGGATTCCGTCACGGTCCAACCATTTTGTCCGTTGATGTCGCCCAAAGTGTATGCTTCCGAAGCTTCAAATGATATATTCTGCTGAGCGAAAGCAACAGATGAAATAAGAGATAGAATTAATAAGTATTTATTCTTCATAAAATAAAATTTTTGCCAATGATAAGTAAAATTAAGTTGAAATCAAATGATTAAAACTTGAGTTTTTGTAATAATATCTTTTATAATTAATACAGTTTTTGGTCTTTTTCGCAATAAAAACTTGTTCTTTTTCCTTTGCCTATATTTTTCTTGATGACGGTTTGTCCACATTTTGGGCATATCTTTTTGTGATAAATTTGCCAATGTTTTTTTAATTCATCTGTTCTTTTCCATTTCAAAAAGTCGAAACTGTAATTTCTGGCCCCTGTTAAAAGTTCGTTCAATTTCTTCAAAGGCAGATTTCCAACTTCACTTTCGGGATGAACGCCGACTCTGAAAAGGACTTCATTTTTAATGATGTTCCCAACACCAGAGAAAATTTCCTGATTCATCAAGGCGTCGCAAACCATCATTTTCGGTTCGGCTTTCAGTTTCTTTTTCGTGTTTTTTGGATTCCAATTGTCGCTCATCACATCGGCTTCCCAATCGATGGTTTTGAGGATATCGTCATCAACCATTTTCACAGAGCAAGTGTAGAAAAGTGCTTTCCCATTTTTGAAATTTAAACCAAGTCTCAAAGATTTGTCGGGTTTTGTCTGCTCGTCAATTTCATACGAACCAAACATCAGCAAATGAATTTTGACGCTCACTTTATCGAATATCAAATACGTCTGTTTTCCGTAGAGTCGGATTTCTTTAAGTTTTTTGTTAATGAGCAATTCGTTATCGATGCCGGAGTTTCCAACAGCAGAAACAACTTTTTCTCCCACAAATTTCTGGAGATTTTCTTTCATCAACACAATAGTTGGACCTTCTGGCATGGGTGATTTTTGTGGATAAAAACTCAAATATTATTCCGTTAAAAATAAAATTTGAAGTAATTTTGAAAAATGATGAACTTAAACCAGATTTTTACCAATCAGAGAACGGGAAATAATCCACATACAAAGGCTTCAAGAACTGATTTCCAGAGAGATTTTGACAGAATTATTTTTTCATCGGCTTTCCGAAGACTTCAAAATAAGACCCAGGTTTTCCCACTTCCTGGAAGTGTTTTTGTACACAACCGTTTGACCCATTCTTTGGAAGTTTCTTCTGTGGGGAGGAGTTTGGGAAGTATCATAGGAGAGTTCATCCACGATAATTATAAAAAACACCTTACAGAGGATTCCAGAAATTTTTATCTTCATAACTTGGGACATGTGATTGCTGCTGCGTGCCTTTGTCACGATGTTGGAAATCCTGCTTTTGGACATTCCGGCGAAGATGCGATTGCAAGCTACTTTGACAGAAATGAGAACAATCTGAAGCCCAAATTCAATGAAAAAGAATGGGCTGATCTTGTTAATTTTGAAGGTAATGCAAACGCAATACGAGTTTTAGCGCAGCAGCAACAAGGAAAAGACGCTGGCGGAATCCAGTTGACATTTGCCACGCTGGTAAGTATCGCAAAATATCCTTGTGAAGCGATTGCCAGAAAGAAAGGAATCGTGCACCGGAAGAAATTCGGTTTTTTTCAAAACGAAAAAGATATCTTTTTAGAGATCGCAAGAGGTACAAATCTGATATCAGAAAGTGAAAATCCCCATATTTTCAAAAGACATCCATTTGTCTGGATGGTAGAGGCGGCCGATGATATCTGTTACAACATCATCGACATGGAAGATGCCCACAGACTGGGAATAGTTTCTACGGCAGACTGTAAAAATCTGTTCTTTGAACTGGTCAAATCCGAGACCGACGATATTAAAAAAATTGAAAGTAAACTCGGTTCTATCTCTAATGAAAACGAACAGATATCATATCTAAGAGCAAAGGTCATCAATGCTTTGATTAACAAATCTATCGAGCTTTATAAAAGCAATTTTGATAGGATCCTTGCAGGTGATCTGGACAAAGGACTTCTGGATATCTATAAATCTGAGAATAAGACCTTACAGGATATCACAAGTTTTTCGGTCGAAAAAATCTATAATCACAAGGCTGTCGTAGAAATTGAAAATGCTGGCTACAATGTGATGTATGAACTTCTTGATCATTTTATCCCATCAATCCTCAAATCTGAGAATGAAGTCAAATCTTATGATGAAAAAGCTTTAAAACTTCTTCCGAAACAGTTCTTTTATAAAGAAGGAACAGATTATCAGAAAGTGTTGGGTGTCATAGATTTTGTTTCCGGAATGACAGATAATTTCGCGACCGATCTTTACAGAAAGATCAAAGGAATTGATATTGGGATGACGATGTAACTATAAATGACGATTGATAGGTGATAAATGATTAATCATTATGTTTTAAAAATCATTTATCAATCATCATTTATCACTTATACAAAAGGTTCACATCCGAAAACATCCGCAAAATGTTTTTTGATCTTATTCTTCACTTCCGCGTAATCCACTTCCTTTTCAAGTTCTCTTTGCATCGAAGTAACCTGTTTATCGGAGATTCCACAAGGAATGATGTAATCGAAATATTTCATATTGGTATTGACATTCAATGCAAAACCATGAATCGTGACCCAGCGTGATGCTTTTACGCCCAACGCACAGATCTTTCTGGCATAAGGTTTTCCGACATCAAACCAAACACCGGTTTCGCCTGGTGAACGTTCACCTGTCAAGCCATATTCTGCAATTGTTCGGATGATGACTTCTTCCAGATCTCGCATATAGCGGTGGATGTCTGTGTAGAAATTTTCCAGATCCAAAATAGGGTAGCCGACAACCTGTCCGAAACCGTGATACGTAATATCACCACCACGATTGACTTTGACATAAGTCGCTTCAATCTCTTTCAGTTTGTTTTCGTTAGCGAGAAGGTTGGATTCGTGTCCGCTTTTTCCCAAAGTGTAAACGTGCGGATGCTCTACAAAAAGCAAATGATTGTCGGTCGGTTTCAGATTCTCCGGATTTTCGCGATTGTGGATTTTGATGTCCAGATTTTGCTTGAGTAATTCTTCCTGATAGTCCCAAGTTGGCTGATAATCTTTAACACCGAGGTCTTGGAACTTTACTTTTTTGTTGATGAGAGAATTCACGTTCGATTGGAATTATTTATACAAATTTACTCATTATTTCATCAAACGACAAGCCACAAAAAAACCACCCGAAGGTGGTTCTCATAAAGAATAAAATCTGAAATCGCTACGGTAAATTTCCTTCACAAACACCAGCAGCGAAATGGTGATGGCATATGACCTGATATAGATCAATGAAAACTTACCAATGAAATATGACTATTTAACAATTAGCTTTTTGGTTTCTGTCTGTCCTCCGTAAGTGATCTTTACAACGTAGACGCCAGAATTAAGTCGATTGAGGTCAACTTCTTGAGCTGAGAATCCTGATTGGTTGGCGATGGCCGTCTCGTAAACTTTCTTGCCAGAAAAATCAAATAGCTCAACAGTTCCGTTTTTCGAAGCAGCTTCTTTAACATCAAATAAAATGTTTACTTTTTTATCTTCCTTGGTCGGATTTGGGTAGATCCCGAAAGTTCCTTTTTTACCGAAATCTGCTACAGCCAAAAGGTTTGTGATATCCTTGTACTTGAAATACATATTTCCTGTTGTTGCACCACCATTTGCAGTAAAGAACAATCTGTAATACTTACTTCCTTCTTTGATGTAATAAACAATATCTGAATAAACGCCTGTAGTAGGTTTCCAAGAGTGACCGATGGTTGTAATATTTTTTGAATAAGCCGCGGCAGCAGGTGCTGTAAAAGTTGAAACAGCCTGAGTTTCCGGTTGTACTTTTGCTACAGTCACATTGGGCGATTGGATCACACCAGATAATTTATACATCATGATATTGGCATAAAAAGTATAATATCTTGTGAACATCAAATCCCAGTTTGCTTTAGCTGGCTCCAGGTTTGGAACTTTTTCGCCTGTGTCAAAAGAGAAATAGTTAAAGAATGCATCGTCTGTACCGTTAGCAATGGTTCTTGTTTGCGTGGCATCCCAAGATGTTCCATTCCATTTAGCATATTTGAAAGTGTATCCAGCAGCATATTCATTAATGAAGAATTTGTAGTAAGTTGTACCATATTCCAAGACGAAAACCACTTTTCCATTCACTTTATGCGTCACGATATCATAAGATCCCCAGCCAAAGTTAAGTCCTGTTGCAGGCAATAATGTGGCAGCATCAAAAGAGCCATCCTGAATTCTTTCCGTTTGGTCAGGATTGTAAAGTGGCGCTCCCCAATTGGCCTTGTCTGCTGGAGTAACCGTATCAAATGCTGCAGGATCAGCAGAAACCTGGTAGGTTACAACGCTTGTAGCATCATTCACCTTGATCCCGAAGTCCATTGCGCTATTTCTGTAAAATGCGATATCCCAGCCAGTCGCAGGTTGTGAAATGATGTTGTTTGCAGAAAGGTCGAAGAAGACTCTATTCGAATAATTAGGGCCAGTTGTAAGGTCAACTTGGGTGTATCCGTTCTCGTCGGTCTGTGACAATACGGTTTGGTTCACAGTGAAAGCAAGTAGACTTGCCAAAAGTAGTTTTGTTTTCATTTATTTGAAATTATTAAAATCTGTTATTTAGAATTATTCTACAAAACTATACAATTGTTTTTAATTATTCTAAATAAGATTTAATTAATTAAGTTGATAAAAATCATCTAAAAAGATAAAAGCTGTCTAGTTCAAAAAAAAACTTCTCAAGGTAGTTCCCTGAGAAGCTTTTATATGCATTATCTGACCAAAAAGGTCAAAACCAAATCTTTTACTTAATAAATTTAGATTTTGTGATCTTACCCTCATTGTTTTCTATTGCAATGATGTAAACGCCATTGCTCAGCCTGGAAACATCCAATTTGTTTTGAGTTGGAGCTTCATTAGCAACTAGATTTCCACTTGCACTGTAAATTTTTACATTACTGATCTTAGCATCATTCAAGAAATTGATTTGATTGTTTTTTACAACAAACTGTACTGGTTTTGCTGCTGCGAAATTGGACGCTGATAAACTTTCTCCAAAAACAACATTGTCTACTTGCAATGCAGCGTGAACAGTAGATGGCTGAAATTTGAATGCAATGTACTTAGCTGAAGAAGCAGGTACACTGTACGTCAATGTAGCTGCGCTGGTCGTCAAAGTAACTGCGGGAGATATTGCAACAAATGTGGAAACATCGGTTGGATTTGCAAGCGTACCAACCTGTATAGTGCCTGCACCGCCAGATCCAGTAGACACCTGAGCATCAAATTTCAAAGTTTGAGAACCATTTAGGATCGCTAATTCCGGAGTAATGATATATGTAGGATTTGTCACATCGAACAAACTGTAGCTTTGTGCATATTGACCTTGGATAAAGTATGCATAAGGATAAGTACGATTGGATGTCCAACCATTTTGAGGGAAGTTCTGTTGAGTGAATCCTGAGAAATCTTCGTTGATAGATGTTAACTGAGCGTTTGCTACAACTGCGAACAGAGATGCGGCCAAAAATAGTTTTGCTTTCATAATTGATATTATTAAACTTAAATTGTTATTTAGAATTATTCTACAAAAGTACGAAATTGTTTTTAATGATTCTAAATAAAATCTTATCTTCGCAAAAATTTTTTCAATGAAGAAGCGAACAATGAGCCTTTTATCAGTAGCAATTTTGAATTTTGCGTACGGACAAAAAGACTCTACCAGTCAAAAAAACATAGAAGAAGTAGTCATTACCGGGCAATACAGTCCTCAATCCATAAACAAATCCATCTATAAGGTAGAAGTTATAGATGAAGTGCAGATCAAAAACATGGCAGCTACCAATGTTGCAGATGTACTTAATCAAAGTCTTAATATCCTGATCACCTCTGATCGTAATTCTGGAAACTCCACTGCAAGCATCATGGGATTGACCGGAGAATACACCAAGATCCTAATTGATAATATTCCTGTTGTAGGAGACATAGGTCTAGGTAACAATATCGACCTTACAAAACTTAATGTCAACAATGTTGAAAGAATCGAAATTGTAAGAGGATCAATGGGTGTGGATTATGGTAGTAATGCCGTTGCAGGTGTCATCAACATCATCACAAAGAAAAATAGCCACAAGAAGGTCACTCTGAACGCTTCTTTACAAGAGGAGACCGTAGGCAAAGAGTATGACTTATATAAAAAAGGCGAAGGACGTCATATCCAAACGCTTAATCTAGGTTATAACATCAATGAAAATTGGCATGTCGGCGCCAATATCAATCATAATGATTTCCAAGGTTTCAAAGGAACTCAGGAAGGTTACAAATACATAGGACAAGATGGCAAAAGAGGCTATCTGTGGCAGCCAAAAGATATTTTGAATGTTGATGGTATCGTAAGATATAACAAAAACAAAACATCCATCTTCTACAAATTTGGTTATCTGAATGAAAAACTGAATTATTACAATCCAGTCGTATCAGAGTTATATTTGGGTGGTGGCAACAGAACTTATTTGTCTGTGGACAGAGACTATCTTACAACAAGATATCTGCATCAATTGAATGTTCAGACAAATTTGGGAGTCATTAATTATACGGGGGATTTTTCCTACCAGACCCAAGACAGAAAGTACCGAGATTATAATTATGATGTTCCCAACAGACAGAGAATGTCAGTTGATGATTATAGGTCCTACAATAAAGCAGACGTGATCTATTCTAGAGGTGTTTTCAGCAATTTCTTGAACAATGATAAGATTGATTTTCAGATCGGTTATGAATTGGACCACACTTCTGGTTATGCTGGTTTCATTGCCGGAGCTTTTGATGGAAACAATGTGGAGAGAAGGATCTTTAACTATGCTAATTTCATAACAGCAGAGTGGAAGATCAACAATGTTTTCTCTCTTCGTCCCGGCTACCGTCTTGCTTTGAGCGATAAGTTCAATTCACAACATAATTACTCAGTGACCGCGAGAGCCAAGATCACAGATTTTGACAATATCAGATTGGTCGTGGGAACTGCCAACAGATTTCCAAACTTTGACCAGTTGTACACTTATTTTGTAGATGCTAACCATAACTTACAGGGAAATCAGAATTTGATCCCGGAAAGTGGCTACACAGGTTCCCTTAATTTTGAGAAAAGGATTAGAAATTCAGCTGGTTGGGACTTCAAAGTAGGCGCCAGTGGAACTTATCTCTATGTGAAAGATAGGATAGAGCAGGTCAACGTTACGATCCAGCCATTGGTGGTAAGTTATTTCAATGTGGACAAGTACAGGTCGATGTTATTCGAAGGTAATTTTGGTGTCAGAAAAGGTGCCTTTGGTCTTGCTGCCAATGCGTCTTACTATGGGATTTCCAAGACATTGACAAATGGCTCAATAGTCTCTCCAGATGATTTTTTCTACACATTTGAAGGAAATCTGAATGCTAATTATACACTACCAAAGATCAATACGGTTTTTTCTCTGTTTTACAAATACACGGGTAAAATACAAATGTTCAATTTAGATGCAATAGACGTTTCTAATTCAGTCTATAAAGTGGGAGAGAGAAATGATTACAGTATGATGAATTTCACCATTATGCAGCCGTTTTTCAACAATCATTTTGAATTGAGTTTAGGAATCAAGAATCTTTTTGATGTTTCATCTGTACGAGATACAACATTGACTGGAGGCGCTCACGTAGGCGCGGCTAGCAGCTTGGATCTTTTTTATGGCAGAAGCTATTTTGCAAGAGTTAATTATAATTTCTAAAAGAGATAAAATGAAAAAAATATTCCTATTCAGTTTGTTGGGACTTACACTTTTTACGCAGTCGTGCATTAATGATAATGAAGACCCAATTGCAATTCCTCCTACAGACGGTGCCGTTATGGATGCCGAAGTTGGCGGCGCAGCGCAACCAAATCAAGTTTGGATAGACCTGAGCAGCGAGCAGAAAACCTACAACAGACGTACAGATTGGGACCTTGGGTTTTATTCTGGAGACCAATTCAAAGTGGCGATCAATTATTCTATAATGATGGCTGCTGGTGCTATTCCTAATGCTACAAACATTGATGCCGTCAAAGAATCCGACGTGACTGCGCTGAAGGAAAAAGTACAGGTAGGAACCTTTGACCCGACCAATGAAACTTATATTGATGATCCAAAAGGCTACATCATTACAGGTAGGACTGCCATTGCAGAGATCAAAGCAAACGATGCTGAAAATCCGATCTACCTCGTGAATATGGGACGCGATATCTATACAGGAACCCAAACGCCTGGAACGGTCTACACTGGCGGTGATGCAAGAGGCTGGAAAAAAGTTCAGATTGTCAGATTTAATGATGGTTACAAGGTAAAATATGCAAATCTTAATGAAACGTCTCACAAAGAATATATCGTTGCAAAAAAACCTCAGTTTGACTATACATTCTTTAGCATGGCAACTGATAAAGAAGCTAACATCCAGCCAGAAGCTTCTAAATGGGATCTGGGATTTACTGTAATGACCAATGTGATCGAAGGAGCGGGAAGTTACATCTATGCTGACTTTGTCATCACCAACGCTTTAGGGAAAGTAAGTGCCTATCAGGTAACAGCAACAGCGCCTGCTACTGGTCAGACTGCATATGACAACTTTAAACTAGAAAATGTAGAGAGCTCGAAATTCATTAATAATGACCAGACCATCATTGGGGCAAATTGGAGAAATCCTGTAGGTGTCAACGGATTGGAGGTTCATTCTGACCGTTTCTACGTGATCCGTGATGCCGACGGCTATTTCTTTAAATTGAGATTTACCAGAATGACCGATGTCAACGGTAATAGAGGTTTCCCTCAATTCGAATACAAACCGCTTTAAGACAAATCAATCGATAATAAAATAAACAATGAAAAACATCAAAATAGCACTCCTCTCAGCAATACTTCTTGCAGGTGTTTCTTGCAAAAAAGAAGATTCCAAAGTAGAGGCAAAAAAAGAGACCGCAACAGAAACTCCAGTGTCCAACCAAAGAATCGTGAGCATCAGCGGTGGAATTACCGAAATTGTTGTAGCACTCGGCCACGAGAAGGAAATTGTCGGGATCGATGTGACAAGCACCTATCCTGAGAGTTTGAAAAATACAGCCGAAGAGCTAGGTCACGTTCGTTCAATGACGATTGAGCCACTTTTGGCACTGAATCCAAGTTTGATCGTAGCTTCTGACAAAGACATCAATCCAGACCTACTGACGAAGATCAAAGCTTCCGGCATCAAATCAGAATTGTTCAATCAAGAATTCACAATCGATGGTACAAAGAAATTAATTGACCAAGTTGCAAAAACTTTAGGAAACACAAACCAGCAGCAATTATTGGATAAGATTGATGCAGACATCAAGCAGATTCAGCCGATCGCTAAAAAACCAAAAGTACTTTTCATCTATGCAAGAGGAAATATGATGATGGTCGGGGGCAAAAACACACCAATGGCAAAAATAATTGAGATCGCTGGCGGAGAAAATGCAGCCAATGATTTCGAAGATTTCAAACCTTTGACACCTGAAGCAGTCGTACAGTCAAATCCTGACGTCCTACTGTTCTTCAGCAGTGGATTGCAAGGTTCTGGCGGAATTGATGGCGCTCTCAAAATGCCTGGCGTTCCTCAAACCAACGCTGGTAAAAATAAGCGTGTGATTGCAATGGACGGCGGTTTACTATCTTCATTCGGCCCAAGAGTCGGAGAAGCAGCTGCCAGCCTAAACAAACTACTGATAGAATCCACAAAATAAAAGTCCCATCGGGACGAACGATTTTTTTAGCATAGGAATTTATTTCTATGAAAATAAGAAAAAGATAGGAATTCATTCCTATGAAAAACGAACATACGATTTGAAATCAAAAAGTCTTACATTTTACGCCATCATCGGTATTATTTTATTAATGCTGATGATGGTTTTGTCTTTGAATATCGGGGTTTTTGATTTCGGTAAATCGACTTCCTACGAGGTGTTTTGGAAATTTGTCACAAGCGATTCATCAATTTCCTTGAGCGAGAAGTACATCATTTGGGACGTGCGAGCGTCCAGAATTGTAATGGCCGTTCTAGTTGGAAGTATGCTGGCGGTTTCCGGAACTACTTTACAGGGAATGTTCAAAAATCCATTGGCAACGGGCGAGGCTATTGGCCTGACTTCTGGCGCTACATTGTTGGCAGCCATTGCGATTGTTTTGGGACATACTTTTGAGGCTTATCTGCCGGAAATCGTAAGAAATTCTTTGGTCGGTGTTTCCGCGTTCGTCGGTGCATTATTGGCGATGATCATTGTCTACAGGATCTCAACTTCTGGTGGAAAAACGAATGTGGTAATGATGTTATTGAGTGGCGTCGCGATCACTTCCATTGGATTTTCAATCACCGGATTTCTGATCTACATTTCAAAAGACGAACAACTTAGAGATTTGACCTTCTGGAATCTAGGCAGTTTGGCAGGTGCAACCTGGACCAAAAATATCATCTTAACGATTGTCCTAATATTATCGTATCTGGTCATTTTACCAAAAGGAAAAGCCTTGAATGCGATGATGTTAGGCGAGAAAGATGCACAACACTTGGGAATCAATGTTGAAAATTTGAAGAAACAGATCGTCGTTTTAACCGCTTTGATGGTGGGAACATGCGTCGCATTTTCTGGAACGATTGGATTCGTTGGGTTAATTGTTCCTTACATTTTAAGATTGCTTTTCCGTTCCGATTATCATTTCATTTTACCTTTGTCAGCCGTTTGTGGAAGTATCTTATTGCTTTTTGCGGACACAATCAGCAGAACGATTGTTGCACCTTCAGAACTTCCAATCGGAATCCTGACTTCATTGATCGGAGGACCGATTTTCATTGCCATTTTAATTAAATTCAAAAATACATTAAGATGATAAAAGGGCAAAAGATCAATTATCAAAGTCAAAAAATCAGCATTTTGAAGGATGTTGATATCAATGTTGGTTTCGGCGAATTCCTGGCGATCGTTGGTCCAAATGGCGCAGGAAAATCCAGCCTTCTGAATTTGTTAGCGAACGAAATCAAAACAGATAACAAAAAAAATATCCAGTTCAAAGGCAAGATCCTGTCCGACTGGAATCTGGAAGAGCTTTCCAAACACAAGGCCAAATTCTCCCAACACAACGCACAGGACATTCCGCTTTTGGTAGCCGATGTTGTGATGATGGGACGTTATCCATATTTCAGTTCTCAGCCGCATCAGGAGGATTTCGAATCGGTACAAAAAGCGATGGCAGAGACCGACGTTGTACATTTCCAAAAGCGTGAATACAACTCACTTTCGGGTGGCGAGAAGCAGCGTGTTCATCTGGCGAGAGTTCTGGCACAGTTGGACAATGAGATAGAAAACACTTTACTTTTCCTGGACGAACCACTTAATAATCTGGATATTAAGCATCAATACAAAACATTGGAGCTGATAAAGAATTATACCAAAACCAACAACACCGCAATCGTAGTTCTACACGACCTGAATCTCGCAGCACAGTTCGCAGACCATATTTTATTAATGGAAAAAGGCTCGGTCTTATCTTACGGTTCACCAGAAAAAGTGTTCACGGCAGAAACCATTTCCAAGGCGTATAATTTCCCTTGTACAATTTGCAAACATCCGGTCAATGACAATACGATGATCTTATTTGGTTAAATAAAAACTAAACTAATGACAGAAAACGAACTCAAAATATTAGCACAACAGTTATCAAATCCCGAAGGTGAAGTTGGCAAAGATGTCGCCAAAATGATGAATGAGACCAATATCTCGATGACCAAAGAAACGATCAAAGCTATGCTGTTAACGGATAACGAAAAGGTTTTAGAACTCGGTCACGGCAATGCTGGACATTTGTCTTACCTTTTGGATTTTGCCGAAGATATCAATTACACAGGTCTGGAAATTTCTGAAACTATGAAGTCAGAAGCAGAAAGTATCAATCAAAAATATCTTTCTCAAGCCAAATTTCAATTGTACGATGGAAAGAAGATTCCTTTTGAGGACGAAACTTTCGACAAAATAATGACGGTCAACACCATTTATTTCTGGGAAAGTCAAGTCGATTTTCTTAATGAGATCTACAGGGTTTTAAAGGAACACGGAAGTTTCGTCCTCACGTTTGCGAAGAAAGATTTTATGAAAAATTTACCTTTCACAGCAGATTTCAAACTTTATAATTACGAAGACATCGAGCTGCTAATCTCCCAAACGAATTTCAAAAGGATGATAAAATCGGAGAAAGAAGAACTGATAACGAGTAAATCTGGCGAACTGGTCAAAAGAGAATACAACGTTTTAACGATCAAAAAATAAATCAAAATAAATTAATATGAGTACATTAATTAATGAATTAAAAGAAAAATGGGAAGCGCTAAAAGCAGAAAACCCACATTTGAGAATCAGAAACGCGGCCGAACAATTGGGCGTGAGCGAAGCTGAATTATTGGCTACAAACGTTGGAAACGGCGTTACAGTTTTGAAACCTGAGTTTGCAGACCTTCTACAGGAGGTTGTAAAGCTGGAAAAAGTAATGGCTTTGACCAGAAACGACGAATGCGTGCACGAAAGAAAAGGCGTCTATTTGAATCCAGATTTCAGCAATCCTCACGGACAGGTCTTCGTAGGCGAAGATATTGATCTTAGGATTTTCATCAATTCTTGGAAATTCGGTTTCTCAGTGATCGAAGGCGATAGAAAAAGCTTACAATTCTTCGGAAAAGATGGATTGGCGCTTCACAAGATCTATCTGACAAACAAAAGCAACGAAGCAGAATTTGATGCGTTGACAGAGAAATATGCAGCGTACGAACAATCTCCAAATGTTGTTACCGAGTCTGTTCCCGGAAAACCTGCAGAGAAAGCAGATTCTGAGATCGATTTCGCTGGTTTCCAACAAGCTTGGAAAGATTTGAAAGACACACACGATTTCTTTATGATGCTTAGAAAATTCGGTGTGACTAGAACTCAAGCTTTGAGATTGGCGCCGGAAGGTTACGCTACAAAAATCGAGAATTCTAAAGTGGTGAACGTCTTGGAGGACGCTTCTGAGCAGCAATTGCCGATCATGGTTTTCGTTGGGAACAGAGGTATTATTCAGATCCATACAGGTGAAGTGAAAAAGACACTTTGGCACCAGCAATGGTTCAACGTGATGGACCCGGATTTCAACCTTCACCTTGATACAACGAAGATCGCAGAAACTTGGATCACCAAGAAACCGACGGAAGACGGCGAAGTCACTTCGATTGAAGTATTCAACAAAGAAGGCGATTTTATCGTTCAGCTTTTCGGAAAGAGAAAGCCTGGAAATCCAGAACTTCAAGGTTGGAAAGATCTTGTCGCAGCTTTGTAAGATCCAAATATAAGTATTGTTAATGAAGCCGTTTTTTAGTTTTAATTGACTTTAGAATGGCTTTCTTATTTGTTTTAAAATGAAGAAGTTAATATTATTTTCATTGATGTTAAGTCTGAATATTTTTCAGGCTCAGGATTTCCGTTCATATCAATTCTTTGATAAAAAGTCAAAGGCCGTTTCGCCAGAAAAAGTGGTGAAAGAATTGGTAAATTATGATGTGGTTTTCATTGGCGAACATCACGACAATTCCATCAATCATTGGTTGGAGAAAAAGATTACCGAAGCACTTTTTGATCAGAAAAAAGGTCAAGTTATTCTGGGTGCGGAAATGTTTGAAAGAGACAATCAGAAAGCACTTGCTTCTTATCTGGCTGGGAAAATTGACCCGAAAGTTCTGAAAGATTCTGTTCGACTTTGGAAAAATTACGAAACGGATTACAGACCTTTGGTGGATTTTGCGAAAGACCATCAACTGAAATTCATCGCGACAAATGTTCCCAGAAAATACGCGTCTCAAACATCAAAATCGGGAATCGAAAGCTTGAACCAATTGCCGGAAAATGAAAAGAAATGGATTACCAAATTACCAATCGAAGTCACTTTGGAAACGCCCGGCTACAAAGAAATGAAATCCTTGATGGGCGACCACGTGGACGAATTAAAATTGATGAATTTCATCTCAGCGCAAGCCATAAAAGATGCGACAATGGCGGAATCGATTCTCGAAAATCTACAGGCTGGAAAGACTTTTATCCATTACAACGGCGATTATCACAGCAAGCAATACGGCGGAATCTATTGGTACTTGAAAAAGAAAAACCCGAATTTGAAAATTGCAGTGATCTCTGTTTTCGAATCAGAAAAGTCTAAGTTGGTTTTGCCTGAAAAAGATTTTATTCCAACAGAATTTAATTTGGTGATCCCGAATGATATGACGAAGACGTATTAATAATTATTAGCTCGTAAGCCATAGATGACATTATTCAGATTGTTTTCATCCTTCTTTTCAGCAAGATGTTCAAAACCGAATTTCTCCAATAATTTTCTGGAACTCAGATTTTCTTTGTTCGTGAAAGCTTGTAGATATTCAAATCCAAGTTCGTTGAAGGCAAGGTCAAGAATCGCTTTCAAAGCATCGCTCATAATGCCTCGACCTTGAAAATGGGGAAATAATTCGTAGCCAACTTCCGCATACTTTTTCTCGTGATCGATATTCCAAAGGCAGATCGTCCCGGCCAATTCATTTTCTGGAATTGTTTTGATGGTGAAGAATAAAATCTCGTTTTGATGATTGATCTTATGCTCAATGAATTCCTCAATATCAGCCAAAGTTTTGTTGAGATCCCTATTTACGAATTGACTGACCTCTGGATTAGTTCTCAGTTTGAAAAGACTTTCTGCATCGCCCTTTTCGACGATTTTTAATTTGATTTTGTCAGTGATTATTTCAAGGTTCATAATTTGATTTTATCAGTGATTTTTTGAGAATTTTGAGCACGTGATTCCGAATTAAATGACAAACACGCACTAAACTAATTTATGAATTTCTTTTAACCTCCCATTCATTTCGAAATTTTCAGAATCTGATTTTTCAGTAAATTGTTTAAAGAAATTTACATTTCGTATTTTTAATTCTATCTTATTTTCAAGTATTGTTAGATTCGTTAATTGATTTATAATTACCTCTTTATCAATAATGTAAATGCCGCCAGACCAACCGTGATTGCCCAAGGTCATCTTCCAAACCTTATCAAATGAATATGAAAAGTAGGCGCCTTCATCAGAGATCTGTGGATATTGAGCATCAAACACATCAAATTTAAATTTGTGCTTTTCAAAAATTTCAAATAGATCATCAAGTTTTGAAATTGAAGTAAGATCTAATGTCACTTTTTTTTGGTCAACAGGAATTCCAAGTTTCAGAAATTTATTGGAAAGGCTTTCAATCATTTCTATTATTTTAACAAAGCTAATTTAACAAAATTCGACCATAAATATCATCAATTTTAATTCTCCCAATTTACTTTTTCCCATATTTGTAAAAAATTCTCAACAAATGCAGGCATTACTTTTAGAAGACGATTCTGTTCTCTCTTCAGAAATTGCACTTTTTCTGGAATCGAGATCCATAAAGACCGACAAAGCTGAAGACGGCGAAGTGTTCCTGAATATGTTCACCGACAAAGCCTACGATATTTTCTTATTGGACATCAATGTTCCGAAGATCAATGGACTGGAGATCTGCAAAACCATCCGCGAAACCAATTCCGAAACGCCGATCATCATTATTTCTGCGTATGACGGAATCGAGGAGAAGAAGGAGGCTTTTCTGCACGCGGCGGACGATTATCTCGTGAAACCATTTTTGTTGGAAGAATTATTATTGAGGATCAATTCCCAAATGCGAAGGTTGACGCCAAAGACAGAAGAAGTAGAAAAGATTGTGATAGAAGATCTGGAGATCTTCCCAGAAGACAGCAAGGTTTTTCGCTCCGGCGAAGAGATCAGCTTGACGGTGAAGGAATTTCAATTATTGGTTTTGCTGGCGAGAGCGAACGGAAGAACACTTTCCAAACAATATATCTCCGATGAAGTCTGGAAAAACCAATTCCAATCCACCAACAACGCGATTGAAGTTTACATCAATTTCCTCCGCAAAAAAATCGATAAGAACTTCAAAACCAAACTCATCCACACCAGACCAGGTTTCGGATATTACCTTAGTCCTTTATAAATTCAAAGTTGAAAATTCGAAATTAATCATTCATCACTTATCATTCATCATTTATAGATCATGTCTCTAAAACGCCGAATAGCACTTAGTCTCAGCATTGCATTTTCCCTGATCTTCGGGATTATGATGTTTGTGGTCTATATTTCTTTCAATGATTTTAGGAGAGACGAGTTCAAGGAAAGATTCCAGAAACGTTTGGTTTTCACGGTCAATTTTATCGAGAAGTCCAGAGATTTTGAGAAGGAAGCGCCCATTTTCTTTGATGAAAATTCGGACAATGTTTTGTTGAATGAGAACATTATGATCTTTAATGCAGAGAAGGAATTGGTCTACAGCACTTTGAAGGACAAAAAAATCACTTGGGACAAAACATTATTAAGCCGTTTGGACAAGGAAAAAACGGTCTATTTGGAACATTCTTCACCTGAGATTTACGCTACATTAAGAAATATTAACGGCGATAACTACTACATTCTCACGAGTGCACAAGACGTTACGGGAGAATCCAAGCTTGACTTTTTGAAATATATGTTGATTTTCTCGTATGTGGTCAGCATTCTGTTGATTTGGTTTTTCAGCTATTACATCGTTTCAAAATTTTTGGAACCTTTGGATATTTTGAAGTCCGACATTTCCGAAATCAGTGTTCATAAGCTCACAACGCCTGTTGTAGTCAAAAATCCCAAAGATGAGATTGGCGTTTTGGCAACGTCTTTTAATCTGATGACCAACCGACTGAATGATGTTTTCCAGTCGCAGAAAGACTTCAATTCCAGTGCGGCTCACGAGATGCGAACACCGTTGACAAGAATGGCTTTTCAGCTCGAGAATCTGATTCAGCTGGAAAATCATTCGCCCAAAACCAAGGCGACTTTAAATCAAATGTTGCAGGATGTTCATCAATTGTCGGACCTCACGATTTCGTTGCTTTTACTTTCGAAGTTTGATAAGGAAGGCATCGCCAGCGTTTATGAAGAAGTGCGTATCGACGAAGTGGTTTTCGACGCTTTCGAGTCTGTCCATCGTAATTTCCCGGAATTCAAAATGGATTTCCAGATCGACGAAGAGAGTAGTGAAGATGCATTTCTGACCGTCAAAGGTGTTAAGTCTTTACTCGAAATTACATTCATCAATCTATTTAAAAATGCGGCTCTGTACTCAGATGATCAGGAAGTTGATATTTCAATCAAAGAAACCGAATTCCGGATCATTGTCAATATTTTTTCAAGAGGAAGCATCATTCCAATTTCCGAAAGAGAAAAACTCTTCGAAGCCTTTATGCGAGGCAGCAATTCTCAAAACAAATCAGGTTCTGGCCTCGGTTTGCGCATCGTAAAACGCATTCTGGAATACCACAAAGCGGAGATTTCTTACACTTCGCTCTCGGATAATGAGAATCTTTTCACCGTGATTTTTAATAAGTAATATTTTATTTGGGGCAGCTATTTCCGCCTTCCGCTCCCAATCTTTTTGCCTTGGCTTTTCCAGCCACAAAAAAGGATTTCCGCTCAAGTCGGGCTGCGCTTCGCAAAGTTTAAACATACAGAATCAAACCAAATTTTGTCATTCCGTAGAAATCTCAACAGTCTAGATTCCTACGGAATGACAATACTGCGTTTTTAAATCTGCAAAATCTGCTTAATCTGCGAGAACAATATTGCTTTAAAATATTTTCAATAAGTTCAAAAAATCCTTGCACGCTTTTCATTCAAAACCACAATTAAGTTTTTTTTAAGTCTCATTTAAGTCCGTTTTAATCGAGGAAGGTCACTTTTGCAAGACCAAAACGAGATAAAATGAATAAAATAACAACGCTGGTGTTATCCGTTTCGGCATTTGTCTGTCTATCCGGACAGCAGCAGATGTCTCTTCAGGATTGCGAATTAGCATTTCAAAAAAACAACCTTCAAGTTCTCGCCGCGCAGTACAATATCAATATGGCAGACGCCGATATTATCCAGGCCAAGATCTGGGAATTGCCACAGATCAGCGGTTACGTGAATGCTTACAATCCCGAGGACAAGCGCGCTTTCGATGTGGGACGGGCAAAAGGTGCAGAGATCACACAGCTCATCTATCTCGGTGGTAAAAAGAAAAACGAGATCCAGTTTGCCAAATCCAACAAGGAACTTTCGCAATTGCAATTCAACCAGTTGTTGGTTGACCTGCGATCTCAACTTCGGGAGACCTATTACAATCTGATCTACGAACAAAAGAAACAGATCAGCATCGATGGACAATTGAAATATATGAATGAGCTGTTGGCAGCTTACAAGATCCAGACGGATAAGGGAAATATCTCGCTCAAGGATTATGTAAGACTTCAAAGCATCGTCATTCAGTTGAACAATGATAAGATCGAAATCAACAATAATATTCTGGCATTTCAGCAAAATATGAAGATCCTGACAGGCAATTCAAACAACATTCTTCCTAATATTTCCAAGCTTGACGAGAATGATATTTTGATCTCTCAGCCTTTCGGCGATCTGGAAATCCTCAAAGAAAAAGCTTTGGTCAACAACGCCGATTATCTTTACAATCTTAGATTGATTGAGAACAGCAAACTCTTCGCCCAATGGCAAAAATCATTGAATACACCAGATCTGAATCTCGGCGCAGAGTACGATCAAAACTCTGGAACATTCAGAAATGAGATTAATTTGAAGGTCGGGATCCCCATTCCACTTTGGAAAGTGAACAAAGGAAATGTTGAAAAAGCAAAATACGCCATCCAGCAAAACGAGAAAAATTCAGAATATCAAAAACTGAATCTCGAAACGCAGGTAGAATCGGCCTATCAAACCTGGAAAAATCAATACGACCAATATTTCGAGCTGAAACCTGTGGATGTAGAAAACCTCAATACGGTTTATAATGGCATTCTCAAGAATTTTCGAAGCGGAAACATCAGCCTGATGGATTTCACAGACTTCCTGGAAAGCTACAGACAAACGGTGCTGCAGATCTACGAAATGAAAAAACAGATCATGATCTCTGCAGAGCAGCTCAATCAATTAGTACAAACCAAAATCTTCTATTAATGCAAAAAATTATTATTCCCATTATCCTCGCCATCAGTTTGATCTCCTGTTCCAAAAAGGAAGAAATTGTGAAGGAAGAGACCAAAGGTTTTGAATTGAGCCAGACAATGCTGAAATCCACAACATTTGCCAAGGTAGAAAAGAAATTCATCGAGGACGAATACAGCTTCTACGGAAAGATCTCTGCGGACAAAAATACCTACATTGATATTTTCCCTTTGGTTGGCGGCAATGTCTTAAGTGTAAATGTTGAATTAGGAGATTATGTCCACAAAGGTCAGGTCTTGGCAACCATCAGAAGTACCGAGTTGGCAGAAGTGCAGAAAGATGTCAGCGATGCGAAAACAGATTTGCTGGTCGCAGAGAACAACCTTCGCGTTGCCAAAGAAATGTACGCCGGCAAACTGAATACGGAAAAAGATATTTTGGAAGCACAAGGTGAAGTTCAAAAAGCCAAAGACGCTTTGCACCGATCCAACGCGGTAAGCACGGTTTACAATGTGAAAAGAGGAAACATCTACAGCGTGATCTCGCCGATCAATGGCTACATCGTTCATAAAGACATCAATAAAGATATGGAACTCAGAAGCGACCGAAGCGAGAATATCTTCGACGTTGCAAACACCAAAAACGTCTGGGCCATTATGAACGTCAACGAAGCGGATATTGACAAGATCAACCTTGGAATGAAAGCCCAGGTTTCCACATTGTCCTATCCCGATAAAGTCTTTTTTGGCAAGATCGACAAGGTCTTCAAGATCATCGACCCAGATACCAATTCGATGCAGGCTAGGGTAGTTTTGGATAATTCTCAAGGCTTGTTGATCCCGGAAAGTAAAGCAACTATCCGCGTTTCTTCCGCAGAAAACGAAACCGCTTTGGCCATTCCATCCAGTGCCGTGATCTTCGATGACAATCGATATTTTGTAGTGGTTTACAAATCCCAAACCGATATCAAGGTCAAGGAGATCAAGATCCTGAAACAAAACACAGAGAACACTTACGTCGCAAGTGGCCTTGCAGAAGGTGAAACCGTGGTGACCAACAATCAATTATTGATTTACCGCTCTTTGAATAATTAATATTTAAAGCTTTCCGAGAAACCATCAAGGTTTATTATCAATAGCCGTAAGTTTTACCTACGGATCAATATTAATATGAATAATCATAAATAAAAATTGTGATTCAAAATATAAAATATGAACAAATTCATAAAAAGCATCATAGGATTTTCCCTTAAAAATAAAGCCTTCACATTCATTTGGGTGGCGATTCTGGCGGTTGCCGGTTTCATCAGTTTCAAGAATATGCCGATTGAAGCTTTCCCGGATGTGACGAACACACAGATCGTCATCATTACCCAATGGAACGGGCGAAGTGCAGAAGAAGTGGAACGATTCGTCACCACACCGATTGAGCTGGCGATGAGTCCGGTCCAGAAAAAGACAAGCGTCCGAAGTACCACAATGTTCGGACTTTCTATCGTGAAGATCTTGTTTGAAGATGGTGTGGACGATATTTTCGCAAGGAATATGGTCAACAACCAATTGCGAACCGTCAGTTTGCCAGACGAAATAGACCCGGAAGTTCAGCCACCTTATGGACCGACCGGAGAGATCTACCGATACACCTTAGAAAGCAAAGACCGGGATTCCAGAGACCTTTTGACACTCCAAACCTGGGTGGTCGACAGAGCTTTGCGAAGTGTTCCCGGTGTTGCAGATGTCAATGTTTTCGGAGGTCAGGACAAAGTTTTTGAATTAAGCATCGATCCCAGAAAATTAGACAAATATAATCTGACACCAACCGAAGTTCTGGAAGCCGTCACCAACAGCAACCTGAATGTCGGCGGCGATGTCATCGAGAAAAGCGGTCAGGCTTATGTGGTTCGTGGAATTGGTTTGGTGAAGTCTATTGCTGATATTGAAAACATCACCGTTCATAATGACAGCGGAAATCCAATCCTTGTCAAATATGTGGCAGACGTTCACGAAGGTTCGATGCCGAGAGTCGGACAGGCTTCTCTCAATAATGACAATGACACGGTGGAAGGAATCGTCGTGATGAGGAAAGGCGAGAATGCACAGGAAGTACTGAAACTGGTGAAAGCCAAAATCGAGGAACTGAATACCAAGATCCTTCCAAAGGATGTCAAAATGAGGACCTTCTACGACCGCCAGAACTTGATGGATTTTACCACCAATACGGTGATGCACAACCTTTTGGAAGGGATCATTCTGGTGACGGTCATCGTATTGATCTTCATGGCAGATTGGCGAACGACCTTGATCGTTTCCATCATCATTCCATTGTCCTTGTTGTTTGCTTTTTTCTGTCTGAAGATGGCCGGAATGAGCGCCAACCTATTATCTTTAGGAGCAGTGGATTTCGGGATCATTATTGACGGTGCCGTCGTGATGGTGGAAGGATTATTTGTGATGCTCGACCACAAGGCGAAGAAGTACGGCATGGAACGCTTCAACAAAATGGCGAAGGCTGGTTGGATCAAACAGACCGGAACCGGATTGGGGAAAGCGATCTTCTTTTCAAAATTAATTATCATCACCTCTCTTTTACCGATTTTCTCTTTCCAAAAAGTGGAGGGTAAAATGTTCTCTCCATTGGCATTCACCTTAGGTTTTGCTTTGTTGGGAGCATTGATATTCACGTTGACTTTGGTTCCTGTGATGTCGCATTTGCTTTTAAAGAAAAATGTAAAGGAAAGACACAATCCATTCGTGGAATTCTGGGACAAATACGTGATGAAAGGTTTGAAGTTCACCTTCAGATATAAGAAAGTCAGCCTATTCGTTTCGACCGCGGTTTTGGCGATCACTTTATTTTCAGCAACATTCCTTGGAACCGAATTCTTACCGCAGTTGAATGAAGGTTCGCTTTGGATCACAGCAGAAATGCCGATGAGTTCGTCCTTGGACAAATCTTTGGTCACAGCCAACGCACTCAAAAAAGACATTATGAGTTTCCCGGAAGTGACCGATGTTCTGGCGCAGACGGGTAGAAGTAATGACGGAACCGACCCGAACGGGTTTGGTTTCGTACAGTTCGCCGTCAGCCTCCAACCAAAAGATGAATGGAAACGGAAGATCACGTACGATGAATTGATCGAGCAGATCGATAAAAAACTGAAGAATTACCAAGGCATCACCTTCAATTATTCACAACCCATTTCTGATAACGTTGCCGAAGCAGTGGCGGGTTTCAAAGCGGAAAATGGCATCAAGATCTATGGTGACAATCTGCATACTTTGGACAGACTGGCGGATGAAGTTCTGGCTTATATCAAAGATGTGGACGGTGTGAAAGAACCTGGAATCATCAAGAATATTGGTCAGCCAGAGATCAGTGTGGTTTTGGACAGAAGCAAAATGGCGGCATACGGCGTTTTACCAGCCGATGCACAGGCCGTTCTGGAAATGGCCTTTGGTGGAAAGACAGGTTCTGAAATGTTTGATGGAGAAAGAAAATTCCCGATCAGATTGCGTTACGCTCAGGAATACAGAAAGAATGAAGAAGATATCGCGTCCTTGATGGTTCCAACCCAGGACGGTGCGAAGATTCCACTAAAGGAAATTAGTACAATCGAGAAAGAAAATGGGGCAGCTTTCATTTACAGAGATGATATCAAGCGTTACATTGGCGTCAAGTTTTCCATCCGTGACCGAGATCTCGGTGGAACGATTGCCGATGCGCAGAAGAAAGTAGATAAGATCAAATTGCCAGATGGTTACTCGATTGGATGGACCGGACAGTTTGAGAATCAGCAAAGAGCCACCAACCGATTGACGCAGGTGGTTCCGATCAGTATCATTGGGATCTTCTTCCTGTTGTTTATCTTATTTGGGAATATGAAAGATTCACTTTTGGTCTTGGCGAATGTGCCCTTTGCCTTGATCGGCGCTATCATCGCATTACATTTGACCAATATGAATTTCGGGATCTCTGCCGGAGTTGGGATGATCGCGTTGATTGGGATCTGTATCCAGAATGGGGTGATCCTGATCTCTGAGTTCCATCAAAATGTCAAGAACGGATTATCCTTGGATTCATCCATTATGGAAGGTGTGAAAGTGAGAACGAGACCAGTGGTGATGACCGCTCTGATGGCTTCGATTGGACTTCTGCCAGCAGCACTTTCCACAGGGATCGGTTCTGAATCTCAGAAACCTTTGGCGATTGTCATCATTGGTGGATTGATCACCGCAACGATATTGACCTTGTTGATCTTCCCGATCATCTTCTGGATCTTCAACAGAAGGAAAAATGAAGTGATCAATTAGTCTGTTAGATAAGGCTTTTGAAGCCTATTAAAGATAATACCTAGACCAGCCACGGAGTGGCGAACTGTTGGTAGATTTATGTTGTTAGTTTCTCTCTATTTGACGTTCTCCCGGATCATTTCGGGGGAACGTTTTTTTTGTTTAGTGATGGGAATTTTTTAAAAATTTGTAAGATGCGATCTAAAACCACATGCAAAATAGAGCGATACCACACGTGAAGTTTGCTCATGCCAGGCGTCCCGTTGAGGAACGGCACGCCTGCCATTGAGGAATGGGACGCCTGCCGTTGAGTAACGGGACGCCTGCCGTTTTGGCTGCTCTGCAAACGCTCTATCCATCGGACTTGGCGAAGGGCATTTTTTAACTTTGAATTGTCTTGAAAAAATCATGGAGCAATGTGAATTCAAACCTGAAAGCTTCATTGTTGCGAAGCGCACCCCGGGCTGAGTGGAGCTCTTTTTCTTTCATTGCGATGGTAGAAAAGTTCAACCAATGGCCTCGCTTCTTTCGCAATGACAGAAAAAAGCGGGAACGGAGCACGGATAAGGGGCCCAAAATATTTATCTTTGAAATAAAAATAAACGATGCGGAATTTTACGGTCTTAATATTACTGTTCGTGGGAACCTTGGTCTTTTCTCAGAAATTCTCGAAAGAAGAAAAAGAACTGATCCTCGCTGGCGACATCAAAACGGCTTTACCAATCTACCAAACCGACCAGGAGGACCAACACAAAGTGCTGCTGAACCAGTCCGAAGAGATCTCGCCCAAAGCTAAAAACCTGCCGATCCTGATCGAGAGAATGAGGTTGGCTCTCGCTGCAACTGGCGGTGGCGTTGGGATCGCGGCGCCTCAGGTCGGGATCAATAGGCGAGTGGTGCTGGTGCAACGCTTTGATAAGCCAAATGCGCCGGTGGAATATTTTATCAATCCGAAGATCACCTGGTGGTCCGAACTTCTGAACAAAGGTCCGGAAGGCGACCTGTCGATAGAGACTTTCCGTGGCGATTTCTACAGAAGCTACAGCATCCGACTGGAATATTTTGACCTCGAAAATAAGAAACACGACGAAATGGTGGAAGGTTTCACAGCTGTGATCTTCCAGCACGAGATCGACCATTTGTTCGGGGTTTTGATCTCTGATAAATTGGAAAAAGAAAGAAACGAATCCTATAAAACATTACAATTTTACAAGAAAAGCAGCTCAACAACGCGATGAACTCTGACCAATGAATGCTAAAAAACTGATCCTGATAAGCTTAAGTCTGTTATCATTCTCTATCAACGGACAGACCAAGAAAACTAAAAAAACAATGAACGAATCTACAACACACAACAATCCATTGCTTTGCGACGCAGAAACTGGCGTCTGCGGCGTTCCTGAAGTTGGGAACAAAGACAACCTCAAAATCGATAACAAAGAACGATCCATCAAAGTCATCTATTTCACCGACCCGATTTGCTCGTCCTGTTGGGGCATAGAACCGCAGTTGAGAAAGATGAAACTGGAATATGGCCAGGAAATCGAATTGGAATATCACATGGGCGGATTGCTCCCAGACTGGAGTTACAACAGTGGTGGCATCAGCAAACCTTCGGACGTTGCGCACCATTGGGACGAGGTGAGCGGTCATTATGATATGCCAATTGATGGTGATGTTTGGCTGGAAGATCCATTAGATTCTTCGTATCCGCCGTCGATCGCTTTCAAGGCTGCGCAGTTGCAGAATGGAGAAAAGGCGATCATCTTTATGAGAGAACTTAGGGAATTGGTCTTCCTGAAAAAGAAAAATATTGCCAAATGGGACAACATCGCTTTGGCGGCACAGAAAGTTGGTTTGGATGTCAATCAATTAAAATCAGATTTTGAAAGCAAAGCCAAAACGCTTTTCGAAGACGATCTGAAGTTGGCCAGAAAGCTAGGCGTGAGAGGATTTCCTACTTTATTTTTCGTGGATGCCAACGGCGAATCCCAAACAGTTTACGGCACCAAACCATATCCATTTTATGAAACGGCAATCCTAACCGCCAATCCAAAAGCTACCAAAAAAGAATATGCAAAAGACTGGGAATCATTATTTAAAAAGTACAATTCTCTGACCGCAAAGGAGTTCAACGAGTTATCTGGCAACAACCGAAAAGAAAGCGAACGGATTTTGGACGAACTTACTTCCCAAGGGAAACTGGAGAAACTGACCACCAAAAACGGCGCGATCTGGACCGTGAAAGCCAATTAGGTCTGGTTTTTGAATAGAAAGTTTCAATCTATAAAATTCAGAACTATGAACTTCATTATCCGTTTGCTGATCACCGCGATATCAGCGTTTATCCTTAGCAAAGTCCTTACAGGCGTTCATTTCGACGGCTTTATGTCTACAGTAATCTTCGCCATCGTTTTGGGACTTCTCAACCTGATCGTAAGACCGATCCTGTCGATTCTCTCATTGCCGATCACGATTTTGACCTTGGGACTTTTTTCCTTTGTGATCAATGCGTTGATCATCTTGTTGGCCGACTATCTCATGGACAGTATGGAAGTCGCAGGCTTCTGGTGGGCACTTTTGTTCAGTATCTTGCTCTCGCTGGTCACATCAGCTTTCTCCACCATCTTCGAAAGCAACGAAGATTAAAAATAAAAAGAGTTTCAGTCAATTGAAACTCTTTTTTTATGCAGATCATTTGGGCAATCCCTCGCCAACGCTAAGGCCACTGCTCGGGCCGGGCTATCCATTACTATCTTTTTGTTTTTCCAACGCTTTTTCCCGCGCAAAAAACAAAAAGGATATCCATTACTATCCCTATTGCGGTGTCGGCTGTCGATGATTATTTTCGGTTTTGTTCACGTCCAGTGTAATAATTTCCTTTTTCCACGCGCCTTTCTTTGAAACTTTATATCTCAATTCCATTGATAGCAATCCATTTTTCATTTGAACGTTACCGAACAGATTTTCAGCATACAGTTCATCTGAGTTTTTCATTGTTTTGTCAATCTTATTTTTTGGGATTTTTACGACATAGGATCTATGATTGTTTAAATCGGTAAAAAGCAGATCCTCATTCCTTTTGAATGTTAATACAAATGGCTGTTTTCCAGTTTTCTCAAGATAGACCAATGTTCCAAGATCTGATATTTGGTCTCCACTATTTTTATTATAAAGAATATACTCATCTGGCTGACAGCAACCCGAAACAACGCTGTTTTCAATTAAAAAAGAATTCTCCAATTCTGTCCAACTCTTATAACCCAATTGTCCGCTGAATTCCATTTCAGTTTTGTCGAGTTCAAATATCTTCTTTTTTAAACCACCATTCTCAAATGTGATCCAAGATGAGTTACAATCAAATTCCCAATATATTTTTGCTCCGTTTTGAAACGCTGTTGTCTTGCACGATATTAGATCTTTAAGATCTGGCATTTCTGAACAACTACAAATTTGAGCAGAGATCAATGTTGAGAAACTAGATAATAATAGGATTGCGAAGGTTTTCATAGTGGTGGAAATTAATTTTTCACCGCTTCTATAAACGCTCTTCCTTTCGTTTCCCAATCTCCATCTTCCAAAAGGATCTTCACGAAAGCAGTTCCGATGATGCCGCCTTGCGCTTTCTCCGTCACATTCTCAAAATCCGATTTATCCTTGATCCCGAATCCGATGAAAACTGGATTTGTTAAGTCTAAAGAGGCTAGTCTGTTCAGATAATCTTCATTCTTCAAAACAGCATTTGCATTGCCTGTGGTGGAAGACGAACTCACGGCGTATAAAAACCCAGAACTCAAAGAATCCAGATATTGGATGCGCTCCTCCGAAGTTTCCGGCGTTACCAGAAAAGTGAAATTCAGATTGTATTTCTTAAGAATTGCACCATATTGATTTTCAAAAGCAATTGGTGGAAGATCTGGAATGATCAATCCCGAAACCCCAACTTCCGCACATCTTTGACAAAAATTCTCAAATCCGAATTGCAAAACTGGATTAAGATAACCCATCAAGATCTTCGGAATCGTCACAGAATCTTTGACTTCAGCCAATTGTTCGAAAAGTTTTTTGATGCTCATTCCGTTTTTCAAAGCCAACGAGTGCGCATCTTGGATCACAGGTCCATCCGCAACTGGATCAGAATATGGAATCCCGATTTCCATCATATCTGCACCTGAATCCTGAATCAGTTTTGCGATTTTTCCTGTGTCTTCCTGCTCGGGTACTCCGGCTGTGAAGTATATGTTTAGTTTTTTCATTTTTGTTGTATTAAGGTATTGACGTAAAATGTATTAACGATTCTGAGGTCATAAATACATTAATACGTTTTACATTTTACAGATTTAAAGATGTTTCAAGTACGTTTCCATATCCTTGTCACCGCGACCGCTAAGACAGATGACAACTACATCATCTTTCTCAAATTTCTTCTTGTCCAAAACCGCCAAAGCGTGCGCACTTTCAAGCGCTGGAATGATGCCTTCGATCTTGGTCAGTTCAAAGGCAGATTTCAAAGCTTCATCATCGTTGATACTGAAAAACTCAGCGCGATTCTCTCTGAAAAGATTAGCGTGCATCGGTCCAATTCCAGGATAATCCAAACCTGCGGAAATCGAATGTGGCTCAATGACTTGCCCGTCTTCCGTTTGCATCACCAAACTCTGACTTCCGTGTAAAATTCCTAAGGTTCCTAAGAAAGTGGTAGCTGCAGACTTCCCAGAATCAACGCCAAGACCACCAGCTTCAGCCGCAATGATCTTTACGCTTTGTTCATTGACATAATGATAAAAAGTCCCTGCTGCATTACTGCCGCCACCAACACAAGCGATGAGATAATCAGGATTTTCTCTTCCAATTTTCTCATTCAATTGTTCTTTGATCTCCTTCGAGATCACACTTTGGAATCTCGCCACCAGATCTGGAAACGGATGCGGACCAACCACACTTCCGATGATGTAATGCGTGGTCGCCGGATTATTGATCCAATCTCTCAAGGCTTCATTCACCGCATCTTTCAAGGTTTTGGAACCTGAAGTTGCGGGAATCACGGTGGCGCCGAGCATTTTCATTCTGGCAACGTTCGGCGATTGTCTTGCAATATCGACTTCGCCCATATAAACGATGCATTCCAAGCCTAACAAAGCACAAGCTGTCGCCGTTGCAACGCCATGTTGACCAGCGCCGGTTTCTGCAATGATTCTATGTTTTCCCAATTTTTTGGCGAGCAAAGCTTGTCCCAAAGCATTGTTGATTTTGTGCGCTCCGGTGTGATTCAAATCTTCTCTTTTCAGATAGATTTGAGTCTGATATTTTTCACTCAAATTCTTAGCGAAATAGAGTGGTGTAGCACGTCCAACATAATTCTTCAGCAAATCCTGAAACTCAGCCTTGAATTCTTCGGATTCGATGATCTGAATATATTTTTCCTGTAGTTCTGCAACGTTTGGATAAAGCATTTCGGGAACGAAAGCGCCTCCGAAATCGCCGTAATAGCCGTTTTTATCGGGGTTTTGAAAGTTCATTTTAATTTTCTTTATATGTTATTTCTGGTTGGTGTTTCACTTCGAAGTTTAACGAATTGGCGATAAAGCAATATTCATTGGCTTTCTGATGGAGCTCAACCGCTTTTTGTATCATCTCTTTTTCAGCGACTACAATCTTTGGTTTTAAAACTATTTCGGTGAATTTCCCACTTCCTTTTTCAGTTTCAATCATCGTACCTTCTGCAAAATCTTCATATTCCAAAACAAGGATTTTATTAACAGAACAAAAATGAAGATACCAAAGCAAATGGCAAGAAGAAACAGAAGCCAGCAAAAGGTCTTCAGGATTATGAAGTTCCGGATTTCCTAAAAATGCTGGGTCGGCTGAACCTGAGATATCAGCTTTCCCATCCACCGAAATGGTGTAATTTCTTTGATAGGAACGGTAATTCTTTGTGGATTTACCTGTATTTCCCGTCCAGACTATTTTACTTTTATATTGATGATTTTTCATTTCATTAATGGTAAGAAATCTTTTATTTTATCTAAATCTTTATTTCCCGGTTCAACCTCAAATTTCGAATTGATATCTAGTGCGATTGGTTGAAGGTTGATGGTTTTCAGTTGATGGATATTTTCTGGTGAAATTCCACCACTCAAAATATAGGGAATTGGAATTTCGATTTCATTCAGAATATTCCAATCAAAGGTTTGTCCTGTTCCGCCGAATGCTTTGGAATCTGTATCAAATAGGAGATAGTTGATGGTTGTTGGTTGTTGGTTGATGGTTTTTTGCAATTCTTCGGGCGATTGATTTCCGATTCTGATGACTTTTACTATTTTAATTTCTGGATTTAGTTTATTTCTTAATTCTGAAATAAAATCATCGTTTTCGTCGCCGTGAAGTTGGATGAAGTTTAAGTTTGCTTTTTCAGAGATTTCAATAATTCTTTCAACATTTTCGTTTACAAAAACACCAACTTTTCCTGGATGTTCAATGGTTGAAATCTGTTCCAAAGTCAAATCATTCAGAACAAATCTCGGGGATTTATTATAAAAGATAAAGCCTAAGAAATCAATTTTTAAATCAATTAATTCCTGAATTTGGTCGAGTTTGGTCAATCCGCAGACTTTGAGTTGCAATTGGTTGTTGGCTTTTGGTATTTGGCTTTCCATCATTTTTAACTGTTAAACTTAAATTGATACATTAGAAACAAATTTCCCAAACTTCTTCCCCGGATTTTCATCTTTCATAAAATATTCGCCCATCAAAAATCCGTCAAAGCCTTTTTCTTTGAGGAATTTGAAATCTTCTTCATTATAAATTCCGCTTTCTGCAATGGACAAAATATCTTGCGGAAGTTGGTTTTTCAAATTGACGGAATGTTGCAAATCAACTTTAAAATCTTTTAAATTTCTGTTGTTAATGCCGACAAAATCTACACTCTTATTAATATGAACGAGTTCTTCCTCGGAATGGATTTCCAACAAAACTTCGAGGTTCAATTGGTGAGCCAATTCGGTAAATTCCGAAACCTGAGTTGGCGAAAGACACGATGCAATCAATAAAATAACGTCGGCTCCAATTGATTTTGCTTCGTAGAATTGATATTCATCGACCATAAAATCTTTTCTCAAAATTGGAATGTTGATGTGATTTCTGACGCTCAAAATATCTTCAAAACTTCCACCGAAAAAGTCTTTGTCCGTCAAAATAGAAACGGCGCTTGCTCCAAATTTTTCGTATTGAGAAACGACTTCCAATGGCGAAACTTTATCATTGATGATTCCTTTGCTTGGCGATTGTCTTTTGAATTCGGTGATGATTCCTGATTTGGATTTCAAAGTTTCTTTCAGCGAAAAAGTTTTCCTTCCAAAAAATTCTGAATCTTTCAGTTGTTCCACAGAAATCTTGGATTTTGAATCTGCAACTTCCTGTTTTTTTCTTTCTATGATTTTATCTAAAATGGTCATTTCTTTTGACTAAACTTTATATTTATATTGAATCTGCGACCCGACCTGAGTGGAGCTCATTTTTTGTTGCTGGAAAAGCAAAGGCAAAAAATAGCGGGAACGGAGGGCGGAAATTGTCGCCATAAAATTCTACTTAATAATACTCTTGAGACTTTGTAAAGCTTTTCCACTTTCCAAACTGTCTTTTGCAAGTGCAAGACAATTATCGTAATCTCCATATTTTTCAGTATTCAAAAGGGCGATTGATGCATTTGCCAGAACCACAGAATTTTGTTCGTCAGTTCCTTTTCCTTCGAGAATATTGATGAAAATCTTGGCAGATTCTTCTTTTGAATGGCCTCCAAAAATACTTTCCGGTTCGATGTTTTTGAATTTCAAATCTTCCGCTGAATAGATTTTTTCACCCGACTTATTGAAGATTTTCGTGTCGCCCGTCAATGAAATTTCGTCATAACCATCCAAAGCGTGAACGAGCATAAACTCGCTTTTCTGCTGTTGCAAAAGGTATTGATAAACCCTCGCAATCTCCAGATTCGCAACACCAATCATCGAATATTTTGGTTTCGCAGGATTTACCAACGGGCCAAGGATATTGAAAAAGGTCTTCAATCCCAATTGTTTTCTCAATGGCGCGACGGATTTCAAAGCCGGATGAAAAAGTGGAGCGTGGATGAAACAGATGTTTCCCTTCTCCAAATCGGCTTTCAAATCTTCAGAATTATCTTTGAATTGATATCCCAACTCTTCCAAAACATTGGACGAACCAGAGATTGATGATGCGCCGTAATTACCTTGCTTAGCCACTTTCTGTCCAGTTCCGGCAACGATAAAACTTGCCAAAGTTGAAATATTGAACGTGTTGTTTCCATCGCCACCAGTGCCGACGATGTCAACCAAATCGTTCGTTTCCAAATCGACAGGTTTTGCCAATTGAAGTAAAGCCTCACGGAAACCAGTGAGTTCTTCGAGCGTAATGCTTCGCATCAAGAAAACGGTAATGAAAGAAATGACCTCGCTTTCATTGAATTTATTTTGTGAAATCTCCGTCAAAATCGCCTTGGCTTCGGCTCTTGTCAAAGTTTGGTGGTTGAAGAGATATTGTAATATTTGTTTCATTGTTTATTTTCTTAATAATTCCTGCATCAAATTGAAAACAAGTTCGACATCCGAACTTTCTGTTCTCCAATTGACCAAAGCAGCTCTTATGGCTTGCTTTCCTTTATAGATTGTTGGTGTTAAGAATACTTTTTTAGTTTGGTTTAATCTTTCTAAAAATTCCAAAACCTGTTCCGAAGTTTGGTCTTTCAATGTAAAGCAAACGGTGTTCAATCGAACTGGCGCTAGAATTTCGAAATTGTTATCATTTTCAATCAGCTTTCCGAAATATTGTGAGAGGGAAATACTTTTTTCAATCATCTCTTTAAAACCGTCTTTTCCGTATGCAATCATAGAAAACCAAACCGGAAGTGCTTTGAGTCTGCGGGAATTCTCTGGAAGGAAATTGAGACAGCTGAATTTCTCCATCGGGTCTCCAAGATAAGGCGCACTAGAATTTTGAAACGTTTCTATCTGTTCCAATTTATGTTTTTCCTTAATGAGGAAGACCGCATTTTCATAAGGAACATTCATCCATTTGTGATTGTCAATCGTAATGCTGTCGGCATTTTCCCAATCTTTCAATAAATGTTTATGCTCATCTGAACATTTTGCAAAAGCTCCAAAAGCAGCATCGATATGCCACCAAAAATTATATTTATTTTTCAGTTTTGAAATTGCTTGGAAATCATCGAAATCAACTGTGTTTACAGTTCCAGCACTGGAAATTAGAATGAAAGGCTCGCCATTTAATTCTTTGATTTTTTCTTCTAAATCAACGGTGTCAAGGCATTCTCTATTTCCTTCTGCAACTTTAATTTTGGTGATGTTATTACTTCCTATTCCCAGCATAGAAAGCGATTTGATGGAAGAAGAATGTGGCATTGCAGATAGAACATTTATTTTTTCCGTGATTCCATCCTTAGCAAAATCTTTCCCCAAATTTTTCCCAATCCATTGTCTGGCGACTGCAAGACAGGTAAAATTGGACATCGTTGCGCCACTTACAAATCCGCCGATATAATCCTGAGGCAACTCGAAGAAATCTAAAAGCATTTTGATTGTTTCGATTTCTATCTGTCCGGAGATATCGCCAACGCCTTTTAAAGCTTGCGTATTCTGGTCATAAATACTCGTGAGCCAATCGCCCATAATCGATGCTGGAGTAGTGCCACCAGTTACGAAGCCCCAATATCGTGGTCCGGAGGAAGCTACCATCAAAGGTTCTAAGCGCTCGTTGAAAATTTTGAAAGTTTCTTCTGAACCTTTTCCTTCTTTTACAGAAAGAATTTCTTCGGGTAATTGATGGTCAGAGTAGGTAGCTCTTTCGGATAAATTATCCAAATATGAGATTCCTTGCTCCTTTATTTTTTCTAAAAGACCTTCCAGATTCGTAAGGTCTTCTTTTAAGAAATGATTCATTTTACTGACAATTAGTTATTCAAAAAGTTCTCTAAAATTTTTCGTCCATCAGGCGTCAAGATGCTTTCCGGGTGATATTGTACGGCGTGAACATCGTAGGTTTTGTGTTTCAAACTCATAATCATTCCGTTTTTGTCGACGCTTGTGATTTCCAGTTCAGCAGGAAAATCATCAGGATTCACCGCCCAGGAATGATATCTGCCAACTTCCAAAGTTTCCGGTAAACTGTTGAAAATACTGTGTGCATTGGTCTGAATAGATTCTGTCGCAACGCCGTGATAGATTTCAGAAAGGTTAATCAAACTTCCACCAAAAGCTTCTGCAATCGCTTGCTGTCCAAGGCAAACGCCGAAGATGGATTTTGTGGGTGCATATTTTTTGATTAATTCCAACAAGATTCCTGCCTCTTCCGGAATTCCAGGACCTGGAGAAAGGATGATTTTTTCGTATTTGTCGATGTCTTCCAAGGCGATTTTATCGTTGCGGAAAACGTCTACTTCCGAGCCAACAATTTGTTCGATGATTTGAACGAGATTGTACGTGAAACTGTCGTAATTGTCGAACACTAATATTTTCATAATTTCTCTGCTTTTAAAACTGCTTTTTTCAAAGCTCCTAATTTGTTGTTCACTTCCTGCAATTCATTTTCGGCAACGGATTTGGCTGTGATTCCAGCGCCGGCCTGATAAAATAATGTATTGTTTTTGCTCAGGAAAGTACGAATCATAATCGCCTGATTACAGCTTCCGTCAAAACCTACAAAACCGATACAACCTGCGTAATAACTTCGGGAAGTTTTCTCGTGTTCATCGATGAGTTGCATTGCGCGGTATTTTGGTGCGCCACTCAAAGTGCCTTGTGGGAAAGTGGTCGCAATCATTTCGTAAGGATTTTGATTCTCTTTCACATCAGCAACTACTTCAGAAACCATATGGATGACGTGGGAAAAGAAATGAATTTCCTTCAGTTTAGAAACCGTTGTATTTTTCCCGTGAATGCTCAAGTCGTTTCTTGCCAAGTCAACCAACATCGTGTGTTCGGCGTTTTCTTTCGGGTCTTTTTTGAGTTCTTCTGCGGATTCCAAATCGTTCTCGATGTTGCCGGTTCGTTTGAAAGTTCCGGCAATCGGATGAATGATGGCTTTTCCATTTTTGATAATTAGCTGACTTTCCGGACTTGAACCAATCAATTTATAATCGCCGTAATCGAAGAAAAATAAATAAGGAGAAGGATTGATATTTCGCAAAGCACGATAAACATTGAACTCGTCGCCTTGGAACTTTTGCTCAAATCGTCTGCTGAGAACCAACTGAAAAACGTCGCCACGGAAACAATGTTTCTTCGCAAATTCTACCGATTCCAAAAACTCTTCATCTTTCAAATTCGAAGTTTCTTCTGCCGTGATTTCAAAAGGAAAAACAGGCGCGTTTTTTTGATTGATGAAATTTTCGATGGTTGAAAGTTCTGATTTAAGTCCATCAATTTTATTCTCAATTAAAAACATTTCGTCGTTGTGATGGTTGATGGCGATGACGTACTGATACAATCTGTAACGCATCAACGGAATTTTGTTTTCCTCAGAAAGCTCTTTGAATTTAATATTTTCAAAAAACGGAATCGCATCATAACTTGTGTATCCAAAAAATCCCTGCGCACTTTTTCCAATTTCGTGGTTTGGTTTTTCACATTCGAAAGTATTGGAAAATTCCTGAAGCAAATCAGATAATTTCTCATTTTCCAACTGAATTTTTTCCGGATTTTCCAATGGAAATTTGAATTCAGCTTCGTGATAATCACGGATTTCAATTCCTGCAATAGCATTGACACAAATGAAAGAAAAAGAATTTTCCGAGTTTTGGTTTCCGGCATTTTCCAAGAGGATTGTATCGCGGAAGTTGTCACGAAGTCGCAGGTAAATTCCGATGGGCGTGAAAAGGTCTGCCAGTTGGGATTTTACGGTGGTTTTTACTTTTATGGTTTTACTGAATTTCATCAGATTAATTTTATTTGGTTAAAATCCTTCACTTCGACAGGCTCAGCACAAGCTAGCTCAGGATGACATAAAAAAAGACTTCAACAAAAATGTCGAAGTCTTATTATGAGTGAGTTATAGTTAGTTCAGAATTTAGAACACCGATAAGCCTTTCAGACCCGACAAAGAGTTAGAAAGCCACCACCAGTTATTTTTGTTCATTGATTTCATTACAGCAAATTTAGAAATGATTTTTAATTCCACAACTATTTTATTGAAAAAATTCTAAACTAATTTTTATAACTATTTTATCACTTTTTGAGAAGTAACCGATTTGTTGGTTTCTATTTTCAACAAATAAGTTCCTTTTTGATAATTTCTAAAATCAACTTTATCGTGATTTCCTTCAATGGTTTTTAGCAATTTTCCATCCAGAGAATAGACTTGAACCGATTTGATGATGTCATCTGTTTTGATAGTCAATTGGTCAACCACTGGATTTGGATAGATTTTTATTGCGGTTTTATTGACATCATTCACAGCCAATGCATTTTTCGTGAATGAAACATTGTCAACTCTCAAAGACGTTGTGATAGTCACCGGCGCTGTTGTGTTTCCAAATCCGAAATAATAAACGTTGTCTGCAGTCGCCGTGTAAGTTTTCGTAAATTCTTTGTAAGCAGTTGTTGAAATCACGTCCGTGCTCAATGTTTCGATGATTGAATTTCTATCTTGGCTGGTTGCTACGGCAAGTTTTAGAGTAGCTGGATTGGCTTCATCGCTTCCGATTCCGGAATAATATTTTACAGTGACTGTTTCGTCTTTTTTCAAATACATTGGGTAGGAGAAAATCCAGTCGTTCTTAACTGCAGTCGTGCTGGTGCTGGTGTTGTTATAAACATAACCACTTCCATTTTGTGCAACAGTTTCATTTTCGCCATTTATCCAAGAGTTGGAAGCCCAACCGTCAGAGTCGTATTCACCGTAGTTTTCTGCCGTTTTTTCGAAGTCGTAAGAGTAGGGAAGTTCAGAAGGTGTGAAAACCGATTTTGGTCCGGCCCAGCCAGAACCGCAATCTGCATTTTTCAGGAAGAACTGATATCTTTTCCCAGATTGTAAATTAGCAAAAATCTTGCTTGTAGAAGGCGTGGTCCCTTTGGACGAAACGGAAGTGTCAAAAGTCGTAAATCCTGTATCATAACTGGAAATACCGGAAGTTGCAGACCAATTGATGGTCACGGAATTTGGTTTTAAATTCGAAGTCGAAAATCCGTCTACGGAAGGCATTACGCAGTTGGCAGATTGGCTGATGTACAAATCGTCCAAAGCCAGATAAGTTCCGTCGTTGGTATTATTGATGAAAGCCAAATAGATGGTTTTCCCTTTGTAGGCCGACAAATCCAAAGAATGACCAGCGTAGATGAAAGGTTGTTCGCTATCGATTTGAGTCAGCGTTGTGGTAAACGATTCCTGATTGTTATTCGTCTCAGAAACTTTCACAGCGTAAGAATCCGTGAACTCAAAGTCGTAAGATTTTCCTTTCCAATAAAGAGTCGGAGTTCCTTCTTGTGGAATTGTGATTGCCGGCGTAATCAGGAAATCGTTGGATTGGGCAGATGGGTCATACAAAGACGTGCTAAAAGCAATCTTGTTGTCATAACCATCATAATACTGAATCCAAGCCTCTGTGTTGAACTCCTGAATCTGTGCGTAGAAAGGCACTGAATTCCCGTCCGCATTGATGGTTGTGAATTGGGACAAAGGTGTCCCGTTGTTGTTTTCGAATCCTGCATTGAAAACCTGCGCATTTATATTGACCACCAATGACAAGGTCAATAAACTGATAATTTTTTTATTCAATTGAATATATTTTTAATTTCCAGCAAAATTAAATATTGATATCCGTATTGAATCATTGAGATTGTTAAATCTGATTCAATTTATAATGATTATGGATTGCTATTTTTTAATTATAAATAATTTAATCTAAAGAAATGGTTTCATCTCGTCCTCGATGTCACGGCGGAGATTCATTAGTTTGATGGCGTATTCCTGCATTTGGATTTCCTGCTCGGTGGTTGGCGTCCATTTTGGAACCTGGACAGATTTTCCTTTTTCGTCAACAGCTACGAATACGATGATACAGTGCGTTTTCTTTTCGAAGGTTTTTTCTTTGATATTTCTGGAATAAACATCGATGGCGATGTGCATACTGGAAGTTCCCGTGTAAATCACGTGAGATTCCAATTTGACAATTTCCCCGATTTTGATAGGTTGATAAAATCGGATTCCGCCAACGTAAACGGTAACACAATAACTTGACGACCAATTGCTTGCACACGCGTAACCGACTTGGTCTATCCATTTCATCACGCTTCCGCCGTGGACATTGCCTCCGAAATTGACGTCTGTAGGTTCTGAGATAAACTGGAAAGTAATTGGTTTATTGTCCATTTTTTTTGATAATTAAATTCAAATGTAAGGTTTTTTGAAGGGATTTTGGAATTCAGATTACTACATATTCTAATTGATTTTTGTTTGCCCCAGCCCTAAAGGGAGCAAAAATAAATTAGAACTTATAGAAGAATCATTCCCTTTAGGGTCAGGGAGAATAATTTTGATTAGAAATGGAAACTTCGATATTGATAACAAAACTCGTTTGGAAGACGAATCTGCAACCCGACTTATCTCATCTTTTCTATTTTTTTTATTTGAATCGATGAACCACTTCGTTAGGTTTGAGTGGAGCTTATTTTTTGTGGCTGGAATAGCGATGGCAAAAAGATTGGGAACGGAAGGCGGATAAGTTGCCCAAAATATGAAACTTAAATCCTTAACGAACGTTAAAGTTCTGGATGTAAATGGCAGAGGATGAGACCTTGCGTCGGGGCGTAATATAAGATATCTAAACGACATAGCCAAGATGTGGAAAATAAAACGTATTTTTGCAAAATGAAAAAAGTATTTTATCTTAAAACTTGCGATACCTGTAGAAAAATATTAGGACAATATGACACTAGAGATTGGGAGCTTCGCGAAATCAAAATCAACCCTATTACTGAGGAAGAAATTGAAGATATGTACAAATTGGCTGGTTCTTATGAAGCCCTTTTCAATAAGAAATCGAATCAGATAAAACTGCAGGAGCTTGACCCAAAGACCCTACAGGAGAAAGATTACAAAGAATTGCTACTGGACCACTACACGTTTTTGAAACGTCCGGTTTTCCTTACCGAAGACGAAATCTTCGTGGGTAGCGACAAAATAAATCTTGGTAAATTAAAAGATTATTTCCTTTCTAAGAAAGAAAATTAAGCAATAAAATTTGTACAGTAAATCAATCCGGAGCGTCATCGTTTCGGATTTTTTTGTTTTTTGGTTCTCGCTGATTATGCAGATTTAGCAGATTTATAATATTGAAAAGAATCTGCTGAATCTGTAAAATCTGCGAGCCATTTTTTACCTTTAATTCAAAATCTGGTTTTAGAATTTTGGATGTTAGAAATAAAATTTAGTCGTAATTTCACACAATGAAACGTTCCGGAACTGCAGATTTGCCTTTACATTACGGTCAGGTTCCGCCTTGGCTTTATGAACGGATGTCCAAGCTTGGGCTTGCCATCGTGGAAGTAATTCTCGCGGATTATGGCAAAGATGAAGTTCTGCGACGATTGGCAGACCCGTTTTGGTTTCAGAGTTTTGGGGCGGTGATGGGAATGGACTGGCATTCGTCCGGCATCACGACCTCTGTGATGGGCGCTTTGAAACGTTCCATTAATCCCAATTCCAAATCGCTTGGAATCTATATCGCTGGTGGAAAAGGAAAATTTTCTAAAGACACACCGAACGAACTTCTGAAAATTGCAGATTCCACCGGACTTGACGGCACGGAGCTCGTGCGATGCAGTAAACTTTCTGCGAAAGTTGACAACACGGCTATACAGGATGGTTATCAGCTTTATCTTCATAATTTTATTTTGTCGGACCAAGGGAATTGGGCGGTTGTTCAGCAAGGAATGCACGATTCCGACGGCACTGCGAGGCGTTACCATTGGCTTTCCGAGAATGTCAGTTCTTTTGTGAATGAGCCTCATACGGGGATTTCTGGCGTGAATCGTGGCAATATTCTCAATCTGACTTCTGCCCAAGCGGAACAAAGCAGAAATGGGATTGTGGACATCACAAAAACCGATTCCGAAAAGTGGATGCAGGATTTTCAAAGGTTAATTTTGCCCGCGCATCACGAGGTTTTAGCCAGTGATGTGGATATGAAAAAACTCGGAAATATTCTTTGGCTGGCGAGGGAAAATCAGCCTGAGAATTTTGAGGAACTGCTGATGCTGAAAGGCGTTGGTCCCAGAACGATGCAGTCTCTGGCGCTTGTGAGTGAGGTGATTCACGGTGCACCATCGAGATTTACGGACCCAGCGCGGTTTTCTTTTGCGCACGGCGGGAAAGACGGACATCCGTTTCCTGTGCCTACCAAAACCTATGACGAAACCATTTCTATCCTAAGAACCGGCATCGAGAAATCTAAGTTGGGAAACACCGATAAGAGCAAAGCCATCAAGAAACTTCACGAAATTGCTTTGAGGACGGAAGCGAACTTCACGCCGGATTTTAATCTTGAAGAAGTGATAGAAGAGGAGCGACAAAACTCGTGGCGGTTTGGTGGGAAAACGGTTTTTGGTGATGCGAAGCCGGGGAAGAGTGGTGGGATTCAGTTGAGTTTGTTTTGATTTAAATTTGTAAGTTAGCAAGTTGATAAAAATAATTTGTTAATATTCTATTCTAAATTATGTCAAAAGAAATAACCATTGAAATCAAAACTATCGAAAATTCTTGTTTTGTAGTGATGCCATTCAGCAACCTATATCAGATTGAATATGAAAGTATAATTAAACCTACTTTAGAGGAATTAAACATACAGTGTGTTCGGGGTGATGAAATTTATAGTAAACAAAGAATAATGGATGATATTTGGGAAAGTATCAAAAGCTGCAGGTTTGTAATAGCAGAATTAACCGGAAAAAACCCAAATGTGCTGTATGAAATAGGGCTTGCTCACGCGATTGGAAAACCAGTAATAATATTAACTCGCAATAGTGATGATGTTCCATTTGATTTAAAAGATTTACGATATTTATATTACGACGTAAATGACCCATTTTGGGGAATAAATTTAAAAAAAGGCTTAACTAATCTAATTAACAAAGTCATAGAAAATCCTGAAATAGAAAATTATCTTTCAGGAATTACATCAATTCCAAAGGAAAAATTTCCGGAAATTAAACAAATAGAAAATAAAAAAATAACGACTTTAACTGAATTCGATATTACTGGTAATTGGAAAGGCTCTTGGGAATTTAATGATGCTATACACTCAATCACAATGAATTTAAATCAAAGTGAAAATATAATAAGCGGAGTAGCAACGATTAATTTTACTGAAGATGAAAGCATTACAGTAGTTCAACAGATTTTTGAAGGTAAAATTAATCAAGATAGAATAATACTTCAAGGAGTAAATTATACTTATATTGAACGTGGAGAATCTTCTGATTACGGATTAGATTCATTCGATTTAAAATACCATAATGGAAAACTTATTGGAGAAGCATTTGATGATAGTTCTAAATTAGAAGGGAAAAAACCTGGAATTATTTTTGAGAAATTATAATTTAAGTGATTGCATATATTGAAATATCAAGAATTACCTTTAAAATAAAAACCGCCTCAGAAATTATCTGAGGCGGTTTTTGGTATAATTAAAATGATAATCTAGTAAGAACCTTTCCCAATAAAATGAGATGCAATTTTCTCAGTCAATGCAATTGGATTTGGCGTGTTTACGTATTTTGTGAAACGTCTTAATCCGGCTAACATCATTCTTTGCTCGTCGCCTTCGGAGAAAGACACGATGCCTTCTTTGGCGTTTGTTGCGATGATGTCAACGGCTTTGTAAAGATTCAGTCTTGCCATTGATGCTTCCACAGAATCGGTGTCGAAATGTTTCTCCGCTCTCAGGATGGCAGATTCTGCCATATAGATTTGGTTCAGGATTTCGGAAGCGTTAAGTAGAAGATGCTGTTGTTTCTCGATGTCCATCATATATTTTTGAAGGGCAGAACCGGAAACCATCAGGAATACTTTCTTCAGGTTTTTGATGACCTCTTTTTCCTCAGACATATATTCTGAATAATCCGGAATGTCGAAAGACGGAATTCCCATCAATTCTTTCCCCACATTTTTTGCAGGCGTCAAAAGGTCGATTTTCCCTTGCATTGTTCGTTTGATGAGCATTCCAACGGCAAGAAGTCTGTTGATTTCGTTTGTTCCTTCGTAGATTCTGGAAATCCTCGAATCTCTCCAGGCAGATTCCATTGGTGTATCTTCCGAGAAGCCCATTCCACCGAAGATTTGAATCCCTTCATCCGCCGAATGCTGTGCTAAATCCGAAACGAAAACTTTCAAAATAGAACATTCTACAGCGAATTCCTCCACGCCTTTCAATTCCGCTTCCTCGTGGTTCATTCCGCCGGCAACCAATTCCTCGATTTTGTTTTCGACATCTTTTGCACCACGGTAAGAACCAGCCTCACTCACAAAAGCGCCAGTCGCCATCTCCGCCAACTTCTTGCGAATTGCCCCGAAAGTGTTGATAGAAACGCCAAACTGCTTTCTCTCCGTAGAATAAGTTAATGAATGGTTCAGGATTCTTCTTTGCGCATCCAGACACGCCGCCGCTAATTTGATTCGACCAACGTTCAAGGCATTAAGAGCGATTTTGAAACCGTTGTTTCTTTCGCCCAAAAGATTCTCAACCGGAATTTTCATATCATTGAAGAAAACTTGACGCGTAGAAGACGCACGTATTCCCAATTTGTGTTCTTCCTCTCCGAAAGTCAGGCTCTCAGGATTTTCCAATTCTGAACGGTTGATGACGAATCCGGTGATGTTTTTGTCATCGTCAATCTTGGCGAACAATGTGAAAGTGTCTGCAAAACCTGCATTCGAAATCCACATTTTTTGCCCGTTGATGATGTAATGTTTTCCGTCTTCGGAAAGTTTGGCTCTAGTTTTTCCACTGTTTGCGTCGGAACCTGCATCTGGCTCGGTCAAACAATAAGCACCGAATTTAGTTCCCGCCGCCAAGTCCGGAAGATATTTGTTTTTCAAATATTCGCTTCCGTAAAGTAGGATTGGCAAAGTTCCAATTCCCGTGTGCGCACCATAAGCTGTTGCTAATGAGCCAGTTGTTCCAGAGATGTAATCGCAAGCCAGCATTGTGGTAACGAATCCCATTCCAAGTCCGCCGTAAGCTTCCGGAACAGCGATTCCCAGGAATCCCAATTCTCCGATTTTACGCATCACTTCTTCCGTGTAGGCGTAATCTTTTTTCTCGAAGCGTTCTTTGTTCGGAACCACTTCTTTATCTATGAATTCTTTCGCAGAATCGCGTAGCATTTTTTGTTCTTCGGAAAGTTCCTCGATGCTGAAGATTTCCTGAGCAGTGATGTCCTTTACCAGGAATTCGCCACCGTTTAATGTTTTGGTTTCAGTACTCATTTTATTGTTGTTTTTTTAATTTTTTTGATTATTAAATTCATCAAGGTCTATTTTGAGAGCTTCTAAAATTTGACTTTCTGTTGGGAGATACAATTGATATTTACTGGCCAAAATGCTTTCGTTATTTTCTGGCAAAGTAAATTTCACCAATGCATTATTCTTTTCTGCACAAAGTAAAATCCCGATGGTTTTGTTTTCGTGAGCCAGCTTTTCCTTTCTGTCATAGTAATTGACATACATTTGCAACTGTCCCAAATCCTCGTGCGTCAACTTGTGGGTCTTGATTTCGAATATGACGAAACATTGCATCAATCGGTTGTAAAAGACCAAGTCAATGAAAAAGTCATCACCTTCCAGATGGATTCTTTTCTGTCTCGCGACAAATGAAAATCCGTTTCCAAGTTCTAACAAAAAATCCTGTAAGTTGGTGATAATCGCCTGTTCAAAGTCTTTTTCGTAATAAGCGGATTCTTTTTTCAAACCTAAAAATTCCAAAACCATTGGGTCCTTGATGATTTGGGAAGGCTCGTTGGGAATCATTTCGCCTTTCGCGATTGCCAAAACACTTTCTTTATCGTTGCTCAACAACAACCGTTCATACAAACTACTGTTGATTTGTCTTTCTAATTGCCTTGCAGACCAATTGTTTTTGACGGATTCGGCGATGTAATATTCTCTTTTATGCTCATCATCGATAGACGTAAGTAGCTTATATTGAGTCCAGTTCAATTGCGTCCGCAGTGCAGACGCAATTGGGAAGACTCTATAGAATTGTCTGTATTTTTCCAATTGCCGACGAGAAAACCCACTTCCAAATTCTGGTTGAAGTTGCTCAGAAAGATACTTTATAAGATAAGTTCCGTATTCTGCACGTTCTTTTCCATTTTGCTCTTCTTCAAAAATTCTTTGCCCAATATGCCAATACATCAATGTTCGCTGATAATCCACCGAACGAATCGCATTATCTCTAGATTGAGAAATAATGTTTTTGATTTCGGATATTAATGAAGAATTAGCTAACATTTGAAAGAGATTATGAATTTTTAGATTTTAAAGCAACTCAAACACACTCGCCGCACCCTGACCAGTTCCCACGCACATTGTCACAACACCATATTTGCTGTTTCTGCGTTTCATTTCGTCAAGAAGCTGGACGGTTAATTTAGTTCCTGTACAGCCAAGCGGGTGTCCAAGTGCGATTGCGCCACCGTTTACATTTACGATATCTGGATTGATGTTCAATTCTCTTAAAATTGCAACAGATTGAGAAGCAAAAGCTTCATTCAATTCAAACAAATCGATGTCGGATTGTTTTAGTCCAGCTTGTTCCAAAGCTTTTGGAATGGCGAACATTGGTCCGATTCCCATAATTCTTGGCGGAACGCCGACAGTCGAATAGGAGAGAAGTCTCGCAACTGGCGTTAGATTTAATTCTTTGACCATTCTTTCTGACATTACCATTGTAAAAGCGGCGCCGTCAGAAGTTTGAGAAGAATTCCCAGCCGTCACAGAACCATTCGCTGCGAAAACTGGACGAAGTTTCGCCAAAGCTTCCACCGATGTATCAGCTCTTGGACCTTCATCTTGTTTGAAGGCGTATTCTTTGGTTTGGATTTTTTCCTTTTCGTCAAGGAAATTATATGCAACATCAATTGGAACAATCTGGTTTTCAAATTTTCCTTCTTTGATGGCTTTCATCGCTTTCTGATGCGAGTTGTAAGCGAATTGGTCTTGTTCCTCACGACTCACTTTGAACTCGTTGGCAACAGCTTCCGCAGTCAATCCCATTCCCCAATAATAATCGGGATGTTTCTTGGCCAAATCCGTGTCTGGAATCGGTTTGTAACCACCCATCGGGATGTACGACATACTTTCTGCGCCACCAGCGATGATGCACTCTGCCATTCCTGCTTTGATTTTTGCCGCCGCAATCGCAATCGATTCTGAGCCTGAGGCGCAATATCTGTTGACTGTCAGACCTGGAACTTTGTCAGTGTCTAGTCCCATTAATGAAATCAGTCTCGCGACGTTAAGGCCTTGTTCTGCTTCCGGCATTGCACAACCGACAATCAAATCGTCGATGCGAGCCGGGTCAAGATTTGGAACATCTTTCATCAGATGTTGTATCACAGTTGCCGCCATATCATCCGGGCGGGTAAAACGCAAAGAACCTTTCGGCGCTTTACCAACTGCTGTTCTGTATCCTGTTACTATATATGCTTCATTCATAGATTTAGAGATATTTAGACAAGAGATTTGAGACTCTTTGTCAGATTTAAATATTAATGTTTTTCTTGAGATTTTCTTTGAAGACAAAAAGCATTTTCTGAATTTCCTCCAACTTATTTAATAATGTTTCATTGATTTCCAATGAGATAAAATTTAATCTTTCACAGATGATTAGCTGGGTTTGAAGTTCGTAGGAAGAGCCATAGGCAATATTTAAAAAATGATAAAATTCTTTTTCTCTTTCTCGTCCAGCACCTTCTGCAATATTCGAAGGAATAGAAACTGCACATCTTTTGATTTGAGAAGACAAACCATATTTTTCTTCAACTGGCATAGTAGCTAAAGCTTTATAGACTTCAATTACTAAATCAATAGAATCATTCCAGATTTTTAATTTTCTAATATTGTGCATTGTGTAAATCGTTTTTAATTGTCTCTTGTCTCCAGTCTTCTAATCTCCTGTCTAGTTTCTTAGCGGTTTTCCAGTCGTCAACATCGTTTGAATTCTCTCAAGCGTTTTTCTCTCGCCACAAAGTGATAGGAACGCTTCTCTTTCCAAATCCAAAAGATATTGTTCGGAAACTTCTGTTGGTTCGGAGAGATTTCCGCCGGTCATTACGTAGCCGATTTTGTTGGCAATCAATCTGTCGTGCTCTGAGGCATAACCGCCGGCAACCATTTGGTCTGTTCCAACGTAGAACATTCCCATTGATTCTTTTCCGAGCACTTTTATTTTTTCTGGAACTGGTGGTGTATATCCTAATTCGTCCAAAACAATCGCCTGACGTTTTGCTTCCGCAATTTGTCGGTCTTTGTTTACAACGATGATATCTTTGTCTGTCAAAATTCCCATTTGCTTAGCTTCGTGAGCAGAAGTTGCCACTTTTGCGGTTGCAATATTCATAAAGTAATTTCGCAAATGATTGGTTTTAACATCGTCTGGAAGAGCACCTTTCAAAGCTCTAAGAGCGAACTCTTTCGTTCCGCCACCGCCTGGAATCAAACCAACGCCAACTTCCACCAAACCGATGTAAGTTTCTGCAGCAGCAACGATTTTATCGGAATGCATCGAGAATTCACAACCGCCACCAAGCGTCATTCCAAACGGTGCCGCAATAACTGGAATTGAGGAATATCTCAATTTCATCGATGTTTGCTGGAATAGGTTAATGGCCATATTCAGTTCGTACCAATCTTGCTCAACGGCCATCATCATTACCATCGCGAGGTTTGCGCCAACTGAGAAATTATCAGATTGATTTCCAACAACCAAACCTCTGTAATCTTTTTCAGCAATGTCAATCGATTTATTAAGACCTTCCAAAACGCCTCCGCCAAGAGAATTCATTTTTGAGCGGAATTCGAAGTTCAAAATGCCGTCACCAAGGTCGATTAACGCAGATTCGGAATTTGACCAAATGGTCTTCTCTTTTCTGATATTATCAAGAATAATGAAAGCGTCCAAACCTGGAATCGGTTCATAAGTTTTTGTATTTTGATTGTAGAATAACTGCTTTCCATTTTCCAATTTGTAGAAAGATTCGTTTCCGGAAGCCAGCATTTCTTTAACCCAATCAGCAACTTTGTAGCCTTCGCTTTCCACCAAATCAATTCCTTTTTGAATTCCCAAGAAATCCCAGTTTTCGAAAGGACCATATTTCCAAGCATAACCGGTTTTCATCGCATCATCGATGGAGTAGAACACATCGGTGATTTCCGGAACGCGCTGAGAAACGTAAGCGAAAAGTGAAGCGTAATGTTTTCTAATCAATTCACCAGCTTTGGTTTGGTCTTGCAACAAAATTGGCAAACGATTCTTCAAACTTCCGGCTTCTTTCGCCGTTTTAACGATTGGAAGTTTTGGCTGTTTCGTCGGTTCGTAACCAAGCGTTTCATAATTGAGAACGAAACGATTGACATTTCCACCAGCGTCTTTTTCTTTATAATAGAATCCTTTTTTCGCTTTATCGCCTAGGAATTTATTTTCAATTAAATGATTTAAAGTCTTGGAATCTTTCAAAGCCTGAACCATTTCGTCATCTTTCAAATTGGCTTGAAGACCTTTCGTCACGTTGAAAGCCGTATCCAATCCTACCAAATCTCCCAATTTGAAAGTTCCTGTTTTTGGCCGATTCAACAAATCGCCTGTCAAAGAATCAGCTTCTTCAATGGTCAAACCGATTTCCTCGGTCAATTCCATAATTTTCGCCATCGAATAAACACCGATTCTGTTCCCGATAAAACCGGGTGTATCTTTACAAAGAACCGTCGTTTTTCCAAGGAATTTCTCGCCGTAGGACATAAAGAAGTCCACAACAGCTTTATCCGTTTTCGGACCTGGAATCACTTCAAACAATTTCAAATATCTTGGTGGATTGAAGAAATGCGTTCCACAAAAATGATTTTGGAAATCTTCCGACCTTCCTTCAGACATCAGATGAATCGGAATTCCTGAAGTATTAGAAGTAATCAAAGTTCCTGGTTTGCGAAGTTTGTCCACTTTCTCGAACATCGATTGTTTGATGTCCAATCTCTCGACAATCACCTCAATCACCCAATCCGAGTTTTTGATTTTCTCCAAATCATCTTCGAAGTTTCCAACCGTAATTCTGGAAGCGAAGGATTTGTCGTAGATTGGTGAAGGATTGCTTTTCAAAGCGCTGTCAAGATGACCTTGCGCCACGCTGTTTCTCGTTTTCTTGTTGGCATTTTCTGAGTCTTTCGCAGGCATATCCAACATCAATACCTGAATCCCGTTTCCAGCCAGGTGACAGGCAATTCCGGAACCCATCACGCCGGAGCCGAGGACTGTAACGTGTTTTATTTTTCTGTTCATTATTAGAATTGTTTTGTGATTTAATATTTTACAGAAGAGTTTCTTCTCGCAGATTTTAAGGATTTTGCAGATTAATCTGCTCGATTTGCTTAATCAGCGAGAATTTATCTTTCTTAATAATTACTTTCTATGATTAAGTTCGTTGGCAATTTTCAAAATGTCGTTCATCACTTCTTTGAAAATTTCAAATTTCTCTGGTTCGATTCTTTCCACGATTTTTTTGTTGAAGTTGATGACCACTTCTTTGGAGAGATTTCTAGAATTGATGCCTTTTTCCGTGAGTTTGATAATCACTTCGCGTTTGTCCGTAGTGGTTTTTTCTTTGTAGATGTAACCATTGTCTTCCAGAAGTTTGATGATTCTCGTCAACGACGTTGGTTCGATTGCCATTTTTGGACCAAGATTCGTACTTCTTGTTCCTTCCTTTGGGTCGATTTTCAAAAGTGTAAGTGCTTGTACAGCAGTTGAGTTGTGCAAGGACGCCTGGTCCGAATACATCTTCGAAACAGCCAGCCAAGCTGACTTTAACATCAAATCTACACTTTCTACTTTTTCTGAATTTTTGTTTTCCATAATTAACTTATTGAAGCACTCTTTACAAATATAAAAAAAATACTATGCATGCATAGTATTTTCAAGTTTTAATTGTTAAGTTGTTTATAATCAATGTTTTAATTACTATGCGAGTCGCAGTAAATAAAACCTGTTAAAGTTCATTTAATTGGAATTATCAGTGTTGATAATGTTTTGCAGAGATTGTTTAATTTCTGTCAATGTATGACAATTATCATAAAAATTATCCGATTTCAGTTCCCAAATGTTATTTTTAAACGTCAATTTAAATTTACTCAAATCCGAAGCGAAGTTTTTTTGAAGGAAAGAAAACATCATTTCTTTTTCCAACTTCGGCGCATCGATTTCGGGCGGATGGAAGTTTTTGTTGAAATCCAAAATCTTTGGTGTAATCAATTCTGGATTGTTGAGAATGATTTCTTCGGAAATTCCGTAGATGAGTTTTTTGTCTTTCAACCACCAGATTTTGTCGGAAAATTCCTTTGCCAATCGCCAATCGTGGGAAGAGAAGAGAATCAGTTTATTTTCATTTTTCGCAAGATTTCGAATTAAGGAGAGAATCATTAATTTGTTTTCTTCATCCAAATGCGTTGTTGGTTCATCCAAAATAATGAAAGGTGAATTCTGTGCTAAAGCTCTTCCAATAAAGACTTTTTGGAGATTTCCATCAGAAAGTTCGGTGAGTTTTTTATTTCGAAACTGGGTTAAGTTTAATTTGTCAATAATGTCATCGATTTCAGTTTTATCCTTTTCATTCAATTTAAAATAATAAGGATAATGAATGTATTTCCCCAATGAAATCAAATCGGTAACTGTATAATTATCAGGAATTTCCGCTTTCGAAAAAACGATGGCAATTTGAGAGGCTATTTCGTTTGAATTCAATTTCTGAATTGATGTTCCGTTGATGGAAATTTTGCCACTCAAAAGTTCGTTCTGACCAAGAATGGATTTGATTAAAGTCGTTTTCCCAATGCCGTTATTTCCCATCAAAAGGCAAACTTCGCCTAATTCTAAAGAAGTGTTGATGTCAGAGATTAATGGTTCTGAATAACCGATTGATGCGTGTTTGATATCTAAAAACATATATTGTTGATTACACAAAGGCACAAAGTTTTTTTCTTATTAAGTATGTTTTAAGGCACGAGGTTTAACTTCGTTAAATGGGAAATTATTCCTTATGGTCTAATTTTTAATGAAATGTTTTTTTGCACTTTTGGGTTATATTTAATTTAAAAATAACCATTTATTATTCTTGAAACGCCTGCTCTAAATGTTTCTTCGTTAAAGTTGATTAGCAATCCCAATTTACAGTTTGTCATTTTCAGATAAGTTAAAAGCTGTGCTTTGTGAGATGGATTTATAAACTCAACAGCTTTTATCTCCAAGATTAATTTAGATTCAACCAAAATATCAATCCGAAAAGCGTTGCTAATTTTTAATTCCTCATAAACAATTGGTAGAACGATTTGTTTTTCAACTTTCAAACCTTGTTTTTGTAGTTCATAAAATAAACATTCTTCATAAACAGTTTCAAATAAACCAGGACCTAGTTTCTTATGGATTTTCAGTCCAGCATCAAACACGATTTTTGATAATTCATTTTCAGTCATTTGTTTTTTTATCTAATGTAAAATAAAATTTTTGATTGAAAAAAATGAAAATTTATAAAACATCAAGACACAACTATCATATTGCTTTAGTACAAAAGAAAATCGAATATTTTCAAATTTAACGAAGTTAAACCTTGTGTCTTAAAACACATTATTGTATAAAAAAACCTTGTGTCCTCGTGTCAGACTTTTCTAATCAACATCAACAAAATCACAGGAATCCCAAAAAACGTCGTAATAATATTAATCGGAAATTGACTGAGTTCTGAAATGATTGAAAAAACTTGCATCACAAAAACTCCCAACACAACATTCAAAATCAATTGGTGCCAAAGCTGAGCGGGATTCCAAAGCATTCTGCAAAAATGCGGAACCACAACGCCAATAAATAAAATCGGACCCAAAAAAGCGGTCACAGAAGCTGATAGAATGGATGAAGCGACAATGATACTGATTTTCAACTTCGATTGACTCACGCCAAAACTTTGCGCATAAGCAACTCCAAGAGAATTTCCAATCAGCGGTTTTATGGATTTGAAAGTGAAAAATAATCCGATAATTATTAAAATGGTTAAGATTGAAATCTGAGAAAAATTAGCCTGATTATTTGCTCCGAAAGTCCATAGAATATAGTTTTTCAGACTTTGACTTTCCACATAAAACTGAAGGAATGAAACAACTGCTCCAGCCAAAGCCGAAATCAGAAATCCGAAAATAATGATGAAACTTTTGTCTCGAAAACGATTCGAAAATAACAGCAAAACCACCATCAAAACAAGACTTCCAAGAATTGATGACAAACTGATAAAACTATTCTGCAGGAAATCCGGAATCAAAACATCTTGCGAAAAGAAAATATAAAACGCCACAAACAAACTGGAAACCGACGTGATTCCCAAAACATCCGGACCAGCCAAAGGATTTTTGAAATATTCCTGCAAAAGAAAACCGCTCGTCGGAATCGCAATTCCGGCCAAAATCATTGCTAAAGACCGATTGATTCTGAATCCTGCGATTTCAAATTGTTCCGCAGATTCATTATAAAAATCTGAAAATGAAAGTTTTGCATAACCAATATTCAAATTGATGATGAACGAAATAATGATTCCGATAATGATAAAAAAGCAAAGAACTCCGAACTTATTTTTCACGAATTTATATTAATCGTTCTCAAATTTTTGAATTCAAAAAATATAGAAATCAAGTAGAAACTTATGAATAATCCTAATGGAATGTAAAATGTTGGATGATTTAAAAAACTCATAGAAAATAAAAATAGCCGATTCATTATCGGATATAAAAGTAAAAGGAAGACAAGAACATCAATTATTATTTTGATATTAGTTGTTTTTCTATTCAAATTATAAAATAAAATTATAATTCCAACAATACCAAAAATTGTGTATTTCAGAACACTAAAATCTAAAAATGACAAAAGTAAGATACATCCAAAAGGCATCGCAATCATACTTCCCATAATAAAAATAAAGAAGTATGATAATAATGAAGCTATTTTAAATTTTTGCACCATAAAATTGAAAATCTTATTGAAATAATTTTATTTTCTGATTTAACGCTTCTTCCGTCATAGAACCCAAGGTTTCATCCACTTTATCGCCTTTTTTAATCAATGTAAATGGAATTGCACCACCGTCCCAAGTCTTGAAATTTTGTTTGAAAAACTCTGGTTTCAAAAGACTTCCGTCCAATAAAGTTACATTTTTTCTGATGTTAAATTCATCCGCAAAATCACTGACTTCGGTTGCCCAATCAGTTTTGTTGTCAAGACTTACAAACGTGAATTTCACAGGTTGACCTTGCAATTCCTCCATCTTTTTGTGGAAAAAAGGAATCTCGTGCATACAAGGTCCACACCAAGTGGCGAAAAAATTGGTTACATACAAAGTGTCAGGATTTTTATTTTGAATGTAAGCCGACATTTTTTCAGGAGAAAACTCCACCAATTCTGCAACGTCGGCTTCGGATTTTGAAGGTTCAACTTTTATCGAATCTTCTTTCGCCTGAGCTTCTGCCACTTTTTCATCATTCTTTTTACAAGCTAAAAAGCTGATTGATAGAAGAGAATACAATATTATCTTTTTCATTGAATTTTAATTTAAATGAATTTACGAGCTTGTGTTGAATTTAGATTTTTTCTTTTGTCAATTTTCTCTAAATTTGATTCTTGACAATGGAGAATCAATTAACAGTAGCCAACCAACCTCAGTTTCACAGGCTAAAAGTAGCTAAAAAACAACAACTGACCAAACAAGCTTTTGCGTTGGAATTAGAGATTCCAGAGGCGTTGAAATCGCGATTTCAATTTCGTGCTGGGCAATATGTGACGCTGAAATATCACTTTAATGAAAAGGAAATTCAGAACGATTATTCTTTTACCTCTGCGCCTTCCGAAGAGAGATTGGCATTGGCCATCAAAATCAATGGTGAAAATAGTTCTACCAAATTCCTTTTTGATAATTACAATGTTGGGGACGAAATCTCTGTGAGCGAACCTTTGGGAAGATTTTTCCTTAATTCAAAACCGAATGAGAAACGTACAATCATCGCTTTCGCTTCGGGAATCGGCATTACGCCAATCCTCAGTCACATCAAAAATATTTTGATTGAGGAAAAAACAACGCGGATTTTTCTCTTTTATGGCAACAAAAGTTACGAAGATATTATTCTGAAAGATGAGCTGGAAAAGCTTCAAATAGAATCTGGCGGAAGATTGGAATGTTTCTATTTCATTTCGCAGGCACCTGTGAAAGACAAGTTGTTTCAAGGAAGAATTGATGAGAAAAAAGTCTCGCTTATCATTAACCAAATCCTGCATCTGGACGAGGATGACGAAGAATCTACAATCTGGGACAGCACAGACAAAGTGTTGATTTGTGGTCCAGGCGCAATGATAAAATCGGTTGCAAACGCCTGCTACAATCACGGAATCCCGAAAAAAAATATTCATTTTGAGTTGTTCGAGGCTTACAATGAAGACATCTATCCAATGGAAAAAGAATTTCCTTTGATTGAAAATGTGGAAGTTAAAATCAAATTCAACCACATCGAAAAAGATGGCATTATCCTAAAAAATAACGAGCGAAAAATCCTTCAGCAACTGTTGGATTTGGGTTACAAACTTCCTTATTCCTGCAAATCCGGAATCTGTGGAAGTTGTCTTTGCTACCTGAAAAACGGAGAAGTTGATATGACGGAAGACGAATATTTGACAGATAACGAAAAACATCAGGGAAAAATCTTACCTTGTACAGCTATTGCGATGAGCAAGGAAATTTATTTGGATTTTGATATGATTTAACGATGATTAAGGCAATTACAAACATTCTCAAAATAGCTTTCAGGCTTTTGGAAGTTGGGATTTTGCTGATGATTTTGGCGAACTTCTGGGTGGTTGCCTTGACGAGTGGGAGAACGTATACCAAAATCAGCAAAGTTCCGCCGAGAGATTGCGCCTTAGTTTTGGGAACGTCGCCGAAGATGCGTTCGGGCGTTGCAAATCCTTATTTCACAGCCAGAATGGACGCCGTTGGAACGCTCTATCATCACGGAAAAATAAAAAAAATCATCGTCAGCGGGGAGAAAAGTAAAAACTACGACGAGACCGAAGCAATGAAGAATTTTTTGGTCTATAACGAAGGCGTTCCGGAAAATATCATCATCAAAGACCCAAAAGGTTTCAACACGCACAAGAGTATTTTGAATTGTAAAAATGTTTACAAGCAAAAAAATGTCATCATCGTTTCGCAAGGATTTCACAATCTCCGAGCCTTGTTTTTTGCCCGAAACAATGGAATGAATGCGTTAGGTTTTGATGCTCAGGACGTGACCAAAAACGAAAGTTTTTACAGAAATCACACACGTGAATTTCTGGCCAGAGATTTGGCGGTTTTCTATTACGTTCTCGGGATTTCGCCTGAAGAATAGTTTTCATTGATTACAGGAATTTTATTGATTATTCTACCAAAATTTAACTTGGCAGATAGTTTGTAATCTAACTAAGTGTTACGACTAACGTAATTTTTAAAACCAAGAAATAATGAAAAATCTATTTAAAATATTAGTTCCGTCCTTTATCGCATTTACAATGACTTCTTGTATGACGACCTCGGACGCTTATGCCTATAATAATAACGACCCATATTCTCAAGGCTATTCCGATGGTTACAGAGATGGATATTACCAGTCACCAGATGGTTATTGGTATGCGCCAAACGCCGTCTATTTGGACTACAACAATAATTATTATAGAAATGGAGCCATCTATAGTTCAAGAAACAGAAATCAGGGAAATATCATTATTTCGCCTAAAAGAAGTTCTTTGCAGAACAGAATTTCCACCGGAACCAGAACTAGGACTGAAACAACTGGTAGAGGTCAAGAGAACATCGGTAGAAATCAAAACAATATAAGAGTTCAGCCGAACGTTAACAATGGGACTAGAAATCAACCTCAAAATAACACCAGAGTTCAGCCCAATACCAATAATGGAATGAGAAATAGAACTCAGAACAACGTTAGAGTGCAACCTCAGACCAATACAAGGTCTGAATCACAGAACAGCAACCGAGCACAGCCTCAAGTTCAGCAAGAGAACAATTCCCAGAGGTCGAGTGGAAGAAGATAACCTAAAAGCTAGTTTCGACTAGCTTTTTTTATGTCTAAATTTCAAATTTTCCACATTAAAAACGAGTGTAAATAAAAATTATATTATTTTTGTAAAAATTGTAAAAATGCTCGTGATTGGAATTGCCGGTGGAACAGGTTCCGGAAAAACTACTGTTGTAAACAAAATATTGCAACAACTTAATATTGAAGGTGTTAATGTGCTTTCTCAAGATAATTATTATCACGATAATCCAAATTTGACTTTGTCCGAAAGGGAAGTGCTCAACTACGACCATCCGAAATCCATCGATTTTGAATTGATGTTGCAACACGTCAAAGCGCTTAAAAATCATCAAAGTATAGAACAGCCGATCTACTCATTCGTAACACATTCCAGAACAGGTGATCACATCACAGTAGAGCCCAAAAACGTTCTGATTGTAGAAGGGATTTTGGTTTTGACGAATAAGGAATTACTAAAGGAATTCAACCTGAAAGTTTTTGTACACGCAGATTCTGACGAACGATTGATCCGAAGAATACGTAGAGACACGCAGGAAAGAGGTAGAGATCTGCAGGAAGTTCTTCACCGTTACCAAACAACCTTGAAACCGATGCATCAGGAATTCATCGAGCCTTCAAAAAATGAAGCTGACCTGATCGTTCCAAATATGAGACAAAACTCAGTAGCGATTGATTTTCTGACGACAGTGATAAATAACTCGCTTAAAAAAGTTCATTAATAGAATAGTAATTTTTAGGGCAGCTATTTCCGTCTTCCGTTCCCAATCTTTTTCCAAAGCTTTTCCAGCCGCAAAAAAAGGATTTCCACTCAAGCCGGGCTGCAGATTTGTAACCAAGAATAATGATTTGACCATGAAAGAACTGATAAAAGAAATCAAGAAAAAATCGCCCACAATGAAGTTTTTTCAAACTTATGTGTTCAACAAATATCTGTTGACGCTTATCGGTTTTTTGGTTTGGATGATATTTTTTGACAGCACCTCTTTTTTGGTGATCAATGAACTGAATGGCGAAATAAAACGCTATGAAAAACAACTCGATTTCTACAGAACAGAATATGAAAAGAATGACAAATTCTACCGTAAACTGATGAACAACAAAGAAGAAAAAGAGAAGTACGCCCGCGAAAACTACTTTATGAAAAAACCAAATGAGGAGATTTTCATCTTGGTAGTGGACAGTTCAAAAATTGCTAAGAAGTAAAAAACTTTCAGAATGAGTACATTGGAAAATTGGGAGCAACTTGTCAAAAAGCAACTCAAAACAGATGACATCTACGCAATTCTCCAAAAAGAGAATCTCGAGGACGTTGATGTAAAACCTTATTACCAAAACAATTCTGAATATAAAATCCTTCCAAAAGTAGAGGAGAGTACACATCTCGTAGCAGAATATCAGGAAGGTTTGGAAGACCAAGCTTTTGCTTTTCTACTCAATGAAAACGTTGAAAATCTTGATGAGAAATCTATTTTCATTAATAATGCCAAGCTTTCAGAGCATATCTTAACACAAGAATCCAACCGATACTTTTCTTTAATTGATGTTTTTTCTGATGATCACAAAGCGGAGATCAATGAACATCTTTCAGGTGAATTGTTATCAAAATCATTTGAAAGAAAGATCTGTGTTGATGTCAGTTTACATCAGAATTCTGGCGCTTCTATCATTCAACAATTGGGTTTTGCTTTGGCGAAATCAAAAGAATTGGTGGAGAGATTTGGTGCTGATATTTTAGATAAATTAATTTTCAAATTTGCAGTTGGTAGTCAATATTTCTTTGAGATTGCCAAAATTAGGGCTTTCAAATATCTTTTTAACCAGCTTTCCAGAGAGTTTGAGAAAGATTTGATTCCGTACATTTTCGTTGAAACTTCACTAAGAAATAAATCGAAAAACGACCAAGACAACAATCTGATTCGTTCTACTTTGGAATTGGCTTCCGCAATGATTGGTGGCGCTGATGCGGTTTTCTGCAACAATTATAAAATCGAAAATCCAACAGAACTTTCCAAAGAGATTTCCTTCAAACAACAGATCGTTTTGGCTTACGAAAGCATTATCAACGTTTTTGAAGATGCAACTTCCGGAAGTTATTTCGTGGAAGCCATTACCCACCAATTTGCTGAAAAATCCTGGAAACTATTTCTAGACATCGAGGAAAAAGGCGGTTATCTAGAACTATTGAAATCAGGAGAAATCCAAAAAATGATTTTCGAACAGGCAACCAAAGAACAAAGCTGGGTGGAAGAAGGGAAAATCAAAATCATTGGTGTCAATCTTTATCCCAAACTGGAAGTTAAGAAATTGGTTTCTGAACTTTATGATGATTCTGAGATAAAGTCAGTTCGTTTGGCTGAAATGTTTGAATAATTTTTATTTTTGAAATTATGCGAGGTATTCTTAAAGGATTGTTTCAGTCTAAAATTTCTATTAATCAAATTAAAGAAATTGAGAGAAAACTTATTCAACAATTGACCGATTATGATGAAAACTTTGAAATCACAAATAAGAAAATGATTTCAGAAATTTCAAATATTTATTTTTCATTCGAACCAAAAGGCATTTCAATATTACGAGAAGTGAGAGATAAAGAGGCATACCGTAAATTGCAAAGATTACCTCGTCATATTCTGAACATCAATGGAATAGAATTTTACAATACAAAAAGAAAAATTTTTGAAAATATTCCCTGCTCTTTTTCCAATTATCAACTGACTTTTATTCTTCACGAAAACCCTAAAATATTTCACAAGATATTTGATATTAACAATATACGATTACGTGATTTGATTATTAAAACGGTCAATACTGTTAATCCTGATAAAGAAGTTGTAGAAAAAATACTGAATCTTTACTCTAGTGAAGAAATCGAAAAATTAGATTTAGAAAATTGTTTTGAAATAGAATTTGATAGCAATAAATATTATACTATTTTAGATTTAGAAAATGGAGATTATATTGGAGTTGATAGAAAAGGAAAAATATATTATTTAAATCACGACGCAGAAATCAGAGTGAAAGAGATATTTGAAAATTTATCTGAATTCTTGAAGAATTATAATGGAAATTTAAATGAGTTAGAAAAGTTTAATGACATCTAATAATTAAAAGAAATTACATTATTCTCAATTTTTAGAATTCTTAAACTCAGAATTCGTAACTCTTAACTAATTCACTATCTTTGCAAAAATTTTTAGAAATGAGCGAAGACGGAAAAAGACCAGAAAGAGACAAAAAACCTAGAAGTGCAGGTAGTAGCAGACCTTCTGGAAACTCCCGTAGCTCTGGCGAAAGAACGTCCAAAAGCAGACCATCTGCAGGAGGTGCGCGTAAACCTAAGACAACAAGAGGTGGCGACCGTAATTTTGACAGTAGAGACAAATACGAAAATGGCGATAAAAAGCCTTTCAATAAAAAGCCTTCAAACAAAAAACCATACATCCGACCAGAAACCGCTGAGGACAAAACCAAATCTTTCATCCAAAGAAGAAGATTGGAAAAAATCAGTAAAGAGGTTCATAAAGATACCATCAGGCTTAATAAGTATATTGCGAATTCTGGGATTTGCAGTAGAAGAGAAGCAGACGAATTGATTGCGCAAGGTCTTGTGGAAGTGAACGGAAAAGTGGTGACAGAAATGGGTTATCAGGTTCAGAAAACGGATAGAGTGGTTTTCGACAGCCAAAATATCACACCAGAAAAACCGGTTTATGTTCTATTGAACAAACCAAAAGGTTACATCTCAACTACCAAAGACGAAAAAGCAAGAAAAACAGTGATGGATTTGACTGCAAATGCGTCGCCGTATAGAATTTTCCCAGTTGGAAGATTGGACAGACAAACGACTGGTGTCATCCTTTTGACAAACGACGGTCACATCACGAAAAAACTGACGCATCCATCTTTTGCTATGAGAAAGATCTATCACGTTGTGTTGGATAGAAAATTGACGAATGATGATATGAAGTTGATCGGCGAAGGAATCCGTTTGGAAGAAGGTGTTGCAGAGGTTGACAGCATCTCATTCATCGAAGGGAAACCGAAAAATGAAGTTGGCATCGAGATCCACATCGGATGGAATAGAGTAGTTCGCAGAATTTTCCAGAAATTGGGTTATGAAGTGGAAGGACTTGACCGTGTGATGTTCGCTGGACTTACCAAGAAAAATATCAAAAGAGGACACTGGAGAATCCTAACGGAACAAGAAGTGAACAATTTGAAAATGCTATAAATAGCTTTTGGCTGGTTGCTTTTTGCGGTTGGCTTTTAGAAAATATTAAAGACTGAAGAAATTCGGTCTTTTTTGTTTTGTCAAAATTACTTTTTAGAATTATGACGGTGAATAAAGCCGAAGAGATCCAAGAGATCATTTTAAATCTCAATGTAGTGGCGTAATACTTGATGGCTTAAATTCATTGATATAACATCATTGATGAGATCAGTAGGTTCAACAATTTTATTTTTGATGCAATATTTTATTTTCATTTGAGTTTAATAGTCATTCTCAATTTAAGATGCTTAGGTTATTCTGTTTTTGTTTGTTTCTGTTCTGTTTTTTTAAAATGACGGCACAAAACAATTTTTCGTTTCTCAATGATAATTATAGTGGGATCAACTCTGCAGGATTATCGCCAACGCAACCTTATTTCAATCAACATCCTTGGGATGTCAATCTGATATCTGCTGATGTATTTCTTCAGAATAACTATGCTTATATTTCGCAACAAAGTCTTTTGGGCTTAGCTAGCAATCCCATACAAGCTGCAAACCCAAGAAAAAATATCACAGGTGAAAATCAAGCCAACGTTTTTGATTTTTACAACAAAGGAAAAGCTGACCTTTTGGTAGCTTCTGAAATTTTGGGACCTTCCTTTTCAATGACTGCAAACATTCGGGAAAAAAAGTATGTTTTTGGTCTATTCAGCAGGATGAGAACCTACAATTCTTTCCTGGGTTTTGACAATTACTTTCGCTTTGGTAATCAGATGATTCCACAACCAGATGACTACAAGATGAAACCTTTCGATACCAATGTGATGAACTGGAACGAGATCGGGATCAACGCTGCCACAACGATCTTTCCCAATTCGGACAAACAGTGGATTCTCGGAATCAATGTGAAATATGCCATAGGTCTGGACGCGGCAAATATCATTAGTCATCAGGATATTGAATTAACTTCGACTGAGCCGGCCATTGGCGAAAACCCCAATCGCAGAAGTATCTACGCTTCCAACTACAACTTGACAGCAAGCTACATCACCAATTACAACTTTGAAAGCAAACGGTACGAATACAAACAAAATGGATCTGGTCTTGGTCTGGATGTCGGGATTGCAGTGGTCGACAGAGATCCTAGAGAAGACGAATACAATTCTAAATTATCCTTTAATATTTTGGATATTGGTGCTGTGAATTTTAAAAATGGCATCAACCACGAATTCAAAAATGGAAACACGATATGGCTACAAAACAATCCAAATTTTGACAACCAGAAATTTGAAAGCCCAGAGCAATATTTGAGACTACTTAGCCAGGAAACTTATGGAAATGAGAATGCTTCGTTTATTGGGAATGGTTTCAAAATAGGTCTGCCGACAAGCATCAACATCAATTACAGTCAGCGCATCAAAGAGCATCATTTTGTTAATGTCAATTGGATCCAGCGTGTTCCGATCTTCGAAAATTCTTTGAAACGAAATAATATCGTCAATGCCAATTATTCTATTCAAAAGGAAGGAATTGGTTATGGTATTTCATCTACCTTATCAGAATATAAAAGCTTGCAATTTGGTGGCTACGTCAGACTTGGACCTTTGATCTTGGGAAGCGAAAATGTATTTCCAATTCTATTTAAACAAAAAAAACTTCACAATGCCAATGTCTATTTGGCAATCAAATTCTATCCTTTTTGGGACAGTGCTTTCAAACGTCACCGACGACAAGATTGTGATTGTGACTAGAATTAATAGCCGTGAAGGTCAATTCCCTCTGTTCTTTGTAAGGTCACCTTTTTGCCCATTTTCTTTTGGATCACGCGGAAATGTTGCAACTCGTCATCCGTCAGGATATTGATGGCGGTTCCTTTTTCTCCTGCACGACCAGTTCTACCAATTCTGTGAATGTAATCCAAAGGCGAACGTGGCAATTCGTAGTTGATGACGCATGGCAAAGAATCGATGTGAATCCCACGACCAAGCAGGTCCGTCGCTACCAAGATCTGAGCGCCATTCACTTTGAATTCCTCCAAGTTATTTCGTCTGGCACCTTGTGATTTCTGCCCGTGGATGGCAACCGCTTTTATTTTATTTTTTTTCAGTTTCTCGACCAGATTATCTGCAGAGCGAGTAGAAGAAACGAAGATTAATGCTTTCTCAACCTTTTTTTCTTTGATCAAATATCTTAAAAATGGACCTTTATTTTCTGGCGAAACATGGTAGGCAATTTGTTCAATATCATCGATCTGAATTTCTTCTTTCTTAATTTCAATCAAAGTCGGGTTGATGGAAAGCCGTTCTTTCATCTCAGAAACCTTGTCATCCAGAGTTGCAGAGAACAGAGTCACTTGTTTCATCACAGGCATTAGTCCGAAAAGTTTATTCATCTCTTCGCCAAAACCAAGTTGGAACATCTTATCTGCCTCGTCAATGACCAAATGTTGGATTCCAGAGATACTCAACGCATTATGCTCGATCAAGTCTAACAATCGTCCTGGCGTCGAAATCAGAACTTCTACACCAAACATGCCCTTCATCTGTGGATTGATGGAAACACCGCCATAGACTGCCATCGTTCGGATGTCACGCTTCAGATTATCTGTAAAAGCCCGGAACACTTCATCGATCTGGATGGCCAATTCTCGAGTCGGAACCAATATTAAAACCTGAATATTTCGGTCTTTCTTTACTTCTGTATTTTGTAACTTCTCCAAGATCGGCATTACAAAACAAGCCGTTTTTCCGGAACCTGTCTGCGCAATTCCCATCAGGTCTTTTCCTTCCAAGATCACTGGAATGGCCTGTTCTTGGATTGGAAACGGCTTCAAATAACCTAGTTTTTTGACAGAATTGATGATGTTGCTTGATAATCCTAACGACTCGAATGACATAAAATAATGATTTGCTGCAAAGATAAGTTATTGAAATTGGTTTCTACTGATTTTTAGAATTCAAGATGGTTTCAAATTTCTCAAGAATCGAATTTTCTGTATCAGAGAAATTAATAAAATATCGTGTTTGCCAAATTTTGGTTTTCTCAGCTTGTTTGCTGGTTGGAAAATGCCAGTCCGAGTAAATCCTGAATCCGCGTTTTCCCGCTTTTAATTGACTGGAAATCAAATCTTCTTTTTCTAAAATCGATTTTGGAAAAATGAAAAATCCAGCTTTCGCATCTTCTTCCATTAAAATAATATAGAAATCAGAATCATCATCAACATCAAAAGGAACTGTTTTCCTGTTTTGATCTCGCTTCCAAAATGTAACGAATTGTCCAATTTTCTTCGGCGTCAATTTTGACTTTCTGAATTTGATCTTAATGTCATTGATTTTAAAATCAAACCCAAAATACTCGTCAGCTTCCTTGTCTGGATGTATTTCTGAAAGATGATAGTTCAAAGGTTTGAAAATCAAATCATCAAGTTTATAGATTTCGTTGATCATTTGGTAATTTAAGTAAACGAGAAATCGCCATCGCCATCTTTAAAGTCATATTGAAAATCTTTTCCAATTTTTTCCTTTAGATTTTTATGAATAAGATACTTTCTCAAAAGTTGACGTTTGTAAATTGCGCTTGGAGATTTATTTTTATTAATAGCAGCATTCAGCTTATCATCAAAGATGGTCATCATTTTGACCTTGTATTTTTTGATGATCTTTGGAAGAATATCTGAAATCAGATTCTCGTTCCCAAAATAATAATGGACTTTGAGATGAGAATTTCGGAGCGAACAAAGCATCGTTGCGACGATTTGTTGTTGCTGATAGATATTGACCCAAAACATTTCATAATCTTTCGAAAATGAGGAAAAGAGATAATTTGGCTGTTCTCTTTCTCTGGAGAGCCATGGGAAATCTAGGATCCAGCGGAATTCCGGAGAACTTCTTCCAATAGGATTTGTTTTCTGTTGGCTGATAAATTTCTCAAGGTCTTTATCAAAAGTTTTCGTGACTTTGTAAAGATGATTCTTTCCATTGCTGAGATACGGAATGAAAATATTGAGAAGATTATCCAACCTTTTCAGCCATTTTTTGTTGTTCTCAAAAACAGGTTTTTTGGTGGGCAAAAGTTCTGCGAGATTGGATTTGAAATAATAACGAACGGCTTTCTTAGGATCCAGATAATCAAAGAAACCCAGCTTATTGTACAAACCTTCTGCACTTGCCGTGAATTCTGTGATCATTAGGCTTTTGTTGTAAGAATCCTCAGCAGCGTAGAGTAATTTTTGAGCGATCTGCTTACCGCGGAATTTTTCGCTAACCGACAAAGTAGAAAGCCAGCCAAAATGAAATTTTTCACCTTTGGAATTAGTAATGTCATCTGGCAATATTCCAAGATAGCCAGCCAGATCATCTTCAGAATATGCTAAAAACAGAAGAATATCTTCAGAACGTGCGCGTGGATTTTGAATATGAGAAAGTTCCCTTAGTTCGGAAATCGGTGCAAATGGAAATTTTTGAAATTCCTCGGAGTTTGTAAATCCTTTGAGTTGTTCTTTGTCGAGTCCTACGATATTGATCACAAAAAAATAGTTTCAACAAATATAAGCAACACTTTATTCAAAGCATAATTTCAACTTCTGATAATCCTATTTTTATTGAATTTCTTTAAAAATTGATAATACAGAATTTCATTTTTCAAAATCTCTTCCGCTGAATAATTTCCGATCTCAATTGGAATTCTTTGCAGGTTTTTTGGATTGGAATCCAGCTTGAGTCCTGCAGCTCCGAACGTAAATTTCAAATCAGTATTTCGCTTGAAAATTGAATCAAAAAATTGATTTTCAACCAAGTGATCGGTAAATGGAAAGGCAAACGAGTCATTTAAGAATTCATTTTCTCTCATGTAATCCAAAGATCGTTGTGTGTTTGCCAACTGATCCTCCAATGACAATTGATTGTACAGCGGATGATCCCAACCATGCGAGCTGATCCCAAAACCATCATTTTTTAATTTTAATAATTGCTCGGTCGTCAAGTAAACTGGTTTGTTTTTCAAATAAATATCAAAGTTGATTTCTAAAAGATCAGCGATCAAATCAAGCTGTCCTCGGTTTTTATATTTGATTTTAAGGATTGAATCTAAATTAATCTTCAAATCATTTCCGAAGTCTGGCAATTGGCTTATTTTACTTTGAAGCGTTTCATTTCCAGTGATTTCCGAAACTAGTAAACTGGCCTTATTTCGCCACATCAACTCTTTATTATCAATGAATTTTGGATTGATGAAATTGACAGCGTAGATTCCTTTTCGCTTTAGAATAGGATAGATGATGTCATAAAATTCTGCATAACCATCATCGAAGGTCAAGAGGATTGTTGGCTTTTTGGTTGTTACTTTTTCTGTTTTTTGTTTGAGAAAAGTTTCCCAATTGATGAACTCAAAATGCTTTGACAAAAAATCCAGATCATGTTCAAATTGCTTCACAGAACGATACGGAAACAAATGTTTTGCGTGTTTTAAATACGCATCGGAAACCAAATGATAAACCAAGATCTGATTACCAAACGGCAACAAATTAGAAAATCTCCCGAATGAAAAATTCTTGGTAATTGGATTCGATATTTTGAAGAATTTAGTTTTGAAACTCAATGTTTGTAGGATTTAAAAAAAACTTTGCCAAAGTCCTGGACTCTGGCAAAGTTAATATTTTAAAAATGTTTTGAAGTATTACTTCACGATTTTCATCTCGTTCAGCAACCACTTGGAATCAGCATATTTGTCGATCACGAAAAGGATATACTTGGTGTCCACCATGATGTTTCTACACAATTTTGGGTCATAATTGATGTCACTCATGGTACCTTCCCATTGTCTGTCGAAGTTAAGTCCAATCAAATTTCCATAAGCATCAAGCGCCGGACTTCCAGAGTTACCTCCAGTGGTGTGGTTGGTCGCTGTGAAGTTCACGGGAACATCGCCAGTTTTATCTTTGTACACGCCGTAATCTTTGCTGTTGTAAAGACTGATCAATTTCTTCGGCACATCAAATTCGTAATCTCCTGGAACATATTTTTCCATCACTCCAGCAAGATGCGTTTGGTAACCATAAGAAACCGCGTCTCTAGGTTCAGAACCTTTCACTTGTCCGTAGGTCACACGAAGGGTAGAGTTGGCATCTGGAAAGAATTTTCGATCCTTGTCGGTTTCCATTTGTTGTGCCATGAATTTCTTTTGCAACGCATCGATATCCGTTTGTAATGCGGTCACTTTTGCATCCGTAGTTTCAAAATAAGATGATTTGAATGAACCATACATCTCCACCAATGGATCTTTTTTAAGATTTGCAACAAGTGCTTTTGGATTTTCGAACAACTTGTTCAGGTCTGAAGTTTTAATTCCATTCAAGTTTCCTCTACCAGTGATCACGGACATTTTTGACATGTTCTCGATCGTTCCCAGGTTTTTGTTTGCATCTTTCAGCATTCCAAAATCTTTTGGTAAGAATTGAGCGGGCGTTTTGTTCGCATATAGCGCTAGGATCTTTGCCGTTACTTTGGCATCAAGCTCTGCATCATAATCTTTGTAGACTTCGGTCAATCTTGCTTTCAGAGCTTCATTGTTCTTCGCATCCATTTTCCCTTCCTCGTAAGCTTTGATGTAATTGCTGTAGATTCCGGCGAGGGTCAATGTCTCAGAATTTCTCACAACTTCAGAATAATAAGCTTTATGAAGGTTGTAAGGTGCCTGCTCGTTGTATTTTTGGTTCAGTCCGTCGATGGTTGGTTTGATCGCCGGATTTTTCGAGATTAAAGTTTGCTCGTATTGTTTCTTTTTCTCTACAGCGTTGGACTTTTTAAGACCTTCCACTTCTCCGATCCATTTTTTCCAATAGTTGGCAACTCTTGCGTATTTGGAAGCGTACTTTATTTTTGTCGCAGGATCAACTCTCATTTTTTCATCAAGCGTTTTCAAAGCCACATCACGTACAGCGATCATCGCTGGATCCGTTTCTGTCATGATCTTCTCGACTGCGATGGCAGGTAGATATTCTGTAGTTCTTCCCGGGAAACCAAATACAAAAGTGAAATCGTCCTCTTTTTTATCTTTAATAGAAATTGGAAGGAAATGCTTTGGTGTGTAAGGAATATTGTCTTTGGAGTATTCAGAAGGTTTGTTGTTTTTGTCAGCGTAAATTCTGAACATAGAGAAATCTCCCGTATGTCTTGGCCAAACCCAGTTGTCAGTGTCAGACCCATATTTACCGATTGCGGATGGCGGTGCACCTACCAATCTGATATCTTTGAAGGTCTCGATGACATACGCATAAAACTTATTTCCGTAATACATGGATCTTACAGAGATGGTCTGGTACGATTCTGTCTTCTGGGCTTTTTTATAAGCCTCGATATTTTCATTGATTTTCTTTGTCAATTCAGCGCCCGTAAGGTTTTCCGTTCCTGGAAGGATCTGAGCAGTTACTTCTTTGATGTCCGTGATAAAATCAACTGTAACACCAGGATTTGGCAATTCGCCGTTCATATCTTTTGCCCAGAAACCATTGGTCAAAAGGTCATTTTCAACCGTAGAATGGGACTGGATATTATCATAACCACAGTGGTGATTTGTTAATAGAAGTCCTTTTGGAGAGATCACTTCGGCCGTACAACCACCGTCAAATTGCACCACGGCATCTTTGATACTCGCTTTGTCCGGATTGAAGATGTCTTTTGCAGAGATCTTCATCCCCAGGCTTTTCATTTCTTTTTCATTAAGTTCCGTCGGGATCCACATTCCGCCGTATTGTTGGCCAAAAGCCATGACAGCCGGAAGAAGTAGGGCTGATAGAAGAATTTTTCTTTTCATAAGTAGATTCTATTATTTTTTCAAAGGTCTTGTGTTATCGCTCAATATTCATCGATGCTTGATTTTCAAACGATGGCGATTTCATTATGTCAATTTATAAAACGTGACGAATTTAAAGAAAATTTTCTGAACCTTAGTGATGATCGGTAATCCTTTGTCATTAATGAAAATAAAAACGTCCCGTAAATCATTACGAGACGTTTTATTTTACTTTAAAGACTTTCTGGCGAAGTATTTTTAACATTCAATCGGTCTTCAACATATTCGATTGTTGTTTTACCATGTGGTTTCGGATTTCCATCTTCATCCAAGGCTACGAAAACCAATCTCTCAATCGTAATGATCTTCTGGTGCGTCATCTTGTTTCGAACTTCGCAACGTAGCGTTAAAGATGATCTACCAAACTCAACCGCTTCAATTCCAATCTCTATGATATCACCTTGTTTTGCAGAACTCACAAAGTTAATCTCGGAAATGTATTTTGTTACAGTCCTAGAATTTTCCAATTGAATGATCGCATAAAGTGCTGCCTCTTCATCGATCCATTGCAGCAACCTACCTCCGAAAAGTGAATGATTTGGGTTTAGGTCTTCCGGTTTTATCCATTTTCTGGTGTGGTAATTCATCATGACTTTATACTATTTTAAGATGCTGCAAAGGTAAGACTTTACCAGAAAACAGAATTCCTTAAACTATAGAAATTACGAATGATCAAATTAATTTTTCGAAATATTGGTCTAAATCTTTTGGTTGGATTTTTGATTCGTTAGAATCTTAGTATTTTTGTAAAAAATTTTTTAGAAATGTCAAAAGTTAAAATCGGAACTGTTCAGATGTCTTGCGTTGCAGACAAGCAGCAAAACCTGGACAAAGCCATTGAAAAAATAAGAGAGGCCGCAGCAAAAGGTGCCCAGATCGTTTGTTTGCAAGAGCTTTTCACATCCCTATATTTCTGCGATGTCGAAGATTATGACAACTTCGACTTGGCAGAAGTTATTCCTGGACCTTCAACAGATGCTTTGTCTCCTGTTGCAAAGGAATTGGGCGTTGTCATCATCGCTTCATTGTTTGAGAAAAGAGCTCAGGGACTTTACCATAATACAACCGCAGTGATTGATGCAGACGGAACTTATCTTGGTAAATACCGAAAAATGCACATTCCGGACGATCCCGCTTTTTATGAGAAATTCTATTTCACGCCAGGTGATCTGGGTTATAAGATTTTCCCGACGAAATTTGGAAAAGTTGGAGTCCTGATCTGTTGGGATCAATGGTATCCGGAAGCGTCAAGAATTACCGCTTTGATGGGTGCTGATATTATGTTCTACCCAACAGCGATTGGCTGGGACACAACTCAAGACGAAGAAACAAACCAAGATCAATACAATGCGTGGCAAACTATCCAACGTTCTCACTCGGTTGCAAACGGACTTCCCGTAGTTTCTGTGAATAGAGTGGGCTATGAGCAAGATGGCGCGATGAAATTCTGGGGCGGAAGTTTTGTGACAAACGCTCAAGGAAAATTATTATATCTAGCTTCGCACGACAAAGAAGAAGTGGAAGTGACGGAAGTTAATCTGGCGCAAACAGATTACATGAGAAAGCATTGGCCATTCTTGAGAGACAGAAGGATCGAGACCTATTCGCCGATTACTAAACGTTTTATTGACGAGGATTAATGACAATAGATAAAGATTTCAATCCATTAGAAAATGGATACACTTTCCCTGCAGAATGGGAAGAGCACGAAGCAACCTGGCTTTCTTGGCCGCACAAAGAAGAATCCTGGCCAGAAAGAATCGATTTGATCTATCCAGCGTACGCCAAATTCATTGCGGAACTCACGAAAGGCGAATTCGTTTGCATCAATGTAAAAGATAAGGAAATGCAAGCTTTCGCAATGGAACATATTTCCAAAGCCGGCGCAGATATTTCGAAAGTCGAATTCTATTTCCACGAAACGAATGACGCTTGGTGCAGAGATCACGGTCCTGCTTTCTTGGTTAATAAAAACGGAGAAGAGCCTCAGAAGATCATTGTAGATTGGGGTTTCAACGCGTGGGGCGGAAAATATCCTCCATTCGAGTTGGATGATGTCATTCCAACCAAAATTGCTGAAGAAAAAGGATTGCCAGTTCTTTATCCAGGAATTATTATGGAAGGTGGTTCGGTTGAATTCAACGGTGCTGGAACAGTTTTAACTTCAAGATCTTGTTTGCTCAATGAAAATAGAAATCCACATCTTTCTCAGGAAGAAGTAGAAGATTATTTGAAAAAATATTACGGGCAAAAACAAGTCCTTTGGGTAGATGATGGCATTATTGGTGACGATACAGATGGACACGTGGACGACACGATTCGTTTCGTAAATGAAGATACGGTTTTGACTGTCATTGAAGATAATAAAAATGATGACAACTACGAGATTCTTCAAACCAATCTTCGTCAATTAAAAGAAATGAAATTGTTGGACGGAAGACCTCTCAATATCATCGAACTTCCAATGCCAAATCCGGTTTATTGTGATGGACAAAGATTGCCAGCATCTTACGCCAATTTCTACATCGCCAACAAATCTGTGATCGTTCCAACCTACAATTGCGACAAGGATCAAGTTGCTTTGGACATCATCCAAAAATGTTTCCCAGAAAGGGAAGTGGTTGGCATTGATTCCACCGATATTATTTGGGGCTTAGGAAGTTTCCACTGTCTCAGTCAACAAGAACCTTTGGTTTAAAATACAGATCCGCGAAACAGGCGGATCTTTTAATTTTTCAATTTAAACAATGAGCGAAATACAGACTACCGAGCAGGTCAAAAAATATCTTCCTTTTATCTTGGGAACAGCCATTTTTATGCAGATGCTGGATTCCACGATTCTGAATACCTCTTTGCCTTCAATCGCCAGAGATCTACAGGAATCGCCTTTGGATATGCAGAATGCGATCATCAGTTATGTGTTGACTTTGGCTTTGTTTATGCCAGTCAGTGGTTTTTTGGCGGATAAGTTTGGGACAAAAAGGATTTTCATTCTTTCCCTCGCTGTATTTTCTGTGGGATCGTTATTTTGTTCTTTATCGCAGGATTTGACGCAGTTGGTGATTTCAAGAATCGTCCAAGGAATTGGCGGAAGTTTGATGACGCCTGTCGGGAAATTGGCATTGATAAGAGCTTTCAACAAAAATGAACTTTTGAAAGCGATGAACTTCGCTATTATTCCCGCATTGATTGGACCGGTGATGGGACCATTGGTCGGTGGTTATATGGTGGATTATTTGAGTTGGCACTGGATTTTTTTAATTAATATTCCAATCGGATTGATAGGGATAATTCTGAGTTTGAAATATATGCCCAATTACAAATCGCCTGTCATCGACTTCGATTTGAAAGGGTTTCTCATTTTCGCAATGGCTTCATTGTTACTTTCAGTTTCATTAGAATTATTGGGAAATGCGCAGAATATCACGCCAGTTCTTTTGGTTTTGGTCTTAGGTTTTTTGATGCTTTATTTTTATTACAAACACGCCAAAACAGACAACAATCCGATTTTTCCATTGAATCTTTTTCAGGTTCGGACGTTCCGAGTTGGGATTTTGGGAAATCTTGCTACAAGGCTGGGAATCAGTTCAATTCCGCTTTTGGTTCCGTTGATGATCCAGATTGCGTATGGGCAATCAGCGTTGACTTCGGGTTGGATCGTCGCACCAATGGCACTTACGGCGATGTTTGGAAAATCTTACGTGATCGGGATTTTGGATAAATTCGGTTACCGCAAAACATTGATGACCAACACGTTTGTGATTGGCGTTTTGATCTGCTGTTTGGCAATTCCAACAGTTCAAAGTTCGATCTATTGGTACATTCCGATCTTGTTGGTTCTAGGTTTTTTCAATTCCATCCAGTTTACATCGATGAACACGATTTCGATTGCCGATTTGAGACCATATCAGAATAGCAGTGGAAATTCTTTGGTTTCTGTCAATCAGCAGTTTGCGGTTGGATTCGGGATAGCGTTTGGTTTGATTGTTTTGAAATTGTTCGAAGGCGATACCACTTTCATCAAGAACGAAGTTCACAACGCTTTCCGATACACCTTTTTGATTGTCGGATCTCTCACGATCCTGTCCGGTTTCGTTTTCCGAAGACTCAATTTCCGTGATGGCGACAATATGAAATCGGCTTAAAATACATAAAATTTGGGCAACTTATCCGCCTTCCGTTCCCGTTTTTTTTGCCAAGCTTTTCCCACTGCAAAAAAGAGCTCCACTCAAGTCGGGTTGCGGGTTTGTTACAAGAAATAACGATTGGTTTTAAATTGAAATTTTCTATCTTTAAACATTAAAAACTTCTCAAGATGGCAAAAAACAAAACCACTGAAAACAACCTTTCCGTAGATAATTACATCAATAATATCACCGATGAAAAACGCCAAAATGATGTTAGAGAATTGGTGAAAATTTTCGAAGCAACATCAGGATTTCCACCTAAAATGTGGGGCGAGGCCATCATAGGATTTGGAAGTTATCATTACAAATATGAAAGCGGTCACGAGGGCGACGCACCTTTGGCTGGACTTTCCAATCGGGTTGCTCAGATCTCGTTGTACGTTTATCAAGACATAGATGACAAAGAAAATCTATTTTCACAATTGGGAAAAGTCAAAACCGCAAAAGCCTGCATCTACACCAAAAAACTGGAAGATATCAACATCGATGTTTTGAAAAAGATCATCACCAATTCAACCAAAACCATTCAAAAGATTTACGGCTAAATGGATTTTACAAACTTGCTTGCTACGGAAGTTCAGACCTTCATCAACCAAAATATTGATAGTGACATCAACAGATTATTATTAAAAAGATCATCGTTTCCAAATGTGACGATTCAGGAGATCGTTCAACAGATCAAGGGCAGAAAAGTCGCGCAGAGAAAGTTTCCATTCTTATTGAACGAGAACATTATTTTTCCGCCAAACCTCAATCTGGAACAGGCTTCATCACAATCCACAGCAGAATATAAAGCCAAAGATATAAAAGGAAAATCATTCCTCGACTTGACCTCAGGTTTTGGGATTGATGCTTTTTTTCTATCTCAAAATTTTGAAGAAGTAACTTTGGTGGAGCAAAATCCAGAATTGATCAAAATCGTTGAGCACAACTGGAAAACTTTGAACCGAAAAGCAGATTTTATCAATCAAAACCTTGAGGAATTTCTTGAAAGTCTTGGACAAGCTGCGAATGACGATTTTAGAAAGTTTGACGTCGTTTATTTGGATCCTGCGCGAAGGGATCAGAATAACAAAAAGAAATTCCTACTTGAAGATCTTTCTCCAAATCTTCTAGAAATTGAAGAACAACTTCACTCCATTTCTGACAAGATCATCGTCAAACTTTCGCCGTTGATCGATATTTCATATTTGGTTTCGGAACTTCAAAACATCAATGAAATCAAAATCATCGCCGTTAGAAATGAGGTGAAGGAATTGGTTTTAATTATCGAAAATAAACCATCAACTGTCAACCAACAACCAACAACTATAAGCTGTATCAACTTGGAATCTGATGAACCAGAATTTTCATTTTATATTAATGAAGAAAAAACTGCCACATCAGAATTCTCAGAAAGTCTGGATTTTCTTTATATTCCAAACAATTCAATGCTGAAAGCGGGCGCCTTCAATATTATTTCAAAAAAATTTGGATTGAAGAAACTGCATCCAAATACGCATTTCTACACTTCGGAACATAAATTAGATAACTTTCCCGGAAGGATTTTGCAAGTTGAAAAGATCGATGGAAAGGATTTAAAAAAGAATGACCAGTTCAATATCATTTCCAAGAATTATCCTTTGAAACCCGACGAAATCAAGAAAAAATATAAGCTTAAAGATGGCGGAAAGCGTTATCTGATATTCACGCAAAGCATCAACGGAAAGGAGATTCTGAGAAGCGTTTGATTTAATGTATTGATTAACAAAATTTTAAATAGATATTAATTAATATAGCTTATTTTTAAAAATAATTAAATGAGCATTCATCTTACCATAAAAATTCACTACATTTGCACGCGTAAAAAATAGATATGCAAAATATTAGAAATATAGCGATTATCGCACACGTTGACCACGGAAAAACAACTTTGGTTGACAAAATTATCCACGCCACAAACATCTTCCGTGAAAATCAGGAGAGTGGTGATCTGATCATGGATAACAACGATCTTGAGAGAGAAAGAGGGATTACGATCTTATCAAAAAATATCTCTGTAACTTATAAAGACGTAAAAATCAATGTTATCGACACACCTGGTCACGCCGATTTTGGTGGTGAGGTAGAGAGAGTATTGAAAATGGCTGATGGTGTAGTTTTGTTGGTAGATGCCTTCGAAGGACCAATGCCACAGACAAGATTCGTACTTCAGAAAGCTTTGGAACTTGGATTGAGACCTCTAGTGGTTATCAATAAAGTAGATAAGCCAAACTGTCGTCCGGACGAAGTTCACGATCAAGTTTTTGATTTGTTCTTCAACTTGGATGCAACTGAGGAGCAATTGGATTTCCCAACGTTCTACGGTTCATCTAAGCAAGGTTGGTTCAACACTTCATTAGAACAAACTGATAACATTTTCCCACTATTGGACGGGATTTTAGAATACGTTCCAGAACCGAAAGTAGAAGAAGGTAACCTTCAGATGCAGATCGTTTCCCTTGACTATTCTTCTTTCTTAGGAAGAATCGCGATCGGAAAAGTGATCAGAGGTGAGATCAAAGAAGCTCAGTGGATCGGATTGGCGCAAGCTGACGGAAAAATATTGAAAGGAAAAGTAAAAGAACTTTATATTTTCGAAGGTCTTGGAAAGAAAAAAGTTGCGGAAGTGAAAGCTGGAGATATCTGTGCTGTTGTAGGTTTCGATGCTTTCCAAATTGGAGATTCTTTCGTAGATCTAGAAAATCCAGAACCATTGCCAAGAACTTCTATTGATGAGCCAACGTTGAATATGACGTTCTCTATCAACAATTCACCGTTCTTCGGAAAAGATGGTAAATATGTAACTTCCAATCACTTGAAAGAGAGATTGACCAAAGAATTAGAGAAAAACTTGGCATTGAGAGTTCAACAGACTGATGATGCGAACACGTTCCTAGTTTTCGGTAGAGGTATTCTTCACTTGTCAGTTTTGATTGAAACGATGAGAAGAGAAGGTTACGAAATGACAATTGGTCAGCCACAAGTTATCTTGAGAGAGATCGACGGCGAAAAATGTGAGCCTTACGAATCTTTGGTTGTAGACGTTCCAGAAGAATTTGCTTCTAGAGTTATCGATTTGGCAACTCAGAGAAAAGGAGATCTTCACATTATGGAAACAAAAGGTGAAATGCAACATATGGAATTCGAGATCCCTTCCAGAGGTTTGATCGGATTGCGTTCTCAGATGTTGACTGCTACTGCTGGTGAAGCTATTATGGCGCACCGTTTCACAGAATACAAACCTTTCAAAGGGGCGATTCCTGGAAGAAGTAATGGTGTTTTGATCAGCAAAACTCAAGGTCCAGCGACTGAATATTCTATCGCAAAACTACAGGATAGAGGTAAGTTCTATGTTGATCCGGGCGAGGAGATCTACGCAGGAATGGTGATCGGTGAGCAAAACAAGCCAGGTGACTTGGTTGTAAACATCGTTGAAGCTAAACAGTTGAACAACATGAGAGCTTCTGGTAAAGATAAAGATACAGGTGTTGCACCAAAGATCTTGTTCTCTCTAGAAGAATGTATGGAATATATCCAAGCTGATGAAGCGATCGAGGTGACTCCTAACTTCATCCGTATGAGAAAGAAGATCCTTTCTGAAGAAGAAAGAAAAAGAGTGGAAAGAGGCGCTAAGTCCTAATCTAATCTTAATTAATATTTAAAGTCCTCAGAAATGGGGACTTTTTTATTATATTCGATCTTCAAAATTCAAAATCATATTTAGATTTCATTTTATGAATCATAAACGCCAGTTCCATTTTTTTTGGTTGATCTTAATTTCTGTTTTAATCTACAATTGTTCTCCTCAGAAAAAGCAAGTTAGCAAGATCAAAACGCCGCCTTCAAAACCTGTGATCAAGTCAGTTCCGACCAACGTAAAAGTTGAAGATAATTATCGTGTGGATCTGCCTGCGATCAATAGAGAATTTCGTGGCGCTTGGATTGCGTCGGTTGCAAATATCAACTGGCCGTCCAGAACGAATCTCACATCAGAACAACAGAGATCGGAAGCGATTGAAATGTTGAACATGCTTCAAAACAATAATTTCAATGCGGTGATATTGCAAGTGCGTCCGTCTGGAGATGCTTTGTACAAAAGTTCTCACGAGCCTTGGTCTTACTTTATGACAGGCGAAATTGGCAGAGAACCATATCCATATTACGACCCTTTGGAATTTTGGGTGGAAGAAGCACACAAACGTGGAATCGAATTGCACGTTTGGCTAAATCCTTACAGAGCGCATCATTCCAACGGAGGAAAAGTGACGTCGCAATCTTTGGCAAACAAATTTTCGGACGTGACTTACAGATTGAGAAACGGAATGTATTGGTTCGATCCTGCAAGTCCGGTGATCCAAGATCACGTCTCTAAAGTTGTTAACGAATTGGTGAAAAAGTATGATATAGACGCTGTTCACTTCGATGATTATTTTTATCCTTACGCGACTTACAACGGTGGTGCGGATTTTCCTGATTCTAAAACCTGGAACGCATACAGAAACGCTGGTGGAAATCTTACGAGAGCAGATTGGAGAAGAGATAACGTGAATCGTTTTGTGGAAAGGATTTATAAAGAGATCAAAAACGAAAAGAATTATGTGAAATTCGGGATCAGTCCGTTTGGCATCTGGAAACCGGATTATCCAACGGGAATCAAAGGTTCCTCTCAGTACGATGAACTCTATGCCGATGCAAAACTATGGCTCAACAAAGGTTGGGTAGATTATTTCGCCCCGCAGTTGTATTGGCCGGTCAATTCCACAGGACAGAGTTTCCCTAGATTATTGGAATGGTGGAAAACTGAGAACAATTTTAACCGTCATCTTTGGCCAGGACTCAACACTGTTGAAATAAAAGTGTCTGATAAACCTTCGGAGATTGTCAATCAAATCGAGTTGAGCAGACACATCTTGAAAGATGACACTGGCGAAATTCATTGGAGTATTGCTGGTTTGACCAAAAGTTATAGTATGCAAAATTCTTTGAAGATAAGAGTTTATCAGGATAAAGTTCTGATCCCGAGAAGTCCGTGGTTGAAGACTAACAAGGAACTTTCCCAACCAAAATTAAACTTGAAAAATAACGGAAGCAACGTTTCCGCAAATTGGAATTCATCCAATGGTGAAAAGGCTTTCCAATGGGTTCTGTTCACAAAATATGGCAACGAATGGCGAACTCAGATCCTGAATGCTGATATTCAAAATATAGAGATCATAAAGTTTTATAATGGAAAAAATCTTAACACCGTTGCCATCAAAGCGATTGACAGATTAGGAAATGAAAGCGATTATAAAGCGGAGAAAATAAAGTAGAAAAACTACAATTTAAATATTCTCGCAGATTAGGCAGATCGAGCAGATTTTATTCAAAACAAATCTGCAAAATCAGCTGAATCTGCGAGATTTTTTTTAGCTAATTTTTAAAAATATTTTAAAAATCTTTGGAACATTAATTTTAAAGAAACATTATCATTAAATTTGATGAAAACTAATCGATGAATTTCACTTTCAAAATTACCTGCACCGACGAAAAAGGCTTGGTTTACAGAATCTCCGAGGTACTTCTCGAAAACGGTCTCAACATTATCAAAAATGATGAATTTGTCGACAGCAAAAAGTCTTTATTCTTTATGAGAACCGAAGTTGAAGGAATTGCTGACCCTAATAAAGTGATTGCCCGACTCAAGGATCAAATCGGAAATTGTGAAATAGAACTGAGTAGCAACAAACCAAAAGATGTCGTGGTTTTTGTAACAAGAGAACATCATTGTTTGTCAGACTTATTGATCAGGAATCAATTTAAAGACCTTAATTTTAATATTCTCGCAGTCATTGGGAATTATGAAAATCTACGAGAATTGACAGAGAAATTTCAGATTCCGTTTCATTATATTTCGACTGAGAATATCACGAGAGACGAGCACGAAAATCTGATCAAAGAAACCCTACAGAATTACGAGTTTGATTATGTGGTTTTAGCCAAGTTTATGAGAATTCTGTCTTCAGATTTTGTGTCGAATTTCAAAGGGAAGATCATTAATATCCACCATTCATTTTTGCCAGCTTTTATTGGCGCCAATCCTTACAAACAGGCTTTTGAAAGAGGCGTGAAGATCATCGGAGCAACTGCTCATTTTGTGACAAACGATTTGGATGAAGGTCCAATTATTTATCAAGATATAATTAAAGTTACGCATTCCAAAACCGCAAAAGATCTGGCTAAGTTAGGAAGAGATGTTGAGAAGAATGTTCTGGCAAATGCTTTGAAATTGGTCTTTGAAGACAAGGTTTTTATTGATGGAAATAAGACGATTATTTTTGAGTGATGTAATTTAATTACTTGATTTTATCATTATATGACATAAAACAGCTACTTCTTTGACTTTCATTTCTTCTGCATAAATCCCGCCATTAACGGCTTCTTCAATGCAAGATTGCAAATTTATAGCATCGTTTTTCATTTCTGAAAGCGTTTCATATTTTTCATTTTCGGTGTTTTTGAGATTCGCTACGAAATCTGCACAAGTTGCTAATTTGTTTTCCTCCGTTGATATTTTCCAGTCAGAAATTTTTGACTCGTGAAGAGTTCCATTTTTTGTCCAATCAATTTCTTTTTTATTATTTTCATCACAAGAAAATAAAGCGATCAGTAGAAATAATAATACTTTCTTCATAATTATTTTTAAATGTTTTCAAAAATATTATTATTTACATTTAACTATTTACGGATATCCGTATTTATATATTATCTACCAAAAAATCACCTAATCCCCAACAACTGAAACAATTCCTCTTTCTTGTTCAGCGCAATCGAAATACTTTTTCCATTCACAAGTTCCACCATATTTCCGCTGAGACTTCGGATGGCTTCAAGATTGATGATGAACGAACGCTGAACTCGGAAGAATTTTGGTAAAGTCAAAACTTCATCCATCGATTTCAACGTTGCTAGAGTAGTGTAAGTTTCATTTTGGATGACGATTTTCAAATAGTCGCCTTGCGCTTCTACATAAAGGATTTCGTCTAAAAGAATCTTCGTGAGTTTTCCATCAGACTTAATGAAAATCCTGTCAGAATTGACTTGATGAACGGTTGATTTTTGCTTCAGTTCGATGTAATCTTTCGCCTTGTTCACAGCTTTCAAAAAACGGTCAAAGCGAACGGGTTTTACCAAATAATCTGTCGCTCCAGTTTCAAAACCGTCCAAAGCAAAATCTCTGTGAGCCGTGATAAAGATAATGACAGGCGGTTTTTCCAGACTTTTTACCAGATCCAAACCATTGATCTTCGGCATTTGAATATCACTGAAAATAAGGTCAACATTATTATTATTCTCCAAAAACATCAGAGCTTTTACAGGATCTTCAAAAGAATCCACAAGTTCCAGAAAATCAATTTCTTTCACGAAGTTTTCTATGATCTCTCTTCCGATTGGTTCGTCGTCCAAAACGATGCAACGCAGTTTTTCCATTTCTATAAATTGATTTTCAGTTCGACTTTAAAGCTGTTTTCAAGGGTTGTGATCTTCAGATCGTGTTGGTTTGGATATAGTAATTGAAGTCGTTTTTTGACATTTTCCAGGCCAATTCCACCAAATTCTTTTTTGATCTCTGTTTTGTCAAAATCATTTTCCAGAACAAAGTAAAAGGTGTCATTTTCCACTTTAATTTTCTGGTCAATAAACTGATTAGCACAATTCTTCAATCCATATTTGAAAGCATTTTCGATGAAGGTGAAAGTCAAAAGTGGCGCAATATAAAGTCCAGCAATGTGATCATCACCCAAAATTTCCAACTGGATATTTTTGTCTCTCGGATAACGCATTTTCTCAAGTTCAAAGTAGTTTCTGATGAAATCCAATTCCTTTTCCAGAGCCACTTTTTCAGAATTGGATTCGTAAAGTGTGTAGCTCATAATGTCAGAAAGATTCAAAACAACTTCTGGTGCGGAATCGTCTTTTCTCACAATCAAACCGTATAGATTATTCAAGGTGTTGAATAGGAAGTGTGGATTGAGTTGCGATTTCAAAAAATCTTTTTCAATATTGACGTTCTGGATCTCGACCTCTAGTTTTTGCTGTTGAAGTTGCGTCGTTTTGTTATAAATTCTCACAATCTCAAACAATATCTTCACAAAGAAAAAAGGTGACAAAATATAGATCACAAGCATAATGTTGGACAATACAACCTCTAGTCCAATGACTTCTTTAATGCTTTGATTCGCAAAAACTTTGATCAATCCATCGAATCTTCCAGTTTTGATTTCCCAACCTAAATAATGGTAGAGCCGAAACATAGAATTGTTGACAATAAGCCAAATATAAATACTGAAAGGAATTAATACTGATGTGATGATCAGGAAATTAGTAATTCTGAATTTCTTAATTTTTGGAAATATCAAATAGAAAAATCCATAAAAGATAACTGCATTGCTTACGAACGTCCTGAAAGTCATAAGGAAACATTCAAAATAAGTGATTTTGGAATCAAAACGATAGTAGACAAAAAGTAATGTAGAAAAGAAAAACCACATCATGAAATGGAAAATGATCTTCGGACTTGCATTGTAAAATCGTTCAAAGTCCTGCAGGAAATTTTAATCCGACAGTTGTTCTTTCGAGAAAGGGTTTTCTTGCATTTTGCTTGTATTAAAAGGCATTTTCAAAAATAGGCTTTTGATATTTTAATTTGAAATAAATCTAAAAGTTTTGTAAGATTTCCTCCACTTCTATTAGATTAAAATTCTTATCATTTTTGAAGAAATCATAGATCATCGCAGAGTGTCCGGCTCCGACTAGGATCAAAACATTCTTACTTCCTTTCTTGATCTGAGCCTGAAAATTAGCATAGATCAAAAGATTTCGTCTGTACCAATCCGCAACCAGATTGGCTCCGAAATAATTGTCAGCAACACCAATTTTATTAGCTAATGAAATGTAAAAACCTTTGTTGGATAATCTGTTGTCAGCGGTATTCAGACATTTTAAAGTTTTTATCAATTCGATTTCGTTAATGCAGGTCTTGTAGTCATTTGAGAAACTTTTCAGACTTTCAGAGAATTCATTTTTAAGTTCTTCATTCTCGCCAGCTTTCTTTTGGAGCAGGTCGAAACGCATTTCTGAGAAATGATCGATCGGATAGATGGAATCGTTTTTAGCCTTCTTTCCCAATCTGAAAGCCAGTTGATAGATCTCATTTTCCTTGTGCTTTTTCTTGGATCTCGTATTGGAGATCGTGTCTGTGATCTTATCAAAAGAATTATTGAGATAAGCTTGGTAAAGTTGATTCAGTTTCACTTTATTCGAAAATTCTTCCTCAACAAATATCTGCTCGGGTTTCAGTTTTTTATAAATCAAGTCTGTGATATACTCCAGTTCAGCTTGTTTTTTTGGTTCGAGGATATTACGGACCTGAGATTTTATCGCATCATTTCCCGGATTGTTGAAGTGGTAAGTGCCAAGAAGTACGACATTTATCTTGTCCTGAGAAAAGGTCAAGGAATTGAAAAATATCAGAGAAAGAACAAAAAATATTTTAGCAGTTTTCATAGCATTGAATTATTAACGGACCAAAAGTAAAATCGAAAAGGTTTTAAATCAATTATAATCGGTGAGAATGCATCTTTTTCCGTCAGAATTTAATTTTTCATCGATGAAGAAAAATCATTATTTTTATCGGGAAATAAATCAAAAACTATGTCGATCAACAGACGAGACTGGCTGAAAACCGCTTTCCTGGGAAGTGCAGCGCTCACACTTTCTCCACTTGAATTCCTTGCGAAAAATACCCCGAATTTCCACGAACTGAAGAACGATGAAAAAACCATCCGACTCTGCTTCAACGAGAATCCGTTTGGTGTTTCCCCGAAAGCTTTGGAAGCGATGCAAAAAAGTCTGAGTCTTTCCTCGATGTATGATTTCAAATTTGCGGATACTTTGAGTGCGAAGCTGGCAGATAAAAATCAATTGAAACAGGAGAATATTTTGGTGGCTGCAGGTTCATCTTTTTTGTTGGAATTGATCATTAAATATGTTTCGTTGAACAAAGGTCATTTCATCATTCCGGATCCGTCGTTTACGATTTTTGAACCGATTGGCGAATTCCTTGGAATGTCAAAAACCGTAGTTCCTTTGAATGAACAAAAGCGAATCGACCTTGACCAAATGAAAAGCGCGATCAGAAAAGATACAAAACTGATTTACATCTGCAATCCAAATAATCCAACTGGAGATCTGCTTTCAAGAACGGAAATTGAAAGTTTTATCAAATCTGTTCCAGACAATATCATGATTTTGGTTGATGAAGCTTACATCGAGTTTACCAACCAGAGATCTTTGAGCGATTTGGTCAATACTTATAAAAATCTGGTCGTAACGAGAACGTTCTCCAAACTTTATGGATTTGCCGGCGCAAGATTGGGGTACGCAATTGGAAATCCGACATTAATCAAAGAACTTAAGAAACTTCAAAGCTGGAGTGGCGCAGAAATCAGCGTGACGACGATGGCTGGCGCAATTGCAGCGTTGGAAGATCAGGAATTCATTTCCAAAGTTTTGGACAACAATCAAAAAGTGAAAGATTTTACAATGTCTGAATTCCAAAAAAGAGGCATCAAAACCATTCCGTCTTCTGCGAATTTCGTGTATTTTTCTTTGGATAATTATAAGGACAACTATTTCAAAAAATTGAAAGATTCGAAAATCCTGGGCGGAAAAACTTATGAACAAACTGGAAAATGGACGAGAATTAGTTTGGGGACGATGGAGGAGATGAAGGTTTATTTTGGAGCGATTTCTTGATTATATTAAAACTATAAAAAAACAATTTGGATTTAGAACAAGACTATCAAGTTAAACTTGACTTTGTTCGAAAGAACCGAGAACTGTTAGAAAATTATAGGTTTGAAAAAGAGGCTTCAAATTCAAAACAATTCGACCGATTAAGATTAAACATTGCAATTTACAATGATTTGAAATCGACAGATTTTGAAATTGTTAAATTTCTTTTTAACCAAGAAAGAGAATGGCGAAAATATGGAAAAGATGGTGATGTCGATAATCTATATTTTAGTGCTTTTATTCTAACGCTTTTCAATTCACCAGAAGTTATTTGGCAATTGTGTGAAACCAAAAGTACTGACTTTGATAGTTCGATTGGATTTGATGGCGAACATTTTTTAACATCTGGTATTGAAAAAACTTACGAATATTTAGAATCGGTAGATCATCCTTTGAAGTTTGATTTATTAGATTATATTGGACTTACAGAGTATTCTTGTAAATATTCACAAGAGCAAATAGATGAGTGGAAAAAGGATAGAATCTCATATTTTATAAATTATAAATTTCCAATTCGAGATGAATTAGATTTCCTTTATGCGACCAATGAAAAGGAATTATTTGTAACAAAATTTTTACAATGGATTAAGCAGAAAAAAAATTGGACGAGTGAAGAACTTGCTTTGTATCGAACTTATGCAAAATATTTGGAGGACAAGGCTTCAGAAATAGAAGCATTGAAATTAATAATTGAAAAAAATGATAATGATTTTATGATGGACATTTATAATTTGTCATTATCTGAATTGTACATTGAAGTATGTGACTATAATAAATCCTTCGAAATAATCTCAGAATTACTCCATAGTTCACCTAACAAAAATATTATTCGAGATGGTGTTCATCAACTTTGTACGATAATCATCAAAAAAAACATAGTAGATGATATGTCGCGAAATATTTTCAATACTATTAGTAGGCAAAAGAAAAAATATAAAAATTTTTCACCTTTGGTTGATGACTTAATCAATGAAGTAATTGCATTGATGAAAAGACAAGGATATTCCGAACAGAAAAATAAGTTACAACGAAGTAAGACTTCCTGGTGGAAGAGACTATTCAAGTAACTACGCCATAATATTGCTAAACTCCTTCCGATACTGCGAAGGACTCTGTTTTGTATGTTCCTTAAAAGTCTTGTTGAAATAACTGAAATTGTTGAAGCCGCTTTCAAAGCAGATTTCCGTAATGCTCATCGGTTGTTCGGCCAAAAGTTTCAGTGAGTGCGTGATGCGATATTCATTCACAAATTGCGTGAAGGTTTTGTTCGTAATTTTTTTAAAATATCTGCAGAACGAAGGAACAGTCATCGTTGCCAAACCTGCGACCTCTTCCAAACTGATCTGGTTTTTAAAATTATCTTTCACGTGATTGAAGATCAAATTGATCCTGTCATTATCCTCTTTTTGCGTTTGCAGATAGTATTTTGCAGCGTTAAGGATTTTGAAATCATTGGTGTGAGCTAGTTCATCCAAAATCTCTATCAGCTTCAGAAGTTTGTCCAGATAAGAAGATTCTGACAAAGCTTTGATCTTCGGCTCCAGTGCTTTCTTTACTTTTTCACCAAAGACGATTCCGCTTTTTGCCGACTGCAACATTTGGAAGATCCGGTTCATTTCTGGCGCATTCCAAAGTTCAGTTCCAAGGAAATCCTGGGAAAACTGGATCACGACCTCGTATTCGTTGTTCGTATTCTCATTCGTCATGCCGCAATGTGGTAAGTTGCTGCCGATCAGAATCAAATCACCATCTGAGAAGTAAGAGATATTACTTCCGATTTGTCTTTTCCCCGAACCACCACAGACAAAGATCAGTTCAATCTCTGGATGATAGTGCCAAACGTGCGATTTGATGTTCTCACTTTTGGTGAAGTGAAGACATGTAAAACTGCTTCCAATATTGGGTTTTATCGATTCGAAGGAAGGACTGTGGTGTTTCATTTGTCAAAATTACGAAATCTAAATTACATATTCAATATTGTCTTTAATATAGATTTAATATTTAATTAATGTTAATATAGAACATGTTTGTGAAAACGGGAATGTATTATTTCTTTATATTCAGATATACATTTGCATAGTAAAACAATTAAAAAGAAACATCATGAATAAGTTTATAAAATTAAGTTTTCTTGCGGCGTTGACTTTCATCTCTGCAAATGTTTTTGGAAAGGATAATGATTTTTCTCTTTCAATCGGAGAGGTTAAACAAAAGACGGTACACTTTGGGATTTCCAATGCGAAGAACGTTTCTATCTATGTTTACAACGATAATAAAAATGAGTTGTTCTCTGAAAGGATCAAAGTGGAATCTGCAGAGAAATCTTACAACATGAGCAACATGGCGGCAGGAACTTACTTCTTGGTTGCTGAGTCTGAAGGTAAAATTGAAAAATACAAAATTACTGTAGACGAAAATCAAGTAGTTGTGGATCAATCTCCAATCTCTGTGATGACGAAACCAGAATTTTTTGTGAACAAAAATATTGTGAAGTTAAAAATGAACGATGTAGTGGGTGATGTACGAGTTTCAATCTACGACACAGCAAACAATACTTATTATTCTAATGATAATGCAGTTAAAAACGGAATGATCGACCTTACTTTTGATTTGAATCCGGAAAATGCTGAAACATACATCATCAGTGTTGAAAAAGGCGACGACAGCTTCAGCAGAATGGTTACTTTGAAATAGTTTCTTTAAACTAAGGTTATATATATTATTTTCTAAAAGCTTCACATCGTGTGAAGCTTTTTTTATTTATTTAAAAACAATAAAATAAAAAAGCCCAATGTTGAATTGGGCTTTTAGTTTGTTTTAAAGAACTTCTTTGATGTGTCTGTAATTGCTGGAGATCGTATCCGCAACTTCTTTGAAGTTTCCGTCGAGCATCATTCTCGTCATTGCGATTCCCATTCCTTTCATCTGATCCCAGCCAACTTTCGGCGGCATTGCCAAAGCATTTGGATCTGTGAAAATATTCACCAGAACCGGGCCTTTGGTTTGTAAAGCGTCATCGATCGCTTCTTCCACTTTTTCCGGATCCGTTACATTGATGCCTTTGATCCCAAAAGCCTGCGCTAACAATCCAAAATCTGGATTGATCATATCGGTTTCGTTGTCTGGAATGCCGTTGACTTCCATTTCCAGTTTCACCATTCCCAAAGAACGGTTGTTGAAAACGATGATCTTGATTGGTAGATCATATTGTTTGATCGTTGCAATATCTCCCAATAACATAGAAAGTCCGCCGTCTCCGCAAAGTGCAATCACTTGCTTGTCGGGATTTGATAATTGTGCACCGATGGCCATTGGCATAGCATTCGCCATCGTTCCGTGACTGAAGGATCCTAGAAGTTTTCTCTCGCCGGTCGCTTCCAGATATCTTGCACCCCAAACGCAGCACATTCCTGTATCAACAGTGAAAATTGTGTCTTTATTAGCTTTGATGTTCAAAGTTTCGGCTACAAATTCTGGAGAAATATGATTTTCCTTTCCTTTGTCGTCCACATAAGTTCTGAGATTATTCTTTACAGTTTGATAGAATTCCAGTTGCTTATCAAGAAATTTTCTGTCATTATTTGTTTTGATTAATGGCAAAAGTTCAACCACAGAATCTTTGATCTTACCGGCAAATCCTCTTGTCAATTGCGCGCGTCTTCCCAAACGTTCCGGCTTGTCATCTATTTGAATGATGATTTTATCAACAGGCATAAATTTCACATAAGGAAAATCTGTTCCAAGTAATAAGATTATGTCAGCCTCATGCATCGCTTTGAAGGCGGAAGGCAAACCCAAAAGTCCTGTCATCCCTACTTCGTAAGGATTGTTGTACTGAATTCCCATTTTTCCACGGAAAGAATATCCGATAGGCGCTTTCAATTTCTCTGCCAAAGCAATTACTTCGGAATGCGCTTCCGATGCTCCAATGCCACAATAGATCGCTACTTTTTTTCCTGAATTCAAATGTTCCGCGATCCAATTGGTTTCTTCCTCAGAAGGAATCATTCTAGGATTGGTTTTGAAAACTGAATCTGAGCTGATGTTTTTTACCGAATCGGCTTCGAAAAGATCACCAGGCATTCCTAAAACTGCCACACCTTTTTGTGAAATGGCGTGTTGCAAAGCGGCTTGTAACATTCTTGGCGCTTGTTCTGGCGTTGTTGCAATTTGATTATAAACCGAGCAGTCATCAAATAATTTGATCGTATTGGTCTCTTGAAAATAGGAAGTTCCAAATTCTGAACTTTCACAAGTCGAAGCGATTGCCAAAACAGGGACATTGCCTCTGTTAGCTTCGTAAAGGCCGTTGATGAGATGAACGTGACCTGGACCCGAACTTCCTGCACAAACGGCCAGGCCTTCCAACTCAGCTTCAGCAGCTGCAGCGAAAGCGCCAACTTCCTCATGTCTCACATGGATCCATTTGATGGAACCTTCACGTTTTATAGCGTCATTTAAAAAATTAAGGCTGTCACCAGTGACAGCATATATGCGTTTAACTCCCGTTTTTACGAGGATCTCAACAAATTGGTCAGCGATATTTTTTGACATAGTTTTATGAATTAAATTAAAAAATAAAATTCACAAAAGATGTTCCAATCAAGGATATCTACTTATAATTAAATGTTAATTAAATCAATGAAAATGTTTTGGGAAAGCTTCTTGTGGCGATTGTTTCAGAATATTGATGAGAAACCAGGATTTGAGGAAACCATAGCCGTAAGAGAACATCTGAATGTAGGTAGAGATCACTGCCATGGAAGCGATACTGATATTCCGAGTTACGACCATCGCATGGAAAAGAACGAGAAATGTGTAAAGTCCGTACAAAGCGAGGATCAGTCCATTTCCCCAAACAAAATAATGGATAATTCCAACTAAATAACCTAGGAGAAATACGCTTGGAAACCAAAAAGTGAGCTTTGTGTAATGTGGATGTCTGTGATTCAAAATCGGTCTCGCACACCCGAATTGATAGACCTGTTTGGAGAATTTTCCAAAGTCTGTTCTGCGTTTGTGGTAAACGCCAATGTTGTCATAGAACATTGTCGTGTAGCCATTTTCCCATAGCGTCATCGAGAGGTCTGGATCTTCTCCGATTCTCATTTCGGAGAAGCCGCCAACTTTCAGGAAAATATCTTTGTTCACACCCATATTGAAGCTTCTAGGCTGGAATTTGGTCACGGCGCTTTTCTTTCCTCGGATTCCACCGGTCGTAAAAACCGAGGTCATAGAGTAGGAGATAGCTTTTTGCATCAGGTTGAAACCTTTGTGCGCTTTGTCTGCGCCACCAAAAGCATCGCAAGGATTATCAGTAAGATTTTTCTTGATGTTTTCAATGTAATCTGTCTCAACGATGACATCAGAATCTACGAAAACCAACCAATCATTTTTCGCGCGTTTTGCGCCATAATTTCTGGAGAGTCCAGGCCCGGAATTTTCTTTTCGGAAAAATTTGATGTCCAATTGTTCTTCAAATAATTCTACTGTTGGTAGGAGCGCGATCTTGGAACCATCATCCACGATTATCACTTCAAAATTTTTATCCGTTTGATGAGACAGAGAATTAAGAAGCTCGAACAATTCGTCTTTTCTGTTGAAGATGGCGATGATGATGGAGATTGTTGGATTCAAGTTGGAAATTATTGTAAAAATATTGAAATTAAATTTTGAATAATAGAAAAATGATGGCAAGAAAAATAGAACTTGAAATTAAACTAAATACAAAGCTCGGTATCATCAATGAATGAATTATTTTAAAATGATTGAGAACTATTAATGAAATCAATGATATGAAAATTGAACCAGTGAAACTCCACAAAAGTGTTGTGAATAAATTTTCAATTTCAAAAATTTCTGTTCTGAAAATATAAATTAACAAAACAGAAATTAATATTAATCCTAAAGAAATTAAACTCAATTTTTTATTGATTGGATCAATGTCAGCCTTATTCTCTTCGCTATTTCCAAACACGCCAAGAACTGACAACGCATCAAATAAAAAATCAAGAATATTCATCTTTTATTCCGCTTCCTTATTTATATATTTCCCTTTCTTAGAACCATCATACATTTCATATTGCAGGAATCTTGTTTCCAATTTACCATTGAACAATTTGATTTTTCTTGATGGTCTCAATCCGATTTTCTTTGGCGCATCAAGGTCGGCAGAGATCAGCCAAGCCAAAGTGTTTGGATAATGTTGTTTGAAAGTATCACCGATTTTTTTGTAGAAATCATCATCATTGATGGAAATTCTCTCGTCATATGGCGGATTGAAAACCATCAACAAAGGGAATAGGTCTTTCTCAGATTCGAAGAAGTTTTTGTTTCTAAGTGTGATGACATCTTCCATTTCGGCAGCCTCAATATTGACTCTCGCAATGTCCAAAGCATCATAATCGATATCGTAACCTACAATTTTCCCGGTGAATTCTCTCACACGGTTCAATCGCACATCTTTGATGGTTTTGAATAATTCTGCATCGTAGTTTTTCCAGTTTTGGAAACCGAAATTTCTTCTGAAAGTCTGCGCTGGAAGATCCATGGCGATCATTGCTGCTTCGATCAATAATGTTCCGGAACCGCACATCGGATCAAGAAAGTTGCCTTTTCCGTCCCAACCTGCTAGTTGCAACATTCCTGAAGCCAAAACTTCGTTGATCGGTGCAATGGTTTGTTCCTTTCTGTAGCCACGTTTGAAAAGTGGATCACCAGAACTATCGATAGAAATTGTTACTAATTCTCTATCGATATGAAGATGGAATTTGATGTCCGGATGGTCCTTGTTGACGCTCGGTCTCATCTTATATTTATCTTGGAAATAATCGACGATGGCGTCTTTCATTTTCAAGGTCATGAACTGAGAATGGTGGAATCTTTCAGAATTTACAGTCGCATCGATGGCAAAAGTCTGGTTTGGTTCCAAAAACTCGTCCCATTCAAATTTGAACAATTTATCATAATATTTACTTTCATTATAAGCCTTGAATTCCATGATAGGAATGATGATCTTAACGGCGGTTCTGCAAGAATAATTGAGCTTGTAAAGGAAACCCAAATCGCCTTCGCAAGTGACTGCACGGTTTTTGACTTCCACATTTTTACCTCCCAATTTCTTGATTTCTTCTGCCAAAATCTGTTCTAATCCAAAAAAAGTTTTGACCTGTATCTGAAGATTTTCTATATCCATTCTGCAAAATTAATGAATGATAATCGATAAATGATAATTGATTTGAAAAATCTATCATCTATATTCTATTTGTCTCACGCCAATTTTCACTATTTTTGCAAAATGCAATGGTTCGAAGAATGGTTTGATACGCCATATTATCACATACTTTACAAAAATCACGATTACAAGGAAGCGGAAGAATTTCTGAATCTCTTGACAGACTTTTTAAAAATTGAGAAAAATTCAAAAATAATAGATCTTGCTTGCGGAAAAGGCAGACATTCAATTTACCTTAATAAGTTAGGTTATGATGTTTTGGGACTTGACCTTTCTGAGCAAAGTATCAATTTTGATAAACAATTCGAGACAGAGACTTTGAAGTTTCAGGTTCACGATATGAGAAATCAGATTAAAAGTGAGCCTGTGGATGCAGTTTTCAATCTGTTCACCAGTTTTGGTTATTTCGAAACGGAAGAGGAAGATAGAAGTGTGTTTCGCTCTGTTTCAGATGTTTTGAAGGACGAAGGCTATTTTGTCCTCGATTTTCTTAATGCAGAATATGTTAAAAGCGTCATCACGCCAACAGCTTCTATAGAAAGAGAGCATATTATCTTTAATATCAAAAAACATATCGAAGGCGAGTACATCATGAAGGAAATTGATTTTGAAGATCAAGGCAAAAAGTTTCATTTTTTCGAAAGGGTCAAATTGACTCGACCAGAAAAAATATTACAATATGCTGAGGAATTTGGTTTTGAATTGGTCAAAAGATGGGGCGATTATCAGCTGAATGATTTTGACGAATCGAGTTCGCCAAGGTGTATTAATTTGTTTAAACGTCAGAAGGCGCAAGGCGGAAGAGGAAAGACTTCCAACCTCCAACTTCCAGCTTCAAACTAAGGATTATGATAATAATTTTACTACTCATATTAAGCGTTTTGGTCGGTGTTTTTCTAGGAAAATATTTCGGAAGCAAGCAACAGTTTGCGAAGAATCTCCTCATTCTAAGTGCAGGTTTTCTGATCACGATCTGTCTCAACGAGGTTTTTCCAGAAGTTTATGAAACCGGCGGCCATAATATTGGGATTTTTGTAATCCTTGGTGTTTTGATACAAATGCTGTTGGAAAATCTGACCAAAGGTTTTGAGCACGGCCACGTTCATCATGATTCTGATGATCATTCGATCATTCCGATTGCGTTAATCGCTGGATTGTTCGTTCACGCTTTTATCGAGGGAATTCCTTTGTCACACGAGAAGGAGACATTTTCGCCTTACCTTTTGGGAATCCTCTTTCATAACATTCCAATTTCTTTTGTCTTGGGAAGTTTCTTGGCACACAGCAAGAATTTCTCTACTAAATTTTGGGTCATCGTTTCTGTCTTTGCTTTGGCTTCACCATTGGGAATGCTGCTAGGAAGATATTTTGATGAAGACCTGAAGGTATATTTCCTGGCCGTAGTTGGCGGTATTTTCTTACATATTTCAAGCGTTATCATTTTTGAGAGCAATAAGAATCACAAGATGGATTGGCAGAAGATCATCCTTGTGATGGTTGGGGTCGCATTGGCGTTGACCGGACACCTTTTTCATCACCACTAAAAAACATTTTCTATTCTGACGGGAAAATCTTATTTTTACTCAAATTAATTTGATGGGATTTTTAGACCAAATATTCGGAAAGAAAGAGGAGCAGGATCAAACCAAAACACTTTGGAGAAAACTGGAATCCATGAAAGATCTGGATGCCGCTGTGGAACGCTCATTTCAGCAAAAGGTATTGATATTCAAACACTCGACACGCTGTTTTATCAGCAAGACGGTTTTGAAGTCTTTCGAAAAGCAGATGGAAAATTCTGATAAAGAGCAAACTTATTATTTCTTGGATCTGATCGTGAATCGTGATATCTCCAACGAAATTGAAAGTCGTTTCGACGTTACACATCAAAGTCCGCAGCTGATCGCCTTGGAAAATGGAAAAGCAATTTATAACGCTTCTCACCAAAGTATTGATCTGGATCAGATTTAATCAAAACTATTACATTCAAACATAATCATAGATGGAATATCATAATTTCCGCAACCACCTTTCGCAAATATTAGGCGTTCCTATTGCAAGTCTTGAGGTTTGCTCTACTTTTTACGAGATCAAAGAAGTGAAGAAAAACGAGATCATCCTAAGAGAAGGCGAGATTTCCGATTCTACTTTTTTCGTGGAAAAAGGTCTGTTGAGAATGTACTCTATCGACAAAGCTGGGAAAGAACACGTGATCCAATTTGCACCGGAAAACTGGATCATTTCTGATACGACAAGCCAATTGCTGAACGAGAAATCCAGATTTTACATAGAGGCTATCGAGGAAAGTACGGTGATCATTACGAAAGAAGGTTTCTTTGAAAATCTGTCCAAGATCTACCCAGATGTTGCAGAGAAAAACCAAAGATTGATGTTCAATCATATCAAGAGTCTGCAAAATCGTGTCAACGCGTTGATCAGCACAACGGCCGAGGAACGTTACATGGATTTTCTGAAAAAATATCCCAATCTAATGCTGAGAGCACCACAATGGATGGTGGCTTCTTATCTCGGGATCACGCCCGAAAGTTTGAGTAGAGTAAGAAAAGAATTGGCAAAGAAAAAATTTGAGATCTAATTTCTCAATGCGATATTTTCTCTTTCTGATATTACTTTCTGTTCAGGTCTTTTCGCAAACTAAACTCGCAGAAAAGCTTTCCAACAAAACATTTTCTGCAAAAGTCATCGGAATCATGGATGGTGATACGATGGAAATTCTTTACAATAATGTTCCTACAAAAATCCGTTTGGCGCACATCGATTGTCCTGAGAAAAGAGGAAAGCAGGCTTTTGGAAATAATGCTAAAATCGCCTTGTCAGATCTTTGTTTCGGAAGAATTGTAACGATCAAAGGTGAGAAATATGACCGATACAAAAGATTGATCGCAGTTGTCATCAATGATAAAAAGCAGAACGTGAATCAGGAAATGATAAAGCTGGGAATGGCTTGGCATTTCACAAAATATTCCAAAGATCCGGTTTATGCAAAACTGGAAATTGAAGCCCGAAAAAATAGAGTAGGACTTTGGCAAAATAAAGATTCAATCGAACCTTGGCTTTGGAGAGAAAAAAAGAAAAAATGAACTACGAAATTTTAAAAGCAAAAACTACAGATATCCCTGAGTTGTCTCAAATGATGAAGGATTTCTACGCCATCGATCTTTATCCTTTTGATGAAAAAGTGACGAATGAAAACTTCGCCAAATTCATTAATGAAGAAAAATATGGCGGTTGCTTCAAAATCCTCTTCGAAGGTCAAATTGCGGGCTACATTATTCTTGTAAAATATTTCAGCTTCGAATTTGGTGGTGAGATCTTGTTTTTGGATGAGTTGTTCATCAAGCCAGAATTTCAGGGAAAATCATTAGGCAAAAAAGCGCTGGAATTTGTTAAAGATTATTCGGTTGAAAAGAACTTTAAAGTCGTACTTCTAGAAATCGAAAACCATAATGACAAAGCGAAAAAACTCTATGAACATTATGGTTTCCAAAATCATAAAAGGAGTTTGATGATCCTTAAAAATTGATTCCCAAGTTTCTTAATTCTTCTCCCAGATCTGTTTCCGGTTTGATATGGATTGTTGCAAAACCTAGATTTTTCGCAGTGGCAATATTTTTTGCATTGTCATCAATGAAAACCGATTCCTCAGCTTTCAGATTATAGCGATTCAATAAAACTTGGAAGATTTCCGGATCTGGCTTGATGAGTTTCTCTGTTCCAGAAACTACGATCTTTCCTTCGAATACTTTGAAGAAATCGTAGTTTTCCAAAGCGTAAGGAAACGTTTCCTCAGACCAATTCGTCAATCCATAAAGATGAAATTTGCCTTCCAGTTTTCTCAGGACTTCAACATTTTTTGGAATGTCGCTTTTCAACATGGTGGTCCAGTTGTCATAATATGCACGGATCTCTGTTTCCCAATCTGGATGTTTTTCTATTAGAAATTCGGTTCCTTCTTTCAAAGTTCTGCCTCGGTCTTGCTCGATATTCCATTCATCTACCGCAATGTTTTTGAGGAAAAATTCCATCTTCTCATCATCATTAAAATAGGTTTTGAAAAAATACCTCGGATCCCAATCCATCACAACACCTCCGAAATCGAATATTATATTTTTAATTTTCATTTTTAACTATTAATTTCATTAACAACTTCATTCACTTTCTTTAAATAAATTTCCTTCTGCTCATCCGTTGCAAAAGAATAGTTGAAAGAATTTCTCACCAATGTTACAATCTCTTCTTTTGAAAGATTTAAAGCTTCCTGAACCTTTACGAAATTCGCATTCATATAACCACCAAAATATGCAGGATCATCAGAGTTCACAGTTGCTTTGATGCCTTTATCCAGAAGCTTTTTCAAAGGATGATTGGTCAGCACATCGGTATTTCTCAATTCCAGATTGGAAAGCGGACAAACTGTTAAAGCCAAATCTCGTTTGACGATTTCCTGAACCAGATTTTCATCTTCCAAACATCGGTTTCCGTGGTCGATCCTTGCAACTTTCAAAACGTCGATGGCTTCCCAAATATATTCAGTTGGACCTTCCTCGCCAGCGTGGGCAACGGGAATGTAACCTTCTTTGACAGACACTTCAAACACATTTTTGAATTTGCTTGGCGGATTTCCCATTTCGGAAGAATCCAATCCTACAGCTGTGATAAGATCTTTATAAGGAAGTGATTGTTTCAAAGTTTCAAACGCCGATTCCTCGGACAAATGTCGCAGGTAACTCATGATGAATAACGAATTGATTCCCCACTTTTCCTTTGCATCGATTCTTGCTTTTTGCAAACCGTTGATCACCGTTTCAAAAGCAATTCCACGTTCTGTATGTGTTTGTGGATCAAACATTATTTCGGTGTGAATCACATTATTTTCATAACATTTTTGATAATAGGCCATCGCCAGATCATAGAAATCCTGCTCGTGGATCAGAACGCCAGCTCCAGCGTAATAAATATCAAGAAAATCCTGAAGACAAGAGAATTGATAGGCTTTCTTGACTTCGTCGATGGTTTTGTAAGGAATCGCGATCTGGTTTCTTTGGGCAATCTCGAACATCAGCTCTGGTTCGAAACTTCCTTCGATATGCAAATGCAATTCAGCTTTTGGAAGTGCTTTGATAAAATCCTTCATAGTTTTTGATTTATTCAAATTTAATAAAAAAGGCTTTAGAAATGATTCTAAAGCCTCAATATCATATAAAAGTTAACTTTTATTTATCAATGGATCCCATTACTTTTTGAGCAAATGAGTTGAGCGCATCTTTTTCGCTCATTCCATTGTTGACGTTTGCGTGAACTTCAAGCGCACCGCAAATGTTGGTAATCAATTCTCCCGCAACGTTCAGATCTTCCTCAGAAACATTTCGGAATTCTGAAAAACTTTCCAAAACTTCCAAAGTCGCTTCCAGATTTTCTGGCGTTTGGTTTTGATAAAACTGTCTTATGATGGGTAATTTCATTATTTTAGATTTAAGGATTAAAAAAATTAAATGATTAAAAAAAATAGAAACGATTTAATTTTAATTCTTAATCTCTGAAAATAATGTAGTCAAACTATCCGCTTTGTTTGTTTGAACCTGGCTTTTCAAAGCGCCACCTTCGAACACTGCAAACGTTGGCAAATTGTCAACTGTCGCCAACTTTCTGCTTTCTGGCAATTTCTCTGCATCTACGTAATAGAAAGGAATCTCGTCATTTTCTGAAGCCAATTTTTTGAATTTTGGTTTCATAATCCTGCAGTTTCCACACCACGTTGCACCATACTGAACCATCACTTTATCATTCTCACTTACAATCTGTTGCAAGTTGTCTTCTGTAAGTTCTATGTACATAATTTTATAAATTTAGCAATGTAGCAGTTTACAATTTATCCAATAATCAATTTATTGTTAAACTGTTACATTTTTTCATTGTTATATTAATTCTTGCTGAAGTATTCTGCAACACCAGTTCTGTTGGCATTCATTGCTTCTTTCCCTTCTTCCCAGTTTGCAGGACAAACTTCACCGTGTTTTTGAACGTGAGAATAAGCGTCGATCAAACGAAGATATTCTTTAACGTTTCTTCCAAGTGGCATATCGTTTACAGACTCGTGGAAGATCTTTCCAGTTTCGTCGATCAAATAAGTAGCTCTGTAAGTTACGTTAGAACCTGTGTAAACCTCGTTTCCTTCTTCATCGTAATCTAAATCCTGATCTACGATTCCAAGGATGTTTGCCAATTGTCTGTGTGTGTCAGCTAGGATCGGGTAAGTTACACCTTCGATTCCGCCGTTGTCTTTTGGTGTGTTCAACCAAGCGAAATGTACTTCATTTGTATCGCAAGATGCACCGATGATCACTGTATTTCTTTTTTGAAATTCTGGTAAAGCCTCTTGGAAAGCGTGCAATTCTGTAGGACAAACAAAAGTGAAATCTTTTGGATACCAGAACAAAATCACTTTTTGCTGATTGTTTACTGCTTCTTCAAAAACGTTGATTTTAAGATCGTCGCCCATTTCGCTCATTGCATCAATCGCTACATTTGGGAATAATTTTCCTACTAATGACATAATATTTAAGTTTTAATTGTTATTTTTTGATAGTGCGAAATTACAAAGATTTTGTGAATTGAATATTAAATATCGATTTATAAAATCTATCAAGATGAAAGTCTGGAAACTAACGGTGTTATCAAGGAATTGCGACATGTTGAATCGCCAGGTTACTTACTGACTACCAAATTCTTTAAATTTATCAATCAAATTTCAAACAAATCATTAACTAAAAATTTATTCGAGTCAAACTTTTCTGATAAATTTCAAATGGAAAATTCTTACTTCCGCTTTGATATGTTTGCATTTTTTTTAATAATTTCGCTCGATTGAAAAGCATAAGCTAAAAAAACACGATGAGCGAACTACATTTGAAAACACTGAATCAAAAGAATGCTTTTTAATTCTCTCAATTTTGCGGTTTTCCTTCCAATTGTATTTATTCTGTATTGGTTTTTCACCAACAGAAATCTCAAGCTTCAAAATGCATTACTGCTGATTTCCAGCTATTTCTTCTATGCGTGTTGGGATTGGCGATTTATGTTTCTGCTGTTGTTTTCGACATTGCTCGATTACTTTACTGGTCTGAAGATGGAGGATTCACAAGATCAAAAACATCGAAAAATATGGTTTTGGTTGAGCATAATTATCAACCTTGGATTTTTAGGCGTTTTTAAATATTATAATTTCTTTGCAGAATCTTTTGCAGAAAGTGTTTCTCATTTTGGATGGAAAGTAAGTCCATTGATGTTGAATATTATTTTGCCCGTTGGAATTTCATTTTACACTTTTCATGGTCTTTCGTATGTCATTGACATTTATAAAAATAGAATAAAAGCAGAGCGGAACTTTGTAGATTATGCCGTTTTTGTAAGCTTTTTTCCACTTCTAGTTGCAGGTCCCATTGAGCGAGCGACTCATCTTATTCCTCAAATCAAAAAACAAAGAACCTTCGATTATTCAAAAGCTGTAGATGGATTGAGACAGATACTTTGGGGACTTTTCAAAAAAATTGTGATCGCCGATAACTGTGCAGAATATGCCAATTACATTTTCAACAATTCTGCAGATATGAATGGAAGTACGCTAGTTCTAGGTGCTTTATTCTTTACTTTTCAGATCTATGGAGACTTTTCTGGTTACTCAGATATTGCTTTGGGAACAGCAAGATTATTTGGAATCGAACTCTTACGGAACTTCTCATTCCCATATTTCTCTAGAGATATCGCCGAATTCTGGAGACGATGGCATATATCGCTTTCCTCATGGTTCAAAGATTATTTGTACATTCCATTAGGTGGAAGCAAGGGCGGCAATTGGATGCGAATCCGGAATACGTTTATCATTTTTCTCGTCAGTGGATTCTGGCATGGTGCGAATTGGACATTTATCGTTTGGGGATTTTTGCACGCCTTATTTATATTACCGTCGATCATTTTGAAAACCAACCGGAACAATTTGGAGATTGTAGCGCAGGGTAGAATGTTTCCATCCTTGAAAGAATTTTTGCAGATTGTAATTACATTTTCTCTAACCGTATTCGCATGGATATTTTTCCGGGCAGAAAATATTGGTCATGCAATCAGTTATATTAATGGAATCCTCCAACCTTCGATCTTCAGCTATCCCAAATTTGAGGGAATGGAAAATGCTTGGACCACTTTCGTACTGATCCTATTATTTTTATTGATCGAATGGCAAGGTCGTGAGAGCCAATATGCTTTGGAAGGGATGAAGAGAATCAATTCAAAATCCACGCGATGGCTTAGTTACGCGATCATTCTTTTGGTGATCTATTTTTATGGCAATTTTGGAGAAACCGTAGAGTTCATCTATTTTCAATTTTAAAGATATCAGATATGAAAAAGTTTATTTCTAATCTCTTTATTTTTTTGATGATCGTATTCTTGTTCAATGCAGTCGTGTTTGTGTTTGCCAATGATAATTATTACAAAGGTTACAAAGAGTTTCCCAATAAAAAATATCACTCATTCATCATGGCGGACTCACATGGAATGCCTCTTGATCAATTTGCTGAGAAATTTGAGGTTTATAATTTCTCTTCAAACAGTGATTCTTATTTTGATATTAAGAGGAAGATCAATTATCTGATAGAAAATCGTTACAAGGTAAAAACGATCTACATCACGGTCGATGGTCATACGCTGAGTCCTTACAGAGATGCGAATAACAACACCGATAAAAGCATCATCTACACTTCCGAAATTACGCCTAATTACATCAAAGAGAAGTATTTGAAATATTACTCTCCAATTCTTCAATTGAAGGTCAATCCATTATTCAGAAACTATCTGGAGCAAAAAGTTGAAAATCTTGTAGTTGGAAAAAAAGATGTTTCAAATGATATCATCTGGAGCAAGCTTTCGAAAAAAGAGCAGATCAAAAGGTCAGAAGAAAGAGTAGCAGGACAATTTCCAACAAAAAATAGAAGTCAAAAATTAGAAAAGACATTATTGGAAATCATCCAATTATGCAAAGTCAATGGCATCGAATTGATAGGAATTAAATTTCCAGCTTCAGAAACTTATCTGAAAATAGTTGGCAAAAGAAATTATGGCGCCGACCAATTATTCCTTTCCAATGGTTTGAAGGTCATAGATTATGAATTATCTTTCATCAACAATGATGACTATTTTGGTGATCAGGATCATCTCAATCCAAAAGGTGGTGAGGCATTTGTAGAAAAATTATTAAAATAAAAAAACACCACGGTTGAGTGGTGTTTTTGATATGATTTGGATTGATAGATTAGAATTTTTCTACACAATCTTTAATTCTTTTCATCGCCTCTCTTAGGTCTTCCTCCGAAGCTGCATAAGAAAAACGGATACATTCTGGACTGCCGAAACTTACACCGCCAACACAACCAACGTGTGCATTTTCCAAAAGGAACATAGCGAAGTCGTCAGCATCTTTGATCTCGGTTCCATTCAGATTTTTTCCGATGAAATAGGAGATGTCTGGGAAGAAGTAGAAAGCACTTTTCGGCAGGTTGCATTTGAAACCTTTGATATCTTTCATCAATTCAAAAACAAGGTCACGTCTTTTGTGAAATTCCGTGATCATGTATTGCAATTCTGATGGGTCCATTTGCATCGCAGTGATAGACGCTCTTTGTGCAACGGTATTGGCTCCACTGGTCATTTGACCCTGAACTTTGTCACAAGCACTTGCCAGCCATTCCGGACAGGCAGAATAACCGATTCTCCAGCCTGTCATTGCAAAAGCCTTGCTCATCCCGTTGATCACAGCGGTTTGCTCATAAACTTGTGGAAAACTAGCGATAGAAACATGTTCACCTTCATAATTGATGAACTCGTAGATCTCATCTGAAATGATGGTCACATGCGGATATTTGGCAACAACATTCGCGATAGCTTCCAATTCTTCTCTCGTATAATAACTTCCGGAAGGATTACAAGGCGAACTGTAAAGCAATACTTTGGTTTTCGGTGTAATGGCTTTTTCCAATTGCTCAGCCGTAAACTTAAATTCTGTATCGATGGAAGTCTCGATGAAAACGGAAGTTCCGCCAACCAATTTTACCATCTCATCATAACTAACCCAATATGGCGCAGGTAGGATCACTTCATCGCCATCATTCACGATCGCCGAGAGAACATTGATGATTGACTGTTTTGCGCCATTGGCAACGCAGATCTGGTTTGGTTTGTAGTCCAATCCATTGTCTCTTTTTAGTTTTGCGGCTATGGCTTGTCTTAATTCCAAAAATCCCGGAACAGGAGAGTAGTGGCTGTAGTTCTCATTGATCGCATCAAAAGCAGCTTGTTTGATCTTCTGGGGAACATCGAAGTCTGGTTCTCCCAAAGTCAAGCTGATCACATCTATTCCTGCGGCCTTCATATCGCGCGCCTTGTTGCTCATCACGAAAGTCTGAGAATAACTCAGTCTGTTCAATCTGTCCGAAATTTTACTCATGAAACTATTGTATAATTAGATTTAATGACAAATATAATTTTTTAATCTAAAACGCATGGATTGTTTCCCAGATTATTTAGGAATATTTTGCATCAAAACGGTTTTTACAGGTCGAATCGCTATAATTAAAAAAAATAAGTATTTCTACCCAATTATATATCTTAATAATTGGTTATTTTTGCGAATGGAATTTTTAATATAATATTATTTTAAGAAATTAATAGATATTGAAGAAACTTTCATAAGCAATAATGAATAAGATTTTTACCCATTACTTGACGATATTACTTTTGATACTTGTCAGCTCTCTACACGCTAAAGACATCAACATGGATTCTTTGGAAAATGAGATCACCGCATACAATAGGGAAGGAAAACACCTGATCTCCCAGAAGAAACTGTCAGAACTTCTACTTTCAAATGAACTTAACGAAAATCAAGAGGCCAATGTGCTCTTCCTGATGGCCACGACGTATCGCAGTGTGAATGACTATCTCATGTGCATCGATTACCTCGAAAGGTCCAAGAAGATTGCTAAAAAATCATCTAAAGAAAGTCTGCTGACCATGCGGATCGAGTGCGAATTTGCATTCGTTTACTTCGACACCAAAGACTTCGAGAGTTGCCGCGAGGTGATGAAGCGCATTGCAGAGAAGAACTATCTGGATGTTTTACCGGAAAACAAAGCTTATTTGCTAATGCAAGAAGGCTACATTTTGCTACAGGAAAACCAATACAACGAGGCTGAAAAAAGATACACCGAGTCCTTTGCCATCATTCAAAAAGTAGATCAATGCAATCTGCCCGTGGTCTATTGCAAACTGATGGACCTGTATAGTCATAAAAAAGACATCCAAGCTGTGGAAAAGATGTACCATGAAGGTTGGAAGATCTCGCATAAATGTGGCATCCTGAAGTACAAAGTTTTTTTGGCCGCAGAGATGGAGCGCATCTACAAAGAGCATGAGCTTTTTAATGATGCTTATCTTCTGGGAATAAAGCTGGATTCGCTGAGAAAATTGGAAGACCAAGGCAACGTAATCTCCGAAATGCATATCATCGACAAAGCTTACGTTGAAAAAGACCAAGAAGAGGAACACCAAGATGTTTTCCGGGAAAAGATTGGCGCAACTATTGTAGCGATGGTTTTGATAGCATTCATCATCTATTCTTTTTTGAGAAGTAAACGTTTGAAAAACGATAAAGTGAGAATGAAAGTTGAAATAAAAGAGATGAAAGAGCATTTAGACTCTTATTCGCAAAATTCTCATTTCAACGGAAAAATTGTAAATAATGAATTATCGTTTTTTAATTCTGAAAAACTAACCGAGCGTCAAATCGAACTTCTCAAGTTGATGGCCCAAGGATTTTCTAACAAAGAAATAGCAGATGAGCTCTTCATTACAGAAAGCACAGTCAAATATCATATCAAGAATATTTATAGCATTTTGGACATCAAGGATAGGAAGGACTTATTTAAGAAAATAAGCGAAAACTAAACCTTACAAACCTACAACATCCCATGAACAGAGACTATCCCGAGGGATAGTTTTTTCGTTTTCCACCAAAGACTATCCTCAGGGGTAGTCTCTTTTTGTAATATTTGTAATAATATTGCCAACTCATTATTCAGAATACAATTGGACTTTTTGAAGATTCGAACACTCAAAACGTCTTTTTTCATATAAATCTTAATTTTTTAACAAACAGATTTTCTTATCAAATGTCAAGATAAGATAATTAAACAACTGTTTAAATTTGCAATGTTGATTTTTAAAAACAACAAATGATGAAAAAAAATTTCTATGTTTTATTTGCAATTCTAATTGCAAATCTTTTTTCTGCGCAGACAGAATTGGTAAGATGGAACCAAAATAATTTAACTCCATCGGCACCTACTTCCGCCAACATGACTGCGGGCAGTAACTTTTCCGGATACGGTGTTGCATCGCTGAACTGGGGTGTGAGTTTCTTCGAGATCTCAAATATTCCACTTTCTGCAACCATCGAAACCAACAATTATATTCAGTTTACGGTTGCGCCAAAAACGGGTTATCAAATCAATCTTTCGAGTTTTAATTTGACATACCGAGCAAACCATCCAAATCAACAAGTAGAAGTACGATACAGTAGCAATGCTGACTTTAGCAATCCACAAACACTTACCAAATTCGTGGCTTCTAATGCTGGTTGGAAACCTTTGACTCTCAGTAATTTTGTGAATCCAATTATCAGTTCTGGAAAAACAATGTATATCAGATTGTACATCTACGACGGGAATAACAATTCTTTCCATATCTCCAATGACAATATGGGCGCTGCGCCTCACATCATCGGAACCGTCACAGCGGACGTCCCAATGCCTCCAACAGCAAAAAATGATGCTTTTACCGCAATCAAAAATAACTATAGTGATCTTGATATTTTGCTGAATGATGTTTCGACTACAAGTTTTAGCAATATCAACATTACACAATCTCCAGCGCATGGGACTATTACCAAAAATGGGACCACAAATGTTACTTACAAACCAGCGATAGGATATTTGGGTACAGATAGTTTTAAGTACAGGGTGAGCAACACCAATGGAGAATCCAATGAAGCTATTGTCTCTCTGACAGTTGTAGATAATGTGCCTTCACCATTGGTTAGATGGAACAAAATAGAGGCTGATCCAAATCCTTACAATAGCAAAGCCATATCAGACAAGCTGACATCCACTTTGAATCTTACTTCAGGAGATTACTGGGAAAATAATATCAATCAAAAAATGTTTCGAATTGGTGGCTGGCCAACGTCTTTGACCATTGATAAAAGTAAGTATCTTCAATTTTCCATCAAGCCGGAGAATGGCTACAAATTGACTCTATCCGATTTTAATATCGTCATGAGAATGCAGGGAAATTCTTCAAAAATCAGAGCTGAATATTCCCTTGACAAAGAATTTACTGACGCGAAGGAAGTATTATCAGAAACATTACTTGGTACAGTTTGGACCACTTTTTCAATCGCCAATTTCCCAAAACCTATCGCTACGGAAGGCCAGGTCATTTATCTAAGGTTCTATGCTTATTCTACAAATGATGAGCTTCAGATCAAATTCCATCCTAACAATTCGGTAGGGCCAACTTTCAATGGGATTTTGGAGTACAATTCATCTACACCAATAGCTTATGATGATTCTGCGAGCACAACTGCAAACGACGATGTCAATGTATCTGTCCTGATCAATGATGATTATAGCAACACTATCGATCAATTAAAAATAAATTCGCAACCTTCTCATGGTGTTGCCACACTCAACTCGAACAACACCATCAATTACTTGCCTGCAAAGGATTTCATCGGAACAGATACTTTCACGTACAAGATCACAAATGCTAAAGGTGAATCTAATCTTGCAACTGTCCAGATTAACATTGTCGCTAATCAATCATCAACACTAATTCGTTGGGACAAAGATGACTTTTCTGCAACGCCAACCAATAGCTCTGTAGCATCTACCAAGATCAATGCAGTTGGTATTTCATTTAGTAAAGCTACTTGGTCAACACCTGTTTTTATCGCATCCGGTTTGGAAAGTAGTGCTAACATAAATACATCAAAATATCTTCAGTTCGAACTTGATAATATCAGTTCTTCTAAAGTATTGGAACCGAAGGTATTCAGTTTCAAAGGAAGTGGTGCGATCGATTATGAGATCAGATATTCCAAAACTGCTGATTTTTCGAGTGGGGTGAGTGTTCTATCTTCTGGAAAATTCAATGAAGCGGAAACAACCTATGATTTCAACTTTCAACCAAACCTTCAATTGTCTGCCAACGAAAAATTGTTTGTAAGAATATATTGGTATAAAACTAATAGCAATTTTGTTTTCCAGTATTACACTGGTGCATCTGGAATCGAGATCCGTGGTGTGTCCTACAACAAGGTCTATGCATCTGCTGATACGATCTGGCAAAATACAGTACCTCCAAGTTGGAGCAATGGAGCGCCTTCTGCAACCAGAAACGCAATCATCAATACAAGTTACGATACAGCAATAGATGGTAATTTAATAACGAATGATCTGACGATAAATTCTGGCGCTAGTCTGAAGATCGCTGCGAAGAACTCTGTAACGGTGAACGGTAAGATCATCAACAAAGCAAATGCAACAGCCTTCACCATAGAAGACAACGGAAATCTTCTGCAAAACAACGAAGCTCAGAATACTGGCGATATTACAGTGAAAAAAACAGCCCTGATACCACAAATGGGTTATAATTATTGGTCGTCACCAGTAAGTGGACAGAATCTATATCAATTTTCTGATGGTTACAATCAGGCTACAACAACAGGAACAGGAACACCTTGGAACAGATTTTTTGTTTATAATGAGTCAAATGATTATTTTGTAAACAGCATTGCTAACGAGATCACATTGAATTCCACTTCCGTATTCCAACCAGCAAGAGGTTATGCGATCCGTGGCAAGAATAGTTTTCCGACAACAATTACAACAGAGTCGACACCTTCGAAATTTGAATTTGCTGGAGTGCCACAGAACGGTGAATACTCGCACACATTGAAATATACAAATTCTGGACGTGGTTACAATATGGTTGGAAATCCTTATCCATCAAATCTTGACCTTGATGAGCTTTTCAACCAAAATAGTTCAAAGATATTTGGAATAGCGTACTGTTGGACCAATAATGATGGTCAGCCTCAAACCCAGCAAGGTAACAACTACACAGGTAACAACTATGCGATCTACAATGGTGTAGGCGGAACATCTGCTACTTATTTTGGGTACAATGGCAAAAAGCCAAATGGATATGCATCCGTTGGACAGGCATTCATCGTGAAAACAAAAGCCGCAGGAAAAGACCAACCGCTGACCTTTAAAAATAATATGAGAACTGCCAGCACTGCCAATTTCTTCAACAAAGGTGTTGATAATAAGGCTAGTCAGAAAAACAGATTTTGGTTAGAATTCAAATCTCCTGAGGATATAAACAATGAAATATTGATCGGCTACGTTGCCAACGCTACCAACAATTATGACAATGGTCTGGATACAGAACTGATGTCTATAGGAAGTGATTCGTTCTGGAGTATTTTGGACGCTCGAAAACTGGGAATCCAAGGAAGACAAGAAAACTTCACGCCAGATGATGCTGTGAAAGTGGGAATGAAAGCTTCTATCGCTGGTAATTATACGATTTCTCTTACGGATAAGGATGGAATTTTCTCTAGCGAACAAACCATATATTTGAGAGATAGATATCTAAATAAAGTGATCAATCTAAGTTCTGGACCTTACGTTTTCGCAAGCAACGCAGGACAATATGAGGACCGATTTGAGGTGATCTACAGATCATTGGAGACATTGGGTACAGATAACTCGATTAAGAAAGGAATTCAGATCTATAAGGACAACCAGAACTTCATAGTAAGATCAGATGAAAACTTGGACAATGTAAGTGTTTACGATTCTGTTGGACGATTGATTTTCAGTACAAAAAAAACAAAAAAAGAGGTATTGATAGACAAAACGAAGCTGTCAGAAGGCATGTACATCATAAAAGCGAATTCTAGAAACACAACGATGACCAAGAAAGTTTTAAGGTAGGAAATTAAAACTTCGAAATTTCAAAACCATCAAAATTATTTTGATGGTTTTTTGTTTAACTACTATTAAAATCATAATTTCGCTCTATGTCATTAGAATTAGTTTTAAAATATTTCCCCGATATCACCAGCGAGCAAAAAGACCAGTTCGCCGAGCTCGAAACATTGTACAAAGATTGGAACGAGAAGATCAACGTCATCTCCAGAAAAGATACGGACAGTCTCTACGAAAAGCACATTCTCCATTCTCTCGGAATTGCAAAAGTGATGCAGTTTGCAGACAACACCAAAGTTCTCGACATCGGAACAGGAGGCGGTTTTCCGGGGGTTCCTTTGGCGATTCTTTTCCCAAATGCGCAATTCACTTTGGTTGATAGCATCGGCAAAAAAATCACTGTTGTAAAAGGCGTTGCGGAAAGTCTCGGTTTGAAAAACGTCACTGCGCATCATATGAGAGCGGAACAACTGAAAGAGAAATTCCATTTCGTGGTGAGTCGTGCGGTTACACAAATGCCCGTTTTCCTCACTTGGCTGAGAGGTAAATTCGAGAAAGAGCAATTCAACCCAAAACACAATGGCGTCCTTTATCTCAAAGGCGGAGATCTGGGCGAAGAACTGGCAGGCATCAAATGCGAAATCTTCCAACTCAAAAATTATTTCGAAGAAGAATTCTTTGACACCAAAAAAGTCGTATATCTATCAAAAGGTAATTTCAATAATTAATAAAAGAAACGATGATGAAGAAAGCACTTATTTTATCAATGATTTCCCTGTCTTTTGCAAGCCTAATTTCCTGCAACGACAATGATGATTATCCACAGATTCAAGAGGTTTTCGCCACCAAAATAGACAGCGTCAAAATCCCGATGGACACGATGACTTTGGGCGTGACGCAGGAAATCAAAGTCTATTCCACCTTCACCCGCGGTTGCGAGGGCATCTACAGCTACGATTACAACTACACCAGCGATTTCATTAGGACCGTCGCCAACTTCGCTTTCAAAACCAACGAAGCTTGCCTGGACGGCACTTACGTAGACGGAAGCCGTATCAATTTCCAACCCGTGAAAACAGGAACTTACACCTTCAAATTCTACACCGGAAAAGACACCGCCGGAACAAATACTTACTATGAGAAGAATGTAGTTGTGGAGTAGGATTGATATAATTTTAAGGAGCTTAATCCCGCTTTCCGTTGCAATCTTTTTTGCAAGACGATTTCCTTATAAATATAACTTTCGGCAAACGCAAAAAAGGATTTCCACTGCAATCGGGGCTATGGGTTTTGTCTTCCAAACAAATGCAGATACAGTAAGAAACTTTCGTTTTAAAATCATAAATCATAAATCAAAAATCAGCAGTCAGTTTGTCATTCCGTAGGAATCTAAATACTTTATTTTAATATTGGTTGAGATTCCTACGGAATGACAAAATGGGTTTTTAGAATTTGAAAAATAATTATTAACAGTACATTTCATTACTGAGTCTGTCGAAGACCTTTGCGACCTAAAAATATTTTCAGTAATTAAAAAAGTATCACTGCGCCTTTGCGTTAAAATTCACTGCAGTCATCAAATATATTTTCAAAATCAACGAAAATTAATTAAATTGAGCCTTTACTTCAAAAGGCTTTTTTTATGCAGTTTCTCCACAGGATCATTTCAGAATTATTAGAAAATCACAAAGACCTTTCCGCGTTGGACATCGTCTTACCGGGAAAGCGTCCAATGGTTTTCATCAAAAGGATCTTGCAGGAAAAGCAATACCAAGGCCTTTTGCCAAACTTTGTCACGATTGACGAACTCATCGCAGAACTTTCCGAAGATTTGGAGATCAAGGGAATCGCACTTTGGCTTTTCGCTTACCGAACGTATCAAAAAGTTGATGCTTCCGAAGATTTTTCCGGCTTCCTCAAGTGGTTTCCAACTTTGCAAAAAGATTGGGACGATATGATGAAGTTTTCAGAAAACGACCAAAAGATCCTCGAATGGATGTTGGACGAGGAACGCATCAAAAACTGGGGTGAAGACCTTGGCGATGAGGACAATGCAAGAAAAAGAAATCTCAATTTCTGGCGAAAAATGAACGAGTTCCTTCCGCTTCTAAAATCAGACCTAAGGAAAGAAAATATCGCCACTTCCGGAATGATCTATCAGGAAGCATTTTCAAAATTAGAAGCTTTTGCTAAATCGACTCAAAATCACTTTGTTTTTTGTGGTTTCAACGCATTATCAAGAGTTGAGGAGCAACTCGTCAGAAAATTACTGCAATGGAACAAGGCCGAAACCTACTTCCAGGCAGACAAATATTACATTGATGATGCAAGACAGGAATCCGGAAAATTCCTAAGAGAAACCATCACGTGGAAAGAATTCGACCTTTACAGAAATTTCAATTGGATCGATGACCAATTCTCTCAACCAAAAAATATCAAAACTTACGAAGTCTCCGGAAACATCGTTCAGGCAAAGGTTTTACCAGAACTTCTGAAGAAAATCCCGAAAGAAGAATTGTCAGAAACGGCTTTGGTCTTGTTGGATGAAAATCTTCTGCCAGCCGTTTTGGACAGCTTGACTTCTGTTGAAAGCGTGAACATTACGATGGGTTTTCCTTTGAAGAATTTATCATTCAGCAACGCGATCAAGAAACTTTTTTACCTACAAAAACAGCAGGAGAAAAAATCTTCCAGCTATTATTACGCCGACGTTTTACCAATCTTGGAAGAACTTCCAAATGACGAGATCGATGGAGCGATCATTCAAGATTTCATTGCAAAGATCGAGGAACGGAACATTGTTTATATTTCCAAAAATCTATTGGCAGAATTGCTCGGAAAACTCAGTTATTTCCAGCTTCTTCAAAAACCGGAATCAACTCAGAATTTCCTGGATTTATTAATTAAATTCTGTTATGAATTGAAGTTCAAAGAATTGGATGATATTCAGTACGAGAATGTGGCGCATTTTGAAAAGGTTTTCAAAGTCATCAAAAATCAGTTGTTGCCTTATAAAATTGATATTAAAATTGAGACTTTAGAAGTGCTCATCAATCAATTGGTAAACACAGAAAGCATAGATTTTGTGGGAGAACCATTAGCTGGATTTCAGATTATGGGACTTTTGGAAACTCGACTTTTGAACTTCAAAAATATCATTCTACTTTCAGTTAACGAAGGAAAATTACCACTTGGAAATACTCAGAATACTTACATTCCGTTTGATGTCCGCAAGAATTTCGGTCTGAATACTTTTCTTGAAAATGACAGCATCTACGCTTATCATTTTTACAGATTAATTCAAAATTCAGAAAATGTCCATCTGCTTTATAACGCTTTGAGTTCTGGCGTCAACACAGGTGAGAAAAGCCGTTTTATCACACAATTGGAAATGGAAAGTCCACACAACATCGAACATATCATCATCGAAAATACTTCCGAACCAATCTCGCAGGAACTGATGAAAATCGAGAAGAATGAAGCCGTAATGCAACTTCTGAACGAATGGAAAAACCGCGTTTCAGCTTCACATCTTGTGACTTATCTTTATAATCCGATTGATTTTTACCTCAATCAAATCCTAAAAACGAGAGAAACCAACGAGATCGAGGAAGAACTTTCTCAAAGAAATTATGGAAATTTGGTGCATTACGCTTTGCAGTTTTTGCACGAACCAATCAAAGGTAAAATTCTATCAATTAATGTTTTAGAAGATTTACTTCAAAAAGTGGATGAATCAATAGAAGATGCTATTGAAAAATTAAAACACCAATCGGAATTCTACGAACGCGGAATGAATTTCATTCACAAAGAAATCGCCAAAAGGGTAGTGCGAAACATTGTAGAGTACGATCTGGAATTGGTGAAAAATGGCTCGGCGTTAACGATTATCGACCTCGAAAAAGAGATCAATTGTGATTTTTATCTTGATGAGAACCGAACCGACAAAATCAGTTTTTACGGTTTCATCGACAGAATTGACCGCTTGGACGGAGTGACTCGAGTGATTGATTATAAAACCGCAAAACCTAAAAAATTAACTGTTAGTTTAGGAAAGAATAAAGAAGAGAAATTGCCGGAATTATTTTTTAACGACGACTACAAACAAGCTTTGCAACTTTCGATCTATAAATATTGCATCACCAATTCACTCAACATTAAACCAGAAAATGTAGAAACCGCAATCTGGTCTTTCGCAGAAGTGAATAATGGTCCGCAAAATCTTAATTTCATTGATATTGAAGATTCTGAAGTGGAAGATTCCATCAGAAATCTGATTGCAGAAATTTTGAATCCTGATGTTCCGTTTGAGGAAAAGGAGAAAGTGAGTTGGTAAATATTGGTAGTCTCTCGCAGATTTTGCTGATAGAGCAGATGCAAGATTAATCTGCAAAATTTGCCTGATCTGCGAGAGAAAGAATTAAATTATGGCTTACTTTTCAACTTCAAATCCGTCAATTTGCTTCTAACCTTTTTCATAAAATCATCACCTGGATCAGCTTTGCCTGTGAAATATTTCGGGTCAGATTCTTTCCAAAGTTTTGAATTGCGGAAAATGCCATATTCAGAATGTCCAATAACGTATTCAATCGGATATTTTTTGGTTAAGAATCTTACCAGTTCTGCGTTGGCTTCCACTTGTTTGTCGGTCAAAGGTTGCGCTTTGCTCCCGATATTTTCGACGCCGATGGCGCAATAGTTCAAACCAATCGTGTGTCTGGCGAATAGTTCTGGGTCAACCAATTGATAGATTGTTCCGTCTCTGTCGATGATGTAGTGCGAAGAAACATTGAGCGAACTCTGTTTTTTCAAAGTCGATCGTTGATTCTCAAGATGAAGATTGTTAAAATATTTGAAATTGGATTCTACCGTTCCGCCAGCTGTATAATGCAATACGATGATCTTCGGTGTGATCTTCGGGGTTTTCTGATCCAAACCGTGATGTTCCTTCATATATTCCAAACTCAACTTAACTTTTTCTTTAGAATAATCAATCGGTTTTTGAACAATTTTGATGTTCTGAGCCTGAACCAAGAAACAAAAACTCAACAATAATATTTGAAAAAGTTTATTCATAAGTATTTTAAAATATCAATTATCACTCATCGATTATCACTGATAAAAATAGTGTCCCGTAATCGTCCAGCTAAACAAACAATCCTGCAAAACCTGCCCAGCGCCAATATTGTGGACAATCAGATAACGTTTCCCGTCAGGTGATTTCTTGTTAACAACAATTCCGATATGTGTCAGATTTTTTGGCAGATCCCACGTTACGATGTCGCCAGGAACGTAATCATTGGGATTGTTCGTGATTGGTTTCACCTTTCCAAATTTAGCAAAAAATACCTGCAGGTTTGGAACTCTGCGATGATCGATATTTGAATCAGCTCTTTTCAATCCCCATTTTTTCGGATATTTTGAAAAGTTCTTCACCATATCTTCGTGAACTTCCCTTTGCAGATCAATTCCCAATTTTCGGTAAGCACGAATCACAACATCGGTGCAGACACCTTTGTCCGCGGGAACATCGCCGTTCGGATATTTCAAAACAAAATACGCAGGGTCATAAACCACTTTATCTTTGGTCAACTCAAGCGCTGCATTAGAAAGTTTGGTAGAGAAGTTTTGGCTAAAACTTAGACCCGAAATTAGAATAAATAGGAAAAGATATTTTCTCATTTGAATATTTATAAGTTATGAACGAAAAAACCTACGAAATTATTCCGCAGGTTTTTGTTAAAAATATATAAGATTGATTTGGTCTTATCCAAAGGCATTGATGCCTGTAATGTCCATTCCTGTAATCAGCAAATGAATGTCGTGCGTTCCTTCATAAGTAATCACAGATTCCAGATTCGCGGCGTGACGCATCATCGGGAATTCACCCATGATTCCCATTCCGCCAAGCATTTGACGGGATTCTCTGGCAATGTCGATCGCCATTTTCACGTTGTTTCTTTTTGCCATCGAGATTTGTGCAGGCGAAGCTTTATGTGCATTTTTCAGATTGCCTAACTGGAAACAAAGCAATTGTGCTTTCGTGATTTCAGTAAGAAATTCAGCTAATTTCTTTTGCTGAAGCTGGAATCCGCCAATTGGTTTTCCAAATTGTTTTCTCTCTTTGGAATATTGTACAGCTGTGCAATAACAGTCGATTGCCGCGCCGATGACGCCCCACGAAATTCCATACCTCGCTGAGTTTAGGCAAGAAAGTGGTCCTTTCAAACCTTCAACATTCGGCAACATATTTTCTTTTGGAACTTTCACATTGTTGAAAACCAATTCTCCCGTTTTGGAAGCTCTCAAACTCCATTTGTTGTGCGTGGTTGGTGTGGTGAAGCCTTCCATTCCGCGTTCCAGGATCATTCCTCGGACTTTTCCGTCTTCGCCTTTTGCCCAGATCACTGCGATGTCGGCAATTGGAGAATTTGTGATCCACATTTTAGCACCATTCAAAAGATAATGATCGCCCTGGTCTGTGAATTTCGATTCCATTGAGGATGGGTCAGAACCGTGATTTGGCTCCGTCAAACCGAAACAGCCGATCAAATCGCCTGATGCCAATTTTGGTAGATATTTCTTTTTTTGTTCTTCAGAACCAAATTCAAAAATAGGGAACATCACTAATGAAGATTGTACAGAAGCCGCCGAACGAACTGCCGAATCGCCTCTTTCCAACTCCTGCATTATTAGACCATAGGAAATCTGGTCCAATCCCGGACCGCCATACTCCTCGGGAATGTAAGGTCCCAAAGCTCCAATGTTACCCAATTCCTTCATCAACCCCGGAATATCAGTGTGTTCTTGTGCTGCCTCATCTATTTTAGGCATCACAAAACTTTCGACCCAGCTGCGTACAGATTCTCGGATAAGCTTGTGTTCTTCGGTCAATAGGCTGTCTATGGAGTAATAATCGGGTATGCTGGTGAGTGGATAGTATGACATTGTTTTTGTTTTGCCTAAAAATAAAGCTTTTCCTGAATTACCAAAAAATTTTGTTCACAAATAATTCATTTTTTGATTTTTTGCATTGTTCTCATTTACAACTTCGGAATAAATTGTTACAATGCGCATCAATACTCATCATTCTTATAAATGCAAAATTCTGAGGGGGGGGGGGTGGTTCAGGAGGGGGGTCCCCCCGGTTCCGAACCACCCTTTACCCGGTTTTAAAATGGTCGCAGCTGGTTCGGAACCACCCTTAAGCTGGTTCTTAAATGGTCATAGCCCCTTAACCAACCGCCTTTGGGTGGTCAAGGACCGCCCGAAACCACTTGGGTAACCACCTGCAACCAGTTGGTGAAGTGGTCATAGGTGGTTCGGAACGGGTTGTGACCACTTGACCAACCAGCTTTAACCAGTTCTGACCTGGGTGGTGGCGGTTGTTATTGACGTTGTTGGGACTAATGTTATTTTTATGACTCAGAAATTAGAACTTTGTACAATGACATTTATAGAATCTTTAAAAAACAAAATCAAACTTTATAAAGAATTAATTCCTTTTGGAAAGTTTAATCCAAATCCTCCGATAGAATTTGAAGCTCTAAAGAGTTTCGAAAATAGATATGGAATCGTTATTCCAGATGATTATAAAGAATTTATATTAAAAATTGGAAATGGAGAATTTGAACTTAATAATGATTATTTTCTCGAGTTGACAGCTTCAACTTGGGGAGATGTTTCTAAACCATTTAATCCCGAAATTGAAAGTGAAATTTACAATGGGCTTCTTGAAGTAGTTGAATTAAGTCACGCTGGCGGGATGATATTTTTAGTAGCCAATGGAGATGATTACGGACATATTTGGTACAGAGATAATAACAGAGAAAGTGACGATTTTTCAATTCAGCCTTTTTTAGACAAGAATCAAAATAAATTAAATTTTGGAGCATTAATAAATTTATATTTCGATTCTGAAATGGAGTATTATTTGCGCGCTATGGAAAATGCAAAAAAAACTGCACAACAATTAATAGTAAGAAATGATGTTAACGAAAAAAATAAATTTGAAGAAAAGTCTTTTATGTTCAAGTTATTGAGATTATTTACTAGAAATAATTAACGCTCGCACTAGCAATCAAAAAAGCTCCAATTATAATTGGAGCTTTTAAATTATTTCTCTTTCACATCTTTACTAACCTGCTTCTCCGCATTCTCAGCTTTCTTTTCCTGCGCACGTTTGTCTTTCCGTTGTTGCGCTCGGGATTTTTTCTCAGCCCGTTTTTCCTCACGGATGACTTTATTGGATTTTGTATTGTAAAGCGCTTCCAAAATTCCCTGCCCGGTCTTGCTGAAGATTTTGATTTTCGGTTTCTCGTGCGTTCCAGTGACTACAACAGGGAAACCAATCCATCCGCCTGGTGGCAATCCAACTCGGATTCGGAAATCGAGTAGGCCATTGAAACTTGTGGTTCCGCTGATGGAAGGTCTTAAAACTGAAACTTTGAAAGTAAACGGGTCCACGTGAATCAAATTGTTTTTAATATTTGTTTTTATGTCAACGCCCTTCATATCAGGATTGTTGAAGGCATTTGCGCCAATATCATTTCCGACGGCTGAGAGCATTTTCAGGTTTTTAACTTCGACATCTTTCAGATTCACATTTCCACCACCTTCCAATGATGGATAAATCGGTTTCATATTCGCATCAAAATCACCTTTCAGTTTGTAATCCAAAGACACAATTCCTTTCACATCTTTGGCTGCAGTTGCCATTTCACGAATCATATCGATTTCCTTGTAAGCTCGCTGAACATCGAAGTTATCAACTTTCAAGGCAACATCGTAATTGGCTGTAATCGGTGATTCGTTATGATATCTCGCATCGATTCCCATTCGGCTCCCGACAATATCGAAAGTTGTGTTCTTAAGATAAACTTCGCCTTTGTTGACAGAAGCCAAACCAACCAGATTATTCAAACCAAGTCCTTTGAACTCGACTTTTTTGGCGTTTGCTTCCAACGAAACATCCAGGTTTGTAGGAACAATCACAACGCCACTGCTTTTTGGATTTTCCTCTTTGGCATATTCCACAGCCCGCGATTTATCTTTATTGTCGCCTTCTTTCAGCGCCATAAATTCATCAATCAAAATATAATTGGACTTGAGATGGAATTTCCCGTGCAAAGTACCTTTTCTCTCGATGAAATAATTGATGGTGTTTAAAAGATAACCATTCAAAGCAAAATCGGATTTACCATAGTTCGCAAAGAACTTTCGGAACCACATTTTTTCATTTTCAAATTCGAAGTTTCCTTCTTTGATGAAGAACGATTTCGGCAGATATTCCGTCGTGGCTTTGATGTTTTTCAGGATTAAGTTTCCTCGGTTATCAAGCTTGCTGTATTGTCCCGTTGTCGCGTAACTTTGACGACCATTCAAAGATAAATCCGCCATTATCAAACCACTGACATCGAAGCCTTCTTTCTTGAAAACCTGATAGATTCGTCCAATATTTAAAACACCTTTTGCTCTGACTTTATACAACAAATCTTCGAAGTTTTGCAAATCAGCATTCACGAAAACAGGATTGCCTTCAAAATCAAATTTGAACGGGTCGAGTTTTACGCCCAGACTTTTGAAAGTCCCATCCGTATTATAAATATTCGCTAAAATATTGATGTTCTGAATCGCATTCGGATAATATTTGGTTTTCAGCCAACCATTTTTCAGATTCAGATAACCTTTCGTTTTTGGGAATAATTTTTTATCTAAATTGAAAATTCCGTTGGATTGAATATCCGTATTCATCAAACCTTTCAGTTCGATATCTTTCAATCCCAAAGCTGAATCCAATGTCGCCAAATCAATTCCTCCTTTGATGTTGGCATTGATTTTCATTTCGTCCATTCCTTGTGTTCTCACAACGGCTCGGAACTTATTGTTTTTTCCTAGGTCGAAACTTAAATTCCTCAAATCGAGTAGGAGTTTATTTGTATCAAGAGAAGGTAAATCAACATTCAAATCCAGATTCAGATTGTTCATCGGCACTGGCGCGTTACTGTTGGAAACGAAACCGTTGTTCACTTTCAGACTGGCTTTCAAATCGGGTTTCTGGTTTTTCGGCTCGCTGAATCGGCCTTTTAAACTAAAGAACAAATCACTATTTCCCTCGATTTTCGTGTCTTTCACCCAACTAAAATATTGCGGTGGCAAAACGGACAACATATCTTTAATCGTCGTTTTTTCTGAAGCCGCATTGATATTCAAATTATAACCATCCTTCAAAATACTCACAAATCCTGTAAATTTTAAAGGCAGTTCATTGATTCTCAACTCATTTTTTCTCAAGACAAAAGTCAAGGCGTTGGTGTTGATTCTCGTAATCAAATCGGCGTGAAGTGATTTTTCTTTTGCGTACCAAATTCTATTTAATGCAAAATCAAGTTTGTCGATTCCAAGGTCGGTTTCAAGGTCGAAAATATCTTCGCTCAATCCACCTTTTCCTGTGTAATTAAGACCTTTCGCATTCACCAGAACATTGGCTGCGTGGTCATTGTATTTGATGTTCCAGTTTTTCAGTTTGATTAAATCTAATTTGATAGATGCTCCAGCTTCCGTCGTATCTTTCGGTTTTTCGGAAGGTTTGGAAACATAAACATTGTAATTCGCCTGCCCTTTGGAATTGACGAAAACGTTGGCCACAGCATCATTCACATAGATTTCATCGATTTTTATCTCGCCATCGAAAATCAAATTTTTAAGATTGATTCCAGCCGCAACTTCCTTAGCCGCGAGAAGCGTGTCTTGTTCAAAAGGTTTGGAGCCTTTCAATAGAAAATCGTCCACAGAAACAGTGAGAGAAGGGAAGTGACGAAAAAAACTAAGGTGTGTTTTCTTGTAATCGAGTTCGCCAGCCAAATGTTTGTTGGCGAATATTTTGACCTGATTCGAAATCTGCCCAGGAAAAAGAATCGGAATGATGAACATTAGAAATAGGATAGAAGCAATCGTAATTCCCAGCCATTTTAATATTTTCAGCAACACTGTTGTGATATTATTTCCCGCACTCATAATCTTAGATTTTTATGATTGATTCAAAGACTGTGCTAAAAATGAATTCACGAAAAAACCTTCCCAGATTTGAGAAAGGTTTTAAGCCTTTATTGATGAATGTTTACAAATATTTTTCGATAATTGGAATGGCGATTTCTGCCATCATTCCATAACCTTTTTCGTTGGGATGAACGCCGTCCTTGGAAAGCAGAATCTCTTTGTCTTCCAAAAAAGCCGAATGAAAATCGATGTAACTCAACGCGTTTTCAGTTGCGATATCTTTAAGGATTTGATTGTAAACCAAAACGTCTTCGTTCGTTCTAATCTTTCCTGTTGTTGAGATTTTTGAATCAATTTTCTCAGAGATTGGAAGAATGCTGACCAAGTAAATTTCGTTTGAATAAAGCTTTGCATGTTGAATTGCGGTTTCGATATTTGCTTTGAATTGTTCAGCGTCTATCATTTGATTTTCATCTTTCACAGCCAAATCATTGGCTCCGTAACCGATGAATACGATGTTTCCGTCAGCGGAGTTTCTGGCTTTCATCTCGTGCGGAATTCTTTTGACCAAACCTTCCGAAGTTTCGCCACCAATTCCGAGATTGAAAAGAATCAGTTCATTCGTGCTTCCTTCATTATATTTCTGCAAAGCATATCGTTTCAAAATATCGACCCAGCCACCAAAAACACCATCATATTCGCCGTAAGTAATGCTGTCTCCGAAGAATAATCCATAAATCATCTTGTTCATTGTCTTGTTTTAAATCAGTCCAAAATTAATGTAATATTCTTGTGCGATTCTATAATCTCAACTAAAATTTCGAATAAAGTTTGTCCGTTTCCAACAATCAAATCATCCAGTTTTTGCTGAATCAATTCAATATTAAAAGGTTTTCCTTGTTTGATTTTATTTTCATAAAATTCTTTAGTCAAATTAAAACCTAAATCCTCTCTTGACTTCTGAGAATCTTTCCAAATGATTTCACCATGAAATCCATAAAGAATATCATCAAAACCATCCAAAGTCCCGACTTTCCAATCTTCATCTTTCATAAAGACATTGGAAACTTCGTTGTAGAATCCCGACAAATCAGAAAAAAGGCTGCCATTGATGACAGCCGATTTCTTGTTATTTTTATTTGAAGTATTCAACGCCGTTTTTAAAGATATTGTGGTAATTCGCAGTTGGAATATTCTTCATCAAACCTTCTGCAAAACGTTCCGGATGTCCCATTCTACCATAAATTTTTCCACACGGACTTGTGATTCCTTCAATTCCGAATAATGAGTTATTAGGATTGAAAGGCATTCCGTGAGCGACGTTTCCATCCAAATCCAAATATTGAGTAGCAATCTGTCCGTTCTCAAACAACTTCTGAATTTCGGCTTCTGACGCCATAAAACGACCTTCACCGTGAGAAATTGGAATGGTGAAAACTTGGTCTTTCATTCCTTTCAGCCAAGGCGATTCGTCGTTCAGAACTTTCACATTGACCATCTGAGAAATGTGTCTTCTGATTGCGTTGTGAGCCAAAGTAGGAGAGTTCTCATCCAAATCCTTGATTCTTCCGTACGGCAACAATCCTGACTTCACCAAAGCCTGGAAACCGTTGCAGATTCCGATAATCATTCCGTCTCTGTCGAGCAATTCGTGAACAGCATTTCTCATCTTTTCATTTTTCAAAACATTCACGATAAACTTGGCAGAACCGTCCGGTTCGTCACCCGCAGAGAAACCTCCGGAGAATGCTAAGATTTGAGACGTTTTGATTTCTTCTACCCAAGCATCAATACTTTCATCCAACAATTGGTGATTGATATTGATTAACGGTAAGCTGCTTACAATTGCGCCTTCTTTTTGGAATGCATTCAGCGTATCATATTCGCAATTTGTTCCCGGGAAAATCGGTGCAAATACTTTTGGCTGAGCAATTCCGTGTTTTTTTATGATGATATTTCTTGGGTTGATCGAGTTTAATTTCTCATCGATTTCAACCGTTATTTTTTCTTTTTCAACTGTTGAGAAAAGGTTCTCAAATGTACTTGTATTTGCTGCTAATAATTTTTCAATCGCAAATTCAGAATCATTGATTTTAAGAATATTAGAATCTTTAACTTCACCGATGAATTGAAGTGTAACAGTGCTTAATTCTTCTTTGGATTCGATGATTAAACTTCCAATATTTTTCGCTAATAATAATTTCTCATCAACTGTAATATCAGCACCCAATCTGTTTCCAAAACTCATTTTGGCTAAGGCAACAGCAACGCCACCTTCTTTCACAGTCTTCACAGAAACGATTTTTCCAGCCTTGATATTTTCGAAAATCAATTCAAAAACTGCCTTCAGATTTTCATAGTTTGGAAGTCCGTTTTCTTGAGGAGTATGGTTAAAGAAATACAGTTTATTTCCTGCCTGTTTAAATTCCGGAGAGATGACATTTTTCTTTTCTCCATTAGCGCAAGCGAATGAAATCAACGTTGGTGGGACATTCAAATCCTGATAGGTTCCACTCATTGAATCTTTACCTCCAATGGCCGCTAAACCGAAGTTGATTTGCGCGTCATAAGCTCCCAAAAGCGAAGCCAAAGGCTTGCCCCATTTTTCAGGATTCTGACCTAATTTCTCAAAATATTCCTGGAAACTTAATCTTATATTTTTATAATCGCCACCCATCGCAACGATTTTGGCAACGCTTTCAACCACAGCATAAGACGCTCCCAGCAGTGAGTTTTGCTTTGAAATTTCAGCATCAAATCCCCAACTTGCAAAGGAAACGGTTTCAATATCTTTAGCTCCCAAAATCGGTAGCGTCTGAGCGCTTCCTTCCATCAAAGTCTGCTGGTATTTTCCACCTAAAGGCATCGCAACTGTAGTCGCACCAATTGATGAATCAAACATTTCCAACAAACCTTTTTGAGAGGCAACGTTTTTATCTGCAAGGATTTTCAAGAAATTCTCTTCGTTGAAAACCGGAGTTTCTTCTTTCACTTCATTAAGATGCGTGATCTTAACTTCCTGACTTTTTGAACATCCGTTGGTATCCAAAAATTCTCTTGAAAGATCAACAATTTTATCGCCTTTCCAGAACATCTGCATTCTTCCGGAATCTGTCACTTTTGCAACTTCTACAGCCACAATGTTTTCTGCTTCACAGAATTTGATGAATTGGTCTTTATCTTTTGGTTCAACCACAACCGCCATTCTTTCCTGAGATTCAGAAATGGCAAGCTCGGTTCCGTTCAAACCTTCGTATTTTAAAGGCAAAACATCTAGATTAACCTCCAAAGAATCAGCGATTTCACCGATTGCTACGGAAACACCTCCAGCTCCGAAGTCATTTGATTTTTTAATCAATCTCGTTACTTCAGGATTTCTGAATAATCTCTGGATTTTGCGTTCTTCCACAGCGTTTCCTTTCTGAACTTCAGAACTCATTGTGTGGATAGAAGTTTCGTCCTGTTCTTTTGAACTTCCGCTCGCTCCACCAACACCGTCACGACCAGTCGCACCACCTAAAATGATGATCGAATCTCCAGCTTCCGGCTTTTCACGTCTTACCCAATCCACAGGAACGGCGCCGGTAACGAAACCAACCTCCATTCTTTTTGCTTTGTAGCCTTCATCGTAGATTTCAGAAACCATTGTAGTCGCTAAACCGATTTGGTTACCGTAAGAAGAATAGCCGTTCGCCGCTTGTTTTGTGATTGTTTTTTGAGGTAATTTTCCTGGTAATGTATAACTTACAGGTTCCAAAACATCAGCAGCACCAGTTAATCTCATTGCCTGAAAAACGAATGAACGTCCGGACAAAGGATCTCTGATTGCACCTCCTAAACATGTTGAAGCACCACCAAAAGGTTCAATTTCTGTCGGGTGATTATGCGTTTCGTTTTTGAACAATAAATACCAAGGTTCTTTTTTACCGTCGTATTCAGCTTCGATCTGAATCGTACAGGCGTTGATTTCGTCAGAAACCACTAGGTTATCCAGGTTGCCTGTTTTATGGAAATACCTTCCGCAAACGGTTGCCAAATCCATTAAAGAAATCGGTTTTAATTCGCGGCCTAAGAATTTTCTTTTTTCGATGTAATCATTGAAAATAGTTTCCAATGTATGTTTAAACTGACCTTCAAATTCAATGTTTGACAGCTCTGTTTCGAATGTTGTGTGACGGCAGTGGTCACTCCAGTATGTATCTAAAACTTTCAGTTCAGTTTCTGTAGGATTTCTCTTTTCAGTTTTAAAGTATTCCTGAATGAATTTCAAATCATCCAATCCCAATGCAAAGCCGTGAGAATTAAAGAATTCTTCCAACTGAACATCATCAAAAGCGATGAAGTTTTCGTGAACCAAAACCTTTGCAGGCGCTTCTTCTGCAGGAATATCCAGTGTTGATAAATCTTTTTCCTGAGATTCCACTTTATTGATCAAAAGGTCTTTGATTTTTGTCAAATCAGTTTCTGAAATGCCTTCAAACTGCATCAACTTACCGCTTCGTACTTTTGATTTCTCATTTCCGGTCAATAAAGCAATACACTGCTGAGCAGAATCTGCACGCTGATCGTATTGTCCGGGTAAAAATTCCAATGCGAAGTAAACTCCTTCTGCAGGATTTTCTTCGATTAAAATATCTGTAACCGGGTCTACGAAAGTGCTGTTAACCACTTTTTCAAATTCACCGTCATTTAATCCAAAAATATCATAAACGTTGTACACTTTTAGACTCTGGATCGACGGAACCACCGCTTTTACTTCATCAAAAATTTTTGGACTTTCTACATCGAAAATTCCTCTTTTTTCTACGAAAATTCTTTTATTCATTTTTATAGATATGAGATTTTAGCTTTCATTCTAAAATCATTTATTAGATTTATTTTAACAAAAAAATGCAGCCGAAGCTGCACATATTATACTTTTAGGTCAGATTCCAAACCGATCAATTCGCTGTTCGCATCCAAAATCGGCTGCACTTCATTCGCAATGAATTCCTCCGTTTGAATTGGTGCAAAACCGATAAAGTTTTTCGGATCCAGAACTTCTTTTAATTTTGACTTATCAAGCTTTAAAGTTTCATCATTCAAAATCCTTTCGATCAAATCGTTTTCTTTACCTTCTTCTTTCACTTTTTTCGAAGCTTCCATTGAGTGAACTCTGATCACTTCGTGGATTTCCTGACGGTCGCCACCAGCTTTCACCTCTTCCATAATGATGTATTCTGTCGCCATAAAAGGAAGTTCTTCTTCGATATGTTTGTTGATTCTGTTTGGATAAACTACGATTCCGTTCATAATATTATTCCAGATCAACAAGATTGCATCAACTGCCAAGAACGCTTGTGGAATTGTCAATCTTTTGTTGGCTGAATCATCCAACGTTCGTTCAAACCATTGCGTTGAAGCGACCATTGCAGAACTCGTTGTCAAAGACATCACGTATTTTGCCAATGCTCCGATTCTTTCACTTCTCATTGGATTGCGCTTGTAAGCCATTGCCGATGAACCGATTTGGTTTTTCTCGAATGGTTCTTCAACTTCTTTCAAATTTTGAAGCAGACGTAAATCGTTGGTGAATTTATGTGCAGACTGAGCGATATTTCCTAATAAAGCCACCACTTTAGCATCAATTTTTCTGTCGTAAGTCTGACCTGAAACGCCGAAAACTTTTTCGAATCCGAATCTTTTTGACAATTCTTTGTCAAGATGTTTTACTTTAGAATAATCGCCATTGAAAAGCTCTAGGAAACTTGCAGCCGTTCCTGTTGTTCCTTTCACGCCTCTGAAACGTAGAGTTTCTAAGAAAAAATCAAGCTCTTCGATATCTAACACTAAACTCTGTAACCACAGTGTTGCTCTTTTTCCAACAGTTGTTAACTGAGCTGGTTGGAAATGTGTGAATCCTAATGTCGGAAGGTCTTTATATTGAATCGAAAAATCAGCGAGATTCTTCATCACATTGACCAATTTTTTCTTTAAAATCAAAAGTCCGTCACGGATCTGTATCAAATCTGTATTGTCTCCTACAAAAGCCGAAGTCGCTCCTAAGTGGATAATTCCTTTGGCAGAAGGCGCCACGTCACCATAAGTATGAACGTGAGCCATCACATCGTGGCGGAATTTCTTCTCGTATTCTGCCGCTTTGTCATAATCGATATTTTCTGCATTGGCTTTCAATTCAGCGATCTGCTCGTCTGTGATTTCTAGGCCAAGGTCTTTTTCGATTTCAGCGAGAGCGATCCAAAGTTTTCTCCAAGTACGAAACTTGTTGTTGTGCGAAAAATTAAATAGCATTTCTTCACTGGAATAGCGCTCTTCCAATGGGTTTTTGTAGGAATTCATTTCTTTCTTTTTACTTTTTTAGATACACAAAATTAAGAAAATTAACCGATTGAATAAAACGAAAATGTACATTGACGATGGATTTAACCAAATTGTAATTATCTAATCCAATAATCGGCGGGATATTTGTATCTCAATTTTAAAATCTAGCAGAAATGGTCTCTAAAAATACATCCGAAATAAGAGTCAGTGTCACCACTGAGTACGATAACTTCAACAGTTACCCATCTGAGAACCGTTTTGTTTTCCGTTATAATATCGAGATTGAGAATCTTGGAGTTGTTCCTGTAAAGCTTTTGTCGAGAAGGTGGATGATCTATGACCTTGGTTTTGGATTTACAGAAGTTGAAGGTGCTGGTGTGATTGGACTGACGCCGGTGATAGAAGGTGGCGAGAAGTTCAATTACTTTTCTAATGTGATTTTGAAATCAGGTGTTGGAAATATGGAAGGACATTATGTTTTTGAAAATGCTGAGAAAGGAACCTTCAATGTTGGAATTCCAAAGTTTAATTTGGTCTCCGAAGTTTTGAGTAATTGATATCAAACCAAATCTTTAACTATTCTACAAAAACTTAATTTTCTTTTCAAAAACTTCTTTGATCTCATCATTTCTCGAGATCATCAATCTTTCGAAACTCAATAATGAGATCTTGGCGCAAACTTCTGCGTCAGCGTCTGCTCTGTGGTGATTGAAGTTGATCTGATGCTGTTCTGCCAGGCTTTTCAGTCCATAGCTTTTCAGATTTTTCCAGGCCTTTTTCGCAACGCCAATGCTGCAGAGATAATTTATTTTCGGAGTAAAAAAACCATAATGTTCGAGACAACCACGGAGAACATTGGCATCAAATGATGCGTTGTGGGCAATCATGAGATTTCCATACATTAGATTTTCTATCTCATACCAAATATCACCAAAAGTAGGAGCGTGCCTCACATCTTCTGGATTGATGCCGTGCACGGCGACATTGTGATAATTGAAATAAGGATATGAAGGTGGTTTTATCAGCCAAGATCTGGTCTCTTTGATGACGCCATTTTCCACGATGCAAATTCCCAGCTCGCAAGCCGAGTTTTTTTCGTGTGTCGCGGTTTCGAAATCTAAGGCAATGAAATTCATTCTTTAATTATTTTTTTTGATCCTAAAAAATGTTTGAACATCAACCACTTTGTTTGATAATATGGATCGATCTGATGTTTCTGTCTCAGCTGTATCGACTTGGGAAGCTGAATATAAAAGTAGACATGCGCCCTCAAAACTGCCCAAAGAAATCGCCATCCATTTTTGTAAGCCAAATAAAAAGCGGCGTAACCATCGAGGTGCAATCTGAAAAATAAGATAAAAAATACTTTCGAAGCTGGAAGATTTTTCAGCATCATCGACAGATTATTTCTGAAATTAAGATAGGTTTTTTCTGGATTTTCTTTCTTTAAAGTTCCACCACCAACGTGATAAACTGTAGATTTCCCACAATAATATATTTTTCTACCTTCATTTTTCAATCGCCAACAAAGGTCGATCTCTTCCTGATGCGCAAAGAACCGCTCATCGAAACCATTCATCTTCCAAAAATCATCGGAACGGATAAACAATGAACAACCGGAAGCCCAGAAAATCTCCGTTTCGTCGTCATATTGACCGTTGTCAAATTCTATATTTTCGAATACTCGTCCGCGGCAATATGGATAACCCAAATTATCTATCATCCCGCCGGCAGCACCGGCAAACTCGAATTTGTCTTTTTGATTGTAATCCAGAATTTTTGGTTGGATTGCTGCAATATCTTTGTTTTCTGCAAACAGTTTTTCAATTGGATCGATCCAGTTCTCTGTCACTTCCACATCAGAATTTAGAAGACAATAAACATCAGCTTTAATGAACTTTAAACCTTCATTGTAACCTGCTGCAAAACCAGAATTACTTTTGTTTTCAATGATTTTGACCGACGGGAAATTTAATTTTAAAAACTTAATAGAATCGTCTGTTGAGTTGTTATCAATGACATAGATCTCGGCATTTGGGGAATATTGGACAACGGAAGGAAGAAATTTCTCGAGCCAAATTTTACCATTCCAATTAAGTATAGCAATTGCAAACGTCATCTATTCCTGGTAATTTTTTATGAAATCTTTGTTCTTCCATCTTCTGTGCGACCAAAGCCAATTGTCGGGTCTCTTGTTGATGGTGTTTTCCAGTAACCTATGGAATTTATTCACAACTTCATGCTCCACAAATTTTTCGCCATCTGGATAGATCCTGTGGTAGTTCACTTGGTAGAATCCGCGTTTCACTTTCTTCATCTCACAATAGATAAAGACCATATCCATTCTAGTAGATAACTTATCATAACCTACAAACGCAGGCGTTTTTTGATTAAGAAATTTGAGTCCGTAGTTGACAGAATTAACATTTGGGGTTTGATCGGCGACAAACATATAAATAGAATTTCCGTCGTTTGTATTTCGAAAAATATGTTTGATCACATCATTGGCTTCCAAAGATTTGTTGTTGAATCTGTTTCGGATCATTTTGATCTTCTGCTCCCAAAATGTGCTGCTCATTTTACGATAGACTGGGTGACAATCTTTTTGTGGAATGATGGTCGCCAATGCATTGAACCATTCCCAATTGAAAACGTGGCCAGAAAGGAGAATGATATTTTTACCTTCTGCTTTAGCCTCATGAAAAAGTTCTTGATTCAGGTGTTGCATCCTCACCCTGGATTCTACGTTGCTGATGGTGAAAGCTTTGAGCATTTCGGCAAGATAGTCACAAAAGTTGGAGAAGAATTTTTTTGAAATGTCTTTTATTTCTTCATCAGACTTGTCGGGAAATGAATTTCTGAGGTTTTCCAAAACTTCTTTTTTTCTATATCCAACGATATAATAATTGATGAAAAACATGATATCTGAAAATACATATAATATTTTCAGTGGTAATCGTGAAATAAGTAGTAATATGCTGAATAGAAATTGATTCAAACTATTGTGTTTATTGGCAAATATACTGAAAATGGCGGGATAATTGCTTAAATTTGATGTTGTTAAATCAATATTTATTTGGAAATGAAAAGAACGATTATAAAGTCACTTTTGGTCGGTAGCATAGTGACAATCAATGTTGCCAATGCACAGACTACGGGAACACCACTCACGAAAGAACAGCTTGAGGCAAAAAAGAAAGCGGCAAAAGAAGAAGTTGCCAAATTACCAAAGCCTTATCATCCTGAAGCAAATGCCAGTACAGATATTGAAAATGCCATCAAGCTTGCTAAAAAAGAACATAAAAATATCATCATACAAGCGGGCGGGAATTGGTGCATCTGGTGCTTGAGATTTAATAATTACGTGCAGCAAACGCCAGAACTTAAAAATTTGGTTGACGACAATTTCGTCTATTACCATTTGAACTGGTCGCCTGAGAATAAAAATGAAAAAACATTTGCCAGCTACGGAAATCCTGGAGAAAAATTTGGATATCCAGTTTTCATCGTTTTGGATGAAAATGGAAAACAGATCCACACACAGGACAGTTCAGTTTTGGAAGAGGGTAGCGGCTATAGCCTGGAGAAGGTGAAAGCATTTTTTAATTCTTGGAAACCGAAGAAATCTTAAGAAATCTATTTATAACAAAAAACCACTTCAAAATTGAAGTGGTTTTTTTTATTTGTTTGAAAACTTATGATTAAGCTTCTTCAGAAGGAGTTTCTTCTTCAACTTTAGCTTTAGGAGCAGCTGGTTTAGGAGCTTCTACTGGAGCATCAGAAACGATGTTGAAATCGAAGTTGTACTCTACATTTCTGTGAAGTCTGATAAGAGCTGTTACTGTACCAGTTCTCTTGATCGTGTTTCCAGGAATTTTGATATATTTTTTATCAACGTTCACACCAGCTTTTGCCAAAGCAGCAGCAAGGTCAGCATTGTTGATAGAACCGAATAGTCTGTCTCCAGTTCCTACTTTTGCAGGGATCGTTACAGATGTTTTCTTCAATTGATCTACTACACCGTTTGCAGTAGCTACCAATTTAGCTTCTTCTTCTTTTCTAGATTCCAAAGTAGCTTCTAGAGCTGCTTTGTTTTTAGGCGTTGCTAATAAAGCAAAACCTTGAGGTAGTAAAAAGTTACGAGCGTAACCTGGTTTTACATTTACTGTATCGAACTCAAGTCCTAAGTTCTCTACGTCTTGTTTTAGGATAATTTCCATTGTTGTTGTCCGTTTTAGAGTTCTGAGTTCCGGATTTTAAATTCCGGGTTTCTCATCACTTCGTTAGAATTTAATATTAATTCAGCAACAAAAGAAGCAGGCGAACCTACTTCCTTTATTTATTTTTGTGTTATTTCAAAAGATCTGCTACGTAAGGCATCAAAGAAAGGTGTCTCGCTCTTTTGATAGCTGCAGATACTTTTCTTTGGTATTTAAGAGAAGTTCCTGTGTATCTTCTTGGTAAGATCTTACCTTGTTCGTTTACGAATTGTAAAAGGAAGTCAGCATCTTTGTAATCTACATGCTTAATTCCGAATTTTTTGAATCTACAGTACTTTTTATCAGTTTTTGTATTGATATCAAGTGGAGTAAGAAATTTTACTTCAGATTCACCTCCAGCAGAGGCTTGTTTTGCCATATCATCTATTGCCATGATTTTAAAATTTTAAAAGGTTAATAATTAAGCTTTAGCAGATTTGATTTTGCTTCTTCTTGTTACTGCATAGTCGATAGCGTGTTTGTCAAGTTTAGTCGTTAAATAACGGATCACTCTCTCATCACGTTTGAAAGCAGTTTCAAGATCTGCAACTACAGTTCCTTCTCCTTTGAATTCGATCAGTGTGTAAAAACCATTCTTTTTCAATTGAATAGGATAAGCTAATTTCTTAAGTCCCCAATTTTCTTTGGCAACGATTTCGCAATTGTTTGAAGTCAATAGATCTTCAAATTTTTTCACTGCTTCCTCCACCTGAGCATCAGATAGAACGGGAGTTAAAATGAAAACAGTTTCGTAATTGTTCATAATGTTAATTTATTAATTAAAAATTCGAGTTGCAAAAGTACAACTTTTTTCTAAACTACAAACACTTAGCATAAAAAAATCCCGCCAAAATTGACGGGATTAAAATTTGATTTTAAAAATGATTATTGCTTGATTACTTTATTAGAAGTACTAGAACCATCTTCCATAGTTGTTGTTACAACATAAACGCCGGAGTTGAATTTGCTGAAATCGATTTGAGACTTAGCCTCGTTGATCTCTTTGGTCAACAATTGTTTTCCAGTGACATCAAATACTCTGATAGATTTGATCTTACCTTGAGCCTCGATGTTGAAGATATCTTTCACTGGGTTTGGATAAGCTTTGATGCTATTTTTAGTCACATCAGAAACAGCCAATTTTTCTCCCACATTTACGGTGTAATCCTCAGCTTGTCCATATCCAGTATTTGCCCCTGCAGCTAGTGTACCAGCTGAAAAACATGGATTAGGATAGAAGGTTGTAGCGCTAAAGTTTTTCTTGATTCTCATTCTGGTATTTCCTAGGAGTGCATTCGCCGGAACCACGATGTTCCCAACAGCTTCTTTTCCATCAACACCTGTAGAACCAACGACCTGAATGGTAGTTGCAGCAGTATCGAAATAAGTTTCGCCAGCATCTAAGAAATCACCATCTTGATTCCAGTCGATGAACACAATGAATTTAGTTGTAAAAGAAGCACCATCTGTGTTACCTTGTAGCTTAATTTCGAAAGTTCCATCCTGATTGACCTGAGCTACTTTGTCCAAGAATACTTCATGTGCTGTTCCGCCAATAGCTGCTGGAGACGTGTTCGTCATACCACCAAATACAACTGAGGTGATTGGCTCAACGCCACTAGAGTAAACAAGAGGACCACAATAAGGTGCTACCGGATTAGCAGACGTGGTAAACGAAAATTCTGTACAACCAGTTGCAGATCCTGCAGAATTTTTAGATATCACTTTCCAATAGTAGGTAGTTGATGGCAAAAGTCCAGATGCAGTAGTGTTAGTTGTTGTTGTATTGATCAGCAATGTTGTAGGGTTTGCAGCTGTTCCTAAAAACACATCATAACTTGCTGGTGCTTCACCAGTAGTCGGTGCCGTCCAAGATAAGGTTGCTGGAGCTTGATAATTAATACCTGTCGCCGCATTTGCTGGTGCGACTTGAGTAGCACAATTTGGAGCAACCGTTGGAAGAACTGCACTTACGATTTTGAAATCGTCAACTGCAAATCCAAACTGATCGTCAGACGTACATTGGATAGCTACATAGATCTGTTGTCCAGAATATGCATTTAAACTATAAGTATATTCGTACCACGTAACATCAGCAGGAGTTGTTATCACTGGTGAGATTGCTGTAAAGTCCGCAACTGCTTTTCCTGTTGTAGAAACCAAGACTTTAAATTTTTCTTCGCCATAAGTCGCATCACAACTTTTCGCCCAAAAACTTAAAGTTGCACCTGCACCTGCTGTAATCTGAACTTGTGGTGAAATCAACCAGTCATTACTCCAAGGAGCAGAATTTGCACCAAAACTAGTCATTGTTTTTTCTCCAGATCTAGCCGTCCAATCAGATGCTTCAGTTGGGTCTAATGGTGGAGTTGTCAAAGTTGAATTAAAAACCTGAAAGGCTTTTGGTGAACCTGCATTGGGGTATGTAACACCATTAAATCCAAATGTAGGTTTGGCATCCACATCTATCAGTGTCCAATTTCCTACATTAGCAATCGCAAAGTCTGTATAAGATTCAAAGTTGTCTTCGAATAATACAGTTTGTGCCTTCAATGCATCGGTAGAAAATAGTGCTGCCGTTGCAAACAAAGAGAATAGAATTTTTTTCATAATAAAAATTTATTTTTTGATTCATTTCAAAATTATGAAAAAAAACTTAACAAGCGTTAATTTATTATCACTTTTTTATAAAAATAACAATAGCTTAATACAAAATACAACCATTACTCTCTTTTAATATCACTAATGAAATTCACTTTCAGTGCCTCGTACAAAGAATTACGGCTTACCAAGACAGAAAATATTGAAGACATCATGCCCGCCAACATCAAATGAAATATCAATGAATGTCTGTCCGTCATTTCCAAAACCAAAATTGCAGATGTAAATGGAGCGCGCGTAATTCCGGTGAGAAAAGAAACCATCCCAGCAAGGATCAAGACATTGGTTTCATTGTCTGTAAGATTCATCACATTTGCAAAGACACTTCCTAAAGTTGCGCCTGTAGATAGTGCCGGCGCAAAAATCCCGCCTGCGCCACCAGAAGTAAAAGCTAATGCCGGACCCAACATTCTGAGAATCGGTACGTACCACGCCTCTGTCTTTTGATCTGTAAAAAGGACTCGTTCTATGATATCTTTTCCCGAACCAAGAATATCTCTGTTGATAAAATAGGCAATGGTCGCAACGATCAATCCGCAGATCACCAGGAAAATAATGTTTGACAGGTCGGTCTTTAATTTTTTCTTCAATCTGTTGATTTTCAACATTGCCACAGAAAGCTGACTGCTGAGAATCCCCGAGATCCCTGAAACGAAAATAATGGGGAACATGATCCAAAGTGTCACATCGCTCGTTTTTGGATATCCAAGATATAAATAAGATCCAGCAAAAGATTGCGCTGTAAGTCCAGCAATGATAACCGCCGTGAACAAAGCAGTTTTGAAATAGTTGATGTGCGTCTTCGATAATTCTTCCACCGCGAAAACAATTCCTCCAAGTGGTGTGTTGAAGGCGGCGGAAAGTCCAGCTGCCGCACCGGTCAAAATCATATTTTTCTTAGAAATTTTTGGCCACCAGTCGGGTAGGAGCTCATAAACTTTTCGGAAGACAGAACCAGCGATCTGAATGGTCGGTCCTTCTCGTCCAATTGCGCCTCCGCTAGAAACCAAAACGAAACTTGAAAGAATTTTTATAATGATGATCCTTAGACTCAATAATTTATAGATCAAATGATTGTCTTTTGGATTGGCGAGTTCTACAGCGGCCATCACCTGCGGAATTCCGCTTCCCTTTGCAAACGGCGCATATTTTTTTACCAGCCACCAGGAAAGCACGAAACCAATGGGCGCAATAATGAAGATCATCCAAAGATTCCAATTCAATATCTTATTGAGTGTGTGCTCGCCAAAAGCAAATATCTGAGCGTACAAAACTGCAATGATTCCCGTAATGATAGAGCCAATCCAAAATGGAACAGCCTGCAGAAGGTTTTCCTTCAGCCTTTCATTATGAATGTTATCAAAAGATCTCTTGAGAACTTTCCTGATGTACAATAGTAATCTTTTCATACTCAGAGCTTCAAAGTTTCTGGATTGTGCAAACGGATGATTTTTGCGCCTTTTTCTATTAATTTTAAATGTAAATCTAAAGTTTCTTTTTCAACTTCATTGGGTTGTTTTCCCAATGGTTTGTAGATAAATGATTTCTTCGAGATTCCTGCAAGAATAGGATATTTTCCAAAACCGATGTATTCAAATTCATCTATTATTTTGTATTGGTCATCAACGGTTTTTCCAAATCCGAAGCCTGGGTCGAGGATGATGTCTTTGATTCCTTTGTGATTTAATTCTAATAATTTCTCTGAGAAAAATCGATTGATAGACAAAATAATATCATCAAACTTAATTTTCTCGTGCATCGATTCGTAACTCGGATTGATGTGCATCAATATATAAGGTAAACCCGTTTTCGAAACCACACTCAAAAGTTCAGAATCAAATTGTCCCGCCGAAATGTCATTCACCAAATCAATTCCTTCATCAAAACCAAATTTCACAACGTCTGCATAAAATGTGTCCAGCGAAATCAAACTTTCCGGAAATTCTTTTTTGATTAATGAAATCACATTTCCAATTCTTCGGATTTCCTCATCAGCCTTCAAATATTCCGCATTCGGTCGCGTGGATTGTGCGCCAATATCGATGAAAGTTGCGCCGTTTTTCAGGAGATTTTCTGCTTGTTTTAGCGCATTTTTTTCATTATTAAATTTCCCGCCATCCGAAAAAGAATCGGGCGTAAGGTTCAAAATTCCCATTAATTTTGGCTTCGACAAATCAACCAATCTGCCATTGCAATTGATGGAAAAAGAATTATCGTTTTGGGAATTGGTAACAGAAAAGTTCATTTTAAATTTTAAATAGGGAATATTTTAAAACAAGTTTAATGATAAAATCGTTTTTCTAATTGGTCATCGCATAAACCGCAAAACTCGCCAACCAATGGTCGCCACCATAATTTCCCTGAAAAATAATCGGAAGCGAATTCTCAATGAATTTTTCCCGCGTAATTTCAAATCTTTTTCTAAGCTTATTTCCTTCTGGTAAAGCGTTCGCAATATTTTTCATTGCCCAAGATTTCGAAAACGACAATCCAACCAGATGAACGGTTTGATAATCGCTCAAATCACTGATAATGGGAATTTTTTCGATATTTTCCAAACTTCTTTTCTCGTAGAAATCGTTGAGCCATTTTTCAAATTCTTTCTGTTGCAAAATTCTGCTCATCAATTCTGCAATTTCCAGACTTGGCGAGAAGAAATCACTTCCGTCAGGCTCCAAATAAGCTGGCGTTTTTGTGTTGTTCAAATAGAAAATTTTGGCTTTTTCAGACAATTCTTTCTCGAAGGTTTTATCGTCCGTTTCTCTCGCCCAATCAATGGCGAAACACATTGCAAATGCGGTGTTTGGATGAACGCCAGTTCTGTTTGGGTAGGTTTGTTTTGGCAAATAAGCTTTCCAAAGTCTTAGGATTTCGTCTGTCAAAGGTTTCAAATTCTGATGCCAGATTTTAGCTTTTGGATGATTCCATTTTGCCAATTCTTCATCCAGTTTGAGAATCCAAGCCCAGCCGTAAGTTCTTTCAAAATTCTGCGCGACTTGATATTTTGTAAAATATTTCGCTTCTTCTTTAATTTTTTCTGATGAAAATGATGCTTCTAAAATAGAGATGATTTGGTCTGTATTTTCCAAATTTTGTTCCGTCCTTAATAATCTCACCAACATCCAATGTCCGTGCACAGAGCTGTGCCAATCGAAACAGCCGTAAAAACTTGGGTGCAATTCTTTCGGCGTCAGGACTGCATCTTTTTCAGAATTGATGACGTGCGCGGTCTTGTTCGGATATTCTTGGTTGATGCATTTCAAAGGCATCGATGCTAGCTTGTTTGCCATTTCTGCTGTCAGTTCCGATTTTTGTTGAGCGTTGACAAAAAGTGAAGACATTAGAAAAAGTGAAATGGCTATTTTCATTGGTTGGATTTAATTGTTTGATGTTCATTTTCAATCGCTAAAAATTTTTTTGATGTTTCAAAAGATGGCGATTTTATTAAGGAAAATTTGGAATCATAAAAATAGTTAATTTTTCCGGTTGGCAATCAAAATTTGAAAACAACAAAATTTGTATCTTTGACCAATTAGACAGATTTATGCACAATACTTCCGCCCAGTTTGACGACGTTATCACGGTTTGCAGGGACTTATTTCAGAAAAAAATGAAGGATTATGGAACCGCGTGGCGCGTTCTTCGTCCAAGTTCTATTACCGACCAGATTTATATCAAAGTCAATAGAATTCGTACTTTGCAGATGACCGACGTGAAAATGGTGGACGAAAGTGAGGAAGACGAATTCATCGCCATCATCAATTATTCCATCATCGGATTGATTCAATTAGAAAAAGGTTTTTCTGATGAACTGAACGCCAATCCAGAAGAAACGATGGCGCTTTACAATTCATACGCTCAAAAAGCAAAGGACTTGATGGAACGCAAAAACCACGATTACGGCGAAGCTTGGCGCGAAATGAGAATCTCATCCATCACCGATTTGATTTATCAAAAAGTACTTAGAACCAAACAAATTGAAGACAACAACGGCGCAACTTTGGTGTCGGAAGGTTTGGATGCGAACTACTTTGATATGTTGAATTATGCAGTTTTCTGTTTAATAAAGATGGAAGTGGGAAGTCAGAAGCGGGAAGATTAAGAATTCTGTGGAAAGGTAATTTATGTATTAAGATGAGTTTTAAATTTGAAAAATTAATAATTTGGCAAAAATCTATGGATTTTGGAGAAACAATATTTCAAATTTCCAAAGATTTTCCAAAAGATGAAATGTTCAATTTGGTTTCTCAACTAAGAAGAGCGGTGGATTCTATTGCACTGAATATTTCTGAGGGCTCAATTTTACAATCCAATCCTGAGTTTAAAAGATTTTTAGGTTTTTCGATTCGGTCTTTGGCAGAAGTCGTAACGTGTTTATATAAAGCAAAAAATAGGAATTATATTTCAGAAGAAAAATTCAAAGAATTATATAATGAATCATATCAATTAATGAATCAAATCATTGGATTCAGAAACCAACTAAAAGATTAATCTATGCATAATATTGTCAACATCCATCTTCCATCCGCTAACTTCCATCTCTAAAATTATGAAAGCAGTTTTACGCTACATTGTCGCACTCATATTCATCGCTTCCGGATTTGTGAAAGCGGTGGACCTCAAGGGATTTTCTTTCAAACTGGAAGAATATTTTTCGCCCATCGTTTTTGACTTGCCATTTTTGGAGAAATATGCTTTGGTATTTTCAATCATCGTGGTTTTGCTGGAGCTGATTTTAGGGTTTATGTTATTAATGAAAATCAAGCTTAAAGAAACCATTTATGCCTTGATTGCACTTTGTCTTTTCTTTGGATTTCTGACGTTCTATTCCGCTTACTTTGACGTCGTTACAGATTGTGGCTGTTTCGGAGACGCTTTGAAATTCACGCCTTGGCAATCGTTTTGGAAAGATATTACGCTTTTGGTTTTATTGATAATCTTGGCAGTTCTATATAGAAAAAGAGAAGAAGATGAAGTCGTGAGATTTGGAAAACTACCGTTGTTGGGGGTTTTCGTTTTGGTAATGTTTTTCGTGATGTACCGCGGACTTTTCCACGAACCGATGATTGATTTCCGAGCTTATGCGATTGGGACAGATTTGGCTTCGGAGAAAGATAAAATCAATAAAAATCCGTCTGAATACAAGACTTTTTATTCATTGAAAAATTCAAAAACCAACGAGGTCAAAAAAGTGGACCAGGACGAATACATCAATAAGGAATATTGGAAAGATACGACTTGGCAAATCGAGAAAGGAAAAACCACTTCCGAAATCGTGAAAAAAGGCTACGAATCCGAAATCTCGAAGTTTAAAATCGAGGACACAAACGGAAATAACATCACAGACGAAATCCTGAAAGAGCCAAAAGTTATCATCATTTTCACTTACAAACCAAAAGAAGCCGACGCAGAATTGGTCAAAAAAACGGAGACGAAAGCGTTGTCAGAAAAAGCAAAAGTAATCGGCGTAAGCACACAACCTGATTTCTACAAGCAAGTCCCAAACTATATGATGGACGAGATTGCCATCAAAACCATCGCCAGAAGCAATCCTTTCATCTTGATTTTGGAGAAAGGAAAAGTGGCTGAAAAATTGGGAGCAAAAGATTATTTGGATTAATAATCTTAAATTTGAAATGCTGAAAACAATTAGTGACTTTTAAAATCAAAAAATAAATATTGTATTAGTCTAACATTCAAAGTCTAATATCTAACATCTATATTATATAATGAGAAAATCAAACAAACCAATCGCTGGCTATCACTTACTGATGATTTTGTCCGCAGTCGATGGAATCATAAAACCAGAAGAAGGACTCAAAGTTCAGGAATATATGACCGAGGAATTTCCTTTCCGTCTCAATTTGGACGACGAGTTGGAAATCATCGCGCAACTGACATCTGACCAATGGCAAGACCACTTCGAGTTCCACGCCAAATGTTTCGAAGAAGATTCTACCGAGCAAGAAAGAAAAGACTTCATCCAATTCGCAAAATCCCTCATCAAAGCGGACAACAAAGTGAGCGACGACGAGCACAAATTTTACATCTTACTGAAAAACCTTTGGAATTTAAATTAATATCAAAATGAGAAAAAACATTGTCGCAGGAAACTGGAAAATGAACAAAAACTACGCTGAAGCACAAGAATTGATGGCTCAGCTTTTAGAATACAAAAAAAACAACACTACCAACTGCGAGGTTTTCATCGCTCCGCCAGCATTGTATCTGGCTTCTGCTAAAGAAGTATTCAAAAATGGCGAAGTAGGCGTTTACGCTCAGGACGTTTCAGAATATGCGAGTGGCGCGTACACAGGCGAGATTTCTGTGGATATGTTGTCATCCATCGATGCAGACGGAAGTTTGGTGTCGCACTCCGAGAGAAGAACTTTCCACGGCGAGACCGACAGCCACGCGAACAGAAAAGTGAAAGCCCTTTTGGACAAAGGCCTCACGCCAATCTATTGCAACGGCGAGAAGTTGGAGGAGAGAAAATCCGGAAGACATTTCGAAGTCGTAAAAAACCAAACCGAAACCGCACTTTTCACTTTGTCCGCAGAGGAAATCAAAAAAGTCGTGATTGCCTACGAACCAGTTTGGGCTATCGGCACGGGCGAAACAGCCACTGCAGAGCAAGCGCAGGAAGTCCACGCTTACATCAGAAGCCTGATTGCTGACAAATACGGAAAAGACGTTGCTGACGAAGTTTCCATCCTTTACGGCGGAAGTGTGAAGCCAGACAACGCCAAAGAAATCTTCTCCCAACCCGACGTAGACGGCGGTTTGATTGGTGGCGCCGCGCTAAAAATCGAAGATTTCACAAAAATCATAGAAGGATTCAATTCATAAATAAAACTTACTTTGTCAAATCGAAGATTGGGCTTAGCCAAAGTTTATCCGATTTGACAAAGTTTTTTTTGGAGCTTAATCCCGCTATCCGTTGCAATCTTTTTTGCACCACATTTGGTCATCCGAAAGAAAGGGAAGTCAAAGCAAAAAAGGATTTCCACTACTATCGGGGCTAGGGGTTTTGTCATCCAAACAAATTTTGTCATCCAATAGTTAGCATTCAGATATTTATTAATTGAACCATTATTGTTTTTCTTTGTTGAGCGTCAGCCTCTTTGCGAGCCTTAAAAATATTTTCAATTAATTTAAAAAAAATCTTAGCGAACTTTTCGTTAATTTTTTTATTCAGCATCAGCATATCAAAAATTTATCTCCTTACTATTTTTAAAATTAAAACAATATGAAAATAGAACACCTTGGCATCGCTGTGAAGTCTCTTTCAGATTCAGATGATTTGTTTGCCCGACTTTTGGGAAAATCAAATTACAAACAGGAATCCGTAGAAAGAGAAGGCGTTACCACCTCTTTTTATGAACTTGGCGAAAGCAAAATAGAACTTCTGGAAGCCACAAACCCCGAAAGTCCAATCGCCAAATTCCTCGACAAAAAAGGCGAAGGAATCCATCATATTGCCTTCGGTGTAGAAAATATCCAAGCAGAGATAGAAAGATTAAAAAAAGAAGGCTTCATTTTCATCTCCGAAGAACCGAAACAAGGTGCTGATAACAAATTAGTTGTCTTCCTGCACCCAAAATCTACCAATGGCGTGTTGATAGAATTGTGTCAAGAAAAACCATAAAACGTTTTGTAGATAGAGAAATTTTGCTATTTTTGCAAACACAAAATTTAACCAATTTTACGAGGTCCTATAGCTCAGTTGGTTAGAGTCCCTGACTCATAATCAGGTTGTCCCTGGTTCGAGCCCAGGTGGGACCACAACAAAACCCTTGAATACACTGATATTCAAGGGTTTATTTTTTATCGAGCCCAAAGAGAGGCTGGAATTTAAACTACGCCTCAATAAACTCCAAAAGGTCTTTATTAATCGTCGCTGCTTCCGTAGTCGGCATTCCATGAGGGAAACCCGGATAGGTTTTTATCGTTCCGTTTTTCAATAATTTAATTGATTTCAAAGCGGCATTTTGGTAAGGCACAATCTGATCGTCTTCACCGTGAAGCACCAAAACCGGAATATCAACATTTTTCAAATCATCTCTGAAATCAGTCTCAGAAAACGCCTTGATTCCGTCGTAATGCGCTAAGATTCCGCCCATCATTCCCTGTCTCCACCAGTTTCTTTGTATACCTTCTTTCACATCTGCGCCTTCTCTGTTGTAGCCGTAGAAAGGAATGGTCAAATCGATGTAAAACTGCTGTCTGTTGTTTAAAGTCTGGTCTCTGATACCATCAAAAACGGACATCGGAACACCATCAGGATTACTATCGCTCGCTACCATAATTGGCGGAACAGCACTGATTAAAACTGCCTTTTTCGCTCTTCCATTCGCATATTTATTCACATAACGGATAACTTCACCACCACCTGTTGAGTGACCGATGTGAACCACGTCTTTCAGGTCAAGGAATTCTACCAACTCTGCTGCGTCAGAAGCATACTGCTCAATCGTGTGATTGTAAATATCCTGGCTGGAACGGCCGTGACCTCTTCTGTCGTGCGTCACCACTCTGTAACCTCTTTGAAGGAAGAAGATCACCTGTGCATCCCAGTCATCTGATGATAAAGGCCAGCCGTGGTGAAACATCAAAACTGGTCCTTCGCCTTGGTCTTTGTAGAAGATCTCTGTTCCGTCTTTTAATTTTAGTGTGCTCATAATTTAATTTTTTAATGTTGTGATTAATTTATTTTAATATTTTGTTGTCTTAATTCTTTAGCAAATGTAGGATGCTTCAATTCGTTTCCCGTTCATCTAGTTTAATATCGTACATTTTTTGATGATTTTTATTTGGGCAGCTATTTCCGCCTTCCGTTCCCAATCTTTTTTGCTCGACGATTTCAGTTCAGTAGAACTCGAAGCCACGCAAAAAAGGATTTCCACTCAAGTCGGGCTGCAGTTTCAGTGTAAAACACGATTTGATTTCAGAAAGTAGCTTAGGTGTTCTTCTTTACGTTATGATAGAAACTTAAAATTTCTCAAGTGTCAAAAGTTCTCGTGATTTTAACTCTCAGTATTCTCCCTCAAAAGTTCAAACAAATCCTCCGCGCCACCATCGAATTTCTTTCCATTCACGAAGAAAGAAGGCGTTCCGTTCACGCCACTCATAATTCCGCTTTCAAAATCTGAGGCAACCTTATCTGCCAGTTCAGTACTTTCCAAATCTTTTTCAAATTGAGGAATGTTCAGTTTTAAATGTTCCGCCAATTTCACTAATAAGTTCTCATTCAAATCTCTCTGGTTTTCATAAATGGCATCGTGCATTTCCCAGAATTTCCCCTGAAGATTGGCCGCTTCCGCTGCGATGGCCGCCGGTCTCGCGTATTGATGCATTTCAGACAATGGAAAGTTTCTGAAAACAAATTTGATTTGACTTCCAAATTCTTTCATCAATTCTTTCAGAACCGGATAAGCGGCGCCACAGTATGGACATTGATAATCGCCGTACTCTACGATAACGAGGTAGGCTTCTAAGTTGCCTTGTGCGTGGTCAGTGTTGCTGACCGATGGTTTTAGTGACATAATTTATTTTGTGTTAAGGGTTTCTAAAGCGTCTAAAATTCCGTCTGCACCAGGATTGATGGCCGTTGGTGATAGATAACTCCATTCGATGATGCCATCTTTGTTGATGACGAACAGTGCGCGTTTACATTCACCTTCTTCCTCATCATAAACACCATATTTCTTGGCAATTTCTCCTTTCGCTTCAAAGTCTGCGAGTAAAGGGAAGTGTAAATTTCTGGATTGGGCAAATGCAAGATGACACCATTTGCTGTCCACAGAAATTCCGAAAATCTCTGCATCGTATTTCTTAAAAAACTTCAGAGTTTCATTGTACAAAGCCATCTGGTCGCTGCAAACCGGACTCCAGTCGGCGGGATAAAAAGCAAGGATGACATTCTTTCCTTTGAATTCGGAGAGTGTAATTTTCTGGTCTGGCGTTGCGTACAATGTAAAATCTGGAGCAACATCGTTTTTCTGTAACATAATATTAGTTTTTAGCGTTAATTTTTGAAATCAATACTCCGCAAATCATCAGTAGTAATGCAGGAATCATCAAAGACCATTTTCCAAAATAATCGAGTAGGAAAGGAGCGATAAACGCACCCGATAAAAATCCTATCCACAAAAGCAAGAGATGAATGGCATTGGATTGATATTCCTTTTTTTCTGCTTTATCTTTCGTCATCGTCAGCATTGCGGTGTTCTTTGCCAGGCTGTTCAAAGTTCCAGTCACAAAATCTGTATTCACCTTTTGGTTTCCTACAGAAGTTACAATCGTGTTCATCATTCCCATTGAAAATCCGACGATTGCAATGGATAACAGATTATTGATATCATAAAAATAAGCAATAATTGAATAGAAAATTAGAATTCCGGAAACTATATAAAATGTTAATATTTGGTTCTTAATCCGCTTCCATAATGAAACGCAGGTTCCAACATAAATTCCTGTTAGAAAACAACTTATGACTGTAATTGATGTAATAATGATTCCGTACTTTCCTGTTGAAAGTGCGGCTCCCAATGAAGTGGTATTTCCACTCATAAAAGAGACATACGTTTTCCACTGAATCAATCCTGTTGCATCGATATATCCTGCAATCAAAGCCAGAAATACGGCCAATCTCTCCTGCATCTTAATCGAATCAGATGAAACGGAAGAGGTTGTTTTGATGCCGGAATTATCCATTCTTTAGAGAGATTGAGTTCTAATCTTATTTCTTAGGCTGAATAAAAACTTTCTCAGCCGGGAAGTTCTCAATTTCACCTTCTTTCAAACCAAAATTAGTAATGACGACATCTTTTGGATTTCCCGCCAGCCATTCACTCAAATCAATCGATTCGTATTTTCCGCTGTTGAAACCAATCAGAATTCTACAAACCGTGTCGCCTGTATTTTTGATGTAATGTCCGGCTCCCATTGGAACATAACCTACATCTCCGGCACTGAACTGCTCGGTAACACAATTGGATTCTGCAAGAAAAACTGACATCTCAGCTTGTCCTGAAATAAAATATTGCCATTCGTCCGCATTCGGATGCCAGTGCATTTCTCTCAAAGCGCCCGGCTGAAGTTCCAAAATAGAACCAGACATTGTACTGCTGATTGGGAATTCTTTACTCGTCACCAATCTTTGCAAACCTCCGCCCGGAACAATTCTCGGTTGTTGAGAATGCAAAGGATAACGGTGAAAACTCGTCAATTCGATGTCAGATTCGTTCGGGCGAGTTTCAGCAACGAAAGACATCTCGTCAGGAACAATTCCGGCTGCGAAATACGCTTCTTTCTGAGGCAAGGCCGCTACTTCTTCTAAAGTTAAATTTAAATTCTGAGCGACAATTTCCGGTGGTACAGACGAAACAAAATCAGTCACGCTGAACGTATGGTCTTCGGAAAAATTACCGTTGTCAAAAATCAAAATGAAATGACATTCCTCCGTTCCTGTTGCCTGAATCGAGTGACCGTAACCTTTTGGAAAATACCAAACATCGCCCGGCTCAAAATTGTCTGTATAGCTATGTCCGTCCGGATGGATAATCGTGGTACGAACCGTTCCCGAAATCACGTAAGCCCATTCCGCCGCGTTGGCGTGCCAGTGTAACTCTCGCATACTTCCCGGTTGCAGTCTCATAGAAACGCCTGCAATACCGATAGATGCTGGGAAATCTTTTACGGACGCACCTCTTGTAGTTCCGCCGTCGTTGGTTCTTGGTTCTTTTTTTTCTAATTCGTATTTGAAACTTAATGATGCAGTATTCATAATGATAAGTTTTTGTGATGAATGATAGTTTGTCTTTATTTCTACTGTAAAGCTACCTCGGAATCAAGGGGTTTTGAAGTGCTTTTCGGTGAATAGGCAAAATGAGTCGGTGGGAATTTGAAAGGAGTAGTTGGTGTCTTTAGGTAAAGAAAATTGATGAGAGATAAAAAGACTTTCACTTCAAATTTTATTAATTGAAAAACTCCTAATGATGTTGATTTTTAACAATAAAAAAATCCTTCACAATTTTACTTGAGAAGGACGATTATTTAAATGATAAAAGAATTTATTGCAATGATAAAGATTCTTTTCTTGTAGGTATTATGTAGTAAGCAGAAATCAAAATACCCGGAATCAACATTGAAACCAATCCGAAACGAGCAGAAATCAAAGCGCCAAAGACACATCCAATCAAAAAACCTGTCAGAAGTACCAATGATTTCCTTAGTTCTACTAATTTTTCAAGGGTATGTTGTGTAGAGATGTAATTGAAAAAATCAAGGATGGCTTTGGTTACATTGCCTGTCATTACTGTCGTCGGACCAAAAGCAGAATTGGCGTATAAACGGGTTACCGTATTCTGGATTCCCATCGAAAAGACAATCAGCATCAGCATAGAATGATACGTAAATCCTGTTGCAATATGATTTTGTTTTAATAAAAAAGCAATACAACCTGCAACAATCAAAAATATGCCGATGGCTGCAAATATTCCTTTTTCATTTTTATAAAGGCTATCCATTTTTCTGGTCAAGATGACTGCCATTATGAAAACGGGAAAGCTGGCAAGATTGCTAAAATCACGCAATTGCGGGTGGTTCGATAATTTGTAAGCAAAAACCACAAAATTTCCTGTGATATGGGCAGAGAATAATCCATCTGCAACCGTAAAGGTGCTTGTATCCACAAAACCTGCACTGAAAGCCATAATCAGGGACGAATAGAAGACCGCATCTCTTTTCATTGGTTATCAGTTTTAAATTTCTACTATCTCACAAGAATAATCTTTCCTGTGTGAGAACCGTCTTCAAGCAATCTGTGCGCTTCCGCAGCTTCTGAAAAAGGAAATGTTTTGAAAATGACAGGTTTGAATTTTTTAGATTCAATCAAAGGCCAGACATTTTTCTGAATTTCTTTAGCCAATTGTTTTTTGAATTCATATTCACGGCTTCTCAAAGTACTTCCTGTAACGGTTAGGCGTTTGGTCATCACTTTCCAAATGTCTAAATCTACGTGACTGCCACTTACCGCATTGATGTGAACCAATCTGCCTTCAGGTTTCAGAATGTTGATGTTTTTAGCAAGATAATCACCGCCAATCATATCCAGAATGACGTCGACGCCTTCATCTTGCAATTCAGTTTCAAAATTCTGGGTTTTATAATTAATGTAAGAATCTGCGCCAAGTTCAATACATTTCTGGCCTTTTTCATCCGAACCAACCGTGACAATTACTTTTGAACCCAATGCGTGAGCAATCTGAATTCCCGTGATTCCAATTCCGCTGTTTCCGCCGTGGAGCAAAAGGGTTTCTCCAGGTTGAAGATTTCCTCTCTGAAAAACATTAGACCAAACGGTAAAGACTGTTTCTGGTAAACTTGCCGCCTCAGCAAAATTTAAATCTGCCGGAACCGGTAAACATTGACCTTCTCTCACGCTAACGTACTCTGCATAACCGCCACCAGAGAGAAGTGCACAGACTTTGTCGCCAACGGTAAAATCTACGACATCGGGTCCGCATTTTACAATGGTTCCGGCGACTTCCAATCCTGGAATTTCTGCAGCAACACCTTCAGGAGCAGGATAATTTCCTTCACGCTGGAAAACATCTGGACGGTTGATTCCTGCGGCTTTCACTTCGATTAAAACCTCGTCTCTGGATATTTCTGGAGTAGGGTAATCCTGCAATTCCAATACATCAGGACCTCCAGGTTTTGTAATAACGATTGCTTTCATTTTTTTAATTTTAATATCAGATTCTTTCAAACTCTCTTCCAGGTCAGTTGATGAGTCACCAATCGTAAATTGCTGGTGAATGGTTTCTCACTTTCTAGATGCAGAAAACCATCTTTAAAGATAACGATTCTATTCTGCGTTTGCCCCGTCCAGTTGGGAAAAAGTGAGATATACATCGTGTGACTCACCAGCTGTTTTTCATCATCCGTTTTGAACGGCCCCGAATACGCAAGATAGGTTGAACCTTCCTGTGTATATTCTTCCGGCGTAGCATTGGTCCAATGTTCCTGATGAAAGTTTTCCCGATGCGTATCCATAATTTGTGCCGACATAAAGCCGTCAGGATTATACATAATCAGACCTTTCGGATTCTCACCCATTGGATGGGTAATTGCTCCGCCGCCGACAGGAACTTCGATGAGTTCTACCAAAGTCCAGGTTCCTAATAGTTTTTCAAAAAGTGTTTCCATAACTTTGAAATGAAATGAGCGTACCGAGATACGCCCATTATGTTTTTTTGAATTAGAAAGGTTGGTTATATTTTCCGGTCAACGCTTTGTTTTCGATACTTTTTGCAAAATTGGGCGTTTCTTCATGGTTGTGGGCGTCGGAAGCAGCTTGTCTGGAAGCGGCTGCATCAGCAAGATTCACGTTGTGTTCTTTCAGATATTCGAACATTTCAGGAGTTGCAGTGGCGTGGATTTCGTTGGTGTACAACGTCGTGTTATCATCGATTTTTGTGGCTTTTAGTTCCCATAAAACCTGAACCTTGGTACGGCCGCCTTTGGTGATGGAATCTGAGATGGATAACATTCTGCAGTAATCCGGACGGTGTTCAACGGCAACATAATGCTGCACCATCAAAGCATCCCCGATTGTTTCGACGTTTAGAGAAACCGGTTCGCCATCATACGTGGTCGAAATGGCTGCTCCAATATGTTGCGTAGAGCATCTTTGATATTCTGCGTCGGGAAGATTGAGTAACCAATCTGCAATATTTACTTTCTCGATTGGGGCATTGATAATCGCTGTAACGGTTGAGTGAGACAATGCGTTTTCTGGTGTTTGAATAATTTCCATAATGTTTTAATTTTAAGTGTTTAAATTATTTATTTGATTAATTTGATAGTGTAAAGCTACTCACCACTGATGTCAAAATCAATTGAGATTCGATGAACAGGCAGAAAGTGTCGTTTGAAATTTGAAATAGAAAGTTGTTTCGTTACAAAACCCTCGATTTGCGACATAAGTAAAAGTTGATTTGTTTCCCGCAGACCGTGGGAGACTTCCGCCAAAGTTGTTTTGTTACAAAACGTTTGATTTGTGACCAAAGTAAAAGTCATTTGGTTACAAAACGGTCGTTTTGAGACTTCTGCCAAAGTTGTGCAGGTTACAAAACGGTAGTCGTGAGCAATGGTAAAGTTGTTTTGCTTTAAACAAGCTGTTTTGGAGAAAACAAAATGTGTTTTAATTTAAACAAATTGTTTTGAGAGAATGCAAGTTGTGTTTTAGTCTAAACGGGTTGTTTTGAGGAAAAACAAATTGAGTTTTAGTTTAAACGGGTTGTTTAAAGAAAATACAAGTTGTGTTTTATTCTAAACGGATTGATTTGAGAGAATGCAAGTTGAGTTTTAGTCTAAACAGGTTGTTTGAGAAAGCATTAAAATAAAAAATCCATCCCTGTTTTGTTTGAGACGGATTTTATATAAAATCGAATATTCTTATTTATAAAGCCACTTCCTAATCAACTTCGTATAATTCGGCATCACCACGTAAATCACCAGGAAAACCAGACAGCCTGTACTGACCAAAGTGTCAAAATACCGATTGGCAGGAATATTCATTAATCGTAAGGAGGGCAATAACAACAATTGCATCAGCAATGATAAAGGATAGATGGCAGACCAGGTTGCCAGATATTGTTTCCAGCGAACCGGAACTTTGTTGTCTGTTTTTTCGCCGTAAAATAGAAAATCCAGACCGGATTTGATTTCGTAATTGTCTTCTTTTGTGAATAACGGATGGGCTTTGTCAATCAATTTTCTTCTGGTATCAGATTCCATCCAGTTTCGGAGATTCTCAATCGTATCAAAGCGAATGATGACGGTGTAAACAAACGTCAGATTCGGAATCGGGCGCACGATTTGCCAGTCGATAAAACCTTTTGCACTTTTGGAAACGGGCAGAATTTCATCGAGCCATTTTTCGTATTCGGATTGTTTGCCGTCGAGAACGTGGTGCGTGATGACCACCGATGCGCCTTGAGTTTCCATAATGAAATTGGTTTTTAATTAATTTAATTATCGATGGTTTGCATAAATAATTTAGCTTCGAAAAAAGATTTCAGCAAGATATCTTTCACTTCTTCCAAAGCTTTTTCTGATGCTGGATTTTCTTCTGTTGTTAATTCCAAAATATCTAATTTTTCCTCTAATAAAGTTAACAAACCCATTATCGCCACACTCGATTTCAAATCGTGGGCTCTTAATTTCAACAATTTAAAATCTTTTTTTTCATAAGCCAGTTTCAGTTCCTGCAAATGAGTCGGGACATTATCTAAAAACTGTTGCGTCATGGTTCTTTCAAAATCTTTGTCGCCATTGCTGATAGACTTCAAATATGTAAGGTCAATGAACTCATAATGAGAAACGGTTTCTGTAGTTTTTACTTCGGTTTTTTCGTTTTCTTTTAATCCGAAATTGGAGATTAATTTGAATAACTCGTCTTCTTTTATCGGTTTAGAAATGTATTCGTTCATTCCACGGCTCATACATCTTTCGCGTTCACCGGCCAAAGCGTGTGCGGTCATTGCGATGATGGGCGTATTCAGTTTAAGTTCTTCGCGGATGGTCTGCGTGGCAACGTAACCGTCCATTTGTGGCATTTGGATGTCCATCAAAACCAAATCACAGTCGTTGTTTCTGAGAAATTCCAAAGCTTCCAGTCCATTATTTGCAGTTTCAAAATCGATGTTCCATTGTGAGAGAAGATGTTTCATCAGACTTTGATTGATAGCGTTGTCATCCACGATTAACACTTTCAAAGCTGCATTTGTTTTATCTTTAAAATAATCGGTGTCAACTTTCGGAATCACGTTAAGCTGTTCTTTTGCAATTGTGTATGGAATATAAAAATGGAAAGTCGTGCCTTTTCCCTGTTCACTGATGACTTCGATATCGCCGTTCTGCAACTGAATCAGGCTTTTTACAATTGATAATCCAAGTCCGGTTCCGCCATAATTTCTGGTCGTAGAATCTTCGCCCTGATTGAATCTTTCAAAAACTTCACTAAGTTTTTCTTTATCAATTCCGATTCCTGTGTCAGAAACTTTAAAACCGACAATGACTTCATTTTCGGTCTGTTGTTTATTGTAAATTTCGATATTAATGTTTCCCTGATGTGTAAATTTGATGGCATTTCCGATGAGGTTGACCAGAATTTGTGTGAGTCTTGTGGCGTCACCATTCAAAGTATCAGGAATGGACGAATCTATTTTGCTGGAAATCGTCAATCCTTTTTCCTTGGCTCTTTCTACAAAGAAAGTTTCAACTGAATTCACCAAACCATTAATACTGAATATGCCTTTGGTAATGCGCATCATTCCGGCTTCGATTTTTGATAAGTCTAAAATATCATTGATAATCGCCATTAGATTTTCCCCCGAACGCTGAATGGACGAGACAAATTCTTTCGAAGTCTCATCCAAAGGTCTTTTCTGCAAAAGGTTGGTAAAGCCCAAAATTCCGCTCAAAGGCGTTCTGATTTCGTGGCTCATATTGGCGAGGAAATTTTCTTTGGTTTGTGCGGCTACTGAAGCTTTTTTCTCCGCAACATCCAATTCCTGAATCAGCAATCGCTGACGTTTGAACTGGCGAAGAATGTGATAACCGACAATGGAACCGCTTAAAATCAAAAGAATCAATAGGGAAATGTCATACAACCTCGCTTTTTGTCCCATCGCTTCGGTCTCTTTGCTGAGGTCAACCATATGAAGCTTTCGGCTTTCGTAGATTTTTGCAGTGATAGAAGTGATTTCGTTCGAAATTTTTCTGGCTCTCGGGTTGGCAATGGAAGTGTTGTCATCCATATTTCCAAGGGTGTGATAACGAAGCAGTAATTTATCTTTCGTCGTTTTCTTTTCCATTGCAAGAACGCTGAGTCTGTGTATCCATTTTTCTTCCACATCGTCTGAGTTGTCTTTGGAAAGTGAATCCAGAAAGTTTTCTATCTGACTGATTTTTTGGTCAATTCCTTCGAGATGTGTGGTGTCGTTGGTGGCAATGGAAGCTCTGATTCTGCTTTCTACACCGAGAATATCGCGGTCGATTTCACGCAAATGATTGCTGGAACGTAATTCGTTGAGAAGTCGGTTGTTATTTTGGATGAGCTCTTTGGTATTTTTGGCTGAATTGATTTGAACCGCTATCAACAGGAGAGAACCCGCAATAAATGTGAGGATGATGAAATAACTGAACCGTCTGTTTCCCATTACTGAGGATATTTTTTTCATAAATGTTTTTCTTTGTTTTTAACGCAAAGTCCGCAAAGATTTTTTTACTCTTATTGAAAATATTTTTAAGTTCGCAAAGGCGTTTCACTCAGCAAAGATTAAAATATTAAGTTTGTCATTCCGTAGGAATCTGGACAGCTTTGGTTAGATTCCTACTGAATGACAAAATACTGTTTTTGTTTACGTTTCTTTTACGTCGAATTGTCGCAGCCCGACTTGAGCGGAAATCCTTTTTTGCTTGTTCTCAAGTTCTATTTAATCTGAAATCGTGTGCAAAAAAGATTGGGAGCGGAAGGCGGATTAAGCTGCCCAAATCACTCACAAATAATTAGAAAACATTCATTCTCGTGTTGAGTGCCTTTCGATAAGCATCTGCGACGGGAATGAATTTTCCGTTTATCATAATTCCGCCGTCCTGAAGCGTGTCTATCTTGCCGACAGAAACGATGTAAGACCGATGAACTCTGATGAAATGGTCTTTCGGGAGACGTTCTTCCGCCGTTTTCATCTTACCGTGAATGGCGAACATTTTTTCTCTTGTGTAAAACTTCACGTAATCGCCCATTGCCTCGGCGTAAAAAATATCGTCGAGCTTCAAACGCCTTGTGATATTGGAATCTCTTACGAAAAGAAACTCATCTTTGGTGACTTCTACATCTTCTTTTCTGCTTTCCAAAATCGATTGCGCTTTGCTTACCGCCTGTAAAAATCTCGCTGGCATCACGGGTTTCAGGATGTAATCTGCGATATTCAGTTCGAAAGCTTCGAGGGCGTAATCTTTATTGGATGAGGTGAAAATGATGACAATGTCTTTCCCTGAAAGATTTTTGGTGAGTTCGATTCCGGTCATTTCCGGCATTTCGATGTCGAGAAATATCAAATCTACCTGATTGTTCTGCAAATGGTTGTAAGCTTCAATAGCGTTGGAATATTCATTGACAATCGTTAGATTCGGGACTTGTTTTGCCAAATGCGCCAAAGTTGTTCTTGCGATATCGTTGTCATCAATAATTAAAGCTTTCATAGGGATAGTTTATTATGGTTGACACAAATATAATTATTCCTTTTCTTATTTTATTTAATTTCTGAAGTATGAACGAATCATCCAGGCCATTTCTTCATGCGTTTCTATCAGGCTTGTGATGAAGTCGCTGGAACCGTAATCTTTGTATTTTTCAGCAAAAGGCGTCACATTTCCTCTTAGAAAATCGATAATACTTTCGTGGTCTTTTAGTAAATCTTTCATAAAGCCCAATCCGTCATTGGTGCGCTCGCTGTATTCGGTAAGATGAGTCAATTCAAGATAAATTTTCATTGTGGCAGGTGCAAAATGACCAATTTTGCGAAGTCGTTCTGCAACGCTGTCAATCAACTCGTCCAACTGTTTGTACTGCTCTTCGAAGAAGATATGGTTAGCGTGGAAGTTATCGCCTGTCACATTCCAGTGGGCATTTCTTGTTTTGATGTAAAGTACAGTTTCGTCGGCTAAAAGTTTTGCCAATTGTTCTGCGACAGCTTCTGTGCTTTGCTTTGTAAGTCCGATGTTTGTTTTCATAATTTTAAGATTTAAGATGGAGCGGTATTGCTCTTTTTCTGATGTAAAGTTCAGGATGAATCTTAAAAAAATGCTAGATTTTTCGGTGAATGGGCAATATGGGTCGTTGAACTATCTAAATGGAAATTTTATATAGAGTTTGTGTTCATTTAAGAAAATTCAATTTATTTTCGATCGCCATAAATTTGTCAAGCGATATTTTTAGCTAAAAACTCATTTTAAGCCAATAGAGTATTGGTAGATTCTTCACCAGTCTCTGAAACTAAGATGGCTTCATAATTCGCGTCTCGTCCATTTTTTAAATAAACTGTCAGCTTTTCATTTTTCATTTTACTTTCCCCATGGTTTACCGGGTTTACGGTAGATAATTGTTTTCCAAGTTCATGAAAAAATCTTGCAATGATCATTCTGATCTTTAAAAAGTGTAGTAATTCTACTAAAAAAAAAAAAGGGCCGCGATTCTATCTTTGGTATATTAAAAGTAAGAAACAGATCACTTAACATTAATATTCAGAAATCATGGCAAACAATTCAAGAGCCGTTTTGAAATTCAACGGCGGAGCAGAACAAAAGATCCTAAAACTTAATTATGGTGTATCCAGAAACACCGACGTATCAGGTAGAGTTGCATCAGATCCTTCTAATGCGTTGATCAAGATCACAGTGGAAGCAACCGAAGATTCAGGGATCTTGGAAAGCTTACTGAACGGAAAATACAAACCGACAAATGGTGAAGTGACATTCAACAAATCTCACGAAGAAGGAACATTGACCACCTTGAAATGGGAAAATGGCTATGTGATCCAGCATGAGGTAGATTATGACGCTTTGAATGAGGACAACATGTTCATTAGTTTCGTTGTAAGTGCCGAGAAGATCGACTACGGAAATTCTGCATACGACGGTATCTGGCCAGGATCAAAATAATCTTATGATCACAAAGTCTTAGAAAAATAAAAGAGATCAATCCTGATGAAGATCCAATTGTGGCATTTTTCATCAGGATTTTTGATTAATGACCATATTTCCTATAAGTGTTGCATCCTTCTTTTTGGGATTTAATATTGAAGATTCAATCAGTTTCTCACGAATATTTTCAATGGTCTAATGATCTTTTTAATGAAGATTTGAATCAAACTACGAGCATTCTGTTTTTACAATTAAGGAAAAGCGCTCAATTTTATTAAAGTCTTATGCTAAAATTACTAAAATCGCTAAATATGGAAACTCCAATTACACCCGTCCGACCGACTTTCAAACCCGATAATAGTGCCAACTCGATATCCGCAAGTCAGATCTTTGGGATCAATAGACTTGTGAAACTCAATATCGTGATCGAGGGTAAGATGATCTCACATTATAAAAATTTCACCTTATCTCAAAATTCGGATAAGCACCACGAATTCGAACTGGTTTTGGCGCATGACACGCTGGGGAATAAAGAAGATCACAATCTGGAGTCCAGCCACGAGTTTTTAGGAAAAAGAATTACGGTTGTCCAAAAATATAAAGATATCCCCGATAGTCCGGAGCGTACTTTCGTTGGCATTATCACAAAAGTTGGTTTCAGTCAGGAAAAGGGAGGTCTTCCCAATATTGTCCTTTCTGGTTTCAGCCCAACGATCTTGTTGGATGCAGCGCCCAACGTACAGAGTTTCGGTGGGGAAAGTCCTGTCAATATAAGCATTATCGCCTCTCAGCTGATCAAAGAGGGATTGGGAAGTAACAAATATGATGTTCGTGTGGACGCCAATGACCATTCGGAGATCCCGTTCAGTGTCCAGTACAACGAAACGCATTACAACTACCTGGCTAGGATGGCAGAAGCCTACGGTGAACAATTCTATTATGATGGTGAAGTATTACATTTTGGAAAGTTGCCACCACAGAATCCACCTTTGAAACTGATTTATGGAAGCAATGTGAGCGATATCCGCGTGGAACTGAAAGCCGTGCACACAAAACCAGAATTCTATGGTTACAACAGCAGTCAAAATACCAAACTGACCTCGGGAATAACGCCTGTAGATCATAAAAGCGACCTGGCAAAAACTGCCTACGAGAAAAACCAGAACGGCATCTTCACGACCAGGTCTTTACAGGTGGCTCCCATAAAAGCGACCACGGACAAGGATGTCGTCAACTCTCAGGAAAGTACGGCGGGAAGCAAAGCTGTGGAAGTTTTCACTGTCACAGGAAATATTTCGATCCCATTCTTATATCCTGGCTGCGTTGCCGACCTGGAAATGCGAAAACCAGACAGCAATCAAACGAGTTATTTCACAAGGATCATGGTGACGGAGACCACGCACGACGTGGATACCTTGGGACATTACAAAGGGACCTTCAAGGCGATCGCAAGTGATACAGGATTTCTGCCAAGACCACAATTTGACATTCCTGCAGCGCAGCCACAGATCGCTACGGTCATCAGCAATACGGACCCACAAGGCCAAGGTCGGGTAACTGTAAAGTTCGATTGGCAATTGCACGACACCACCAATTTCATCAGGATGATGAGCCCTGATGCCGGAGGAACG
>NZ_FOFI01000009.1 GCF_900110605.1 Epilithonimonas lactis
TGCATACTTGGGGACAGGATCTGAGTCTGCATCCGCATTTGCACTGCATCGTTCCGGGTGGCGGCGTGGATGAAAACGGAGTTTGGAAAAACATCAGAAGCGACGGTAATTTTTTGTTTCCTGTAAAGGCTTTGAGCAAAGTTTTCAGGGCTAAATTTTGTGAGAAACTGAAGGTTCGGTTATCATTAAAATGTAATAAAAATCAGACGGAAAATGATGAAAATCAATTTGAAAACCGAAAAAATGAAGCAGAAACTTATGAAAAACTCAGACAAAAACTTTGGGAAAAACCTTGGGTAGTTTTCGCTAAAAAACCCTTTGGCAGCCCGAAATCTGTGGTGGAATATTTGGGAAGATACACGCACAAAATCGCGATCAGCAACCAGAGAATCAGGAAAGTTGATGCTGAAAATGTAACATTCAGTTATAAAGATTACCGGCAGAAAGGCGTCAAAAAGCAGATGGTTTTGAGCCATGAGGAGTTTATCCGCCGTTTTGCGATGCATATTTTGCCGAAAAGATTTGTGAAAATCCGCCATTATGGTTTTCTCAGCAGCACGTGGAAACGGATGAAGCTTAAAAATCTGCAACAGAATTTAGGCATTCAGCCCAAGGAAAAACTACCACCCAAAGCTTTTCAGCCAAAATGTACTTGCTGCAAAATTGGAAATTTGGTAACGATTGCAACGTTTGATTTGCGCGGTCCGCCAAGTTGGTTTTTGGAGATGAGCCAAAACTATGAAACGCCTAAAATCTAGCATTTTGGGTAAGGGAATTTATGCCCAAAAGTAAAGGAAAACACGATAAAACCTGGAAAAACCACCAAATTCACCAACAAAAAAAGAGACCTTTCTGAAAGTCTCCTGTATATCTTTAAAATTCTTCGTCGGTAAACCCATAATGTTGAAAAAAGCTCCCGAAGCTTCCGTTCAACAGGGTTTTCATTGTTCGTGCTTCGCACGCAACGAAAACTTAGCTATTACCTGTAGTAATCTCCTCTGCAAATTGGACCTTTTCCGTAATAAATAGATTCTGGGACTGTTAGTTCTTTATTGCAGATTGAACACCTGCAATTTAAAACTGCGCCCAAATACGAAATTTCTGCATCATCTATAAATTCAAAAATATTAAATCTAATTCTATTAATGAATTCATCCTCAATATAACCTAACTCATTTATTCTGCCGAGTAAATATCCTTGCGAATTGCAAATAATCATATATGGTTTATTGTTAAATTCTGCTATTTCAAATCCAATATAAAATTTTCTCCAATCTTTTCTCAATTCAATTGAATCAAACTGAATTTTTTTTGCTTCATTTTCTAAATTAAGTCTATAAATGTCTGAATGAATTTCAGAAACTTCATCTGGTCTATCAATTACTTTTAAATCGATTATAAAAGAAAGCATTTTTGCTCCATACTTTTGTAACAACTTTAAACAAATTGTATGAAGTATAAATTTTAAATGTAAACATCTATCTGAATCAGTGAAGCGAATTCTTTCAAATTCCCAAACAAGTTTTCTTATGTTTCGATTAGAAATTTTATATATTATTTTTATTACTTGTTCATCTGTAAATACTGATTTAAATCCAGAAACATAATCTTCTAATGTAACTTCATTAAAATAATTTTCTTTAAATAATCATTCTTTTTCAGATGAAATTTGCTTCTCAACGATTTTACTTTTTTGAGATTCATTTTTTAAAAATTCTAATTCTTGAAAACTGTTTATTTTCTTCACGACATTTTGTGATTATTACAGATAACGGGCCGCGGCTTTGCGATAGTGGCGGATTAGAAATCCTAAACTTTCAATTTTGCACTAAGATAAGCAACAGCCTTTTATTATTTTCTAAATTTATGAAAAAAGGAAATATAAAATGCTGTTGCGACTAAAAATGATCAAACTTTCTATATTGCCCTTAACTCGCCATTTCGCAAAACCGATTAGCTGTAGTTTTTTGTTAACTTTCTTGCACTATCAGATGCAATAATTAATCCTCCGGCCAACATAATAATATCTTTTATGACTAGTCTGCCTGCTCCAGAAAGATAAGGGAAACCAAATTGTGGCGTAGGAAAATCTCCTCCTAAATTGGGAACATAAACTTCTGGAGTGGTGATAAGGAAGGATAATGTAACTAAGGACATCCCAAAGGTTAAAAGACCTCCAATCATACCGATTTTAGGAAACCAAATGCCTAATAATACAAATAAACCAATGATCCAAATTACTGTACCTAAACCATAAGCAAATAAATAGGTTCCATTTTCTTGATGCCAATCTATATTTTTCTGAACGATTTTTCCTTCAGGATTTTTATGTAAAGTATATTCAGCAACGCTTTCTCCTTTTTCATTTAATGCAGTTTTGTCCGAATTGTTGTAGAAAAAACTCATCAATGGACTATTGGTAACAAACGGAACAATCCCTTCTGCTTCATAATGAAACGCTTTTAATCCTCCGATCCAAGCCATTACAACAAAGATGGAAATACGAATTAAATTGATAAAATTGGATTGTTGTGACGCTAAAAAAAATGCTAAACTTTTCATTTTGTATAAATTAATGATGTTAGCAAATTTAGACCACTCGTGGCGCAATAAGAATAGATAAATCAGTGAATAACCTAGACTATTTTGCCACGATGGAAATGCCTACATTTTTTCTGTATGAACTAGGAGAGATGCCAACATTCTTTTTAAAATAGCGACTGAAATAAAACTCATCCTCAAAATTCAATTCTTGCGCAATTTCTTTAATTGATTTATAAGTGAGATGAAGTAATTTTTTAGCTTCTAGAATTACACGTTCATTAACCAATTGTGAAGGTGATTTTGAAAACTGTTTCTTTATTTTTTTGCTGAAAGCATCAGTTGATAACGAAAATTCAGACGCATAAAATGCCATACTCCTTTCAGTTTTGTAATGCTTTTCTACCAAATCTTGAAAATAAACTAAGTCTTTATTCGGCAATTCATTTGGCTTTAAATTAACTAGATATTTAGATTTTTCTTTACTAGATATGGACAAGATTAATTGCAAATAGGATTTAACAATCGAATCCGTAAATGGGCTTACTGTTTCATTTTGAATCTCATTATCCATTTTTTCAATTGTATTTACAATTTCATCATAATAGGATTTATTGATATTGAAAAAAGGTTTTTCATAAATATTATTGAATAGAATTCCGTTGCACGAAATCATATTTTTATGATATTCAATACAATAATAATCGCCGTGAAACTGAATTAATTTCAATTCTGTTTTATTAGCGTCAAGCCATTTAAATTGTTGGTTGGGAGTAAGAAATAAAATTGTAGAGCCAGAACATACATATTGAGTCAAATTAATTTCAAACTTTGCCGAACCATCAAATACTAAAATTTGGTAAAAAGGGCAGTTTATTGGCTTTGAAAAGTTATGACTATTAGTGTTTTGTATGGTAATCTGGTTCAAAAGTGACGTTCTTTAAAAATTACAGCTAACGTTTTGGCGCTTGGCGCAGTGGCGGATTTCGGAGCACAAAACTGTCAATACACCACAAAAGTTGATGCGAGGTAGAATGTTCAATTAACCACTGAACCCGCCATTGAGCCAAACGCCTGTTATGGCTAGTGCTTCTTTTCATCATCCTATTTTTTAGTCAGCTGGTTAATGTCACCAATCATAAAAGTGTGTTTTCCTTTGTCGGCAATTTTGGTAATTGTCTCTATGATTTGGAAGAACTTTATGTTTTCGTCATCTTTCATAAGTTCCGAAGCATTTTTTAAAGCTCGTGCTGTCGCAACTGCTGTTCTTGCGTTTTCAAGTTCTGATTTTGCTCTAATTTTTGCTTCCAAATGTTTAGCGAATAAGTCTTGAATTGATTTAGGGAATGTCAAGTCTTTAAGTTGTGCTTGTTCGATAGTAACACCGAACTCACTTACTTGCTTTTCCATTTCTTCAGTTTTAAATTCGGTTAGTTCATTCCTTTTTTCGTTCAAGGTTTCGCTGTCCATTTCAGCAATTCTGTTTCTAATGTATAACTGAACAATGTTGTAGATACGTTGCTCTAACTCTTGAATAATATAAGCCACTTGTCTGTCTAAAGCAAATTGACTTAATAGTTTTTGTCCATCTGTAACTTTGTAAAGAACGTTGAATGAAAACCTTAAAGCAACATTGTCCTTTGTCAAGACTTCTTGATTGGTAATGCTTATTAACTTGCTAGTCTCTGGAATGCAAAATAATTCAGTCCTGTTTTTCCAGTCCCAAATTTCGTGATAGCCAGAATTCAACTTTTGTTCAAAAATGTTGTCACGGTAAAGAAAGCCAACTGTATTTGGTTTTACTTGATATTGTTTCTTAAATATTGCCATTTTATATTGAGTTTAAGTTTGTCAAATTGAAAAGATGAAGAACACCGAAAGAAAGGGAACACAAATTAAGAATAGACGATTTGTCTAATCGGTATCCTTTGTGTTGCAAACTCAATTTCGGCTTAAGCATTTCTGCTCTGTCCTTCATCTTTTTGTTTACAGATTCGAAGTCTGGTGCTATCCAAAGCATTACAACCAATGTAAACGGGGAGTCGAACCCCTTGGGACTTTGCTCCGCAATACCCTGTTTAGTCTGCAAGTCCCATTTGTCAAACAGGTGGCGGTTTATCTTAAATATGTTTTTTTTTAACTGTCATTTTATTTGTTGCACGGTTTTTCGAGCATTACTGGTAACGGTTTGCAGCTTGGCGAAGTGGCGGAAATCGAAGAACAAATGTTCGATTTTGCACAAAAGTTGAACCGAAAAACAGCCGTAGAGCTTTGCAGTTTCGCCCCACTATCGCAAAACCCGTGTTGAACTAAACCTTCGGTAGCTTTCCCAATCGCATAAATCAGTTACTTTGTAAAGTTAATTAAAAAATCAATAGAATGGCTACAAAAAAAAGAGTTTAGACGAGCTCAGAGAAAACAAAATCATCAATCAGGCAAAGCGCGAAGTGCCTGGTTTTACAGAACTTTTAAGCCGTTTTGAACGTACAGTTTCGGTGTTGGGACGCAGTCAGAGCACGTTCAATAATTACTCCAGACACGTCGCGGCGGTGTCGCTGCATTTCGGGAAAATCCCGACAGAATTGGATCCTGAGCAGATCCACGATCACCTTTTTTACCTTCAGAAAAAATCAAGGTCACCCTCGCAATCGTATTTTAAACACACGGTTTACGGACTTCGTTTTCTGTTGAAATCGGAAGGTTTGAGCTACGATTTTCTGAGTCTTCCGGAAATTAAAAAAGAGAAAAAACTGCCTGTTGTGCTCAGTAAACAGGAGGTTTGGCAGATGTTATCATGCTGTAAACTTTTAAAACATAAAATCTTAATCGGGTTGCTTTACGGTTGCGGATTGCGCTGTCTGGAGGTCAGAAATCTCCGTTTATGCGATTTGGATTTTTACCGAAAACAGCTGAAAGTGGTTCAGGGAAAAGGCAAAAAAGACCGCTATTTGCCTTTGTCGGAACATTTGATTCGGGGTTTGAAAAAATATATTGAAGCGGAAAAACCGGAAGATTTTCTCTTTGGAGAACCTCGAGCAAATCGTGCAGGTGGAGAATTCGATTCAAGATATTCGCAACGTGGCGTACAATGGGCGGT
>NZ_FOFI01000006.1 GCF_900110605.1 Epilithonimonas lactis
TGCGTTGCCGACCTGGAAATGCGAAAACCAGACAGCAATCAAACGAGTTATTTCACAAGGATCATGGTGACGGAGACCACGCACGACGTGGATACCTTGGGACATTACAAAGGGACCTTCAAGGCGATCGCAAGTGATACAGGATTTCTGCCAAGACCACAATTTGACATTCCTGCAGCGCAGCCACAGATCGCTACGGTCATCAGCAATACGGACCCACAAGGCCAAGGTCGGGTAACTGTAAAGTTCGATTGGCAATTGCACGACACCACCAATTTCATCAGGATGATGAGCCCTGATGCCGGAGGAACGGATCAAATTACCCAAAATCGTGGTTATGTTGCGATACCGGAAGTTGGCGATCAGGTGATGGTAGGTTTCGTTCACAACCATCCGGACAGACCTTTTGTCATGGGTGGGATGTTCCATGGTGGAATTGGACTTGGCGGAGGAATGGACAATCGCGTCAAATCGATCATGACAAGAAGTGGGCATAAAGTGGTCTTCACGGAGGATGAAAGCATCATCATCACGGATAAAAGCGGAAACGAGATCCATCTGGATACCACGGGAAGCAATATCAACATCACCGCACCCGAAACGATGACCTTGAATTGTAAAAATATGAACATCAATGTCACGGAAAGCATGACCACATCCGTGGGAATGAATGCTTCTGAAACGATCGGAATGAACAGCAGTCAAAGCATCGGAATGAATTCCACACAAACGGTTGGCGCCATGAAGATGACCTCCGTCATAGGTGACGCCAGTGTATTCATCACCGGAAAATTGACCGAGATGATCGATGGCGATGTGCATAGTGAAACAAAGATGGAGAGAACCGAAGTGAGTGAGAAAAGCATGAACATCCAATCCAACGAATCCATCCACAAGCATGCACAAAAAGAAGTACAAAATAACAGTGGAGAGAAATCTAAAGCGAATTAGAAATTTGCTGCAAGAGAATTGTAAAAAAGGAACTATTACAGATTGCACGGCCTTATTTCTTACTGAAGTAAGAGTATATTAAACAACTTCGAAGTAAGATTTTTCTTAAACCAATTGTGTAAATGAATCATCTGCAAATAGAATTAGAGTCCTTGATCGTCAGATTGTTTTAATAAGATTTTCAATCCAAAAGTATATCAACCATGAGCAGAACTAGAATCGTAAGAGGAATGTACACCAAAATCTCTGCAAAAGGACACAGCATGTACTCGAATGAGAACATCATTAGCAATGCTACAGGCGAGATCACCGAAGATGGTCTCACGGAAGGCATTTTCTTTGGAGACCCCAATAATCCACCTTCGACACAGATCAAAGCTAAATGTTTGGTAGAGTTTCGTCCCCATGGAAATTGGAAAGGTGAATTTGGATTTGATTGGATAAGAGCTGGTGACAGTGGTTTGGAAGGTGATAAAACTTGGATAAAAAGAATATTAGGAAAGCATTATACGGATGCAAGATATAATGTCGTAACTACTGACACAAATAGCTGGACAAACTACTTCAAGAGAGATTCTGGAATGTACACGAACCTTTTGAAATCCTTTGATACATTACAGATCAAATGGAAATCTACGAGCGGGAATCCTTATTATTATCCAGTACCAATTGTTTCATTGCTTACAAACGACAACACAGCTAAACTAAGTTTGAAGATTGACATTCAAGAGGAACCTGAAAAATTAGAAATCAAACCTAGGAAAGATAATACAGGTCTGATCATCAATAAAGTTGATATCCCAGTAAAAAAAGGCAAATATAATCTATATAACTTTCTGACGATTAAAGCATCAAAACCTCTTAAAGAAAATATATTGGTGGATGTTTTAGCTGATGGAGAAATCTGTGGACAACTCAAAATTTTGGCCAATGACAGTAAACATATCAAGAATATCAATGTCATCATAGTGCCAGTAAAGACCAAACTTGGAGCCAGAATAAATACAGGGAGAATGGTTGGCGATGGTGAATCTTACTTCAAACAAAATCTAAAACAAGCTCTCATAATCCCGAGTGTAAGATATCTGATCAACCCTTTGGATATGACAAATAGTACCTTTAAAACCAGGTTTTCAAAATCTGGAGTTATAGATCTGGATGACCTATCTGTCATTAGAAGTGGACGTGCATTATTAGAATATCTGGATACTGCATTAGAAAGAAAATATCCAAGAAGATATACTAACTTTTACAAATTATATATAATTAATGAATCTTATCCCCACCCAGTAGATCCCGGTTTGATCACGCAGGGATTTTCTCTTCTCGACACAATGCATGGCGTTTTTTTCAATGGACATGATCGTTCTACCATTTCACACGAGACATTGCACGCTATGAAATTACCGCACACTTTTGACGGAATTGAGGCCGACGCAAAATTCACTTATAAGGCACAGCAGACCGATAATATTATGGATTATTGCCATTGGTCGACAGATCTCAACGGTAATCCAAGAAAACCCGTGGAAGGGAAAACATTATTTTTTTGGCAGTGGCATCTTGTAAATCCAAATAATAAATTAAAATAAATATGAAGAATTTATTTTTATTTTTCTTGCTGACATTTATTTCTTGTGATGGGCAGGAAAAGAAAAAGACTCAAAACAAACCAGTTTCTGCTATGAAGAACTTTGATATCGAAAAATTTAATGCAAATAAGGATAAGAGAGGAATTTATCAATTCTCTTCTGACGGGAAAAACATTGAGCAGATGGCAGGAAGTGACGAAGAATTTATAGAAGAAATCATCTATCCAGCACCTTATTTTTATAGTTTTCAGAATATATATGATGAAAAAGGTCATCTAAAATCGTCGACACAGTTACTATCCAACGTCGCTATTGGAAAATCTAAAGAATTTGATGAAAGAGGAAACATTATTAAGGAAATTGATGAAGACAAAAAGTTTGGTAAAATTACTTATCGTGAAATACTAGATCTAATAAGTGAAAAGAACAATCTAGACTTGCAAAATAACAAAGGCTGGTTTAAAGATAATCGTCTGGTTTTCGAAATTAATTTTGATGAGAGAACAAAAGTATGGACGGTAAGATCCTTAACAGGTACTCATGTTATTTCTAAAAACAGTCCCAATGGACAAGCATTATCATCTTCTTTTTATCAGGAAATTGATGGTAATACTGGAAAAGTCATTAAATAAACTAAAAACCATTAAGGCCAGAATTTTCTTAATTTATTTTAAGCAAAAAGCAAATTAGATATGAGCAGAACCAGAATCGTAAAAGGAACGTATACAAAAGTGTCGGAAAAAGGGCATAGCATGTATTCTAATGAGAATATCGTGACAAGTGCCAGCAATGTGGTCACAGAGGACGGGACGGAAAACGGTTTGTTCCTTGGTTCGCCGAAATCACCGCCGAAAACAAGCAATAAGATATACGATGTCGTCATGTTCGTCGCAGGAACCACGGATCCAACAAATATCGCAGGACTAAAGCATGAGGCCAATACAACTTATTGGCAGAATAAAGAAAACCCTGCAAATTTTTGGGCTAAGTTGAAGGAATTGGGACCACAGTTTCAGAACTTATACATCGAAGGCCAATTTTTCAGTTGGTCTGGTGACAATGATACAAAGGAAAGAAATCACGCCGCAGAACGCTTGATGGAACTCCTGTCACGTGTTTACAGATTTAAAGATAATCAGGAAGTCAGTCTGCATCTCATCGGACATTCGCATGGTGGAAATGTCATCAATCAGTTTACCGAGCTCATCACCAACAAAGAGATGATCGCAAAATCAGAATTTCTGAAATCCCGCAAGGTCACCAAATTCCCAGAACATTGGAAGATAAAAAGCATCACGTATTTGTCTACGCCATTCTTTCAGAAAAAACACCAGTTGAACCATGGCAAACTTCACCAAAACTGCAAAATCATCAATGTTCATAATGAATATGACCTTACGCAGCAGCTCATTGCAAACTTCAGTCTTCTAAATCTGGAAGGATTACTTCAATCCTTTTCCAAAGACAAATTTGAGTTGGGAATCAAAACCCTCAAAAATGTCAACAAGGACGCCATCATGACCTACATGAAAAGCTGGATTTGGCAGGACATTGAGAACAAAGCAAAAAAAGCGTGGAAGGAAATGGCAAATGCGGCATTGGGAATGAATCTGATAACGCAAGAGTTGATCAATTACATCAACTCTATCAAAATAAAAAATTCCAGTTTGCAGAATGAGAAGACCTCCTTTGTCAATCTGTTGAAGCAATTCCAGCAATGGACTTTTGATGTGTATAAAAACTACGCCACGTTCCCGAAGAAATCTGATAAGTCAATATTCGTTTCAAATCTGAATTTGACGCAAGGTCTACGGGTGGTCAACATTCTCTTTGCGATTACCAGCGGTCCCAAAGATAGTTACCTTCTCAGTTTGTTGGCCAATGTCTTTGCGGAAAGCCGCGGAATTACAGATAGCATCGACCAAACCGGCTGGAATCCCAAGAGACAAACTAAGGCGCTATCGATATTAGATGTTCCTATATTTGATAAAGATCCGTATCATTCCAGAAACAAAAGAAGTAAGTTCGGTGATTTCCTGAAAGGTACACAAAGTGCTGTGCAAAGTAATAATCTGGAAGATCTGCTCATGAGATTGTTCAGCCAGTTTATTAATCCTGAAGATTTTTCGTTTCTCACGAAGGTCATTGATTGGGGCATAGAACCATTTGTCTTCGGTAAGTTGGATACGGAGGTGACCACTTTGAGAAAAAATCTAAAAATATATTCTGAATACGTGACGAAATACAACGCCGATCTGGTCGCAGAAAAAGATAAAGCCATCGTGGAGTTGGACAAAAAGCCAGGTTCCATCGTCTATCTAGCCAAGACAGCTCACAGCCTGAGTCATACGCAATTGTGGACAGACGTGGAAAAAGGGTTGAAAGAAGCTTTCAGTTCACCAAAAAGCGCACGTTACAAACCAACATAACCTATGAAGAACACATCAAAATTCTTAAGTAAATTACTGATAGTTTTTGCACTATCAGTTTTATTTGTAACGTTTTACTTTTTATTTTTTTTCGCTCCTTCTTTTGAAGCTGTGACGCTGAGATCAATTTTTAAAATCATTACGCAATTTGCGTTGGTCATCAGCATTCCTGCTTCTGTCCTATTTGTTTTGGTTGATAGTTTAATGGAAAAAATTGAGACCAAGTGGATCTTATATTTGGTCAGAGTGGTTGTTTTTCTTGGTTTGATGTATGTGGTCAGTTTGTTTTTCTCATTATATTTGATTTCAAGTTCTTTGCTGGAAAATCCTTTTAAAGAGTAGTCTTGAACCACCTATCAAATTCAATCTTTCAATCATTAATTTCAATAAAGTATCATTAGAAACCATGAATAAATTATCTGTCTACATCTTGCTGATTTTGCTCTGTGTCTCTACAAGTTCATTCTCACAAAATATCAATAAAAATGCTTTCACCGAAATCGTGGGTGAGGAAGAAGGCGACCTCAACCAGGATAAGGTGACAGACAAAATAATTGTTTCTTCCATTAATACCAATGACGTACGGCCGTTTAAATTGGAAATATGGATGTCACAACCCAATAGTAAAAAATTAAAACTTGTAGTTTCTACCACCAAACTTCTGGAGCAGCAATACGACGCTGAAAAATATAAAATGAAAAAAAATTTCCGGATCCCGGATGTTGTTATTGAAAATGGAAAACTGACCATCCTTACCACTATCAATGAGTTGAAAAGCCGCTATGTTTTCAGATTCAAAGATGGTAACTTTGAACTAACTAATATTTCTCGAATTCTCTGGGATGGAAAAGAAACGACCACCGAAACCGAAATTGACCTCCTGAAGGGTAGCAAGGTGGTTTTTGATCAGGACTCTGGTCCAAACAAAAAATATAAAGTTAGAGATAAATCCAAGCCCAAACCTTTGCCGAAAATTCAGGATCTCACATCTGCTGACCTTGCAAATTATTGATATCAATGTATCATATAAGTCACTATTAAAAGTAGTTTTAATTCATTAAACTGATCACCCAATAACACATCAACATACTGTGAGAAATCTTTTTCTGTACCTCATCTTAATTTTACTTTCTTCAAATCTTCAAGCGCAGAAAACTGTTGCTAAAAATAAGTTTGATGTCATCGTAAAAGAGGAAGAAGGCGACCTGAATAATGACAAAAAAAATGATAAGGTGATTGTAGAAATGGATGTGGTAAGTGACACAAGACCTCTCAGATTGCGGGTTTTCCTTTCACAACCCAATAAAAAAGAACTTCAGCTAGCGGTCTCATCTACTCAAATAATAGAAAGCCAATATCCCACCGAAAAGAACGGCGAGCATAGTGAGGGAACGATTCCGGACTTTTTCATTGAGGATGGGAATCTACAAATGCTAACGGATATCCGTGGTTTCAAAAGTCGCTATACTTTTCGATTCAAGAATGACAGTTTTGAATTGATCAAAATCTCACGGGTCATTTGGGATGGAAAAAATACAACTTCAGAAACCGAGATCGATCTCTTGAAAGGAACCAAAATAGAATTTGATCAAGAACTAGGCTCGGATGAAATTTTAAATAAAAGAAATACTAAAAAGATCATCAAACCTCTTCCCAAAATTACGGATTTAAAATTTTCTGATCTGGAAGCTTTTTAAAGTGGCACTTTGTATCAACCGTGACGTTTTTATTTTACTAAAACCTAAGTATTTGTTGAATTTGGTTGCTATTTTAACATTTATTTTTGCTTCAATAAAATCACAATCCCAAAAAATAAAAATGTCAAACTGATTATGGATAAAACCAGTTGAAAGGCTGTGAAACCTCTACTGATGCCATATTTTTCACTGTAATAAATATTGATCTTATTATTAATTTCTTTTTCTGTGCCGCTATTATTTTTATCCGTTAATTGTACTGTTCTATTTTTATAATTAAATCGTAAAATTGGATAAGTTGTATAACTGGGTTTGTCAAATTTTTTATATTTATTTTCAATTCTGTCAAGTCCAACAACTAATGCCACCGTTTTTTCTCCCTGAAAAATTCGGGAAAGGGACCCAATAATACCATAGGCCAAAAATCCACCAATTAAAATTAAAGCGACCGCAAATATCCTAATGATCATTAGGTAACATCTTAAATTAAGTACTTCATTATTGTCAAGTTTTATTTACCTGATGACTTCCAACTCCTTCTTTCCCTTTGGTATATGAAAGTATAAAAGGTAGGTATTATTTTTAAACTTTCCATCTGCAACCTCGTAGTTTCCCCAGAGTGGTGAGCCACCATCGATCACATCGATCAAAGTCGCAATCTTCCCATCGCCGTAAAGCGCAACTTTATAATTTTCAATTGGTTTCATTTTGAGCCCTTTTTGTCCCCATCTTTCTATAAAGGTGGACAGGAACTTATCATTGGTCTTTTTATCGTAAAAGTAAGCTTGGGCAATCTCCTTCTCTGCATTCAATTTCTGATTAGCTATTTGATTCAGATTTCCATCTTGAAGCAGTTTATGAAAATTTTCATATTGTTTTAAAAGCTGTTGCTTTAAAGTATTGGCATCTACGCCGTTCAAGTCGGTACTGTTTTGCCAACCAGCCAATGTGTAGGGTACATCTGCTTCAAAAGTTCCACTGTACTCTATGTATGGTTTACCAGCATCGTTTAAAATATTTTGTCCATTTTTTTCATCTTTTTTAGTCGGCGCACGGAACTCTACAACTTTGCCAAATCGCTTTTCAATACCGCCATTATCACCGAATCTCACACCTTCTATATCCAGCTCGACCCGGGCACCTGGCTGGATTTCGGATTGAGGAACTAGGGTAACCTTACCATCAACTTCTTTTCTGTCTCTCACAGGATAGATCCTGATTTTCCAATTTTGAACGCCTGGTTTTAGAATGGCAATATTTATAGGTGTACTTCCGCTCGCAGAACCATTACCAGGACCAAAATATCTGTCAACTGGATAATCATTGATCAACACTTCGTAATTACATCCTCCAATGAAAATCATGGCCTGATAATTAATTCGCTGATCGATATGTTTCACATCCTTATATAAATTTCCTAATATTTCTGTTGATTTTGCATCCATAGTTTCTTTGTTTTGTCCACAACTTTGCAGGCTAATTAAACTGATTATTAAAATGAAGTATTTGTACATAGTTTATGATTTTATTCTTTTTTGGATGGGAAATAAAATTTTCCCCATTTTTTCGGTTCCTTCCATGCATCGATCGCTTGCCAACTGAATTCGTTTGTACTTTCCACAGAACCATATTTTGACTCGCCATCTCTGCTGGTAGCTTGACCAGAAAGACTTGCTTCGCCTTTGATCTCTAAACCTTCAAATGTCATCTCCGGTGCCAGATACCAGCCATAATCGTCTGTATCTATAGGTGCTTTCGCGGTCCATTTTGCTGTGGCCTCCGCACCAAGTTTTCCAGTTACGATGACTTTGACAAAGAACGTCTTCTTTTCTATATTAAGTTCGATAGCGATCTTCAGTTTGAATTCCAGGTCACATGAAAGTTCTGCGATCTGTTTGTCATTGGCATTCCTATCATCTTTATTGAAGCTATTTTCACCGGTCTTTGTGTTTAGAAAACCTTGAAGTTTACCACCAAATGTTCCTGCTGCGCTTAATTCACAAGTGATTTGACTGCCATCACCTATAATTGCCATTGTGATATCTGCAGCAGCAATTACGGCCAATGCGACTGGATGCGCCCGCTGTGCCAATGCTAGAAAATCAAGTGTTGCGGTAATTCCAATGAGTGGTGTCAGTTCCAACACACCTTGCAGTATAACACCTGTCTGATTATAGAACGGACCGCGTTGCTGAATATTTTCCAAGCTCCATTCAAATTGTGCCTCCACTTGTGGCCATTGAATGCTTATTGTACCGATGGACCTTGTCAAATCTAACTCATGCTTTTGAGATTGACTGTCCATTCTTCTTTGTAGATTATTAATATCTTTTCTGGCTCTTTCCTTATCCTTTTCTGTGGCCGCCTCGGCTAAACGTCTTCGCGCATTATTGAGGTGAGTTCTCGTTTGTTCTAGATCTTTTCTTTGTTGTTGCTCATTTTTATTTGTAACACTTTCTAGTGCCGCTCTATGCTCGGCATCGGGTTCGTTGTGCTTGGCATCCTTTTTATTCTCATCACCTAGAAAAACTGAATTTACAAATCTTCCGATTGCTCCCAAACTATCCAATAATGACCTCACTTGTTTGGTAATGTCCGCAGTGGCATCATATTCATTATCCTTATCCCACTTTGCTCCCAAAGATATCCCGATACTTTTATCACCACTTTTGATCCACTTTTGCGGCTCTCTTTTGAATTTTGCTTTGTTGGTATCCGCATACCGCTGATTTCCCATGAGTTCTTTTTCAACTTCAGTGTTTGTGTAGGAAAGCTTGAGGCTCCAGGCAACGTCTGGATAAGTCTTAATTGCGACATTTTGTTGATATCGGCAAGTATTGGTTTTTACAGTATAGGTATTGGTAGGAACACCATTTCCCAACCAAAAATATCTGAATATTGGATGTACCTGGATTCCTGCTAAGCTGATTGGATTATAATTATAAATGTATCTCGCTTTGAATTTCAATTGCTTGTCATCACCATCTGCTGTGTACTTTTCCAATTTACCATTGAAGGCCACCACTTGTTCGTGACTCATATTGGCGCTATCTCCTCCAATTTGAACCTTCACTTTGCTATCAAACGAAGTACTGCTTTCCTCTTCTTCTTTTGCGTTTTCCTCAATCTTTTTTTCAGGATAATCGATTAGGCCAAGTGCATGTTTTTCGTGGTCGTTTTCTGAACCATCAAAAGAGCATTCTGTGGTATTTGTGTCCAGATCGATTGTGATATCTTGAGCATTATTGATAGGACCTGCTACCACTTCGAAGAGATTGAGCGGTGGAACAGACTTGTCTTCCAGTAAATCTACAGTTCGCGTGCCATCATTGATCTCAAACTTACTGTAACCACAGGGATGAAATGATTGAATATTGGTCTCGACCTTATCTACGAAGACAGGCATATTACCTGTCTCAGGAATTTGAACATTAGGATTCTCGCGACAATTGACCGTTAAACCGACATCGAGATCTTGTTTTTTATTACTGAAAAGAATCGTTGGTTTAATGATGATCGTAACTTCGCCTGCACACCATGCGGGATCTACGTACAGATCGAGAACGGCCTTTTGAACATTTGGCACACCTGTGATACTTCCATCAGAATAGTCGTCTTCGGCTTTTATTAAATGTCCTGTAATAGCACCATTAGGTGGTTGTACACTTTTTGGATCAGAATAATCATGAATCTCTACCTCTGTTAAAAACAGATCCTTTGACTCTGCCACTTCATAAACCGAATCTGGTTGATCAGCTTTTCTGTTCTTATACACCATCACTGTATGAGCGTAGGTATTTGCTTTCAAAGTTTTACCACTGGCTTTCAGTTCAACCCTGATATTATGGCCATACATGCTTTTCGTGTAGATATGCAGTTGGACTTTGGAGCCAGGCGCAACTGGACTATCGAGTTTTATTGGATTCTTATCTTTGTCATAGCCGTACCATTCTGCAGTTACAATCTGTGGATTATCACTAGTTGTATGGACATATAATCCATTTTTGATACTTCCGGTTGGATTTTCAGTTTCATAAAAGGGTTCCACCCAAGCGAAACCGCCACCGTGTAAATGCTGCCTAATAGTCAAAGGCAACTCTTTTGTTCCCCTTGCAATGGCTTCATTCTTACCACTTGTAGTGCTGCTTCTCTGAAATGCAAGGTTCCATGCCCACACCACAGAACTATACGCTTCCTCAACAGCATCTATCTCTTCCTGTAAACTTTTCAGTAGATTATCTTTTGCTTTTTTTAGATCCTCTGCACGTTTTGTAGCAATCTTATAATTTTCATCATAACTCACTTGTGCATGTGTCACTTCTTTGCCGTTGTGAGTTTCCATTTTGATCCACTCACCGCCCTGGTTATATCTATCTGTCGCCTGTTGGAAAAGTCTGTTTTGCTCTACCGCCAGATTGGTTTCAATTTCTGTTTTTTCTGCCTTTATTGCATCTATTTTATCCTGAATGACTTTTTTTTCATCAATGTATTCTCTGATGCCAATTGTGAAGCCTTCTCCCTCTTTGATGGTCAATGCACGATATTGCTCATTAAAATCAGCATTCGCAGGTCTCAGGACAATTGCAGTTAATGTCTTATTTCCCATGTTTACTTTTTTATGATTCTAGCATATCTGTTTTTCTTATATACTGACCGACAGTTGTGAATGGAAACAATTCCGCCAAAACCTCTTCATCCGCATTCTTCACATTCTGCTGAGACACTTCCGCAGTCTGACCATGATTGATGATACTAATACAATCTGGCGCACCTATCGGACAGGTCGCCTTACTATCTTCCAGCAATGCATTGCCTTTGTTTTCCTCCAGTGTGATCTTTTTGTAGAAGCCTTTCCATTCGGTGACGGTTACTTGGCACGGATTATTGTTGAGTTTAGAACAGTTTCCAAACATATTCTTTTCGAAGGTTTTGCCAATGTCTTTGTTGGTTGCCATTAGTTTCTCACTTCCTTTATTATCATTGATGTAACGTTGGGTTTGGGTCAACACTTTCAGCTTATCGGGTGTCGTCCCAAAATTGCACCGACAAAGAGCGCCTTGGCAAACGAGATGTTTCTCACTCATAATATCGTTTTTTCTAATAGTTAATTCAAATCACCGATGTCAAACAGTTGAAATTCAATCTTCAATTCTTTTTCCTTCACAAATGTGCTGGCAAAACCAGTTACAGAAAATATCTCGTGTGAATCCTTATCCAATTTGTATAACATATCAATATTTCCCAATTCATTTTTCCTCTCAAACGGATTCGTCTGCTCTTTCCCCGAGACTTGCAATGCGATTTTGTTTCCTCTCGTAAATTCCTTTTTCAATTCATATTGAACTTCATAAGAGATGTTCTCCCGGATATTTGCAAAATAAAAATCTGCCTGTCCATCTTTGGTGTAGCCAGAATAAGTTTGATAGATTGGAAAAAAGAACAATTTGTAAAAAACGCTTTGCAGGAAAAGATCTTTTTTTGCATTCAAGTTTTTGAAAACAAGATCCAGCCGTGAAAGGATCTCTTCTGAAGTTTCTCCCACATAATATTCTTTCAGTTTAGGAAGCACCTCACTTTGCCACCTTTCGTTGATCGATTTTTCATTTTCAATCTTGGACAGTGTACCGTTGGCGTTCAAAGAGACCTTTAAAGGATAGAGGGTTTTCTCAGCAGCCTCAAATATTTTCTCGATGATATTTCCGATTTCCTGATTATTTACAAAATTCTTTTTCTTATTAATCTCCACAAATGCTCCTTCCCTCTTAACCTCAACTTCAAAGTGAATTTGTATGTCACTGTGAAGATATTTTATAACGACACCATACTTTTTCTCACTTCTGCCAAGTGGATATTTTAGTGTACTGTTTGGTAACGAGCGGGACGTTTTTGATTCAAAATTAATTTTCGGGATATAGATGAAAGGCACATATTTCGGCATATGCAGCGGCAATAGCTCACTGATCTCACAATTACTGTTATGAAATTGAATCAGTTCGTTCTTTGGAATATGATATTCTTGTGATAACACTTCCAGATCCAGCAATCCGTCTACATTTATCTTGATGAAATTGTCCTTTGAAATCATTTAATAATAAATAATTATTGATTAATAAATATAGGCAACAAAACAAATCAGTTGAATTTTCGAACCCATTATTTTAAAAATTGTAGTAATTCTACGATTTCACTTTTTTGTATCCGAAATTTCGTCCAACCGAATATTGAAGATTCACTTAAGAACTAAAAATTAAGCTGAGTCCAAACCTCGAACCAAAAACTCTTTAAAAATTAATATTAATTTAAATTAACACTATAAAAGTTAAATCATTGATTATTTTTAATATAACATCACCAATAATTTTTATTTTGATATAAATTACACAAATCAGCATCAATATTGATAAAATGGCACTATTTTTAGTCGTGTTTTAGTTGTGAGAAGTGATTTTGAAAATAGGAACCCAATTTTTATTTTAGAAATCACTAACTTTATTTTTACAAAGCCTTGAATTATAATTAAATACAAATAAATCCTATATATGAGTGTATTAATTACTAGCGAGACCATAAAAGAAGTTTTCCATATTGCACAGTCTGTTGCAAGAGAAAATTACAATGCTCAATATGGAGCTTCCCATCTTTTACAAGCCCTTTTGCATAATAATTTTGGTCTAAAGGATTTCCTTACCAACATTGAAAAAGATCCTGGCTACATCTACGAATGGGCAGAAGTAAGAATAGAGGAATATCCCAAAACCACACACCTTCCCGACGACATCTCGAAAGACGAAAAGGTCAATCTCATTTTGGAAGAAGCAGATGACATCAGATTAAAATTGGGATTGGACGAAGTCTCACCGCTTTGTTTGCTGGCTGCCATCGCAAAACCTAATGTCGCCTATTCCGTTCAAGAATTGAAATCTTTCCCACTTCGCGAACATGAAATATTAAATGTTTTCCGAGGAGAGGAAAAGAAGGTCAACCTTCAGGAAAATCATCTTACGGGAAATTCTACGCCAAATAAAAACTCATTTCCAGCCATCAACAGCTATTGTGTTGATAAAACCGAACAAGCCAGAAATGGAAAGCTGGATAATATTGTCGGACGAGACAAAGAGCTTAGAATGCTGATTGAGATCCTTTGTCGCCGTACAAAACCCAATGTGATTATCGTAGGTGAACCAGGCGTTGGTAAAACTGCACTACTAGAAGGTTTTGCGATTGAGATCAACAAAGGAAATGTTCCAGAAATGCTTAAGGAAGCCACTTTATTAGAACTCGACACAGGCGCGCTTTTGGCAGGCACATCGTACAAAGGTGAGATTGAAGACCGATTAAAAAAGGTCATCAACGAATGTAAAAACATAAACAAAGCCGTGCTTTTCATTGATGAGATTCATTCATTATTGGACAGCAAAGGAAGCGCGGGAAACGTCGCCAACCTTTTGAAACCAGAATTGGCAAGAGGCGAGATCACCGTCATTGGCGCAACCACACAAGAAGAATACCGCAAGATCATAGAACCGGAAAGAGCCTTCGACAGACGATTTGAAGTTTTAAATGTGGAAGAACCAAATGAAATTACTTGCGTAAAAATGATTGACGTTCTTTTGGATGGCTATAAAAATCATCACAAAGTTGAAGTTGACAGAAGTGCGTTGGCAGATTGCGTGACTCTTGCAAAACGCTATTCCAAGGGAAAAAAACTTCCGGATTCTGCAATTGACCTGCTGGACAGAACGATGGCTTCCATCAAAATGCTGGATGAACTGTCCGAAACGGAACTGAAAGCCTGGAAAGAAAATTATGATAAGATCATCGAAGAAAGTGATGAGAAAGACCCGCTTTTGGTAGATGAACTGATCTGGAATTTCAATCTTCTTCAGAATAAGCTAAGTCCAATCCTCTGGGGTTCGCTTTCCGAGCAACATACTTTGGAAACATCGATGGACATTGGTCAAATTAAAAATATCATCGATTCTACTTTCGAAGAATTAATTCAGTTGGCAGCTGTGAAACGTGAAAAGGTTGGAAAACTGGAATTGGCAGCTGTGATGGCTGCAAAAACCGGAATTCCCATTGGAAGAATTCAGGCCAAAGAAAAAGAAAAACTCCTCAATATGGAGGAAATGCTTATCAAAAGAGTTGTAGGTCAAGACCACGCTTTGAAGACATTATCCGACGCCATCGTAGAAAACCGAAGTGGTCTTAATAAGCCTGGACAACCGATTGGCTCGTTTTTCTTACTTGGACCAACAGGAACAGGAAAGACCGAATTGGCAAAATCTGTCGCAGAATTACTTTTCAATGATGAATCTGCGATGATCCGTTTTGACATGTCCGAGTTCAAGGAAGAACATTCCGCGGCCTTGCTTTATGGTGCGCCACCAGGATATGTGGGTTACGAGGAAGGTGGAATGCTGGTCAACAAAATCAGACAACAACCCTATTCTGTGGTTCTTTTTGATGAGATCGAGAAAGCGCATACATCAGTATTTGACGTTTTCCTACAAATTATGGATGAAGGAAAGGTTCATGATAAATTGGGAAAAGAAGGCGACTTCAGCAACTCATTGATCTTATTTACTTCCAATATCGGAAGTGAAGAGATTGTAAAACATTTTGAGAAGAATGAGATTCCGACCTCGAAGAACTTAATGAAAATCATGACAGATTCTGGAAGATTCCGACCGGAATTTTTGGCTAGGATTACAGAGATCATTCCGTTTGCACCGATCAATGAGAATATGGCCGAGAAAATCTTTAGTATTCAATTGAAGTCATTAAGAAAAGCATTGACAAGACTTGGCATAGATTTCAATATCAGCGACGAAGCAATAAAAAACCTGGCTTTGAATGGATTCAGCAGCAAATATGGCGCGCGCCAGATCTCTGGTGTTATCCGCGCTCAGTTGGCAAGACCAATCTCGAAAAAAATCGTTCGTGAAGAAGTGAAAGCTGGACAGACCATCAACGTCAGTTGGAATACTGAGAACGAAGATCTAATATGGGAAATAGCTTAATAAACAAAAAATGAAAACACTTGTCCTCATATTTTGTTTCATTTCCTATTCTGCTCTATATGCCCAAGGTCTGAATGCCTCTGACACGTCCGAACAAAGTGTTCGGCGGTATCAGAACATCATCAAAAGCAATAAGCAACTGGTAGATTTCATCGAATATACGTTTGTCAAAAAGGGCATTCCTAGACATTTGAAAAATCTGGCGGTCATAGAATCAGGACTTGACCACACGCAAACTTCCCATGCAGGAGCAAAAGGCCTATGGCAATTTATGAGTGGGCACGCAAACGATTACGGCTTGACGGATGAGAACCGAAGCGACATGTACAAAAGCACGAAAACGGCAGCTATTTCTCTGAAAAACCTATATAAAAAATATGGAAATTGGGTGACAGTTGTAGCAGCTTATAACTGTGGCGAAGGCAACATCCAAAAGGCGATGAACAAAGCAAACTCCAGGGCTTATACAGATTTCGCAGCTTATTTGCCTTCAGAAACTCAAAATCATGTCAAAAAATATCTGAACGCTAGCTACGCCACCGGAGAATTGAACCAAGTATTGAATGATTACAGGACTTTTGCGGCCAACAAAAAAGCTTTTGTTCCCTTCAAATCGGACTTTTCCACTTCGCAGGAAAATCTGGCAGAAACGAAACTTAATGGTGCTTTCAGCATCGATGCAATTGCTGAATGGTTGGACGTTTCGAATGAACAGATCTTGGCCTGGAATCCAAAATTGCAGGAAAAACTGAATGAGAAAGGAGAAAGTGATTTTTATCTGCCCAAAGATCTGATGGTGAATTTTCTGATGAATAAAAATAAGATCCTGACCAATTCTTTGAAAAACTAATACGCCGGAATTATGGAAAATCAAAACTACAAGATCCCCTTCAATCCTTTGAATATGATGACCAGCAATGGACAGATAGAAACCTGTGATATTGCGGAAAGCATTGCGCAGAATATCATGTTGCTCATCATCACCAAAAAAGGGGAAAACAGATACGACGAGGAATACGGCAACGACGTGTGGAGCGTAGAATTTGACAATGGTGTGACCCCTGCAAAATGGGAAAACCTGTTTGTGACCAGTTTGCGAAGACAAATAGCAGACTACGAGCCAAGACTGGTGAATGCGACGGTAGAAGCCCACATCAATTACGTGGAACACAGCTATGAGACGAGAGGTTTCAGTGAAGTGAAGAAAAAAGTGAAAGTCGGGATCAATGCAAAGTTAGAAGCTACAGGCGAGCGTTTCAGTTTTTCCACAGAATTATTTCTAAGTCCAATGTCAATCGATTAAAATAACAAACTATGAGTTTTGATCAACAACAGACCTTTTCCAAGGAAGTCATCAAGGCAAGAATGCTTCAAAACGCGACCAAACTTTGGGGATTGAAAAGCATCCAATCTTTGGACCCATTTGTGAAATTGCTTATAGATGCTTTCAGCACAGAGGTTTTCAAAGCCAATAATGAGATCCAGACCATCAACGGTAGAATCTTGGAGCGATTGGCAAAATTACTTACGCCAACAAACTACACGCACCCAACGCCGTCGCACGCTATCGCATTTTGCATGCCAGAGGAAGATACGGAGATCTTGATGGAACATTCTGAGTTTTTCATCAAAAAACATTTGAGTTCATTTAGAAAGACACAATCTGACAAGCAGGTGGAAATTCCTTTCACGCCTGTCGATAACATTAATCTAATAAAAGCGCAAACTGTTTTGATGGTTGCTGGAAACACCGTCTATCACATCGATGAACAATTAAATAAAATACCGATTCAAAGAATCTCACCAAATGTTGCAGATTACCGAAATATCAATATTGGAATCGACGTTAGTGGCTACAACTCGGAGAACTTTCCAGAAAAGTTCAGTCTTTACTGTTCGAATCCTACTTATGAAAAGATAGATTTCGTTTACAGACTTCTACCGCACATCAAGGTCTTTCATAATAATCTTCCTTTACAAGTCTCTTCTGGCATTAGTTATAACAAAATGCAGGAGCAGGAAGGCTATGAAGGGATTTTCGAGGAGCAATCCATCAGACAAAAAATAAAAGAAGATGTCAAAAATCTCTATCAGCACAAGTTCATTGAGATCACTGGCGTCTACCCTTCCCTATTCAAAAAAATAGAATCTGGTCTGCCAGAAAACATTGATGATGGAAGCTCGGCCTTTGATCCATTCAGAAACAAAAAGATACTTTGGCTGAAGCTGGAATTTCCGCCACAATTCACCTCGGAGATCCTGGAGAATTTTTCTTTTATTTTAAATGCTTTTCCAGTCTATAACAGAGGTTGGAAAAAGACAGAATACAATCTGGACATCATGGGAAACAATATCCCGATGGAAACCAGTGAAGAAGAATTTTTCCTTTACGTGGAAGAAGTTGTGGATGGATTGGGTAAGCGATATTCTGAAATTCCCTTTACGCCAAATGATGAGATAGAGAAAGGCCTTTTCACCGTCCGAAAAGGCGGCATGGAACGTTTCACTCAGCGAAATGCAACCGACCTGATGTCCCACGTCATGGAATTGTTGAGAGATGAAGTCGCTGCTTTTGCCATCATCAATAGAGACAAAGTTAAAGATGTGCTTGGTGAGATCTCTGATAAAATGAAAGGTCTGATGAAAAAAGTGGACCAAGCAAACCGAGAGTTGAAGGAAGATGTGAATTACGTCATCATAGAACCTTTAGAAAATTCTGTCCACACCTATGCATCGTTTTGGGTTTGTCATGCTTCATTGGCAAACAGCTTACGACCGTGTACGGACCTTAATTCTCAGAAGAAATTTCAAGTTATTACCCTGATTACAGAAACCACTGGCGGCGCTGAGGAAAAAAAACAATCAGACACGATCCTGGCCTACAAATACGCACTGACCAGCCGAGACAAGATCATCTCTGCAGAAGATGTGAAAAATTATTGTAAAATGATGCTGAATAGCGAACTGAAAAATGTTTCTGTAAGACGAGGAACCATGATCAGCGACAAGCCACGTGAAGGTTTTATCCGCACTGTGGATGTGGAGATCACACCGCACAATTATACTTTCTATGGCCGAAAATATTGGGACAATCTGGCAGATATCCTGCGCAACAACATCAAAGCAAAAGCAATAGATGGTGTGGAGTACCGTGTGATGATCATTGAGGATGCGATGCACCTGGAACTATAAGTAAAATTGAAAGCATGGCGAACGAAACCCACCACATCTCCGAATTGAAATATAATAAGTTGGGCACCGATTTCAAAATTGAATCTGTGGCAGCCAATCTACTGAAATATTACAACAGCAGTTCCAGCATATTTATCAGAAGGATCGGGATCAATGACCGGCCTTATCTGAAAGATATCAAGAACATCTACTCCACTTATTATGGTTTGGACAATGAGACCATCATCATGGAAACCTACCGCGAGAGTATCTACGACTATTTGCCAGAAGGACTTTTTCATCCGCCATCTTTAGGAACCGCTTCCAAACGCGGCGTGGAAAGTGTGGTGAAGGAGATCCGCAAACAAAAGGAAGTAGAGGAAAATGCAAGGAACTTTTTCCAGCCCTTTGAGCAGGAATTTTTTCACACCGAAGTATCTGCTTTACTTAAGGAAACAGAGTTCGATATTGCAGACCAATCTGATACTCTGATAAAAATTTTCAAAGAGTTGTGGCCTCTGCTGGAAAAAGTGGATCTGGAAACAGCAAAGGTTTTTTTTCACATCCTTCCGTTCTTGCACGAAGTGCGGGGTAACAAACGTTGGATAGAAAGATTCATGACCGCGTTTTTGAATGTAAAAGTAGAAATCGATTTTGTTCCAAATACCATAGACAAGCACGATGACGAATCGGGAATCACATCTTTGGGAAATTCCAAACTGGGAATCACTTTCATTCCAAACGGAAAACACATGGATGGCGAAAGAAACTGGCAAGTTACCATTGGTCCGATTCCATACGACCAAATTCACAAATATGTTGCTGGAACTCCTTTCCGCGAACTACTTCAAAACATTTATGATTACCTGATGCCAATCACAGTGAAAATAGAAGAAAAATTCATTACAGAAAAAAAAGAGAATTCTTTTGTCATTAATACAACAGAAAACACCAATCGCTTGGGATATTCCACTTATATTTAATATATTTAACAAACAAAAACTAAAAACTGAATATGGAAATAGGTTCTGTCAAAGGAATTTTCTTGAGGTATCTTTTGATGCCGCTCATTGCGGGAATTTTGGTATTCATCTTGGCCATGATTCGCAGAAGCAAGCCTGCAATCAAAATAAAACATATTATTTTTTATGTTCTATTATCAGGCCTTTGTCTCTCTCTGCCAGGATTTTTAGGATTTTCCGGCAATCTGTTCAATCCTTACTGGTACTTATTTTCGCAGTTGATCTATCTTGGTCTTGGTATCATTCATGTTAATCTTTTGCATTATTATTTCAGAAAACATATTGACAAACTTTGGATGAGCATTCTCTTCGAAGCTATCCTGAGTATCACTTGTATTCTTTTTGGCGGATTTCTTTTTACTCTAATATTCAATTGGATGAGTAAGGATCTCGGGAACGAATATATGGCAGCAACAAGTCTGGTCATCTTCATTGTTCCGCTGATCTTCTACTATTGTTATGTTCAATTCATCAGCATTCCATTTGATATCTATAAAACTTGGCGTTTCGACCCAGATAAGAAACCGCACAATTTCCAAGGCGTCGATTTTGATAAATTGATGGTCCTGAATGTTGAACTCAGCAAAAACTCAGAGGACCAGCAAAGATTCATCGTGAAGGCCAAAACGCTTGCTACAGGCATTACTTTTGGAGATTGGTTTCACAGAGTTGTGGACGATTACAACCACAAAAACCCCAATGCGACCATCAAATTAATGGATTCTGGGGACGAGCCTTACTATTGGATCTTCTACATCAAGCGTTCATTTTTTAGCATCAGAAAATATATCGATTTCGAACAGGACATTATAACCAACAATATTACCGAAAACCAAACCGTCATCTGCAAACGCGTGATCAGACATCAGGAAGAAGGTAATATCGCAAACCAAATAAGTACAACATTATGATACAGCCAATAAAACATTTTGCCGTAAACTGGGTAGATGGGATGAAGATCTCCAAGGATCATCTTGTGCAGCAGGAAGACTTTATGATAGATTCTATCCGGGATTCCAATTCCATTCAGATCAATTCTTTTAATTTTGGTTTGCTTCCTATCACAGAGAAATTTGGGGACAAGACCATCTATGAACTTCAAAGTACCGCAACCAATGATGCACAGCTGACCATCAAAAAATGTACAGCCGTCACTTTGGCAGGTTACCGCATCGAGTTGTTCGACCACAAAGTGAATATCCGAAATCTAGCGAAAAACATGTCGCAGGACAAGGAAGAAGTGGATGGGGAATTTTACATTTTGGCTTCTGTCAATCCATTTGACCACGTTTCTTTTGGAGACATAGATGCAGATGAGATCCCGCCAAGACATCCATTCACAAAGCCCAATTACAGGATTGAATTGGTAGATGTTTCCATCTTAAACAGCAGTTACTCTGGAGGAAATTATTTGGTTCTCGGCAAAGTAGCGATGAAGTCTGGGATGGCACAGATCGATGCTAATTTTATCCCACCTTGCAGCTCGATAGAAAGTCATCCGAAATTGGTAGAGTATTACAACAACTACTCCAATTCTCTGGGCAATCTTCGACAATATGCCTTCAAGATCATTCAGAAAACAGCACACAAAAATCAGAATATTTCGCTGGCTGACAATGTGAAAACGCTTTGTAAGACCATCATCAAACATATTGGCGAGAACTATTTCCAATTCAAAAATGTGGTGACGGAGCAACCGCCCATCTTTTTGATCAACATTTTCTCCAAACTCGCGCTTCAACTTTATAACGATACGCAAATGATGATCCAGTCCGAGTTGGAAGAGATGCTGAACTACAGTTTGGAATGGAGCGAGATCACACCACACTCACTACTGAATCAGCTGACCAATACAGCAGAGATCAATTACGACCATCACAATACAGGCGAATATTTTTTCAATATCAATCAAATGTTGAAGAGTCTGGAATTGATCTTTGGAAAGCTAAGCGAATTGGATTACATCGGACAAAGAAAAGAAAACATCATTGTGAATGAGCAAGAGATCATTTCCAATAATGACCCTAAGAAAGGATGGAGCGTGATCGATTAACATCAAAATAAAATAACGCAAATAAGTAACACAAACATAGAGCCCAAAGATAAAGTCTTCGGGCTTTTTTTATCGGAATGATAATATAATCGTAGAATTACTACACTTTTCAAATAAGTGCATTCACCAAGAATTTCATTGGGATTTCTTTATTAAATTTATAATATGTAAAAAATACCCTTCTCTCAAATCTTCAAAATTATGGACGAAAACATTCTGACCTATGATGTAAAATCCGGAGATACTCTTGAAAAAATTGGAGATAAAATCGGCATGACCGGCGAGCAGCTCATGGATTTCCATAATAGCCATTGCGAAAGGATGGAAAAGCTTTGGTTCAATAATCTGGTGGGCGTAAAACAGATCATCGTTCCAAAAGAGTACAAAAGTCCCGAGGCGCTGAGAGAAGAGAGAGAAAAAGAACTTCCGCCGTCCAGTGTTACAAGAGATTTTTACGCAAAATCCTATTCTGTGAAAGAAATTTTTTCCAATTTTTCGGGAGATGATCTGGAATTGGATTATAAAGTTGATATTCATTTTAAATCGAAAAAAGAGATTACCAGTCCAGATGAGATCGTGGATGTGCGTTGTCATGACTTCAAGAAAAACGGCATCAGACCAGATGATAAGATGAGCACCATTTCTATCGCTAGCATGGAAAGCATCTACCCTATTTCGTTCATCATTCCTTTTCAAGGTAAGATCTCTGGAATCTATGAGTTTGAAAAATTACAGAAAACCTTTGAAGCAAAAAGGCCAGATCTGGAAGATTTTTTAGTTGGAGAAGTTTACCGATCTTATCTGGATAAGTTTCATGAAAGTTTGGGAAATCAAGATCATATTTTACGGCAATTATCCTCGTCTCTACTCTATCAGATCATTTTCCCCAAAATGGAATGGTTTCATAAACTCGATATTTGGACGGAGGGATTCTATTTCTTACAAAATTCGTTTTTATTAAAATGCTCAATGCGCGCGCAGTACAACCACGAAGGTGACCAAGTTGTAGAGACTTTGCTAAATGGGACGCTTCAAGAAACTTTCAGTCTTCAGGAAATTCTACGCGGAATATCATTTGATGAAGAGCCCGAGGAATTGGCAGATGGCGAGATCGAACTCCGTTACATTACAGACAAAAAGAGTAAGAAAATGATTGAGGCCGCAGCTTCTGTAACCTTTAGGAATGATGATGAGCTTTACCGAAAACAAACACTAAAACTGACACAAGATGAATAAAAATATCAACAAAAATAATTTCTCTGATGAAAACGAAGAATTGACCGAACCTGATTTTGAAACCTTAGAAAATGATGAAGAATCTTCATATAACAATGACTTCGAAGATGTATCGATAGACGAAGGACAGGACACGATGGAAGAAGAGACTTCACAGCCAGAGGGAAGTGAAGAATCAACTGACGAAAACGAAAGTAAAACAGAGGAAGATAAGCAAAGTGAAAGCAGCGGCAGCGAACATGATGGTAAATACTTCGTCGTTCAAAAAGGAATGGTTTGCTGTGACAAAGGCGCAAAGTTTCCAAACTTCAAAGTGACAAGCCATCAAAAACATTATTGGAATGACGAGAAAGGTGAAGCTGATTATTTGGCTGTTACGGAAGATGACCTCACTTTCAATCCTGCTGCAATGCCATTCGGAACCTGCAGTGTAAAAAATGGAAATCCCTGCGCCTATGCTCCCGCCGGAAAATGGACAAAGACCTATGAGAAAGTAAAAGTAATGGGCAAAAGTGCCGTGACAGAAATCTCAGAACTGATGTGTGCCACAGGCGGAAAAATCACAGTCATGAAACATGGCCAGCAAAGCGAAGCTGGAAAAAGTAATGTAAATAATGCAAATTCCCAGGAACAGCAGGCTTATAATCCTATTGTGGATTTTGAGGAGTTTCAGGAGGAAATGAATCCGGATAGTTTTGAGGTAGAATAGAAAAAAGACAAATTATGAATATCATAAAAGGAAATCCAAGCCCAAAGGCAGAAGAAAAAAATTTCTATGAAATTAGTTCAATGTTTGAATTTGGAACTTCTCCATTTGTAAAACAGCCGGTAGAAAAATATATCTGGACATTATTTAAAAAGGATAAAACACTTGGCTGGAAACAAGTTTCAAATAATATAAAATATGGTGAAAAAGTACCTTATACTTTTGGCGAAAAAGTGGTAGGAATCCCATATAAAATCGAGGTGCACAAGGAAGGGAAAAACTTACTGAATGTGACTGAAAAAAAGTTAATTGCAGATTTAATAGTAACTCCTAAAAGTTTTAAAGAACCAGTAATTGGCAGGGTCATATTGTTGAATCGTGGAAACGCCAATATCAATAAAGCAAAATTCAATGAAAGCTTGAGTGCTGAAGCAAGGACATCCAATTTGTTTGGAAAAGAAATAACATTCTACCTTTGGGAAGAAGGAGCTTCAGAATCTGAAAAATATAAGAAACCAAAAACGGCACGAGTTGACAAAAATGGAATAGCAAAAGTGCAGTTCAGTTTGATGGATTATGCTACGCAACCAACGATAATTGATTTTTTCTCTTCTTCAAAATCTACAAAAAAATTCTTTGTAACCGCAATATACGGCATGAAGGAAGTTACAAATAGAGGTGCTGTAGAAGTAAGCAACGAAAAAAGCCCATCCCAACAAACGAGCAAACCTTCAGAGGGTACAGTGACATCTTTGGTTCGAAAAAGTGCCGAGATTATAGCAGAAGGTTTGGGAAATATTTCGGATTATTTTTCGGAAAAAGCAAAGACATTGGCGAGTGTGAATAAAACTGAATTAGAGCAGAGAGATAATAAAGGAAATTGTATTCCTTGCCAAATAGGATTAACTGTTCAAGATTTAGATAAATTCATGAAGGCAACTCCGCATGGTTCAATTTTAAATACAGCACCCTTTAACACCAGAATTCCAGCATATATATCATATCTTAATCAGTATATGATAGAATTCGAGATAAATAAAAATTGTTATCGAAGAGCAAATTTTTTGGGACAGGTGGCGAAAGAGACTAAATTTTGGAGTTACAAGGAAGATTTCGTTTATAATTCGAGTGTGCTTAAAAGTAAGTTTAGTAGTTTTAAAACGGAACAAGGAGGGAGACATGCTGATTCATGGGGCTATCTAAAAAATAAATCAGAAGTCACAAAAGAAAGAGAAATTAAAATAGCAAATTGGGCTTACTCTAGGGGAAGCAAAGCTGTAGATTTAGGAAATAAAATTTGTCCAGAGAATGATTTGACAAATCCGGAACAAGATGGTTATAAGTATAGAGGAAGAGGACTAATTCAATTAACAGGAAGAAATAATTACACTAATTTTCAATCTTGGTTTAATGATAATAGAACAAAGCTTAAATTACCAGATGTAGATTTTATTTCTAATCCTGATTTAGTTTTTGAACCTCAATATATTGTTTTGTCTGCAATTTATTTTTGGATTAAAAATGGACTGAACGACATTGCCGATGCTGGAGTTTCTAAAGAGACTGTACAAAAAATAAGCGATAAGATTAATTCTGGAGAAAAACAGGTAAAAAAAGATATGAGGTATGATTATGTAAGATCTGCTCATTCTATGTTAAGTGAAAAGGCAAAAGATTGCCCTTTGAAAACAAATTACAAAACGCCGTCTGGTAAATGGCATGATCCTGTTGATAATCCTCAGTTATGTTTATACTCTCAAGGTGGAGGCTCAAAAAAGCCATGGCACGGTTCATTTGGACCTACTATTAGAGATGGCGTAAGTGTACATACAGGCATGGATTTATTTGCAAAACCAGGGACTAATGTGTATGCCTGTGTAAAAGGTCAAGTAGTAAGAAGTGAAATTAATACTTCAATGTTTGGAGAAATGATTGTTATAAAAGTCATAGATGACAAAACTATAAAAGCGAGAAGAAAGAATCCTTTCACACTAAAGTATGCTCATAAGTCAGAAATAGAATCACAGAATTTTGATCATGATGGAACATTTTATCTTGTTTACGCTCACTTAAAAGAAAGAAGAGTAGCAATAGATGATATTGTAGATGCTGGCAAAGTTATTGGATTGACTGGAACATCTGGAAACAGGGGCGTTCCATTTTCAACAAAAAACCCACATTTACATTTTGAGATAATGAACGTAGAGAGACAAGCAGGACTAAATAATAAATGTAATCCTGGTGTGTATCTAACTTATAAAGATGAAGATGATTTAACTGCTACAGATATTGCACAACAAGAAGAAGCAAGAACAACTCCTAAATTCTGGAAACAATGAGAAATATTAATTTAGCTATTATATTAGTTTTTTTTGGATTACTATTAAATTGTCACAACACCAATTCAAAAGAAAAAAATTCACCGAACACATCAAAAGAGAGTAAAACTACAGAGATTTTTCATTATTTAAAACCAAGTAATAAACCTACCGAACCACAGTATAAAACTTTGTACAATGGCTATTCTCTTGCAATAAACTCAAATTCTTCTGGTCAAGCCCTCGTTTTTGACAAAGGAGGATTTGAAACAACAAAAATTTTAAATTTTTTTTATGAAACTCCTGAGATTGTTTTCCATCTTTATAAGTCCAATCTTGATAATATAATTGTTCTGATTGAAGGACGAGATTACTATGGTAGTAATTTAGGAATCTATTATATTGAAAAAAACACCAACAAAATCGTTGAAATTGATGATACCATAACTTATGAGCAAGATGATGCCGAAACTAAAGGTTTTAAATTTCCGAAGGCAGAAATAACAAAAAATGATGGTAGTTTAAAATGTAAAATTTACCTAGGAAATAAATTTTTGTTTGAAAAAAAATATGATATCTCTTCCAGTGAAGAAAAAACTATATCGAAAAAAAATGAACTAAAAAAACAAACTCTTAATGAACACAGTAAAATAACAACTCAAAGTATCTCTTTAGACTTAGACTCAGATGGACATAAGGAGAACTTTGTAATTAATTTTAATGATGGAACTATAAAGGGAAATAAAAATTCGGAGAGAGAAATTTTTTTTGATAAAAAATCTCTAATTATTCAGAAAGAGTTTGAGGACAATAATCCTCACGATCTTATTAATTATAAATACTATCTTAATGAATTGAACAATTCTGTAATTCTGGAGAAAGTGGAATTTAAAAAAGAAACGTCTGTTGAAAACGTTGATCTATGCAAATTAAACTACACTTATTTTCCTAAAGACAAAATCTACCTTTCCCAAGTAGATTTTTTTAACACGCAATTTTTACATGAATTGGTGAGAGATATCAACCTCAAAGAAGCAATTGAAATTACAACGAAAACAAATCAAAAATATAATTGTACGTCACCGCTAAGCACGAAAGAATTAGATTTTCTTATAGAAAAAAGTGTTTTGGACAATAATTCTGTTAATAGTTACAATAATCTTGCATATTATCTGGAACAAAATAAACAGTATCGGGAATCAGTTTTCTTGCTTAAAAATATTCTAGGAAAATATCCCACTCGCGTAGTTTCCTGGATCAATTATGGTGATTCTTTATGGGGAATGAATGATAAACTACAGGCTAAAGAGGCATATAAGAAATACATATCTTTAATGAAAAGCCAAAACAAAGATTCATCAAAAATTCCTAAGAGAGTTTATGACAGGATTCAATAAGAGAAAGGAGAACTTTTTAACAAGAATAGCAGTAGAAAATTTACCTGCATCTATTAAAATGAAATATTTATTTACATTTAGCCTTGCGACAACTTTATCTATTACATCTTGTAACGGACAGGATGATAAAAAAATAAATTCAAATGTAAAGGATTCTTTAAAAAATGCACCCTACAGCATATCAAAAGAAGGAGATGGAATAACGTTTAATTATGACACGCTCTCTGCGGAATATATTGCCCTAGCAAACAAAAGTTTAATAAATAGGTCATACAAATTCCCTACAGATAAAACCTTCGAAACTAAGATCAAAGACATATTTGAGTTTGACATTACTCAATATAAAAATAAAATTGTTGTGCTGAATCCTTCAATGTTTCCGAACATTGCCATAAAAGAAAAAAACTTTATACTCATAGAAGATCCGGACTTCGACAGCAAAGAGAAAATCAACACAGATCTCCTATTTTATTATAACAATTATCTTTTCAATAATGATAGAATTGCATACAACTATTTAAAACTAAACCAATCCATATTATTAAAAGACCTGGTGCGATTATTCGGTTACAATAAGGATAAAGAATTAGTGAAATTTGCGTTTGACGGATTCGATTTTAATAATGAGATCTCTTTTCATGACCTAATTTTTTCGTACAACACTGCTGATAAAAAATTTTACATCAGAAAAGAGATTTTTGATGATATCGAAAACATAATTTTTGGAGGTGAAACTGAGGATCTCTCTTATGCAAAGGATGGTATTGGTTACAATAGAGTAAGTAACATCATTGATAAAATATCCGAAAATAAAATGCAATACTTTCAACCAGAAGAAACAATCGCCTATCTATATGATAAACAATTGAGAATTGGTATCACTGGGAGTATTGAAGAAACCTTAAATAAAAATAGTATTTATAAAAAAAATTTACAAAAGAATAATTTTTATGGGTTTGAAAGATTGAGAGACTATGCTGAAACAATTCACCAACCCTCAGCTGAAATCGTTAATAAAGTTATGAGTTTCAAAATTTACGACAACGATGGATTTTCAAATTTACGAAAGGAAAAAACCGCCACTTCAGAAATTGTACAAAAAATAAAATCTGGTGAGAGTGTGGATGTTTTAGATAATTCTGGAGATTGGTTCCTTGTGAAAACAAAAGAAGGAAAGGAAGGATATTTACATAAAAGCCGTATAAAATCAAATTAAAAATAATATAATTTGAAAGGATATTATCATTACAAGAACTGACACTTTAGAAGATGTAGACTCCTCTTCAACAACTAGAAGTTAAATATTATGAAAAATGCACTAATAATATCATTGATAGTATTTCAATTATTTTCTTGTCAAAAAGATGACAAAAAATCAGCAAACATTGCATCTAATAATATAACTATGGAAGTACCTAAATGTTTATATCCCCAACTTAAAGCAGGTTACTCTGCTGAAAAAAGTGAAACAGATTATCCTAATTATGAATATAAAATATCGGATTTAGACTGTTCAATTCCTCTATTAGAAAGGGAATTACAAAAAAAATCGTTTAAATTTTTGTCCCCAGAAGATTTTTCGACTAAGGTTTATGAAATTTTCCACAGGAAAATAGATTATGGTAAGACTACAAAATACCTCTATGTTGATGGTAATAACGCATGTAATAAAGAAATTATCTATAATAAAAATTCTGATGATGAAATGGTTCCTCAATCCTATTATTTAGTAAAAAACAAAAGTTTTATTACCGAATTATTGTCTATCCCTGAAATTATTGATTATCAAAAAGAATTTCCAGAATCTCTAAAGTATGAAGAAGAGCAGGTCAATAAAAATCAAGGTGATGTGAAAATCACAAAATGGAGTGAAGATAACAATCTTGCACAAATCAGGAATAATAATATAGAGAAACTTGTTAATCGAAATTTGTTTTTATTTAATAATAAAAATGAGCAATTAACCTGGCTTTTATCTAATGATGAAAGTTTCCTAGAGATGCTTTGTAAAATCTATGGTTATGATTATAATGATAAAATAAACCAACATTTCATAAAAAAAAATATAGTAAATAACAGTATTGATCGAAATATCAATTTCTTTTTCAACGAGAGTTGTGATGAAAAGCTTGTTATTCATGAGAATTTTATTAATTCATTCAACAATACACTCCAGATTTCCAAAAAATCCAGCGATGCTATAATATTGAAAAACATTGCTTCGCGCGTAATGAGTAGTCCTGAATATGAAAAATTTTCGAAAGAAGATAAGGTAATGTTAGTTAGCTACTTAGCAAACGTTTTTGATCCTCTTTTTAAGACCTATCATAATGATAACACAGATTGGGGAACTCTTACAATCTTAGCAGATGCTAAAGATTATTATGATGCAGAATGGAACGAAGTCACTTCTATAATTGTTAAAAATAATTATTATAACCTTCCTAATCTTAAAATGTCATTAGATTATGCAAACCAATTTGACTCTGTGGGTGCTCCTGATTGATGCAAATAGAATCTGAATTAATAAATCTTATAAAAAATTACATCCTTCAACTATTGTTTTTTTTTTAAGATGCTAATAAAAAACAAAGTAAATATTTTCTCCAACTGCAGAATAAAGATGAAGAATCAAAAAAAAACATGTTTACAATTCTAAAAAATATTGTATTACTACTATTTTTAATAACTTTTATAAGTTGTAGTTCTCAAGATAAAAAATATATCGATTCTGAGACTATAATTGATAAAAGTCAAAATAATAGTTTGTATACATCCAAAGTATTAGATGGATTATTCGAAATTAAAAATGGTACCTATAAAGACATCGGAGGTACTAATTATGAAAAATATTCATTACTGGAAATAGGTATTGTTAATGATAAAAAAAACAAATCTATTTTATCGAAAAATATGAGAAGATACCTTCTATTATTTAATAGAAACATACTAAAAGATACTCTCAAAATAGACGAAGGCTTTGATTATTCAATATACCATGACAACAAAAATGATAAAGACAGGATATATGTAGGAAAATATAGCTCACAAACTGAATATTTTCAAGTGTTACAAGTTTATAAAATTAGTCAAAATATCAAAATAGAAAAATACAACTTGAGTATTGATACTTTTTGTCCGATTCCGAATGACTACATAAGTGATGATGATTCAAATTATAAATTTGGTATTGCCAAGGAGTCAAAAAAACAAGATGCCAAAATCGAAGCAAATGATTACTTATTATTCCAAAAAGAACTACTCTATCAATTCATACTTAACGATATCAACGAAAAGAATATTTTATCGGTCAATGCTAGAAGTAAAATTGAAAAAGTAGTTCACAATTATTACAATGCTAAAGATTTCAATACAACGGAATTTCATCAAAGAATTTTAAATGGAGCTACAACCAATAAAAAATATGTTGAATTATTACCCATATGGTTAAATTCGATTCAAACTTTAGATTTGGACGATGTAATTCCTCATGATGATGTTCCAAATTGGAGGTATCCATATGACGAAATTAATTCCTTTAAACCCGTCCTTTTATTTTACACTGATTTAGCAGATACTGACAAAACTTATAGTATTCCTTTTTATCATATGGCATTATATACCTCTTTAGTTTCATGGAAAAAGCGAAAATCTTTTTTTGAAGAAATAGAGCAAGTCAAAATAAAAATAAAAAGTGAAGTTATTCAGGATTGATAAAATTAATATTTCCATTAAATATAACATTTAAAATTCGAGAATTGACGCAGAAAACTTAATGACAGAAAAATTTGATAAAAATGGAAATACCATTAAATAAAATATTCTTCCTCTTGTTATTTTTAATTATAAGTTGTCATGGCGATGCGCAAGACAAAAGTAAAAGTCAACCAAAAAAAGAACAAGCAGAAGTTACGAGTTACAATTTCTTTAATAAAAAATATTTAGATGATTATCATATAACGATTGATGAGTCTAATCTTTCTGATCATCCTCTTTTCTCTTTTTTAGATTGTAAAAAAGAAGGATATTTTACTGTACATGCAGTTCCAACAGAAGATCACACGAAATATTATTGGGAAGAATCTTATCCCAAAAACTTGAAAGAATTTGAAGCAGAAAAAGAATATGTAAAAAATACAATGTCAGAAGACCCCTATGGTTATGAGTTTTTTGCATATTGGATTCCTTCAAAGTACATTAGCCGAAAAAATAATTGTACAAAAGAAAGCATTGTTATCGACAAAGATGCAGTTGCGAAAATTTTTAATTATGATAAAGAATCAAAAAGCTGGATATTTTTAAAAGATGTAAAATCTAATATCCTTCCACCATACAGAGAAAATAATTTTTTTGAAGATGAGTTTCCTTCATTTTTTAAGTTAAATAATGTAGAAAATCCGTATGAAAATTTTCTTTCAATTCTATTATACTCCTATAAGAAAGATGGGATAACTGCAGAAAATATCGTTTCTAATGATTCTAAAGCTTTTATTGAAAGTCATATTAGTAATTACATGCACAAAGAAGATTTCTATCGAGATTCATTTTCTAAAAGAGAATCAAAAATAATCGACAATACAATTTCAGCAGAAAGTATGAAGATATGGAATCTCTGTAATAGTAAACTTGATTTTTCAAACGATGCTTCAGAAAATGATTTGGAATCTGATTGGAGATATCCTTATAGTCAAATAAAATCTTTAAGCATAATTTATAACCTTTATACTGATTCTAGCTATGGAGACTCTTTTGAAGGCAGAACTCTTCCCCAGCAAATGGCTTTGTACATGTACTTTTTGCCATGGAAAGAGAGAGAAAAAGTTTACAAAGAAATAGATGCTTTGAAAAAACAATTAAGGTTCTACAAGTGATCCAAATTGGGTTAAACCTTCAGTAATAAAAAGACTGTGTGCATTACATTTAATTTGAAAATATAATCATGAAAAAGTTATTTTTCCTTTTATCGCTGTTCATTATTTTCAGTTGTAAAAAAACATCTTCATTGGAGAATAGTGCGAGTAATCAAAATTCTAGTAATGAATATCTATTCGATTATCACAAAGATCGTTTGGATACAGATGATAAAGCTATGGAAAATAGCACTTCTTATCAACTTGAAGATTACATCATCCCAATCTCTAAAAGCGATTTTGTCAAGGATTCTCTTTTGTATAAGAACGATGTCTCGAATAATAAATCTGCCTTTGAGTATCCCACTCTAAACACTTCTTTTGGTAAAGTAAAATTCGCAGCTGATAAGAACACGAGTTCAGATTCTTATGTTGATTATTCTTATCTTGGTTTCAATCAAAAAAATAATTTCCATGTCATCAATATCAGACTCTATGAAGGGGAAAGAGCTTTACTTATGAATGATAAAAGCTATAAATACACTATCTTGGATGGCATTCCCTTGTTCTCAAATAATGCAGAAGACGCATTAGTTTATAAAGATCAGGACGGATTATCTTCATATTTAGCTTTTTATAAAATAGAAGATGGCTCTTTAAATAAGTATTTGTCTTTATCATCGGATGAAAACATTATAGATAGTGCGGTCTGGGATCATGAAAATAATGCAGTTATTAAGTTGAGAAACCTAAGCGATGGATCCACTAAATATTACAAAATAGATAGTAAAGGCTTAAATTCCCATCCTCAAAATTCTTCCTCAATTACTAGCTTTACTCCAAAAAATTATGAAATTTTAGCCAAAGCAGAGCATGATTGGAATGGCGATAAAATTAAAGATATCGTAATTGTTTATGATTCTATCCCTGCTGGAAAATGGGAAGGTATGGGAAAAAGACCTTTATTAGCTTTAAAGGGTGTTGGGAACAATCAATATCAATTTTGGTTCAGAAATGATGAAGCAATACCTTGTAGAAATTGCTCTGGAAACGCCGATCCCACATTTGAAATTAATCAAAAAGATGGATTTTTAAAATATTCTGACATCTCATTAATTTCATCAACTGTAAAAACCATAGAATATATATTTGATAATAGTTTAAACTTTTATCTGGTCAATATTGATATTGAAGATTCTTCAAATCAGCCAATAAAAAATCGTTTTACGAAAAAAGAACTGGGCAACATTCATCTAAAATCAATTAATATCAAAAATCTTGAAAATAAATTGATCAACTCCGATTGAGATGATGTTGTAATAGTATTCCTTTTTATCATATGGCATTATACACCTCTTTAGTTTCATGGAAAAAGTGCAAATCTTTTTTGGAGAAATATAGCAAGTTAAAGTAAAAATAAAAAGGGAAGTTATTCAAGATTGATAAAATTATTTATCACGTGCAAAGGACAAGATGATAAACCGACAAAGTAAAACTTCAAATTAAAAATACCATGAAAAAAATCCTTATCTACATCCCTATAATTTTCTTTTTTTCTGGTTGCAAAAAAAATAATTCCGCAAAAACTATTTTTAATGATCAAAAAACAATTGCTCCAAAGAATGCGAAGAATGACATATCTAAAATCAAAAATGATTCTTGGAACGGGATTTATTATTTCGAAGCATCAAACAGAGATAATGTAAAAACAATTTTTGATATTACTATTTTTTCATTAGAAAACATTTCGTTAGCTGTGACTGAGGAAGGGATGAAGAATAATTACTCTAGTCTAAAAGCAGCAAAAATTGACAATGAAAAAATTAGAATAGATTATGATCCTTCTTCTGATGGCATGGGAACAATCTACATTGAAAAATCTGATGATAGGTTTTACATTTCTGGAAATCCAATATACTTTATCAATCCAGGAAATAACGAAATGCCTCTAAAGAAAATAAAATAGTTGGCGCGTGATCCCACTGAAACAACAAAAGATCATCAAGATTAAAAATACACAAGAATATAATTTAAACTAATATGAAAAAAACGAATTTAATCATCACCATTTTCTTTATTGTATTTACATGTTTATCATGCAAAAATACATCAAAGAAAGAAGCAGGTACAATCGAAAACAAGATTGAAAAGTCATCTGAGATCCCATCAAAATATTTTGGAACTTTCAGCGCCAGCGTTGAAACTGAAGCAACAACAACTGGAATGGCTTCCATATCTTACTATTTTACGATCAACGAAAAGGGAGCGAATTTGGAAACCAACACATATCATGAGGCGATCAGATGTAATGGGAAATATCAAGGAAAAATGAACAACAATATCCTTGAATTATTTTACATCGGAACTGAAGACAATTGTGGAAATGAGGTTTCCAATTTTAACATCAAAAATGAAGGAGATAAATTTTATATTCAAGGTTTAGGCGGTGAAGGTACTTTTGATTTATGGCTGGAACTTAAGAAAACAAAGTAGAATTACCTATTGAGATGGTTATAAGGATGGTCACTTATTGGATCACTAAAAATATTAATTATGACAAATAGAGTGATTTGCTATATTAGTTTATGTTTTTTCATGCTGCTTTCCTGTAAAAAAAGCACAGATGATAAGTCGTCTTATTTCTCAAAGGAAGACAAAAGAGCAGATACTTTGGAAGTCATATATCATCATAATAAGAAAATCAAAGAACTGTTTCTCTCGCAATATGAAAATGAGAAAAATGTAAGATTATTCTTTTCTGAAAATGGAAAAATAGAGAAGAAAGTCTTAAATTTCAATAGTTACCCTGAAGATCATTATGAGTACAATCAAAACGGAAAACTCATCCATCAATGGAGACAAGGCAATATTGGCGGCTGTATTGCGATAATTGATAGAGAGATCTTTTGGGATGGAAAAGAAAATATCACCAAAGAGATCATTCATAAAAGTATAGGAAACAGATGTAGTGAGAAAATTTTACTGCAAGAGATCAAAGAATATTTTCCAGGCACAAAAAAAGTTAGATCTTTGAGCAACACCCATGAAAGCTACGAAGGAAGTGCTGAATGTCCTTGTGGAATTTGGAAAGAATATGATAAGGATCAAAGAGTAATTGGTCAAACCAAATATGTAGATTGCAGTGATACGAATACTTTTTGTGAAGATGGAAATATTGATAATGAAAACTATTAAAAAAGATCCTGATGAAAATAAATTCATCAGGATCTTTTATAAAATTTGGTGTAGGATAATTGTAAATTATTTTGCACCTGGCCAGATTCCGTCATATGCCGAATTACCATATTCAATCTTCTCTGCGCTGATCACAAAGCTTACGAACATATTGTCCTCGTTCAAAGCGTCATAATCTACTTCATGCTGGATCACGTAGCCATTGTCCCATTTCAACGTGGTCAATGTTCCTTCTTCGTGAGATTTGTTGAAGGTCACTTCACCATTTGTCGGTTTGTATTTTCCGTTCAGTAAGCTTTCCAAGATCCCGGAATCTTCAGTTGCCTCCACGGTGATCTTGATTAGCGCATTAGAAGGGTCTGATGCTACTCTACCTGATACGTCGGTGTTTCTAGATACACCATAATTAAGTTTTAGGATCTTTTGTTCTGTTCCGCCGTTGAATTTTAAAACAGCTCTTGAATTGTTTGCCATGATTTCTAAATTTAAAATATTAATATTAAGTGATTTGTTTTCTTGTTTTTAATATACCAAAGATAGAACCACCAACTTGGAATCTCTATAGTAGAATTACTACACTTTCCCAAATATCAGAAATACAATTTATTCAAATTCAAATAATTATAATGTCGGTGCGGCAGGCAAGGCTTGAAATGACACATCAAATTCTGTGATCAAAAGCTTGTATGACCTTGGAGCCATCAGATAAATGGTCGTAGAATCAGTCTTTCCTTTACTGATCTTCAGATCATAGTCAGAAATTATTCTAATAGGAAAACTAAGACTATCGCTCGTCTTTTTGGTGATCTTTCCATCTTTAATTTTGTAGATGTACACCAGTTTATTGTTGATCTTCGGAGTGCTGACCAACTCGGTCTTATCACTTTTGATGACGAGCAAACTCTTTTCATTCGCTTCTTCGGCGGTCAAGATTCTTTTCTGCTGCTCGTTTCTTTCGTTTCTGAATAGATCCAAAGAATAATGATCCGGACGCTCATAATCCTTCTTGCAGGAAAGCGGCAAGGAAAGGATGATCATTAAGATGTAAAAGCTAAATATTCTCATCTGGACTGTTTTAATAAAAAAGGGAATCCGCAAATCACGTTGCAAATTCCCTCTGTCATATTTAATAATAAAATTATTCTTGTTGGTACTCAGCGTCCCATTCGTTTCCATCGTCTCCTTTGTGTCCATCCAGTTTGATTACAAAACTTTTGGTAGGGAAATATGGTGTCATTCTGATATCCAGCCAAACGCGGTCCTTGTTCACTTTGTCCTGCTCAAACCTAACGATTTTGAATTTCTCGATTAGTTTATCTGGACCTTTGATGCCATCAAGGAAGGTAACGATCTGTCTTCTTAGATCATCTTCATTTCTTGGATTCCAGTTCTCAAATGCTCTTCTATTAAGGAAATCAAGCAAAACTTTCGTCACATAGTCGAAAACTCGAACCACAGAATAAGTTTGCAATCCAATATTATCTCCCGTGAACAGCGTCTTGGCAGAGAATGCCATGATCTTTCCATACTCATTGACCATCGGCACCAATCCCATTTTTTCGAGCTGTGAGATTTCACTTTTCTTAAGGTCGAATTTCACGGCATCCACTTCGTTGATATTTCCGTGTTTCTTACCTGCAGCCACCTGCGACATCAATGTTTTGTAGATTTTCCCAGCCATGGATGTAGATGGCGGAAGATCCACATTTTCCTCCTCACCTACTTCTTCGGCTCGCCCACGTCCTACCAGCCAGTTGGTGGTCATGATCACATTACTTCTGTGAAGCTCGCCACCAGTCAGATTTGCAGAGTGGAAAAGATCTACGACATCATCAGGCTTATCGAGGTTTGCAAAATCCGTCACGAGCATTACTTTGTTCTCGTTACAGATCTTCGCCCATTTTTCTACCACTTTGTTGGATCCCAAATAACCTGGAATCGCAAGGATAGAATAATTGTCTCTCAGATCCAGTCTATCATAATTTTGTTTGAATTCATCTGCGATAGCATCGATGAAAAGTGGATTGTCCAGGTCTTTCATTTGTTCCAAGGAAGCATTCACGATACTCACATTATCCACTTTGTCGAGTTCTGTATTTTTGAAGAACTGCGCCATCGTACGATAGGCCGTTTCCAGCTGACGAATTTCCGAAAGACTATTCTTAAGATTTGTTTTAAGGTTTTTCTCAGCCGAGATTGCTTTGTTCTTGCACGTTTCCGCCATTTCTTCTGCTGTTGCATTATTTTCCAATAATGAGATCCAGAGATTCAGCTTTTGGGCAAGATCTTTTCTTTCGGTCTGCTTGTTGGAATCGTTCAGGAAGATCTCTTTACGGGCCTTTCGTGTAGGATTCATATTGGCAATGCCATCTACAACAGTTTCGATGAAATTGAAGCCGCCAACTTTGTTCAGGTCATTAATTGCTGAGCCTGAGCCTTGTCGGTGGTCTTGCTGTTGTTGTCGAGCTTGCTGGTTTTGCTGTGCTTGTGGTTTATTATCCATAGTTTATGTTTTTTATTTTTCTAATTCTCCTGCAACTTCTTTCAACACTTCTATCAAGGCATCTTTGGTCTGCGGATTTTCGAGAATATTTTTAAGGATCTTATTATTCTTCAACTGTCGCAATATCTTGTTGTACTGCTCCTGCTCTATGCTCAGGGTTTTCAGATATTCTGAGTTTTGCGTTAGATTTTTCGGTGTGAAATCTCCCAGTTGCTGGAATCTGAATTCTTCATCCACATAAGTTCCATCTTCGGTCTCGTGTTGCATGGAGATCGAAGGTTGAAAGTGTTTGAACACATCATCTACGGATTTCAAACCTTTTATAATTTCTGGGATGAAAGGCTCATCCGCCGTCAGTTGACCTACAATTAGAGATCTGTTCTCTTGGATTTCTTGGATCGCTTCGTTGGCGTCAACTTTTACTTCGTTTCCCCCAACACCATAATTAAACATTGCCATATTATCTATTTTTTGTGATTGATTACTTGATTTGTTACTAAAATATTTTAGGATCTTATTAAAAGAAAACATTACAGAGATTCTACTGGTTGTGTGGTCGGCATAAAGTATCTATTAAGCCAATAAAGTTTTTCGCCATTCTGATCGATGATGATCTTGGGATTACTTTTGTTATCCAGCAATCTGTCTGCCAATGTTTTATATTGTTTGAAATAATTTTTTACCATTTCGTTTGATATGACCTTTGGCTGTTTCCATCCACTTAATTTGAATTTGGAAAGCGTCTCCTCGGACGAGTTGTCAAATCCTGTACTTATAGCTACCGAATACGCCATAGATTGGCTTCTCAGCTTAGATTTCTCAAATTTCCCGTCGCCTGAATAATGTTTTTTTAACACAGACAAATAATTGTTGACCGCCGAGCTCTGGCTGAAAGTTGGACTGAAACTCTGTGTCTCTTTATAAACTTCCTGATAGAATGCTCTCAGCTTATCATATTCGGTTTCCGAGAGGAGAATTCCCTTTTCAACTGCAGGATAATTCTCTTTGATGTCATCCGTATAAACACCTTTGGTAAGGAAAGGATTGTTGTACGTCAACAATTGCGACGCAGATTCTTTCGGAATGATCGTCGGTGCATCTGCAAATTGATTGCGGAAATCTGGTCTCAAGGTTGTCTTTGAACTTCCAACTGCGGATTTGAAATAATTGGTTAAAGAGGTATTGACATTCTTATTATAATCCATGACCTGGACCAATAAACTATCCAGCGATTTCACAAGCAAATTACTGGAATTGACTTCGCCTTTTTTAGGATAGACCACAAAACCCTGCGACATACTTGCTTTTGGATAGTCTAAAGAATACATTCCTTCCTCTCCCATTACCAAGTTATAATTATTCTTGTCCATGATCATCTTTTGGTCGACAATCTTTTCTTTATCCAATTCCGCAATATTCCTTGCTGTGCTTGTCAGCACATTTTCTGAATAAAGTACAAAGTTGTTATAATAATCAGATGAGCCCGATGCAGACTGGAAAAATAGCATTCTCGCTTTCCCAAGTGTCAGGTTTCGCATCGCAGCACTCAGACCGCCATAACTTGTAGCAGTAGAACCGACAACGACCACAATATTGGTCTCATCTGGGACTTTGCTTATCATTTCACCACTCGCTTCCAATGCATCCAGCAACGGTTGTGCTCCAGAACCGCTACAGTTCTGATTGGAAGTTTGAAGGTCGATGAAGGCGTTGATCTCATCAAAATTATTACTTAATGATGATGGTAGAACGTCTTCTCCGCAAGTATTGTTTTTGTAAAGGACGACACCATATTTTATATTTCTAAAATATTTCAACTGGTCCAATTTCAGCTGGATATCCTGAAAAACAGATTTGGCAAGTGCTGAGTTTTGCATGTTGTCCCTGCTAATATCCACCGTGAAAACGATATTCAGATTTTTACTTCTATTGGTGATTTCCTTAAATCTATCGTAGTAGATAGGCTGACCCAAAACATTATAGACAAAATTCTTGCTGTAATCCAAAGCATTGGTGAAGAATTTCGCTTTATGAGATTGGTCCAGTGCTCCCGGCGTGATGGATACAAGGTTTTCTACCGCGGTCCTGTTTGCCGCGTCGGAAAGTGTAAATTTGGTTTCGGTAACACTTCCGTCAGGTGATTGTTTCGATATCGCCGAACTATTTTCTGTGGTATAATTAAAATCTGAGGCGATCTTCAAAGCGCTTCTCTCACCCCAATTTGCGATCATATTGGAGCTCACCCAGCCGTAGATATCTTTTGAGATACTGTCCAATTTCAAAGATGGCGATTTCCCGATCAGGAATCGATTGTTGGATTCTGATTGTTTGTAGATGTAAACCATTTGGCCAACTGGCAATTTCTTGTTCGTAGGTTTCGTAAGATCTGGCGATGCAAAGATCAGAACAGAATCATTTTTCAGATATCTTGCGCCATCCTTCAAAACATCGGAATTATTGGGCGACAATACCGCTTTTACATTAAAACCATTATCACTTCTCTTCAATGAGTTGGTCCAGAGCAACAATTGGTCTTTGGGGATCCAGCCGTAAGTTTTCACGGATTTGGATGGTATTTTTTTCATCAAAGCGTCAGGCTCATATTGAGCCACTTTGATCAGATTTTTTGAACGATTTTCCTTAACAACCAAAAGTGGTTCCAGGAATTTGATCTCTTTCGGAGATTTCTCATCGCCTTTATCCATAAAAACCGAATTATTGGCGCGGTCGGAGATCACGACCCAAGGTTCCGATTTCCTAGGATAACCATCACTCACTTTCACCTGATCCACATAACCATAAAAGTCTGATTTTGGTGTTTCTTCTGATGGAATCCTAACTTGACATGCGGACAATATATAGACAGCTCCTAAGACATAGATAGCATTAGCAAAGTTGTTTTTCATAATTTATTTTTTTAGTTTTTATTGCTTGCTTTGTTTTACCTCGACTTTGATCACACAGTTTTGATTGGTGTCCAAAGTTGTCTTCACTTCCTGGATACTGTTCTTCTTATCAAACTGCAAACCTGTACAGTAATAATAGAAAGAATTGTTCTTGTCATTCACATTGACAGAAATATTGTCCTTGCTGCACAGATAGGTATTTAGAAGATAGTTGTAATGCGTATTGAAACTATTGCCATCTGCAATCTGCTGAAGATGATATTTGAAATCATCATTGATCTTGCTATAAATGTCTGTTACCGTTGGTTCCGCAATCACCTCATCGTCCAATTCTTCATACGCTGGTAGAATCTTGATCATATGTTGGATAGGCTCCTGATCAATATCTGTGTATAAAGTGACGATGTAGTTTCCTGGATTTTTGAACGCATAGGTTGCCATCTTTTCTTTAGCATCGATATTTCCTGTTTCTCCAAATTTCCAAGTGAAATTCTTTGCATCTGGCGAGTTTGCCCGGAAGAAAACATTTTCCAATTGCATTGCCTGACTCGGTGCGTCGATTGTGCTTGCGATGACCTCTGTAGAAGCCATTTTGGAAACGCCTGAGGAAACCAAAACCGGGAAAGACTTGGTATATTTATTATCGATGATCACCGAAACCTGATAGTAGCCTGGTTTTTTGAAGAAGTGAACCCCTTTGTTCTTCTCTGAATTGAAACCGTCTCCAAAATCCCATTTCCTTGTTTTTCCGAAGGTCGTTTTGTCTTCAAAAGTGAGCGTATCGCCTACGTTGAGAGAGGTAGGATACACGGCCGCCACAATATCATCGGAACTATGGATGACTTTCCGCTGCAGCCACAAAATAATGATTGCTGCTAAAAGCAAAAGACTTATTACTGCAATAATAATATTCTTCTTGTTTTTTTGGATGTAGTTCATAATTAATTAGTTGTTAGTTATTTTTCATAAGTAATGCGTTATCTCTTTGCAATTTTTGATTTTTCCGCTCCTTAAAACCGATGGAGCAATCTTCAAACTGTTTGGTGAATATTTTGACATTTTCGTTTTTCTTGCTTGCAACGTCTTTGTCTTCCAAATACATCTTGTAGAAGTAAGCGATCTGGGTGTAGGATTGCTTTCTAGGATCGGTGATATTGACGGTCTCGAAGATGTTCGCAATGTCATTAATGTAAGCCTGGATCTCATTTTCTTGCAATGGATCGGGATTATCTACAGAAAACTTTTCGATTTTGACGAAGGTGCTATCTAGCACAGGTTGCGCCACTTTTTGCCGCTCATCGAATTTTGCCTTTTCCTCCAAGGTCTGGATCGCCAAAATATCTGAATTGCTGAACGGAGATTCTGCACGATACAAAATAACCACAGACAAAAGTATGACCGCAAAGAAAAGCAGTCCCAGCAGGTACAGGAAGTAATATCTTTTCTCTTTATTAGAAAGGGTAATGTTAACTTGCATACTCTAGTTTATTTTAATCGTTTCGCTATTTTACCACCAGGTTCCTTGCTTTTCAGCTGAGAATTCATCTTCCCGACTTTTCCCATGCATTCATTCAAACTTCTGAGTGCATTCTGCTCTTTTGCAGTAATGTTGATCAGCTCATTTTTGAAGACCGTCATCTTACCAATATTTTTCGTGAGCGTTGCATATTGTTTGAATGCCTTTGCAGTATCGCTTCCCATGATATTCCGGTTGTCCCGAAGATCTTCCAGGATTGAATTTCGAAGGAAAATATCATTCTCCACTTTGTTGGAATTAAGCAAAGCCATTTTGTAATAAATGGTATCCATCTTTATCTTCAAAAGTTCATTTCTGCTCAGAACACTTTTGTAATCGTTCAGTTCGTTTTGGATCTGCCGTTTTTGAACTTCTGAACTTCTGAAAAATAGAAATACAGTCAAAAAACTTACTGTCAGCAAAACCACAAATGACAGTACGAAGCGAAGTATTCCGTTTCTTACATCATCCTTGTTGAGTTTTTTTTGTCCGTGTGAAGCCATCTTGATCAAATACTTGAGTTATAATATCCATTTTCCACACAAAATCTAGCAAGATCCAATTTGCTTTTCAAGCCTAGCTTATCGGTAAGTCTTGTGATGTACGTGTCGATCGTTCTCGTACTGAGATTGATCCTGTCTCCGATTTCTTTGTTACTGAATCCTTCATAGCACAGTTTGATGATATGGATCTCTGTCACATTCAGTTCTTCCTGCTCCTTCTTCTGGCGGTCCATGTAATTTTTCACCACTTCTTCCTGCATGGCCCATTCTCTTTTGTAATCCTCATAATTGGAATTACGGCTTAAAATGCAGTTCCGGAGAATATCCTTGATCACGATGCTGTTCTTCTGGCAGTAGTAAGTATTGGGAATTTCACTAATTGTAGCGGCAATATCATCCTGATAAGTAGCAGAATAGGTAAGAATTGGAATTTCCTTGTTTGTCTGGCGGATGTATTTGATTGCTTCTATCCCACTCAGGATCGGCATGAAAAGATTGATGATGAACACATCTTCCTGCTTTCTGTAAAGTCGGTTGATCAATTCGTTTCCGTTGTTACAATCATTGACTATCGAGAAGAGCGGATTTTCCAGCAGCATCTTTACAAGAAATTGCTTGAAGTAGAAATCATTTTCGGCGATGGAGAATCTTGTTGCTTTAGTAGTGCTGTTATACATAATGGAAACTTATCAATGTTATTAATTTTATATAAAATACTAAATGTTCAAATGGCTTAGCAGCGTTAATGATATCTCTCTATCTCGACTTTACGGGAAACGGTAAGAATTTCCACAAAGCGGAGGTCGAATTTTCCTGAAAAATAATTCTGGGGGAAGTGGATGTCGAAACTGAGGTACTCACGTTTCAAGATGACATCGATGAAGTAAGAGAAATAAAAAACTAAGCAAATGGTTACAATCATTGAATAAGTTTTAAAGATGTTAAATAATAGTTTTGGTTTCATCAACCAATACCTGAAATTCTTACAGAAAATCTAAAAGCAAAAATTTTGCCAATAAGCATCGAATGTGTTATTAATAATAGATGACAAGAATGTTTAACAATCCATTCACAGACACAACCATCTGACATCATTACTGTTACATTTACAATAACTTATATTTAATTTTTCATTAAGAACTTTATAAAAAATTTAACTAAATGGAAATTCACAGCGAATCACTGTTAGCCTCTTCAAAAAAGGCATTAATCTCTATAATTTAGGTATGATTTAAGATAATGAGAATGACTTACGATGATTTTAATAAAAAAAGTAGATTTTCAAAATAAAATTTCGAAACTTCTGAATCAGAATAAGATAGAATTTGTGTCGCCCAAAACACCTAACAAATGTCATAATTAAATAGTGCTTTAAAATGAAGCATTGAAATTTTTTTATAATATTTTTGCAAAATCATTACAGGATCCATCTTTATGATAAAGGTGGTTTTTTTATAAGATAAAATTTATTTTTATTAATTCTAATTAAATCTAAATTGATAAAATATACTTTTTGCCCATTCTAGATTTTTAATATTCTAGAAAGTAGAAAGGACGAACATCATCTTCAGAACATAATCAATGAAAAAAACTGTTGTAAGTATTCTTGTTATCAGCGGAGTTATCTCTGCAAACGCACAAAGCGCAACCAAAAAGAATATTTCAGACACGATAGCGGATGAAAAACGAATAGAAGAAGTCGTGATCACCTCTTCCTACGGCACCAAGAAACTGAAGGAAGAAATTGTAGGTTCCATCTCAACCATCACAGCGAAAGATATCAACACCTCGCAACCATTTGAAAGTTTGGACAAGATGATTTCTGGTCTAGCTGCCGGCGTGCAGGTTGTGAGCAATTCGGAGCTTGCAAAACCAGTCAACATCAACGTCCGTGGCCTAGGATCGGCCGTGAGCTTGTACGGATTGCAAGGCACTTCTACCCAACCATTGATCATTATCGATGGGATTATCATGAGAGAAGATCAGGCTTTTGATGCACTTGGTTTCGACGGAAGCTCTACGTCAGAGATCAACATCAATCCTTTGGCAAGACTTAATACCGACAATGTTGAAACCATCAATATATTGAAGGACGCTGCTGCCGTCGCACTTTATGGTGCTGATGCTGCAAATGGTGTCATCCTGATCACCACAAAGAAAGGTAGAAAGGGAAAACCGGCCTACTCTTTCACATCACAATACGGCGTTTCGCAAAGCATCAACAAGATCAAATACATGAATGGGCAACAATACGCCCAACTTCTGGATACCTACAGAAAAAACAATGCTCCCAACAATGCCAATGCTGGATACACCTGGAATGGCACAGACGTCGATTGGTTCGAAGTCATGAACAAAAATGGGGAATTCTTCAAAACCAATTTTACAGCCAGCGGTGGCAGCAAGTTTCTAACGTATCGTTTCGGGCTTGATTATTCCAAGAACGACGAAGCCAAAGTGATGAACGCTCTGGAAAAAAAAGGTATCGATGCTACACTTGGTTTTAATTTTAACAAATTACAGATCAATCTTTACGCCGCTTACAATGAACTGACGAAGGAACAACCAAACACGTATTTTAATTTTATTCTGGCACCAACCATCGGCATTTATGATAAGGATGGGAACTATCAGGAAACAGGAACAGAAGGCATTCCCAATCCATTGGCGGCCTCCAATCAGAACATTGCAAAACTTAGGAACAAATCCTTGCTTTCTAGTTTAAATATAAGTTATCAATTTAATAAAGCTTTGAAGATAAGCTCTGTTTTCGGCGTGGACCTTTCTGATAAAAAAGATATCTTATGGAGATCCGGCCTTAATGAAAGTGGAAGATCATCAGGCGCTTTCGTCATAGATGGTGTAGAATATAAAAAATATGGACGAAGCAGGATCAGCTATTCCGATGCTACAACCTGGAACTGGAGTACACAACTCTACTACGACAAAAACTTCGCAGAGAGACATCACATCGATTTTCTGCTAGGTGGAGAGATCAGATCCAACAAAGACTTTAAAACAAACCATTCCGGTAGTAATTTTACAGATCCCAATACATACCAATATCCGTGGGAAGCCGCGATGTATCTTTCTTCTAATGTACTCACCTATGGCTACACGCTGAGAAATCTTACTAATGAAAATAACGGAAGAAGTCTTTTCTCACAGATCAACTATGACTTTGGAAAAAAATATTTCTTCACAGCCACACTCAGGAGAGATGAAAGCTCAGCATTTGGTCCAGATAAAAATGCAGCCTACAATGGTGCGGTAGGCGCTTCCTGGATCATCACCAAAGAAAACTTTCTAAAGGGAAATCCATTTCTGAATCTCATCAAACTACGTGGATCCTGGGGAATGACAGGGAACTCCAGAATTGGTTCCTACCGCTCCTCCGGACTTTACAATGTCTCTTATAATGGTTTCGTGTATGATTACGATTACGCAACACCCAATAGCTCTGCACCGCAAGTGGCACAATTGGGCTGGGAAAAAAACGAAAAACTCAATCTAGGTATTGATTTTAATTTCAAACAAAGAGTCGACCTTACATTGGAATTCTACAGGAATAATATTTCTGATATGATCGTGAGCAGACAAACGCCGTTGGAAACTGGATATTCCTCCGCAGAGATCAATGGTCAGGCGATGTACAACAAAGGTATGGAACTATCATTGAGAGCATATTGGTTTACAAAAAAGGATTACAGGTGGACAACGACTTTCAATATCAGTACCGTTAAAAACAAAGTGACAGACCTCAGCGGTTTTGGTGAGCGATTTTCTATAGCCAGCTATGCGCGGGCACAGAAAATTGGTGTTCCTACCTCCGCCATCTGGGGTTACCAATGGATGGGCGTCAATGCGCAAAATGGTCAGGATAGATATTTCGTAAATGGAGAGATCAAAGATACCAACCAATTCTCTGCCAATGAGGACACCTACAGTATTATCGGAGATTCTCAGCCTGATGTTGTTGGTGGAATGAATAATACATTTTTGTTCAAAAACTTCAGCCTTTCTTTCCTGATCAATTTTGAAATCGGAGGTGATATTCTGATAGAAGATGAGATCATAGATCAGCACAGGATCATAGGCAACAGAAACATGAGCGTGAATGCTTTAGATTATTGGACACCTCAAAACACTACCGCATCCAATCACATTCCGAAGAACAATAATCAGATCATCCCGAACAGTACGAAATTTCTATATGACAACACCTTTGTCAAACTTCAAAATGTCAATCTTAGTTATAGAATTCCTTTGGAAAAGAATGGAAACAGTTTGATCAAAAATGCTACAATTTTCATGGACTGCACCAACGTGCTGTACTGGTACAAAGAAAAATCGCCTGCAGATAAGAATGGCGTGCGGGAATTCAGATTCCTGTATCCTGAGATGAGAACATTCAGCTTTGGCTTCAGAGCTAATTTCTAAACATTTATTTTATGAAAAGATTTATAATTACAATAGCAATTTGCAGCAGCATTATTTCTTGCAGCGATTTTCTTACCAGAGAGCCTGTGGAACAAGTTTCTATCAATGATCAGCTTTCTACCAAAGATGGCGTTTTGGTGGCACTCAATGGTGCATATTATCAACTGAGATCCACACTACACGCAGAAGCGAGCTATACTTATGGTGACCTACTGACAGGCAATCTCGGGTTTTCTCCCAGCTCCAACACATCTCTGATAAGCCCATCAAGCCTGACCGAAAGAATCTATAATTTTGATGATTCCAAAATGGAAAGCAATGCAGTTTCTTTCTACACCAATGCTTATCAGTTGATCAATAATCTCAATCTGATCCTTCAATATGTAGATGATCTGAATGATGCTACCGAGTCCGAAAAAAATGAGATCAAGGCAGAATCATTGGCGATGAGGGCGCTGATGCATTTTCAGTTGTGCAAAGTTTACGGACAAAACTACACTTACACAGCCGATGCATCACACTTGGGAATCGCTTACAACACGGCACCTCTCAAAGTGGGAATCGACTATCCAGTAAGGAAAACGGTGGTAGAGACTTTCGCGCTATTGGAAAGTGATATCACAAGATCCATTTCTTTGTTTCAAAATGAAAAAGCGATCCCAGCGGGACTTACGAGAAATTTCCTATCGATAAATGCCACAAAAGCAATTGCAGCCGACATCGCACTTTGGAAAAATGACTGGCAAAAAGCCTATGACTACAGCACCGATCTGATTGCAAATTCTGGGCTCAACCTTTATGACCATGCAACGTCAGAAAATGATTGGGCAATATCTGAATTGATCCTGGAACTTGCGAATACTAATAACAACGTTTCAAACGTAGGATCCATCTATAATTATACGAGCGCCTCCAACAGGTCAAAGTATGTTGCCTCCGACGACCTTATGAACTCATATCCTGCGAACGATAAAAGAAGAGAACTCTATGAGAGCAGACCTCTGAGAACATCTGTCAATGGCAGCAATACCACAGTTCCCTACTTTTTCACGACCAAGTTTAAGAATAATGTAAGTAATGCTGTTTATCGTTTGAGTGAATTTTATTTTATCCGCGCTGAGGCTGCTTTGCATTTGGGTAATACGCAGCAAGCTTTGAACGACATCAATAAGATCAGAACACGAGCGGGAATACCAGAATTGTCGAGCATCACTATCGATCTCATCTTAGAAGAAAAAAGAAGGGAATTTGCTTTTGAAAACAAGAGCTTTTTTGACCTTATGAGAAATCATAAAAATATCGTTCGAAGCGCGGGATGCATTTCTACAAATTGTAGTCCTACTTATCCGAATGACAAATTCGTGCTCCCAATTCCCCAAGAAACCATTAATGTTAATGCCAATATGCAACAGAATCCAGGCTATTAAAAATAAAAAACTCTTAGAGATCCTAAGAGTTTTTTTTGTCTTTAAAGTATCAATATCTATTGCTTGATGATCTTAACTGTAGAAACATTGTCGCCTTCTGCAATTCTGAGAATATATTGGCCAGCGTTCAAATTGGAAACATTGACTTTTGAATTTGGCGCAAACACTTCATCATTAACTAAATTCCCTGAAACAGTGTAGATTTGGATTCGAGCTTGTTTTTTGGTCAATACTGTGAAACCATCTTTTACCAAAGTATTGGAGATCAAAGGTGTTCTATTTATTTTAACATCATCAGTGGCAAGCAATGCAGAGCCAACGACCTCACTCCAAGTTTTGCCAAGTCTCACCTCATCTATTTCTATGCTCCCACTAGTTGCAGCTTGTCTGAAAGCTAGACTTCCAACCTGGGTCAATTTGTTAGAATTTCCGAAAGCACTGCTATGGGTAGGCGTAGCTTCTGATGCAGCAGTTGGGTTTATCCAGATAGTTGTCTGTCCCGTGGTCCCGGTTATATCGTACTTCAAAACTACCAGATATGTGGTGCCAACTTGATATTCCACAGGTGTAGTAGAGCCATAGATGTCTGTCAAACTTGCGCTTCCGCCAGTCGTGTTCAGAATTCCCAGATTGAAGGTCGAAGCTGAACTTCCCTTTCTAACTGATAATCTGGAAACAATGCCTGTCGAGCCGATATCTTCACCAGAAAATGGAGAAAAATGCAGGAAATATCCTGGCGCCGTGTTCAATGTATTAGCAGACATTGTAGAATTATCTACCACTTTCATTAGGAATGATGCAAATGCAGTTGTCGTCACATCCTCAGTAAAAGCTAAGTTGACATCCTCCGATTGTGCCGATGTGATCAAAGCTCTATTCCCTTTTGATGGCACCATTCCCGGATAGTACAAACTATTGCCTGCATCAGATGCGCTGGTCAAAGTCACAAGTTGCGCCAATGTTCCGCCGTGGCTGGACCATCCATTGGAAGAAAGTGCACCATTGTATTCGAAACTATCTTGCTGTGCGTAAGTGGATAGAGAGCCAAGAAGTGATAAAAGAATAAATTTTCTTTTCATTTTATAAATTTAAATTGTTATTTAGAATGAAACAAAATTAACTATTATTGATTCAATATGAAGCAAAATAAAATCGTATTTTAGCAAAGGTGAGTAATATCATTTGTTGGTCAGTTGCAAAGGCCATTGAAAGCTCTATTTTTGTAAAAATTTTGATTAAATGAGGAATGTCATTAGCGGATTGATCCTGTTATTTTTAGGTAGTATCTTATTGAATAATTGCCTCAACAGCGCTGTAAAAAAATCCGTAACCGATGGCCAATCTCTAGTCAACAAATTAAGAAAACTATATTCCTCCGGAGATGTTTCAAAATGGCCAGCTGCAGAGTTGGACGCCAGTGTCAAAAAGAATTTTAAAGATATCGGACATTTGTCCGAGATTAAATTTCCAGAAGACAATCCGCATTCCCAGGAAAAAGTCCTTCTTGGTAAGACCTTATTTTATGACCCAAGATTGTCTGGTTCCAATCAAATTGCCTGCGCGTCTTGCCATGACCCTGAGTTGGCGTGGACAGACAATAAAACCTTATCCTTTGGACATGATAGACAGCTGGGCTCCAGAAATGCAATGACAATCCTGAATATCGCACACGCGACATCGCTTTTTTGGGATGGCAGAGCCAAGTCATTAGAAGAGCAATCGTCTATGCCGATCATCGACCAAAGGGAAATGAATGAACACATCGACCTTGCTACTGGGAAAATCTCAAAGATAAAAGGTTATGAGATCTTATTTGAAAAAGCATTTGGTGACAAAAACGTGACGACCGAAAGGATCAATAAAGCCATTGCCACATTTGAAAGAACCGTTAAAAGTGGGTCTACAAAATTTGACAGATTCATAGATGGAAAGAGCGAAGCTTTCACGGATGATGAAGTGATAGGCCTTCATCTTTTCCGAACCAAAGCACAATGTATCAACTGCCACAACTCTGGCTACTTTTCCAACAATGAATTCGAGAATGATGGCACGGCAATATTAGGCGCAAAAAAACAGGATCTTGGCCGCTATCTGATCACTAAAAAATTGGAGGATGTTGGAAAGTTCAGAATTCCAACGTTGAGAGAGATTTCCAGAACTGGACCTTGGATGCACCACGGCGTCTTCACTTCTTTAACCGATGTCATTCGTTTCTACAATGCCGGAAATCCAGAGGCTCAAAAAAGACTCTCCACAATTTACAATGGAATAACTTTGAATTCCCAAAAATCTCCAATGCTCAAAAAACTCAATTTGACGGAAAAGGAGATTCAACAACTAGAAGCTTTCCTGGGAACTTTAAGGTCTCGTACCGTTAGGTTAACACCTCCTACACTTCCGCAATAATATTTGCTAGATAGAAGATCAATTACAAATAGAAGAATAATTTTCTTTCACAATTATTTAAAACTGGCGTAAACCTGTTGAACCAGGAAACCGCTATTTTAGACAATTTAAGATGAAAAAATCTCTATTGTCATTTTTACTTTTTATAATTACATTTTTATCTGCGCAACAACCTGTACAGATCGCATTTCTTTCGGATGTTCATTTTCAGGATCTCTACGGTCAATTCTCTGATCATGATTTTAAAGGCATCATCAATCCAAAAACTGGCAAACCGACCATCTTGAGAACGATGGATTCTCAGTTGCATTCCACAAGGATCTTCAACGAAAACTACTTTGCTTTTATAAAAGCCTTGGATGATATTGCTGCAAGAGGAATCAAGATTGTTGCGATGCCAGGCGATTTTTCGGATGATGGACAAGCGTATAATCTTCGAGGATTGCACCGGATTTTAGAAGATTATCATCAGAAATTTGGAATCAATTTTTACCTCACCACAGGAAATCATGATCCCGTCGGGCCATTCCGCAAAGATGCAGGAAAAGATGATTTCCTGGGAAATGATGGAAATCCACTTGGAATCTATAGTAAAGAGAACATTGGAAAAATTTCTAATCAAATCATTACAAAAGACATTGCAGAATCCGGATATTTGGAGATCTTGGATGAGTTGAAAGACTTTGGTTTTTATCCTAAAAAAGAAGATCTTTTTTGGAGTACACCGTTTCATGAGGCTTCGGTTCAGGATTATTCTTTCGAAAAGGCTTTGAATTTTGCTGAGTATCAAAAGAGAATGTACGAAGTTTCAAATGGATTTTCTGTTCCAGACTTGAGTTATGTTGTGGAACCTGTGAAAGATGTCTGGATGATCGCGATTGACGGAAACACTTACATCCCAAAAAACATCAATGCAAATCCCTATGACGCTTCAAATTACAAAGGCGCAAGCATTGGCTACAACAACGTTTTGACCAACAAAAAACACTTGATAGATTGGGTGAAGAAAATCGCTGAGGAAGCTAAGAAAAACCACAAAATCCTGATTGCATTTACGCATTACCCGATGATTGACTTCAATGATGACGCAACAGATGAGATCAAAGATCTATTGGGCGATAAAAAATGGCAATTGGAACGTGTTCCGGAAGAAACAGTTGCGAAAGTCTTTGCTGATGCAGGTTTGCAGATCCATTTTGCGGGACATATGCATATCAATGATACGGGAATCAGGAAGTTTGGCGACAAAATGTTGGTGAATGTTCAAGTGCCTTCGTTGGCAGCCTATCTTCCAGCTTATAAAATCTTGACGATCAATTCGGCCGAAAAGTTTCAAGTTCAAACCGTTGTTTTGAATGACGTTCCACATTTTGATGACCTTTTCCCATTATATAAAAAAGAATACGAAGCTTTAAAGAAAAATGCTAACAAAACCTTTTGGAACAAGGATATTCTGAAGACAAGATCCTACCACGACTTTATGATTTTCCATCTGAAAGAACTCGTTCGACTGCGAATGATCCCGAATGATTGGCCAAAAGACCTTATTGAAAAAACAGAAAAAATCAGTGGTGAAGACCTATTGTTTTTATCTTTAAATTTAAATGAAATCGAAGCAAAGAAATATCTAAAACAAAGAGAGATCAACTCCAAGTCATTCCGAAATTGGACGTTTGAAGACCTTCTTTTGGATCTGTACAAATTCCAGTCGGCGGACGAGTTGGCAAAAATGGATATTCCGAAATCGAGATTGCAGCAATATAAGACCTTAGAAAAACTTTTTGAGTCCAATCAGTCTCAAGATCCTTTCATCATTCAGTTGAAATCGGTCTTCCAAATACTATCGCTTTTATCAAATAGTGATCCGTCTGACCACTTCGAAATCGACCTACAAAAACAAACTTTGAATAGAATTGAAGATTAAATTAAATCAGAAAAGACCATCATTGCTGACAGTCCTTTCCTTTAATAAATCTAATTGAAATTCTTATTTCCCAGTGACAGGATTTTTTCGTTCATAAGTCTGGTCATCAAAACTGATCTTGTAATTGGATTTGAAAAGTTTGCTCGGCAAATAATAATCGGTGGTGATGATCTGCGCACCACTTTCCTTCGCCTTTTCGAATCTTGAGTAATCCTCGCTTCTCGCTTCCATCGTGTCGGCATCAGCTCTGGTCCGGATGATGTAACCTTGTTTCACGAGATCTTGGATCTTTGAACTGTCTTTTTGAGGTTCGTTCATAAACAATATCGCAGATTCTGGTGTGCCAGGAGCAGCATTGGTAAAAATCATTCTACCTTTGAGTGATGGATGATCCTTTGTGTAGAGATCTCGGTTCTCACTATTGTTGTCCAGAACGAAAACGAATTTTCCTTTGGCATTTTTTACTTTTGGCCAATTTTTGTTTAATACAGCTTCATTCAGCGTTTTGTAAGTTCCTCTGATGTCATCTGCCGTGATAATCTTATCTTTTCCTAAATAGTTTTTCAATTCGTTATCCAGGTCATCGAAAAGCTTAGAAGTGTAATGTTCAGGCTCGGTTCCAAATTGGTTGGCCTTGCCGTCCTTCGGTTCCAACGTGATGAAAACCGGGTCGTGGTCAGGATGTGATTCAGACCATTTTCTCAGATCTTTCAGACAATCTTCCAATGTGTAATACCAGGTCTGATAATCGATATCGGTGATATGGATCATCTTGTAGCCAGGTTTTTTCATCTTGCCTTCCGGGTCAAAAACTTGCGTGGTTTTCACAAGGTCCAGGATTTTCGGATGCGCGTACTTTCCACCTTTACTGTCGGCATAGACATCGATCTCCAGATTTCGAAGTCCCAGATCCAGTTGTTCCGGAATGGGAATATGCTCGTATTGGATCCTTGGTAAGAAGTTCAATGTATCTTTTTTGGAGAAATAACTGTACACTTCCGGAAGAATCGCTTTCTTGTAAGAATTGTGCGAACCGATCACCTGGATCTCATTGATTTTTAGATTGTCGAGGTTTTGAGATTGTGACCAGAAAAGATGCGTGGAAGATAAATATAGCGCAAAGAAAACTGCCTTTTTCATTCTTATCAAATTTTATGAAGGCGAAATTAGGAACTCTCTATTTCCTGAAGTTTATCGATTGTGTTAAGTGTTTTTTAAGATTATGTGAATGACGAAAAACGCGCGTATATAAATTATAAAATGGGATTATTATTCATCTTTCGAGCATTTTATTCTGTTATTAATTATTTATTTTAACATAATATTCTGTTAAACTAAATTCCGAACAAAGCAATTTACTTTGTATCCCGAAAATAAAAATCAAACGTTTGCTTTAAAAATAAAAAACCACTGTTGCGGGAACAACAGCGGCTATTTATCAAGCAATGTAATCTCTAACAATTACTTTACTTAATGACATGTACCACAAAATTAATTTATTTAAATTTAAAAAGCTAATTCCTGTAGCAATACTTTTTTTGGTGGCAAACCAGGCAAGTGCAGAAGGGCTGAATGCAAAGTATCCTGTTTTTTCGCAGGTCAATGAGACGATCACTGGAAAAGTGGTGAAACAAGACGGTTCCGCAGCAGAAGGAGCGACCGTAACCATCGTAGAAACTGGCGCTACGACCACAACCGATGCATCTGGAAATTTTACTATTTCCGCCAATATCGGACAGACCTTGTCCATTTCTTATGACGGGAATGAGCAACTCATCAAGATTGCAAGCACTTCTGTTTCCGTGACGTTACAATCCAAAGACACCACGATTGCCGAGGTGATGCTAGTAGGTTACGGTTCTCAAAAAAAGTCGGATATGACGGGCGCTGTGAGCCAATTGAAGGCAGAACAGTTCAAAGAAGGGATGAACATCTCGGTTGACAATCTGATGCAAGGGAAGATCGCTGGTGTCCGCGTTGTACAATCAAGCGGCGAGCCTGGTGCCGGCGTGAATGTTTCTATCCGAGGCATTGGATCTATCAGAAGCGGAAGTACACCACTTTTCGTGGTAGATGGCGTTCCTTTGAGTAACGATGCCGTAAGTGCTTCCAGTCCCAACGTTGGTCTTGGAAACACACAGGCCAAAAACCCACTTAACTTTTTGAACACCTCAGACATCGAATCCATCACGGTTTTAAAGGATGCTTCTGCAGCCGCGATCTATGGTGCAAGAGGTTCCAACGGTGTGGTTTTGGTGACCACGAAAAGAGGTAAAAAAGGTGAACCTATTTTTACTTACGATACTTATTTAGGTTTTTCTTCTGTCATCAAAAAATTAGATCTGATGTCGGCAGACCAGTATAGAGCTGCCATTGTCGATAAGTCATATGACCACGGTGGAAGCACAGATTGGCAAGATGAGATCTACCGTACTGCCGCTTCTCAAAATCATTCGGTTTCCTTTTCAAAGTCTACAGACACAGGAAGTTACTTTGCTTCATTGTCGCATATGGATCAGGATGGGATCGTTAAAAATAGCGATTTCAAAAGAACGACGGCGCGTATCAATGCAGAAGAATCATTCTTTGACAACAAACGTTTGAAAGTTAAATTAAACTTGACAGCGAGTGACATCAAAGAAAACGGAATTCCAAATGGTGCAAACGCAGGATCGGACGGTCAAGTGATCATCCATGCTTTGATGGCCAATCCGACGCGTTCTTTGTATGATGAAAACGGAAACTACACCAATTTCAACATGAACGCACATTACAATCCGTTGTATTTGCTCAGTGTTTATACTGATAAGACCAATACTTTCCGCGTCTTAGGAAACACAGAAGCAACATTGAGACTATTGCCTGGACTTAATTATAAATTAAATCTAGGGATTGACAGAACAATGTCCGAAAGAAACACCACAATGTACCCAAACATTACCGACAGAACGCCGAAAGGAATGTATGTACAGGCCAATCTGGATTCTTACAATGTTTTGTTGGAACATTATCTGACCTATGATCTCAATCTGAATAGACATAATTTCAATATTCTAGGTGGTTTTTCTTATCAGAAATTCAAGTTTTCAGGAACGTATTACGGTGTCAGAAATATCGCTGATCAAAATGCCGGCATCTCTCCAGAGCTGAATCCGGGATATTCGGGCGATGTTTTCATTCCGTCTCCGGGTTACGCGCAGGAGAATGAGTTGCAGTCCTATTTCGGAAGGGTGAATTATAATTTTGATAAAAAATACCTTTTGACGGCTTCCATCAGAGCTGACGGCTCCACACGTTTCGGGGAAAACAACAAATATGGTTATTTTCCATCGGTTGCGGTAGGTTGGACGATGTCTAATGAGAATTTCCTTCAGGATTCTCAAATCGTTAATGAATTAAAATTAAGAGGAAGTTGGGGACAAACTGGTAACCAAGAAGTTCCGAACAAATTGACACAGGCTAGTTATTCACTTTCGCAAGGTGCCGGTTATTATTTATATGATAATTTGAATCTCCTCAATGGTTTCACCGTAAACAGAACTGCGAATCCTGACCTGAGATGGGAAGTTGTAGAGCAAACCAACATTGGAGCGGATTTCAGTTTGTGGCAAAACAAACTTTACGGATCGGTAGAATATTACAACAAAATTACCAAAGACCCGATCCTAAATATTCCTTCAAAAGTATTGAGCCCAACAACCACGGTCTACACCAATGTAGATGGAGAAATCGTGAACAAAGGTTTTGAGGTGACTTTAGGTTCGGATATCATCCGCAAGGATAATTTTACATGGACAGTGGATGTCAATGGTGCAACCGTGAACAATGTAGTGAGAAATCTACCTGTTTCCGAGATCTATTCCGGCGAAGTTTCTGGTCCTGGAATGTCGGGTGTGACGGCCAATATTTATAAAAATGGCTACGAAGCTGGTTCATTTATTATGCTAAATTACCTTGGAATCGATGCTGACGGAAAGTACATTTATGAAGATGTGGACGGCGACGGAACGATTGGACCAAAAGACAGAAAGATCTTTGAAGGCGCCATTCCAAATCTCACATTCGGACTTAATTCTTACATGCGCTACAAGAAAATCGATTTTGGATTTTCTTTCATCGGACAAACAGGTGGTTACCTTGTGAACAATACGGCTTTGAACCTCAATATCAACAATTTGGCATCAGACAGAAACCTTCTCACAAATTTCTATGAGTCAGGGGCAAGTCCTACCAACCAGCCACAGTTGTCTTCGCTTTATCTGGAGAAATCAGATTTCCTCCGTCTGAATAATTTGAGAGTTGGGTACACATTCGACAGCACTCAACTGAAATGGATGAAAAGTCTCAATCTTTATGTAAGTGCTCAGAATCTTTGGACCATTACAAATTATACAGGTTACGATCCTCTTGTGGATACCAATAAGCAGGCAGCCGGCAATCAGTCTTTGGGAATTGATTATACAACTTACCCGTCTGCAAAAACCTTTTTATTTGGAGCAACTGTTAAATTTTAATTAATCTAATTATGAAATCGCCTTGATTCCGAAACGCAGGCAGACAATGAAGATAGAGCGATAACATATGACAAACAAAAACAATAAAATCTAATTATGAAATCTAAATTTTTAAATATAAATCTGCCGTTACTGGCAATATTATCTATAGGAATTCTTAGCTGTACAAATCTGGAAGAACAGGTGATAGATGAAGTTCTAGGTTCGGAGACTTCGGCCCCGGAAAGTGCATTGGCAGCTGCATACGGACAATTGGGAGACGGAACATTTGTGGATCACGGGAATGTTTTCGCTTTGCAGGAATATTCTACTGATGAAGCATTGCTACCAACCAGAGGAAGCGACTGGGGCGACGGCGGAAAATGGCGCGCCATGCACGAGTTCACTTGGGATGCCAACAATGACGTAGTGAAGACAACTTGGAATAATTTGACACTTGGGATCACCAAATCTCTGACCGCAATCCGAAGTATAGAAAAAAGCAACGTGAGCGAGAAGGCTTTATTTTTGGCAGAAGCAAAAGCACTGTTGGCTTTCTACACGTACAACACGCTGGAAATGTACGGTCAAGCGCCTTATAGAGATCCTGCTGACCTGAACGCACCTATCGAGATCAAAAAAGCAGATACTTCGATAGATGAACTCATCACCGAAGTTGAATCCCTGATCCCAAACTTGGCAAACTTCAAAGCGCAAAATACACACGCCGGTAGATTTACAAAGCAGGCAGCGTACGCTTTCCTTGCAGACATGTACCTCAACAGAGCGGTCTTGAAAAAGAGAGAAGCGGCATCTTTTGATTTCTTGCAACCAGCAGTTAGCGGAACAGGAAACGACATGGACAAAGTGATCGAGTATTCCAACCTGATCATCAACTCTGGATTTTTCAGTTTAGAGTCCAATTACTTCCATAATTTTGACATCAATAATGGCGATAGCAAAGAGATGATCTTCTCCATCGTTCAGAAGAAAAACTCCAATAGAAATGCAGACAACGACTTGGCTTACATGTCTATGGAAAGAATCCAAAAACCTTCTCCCGACAACAGAGGAACCAATGCGAATTGCATCACGCCAGAATTTTATAACACTTGGGTAGGCAATTTCAGTGATCCTCGTTTTCACAGAACTTATCAATATGCGGATGGCACTTGGTTCAGAAATGATGGGACAGACGTTAGCGTACCATCAACGAGCAAAGTAGAAGGCACCGGAAAACCTTGGTTCCACTTCAACAGAGGTTTGCAGGTAGGTCAGCAATATGGACCAAAGATCCTTGCCAACGGAAATTTTGATATGACAGCAGATGAAAGGATCAAAGTCTATAAGTTATATACCGAGAAAAATACAACCTTGGCTGCAGACTTCACACCGGAACTTAATTTTGATAAGCCAATGGAATCTGTACTGACACAATCGCAGATCAACAAAGGTGTGAGAAATTTCAAATTCGAGTTTGATCCCGGATATGGAAACAACGGAACCAGTGGCATGGATGTGCCATTGTACAGATTGGGAACGATCTACATGATGAGAGCAGAAGCCTATTTCAGAAAGAGCAATGTAGGAGCAGCTCTAGCCGATGTCAACATTCTAAGAACCAGTAGAACGCGTGAGGCATTGTACGGCAATGCGCCAGGTGTAGCGATCGCAGAACTGACGGCAACCAAACTACTGAACGAGTCAGGCTACGAATTGTACTGGGAAATGTACAGAAGAAAAGCTTTGATCAGATTTGGAAGGTTTGACATTGCAGGAACAGCAAAACCAGCTTCGCAACCATACAGAAGAATATTTCCAATTCCACAGGCAACATTGGATGCATCAAAGGAATTTAGCCAAAATCCTGGATACTAGTTCACCTGAAATCAACTTAATTTTATTGAAACAAAAAGCGAAGGGATTTATTCTCTTCGCTTTTTTATTTGATATTTAATATTAATAATCTCCAATAAGGAACTTGATAATCAAATCGATTTTAAGTTAAAGTAAAATTTACTTCCATTTCCCAATTCACTATCCACCAATATTTTACCACCTTGCGCTTCAATGAATTGTTTACTAATACTAAGCCCAAGACCTGTACCCTCTTTTTTGGTTCCCGGGATTTTGAAATAGCGATCAAAAACCTTAGAAAGATATTGTGAAGGAATGCCTTGACCCTTGTCGATAACGGCAAATTGAATCCTGCCCTCAACTTTAATGACATTCAATTCTATCTCGGAATTATCGTGAGAATAGCGCACCGCGTTTGACAGTAGATTGTTCAGAACCCAAGATGTTTTCTCAGCATCAGCCAAAACTTCCTTCAGACCATTTTCTATATTGATCTTGAAAATAATGTGCTTCTGCTCTGCTGCCGATTTGTTTGCATTAATCGCATCCTCGATGATCATCCTAATATCAGAGGCTTGTATGTTTAGCTGTATTGCACCACTTTCTATTTGTGTGATATTCAAAAGTTCGCCCGTGATCTTCAGTAACCTGTTAGCGTCTTCTTTGATGCCATTGACAAGCGTTTTCTGTTCGTCATTCATTATTCCGATCTGTTTATTTTCCAACAATTGAAGTCCCATTTGGATGGATGAGATCGGCGTTTTGAACTCATGTGAAACTGTTCCCAGAAAATTGGTTTTGGCTAGATCCAATTCTTTAAATGGCGTAATATTCCTCAACATGATCACTTGCCCTATGAATTGGCTCTCCTTCTCTCCCGTCGGAACCACGTTGATATCGATGATCTCTTTTTCGAAATAACTTTCTTTCCCATCGGCGTAGATCTTCATTGTTTCGCTCTTGTTGTAGCCATTTTCCTGAATGATATCCTTGATGATGGTTCTCACAAGATCATTCGTCACAGCCACATCCTGAATCAGTTTTCCTACGAAGTTTTCTTTTCTAAGACCTGCGATCTTCAGGGCTTCATCATTGACGAAAAGGACTTTTTTGCCTTCATCAATGCCTATCACAGGATCGTGCATATTATCGATCAAAGTTTCGATGCGGCGTTTTCCACGGATGATCTTGTCCAGCTTGCTTTCAGAATATTCCTGAAGTTTCTCGGCCATGATGTTAAAAGACATTGCCAGATCACCGAACTCACTTTTGCTTTCAAAATGAACCCGTTCTTTGTAATTCTGATTTGCGATCTGTTTGATACTTCCTGTCAGGACCTGAATTGGATTGGCAATATTGGAAGGCAGATTCACCATCATGATAAAGGCGATGATGAAGCACAACATTCCTGCAGCTGAAATGATGGCAATTGCGCTTTTCGCGGTCGCATCAGCCACACTACTTTTATGCTCGATGGCGACCATATTGAGTTGCATCAGCTCGGCAATATCTCTTCTGATGGATGACAGTAGTTTGGGATTGTCTGATTTTTGTTTTAATAATAGAAAATGCGTGGCAATATTTTCTGTCGCTTCCTTCTCGCCAGGTTCGGTCACATTTTTCTTTTGTTTTTCGAGATGCCTTTCGAAAACACCGAAGGCCGCAGAATCGGAACTGATCTCTTCCAAGGCCAGCAGCATATTTCTGGAATATTGCAGTGTATTGTAATTGGCTACCAATATGTTATTGGTATCTTTTTTCAGTTGATTGATGTACCAGCCGCTGAGCACAGAAAGCACGATGATCATTAAAAAAAGCAAGCCTACGCCAGCGTTGAGTTTTGTTTTGATTTTCATTTTAATTTCAACTTAAAATTACAAGGTCGATATTTTCCTGTGATAATTTATTCAAAAGTGAATTGAAAGTATCCGTGGCGACAATGACTTTCCAAAGATTGAGATGTGGTTTCCCGATACAAACGGTTGTAATCTTCCGCTCTTCGCATTGTTCCATGATCGCTCGTGTGACATTAGTACTTTCTACCTTGATGATCTCAGCTCCCAATTCGGTGGCTAATTTAAAGTTATTAATCAAATGCCGTTGCTTGTCCAGCGCAATTTTATCTGCACTTTCTCTCGGGATCTGAACATAGACAAGATACCATTTGCTGTTGTAATAATTGGCCAGCCTCGCTGCTTTCCTGATGACATTCTTCGCTGTTTTTTCGTTGGAACTGATGCACGCCAGAAATTTTTCCTTTCTTATATTTTTGACATTTGAAACCTCGGTTTCCACTTTACGTTGAACCTGCGAAGCCACTTCTTTCAACGCTAGTTCGCGAAGCTGCAGGATATTGTCATTTTTGAAGAAATTGCTGAGCGCCGAATTGATTTTGGCAGCATCGTAGATTTTTCCAGCTTTCAATCTGTCAATTAATTCTTCTGCTGTCAGATCGATGTTTACGACCTCATCGGCCTGGGCCAAAACGCTGTCCGGAATTCTTTCCTTAACTTCGATATCAGTAATGTTTTTGACATCTTCATTCAGACTTTCGATATGTTGGATGTTGACCGCGCTGATGACATTAATGCCCGCATCAAGGATTTCCATCACATCCTGCCAGCGTTTTTCGTTTTTGCTGCCTTCGATATTGGTGTGCGCCAATTCATCTACGATCACGACTTCTGGGCGAAGGTTGATTACTGCCTGAACATCCAATTCTTCAAGCTCTTTTCCTTTATAGAATAATTTTCTTCTCGGAATGATTGGTATTCCGTCCAGCAAAGCATGCGTTTCCTTGCGGTTGTGCGTTTCGATGTAGCCGATTTTCACATCGATGCCGTTTGTTAGTAGGGAATGCGCTTCTTGGAGCATTCGATACGTTTTTCCCACACCGGCACTCATCCCAATGTAGATCTTGAATTTCCCGCGTCTTGATTTTTTTATTAAATTAAGAAAATCCTGAGCTGACCTTTTTTCATCCATAACAGATTATCTATATCAAATTTAGGTAAATCCCTTGTCAAAAATTCAACAAGGGATTTGGTAATATGGAAACTATTAAAAACTTACGGCAAGCGATGTGACCGCCATAAAATTATTTTTGTTCAAATGATCATCTCTGTCGAGGAAAATATCATCCTTGCTGCTGAGATTCTTCAGTTCAGTACGCCAAACGAGATTTGGAAGGATCCAGTAATCTGCATTCACAGAATAGCCGAAGGTCTTGAATCCATTTTCTGTTCCCGTCGCAATGATGACGCCTTTTTCATCACTGTAATATTCGCATCTTGCCGCAAAACTCAACTTGTCTGTGGCCGCATATTTTGCAATGATCACAGGCGAAAACCAAATGTTATGCTGATTGCTGCCTTTCATCTTTTGCTCGGCTCCGATATCGAAACCTGTGGTCAAAGCCAACTTTTTACTCAGCTGAAAAATACCGTATAGATTGTGAAAATACCGCATCTGCCTGATGCTGTCCGGCTTATCATTTCCGATGAAAGAGCTGCTGTTCAAAGTGATTTTATCGGTAGGTCTGTAGGTCAATTGGTGTCCAAAACCGAGCGTCGAATTTCCATCCACACGTTGGATCCGCTGCCAGCCATTAACAACCAAACCGCTGACCAACCATTTTCCGCTGTCGCTGGTGTAGGAAATTTTTGCGCCACTTTCAAAGTAAGGTGAATTCTCTGCCAAAAGACTTCTGGTCAAAGTCCAACAATCTTTGCTGATGGCACTTTCAAAACCGATGTGTGAAGGCATAATTCCGGCATCGACCCAAAGATTTTTGGTCTTGGAAATTTTCAAACCGATGTTGGCTTCATAAATGTTTTTGAGGACGCCGGGTTCTGCAGCATAATTGGCATTCATGTACGTTCCGGTTGCCAAGGCCAGATTGGCTCGAAGTCTTTCCGTCTCGTAATTGGCTTTTACGAATCCGAGATTCAGATTGACCTCATTGTTCCGGTTGTGGCTGTAGATGAAGCCTGGCCGTGTGTTGTTCTGAGGATTGCTGAAATCAAATTGGTAATAGACTTCAGCGTAAGCCGAAATTTTCAATGGTTTCACATCGTCTTCCTGTGCAAACAAAGATGCGGAAGCGCCTAACATCATCAATGTCAATAGTTTTATATTTTTCATTTTAATTAATTTCATTTTTTTATTATTTCAAACCGTCAAGCGCGATATTGAGTTTTAACACATTGATCTTTTCCGTTCCGAACAATCCCAGAAAAGGTTTTTCTGTATTGGATGCTACCAGATCTTGAATTTTGTTTTCATTAAGATTTCTGATCTTCGCAATCCTTTTCACCTGCACATCAGCGGCCTGCACGGAGATATTCGGGTCCAACCCACTTCCGCTGGCGGTGACGAGATCAGATGGAATTTCGGATTTTGAAACTTCAGGATTGTGTTTGATGAAGTTGTCAATTCGCTCCTGAACGGTTTTTAAATAATCCGGATTGGAAGGTCCTTTGTTGCTTCCCGCGGCTCCTGCTGCATTGTAATCTACAGCTGAAGGGCGTGACCAGAAATACTGATCTTCTGTGAATGCCTGTCCGACATTTGTGTAATATTTTTTGTTGCCGACCGTGATGATCTCGCCTTTCCCGTCGTTGGGAGAAAATTGTGCGATCCCGAAAATAATGAGCGTGTAAAATCCTGAGAAAAACAGAAGACAAACCAATGTCAGTTTCAAGGCAGGAAGAATATGTTGTTTCATTTGATTTAATTTTAAAGTTCGATTTTATGTTGTGCCGTCTTTTGACACTGGATCTGCAGCCCGGCCTGAGTGGAGCTCATTTTTTTGTGGCTGGAAAAGCTGGGCAAAAAATAGCGGGAACGGAGGACGGAATAGCTGCCCAAATCATTTAAATAAATAGTGACACAATCAGGTCGATGATCTTGATTCCGACAAATGGGATCAAAACGCCGCCCAGACCGTAGATCAAAAGGTTTCTTCTGAGCAATGCACTCGCACCGATCGGTTTGTAGGCCACACCTTTCAGAGCCAACGGAATTAAGACCGGAATAATGATCGCATTGAAGATAACAGCCGACAGAATGGCACTTTCCGGGGAATGAAGGTTCATGATGTTCAATCCTTGCAACGCTGGAATCGAGGCGATGAAAAGTGCTGGAACGATTGCAAAATACTTAGCGACATCATTCGCAATACTGAAAGTGGTAAGCGTTCCTCTGGTCATCAAGAGTTGTTTTCCGATTTCCACGATCTCGATCAGTTTGGTCGGGTCGTTGTCCAGATCCACCATATTTCCGGCCTCTTTTGCCGCTTGTGTTCCGCTGTTCATCGCAACGCCGACATCTGCCTGGGCAAGCGCTGGCGCATCGTTGGTTCCATCGCCCATCATGGCGACCAATCGACCTTCCGCTTGTTCTTTTTTGATGTAGTTCATTTTGTCCTCAGGTTTCGCTTCTGCAATGAAATCATCCACGCCCGCTTTTTCAGCGATATATTTGGCGGTCAAAGGATTGTCTCCAGTGACCATCACGGTTTTGATGCCCATTTTTCTCAGACGTTCAAAACGCTCCTGAATGCCCGGTTTGATGATATCTTGAAGTTCCACCACACCCAAAACTTTCTCGTTCTCGGAAACGACCAATGGTGTTCCGCCGTTGCTGGAGATGGTTTTTACTGCTTCCTCGATTTCTTTCGGAAAAGGATTGCCTGCTTTTTCAACCAAGTTTTTGATGGAATCCGAAGCGCCTTTTCTGATTCTGATGTTTTCATAATCCACACCTGAACTTCTCGTCTCTGCTGTGAAATTGATGAATTCGGGACTTTTGATATCATAAGTTTTAGGATCAATTCCCGCCAATTCTATGATTGATTTTCCTTCCGGCGTTTCATCTGCCATCGAACCTAAGACCACCGCTTTCTGGAAATGTTTTTCGTCGATCCCTTTTGCAATATGGAAATGGGTCGCTTTTCTGTTCCCGATTGTGATGGTTCCGGTTTTATCTAATAAAAGGACATCCACGTCACCGGCAGTTTCAACCGCTTTTCCACTTTTCGTAATCACGTTGGCTCTCAAGGCTCTGTCCATTCCCGCGATTCCGATGGCTGATAGAAGTCCGCCAATCGTAGTCGGAATTAAGCAGACAAATAATGAGATAAAAGCAGAAATAGTGATTGGCGTATTTGCGTAATCTCCAAAAGGTTTGAGGGTTACCGTCACGATGATGAATACCAATGTGAAACCTGCCAAAAGTATTGTTAAGGCAATTTCATTTGGTGTTTTCTGTCTGGAAGCTCCTTCTACCAAAGCAATCATTTTATCCAGAAAACTTTCGCCTGGTTCTGTGGTCACTTTGACTTTGATCTTGTCAGAAAGTACTTTTGTTCCGCCGGTCACACTGCTTTTGTCACCGCCAGATTCACGGATCACAGGCGCACTTTCTCCAGTGATCGCACTTTCATCAATCGTTGCAAGACCTTCGATGATCTCTCCATCTGAGGCAATGATGTCGCCTGGCTCACATAGGAACACGTCGCCTTTTTTAAGCTGAGACGAAGGAACAATGGTGATTTCATCATTAAAAATATCCCCCACCGGCTGAATCCATTTTGCAGGCGTTTCCTCTCTCGTTTTTCTGAGTGAATCTGCCTGCGCTTTGCCTCTTGCTTCTGCGATGCCTTCTGCAAAATTGGCGAACAATAAGGTGATAAATAAGACAGCAGTTACGATGATATTATAAATCAAACTTCCTTGGTCTTTCTCGCCAAGTGCGATCCAGACACAAACGCCGGCCATTACCAATGTTCCAATCCACACCATGAACATTACAGGATTGCGGAACATTTTGGATGGACTTAGTTTTATAAAAGACTGTTTCAATGCTTCATTGACCAATTCGGCCTGAAACAAATTATTTTGATTTCCTTTCATTTTAATTCAATTATTTAAGTAAAAAATGTTCTGCGATAGGTCCCAAAGCCAAAGCCGGGAAGAAAGACAGCGCAGCAACAAGTGCGATAACGGCGAAGACCATCAATCCGAAAGTTGGCGTGTCGGTTTTCAACGTACCAGCACTTTCCGGGATGTATTTTTTGGCAGCGAGGCTTCCGGCAATTGCTACTGGACCAATGATTGGAAGATATCTTGCCATCAACATCACGATGCCACAGGCAATGTTCCAAAAAGGTGTGTTGTCTCCGAGACCTTCGAAACCACTTCCATTGTTGGCGCTCGACGATGTGAATTCATACAGCATTTCGCTGAAGCCGTGAAAGCCTGGATTATTTAGCCAACTGGCATAAGCTTCAGGATCATTCGCGAAAGTATAACTCGCGATCGCGGTTCCTGCCAAAATCAAAAGCGGGTGTAGAAGTGCGATGATCATTGCGATCTTCATTTCTCTGGCTTCAATCTTCTTACCCAGAAATTCCGGTGTTCTTCCTACCATCAATCCACTGATGAAAACGGCGAGAATGATGAAGATGTAGAAATTGAGGAAACCGACGCCGACACCGCCATAGAAGCAATTCACCATCATTCCAAGCAATTGATTCATTCCGCTGAGTGGCATAAAACTGTCGTGCATCGAATTGATACTTCCTGTAGAAATAACAGTGGTTGCAATGCTCCAATAAGCAGAAGCTGCAGCACCGAAACGGACCTCTTTCCCTTCCATATTTCCCATCGATTGAGAAATTCCCATCTCGGAAATCGCAGGATTGCCATTGACTTCGGAAACGACGGTCGGGATCATTAACATTAAAAATCCGATGGTCATTACGCCAAAAATCGTCCAAGAAAGTTTTCTTCTTTTGATAATAAATCCCATTGCAAATATCATAGCTAAAGGAATCAGCATCTGAGTGACAATCTCAACAATGTTTGTAAAGTAATTCGGATTTTCTAGTGGATGTGCGGAATTAGGTCCGAAAAATCCACCGCCGTTGGTCCCTAGATGTTTGATTGCGACAAACGCCGCCACCGGACCACGGCTAACTTCCACTTTATCACCTTGTAAATTGATGATCGAATCTTTACCCTCAAAAGTCATCGGCGTTCCGTTGAATGCCAGTAATGAAGCAACAACGATTGCAATTGGAAATAAAATCCTTGTGCAACTTCTCACAAAAAAAAAGTAGAAATTCCCGAGTTTATCGGTCGTTCTTTCCTTCATTGCAAAAAATACGACAGCTGCGATTGCTATTCCGCATCCGGCACTGATAAACTGCCACAGCATCAAGGTCAATTGTCCTAGATACGACATTCCAGTTTCTCCCGAATAGTGCTGAAGATTGGTATTGGTGACAAAACTAACTGCCGTATTGAAAGCCAGATCACCACTCATCGATGGATTGTTGTCCGGATTCATTGGGAGCCAACTCATATTTGTAAGGACGAACATTGCGGCTAAAAACCAAACAAGATTGATGGTCAGTAATGCAGTTAAATGCTGTTTCCAGGTCATTTCTTTTTCTGGGTCGATGCCTGAAATTTTGTAGAATAGTTTGTCTACAGGATTTAAAAGCTTGTCCAGCCAGGTTTTTTCGTTTCCGAAAATTTTTGAGATGTAGCGACCAAGCGGCAGTGCAATACCGACTGCGAGGGCGAACATCAATATAATTCCTAATATTTCTTTGTCCATTTTATTAATAGTTTCTTTAAAATTTAATTGATTGTTTTGATCTTAATGATGATAAAGAGGAATGCGATGACGAAAAATATCCAGCCGAATATCGCGAGCCAGTCTTTCATTTCATTTTTAGTCCTTTTGTTCATCGTTTCTAGAATTTTTCCGGATTGATCAAAACGTAGCCTATGTAGCCGAATACGGCAATGGCAATAATGAATAATGTGATCATGATCTGTTGATTAATTGGTGGTCTCTTCTTGTCTGTTCCATATAAATGTTCTTAAAATCTGCAGGAATCTCCTGGAAGAGAAATCGCCATTGCTGCGGATTTGTTTTTCTTTTCAGGCTTTCAAATGATCGGATGAAGATATTTTCTATCAGGTATCTCACATAGGAATTGCCTCGTTTGTAGATCCAGTCCATTCTTTTGAGATTGCGGATCATAGACTGGATCTTGGTCTGCTCCAGAAGATCTTTCATGTGATCTACCGTGGTTTGCATGATCCCCGCAAAATTGTTTCGGTCCGAGAGGTTGGTAATTTCATTCTTGATATCAGGATAAAAAGCCTTTAGATATTCGACTGTCTTTTTTTGATTGATCTTTTGCATGGCTCAAATTTTTTCGAAAGTTCTGATCAACAAGAAAAAAAGGGCAAATAGCGCAGCTCCCAAGAGAATTAAAATCGCTGTCATAATCGTTTATGTATTAAGGTTGAATAATGGCTGCAAACACAAAAACACTTAGGATTACCGCGACGTTGATGATGAGTATCTCGAAGTCATGTTTGGTTTTGGATCTTTTCCAACTTTCCCAGTTTCCCGATTTTATGATTTTTCTATGCATGATATGGTTTGTTTTAAAGTCCTGATTTGTAGATCTGACGCAGGTAAACTTGATGTAAGCTTGTCGGCATTTTCGAAAAGATCAAATTCTTGTAATTGTTGTCGCAGGAATATGTCAGGCTGTCGAGAGAATAGACAAACACATTTTCCACCGCGTTTTTCAAGGCCTGATCGCCCTTTTGGTAGAGGTCATTCATTTTGTCGAATGACCGGATCAAAATCGTGGTTTCACCTTTCCTGATAAGGTTTCTGATCTGCCTCGTAAAGACATTGATCACCATAAAGGAATTTTTGGTTTTATAGACTTCTTCGAACTCCGCTTTGGAATCCGGAACCACTTGGATGATCTCCTGTATTGCTTCTGTGTGATTCATTTTAGTAATTGTTTTGAATCACTAATGCCAATAAATATTCCCGCAAGCAGACAAAACTTATAAACAACTATTAATCAATGAATTAAAATAAAAATTTAATTTTTAACCAATAAAAAAGCCTATCAAAATGATAGGCTTTTTCTCAATATGATAATTAATCTTATGAAATTTTGTATTCTTCAATTTTGCGGTACAATGTGGCGATGCCAATCTCGAGCAGTCTGGCTGCTTCTGCCTTGTTTCCATTGGTATAGTTCAGCGTTTTCTGGATCTGAATTTTCTCCGCGCTGGCAAGCGAGAACGCCGACAGACTTTTATTATCAGATATATTATAATTTACATTTTGAAAATCTGATGGAAGCGAAATCAGCCCTAACTCAGAATCATCCGTGAGGATCACACTTCTTTCTATCACATTCCGAAGTTCGCGGATGTTGCCTTTCCAAGGATGATGTTTCAAAGCTTCAAGATATTCTTGGCTGATAGAATTTATTTTCTTTCCTGTCTTGAGAGAGAAATTTTTCAAGAAGTAATAAGCCAATTCCTCAATATCAGAAACTCTTTCCCGAAGTGATGGAAGTGAAATATTAAAAATATTGATCCTGTAGAACAGATCTTCGCGGAAGTTTCCGGCTTCGATCTCTTTTCCCAGATCTCTATTGGTGGCCGCAATGATTCTGACATTGATTTTGGTCACTTTGTTGTCACCAACTTTCAAAAATTCACCTGATTCCAGAACCCGCAGTAGTTTGGCCTGCAGATCGAGTGGCATCTCTCCTATTTCATCAAGGAAAACCGTTCCGTTATTAGCTTCTTCGAAAATCCCTTTGGAATCTTTGATGGCTCCTGTAAAAGCACCAGCTTTGTGTCCGAACAATTCATTTTCCAATAATTCTTTGCTGAATGCAGAGCAATTGACCGCCACAAAATTCTGTTTGCTTCGGTTGCTTGCGTTATGGATGGCTTGTGAAAAAACCTCTTTTCCTGTTCCAGTTTCGCCGGTCAATAGAACTGTAGCGTCCGTCACAGCCACTTTTTTCCCGGAATCTATCGCAAATTTTATTTGTTTTGACTTTCCTAGAATGGTCTCAAAAGAATATTTGTTTCCCAATTGTTTTTCCAATTGCAGGACACGTTTGTTCAGAACAACTTTTTCGATGGCTTTGTAAACCAATGGAATAATTTTGTTGTTATCATCACCTTTTGTGATGTAATCGAAAGCGCCGTTTTTTATGGCCTGAACCCCATCTGGAATGTTTCCGAAGGCAGTGAGCAGGATGACTTCGAGCGAAGGATATTTATCTTTGATGAATTTGGAAAAATCAACGCCACTGCCGTCTGGAAGTTTGACATCACAGATCACAACATCGATCTCAGAGATCTCCAGTCTTTTTTTTCCGTTTCTGAGATCAGAGGCCTGAAAAACTTCAAAGCCTTCCAAACTGATGATTCGGGAAAGCAAAGTTCTGATCTTTTCTTCGTCGTCGATTATGAGAATTTTATTCACGCTTCAAAAAAATTATAAACAAAGGTAAATATTAAAGTATCTATCTAATGGAATAAAATAGAAATATTGGTCGAGAAAGTAACTTGTTTAATGACCTTAAAAACCAATTTAATTATCGAGATCATGTAAAACAAAAATCCCTGCTCAAATGGCAGGGATCAATTGGAAAATCTTTTATTTCTTAGATTCTTCTACTGAAATTTTTCTGAATTCTTTGAACAGTTTGCTCAGTTCCAAAGCAGATTTTCTAGCTCTAGTTCCAGCTGCTTTGTTTCCTTTTTCAGATTGTTGGTTAGCTTCACTAGAAAATGCTTCGAATTCTGCACTGATCTTTTCAATAAGTTCTTTCATAAGTTTATTGTTTTAAAAATTAAATTGGGTTGCAAATATAAATTAAATCAAAGAACTTTTACATCGCAACGCTAGTTTTTTGTATTATTTGAATAATGAATTGATATATAATGCTTCAAAAATTATATTAGAATAATTGAATTTCAAAAAAGTCTATTTCAATACAATTCTCATTTCATATCACAACCATTAGGATTTTCTATATTCAATGGTGGAGAATTGGTCTAATATTTCCATAACTTGTACTTTCTAAAAAACGAGATTCATCTCATGACAAATAAACAACGCAACTTTCAACAGGGTTTCACATTTAGCAAACACGTGCCTGAAGAAATATCACACTTTGACAGGGTTTTTGACGTGTTCAAAGACTTGCTGACCCACACTTCCGGCGATATCGAGGAGGCTTTTGACTGGCTGGATATGCTGGATAAAGAGTACGATATTTTTACCGATGACTATACGCTTGAAGATTTTGAAAAAGACCTGATCAAGCGAGGCTACATCAAAAAAGAAGACGATTCCGAAGGTGGAAATACAGGAACCGGAAATGGCAAAAGCATCTTGACCGCAAAACTGGAAGCGGCCTTACGTGAATATGCATTAGACCAGATTTTCGGAAAGCTGAAAAAAAGCGGCATCGGAAATCACCGAACCAACAAATCTGGTGTAGGCGACGAGCGCGATGGCGAAAACAGAAACTTTCAGTACGGTGATGACCTTTCCACTGTGAATATGACCGAAAGTCTAAAAAATGCCCAAATCAACAATGGAATCTCTGACCTTCGAATGACAGAGGACGACCTGATCGTAGAAGAAACCAAGCACAAAGCACAGATGAGCACGGTTCTGATGATTGACATCAGCCACTCGATGATCTTGTACGGCGAAGACAGGATTACGCCCGCAAAAAAAGTGGCGATGGCTTTGGTAGAATTGATCAACAGAAAATATCCCAAAGATTCCATCGACATCATCGTCTTTGGAAACGAAGCCTGGCCAATAAAGATCAAAGACCTACCCTACTTGCAGGTCGGGCCATTTCACACGAATACAGTTGCTGGACTGGAATTGGCGATGGATATACTTCGCAGAAAACGAAATACGAACAAACAGATCTTCATGATCACCGACGGAAAACCGAGTTGTCTTAAACTGCCTAATGGAGAATATTACATGAACAGTGTTGGTCTGGACGAAAGAATCGTTTCGGAATGTCTGAGTAAAGCAGCGCAGGCCAGAAAACTTAAAATCCCGATCACCACGTTTATGATTGCGCAAGACCCATATCTGAGAAGGTTTGTTGAAGCTTTTACAGCCCAAAACAAAGGGAAAGCTTTTCTCACCGGACTTTCAGGTTTGGGACAAATGATTTTTGAAGATTACGAAAAAAATAGAATAAAGAGAATTTAAAATAATGAAAAACGATATCACATTCAAGGAATTGAAAAATTCTGGTTACACAGATAAAACCATCAATCAAGAAATTCAAGCCAATTTGATTTCAAAGATCAAAGCGAAAGAGCCAGTTTTCGAAGGACTTTGGGGCTACGAAGATTCTGTGGTTCCGCAATTGAAAAAAGCGATTTTGGCTGGTCATCACATCAATTTGTTAGGATTAAGAGGACAGGCAAAAACCCGAATTGCACGAAGCATGGTCAATCTTTTGGATGAGTACATGCCGATTGTAAAAGGTTCGGAAATAAATGACAGTCCATTCCAGCCTATTTCAAAATTTGCGAGAGACCTGATCGCTGAATTGGGCGACGAAACACCGATCTCGTGGGTTCACCGTTCCAATCGCTTCTTCGAAAAGTTGGCAACACCAGATGTGAATGTTGCCGATCTAATTGGCGACATCGACCCGATCAAAGCTGCAACTTTGAAGCTACCTTATTCTGACGAGCGCGTTTTGCATTACGGAATGATCCCGAGAGCTAACCGTTCTATTTTTGTATTGAATGAATTACCCGATCTGCAAGCGAGAATCCAGGTTTCTTTGTTTAATATTTTGCAGGAAGGCGACATTCAGATCCGTGGATTTCAGTTGAGAATGCCTTTGGATATTCAGTTTGTATTTACAGCAAATCCGGAAGATTACACAAATCGTGGAAGCATTGTGACACCTTTGAAAGATAGAATCGGGTCACAAATTTTCACACACTATCCGAAAACCATTGAATTAGCAAAACATATTACGGAACAGGAAGCGCAAATTTCAGCAGAAGATCGCTCTCAAATTCAAATTCCAGATTTGGCGAAAAATCTCTTGGAAGAAGTTGCTTTCGCAGCCCGTGAAAGTGAATATGTTGATGCGAAAAGTGGCGTCAGTGCAAGATTGACTATCAGTGCGATGGAAAATCTGATTGCCGCTGCAAAGCTACGTTTGATAGAAACTGAAGCGCCAAAAACTTCCGTTCGTTTGTTAGATTTTATGTCTATTATTCCATCAATCACCGGGAAAATCGAATTGGTCTATGAAGGTGAACAGGAAGGTGCTGACTTTGTAGCCAAAATTCTGATTGACAAAGCTGTAATGACGCAGTTTGAAAGTAGTTTTCCACGCATTTCAAAATTAGAAAAAGAAGGTATCAAAACGCCTTATACCGATCTGATCAAATGGTTCAACAAAAATCATCTTGAACTGAATTATGCTGATTCAGATGAAGTATTTTATGAGAAGCTGAATAGCATTTCACCTTTGGTCAATCTAATTGAAGAAAATGCCTCTGAACTGAGTGTAGATGACCAAAACTTCTGTAAAGAATTGGTTTTATGGGCTTTGACCATCAGCAAAAAACTAGACAAATCCGAAAATTCTAGTACCTACACTTTTGATTCAGCAGGAATCGGGCAGTTTTTTAGAGATTAATTGTAATAAGAATCAGTAATTAATATGAAGCAACAATTTAAAAGATTGTTGCTTTTATATTTTATAATAGTCAAATAAAAATATTCAATGAGTGATTTTCTTTAGTCATAAAACTTTATTTTTGATATAAATAAATTCTGAATGAGAAGTTTGAAACTAGTTCTATTCTGCTCCATTATTTCAATTGCAGTAAAATCTCAGGACATCAAAGATTGGATCAAAGACCCTGTGGAATATGTGAATCCTTTGATGGGAACACAATCGTCTTACGAGCTGTCCAATGGAAATACCTATCCCATCATCGGCTTACCTTGGGGAATGAATTACTGGACACCACAAACGGGGAAAAATGGAAATGGCTGGCAATACACTTATAATTCCAACAAGATCCAAGGATTCAAACAAACGCACCAACTTTCGCCTTGGATGAATGATTACGGGCAATTCTCGATTCTTCCGACGGTCGGCAAACCAGAAATAGATCAGGAAAAAAGAGCAAGCTGGTTCTCCCATAAAACCGAAGAGGCCAAACCTTATTTCTACAAAGTTTATTTGGCGGATTATGATGTTTGGACAGAGATTGCGCCGACAGAACGTGCAGCAGTCATGAGATTCACTTTTCCTGAGACCGACAAAGCGAATGTCATCCTGGATGCTTTCGACAAAGGTTCTTATGTCAAGATCATTCCATCCGAACGAAAAGTAATCGGTTACTCTACAAGATATGCGAGAGGAAAGATGGAGAACTTCAAAAACTATTTCGTGCTTCAATTTGATCATGATTTTGTCGCTCAAAATGTTTGGAATGATAAAGAAATATTGGCTTCAAACACAGAGATCAAAGCTGACCACGTTGGTGCTTTGGTCCAATTCGGTCATTTGAAAAAAGGTGAACAAGTTACCGTTAAAGTCGCATCATCATTCATTAGCCAGGAACAAGCTGAAATTAACCTTAATGAAATTAATGATAAAAATTTTGACCAAGTAAAGTCTGAAGCCAAAGATATATGGAACCAAACCTTGAACAAAATCCAGATCAAGGGCGCAACCCCGGAACAGGCGAAAACTTTTTACAGTTGCCTCTACCGAAGTGTACTATTTCCCCAGAAACTTTATGAAAAAGACAAACATGGAAATATCCAACATTACAGTCCTTACAACGGTAAGGTTTTGCCAGGATATCTATTCGGAGGAACAGGTTTTTGGGATACGTTCCGAGCGCTTTATCCGCTTTTGAATCTGGTCTATCCTTCCATCAATGTGGAAATGCAAAAAGGTTTGATATCAGTTTATCAAGAAGGTGGATTTTTGCCCGAATGGAGCAGTCCAGGTTATGCAGATATTATGATAGGCAACAATTCTGCCTCCGTGGTTTCAGAAGCTTACCTCAAGGGATTGCGAGGTTACGACGCCGAAATTTTGTGGCAAGCTTTGAAACATGGCGCGAACAACGAAGGTCCAATCAGTGCGGTCGGAAGAAAAGGTGTTGAGGATTATAATAAAATGGGCTATGTCCCAACGGATACTGGCATCAACGAAAGTGCAGCCAGAACACTCGAATATGCTTACGATGATTATGCGATCTATGAATTCGGAAAAGCACTTAAGAAATCAGAAGCCGAACTTCAGCCCTACAAATCACGGGCGATGAATTACAAAAAACTCTTCGACCCAAAGTATAATCTGATGCGCGGAAAAAAGAAAAATGGTGATTTCCAAGACAACTTCGATCCTTTCGAATGGGGAAATGCTTTTACAGAAGGCAATAGCTGGCATTACACCTGGAGTGTTTTTCAGGATATTGATGGACTTAAAGAGTTAATGGGAGGAAAGAACAATTTTGTAAAAATGCTGGATTCTGTTTTTGTGATGCCGCCAACCTTCAACACCAATTATTATAAGGAAGTGATTCATGAGATGCGAGAAATGCAGATCGTAGGTATGGGACAATACGCACACGGGAACCAGCCGATCCAGCACATGCTTTATTTGTACAATTATGCAGGACAACCTTGGAAATCCCAATATTGGGTAAGACAAGCGATGGACAAACTTTACAAACCAACGCCCGATGGCTACTGTGGCGACGAGGACAATGGACAAACTTCTGCCTGGTACGTTTTCTCCGCATTGGGCTTTTATCCCGTGACGCCAGCCAGTATGCAATATGTTTTGGGCGCACCACTTTTCAAATCGATTAAAATTAATTTAGAGAATAACAATTCAATTACCATTGATGCTCCAAAAAATTCTGACAAAAATATTTATGTTGACCAGCTGAAGCTGAATGGGAAAAATCATTCAAAAAATTGGTTAGATCATTTTGAATTGCTGAAAGGTGCAAAACTAAAGTTTGAAATGACAGAAAAACCCAATCTCAAAAGAGGACTATCGGATTCTGATGCGCCCTTCTCCATCAGCACTTATGAGAAATGACATATAAATTTATATCAATAAGAGATACGAAGTAATTTTTTTTTACTAATTTTAATTTATTATTAATCATTTGTTAATGAAACACTTTGTTTGTAGTTTCATCTGAACATAAAAAAATAATTAAAAAAAACAAATGAAAACACTTTTACTTGTGAGACATGCCAAGAGTGATTGGCCTGTAGACGTCGAAGATTTTGACCGCCCTCTCAATGAGTTGGGAATAATCAATGCACCAAAGATGGCAAATTTGTTAAAGGATAAATCGATTGTCATAGAAAATTTTATTTCCAGCCCAGCCAAACGTGCTTTGCATACGTGCGAATTGTTCTCACAAGTCTATGAGAGACCTTACTCTACCGACGCTAGCTTGTACAACCCACGAGAACGCAATTTTGAGAATCTTATTTTCGGATTGGACAACACGATCAATTCAATTGCGATATTTTCTCATAACAATGGCATCTCAAATTTTGCCAATTCATTGACCGATGAGATTGTCAATTTACCTACATCAGGCGTTGTAGGCTACGAGATCGATTGTGATAATTGGAGCGACTTTGCAACGGCAAGCAAGAAGTTTCTATATTTCTACTCACCGAAGAATTTTAAATAAAAATATAATATTCTAAATTTAAAATAAAAAAACCTCTCAATAATTGGGAGGTTTTTAATTTATATAGATAAGATTTTATTTATTTACCTTATAATCATTAGCGCCAGGATAAGGTTGTAGATAACCGAGATTCCAGTTGGACTGCAGAAGCGACTCAATAAAAAGGTCATCTCTGAATTTATGCGGATCATAAGGCGTTTTGAGACTGACATCTGCAATATTTCCTTTCACATTCCACCAAAAAGCACTCCAGCCGCCTCTAAGTTCTTTGATGATCTCATAGACTGTTTTTCCCGTTGCTCGACTCATCAATTTGGCAAAAACCTGACCTTCTGTTGTGGTAAGTTGACGAAGTTGTTTTTCATAACTTGCAGCCAATTCGGTTTGTCGCTGTTTCATGTATCTACTTCTATCTGATCCTTTCATGTCCGCACTTTCTTTCTGGATGTCACGATATTGCTCCAATGCATCTAAAAAAAGAGGATAGACTCTATTCAGCTTTTTATTAAGAAAAAAATAGAAATTCTTATCCAGTTGGTTATTGAAATGTGGATTGGCTCTCAAGGTCAACTCGTCCATCACGATCACCTGTTCACCATTTATTTTATAGATTTTAGCCTTTTGAGCTTCATCATAAAAATACTCATTTCCGGACTCATCTTTTTGCAATTTACTTTTAGGAATATCATCGAAGGATTTTACCTGCAAAGTATCTTGCTGCGAAAAACAAAATACACCTACAAACAGGAAAACAATCGGAATCAATTTATGAAAAATCATTACTTTTACGTCATCAAAATTAACAAAGATTAATATCAAAAATCATTCCCAATAGATATGAAATTCGAAAAGAAATCAATTAAGTTTTTAGAGCAATATTTAAATACCGCTTCGCCAACAGGTTACGAACACAATGGACAAAAAGTCTGGATGGATTACATCAAACCCTATGTTGAAAAGATCGAAGTGGATCACTATGGAACCGCGTACGGCATCATCAATCCAGAAGCCGACTTCAAAGTGGTGATAGAAGCGCACGCAGATGAAATTTCGTGGTACGTGAATTACATTACCGACGATGGATTGATCTACGTCATCAGAAATGGAGGATCCGACCAAACCATCGCCCCATCGAAAGTTGTCCATATTCACGGCGAAAAAGGCATCGTAAAAGGTGTTTTCGGATGGCCAGCAATTCACACCAGAAGCGCCAATCAAAACGAACCAACGCCAAAAATTGAAAACATCTTCATTGATTGTGGCGCAACATCCAAAAAAGAAGTTGAAGAATTGGGAGTTTTCGTTGGCTGTATGATCACTTATCCCGACGAGTTTTTTGAACTGAATGACCGATATTTCGTTTGCCGCGCATTGGACAACAGAATCGGTGGCTTTATGATCGCGGAAGTTGCAAGATTATTGAAAGAGAACAAAAATAAATTACCGTTCGGACTGTACATTACCAATTCCGTACAGGAAGAAGTTGGACTTTATGGTGCAGACATGATCGCTGACACCATCAAACCGAACATTGCCATTGTGACAGACGTGACCCACGACACCACAACACCAATGATTGAAAAGAAAAAAGAAGGCGACCAAAAATGTGGTGACGGACCAGTTGTGTTTTTTGCGCCAAGCGTACATCACACCATCCGTGAATTGATTATCGACACTGCGAAAACCAAAGAGATCCCTTTCCAAAGAGCAGCAGCCAGCAGAGCCACAGGAACCGACACAGATGCTTTCGCCCATTCCAACGGCGGCGTTCCAAGTGCTTTGATCTCATTGCCTTTGCGATATATGCACACAACTGTGGAAATGGTTTCCAAAGAAGATGTTAGCAACGTTATCAAATTGATCTACGAAACGCTTCTGAAAATAGAGCCGACAATGAAGCTGAAATACCATTAATAAATCAAGTAATTAAGTAAAAATGAAAACAAAACTGATTGCACCTTCCCTTCTTTCCGCAGATTTTGGAAATCTAAAGAGAGACATCGAGATGCTCAACAACTCCCAGGCAGACTGGTTTCACGTAGATGTGATGGATGGCCGATTTGTCCCAAACATCTCGTTTGGATTCCCTGTGATGAAGACCGTTCAGCAGCACGCAAAGAAATTCGTGGATGTTCACTTGATGATCGTAGAGCCGGAAAAGTATGTCGAGGAATTCATCAATCTGGGAGCAGACCTGGTTTCCGTGCATTACGAAGCTTGTATTCACCTTCACAGAACCATTAATTTGATTCAAAGCAAAGGCGCAAAAGCAGGCGTTGTCCTCAATCCTGCAACTCCTGTTTTGATGTTGGAGGATATCATTGCAGACGTGGATCTGGTTTTGTTGATGAGCGTCAATCCAGGATTTGGCGGACAGAAATTCATTGAGAACACCTACAAAAAGATCAGCGAGACCAAAGACCTGATCCTAAGCAACAATTCCACCGCGTTGATCGAAGTGGATGGCGGCGTGAATCTTGACAATGCTTCCAAGTTGTTCGATGCTGGCGCAGACGTTCTGGTAGCCGGAAATGCAGTTTTCTCTTCCGCAGATCCAGAGAGAACCATAGAGTTATTGAAACTTTAGGAGCTTGATCCCGCTATCCGCTATATCTTTTTTGCCCAGGCTTTTTCCCCAGCAAAAAAGGATGCCGCTTCTATCGGGGCTATTGAGACGTGACGACAAAAAAATAAGGCTATCAGTTTTGATAGCCCATTTTTTATATTTAATTTCAGAAGAAATTAGAAGATCTCTCTTCCAGAAAAGTGGAATTGCGCTTCGATCAAAGCGTTCTCGTCTGAGTCAGAACCGTGAACTGCATTTTCTCCGATGCTTCTTGCGAAAAGCTTTCTGATAGTTCCCTCAGCCGCTTCAGCAGGATTGGTAGCACCAATTGTAGTTCTGAAATCTTCTACTGCATTGTCTTTTTCCAAAACCGCCGCTACGATCGGACCAGAGGACATAAAGTCTACCAACTCTCCGTAGAAAGGTCTTTCAGAATGTACTTCGTAGAATTTCTTAGCATCAGCAACAGTAAGTTGCGTCAATTTCAAAGCTTTGATCTTAAAACCAGCTTCACTGATTTTTCCAAGGATCGCACCAATGTGACCATCTGCAACAGCATCTGGCTTGATCATGGTAAATGTGATTTTTCCTGACATTATTTTTAATTTTTGTTTTAAAGAAGTGCAAATTTACGATAATTTTCCTTTAAATTTGTCCTCGGAAATTCTTTTCTGGGAAAAAATATTTTTTGGCACACAGTTTGCTACTTAATATTCGATTCTCATGTTTAATTTGAGTTTTCATGGTTATTAGTTTTTACCCTGCTTCGGCAGGGTTTTTTGTTTTATTTTGTGAATGGAAAAACAAAAAAAATACCGCCAAAACAATTTAACTTGTTCTGGCGGTATTTCTATTATAGCTTTAAAACTCGTTTGTTTAAAAGAGTTATGGCTTTCATCATAAATTAAGGCTCAACCTGCGTTCTTTCATCTTTTTTGATCTGAAGATCATTGTGCAGTTTTTTATATTTTATCCAGGCAAAAATCGAAAGCACGATCATATATCCAATACTCACATAAACCCAAAGTGGAAGCGGAATTGGATCTCCTTTTGCGTAAGAGTGCAATCCGGAAAGATAGTAATTCACGCCGAAATAGGTCATGACCATGGAACAAAATGCAAACATCGTCACCACGTGGAAAGTGTATCTTCCTCTCAAACCTGGAACCAATCTCATGTGGATCACGAATGCGTAGATCATGATTGAGATGAACGCCCAAGTTTCCTTCGGATCCCAGCTCCAATAACGGCCCCAAGATTCGTTGGCCCAAATTCCTCCCAAGAAGTTTCCGATGGTCAATGCTAACAATCCGATATTTAGAGACATCTCACTTACAATGGCTAGTTCTTTCAGCGTCGTATCGTTATGTCTTTTGAAAGTGTCTTTGTTGGCGATGATGTAGAAGATCAGAGAGATCATGGCAATCAACATCGACAAAGAGAAGAATCCATAACTGGATGTAATGATCGCAACGTGAACCACGAGCCAATAAGACTTAAGAACAGGAACTAATGGTGTAATCTGCGGATCCAAAGCAGAACCACCGTGCGCAAATCCCATCATAATCACCGCAACCAAAAATCCAGCTGCAGGAATCAAGGTATTCGAGTTTCTGTACAAGGCATATCCTGCTGAAATCCCAACCCAAGAGATGAAGATGATCGCCTCATAACCATTACTCCAAGGTGCATGTCCGGAAATATACCATCTCGCCACCAATCCTAAGAAATGGAAGGTGTAACCAATTGCACCAATGTAGATCAATGCTTTTATCACATTATTAAGGATCTTGCTCGGCTTGAACAATTGCGCAAAACCTAAAATCAAAAGCAAACCACCGATCATCGTATAGAAAATCAATAATTTGAAATTGATGTCAAGCTTGTTGATCAGAACTTCAATTTTAACTTTGGTTTCGGAAGGCACTACATTTTTGCCCCATTTCTGTTGATACGCCTCTACTTTTTTAAGTTCAGCATCGGCTTTTGCCCAACTTCCACCTTGTGTTGCCATCAAAACGCTAGACAAATATGGACCTAGAACGGACTGTGCATTTTCATCTGGTTCAAAAGTTGGCGTCATCACAGAACTCCAGGTATGATTCGAGTCGTTTTTAACTGGAATTGTTCTGAAATATTGGTAAGACATGATCCCATTAAGAACCTGAACTTTGTCATTCAGTTTGATCACCGCTTCATCGTATCTTGTTCTTTCTGCTGGTTTCTTTCGGAAGGCGTCATTATAATCATCTTCCAATACGAAACGTAGATTTCCGTTTTTGTCGGCTGGAAATAATTTGATCAAACTGGTGAAACCTTCTTCAGTAGCTTTTGTTTTAGCTCTTAGGTCTTTTCCAACTTTACCTGCCGTTTCAATTTTGATGATATTGACCTGTGCCCAGAACATAGGATCGATTGTCGCTGCCAAAAACCATTGATTGGCATCCAAATCTTGGAAAGTCGAACGTAAAGTTAATTTATGTAAAATATCAAGCGCCTGTGTATTGGCCGGAACAATACGACCTTCATAATTTTGAACCAATAGAGAACCGAACTTGTCTGCATGTTCCTTGTTGATCGTGATATTTTTCACCATTTCGTCCGCATCCAAAACCATTGGGTTTTTATTCGGAGCGGTAGCTTTTGCTTCGGTTGAATTGGAATGACCTTCGTGACTTCCGTCCTTTCCGTGCATATCGATCTCCTGAGCATTAAGTCCGAAACTTAATAATAGCATAACAGCAACTTTTGCTTTTTTCTTGCTAATCGTTTTCAACATTTGGTTGAGACTCCAGAATCTAGAACCTTTCCAGAACATGGTCACGAACATTCCTATGAATAAGAAGGCGTAACCGATGTAGCTGATCAAAGTTCCCCAGAAATCGTGGTTCACAGAAAGAACCGTTCCTTTTCTGTCTGGATCAAAACTTGCCTGGAAGAATCGGTAACCTTTATAATTAAGAACGTGATTCATATAAATATTGTAAGGCGTTTCTTTGCCTTCGTCCACGATCTTCACATGAGATTCATACGCAGATGGCGAAGAACTTCCTGGATAAGTTTCCATGACGAATTTTTCTAATTTCAATGCGAAAGGTTGGGTAAAATAAACTTTTGGACCGAATCCTAACATAATATCCAATCCATCAACTTTGATCTGTTTGTAGTTATTTGGATTTCCTTTTTCTACCACAAGGTCAACCATTTGCTTCGTTTTTGGTCCAGAGACTTCCACCCTCAACAAATCCGGAACATCTTTATCTTTTTGCTTATCACCTTCGTAATTCACCAGTTTCCCTTTTTTCGTTCCTTCCGGAATTACCAATTTCAATTGATCGATCGTATATAGACTTCTTAAGACCAAAGGTTGGAATTCATCTTTCTTAGTTGTTCCGGTTGCCTGAGTTGCCATGGTCATAAAGGCTGCATCAGTTGGTGTTTTGATGTAAAGTTGTCCATCCTTCTTTTGGAATTCAACCGCGCCTTCAATGGCTGTTCTGTTGTAACTTACCAAAGTTCCATTAATATTTTGGACATCTCCTTCACCCAAATAGATATTTTGACGGCCGCCCATATCACTCGTAGAAACCAAGTGCAGATATTCCTTTCCAGCGCCTGCAACCAAACTATCTTTCTTTCTTTGGATATAATCCACAGCTTTCACAACGATTTTTTCCTTTCCTAAGAAATCATAAGTTGCCTGGAAATCGTGGTGAAGTGGTGACATTAGATAAGGAACATCGTGGTAATTCTGTTGCTCTCCTTTCTCTTCAATTTTGATTTTGAAGAAATGTTTGTCTGTAATAATCTCATTATTCGTTTCACCTTCACGGATGTGCATTGTCCCTTCAAAACTGATGTATCGCGTGATCGCACCTCCGATGAATATTAAAATGAAAGCCAGGTGGAAAACCAAAATTGGCCACTTCTCTCTTCGGAAAAGCCTGTAACGTCCTATATTACCAATGAAGTTTAATATCAATAAAAACATTACGGCTTCAAACCATTTGGCTTCGTAGATCAATGCCTTCGCTGTTGGTGTTCCGTAATCGTTTTCAATAAAAGTGGCAACAGCCATAGAAATTGCGAAAACCAGCAAGAGAAGCGCCATCGTCCGCGTAGAAATAAGAATATCCTGAATCTTTTTCATAGTTAGATATCTATTGTTTTTTGTTTGTCAGAGGTAGTCGCCAAATGCTCATCAACATTTATGATCAGCTTAGTTCCTGGCGCTTTCATTCTGAAATTTATAAGTTTACAAAAATAAGGATGATAAACCACAAAGGCGTTAAAAAAAACTGTTTTTTGTCACTTTAAAAGGCGATGCGCTTATTTTGAAACATTCTTAATAACAGGTTTTGAACTGTAAATTAGAAGCCTAAAATACTTATTAGACCAAAAAAAATAAAAATAAGCGTCAACAATTTAGATGACTGATAAAAAACATTAAATTTGCAACTATTGACCTTTTTTGAAAAATGAACAACGACAAAAACACAACTTCCAACACGAGCAAGATCATCTCCAAACCAAGAATCATTTCTGGTATTACTTTCATCGTCTTATCCATTGTTTTGACGCTTTCCTTCGCTTCTTATCTGATGAATTGGAAAGCAGACCAAAGTCAGGCTGGAACGATGGCGGACAAAACCATTCAGTCCTCCAATATTTTTGGGAAGATCGGCGATTGGTTGGGTAATCTATTTATCTTCGAAAGTATTGGTGTTGCGGCGTTTGTGGTCGCATTCTTGTTTTTTGTCTTTGGAACTTTGATCTTCAAAAAAAACTATTTCAAACCTTGGAAGACCATATCTCACAGTTTATTTTTCATTTGCTGGACGCCGATCTTCTTCGGCGCTGTGACTGGCGGTGAAGGCGTTCTTGGCGGTGTTTACGGTTATCAGATCATGGATTATCTGAAATCTTACATCGGTTCTGTCGGACTTTGGATGGTACTTTTTGTAAGTTTCGCTTTGTATTTTGTTTTGGAATTTAATCTAAGACCAAGTTCCATTAAAAATAAACTGAACGATATTAATGATAACACGTTCGGCAAGCTGAAAGGTCTGATGCCAGATTCCAATGAAGATTTTGAAGCGGATGAAGAATTGGATAGAGAAATTGTTCCAGAAAAATTAGCTGTTAACGAAGTTCCAGCCAAGAGCGACAATGATTTTAGCAACATCAAAGTGACCCAGGATTTTGAGCCGATCAAAACGCCTAATAAAACAACGTTTGTTGAAGACGTCCAGGAAACGCAGCCTGAATCAATCGTTCTATCAACTGAAGCTCCGATTGAAAAACCAATCGTTGACAAACCAATTGTTATAGAGAAACCTTTAGTAGAAACGCCAGCTGTAAAAGCAAATGACGATATCACTTTAAATATAGAAGTTAAAAAAGAGGAAGTCTATGTTCCAACAGCGGAACAGCAAAAATCCGACGACCTTGTCAGCAAACATGGATTGTACGACCATAAACTGGATCTGGCGAAGTTCCAAATGCCTTCGGTTGAATTATTAAAAGATTATGGCAACGAAGAGATCACCATCAACCACGACGAATTAGAAGAAAATAAAGACAGGATTGTTGGCTTGCTAAAAACTTTCAACGTTGGAATTTCTGAGATCAAAGCGACGATTGGACCAACAGTTACTCTTTACGAGATCGTACCAGAAGCTGGAATCCGAGTTTCAGCGATCAAGAAATTACAGGATGATATTGCTTTGAATCTTTCCGCGCTTGGAATTCGTATCATCGCGCCAATGCCAGGAAAAGGAACCATAGGAATTGAGGTCCCAAGAAAAAATCCGACCATGGTTTCTATGCGTTCCGTTGTTGCATCGCCGAAATTCCAAACTGCGGATATGGATCTTCCAATCGTTTTTGGAAAGACCATTTCCAACGAGGTTTTCGTGGCGGATCTTGCTAAAATGCCTCACCTATTGATGGCTGGAGCAACCGGACAAGGAAAATCGGTTGGGATCAATGCGATCTTGACTTCTTTAATATATAAGAAACATCCGAGCGAACTGAAATTTGTAATGGTGGATCCGAAGAAGGTAGAGCTTTCTTTATATTCAAAAATTGAAAGACATTATTTAGCTAAATTGCCTGATACAGAAGATGCGATCATTACAGACAATGCAAAAGTGATCAATACTTTGAACTCACTTTGTATCGAAATGGATCAGCGTTATGACCTTTTGAAAAATGCATTCTGTAAAAACATAAAAGAATACAACGCCAAATTCGCTCAAAGAAAACTGAATCCTGAAAACGGACACCGATATTTACCTTACATCGTTTTGGTGGTCGATGAGTTTGCCGATCTGATCATGACGGCAGGAAAAGAAGTTGAACATCCGATTGCACGTCTAGCACAACTGGCAAGAGCGATTGGAATCCACTTGATCGTTGCAACACAAAGACCCTCCGTAAACGTCATCACAGGTATGATCAAAGCGAATTTCCCTGCGAGGATCGCGTTCCGTGTAATTTCGGGAGTCGATTCTAAGACGATTTTGGATTCGCCTGGAGCGGAGCAATTGGTTGGACGTGGTGATATGCTTTACTTCAATGGAAATGATCTGACACGTTTGCAATGTGCGTTTGTAGATACGCCGGAAGTAGAGAGAATTGCTGAATTTGTGGGTGAACAAAAAGGTTATCCAGACGCTTATCTTCTTCCAGAATATTCCAGCGACGAAGGCAGTTCAACCGTTGGTGCCTTCGACCCGAACGAGAAAGATCAGCTTTTTGAAGAGGCGGCAAGAATCGTCATTTCGACACAACAAGGTTCAACATCCATGCTTCAAAGACAATTGAAATTAGGATACAACAGGGCTGGAAGAATTATGGATCAGCTGGAAGCCGCTGGCGTAGTTGGTGGTTTTAACGGTGCGAAAGCGAGAGAGGTTTTGATCTCCGACCTTGGTTCTTTGGAACGTTTGTTTGATGAATTGAAAGGGAGATAAATGAAAAAATTATATAAAACTAATAATAGATTAAGCTCTTATTTGAACCTTAAAAGCTCATTAATAATTTTATTGTTTTCATCATCCTTTTGCTATTCTCAGGAGAATAATTTAATTGGAAAATGGATATTAGTTAGAACCTTATTTGACACCGGAAAAAAAATTGAAATAAATAGTCCGAATTACTCTTCAAAATTAACCTATACCATAAGTCCAGATAAATTAAAAATCAATAGTCAGTCCTTTAATTCTACTTTTACATCCAATAAGATTAAGACTCCTTTTAGAATTATAAATTATTCATTGAGAGAAAACTATTTATTAATCCAAGATGAGGGAGATAATAAAATAAGTTATTTTTTGAAAATAAAAGATTTCATTAAGAAATTTCCTGAGTTTTCACTTAAAGAGGCTCAAAGAAATGGAATTACTTTCTATGTTGATAATGATTTATCAGGATATGAATTCAATAATGAACATTCTTTTGAAGAATTTATAGATAAAAATACTAGAGACAGATCTTCAAAAGATTTTAAAAATTTAAATTTTCAAGTTGAATTTATTTTAACTGCAGAGAATAAAATTAAGGATATTAAAATCTTAAATTCTATTGACAATGATTTTGACAATGATTATATAAATGCTTTGAAAAAAGCAGAACCTTTTTTGGAAAATATTTCTGGAAAAGATTTACTTATCTTCAAAGAAGTTAATCAATTAAAATGGGCAAATGATTTAAATGATAAGGAGGAAAAAAAGTTATATAAATCAAGAGCAAATGGCCTAGAATATTTCAGAAATAATAAATTTGAGAAAGCTATAGTGGAATTTTCACAGATTCAAGATTTACAGATTAAAAATAATAGGTTTAAAACATTGATAAAGGAATCATTACTTAATTTAGGTGTATCTTATTTAGCAATTGGTAATAATGATAACGCTTGTAAAATCTTTAATAAAATAGGTGATAAAACAGACTTTGAAATCAGAAATTACTTAATTGATTTTTGTGAGAGAAAATAATTATACGAAATATACATCAGGAAAATATTATATTAAACTAACTAAATGTCCACACACGAACTTCTCTACAAAGCCATAAAAATCGCTACCAAAGCACATAAAAAACAAACCGACAAATACGATGCGCCTTACTTAGGTCACGTTTTCCGCGTGATGAATGCGGGAAAGACCATCGACGAAAAGATCGTTGGCGTACTGCACGATGTTGTGGAAGACAACCCGGAATTCCCATTAGAATTTCTCCGAGAAAAAGGTTTTCCAGAGCACATTCTAGAAGCTGTGGAATGTCTGACGAAACGGGAAGAGGAACATTTGGATTATGACGCATTCGTGGCAAGGATAGAGAAAAGTCCGTTGGCGATTGCTGTAAAACTGAATGATCTGCGCGACAATATGGACCTCACCAGATGCACAACATTGCTCGAAGAAAAAGATTTGAAGCGCTTCAACAAATATCTGAAAGCCTATCTTTATCTGATTGAAAAATATTAGAAATACTAATTCTGAAATTTTCTTTCCCCAATCCTAAAGGGAGGAAAATTTCAGAAAAATTGCACCCTTTAGGGTTGGGGAAACAATTTTTAATCCACCATCGGGATCACAATATCCTTCTCGTCATCCGTCCCATCAATCGTAAAGTTGAGCGCGAAATAGAGGAAGTGAAAATTATCATTCCCTTTCGCCGCAAATTCCCGCTGGAACATATAACCTGAAGTCACAGACAAACTGTGGTTGAACTGGTAACCAAAACCTGCAAAGGTCCGGTTACGCTTGAAGTTTGGGTCCACAGGTCCAAGGAAGATCTCCTCAAAAGCATTCACAAAAAAAGTTTCTTCCTGCACCTTATCTTTATTGATCGGCAAAGTTGCGCTCAGTCGGTAGCGGAAACGGTTCGCCTTGGTATGTTCACCCGTTTGGCTGGCGTAGAAATAGCGCTGCTCTGCCCTACCCCTGTGATCCAGCTTCAACTTTCCAAGCCTCTGCGTAAAAGTATATTGCAACCACATCCGGAATTCCTCCTGAGATATCTTCATCTTCTCATAAGTTCCGTAACGCCCGGCGCCTACAAAAACCTGATTGTTTTTCGTGATGTTGTAGCCAATTCCACCTTTTGTCTCATAATAGTCGATCACGGTGTAATCCCGTCTGGCTCTCGTTTGAAGCTCTACATAAGCCATCCATTTCGGACTCGCTTTGTACGTAAAAGACATCATATTGAACCCCGACAAATGATCTTGTCCAAACACCAAACTTCCTACGAAAAGAAATAAAAAACTAAGCTTTTTCACGGCACAAATATAATCAAATCCCAAATTGAAATGCTAATTATTTGGGCGTAACCCTTTGTTTTTGCCAAGACGTTTCTCCATTTTGATAGAAAGCTCTCAGTTTAGCAAAAAACAAGCGGGTCGGGCTGTCCACTATTATCTTTTTGTCTAGAACGTTTCCCATCCAAATTGATATTAATCCAAAGACAAAAAGGATAACCGCTTCCATCCCTTACGCAGCTTGGGTTATCAGCACGACGTGAGTCCATCAATTAAAATTTATTCTAAACTTATATTTAAGTGTAATCCATTCCAAACAACTTGTTTAAACAAAATACAAGTTGTGGTTTTCTCTACGCAATCTGTTTAAACTAAATACAAGTTGTGTTTTTCTCCAAACAACTTGTTTAAACTAAATACAAGTTGTAGTTTTCTTCAAACAACCTGTTTAATCTAAATACAAGTTGTGTTTTTCTCTAAACATCTTGTTTAAACAAAAAATAAGTTGTGTTTCTCTCTAAACAACTTGTTTAAACTAAATACAAGTTGTGGTTTTCTCCAAACAACCTGTTTAAACTAAATACAAGTTGTGGTTTTCTATAAACAATCTGTTTTTAATATAATTCAAATCATTAAACAAAATTACAGCCTAATACCAATTCTTAAAAATTTAAATTCAGAAACAAAAAAAACCTTTCAACAGAATTGAAAGGTTTTATAAAATATTTCGAACAAGTTTTTATCCTAATAAAAGCGTCAATGGACTTTCCAGATAAGTTCTAAGCGTTTGCAAGAACTGAGCACCTGTTGCTCCATCAATTACTCTGTGGTCACAAGCCAATGACAATTTCATGGTGTTTCCAACAACAATTTGTCCGTTCTTAACGATTGGTTTCTCAACGATGGCTCCTACAGATAGGATCGCAGAATTCGGTTGATTGATAATCGATGTAAACGTCTCAATCCCAAACATTCCAAGATTTGAAACGGAGAAAGTAGAACCTTCCATTTCGTTAGCTTTAAGCGCTTTTGTTTTCGCTCTTCCAGCCATATCTTTTACAGATGCGGAGATGTCGTTGTAAGACATAAAGTCTGTATTCTTCAATACTGGAACTACCAATCCGTCTGGAACAGCTACTGCTACCCCAACGTTGATATTCCCGTGGTGGATGATCTTGTCACCTGCCCAAGAAGAATTCACTTGTGGATGTTTTCTCAATGCCACTGCAACCGCTTTGATCACCATATCGTTGAACGATACTTTGGTGTCTGGCACAGCGTTCATTTCTTTTCTCGCTTCGATCGCCTTATCCATGTTGATCTCAACCGTCAGATAATAATGTGGCGCAGTGAATTTACTTTCACCCAATCTCTTCGCGATGATGTTTCTCATTTGAGAATTCACAGTTTCAGAATCTTCTCCTGGCGTGAATGCTACGCTTGGCTGAGCAGAAACCGCTTTCGGCGCTGAAGCTGCAGCTGCTGGCTGAGCAGACGGCTGATAGTTTTCAACATCCTTTTTCACGATTCTTCCGTTCTCACCAGAACCTTTGATAGCTGAGAAATCTACACCTTTATCTTGTGCGATTTTCTTGGCCAAAGGAGAGATTGCGATTCTTTCGCCTGTAGAAGATGCAGCTACTGGAGCCTCTTCTTTTTTATCTTCAGATTTAGTTTCGGTTTTTGCTTCTGCTTTTGGAGCAGCTGCTTTTTTACCGCCACCGGAAACCACACCGGAAACGTCCGTTCCTGCAGGACCGATGATCGCTAAGATCTTATCTACTTCCGCAGCGTCACCTTCAGCAACACCTTGGTATAATAAAGTTCCGTTCACTTCAGATTCGAAATCCTGAACAGCTTTGTCAGTTTCGATCTCAGCAAGGATGTCACCTTCTTTTACAGTGTCACCTACGTTCTTTTGCCATTTGGCAACTTTACCTTCGGTCATTGTATCAGAAAGACGAGGCATTGTGATCACCTCTACACCTTCAGGCACTTCGGCTCCGCTCGTTGAGTCGGTGCTTTCAGTTTCTACATCTGTAGATTCGCCTTGGGTTTTTGATTCTTCTTCGGACTTGCTTTCAGCAGCAGCTTCTGGTTTTGCACCTCCGCCGTTCGTTAGTGAAGAAATATCTTCTCCTTCTTTACCGATGATTGCCAAAATAGAATCTACTGGTGCAGCAGAACCTTCCTCTACGCCAACGAATAATAAAGTTCCGTTGATCTCGGATTCAAAATCCTGAACTGCTTTATCTGTTTCGATCTCTGCAAGAATATCACCTTCTTTTACAGTGTCACCAACTTTTTTGTGCCATTTTGAAACTTTGCCTTCCGTCATCGTATCCGACAAGCGGGGCATCGTAATTACTTCTGCCATAATTTTTTTTATAAAATTAATTATTTTCTAATTTGTTGATGAATGGATAATCCGGAGTGGAATATACATAGTCATAAAGAAGATTTGCATCTGGATACGGAGAATTCTCCATAAACTCTACACATTCTTCTACAAACTCTCTTGATTTTTCTTCCAAAGCGTCCAATTCTTCTTGGGTCGCCCAATTGTTATCAAAGATTCTTTGTTTCACAATCTCGATCGGATCTTCCAATTTGTATTGCGCCACTTCGTCTTTTGATCTGTAAGGTTCCGCATCCGACATAGAGTGACCTCTGTAACGGTACGTTCTAGCCTCGATGAAAGTTGGCCCGTCTCCTCTTCTTGCTCTTTCGATCGCTTCGTAAGCAGCTTCTGCTACTTTCTCCGGATCCATCGCATCTACAGGAAGACAAGGCATCTCATATCCTAATCCTAATTTATAAATATCTTCGTGGTTGGCAGTTCTTTTCACAGAAGTTCCCATTGCGTAGCCGTTGTTCTCACAAACGAATACTACAGGAAGTTTCCAGTTCATTGCCATATTGAAAGTCTCGTGAAGCGCACCTTGACGTACAGCACCATCACCCATAAAACAGATATTGACAGCTTTTCTGTCAAAATACTTGTCACCGAATGCAATACCTGCTCCCAAAGGGATCTGACCGCCAACGATACCATGACCACCATAGAAACGATGCTCTTTGCTGAAAATGTGCATAGAACCTCCCATTCCCTGAGATGTTCCTGTAGCTTTTCCACAAAGTTCTGCCATGATTCTTTTTGGGTCAACGCCCATCGCCATTGGATGGATGTGACATCTGTATGCTGTGATCATACTGTCTTTGGAAAGGTCCATTGCGTGGGTAAAACCTGCTGGAATGGCTTCCTGACCGTTATAAAGGTGTAAGAAACCTCTGATTTTCTGTTTAAGATAAAGAGAACGGCATTTGTCTTCAAACCTTCTCCACATCGTCATTTCTTCATACCATTTAAGGTAGACTTCTTTTGAAAATTCTTTCATTGTAATTTCGAAATATGTAGCAAAAATAAGAAAAAAATATTTCTTTATTGTATGCATATTATCATATTTTTCCACAGATTAAATTCATTAGGTCAATTTAATATAAAAAATTGCGCAATCGATTGCATTATTAATGAACTTAATTCAAAAGGAGAAGTTTGGAGAAAATGATAAATGTTGTATATTGAGGTCGAAATTTTGCTGAATGGAAATCAAAAACCCAATTATTATTACGCTTTCGAAAGTGATCTCGAATTTCTTCAACCCGTTGGTTTCTCTCGTCATTTACTTTTTCTATTACAGTTACAAGAATTACACTTGGGAGCAGGCTTCTGCAAAGTTTTTACCAATCCTACTCTTGTTGATCATTCCAGTTGCGCTTTGGATCTACAGAAATGTGAAGAATGGGAATTACACTAATATGGATGTTTCGAATCGCAAGCAACGGCATTCGCTTTATATCTTCATTATTATTGCAACGGTCATCTTCTTAGCCGTGGATTTTTACCTTCACAAGGAAATGGATTGGGCAATTTTTATGCTTTGTATTTTATTAATTTTGATGCAGGTCAGTAATTTCTTCATCAAAAGTTCAATGCACACGAGTCTCAATATTTATGTTGCGGCTTTGTTCTTCACCATAGAACCAGTGATCGGCATTTTTTGGTTTCTACTTTCAATCGTCATTGGAATTACCAGAGTGATCCTCAAAAGACACACACCAAAAGAAGTTTTGTCCGGTGGCGCGATCGCTATTTTTGTATCTTTAATCTATCTTGTAATGGTGAACGCCATTATCTTTTAAAATATTCATTTTTATGATGTTACAATCTTTAACACCTTCTGAGGAAGAAATAATGCAACTGATCTGGAACAAAGGTCAAATCTACTTCCGAGAATTGATGGACATTTATCCAGAACCAAAACCTCACCAAAACACGGTTTCGACATTCTTGAAAATCCTGGTAGACAAAGATTATCTTTCAACCGAGAAACAAGGAAGAATTTACCTCTACACACCAACAATCGGTTTTGATGATTACAAAAAATTTGTATTGAGTCGCTTTCTCGAAAATTACTTTGACAATTCCGGAAGCGCATTGCTGCAGGTTTTGGTTGACGAAAAATTTGTTGTAGCTAAAGATCTGGAGCCATTCGTGGATGGGAAAAAGACGAAGGCCTCAATAAGAGAGAACACAGAGGAAGACAATCACATCCAGGATTTCATCAAAGAGATCACTGGTGAGAAAAAGTCTAAGAAGAAAGAAAAAAAGGATAAGAAAAAAGGTAAAAAGAAGAATAAGTAATTTTAATTCTAACTAAAAAAAGACAAACATCATGAATCAAAAAATAAACGAAATATTCGGGAAAGCGAGTTTTGCCATTCGGCAATTCCCTTTGGTTTTATTGATGGCTTTGTCGGCGTCGATTTGTTTGATGTTCATCGCTGAGGAAAATTTCCGCACCAGCGAGAAAGTTTTCACGTTGACCAAACTGACTTTGGTTTCGTGTTTGGGAATTTCGTTGATGTTTGGTTTGAAAATCCTTTCGCAGCGAATCGGAAAACAGATATTGCTCGAACTTGGCGGAATTTTATTCTTGATCGGCTTCTATTTTCTGTTGCCAAAATTGCAAAAAGATTTCACCGAAGTGTATGCGTTTCTACTGATTCCGACTTTTATTTTGTCGCATCTTTTCGTTTCGTTTGCTTCATTTTTCGGGCAGAAAACCGAGATGCATTTTTGGCAATACAACAAGAATCTCTTCATTAATATTTTCCTCACCGTTATCTTCACTGGCGTTTTGACCGGCGGTGTAGAATTGGCGATTGTCGCGGTGGACAAGCTTTTTGATTTTAATTTTAATGATAAAATATATCTGCGCGTTTTTTATTTATTAGCCATATTCGGAAGTAGTTTTATCTTTCTTTTATTCAACGAAAAAGGTCTGGAGGATTTGGAAAAAGAAGGCAAATATCCAGTCGTTCTAAAATTCTTCACACAATATATTCTAATTCCACTCCTTATTATATATGTTGTCATCTTGTATTTCTATTCGGCGAAAATCCTCATCAATTGGGAATTGCCGCGAGGTTGGGTTTCATATCTCGTCCTCGCCTATTCGATCGTTGGGATTTTGGCGATATTGCTGGTTCATCCTTTAAAAGAAAATTCGGCGAAGTCTTGGGTCAAGATGTTTTCGAAAATCTTTTACTTTACCTTAATTCCATTATTGATCTTACTTTTCACCGCTATTTTTACAAGGATCCTGGAATATGGATACACGGAACCGAGATACTTTGTCGTGCTTCTTTCAATTTGGTTGGCTACTGTCGTTTTCTATTTTATCATTAATAAAAATGCGAACATCAAATTCATTCCAACAAGTCTTTTTGCCTTTGGATTGTTTGCGTTGATTTTCCCATTTCTCAATACATTTTCTGTGGCGAAACGAAGTCAGAAAAATCAACTGCTTCAAATCCTCAATGAAAATAAATTGCTTGACAACAACCAGAAAATCGATTTTACAAGACGAATTGTTGATAGCACAGCGACGGAAATTGCGAACAAGTTTGAATTTTTGGGCAAACGAAATGAAAACGAATCCTTGTTAAAATTAATAGATATTAAAAAACAGGAAGATTTAGCCAAAGAAATCAATCAATCTACAAATTCATATTCGCTTTACTACATTGTAAAAGACCAATTTTCTAATCTTAAAAAGACAGATAAATCGACTTCGGATTATCAAAGATTAGAATTAATTTCAAATCAACAAATTGTAGATGTTAGCGGTTACAATTATGTTTTTTACTTCAACAGATATAACCACAGCGCCAAAACTATTGGCAATGACACGTTTGAGATCTTCGACAGAATAACGGATGAGGAACCGCAGTTCAAAGTTATTTTAAATTCTAAAGAAGAAGCTGATTTTTCTTCATTAATCATAGATCTAAAAACAAAATACAAAGGAAAAATCGGAAAAATAAATTTACCCGAAATGGCGATGGAAGGTCATCTGGAAAAGTACCATCTCAAAATATCACTGGGAAATCTGATCATTGAAAAGCACAAAAAAAATCCTTTGCCAACCATAGATTTTGAAAACGCCTATTTGTTGATCAAGAAAAAGTAAGATTTTAAAATCATTTTTCTGAGGTCAATTTGATAAATTACAAGCACAAAAAAAGCGATCTAAAAATAGATCGCTTTCTTGTTTTGTTAAGGAATATTACCAACGGCCGCCTCCACCGCCTCCACGGTTTTCTCCACCACCGTAACCACCTCCACGGTTGTTACCACCTCCGTAACCACCACCACGGTTGTTATCGAAAGATCTTCTTGGTTTCTCTTCTCTTGGTCTAGCCTCGGTAACATTTAGTATTTTACCGTTAAATTCTTTCTGATTTAAAGCATCTAATGCTTGTTTTCCTTCTTCGTCTCCCATTTCTACGAAACCAAATCCTTTTGATCTCCCAGTGTCACGGTCAGTAATGATCTTTGCAGAAGTTACTTCTCCAAATTCTTCGAATAATTCTTGCAACTGATAATCTTTAGTTGCGTAATTGATGTTTGAAACAAAAATGTTCATTTTAAAAAAAAATTAAGTTAACTGTTGTTTTAATATTATATCAGGAAAAACAACAAAAGAAGATTATTGATTTCAAATATAATTGAGTGCAAGATACAATTATTTTTGAATAATTATATATTTTGAAAATTAATTTAAAGTGAATTGAAAATCTGTCAATCCACCTGTTTTCCTCGGCTTGCTTCCAATATGCGGAACCAATCTATTGCTTCCAAATCAATCAATAATGATTTTTTCAAGTGCCGGACGGTTTCCACTTTAGAGGTTCCGATCACAGGAATGATCTTCGCTGGATGCTTCAAAATAAATGCTAACAACAGCTGGTTTTCCTCAACATCATATTTATCAGCTAGCTCTTTCAGAACATTGCTAATAATCATATTCTGGTCTGTCTTTTCCGAGAAATAATTTCCCATCACAGACCAGGCCATCGGTCTCAGACCTTTGCGCATCAATTGCTCCAAAGTACCATCATAGAAAGCGTTCAAATGATTGACTGAGACTTCGATTTGATTTGTTACTAAAGGAAAATATTGATTCAACAGGTCGAATTGGGAAGCAGAAAAGTTGCTCACGCCAAATTCCTTCACTTTGCCTTGGGACTTCAAAGTTTCAAAGACCTTGGCAACCTTTTCTGGATCCAACAAAGGCGACGGGCGATGCAATAGAAGAAGGTCTAGATAATCTGTTTTCAAATTGCTGAGACTTTCATCAACACAATTTAAAATATAATCAGAATCATAGTTGTAATATTTGAGTTGCGATGGCTTTTTCTCAGAATCCATCACGATTCCACATTTGGAGATCAGTTGAATTTTATCTCTTTCGATATTCATTCCTTTCCAAGCGTTACCAAAAAGTTCTTCCGTAGTGTGACCTCCGTAAATATCGGCGTGATCGAAGGTAGTGATATCTTCCTCCAGGCAAACTTCTATCAGTTCCTGTACTTTTCTCTCGGGATGATCTGCGCCCCAAACGCCCCAACGCATTGTTCCAGCTATTAATTCTGAATACATATTAATAAATTTTTACAAATATATTATGTTAAACACAAAATACATTGATAAATTTGATATTCAAAAAATTTAAGTTTATGAAGAAATTTACTCTTTTACTGATGTTGGGTTGTGCTTTTGCCAAGGCTCAATTCACCAGTCCGAATAACGGAACCAGTTACACGCTGACCAGCTTATCTGCTGCTGCACCGACCGTTTTGGTGAAAAGCGGTACAGATTACACTTTGACGGCCGACCTTACACTTTCTGCCACAGACAAACTTTTGATCGACGAAAACACAACCTTGAAAGTCAATTCTGGCATCACCATTTTTATTTATGGCGAATACAAAACTACAGCGGGTAATTTCACAATTACAGCGACAGATATTGCTTCACCATTCAAAGGGATTCGTTTTGAGGATGGATCGGTTGCAGAAATAAGAAATACAAGAGTAGAATATGGCGGTGGCGTAAGGGTTTTATCCGCGAATTTCTTAATGGACAATTGTATCCTTTACAAAAATAATGGTGGTGTTTCTACGAGTGGTGCACTAAGTTTTTCTAAAGGTAGTCCAATTGTGAGCAACTCTCAATTCTTAGAAAACTCAAAAGCGGCAATCGGATCAGCTGCGAACGCAACAGTTTCGGGGACATTCAGCAATAATTATTTTTTTGGCAATGTGACAGAAAATATCAATACACCACAGATCAATATGGGACCTGGCGGAACAGATTCTTTGAAGATCATTAATAATACGATCATCGGAGATCGTACAAAAATAATGGTTGGTGGGATTTCAGCATCGGCGTTGGCTGGCGGAACAAACAGATTCCGAATCGAAGGAAACACCATCAGAGATAACCGTTACGGAATTACATCCTACGCTTCTACTTCTACAGGTACTATCAAAAATAATATTATAGAAAACAACAACACCCAAAACGATGCAAACTTGGGCGGTAGCGGAATCTCAATCTATGGCGCGAAAGATGTTGTCATTACAGAAAACCAGATCAGAGGTAATCTTTGGGGAATTACAATCTTAAGTAATGGAACAGCCAATGTGGGAACCATTGAAAATCCTGGAAATAACATTTTCAAAAACAATGTTAACGGCGGAGAAACTGTTGCTTTATTTAACAATACGACCAATCCAATCAATGCTGTTGGAAACTGTTGGAGAGAAGACGAACTTTCGACAGACGCAATGGTAGAAGAAGTTATAGGAAGTCAGACTTCCAACACCATAAATTACAAACCTTATAACTGTGCATTACCATTGTCTGTATCTGATGTCTCAAAATCAGCAATGAAGATCTATCCAAACCCGAGCAAAAATCGTTTTTTCCTTGATACAGAAAATGCCGGAAATATCGTGATCCAGGACCTAAGTGGTAAAGTCGTTCATTCTGCAATCGTGAACAAGGGAAAGAACGAGATCAACACCAATTTGCAATCTGGCGTTTACATCATCACCCAACATTATGAAGGGAAAAGATCAAACACAAAACTGATCATCAAATAATTGATTTTGAAATCAAATCTCACAAAAGCATCACAAATCGTGATGCTTTTTTCATATCCATAAATTGATTAAATTTGAGTTATGAAAATCTCTATCAAAAATATGGTTTGCAACCGTTGTATTTCCGCCGTCCAGGCTATTTTTGATGAACTTGAGATTGAGATTTCCAACATTGAACTTGGTGAAGTGGAAACTAAGAATGAGATTTCCGACAAAGTTCTCCAAAACCTGAATTCTAAACTAAAGTCCACTGGTTTTGAAATCCTGGAAGATTCATCCAAAAAACAAATCGAGAAGATCAAAAATCTGATCATCCAAAAAATATCTGAAGAAGATATCACCGAAGAATTCATTCTGACCGAATTTCTAAGTTCTGTGCTCAACAAAGATTACAGCGCGATTTCCAAGCTTTTCTCACAAAATGAAAATGTGACGCTTGAACAATATTTCATCCTTCAAAAAATTGAAAAGGTGAAGGAACTTTTGCTTTATAAGGAATTCAATCTGACAGAGATTTCTTTGAAATTGGGTTACAAAAGTGTGCAGCATCTTTCCAATCAGTTCAAAAAGATCACAGGCTTCTCTCCTACCCAGTTTTTGAATTCTAAGGAGAAACGGATTGCTTTGGATAAGGTTTGATCACAATTTTAAAGAAAACAAATGCAATCCAACCTCAAAATCCTTCGCGAACAAAAAAACCTGACCCAAACCGAATTAGCGGAAAAGTCTGGACTTTCTTTGCGAACCATCCAGAGAATCGAAGCTGGGAATCCACCCAAAGGTTTTACGCTGAAAGCGATTACAAAAGCGTTGGACATTCAACCAGAAAATTTGTTTTCTACAGGAGAGGAAAATCCGACAGTCGACAGAGCAAAACTCATCAATCTTTCTGCCTTGTGCGGATTGATCATTCCATTTGGCAGCATTATTTTCCCAGCGATTTTGACCTACAAGACCAAAGATCCCAACAACAGAGAATTAGGGAAAAGTATTGTGAGCATTCATATCATTCTGACTTCAGTTTTCTCTGTTTTGATGATTATTTCTCCGTTTATTCAGAGGTCAATATCAATCAAATTTCCATTATTTTTGATTCCATTGATTGCCTTTATCATTACAAAAATCTGCATCATCATCAAAAATGGAATCAGCCTCAACCAAAACCAAAACATCAGTATCAAACTGAAAAACAACTTCTTATAAACTCTGTCATAAAACTGACGTTAAATTGTCATATCGCTTTTTAAAGTTAATTGATCTGTAAAACCGAATCTTGCAGAAAAATTTTGACAATGAAGTTATTCAAAAAGATCGCACTCGGATTTTTAGTTATTTTGATATTGACAGCAATTGCAGGTTACATTTATTTTGATCAGAAATTCACGCCAGAAAAAAATTACTTGACTGTAAAAAACGAAAGTGGAAACATCCCAATTACCTGGCTCGGAAATGATAAAAATGTTTTGCTTTTGCCCATTCATTTTTCTGGAAATTCGGAAACTTATTATCTTCAATTTGATACAGGTTCGGCTTACACTGTATTTTATTCCCAATCGATAGAGGACATCAGAGAAATTTCTATTGATAATGAGCAAGCAGAAACTTCATTCTTTGTTGGAAAAACCGAAATTTCATCAGATCAATTTAAAATATATAAAACTAATAAAGACGATAAAAGTGATTCGATAAAAATCATTGGAACGCTGGGTGCAGATGTGTTGGAAGACCGAAAAACGCTGATCAACTTTAGAGAAGATCTCGTTGTTCTAAATGTATCCAGCATTCCTGCAGATTTCAGGAATAAGCTCATCGATTTCAAATTCAAAAAGAGAAAAATCATTATTCCCGGAATTTTGAAAGGTGAACAACGAAAATTCCTCTACGATTCTGGAACCAGCGCCTTCGAATTTTTGACCTACAAAGAGGAATGGGAAAAATTAAAGTTGAAAAATTCCAAAGTGAAGATTGAAAAATCCAAAAGTTGGAATAATGTTTTGACCACTTACACCGCCAGTTGTGATCAGAATATCGAATTTGATCATATCAAAATTCCAGTTAAAGAATTGACTTACGTGGAAGGTTTTTCGAATGCACAATTTTCTTTGATGAAATTCTCCGGAATGTCTGGAATGCTAGGCAATAAGATATTTTTGGACAAAAGCATTTTTATAGATTGTTCTGATCATAAGATTGCAATTAATTAAAGTCACAGATTTTCAAAAGATTATTTTTAGTTCAATCACTGATTTGAAATGGATGATCTAGGTCCAATCGATTGAAAGAGTAAATTTTTAAACGGGTCATCAACTTTAAAATACAAAAAATTCAGGATACAGACAGTGCAGGACAATCGTTACTCATAATAATTTTAGATTGCGTTTATAAAGAAACTATTTAAAGATTTTTAGCATCTTTAAGAAAATTTAATTCTGTCATTATGAAAAAACTCGCTTTAGTTCTCCTCGCATTTCTACTGTCAATACCGCTTTCCGCTCAATACAAACCGTGGACTTCCGCAAAGCAGCCTTTAAAAGAAATTAAAGCTTTAAAGAAACAAATCAAAGCTCCAAAATTCAGAAAAGCAGACTATCTGATAACAGATTTCGGAGCAGTTGGAGATGGAAAAACAAAAAACACGGAAGCCTTCAAAAAAGCGATTGAAAAATGCAGTTCTGAAGGTGGCGGAAGAGTTGTGGTTCCAAACGGCGTTTTCCTCACCGGTGCAATTTATCTTGAATCTAATGTAAATCTTCATTTGACGGACGGTTCAACGATTCTGTTCAGTCAGGACAGCAACGACTACCCTATCGTTTTCACGCGTTGGGAAGGAATGGAATGTATGAATTATTCATCTTTGATTTATGCTTACGAAGAAGAAAACATTGCCGTGACCGGAAAAGGAACTTTGGATGGAAATTCAGATTTAGACAACTGGTGGTTCTGGTGTGGTGCTACAAAATATGGCTACAACACATCGCGTCCGGGAAGACAAAACCCTGCCAGAGCTAAACTTCACGAATATATGGCCAACAGAACGCCAGCAAGAGAAAGAATTTTTGGAGACGGATGGTATTTAAGACCGAATTTCGTTCAGCCTTACAAGTCTAAAAACTTTTATATGGCGGATGTTTTGGTGAAAAATTCTCCAATGTGGAATCTGAATCCTGTTTTGTGTGAAAATGTTTTAATTGAAAGAGTAAAAGTCATCAGCCACGGACCGAATAACGACGGTTTCGACCCTGAAGCCTGTAAAAATGTCTGGATTAAAGATTCTTATTTCGACACAGGAGACGACTGTATCGCCATCAAATCAGGTAGAGACGAAGATGGAAGAGATATCGGTAGACCTGCAGAAAATCACATCATCGAAAACTGCGAAATGAAAGACGGTCACGGCGGTGTTGTAATTGGAAGTGAAATTGCAGGCGGTGCTAAAAATATTTACGCCATCGGAAACGTGATGGACAGCAAGAATCTTGACCGGGCATTGAGAATTAAAACCAGCTCGAGCCGTGGCGGAACGATTGAAAATGTATTTTTCTACAACACAAAAGTGGGTGCTTACAAAGAAGCGGCCGTTCGTTTCAATATGCATTATGAAAAGCCGGGAAATCACATTCCGACCATCAGAAATATCTGGGTTGAAAATTTAACCGTTGACAAAGGCGGTAAATATGCCGTATTTTCTGATGCTTACGAATCTTCGCCAGTAACTGATTTCACGATGATTAATGCAAAAATGGTTGGCGTTCAGATTCCTTACAAAGTAGATTATCTGAAAAATGTGACTTTAAAAAATGTAACCGTTAACGGACAGCCATTAACTGAGTTAAAACCATAAAATGCGAAGAAAAACCATTTTCGCCGGACTTCTGGTTTTGTCGGCATTCTCACTCTCCTATTCCCAGTCGAAACACTGGCAGAATAATGAGCGTGAACTGCATTACAAAGAAGACAAAGGCGATTTTTTACTGGTCAACGGAAAATACAGATTCAACCGTGCTTTGTATGGCGATAACCGTGCTTCGAGAGTTGAAGCGGGAGATTTGCCGGAATTCGCATTGTATCTTCCGGGAATGGGCGGAAATCTTCAGTTCGTTATTCAGAAAGGAAATTCAATTAAACAATTAATAAAGGCTGATAAAATTGAAACACGTTACCGACCTGGTTCGATGTTATATGAAATCAAAGACCCGATTCTCGGAACTGGAACTTTAAAACTGACCGTTCTGGCACAGGCCAAAGAAGAAGGTTTGGTTTTAAAAATGGAAACTGTGAATGTAGATTCTTCCACAAAAATCTATGCTGTTTACGGCGGTGCGAGCGGAACGACTTTCAGCAGAAACGGCGACATCGGCGCAGACCCCGAATCCGGATTTTATCTGTTGCCTGAATATTGTCTGAACAATCAGTTTCAACTCAATAAAAATCAGTTTCAACTCAATTATTTAAATAAGAAAAAAGAAACTCAAACCGTTTACGGAAGTTTTTCGAATGTTAATTCTTTACAGCAAACTGATGCTGAGACTTTGGAAAAACTGGCTGAGTTTACTCAAAATAAAACAGACAAATCTCCGATAGTTTACGCTTCGTATTCTTCACAAAAACAACCGGTTTACATTCAGGTTGCCAAAGGAAAATCGGATAAAACTTTTTCGGATAAAGATTTGAAAAACATCTTTAATGAAGCGGATAAAACCCGTTTAACATTAACTAACAGAATTCAGCTAAAAACTCCGGATGCGGATTTAAATAACTTTGGAGCCAATTTAGCCGTTGCAGCGGATGGAATTTGGGAAAGTCCAACCTTTCTTCACGGAGCCGTTGCCTGGAGGATGCGGTTGAATGCGTGGCGTGGCGCTTATACAGCCGATGCGTTGAACTGGCACGACAGAGCAAAAGAACATTTTGAAAGTTATGCCAATTCGCAGGTTCTAAAACCAGAATTTGCACCCGTAGAAATGGACACGATGCGTCATCTTGCCCGACACGAGGAAAAAATGGGAACTTCTGTTTTTTCAAGCGGATATATTTCCAGAAATCCGAATGACAACACAAAAGCTCACCATTACGATATGAATCTGGTGTTTTTCGACCAGATGTTTTCACACTTCAATTACACTGGCGACAAAGAATTCCTGAAAAAAATGTGGCCGACAATGGTTCGCCATATGGATTGGGAAAAACGGAATTTCAAACGTGGTGATTTGTATGATGCGTATGCTGCCATTTGGGCAAGTGATGCGCTTCAATATTCGGGTGGAAAGGTTACGCACACTTCGGCCTATAATTACAGAGCCAACCGTGAAATGGCAAAACTGGCGAAAATCATTGGCGAAAATCCTCAACCTTACGAACAGGAAGCTGATGCGATTTTAAAGGCAATGAAAAACCAGCTTTGGCTAAAAGACAAAGGTTATTTTGCTGAATACAAGGATGCCTTGGGCAATCAAATCGTTCACGACAAACCGGGAATATGGTCGATTTATCACGTTTCCGATGCGTTTATTCTAAATGAATTTGAAGATTATCAAAACTTACAGTACATCAATCATCACACACCGAAAATTCCGATTACGGTAAAAGGTGCGGATAATAAAGACTATTTTACTTTGGCGACTACGACTTGGCAACCATACGATTGGTCGATTAACAATGTGGCTTTGGCGGAAAATTTACAGACCGCTTTGGCGTATTGGCAAGCCGGAAGAACAGAAGATGCATATCAACTTTGGAAGGGAAATCTGGTGGAGTCGATGTATTACGGCATCAGTCCGGGAAATTTTGAGCAGCTTTCTCATTACGATGCCTTTCGTGGTGAATTGTACCGAGATTTTGCCGACCCGATTGGCGTTGCTTCGAGAACATTGACAGAAGGACTTTTCGGAGTTTATCCGAATTTATTGGAAAATAAAATCTCCATAAAACCTGGCTTTCCGAAAGACTGGAATTCTGCCGAGCTGAAACTTCCGGATTGGGATTATCAATTTACCAGAACTTCAAAAAAGACGGAATATTTGTTTAAATCAAAATATAAGAATCCAGTGGCATTGGAAATGCAGATTCCTGTAAATTATTCCAACATCAAATCGGTGAAAGTAAACGGTAAAAAAGTGGATTGGAAGATTAAACCGAATTCCATTCTGCAACCATTTATTCAGTTTGAAACTCCGAAAGGAAAAGACTTTAAAATCGAAATCAACTATTCCGGAGAAGAACTGAAAAACGAGCAAACCGATTACGTCAATTATGTTTCTGAAAATCTTCAGTTAAATTTTGATTCAAAAAAGAAAATAAAAGAAATTCTTGACCCACAGAAATTGATTAAAACCAAAAACGGAAATCAATTTAGCTTAATTCAAGAAGAAAGAAAAGGAACTTTTTTCGTTCAAGTGGAACAAAATGGAACAACCTGGTGGCAACCTGTGAATGTTGACATCCGTTTTCCTTTGGAGACCGAATGGGTGAATAAAAAATTGCAGATTCAGTCGAAATCATCCAGTCCAATTAGTGGAAAACTGACTGTTAATGGTTTAAACAAAACTTTTTTGATTCAGAAAAATCAAAATACAGTTATTGAAATTCCTGCGAATGTTTTAAGCAAAGGAACAAATTCAATCGTGCTTGAGTACAACGGAATCAAACAGAATAATGAAATTACAGACTGGGAAATAGAAAACCAAGGTCAATTCAACAACATTTCATTAGCCTCAAAATACAATGAAAAAGTGACTGAAATTTTCAATCAGAAATACCTTTCGCCGAGACTGGAAGTTCCGACTTTACAACTTCCGTGGCAGGGAATCGGAAACTGGTGTTACCCGTTAATTACCGCTCAAATTGATGACAGCGGATTGATGAACAAAAGAAAAAATGGCAAAGTTGATTTCCTTGGAATTCCTTTTTTAATTGATAAAACAGATAAAAATATCGCGTTTGTCAGTCAGTGGGATAATTACTCTGATTCTCTAGAAATTCCAATTTCAGGGAAAGGAAAGAAAATTTATTTTCTGATGGCTGGTTCTACCAATCCGATGCAGTCGCAAATTGTGAATGGAAAAATAACCGTTCAATATGTTGATGGTTCAACGATAGAACTGGAACTTAAAAATCCGACGAACTGGTGGCCGATTGAGCAGGATTTGTTTGATGATAATTTTGCATTTGAAATTCCGGATGATAAAATTCCGTACAGAGTGAAACTGAAGACCGGAGAATTGTACAAAGGCGGAACTTTGAGCAAATATTCGAGTATTAAAGGATTTACCGACCGTCAGGTGGATGGTGGTTCTGCCACAATTCTGGATTTGCCGATTGATGCGAGTAAAGAATTAAAATTGATAAAATTAACGGCCGTGAGTAATGATGTGGTGATTGGAGTGATGAGTGCGACGGTTTTGAAATAAATGACGTCCTATTTTGATACGTGAGATATTGCAGCCCGACTTGAACGGAAATCCTTTTGCGAGGAGGAACGACGAACAAAAGATTGGGAGTGGAAGGCGGAAATGTCTGCCATAAAAAAAATTTAACATTCGAGGTAATCAATAGCCGCCCCGAATAAAATATAACATTGAACAAATTTATTTACTGAAATAAAAGAAAAATGAAAAAAATTACAATATATCTTGGGATTTTCCTGATGGGATTTTCTTCAGTGAATGCCCAGAAAATTGACCGGAAAAAAGTCGTTCAGCGACATAATATTGTCAACACAAAAGCAGATACGCTTTCCACTTTTACGGTTGGAAACGGAAAGTTTGCCTACACGGTTGACATTACCGGAATGCAGTCGTTCCCTGAATATTACAAAAATGGAGTTTCTCTCGGCACGCAGTCTGAGTGGGGCTGGAACAGCTTTCCGAATAAAGAGAATTATAAATTTGAGGAAACATTAAAGCCTTATGATTTCAATAATGACGGGCGAAAAGCTTTGTACAGCGTCCAAATCAAAGAACCGGAAAGAAATAAAAGTGCAGTGGAATATTTCCGTGTGAACCAACACCGTTTGCAGCTGGGAAATATCGGGATTGAACTTACGAAAAAAGATGGTCAAAAAGCAAAAATTTCAGACCTGACCAATGTCAATCAGAAAATTGATTTGTGGACAGGAATTATCACCAGCGAATTTTCTCTGGAAGGAACTCCTGTGAAAGTATGGACGGCTTCTTTCCAAAATTCAGATAAAATCGGGGTGAAAATTGAATCTGATTTAGTGGCTAAAGGAAAGCTTAAAGTTTTTGCTAAATATCCACATCCGTCGGGACAGTTTTTGGATGACGCCGCATTTTATGGAAGAGAAAATGAACATACCACGAAAATTGTTTCTTCACAGTCGACGCAAGGTTTGATTCAGCACAAATTACAAAGCACAGATTATTATACTCAATTGAATTTTACGGAAGGAAAACTTCGTGAGGCCGGAAAACATTATTTCGTTTACGAGCCTTCTTCGAAAAACAAAACCGTAGAATTAAGTGTTGAATTTTCAGCTAAAAGTCCGAAATCTAACAGAACTTTATTCGCTGATGCAGAAAAAGAAAGTACTTCTGGCTGGAAAAACTTCTGGGAAAGCGGTGCTGCTGTTGATTTTGAAGGAAGTACAGACCCGAGAGCCAATGAGCTTGAACGAAGAGTTGTCTTATCAGAATATTTAACGAAAGTTCAGTGTGGTGGGAACAATCCGCCTCAGGAAACGGGTTTGACATTCAACAGCTGGTACGGAAAACCGCATACGGAAATGCATTGGTGGCACGGTGTTCACTTTGCACTTTGGGGAAGACCGGAGATTTTGGAGAAGCAACTGGATTATTATTTCAGGTCGTTTGATAAAGCTAAAAAATTAGCCGAAAGACAGGGCTATAAAGGTGTTCGCTGGATTAAAATGTCGGACAATGAAGGTAATGAAAGTCCTTCCTCTGTTGCTGCATTTTTGATTTGGGAACAACCGCACATCATTTATATGACCGAACTTTTGTACCGCAACAGTAAAGACAAAAAGGTTTTAGAAAAATATAAAGATTTGATTTTTGCAACAGCCGATTTTATGGCTGATTTTGCAACTTATGACAAGGAGAAAAACCGCTACAACTTAGGGAAAGGCGTCATTCCGGCTCAGGAAGTTTTCCCTGCGAAAGATACTTACAACCCGACTTACGAAGTGGCCTACTGGGATTGGTCGCTTAAAATCGCTCAGCAGTGGAAAGAAAGATTGGGTCAACCAAGAGATAAAAAATGGGATGATGTGATTAATAAACTGGCACCCCTTCCGGTTCAGGATGGTGTCTATTTATCGACAGAATCAGCAAAAGATTCTTTCACTTTCCCAAAATGGATGACCGACCACCCAGCTGTTTTAGGCGCCTTGGGAATGGTTCCTGAATCTCCGAAACTGGATAAAAAAATAATGAAAAACACCCTTGATATCGTTTGGGAAAGATGGAACTGGGAACATACGTGGGGTTGGGATTTCCCAATGACCGCGATGAACGCTGCGAGACTGGGACTTCCAAATAAAGCTTTGGACGCTTTGTTTATGAACATTCAGACCAATACCTATCTGAAAAACGGACATAATTTCCAGGACAAACGTCTTAGAATTTATCTTCCCGGAAACGGCGGTGTTTTGACAACCGTTGCAATGATGCTGGAAGGCTGGGATGCTTCGACAGGACAATTTCCAGGTTTCCCGAAAGACGGCAGCTGGAAAATAAAAGCGGAAGGTTTTAAAAAGATGCCTTAAAAAATTTCACATTCATATTTTTAGTTAGGAGGTCTGCCGGAAACGGCAGGCTTTTTTTGTGTTCAAAATAATTTATCATTTGGTTAATATTAGGTTCTGCATAGCAAAAAATGTTATTATCACATCATCATCAAATTATGCTTATCACAAGCTAAACACCTATAAATAATAGACTTATTAACAATTAAAAATAATAAATTCATATTACTGTAAATTTACTATCTTGTCTATCATAAAATAATCGATCGTCAAAAATCAGATTATGATGAAAATGAAGTAATATCCTTATCCCAGGGCCATGTCAGAAATATTCGAAGTTAATATTAACGAAAACTCCAGAGTTCCAAAGTACAAACAAATCGTAGATTCTATCCTAAATGGAATTGACGGTGGAGAAATTAAAATTGGAGAAAAAATCCCATCTATCAATGAACTAAGTGAAGCCTGTTTCCTCTCTAGAGACACCGTAGAAAAGGCTTACAAAGAACTTCGGAAACGGCAGATCATAGAGTCTGTAAAGGGAAAAGGTTACTACATTTCGCGCATCAACAAGAGTGATGTCATCAATATTTTCTTTTTGATCAACAAACCGAGCACGTACAAAATGATGATCTACGATTATTTTGTAAACGCCATCGGAACCAAGGGAAATGTGGAGATGTACATCTACCATTGTGACGAGACCCTTTTCATCAACGCTTTGAAGCGAAATTTGGGAGGCTTTGATTATTATGTCGTAATGCCACATTTCCGTGATGACCAATCCAAACACACCAGTTCTACGCAAGAAGTGATCGATATGATCGAGAAGATCCCGAAGAATAAATTGGTCATGCTGGACAATACGAAACCCAATATTTCCGGCGAGTATGGCTCTGTTTTTCAAGACTTTGCGCTTGACATCTACAACGCTTTGAAGGAAGGATTAGAAAAAATTAAAAAGTACGAAAAGATCATTTTGGTCTATCCTGATAAATCCATCAATCCCTACCCTTTCCGAATTGTCCGTGGTTTTGAGAAATTTTGTAAGGAATTCAAATTGGATTATGAGATTTTGGATGCCATCTATCCTGACATGGAATTGCAGGACAAAGATATCTTCATCACCATCCAAGAGCGTGATCTTGTGAATCTGGTTAAGCAGATCAGACAAAAGAATCTGAAATTAGGCGAAGACATCGGCATTATTTCTTACAACGAAACACCTTTGAAAGAGTTGCTGGGAATTACCGTGATCACGACAGATTTCAAAGCGATGGCGGAATCTGCAGCTTACATGGTTCTTAAAAATAAAAAAGAGCAGGTGAATAATGTGTTTAAATTTATTGAGAGAGAGTCTTTGTAAAATCTTGTTTTTAATAAGACGAAATTCTATTGCAATCATTTCGGCTAAAGCCAAGCAACTTACTTAAATGGAAAACGGGCTAAAGCCCGCTCCTATTGATAAATTCAAAATAATTATTTCACCCTAAAATTTTGTAGTTCCGTCGTTTCATTACAGCAAAGTTGCTCCATCACTTGTCGGAATTGCATTTTCAGCATTTCGATGATGTGATCTCCGCCTTTATCTCCCAAAGCTCCAACGGCGTACATAAATGTTCTGCCCATAAAGGTAAACTCAGCACCACAACTTAATGCGCGAGCCACATCCGGACCGGTTCTTACGCCGCTGTCCATCATGATCTTGATCTGACCTTTGTATTTTTCACTGATGTCTTTCACAACGGCAATCGTAGATTCTCCCGCATCCAACTGTCTTCCGCCGTGGTTGGAGATGATCATTCCATCAAATCCCAAACGAACGGATTCTGCAGCATCTTCGTCAGAAGCAACACCTTTGATGACCAATTTCCCTTTCCATTTGTCACGGATCGCTTTGATCCTGTCTGAATTCAATCTTCCAGAAAAGGTAGAATTCATGAACTGTCCGAGCTGTTTTACGCCCATATTCTTGTCCATATATTTATCCATCGTGGCAAAGCTTGGAACGCCGTGTTTCAGCATTTCCAGACACCATTGTGGTTTTACCATCGCTTGAGAAACAGTTCTTAGATTCAATTGTGGTGGCATTGCCAGACCATTTCTGATCTCTTTGGCTCTGTAACCAAAAGTCGGAACGTCGGCCAAAACTACCAAAACGTCATAGCCAGAAGCTTCACAACGCTCGAGGATATCATCGCGCAGCCATTCTTCTCTTGGATGATAAAGTTGATACCAAGCTTTTCCTTCCGTCAATTCAGCGATTCTTTCGATGCTGCTGGTCGTAACGGTACTTAGAATGAAAGGAATATTATGTTTAAAAGCTGCTTTTGCTAAAATCTCTGGTGCATTCGGCCACATCAAACCTTGCAAACCAACTGGTGAAATCCCAAATGGTGCAGAATATTTCACACCGAACAATTCCGTTTCCATATTGGCTTCACGGTATTGGTCCTGAAGATATTGTGGACGAAGCAAAACATCTCTCAGCTCGCTTGTGTTTCTATCTCTGTTGATATTTTCGTTGCAGCCACCATCCAGATATTCGAAAGCGAAACGAGGCATTCTACTTTTGGCTTTTTCAATCAAAAGTTCTAGCGAAGCATAATTGGTATCAAATGGAAACGACATAATTGGTTGATGGATTTTGGTTGATAGTTGATGGTTTTTTGACTAAAACTTTCAAAGATTAATTAATGATAATTAAGAATCAAAGGTTGAAGCACTTTCATCTGATAATGCTGTTGTAGAAATGTTTCGTCGATTTTTTTGTTGGAAATCACCATCGATGCGCCAAGTGCGGAACCTAGCGGAGAATGCGTGGACATCACATTATAATGCTGAAAATGATGCGACATTAGTTTCATAAAAACGTCATTATCTGTAAATCCACCGTCGATGTAAATCGTGTCGATCTCAGAATTTCCAATGGCATTTTTGATCGTGTGGATCTGAAGATCCATTAATTCGATCATCAATTGATGATAAGCTTCTTCGAAAGTTGCGAACGATTTGAGATCTGTTTCGGTGATCAATTTACGTTTCAAAATAATGCCTTCAAAACGGAAATAGACCGCTTTGTTTTTCATTAAATTTAAATATAATTCCTGATCAAACTCCACTTCTCGATGAGCACCATATTCTTTTCCGTAGTAGGCACAAAGTTTTTCGACCTGAACACGGTATTCATTTCCCATAAAAAATCGGGAAGCTTTGACGCGTTTTCCATCGATTCGCATATAATTCAGGCAATTGTTTTCGATGTCTTCGTCCGTAAGACTTTCATCATTAAAAGGATTTAGAGAAATACTCCAAGTTCCTGTTGATAATAGTAAAAACGGATTTTTTTTGCTTAAAATATAAGGCAACAATGCGGAAGAACTGTCATGAATTCCTACACCGATTTTAATTTTTTTATTTCTGTATGATGTATTGATACTTGCAGAAGTTGGCACAATCGGTGGCATCAAAACATCAATCTCTTCTTCGTAAACCCAATCGTGGTAATCGCCTTTGTCATAATCCCACAAATTGGTGTGACAACCGATTGACGTAAATTCCGAAACGCAAATTCCGGTAAACAAATAGGATAAATATTGAGGCAAATGAAGACTGTAACGGATCTTGCTGAAAACTTCCGGATGCTTGTACTTCAACCAAAACAATTGCAGTCCCGAGTTCAACATGCCTGCTTGTGGCGAGGCCGTTTCGCGGGCAATTTTAAGTTTATCGCCGTGTTTTTCATAGAACAGATCGAGAATATCTTCGTCAATCGGTTTGGTGTAATTGTACAAAGGCGTTAAGACATTTCCCTTGTGGTCCAAGTGTACGAAACTGGCTCCGTAAGTGGAAAAATTGATGGCTTTTACATCAAAATTTTCATCGTCAAGGATTGCGTTGAAATTATCTTTGATCCAATTCTGAAGCGCGACAATATCTTCTGTTGGATAACCATCTTCGTCCGTCGTCAATGGCAATTCTGTATATTCCCGAACGACTTCCTTGTAATTTTTATCAAATAAAAAAAACTTCTTGTTGGTTTTTCCAATATCAAATACGATGGTTACCTTTTTTTTGGACATTCTTGCAATACGTTAATAGGTGGATGGCAGAAATCAATGCTGCCAAATTGATCATCATTAAGGCGTGTTTAGACATTAAGAAAATAATCTATTAAAAACCTAATGTTCTAAACACTTCACCTTAAATGATAAAAAAAATTGAGTGGTTATAATAAAAACTTTCAGATCGCATGAAAGCTCGAATTATCAAATTTAAATTGGATCTTACAATCCAGTGGCTTTTGCCCAACCTCTTTCGGAGATCAAAGTTTCTCTTACTTTCAGGTTTCTGTAAGTGGCAATTGGGTCCAATGCTGCACCAGACTGTAGTCTTGCAGCCTGCAACAATGGACGAACATCTGTTCTGTAAGCATTCTGCAGAATATCCTGCGCTGCTACCACATCATTGTTCAGTTGTGCAGTCTTCAAAGCTTTCTGATCTACCAAAAGTGCCTGAGCATAGGCAATCAATATCGCTTCCAACGATTGTAGCAGATCTTCCAACGGATCTTTGATGTTGTGACTTGCGTCGATCATCCAAGCTGGATAAGGATTGTTTTTGTTATTTTCAATTCCGTAAACCAATTCATTGAAGATCAAGAACAAAGCATAAGGCTTGATGGAACCAACCGTCAAATCATCGTCGCCATATTTACTGTCGTTGAAGTGGAAACCACCTAATTTACCTTTGTACATCAATGTTGCAACGATCTGCTCGATATTCGTATTTGGTAAATGGTGACCAAGATCAACCAACGTGAAAGCTCTTTCTCCGCAAGCATTTGCCAGCATGAAAGACGTTCCCCAATCCTGGATGGTTGTTGAATAGAAATTTGGTTCGTAAGGTTTGTATTCAATGAACAATTTCCAGTCTTCCGGCATATCGGCGTAAATCTCTTTCAAGCTTTTTTCAGTGTTTGATAAAGCGGTTTGGAAATTCAATTGGCCTGGAAAACTTGCGCCATCAGCTAACCAAACGGTCAAACTTTTGGAGTCTAATTCTTTTCCAATTCTGATCACTTCCTTGTTATGTTCAACGGCGTAAGCTCTGGAATCTTCATTCACAGAATTCAGAGAACCGAATTTATATGATTTTTTCGCATCTGGCTGATCCTGAAAAGTGTTGGAATTCATTGCATCGAAAACAAGTCCGTGAGATTTTGCACTTTCTTTCAAAGCACTCACATCGCTTGGAATGTCCCATGGAATGTGAAGAGAAACCGCTCCGGCAGAATGCGTCAACGCGTGAAGCAATCCAACATCATCTAATTTTTGTTCCAAAACTGCAGGTTCGCCACCGTAAGAAAATCTCCCAAATCTTGTTCCGCCTGCGCCCAAGGCCCAGCTTGGAATCGCGACCTGGAAATCGGCAATTTTGTTCACGATCTCAGCAACGTTTGCTCCTGATCTCGTCAGTTTATTTTGCAGAAAATCGAAATCTGAATTGAAGTTTTCAACGCCTGCTTTGTTGTACTGATCAATAATATCTTTTCCTATTATCATGATATATCTTAAAATTTTAAAACTGAAGACTTGCAATATTTTTGAACCACAAAAGGCACAAAAGTTTTATTAAAATTTAAAAACTTAGGAATTAAAGTTTAAAAACTGAAAATAAAAGTACACATAAGAAGAAAATCAAAGATTTTCAAAAACTATAGTATTTGAGTCTTTTTTTACTTTTGTGGTTATATTAAAAGCAAGCCTTCAATTTATTAAAATAAAAACCTTCTAAAAAATTAAATTTATCTTGGGAACGCATTTGCCATTCCGCCATCTACATTGATGATGTTTCCTGTGGTCTTATCCAAGATCGCAACGCAAGCAAAAACGCCGTTTGCGATGTCTTCAGGAAGAATAATTTCGTTCAATAAATTTCTTTTGGCGTAGAATGCTGGCAATTCCTCTACAGAAATTCCGTTTGCTTTCGCACGGCCTTCTGCCCAAGAACCTTCCCAGATCTTGCTTCCGACAATCACACCGTCAGGATTCACGACATTCACTCTGATCTTATCAGCGGCCAATTCTGCGGCCAATAATCTTGTCATGTGTTGTTGCGCTGCTTTCGCAGTTCCGTACGCTACGTTGTTTGGACCTGCAACAAGACCATTCTTACTGGCGATGTTGACGATGTCACCTCCAAGATTCTGTTTTTTCATGATCTCTGTTCCGCTCTTTGCGATTAAGAACTGACCTTTGACCAAAACATTTTCCAGAAGGTCCCAATCTTTTGTAGTTGTGTCCTCTAGTGATTTAGAAATCGCTAAACCTGCGGAATGAACCAAAATATCTACTCCACCAAAAGCTAAAACCGTTTCTTTGAAAGCATCGGCAATACCTTGCTCACTTGTCACGTCGCATTGAACCGCGATTGCCTGATCTTTGCTGTATTTCGCCGTAACTGCTTCCGCTGCTTCTTGGTTAAGGTCTGTGAAAACGACCACTGCACCTTCAGCTACCATCTTGTCTGCGATGGCCTGTCCTATTCCACCACCAGCACCTGTTACGATAGCAATTTTTCTGGACAATGGTTTTTCTTTCGGCATTCTTTGAAGTTTTGCCTCTTCCAGCAACCAATATTCGATGTCGAAGGCTTCTTGTCTTGGCAAAGATGTGTATTCCGAAATAGCTTCTGCACCACGCATCACGTTGATCGCATTCACATAGAATTCGTTCGCAACACGTGTTGTCTGCTTATCTTTTGAGAAACTGAACATTCCAACGCCTGGATAGATGATGATCACCGGATTTGGGTCACGCATCGCAGGGCTGTTTGGATGTTTGCAAGTCTCGTAGTAGTCTTTGTATTCTTGTCTGTACTGTTCGAAAAGTGGATTTAATTTCTCCAAAATCGCTTTTGAATCAGACAAGTCTTCATTTTTATCTAAAGTCAAAACCAACGGCTGAATCTTTGTTCTTAAGAAGTGATCCGGACAAGAAGTTCCAAGCGGAGCCAAACGTTCCAAATCATTGCTGTTAATATATTCCAAAACAACATCGCTGTCTGTAAAATGACCTACCATTCTGTTTTCAGAAGAGGCTAAACCTCTTAGCAAAGGCATGATTTGAGCGGCTTTGTTTTTACGTTCTTCAGCAGGTAGAGATTCTACTTTTTGTCCGCCGAAAACCTGTCCTTTTTCTTCGATTTTTTTAGCGATATATTCAGAAGCCATTTCGATCACTTCCAAACTGTTGATGTAAGATTCATAAGACGTATCGCCCCAAGTGAACAAACCGTGGCTTCCTAAAACAATCCCTCTGATTCCTGGATTGTCAGCTAGACATTTCTCCAACTGAAGTCCCAGATCAAAACCAGGACGTTGCCAAGGCACCCATCCCATTGTATCGCCCCAGATTTCCTTGGTAATTGCTTCACTGTCTTTAGCTGCAGCTACAGCAATCAAGGCATCCGGGTGAAGGTGGTCTATATGTTTGAAAGGTAAAAGTCCGTGAAGTGGTGTATCGATTGAAGGTGCTTTGCTTTCCAGATCGAAAATACAGTGGTCAAACAAACCAACCATTCTGTCTTCGTCTGCCAGACCGCCATAAACATTTTTAAGATTTCTCAATCTTTCTGTATATAGACCAGCGATTCCTTTTCTGGTCAAAGTTCCGATGTCTCCACCTGAACCTTTCACCCACATTACCTCAACCTCTTCATTTGTCAATGGATCTTTCTCAATCGTTTTACAACTGGTGTTGCCGCCACCGTAATTTGTAATTCTAAGATCAGCTCCTAATATGTTTGAACGGTACAAAAACAAAGCAACCTGATCATCTCCAAGAGATGCGGCGTGGCTTTCGTCCCATAAATAATCTACGTATTTGAAAGTTTTTACGTTTTCCATGTTTTTCTTTATTTCTAAATTTTTTCTCAAAATTAGATGGTTCAATTTGCTATAGCATCCCGTACTATACTGACAAATAATTTTTTTAAAATTAATTTAACATTTAAATGATATTAAAACTCAGCACATTTGCAAAACAGCAATAAAATGCTGAGTTCAATTGAAAAATCCACTTTGAAAATTATATTATTATTTAATTAATATCCAGGTAGTTGCGTCAGGTTTGGATTATCTACCATAGGATGTCCTGCCGATGCGGAAGCAAATGGAAGCAATTCTGTTTTATTTGGAACAAAACCGTAGAAAAGACCATCGCCATTGCCTTCTATCCAATCGGGATATTTCCCACCATTTTCCGACGATGCCGTTGGTTTTGTATAGATAATTGCACCGATCTGAAGAGCGTTGAATCCTCCCGTGAATCCTGCTGCCTTTCTTGCATTACCATTGAAAGTACTTGTGTAAGCCTGGAACATATTGGCAGGATAGAATTTGTCGTCCGTCGCCACAGTTTGACCATTTGCCGTTGCAATACTTCTCAAAGTTGACTGATAAGCCGCGTAACCAGCTGTGGTGGTTGGCACAGCCTGAACTTGTGCAATTTGAGCAGGATTTGTCAGATCAATATAAGGCACTTGTAAGATCGGATCACCGTAGATCTGTGCATTTTTTTGGAATTTGTAAAGACGGTAAACAGGTGTGTTGGCGTAAGCACCAGTACGGTCTGACAGGTTTTTCATTGCTTGTTTGGTATCTGCAATTTCACTTGCCAACCTGTTCATCCTGATCAGATCTGTACGAAGTGTAAATTCTCCAGCAAATTCCCATTTTCGCTCCTGAACGATCGCTTTCTCAAATGCTTCCTGTCCAGTAGGTGCTTGCAAATTGCCAATGCCTGCTCTGGTTCTGACTTGCATCAAAGCAGCTGTGCCTGCAGCAGTAGGGCCACCATTCAAATAGTTTTGAGTTTCTGCGTACATCAATAATACATCAGAATATCTAAGAATTGGAATATTAAGATTACGCGCATCTGCTGCTTGTGGCGCCACACACCATCCCATTCTGAATTTGCCTGCCAATATACAAGAGAATGTGGTTCCTGCGTTCACCCAAGTATCTGTTGCCGCCCCTGCATTCAGGAAGTAAACACTGTAAGATGTACAAGAGACATCGCGACGCGTATCGCCCTGGTTGAATGATAGATAATAACTTGGAAGCACAAATTGAAGTGCTTTCCTAGAACCATAAGTTCCGCCACGTGATCCCTCCATGGCATACACACCGAAGGCTGAGTTGGTATTTGGTCCGTACTCTGCGATATGCCAAAGCATTTCTGTATTGGTCACGGGAAATTTCCTCTGACAGAAGTTGTACCACAAAGCTTCGAAGCCACTTTTGCCACCTTGAGCCTGTACGAGACTGGCAGTTCCACTTGTAATGACAGCAGAAGCAGCATTGTCTGCGATCTGATAAAGTTCTCTCACCCTTGCAGCATCACTACGGCGAGACATTGTGCCAGGCGCGCCAGTGTTCAAATCCCATCTTAGGGAATAACCTGCCGCATACAAAGCAATCTTGGCCAATAAGGCATTGCCGCCGGATTTTGTCAAGCGCTCTGTGGTTGTCCCAGATACAGGAAGATCATTAACGGATTCCTGCATATCTGCTATGACGCGGTCATATATTCCATCTCGAGGCGAGCGTTTGGGATATAAGGTATTTGGGTCATTTGGATCCGCATCTTCCAAAGGAATATACACCGCAGGAACATCGCCATAAACCCTGATCAGATTGTAGTAGCAAAATGCACGAATGGCTTTCACTTCTGCCAATAAGGAATTTCGTTTTTCGCCTGCTGGCATCAAAGATAATCTGGCAATTGCGATGTTGGTCTTCTCGATGCTGGCATACATTGCCGCATAGATGCCTGTAACAGTATTTGGTGTCTTTGCATCATACTGATAGTTGCAAATGTTGTATTTGGAATTGTTGGTCGTGCCATCTTCAGCAGAATGGATCACGGTGTCTCCAGCGCCCAGCTGATAGTACATCTCGGTAGGGATCAAACCTCTGTAACAACCTTGGACAAACATATCGGCGGTATCAAGACTTTCAAAGACAGAATTGGTATCGGCGACGTTGTAGGCAGGCTGATCCAAAAAATCATCGCTACAAGAATTGGCAAGTAAACCTGCAATTACAAAAGAAGGAATGACAACCAATCTTTTGATAAGAATTGATCTATTCATTATATTTTTCATTTTTTCTAATTAATTAAAAAGTTAAGTTGATCCCAAGAACGTAACTTCTGGATCTTGGAAAAGAAGAACTATCGTAGCCAGGAGATACTGTAACGCCACTTGCTGCAGAAACTTCCGGATCGTAGCCAGAGTAGCCTGTAATGGTTGCCAGATTGTTCACTGTAACATAGATGCGCGCATTGGCCACTGAGACGTGTTCCAAGAATTCTCTATTCAAACTATAACCAAGTGTCAGCTGTGCAATCCTTAAGTATGACCCATCTTCCACATAGTAAGATGAAGGATAAGCGATATTGGTGGTATTGGTATTGCTTAAGCTCCAAAGATTGGCGTCCTCGTTTGGATTTAGTTCTTTCAATCTGACCAAATTGTTTGTTGCCAATCCCGTATTTGGGTCAATCAGATGATAATAATTATTCCCGAATTCTGTAGGTACATTTTGATATAAAGCATATGGACTCAAACTCTGCTTGGTCGCATTGTAAACATCACCTCCCACACTGAATTTCATAAATACAGCCATGTCGAAGCCTTTGTAAGAGAAATTATTGCTGATACCTCCAATAAAGTCTGGTGTCCCATTTCCAATCTTCACCATTTTTCTTGTGAATTGATCTCCCGCAGCATTATCTGCTGCAAATTTCATGTCGCCAGGTTTAGGTGTTCCGGTAGCTGGTTTTACAACACCTGGATTCAAAGTCAATGTGCCATTGGCCGCCTGTGTAAAGTCTGCAGTTGTGTAAATACCTTGATAAACATAACCATACATGTCTCCCAATTGCTCACCAACTGTTGCATAATAAGTTACCAAACCTCCTCTGCTGCTTCCTACACTGAAAGTTTTCTGGGTCTGCCCGTTTTCCAGGGACAATACTTTTGATTTATTGAAACCAATATTGGCATCTGTTGACCATCTGAAATTCTCGGTGCGCAGATTGACGGTATTTAGTGTAAATTCCATTCCACGGTTTTGCATGGTCCCTATATTCTGCTGTTGTCTGGCATATCCTGATGACACTGGTAACAAGGCATCCAAAAGCATATCACTCACTTTGTTATTGTACCATTCCGAGGTTAATTTTATTCTATTATTAAGAAAAGCCATATCCACTCCAATATTGGTGGACCTCATCTCTTCCCATTTCAGATAGGGATTTCCCAATCTGTTGCTGGTGGTGTACGCAGGATTACCAACCGTATTGTTCAGTGGATAATCTGTAAGCACCAAGTTCGTGGTATACAAACTGTTTCCAATATCATTATTACCAGTCACACCATATTCACCTCTGAACTTGATCTCGTTGATCACATTATTGATCTTTCCATCTTTCCAGAAATTTTCTTGTGAAAGTCGCCAAGCCAATGCACCCGATGGAAAGGTTCCATAACGATTGACAGGTCCAAATTTGGAAGAACCATCTCTACGCACCGTAGCTGTAATGAGGTAGCGGTCGTCATAATTGTAGTTGACACGTCCGAAATAAGAGGACAAACTCGTACTGGAACGGTCCGTATCTTTATCTGCGACTGTTGCGTTCGTCACATCATCCAACCCAAAATTGACCACTGGGAATTTGATCAGCCTCATATTATTGCTTTCAGACTCCTGATAGATCGCTTCTTGCCCGATCAAAGCAGTCAATCTGTGTTTTTCCCCGAAGGTGTTGTTGTAGGTCAAAGTATTTGTAAGCTGATAGCGGTAGGATTCGCTGTTTCCAATACTTCCGTTGATTCCCGTATTCACTGGATCGGTAAGGAAAGCGCGGGAGTTTTCGTCTGCAAAAGAGGTCGATTTACTATTGTTCCATTGGTATTGACCAGCAGTTCTGAAAGTAAAATTCTTCATGATATCGAACTCGATACCTGCGTTTGCCACAAATGATCTCGACCGTTTGTTGGAAGTGGAAGCTCTCGTTTCTATGTATGGATTTTCTGTATCAAAATTGGAATCAAAACCGGAAAAGTCACCGTACGTTTGGGTATTGTACAACTCATCTTGTGTAAACTTGGTTCCACCATTGATCGGCTGAAGAAGAATTTTTTTCATTCCGCCATATGCACCGCCACCATCCGTGGAATTGACCGTGAACATCGAACCAAAATCTACCCTGATCCCTTTGTAAAGTTCTGATTTGATGTTAGCACGTAAAGAGTTCCGTTTTTCACTGAAGTTGGCTAGCAATCCTTGCTGATCATTGTAATTATAACTGATGAAAGCCTGCGTTTTCTCGTTCCCTACAGAGATATTGATATTCTGATTTTGAGTAACGCCTGTGCCACCAAGCATCTTTTCTTGCCAGTTCAACGCTGGTGCATTCGCGTATCTGTTGTTGATCCTATCAAACACACCTGCATAAAATCCCGGTGAATCTATGCCCAGACTGTTATCAAAAACGTTGCTCCATTGTGTTGTTTTCCCTGCGAGCTGGGCCAATTCGTACTGATATTTCACATACTGGTCAGCGCTGGAAACCATGTCCAGTTTTTTCGAAAGCATATCAAAACTCATGAAAGAGTTGTAATTGATCGTGGTCTTTCCCTTCTTCCCACTTTTCGTCTTGATCACGATAATTCCATTGGAACCACGCGCACCGTAGATCGCAATTGCAGAAGCACCTTTCAAGACATCAATACTTTCGATGTCATTTGGATTGATGACATTCAGCGCGCCATCCAACTGGAAACCGTCAACAATGTAAAGCGGCTCCGTCCCTTGTGTGATAGACGCACCACCACGAACGGTGACGTTGGCACCCGCGCCAGGAGCGCCACCAGCAGTCACGATATTCAGACCTGCAGCTCTACCTTGCAAAGCTTGTAAAGCATTCATTGCCGGAGTAGCTGCGAGATCTTTGGCAGAAACAGAGGAAACCGAGCCAGTAAGATCTGACTTTTTCACCGATCCGTAACCTATGATCACGACCTCATCGATATCTTTAATGTCCGTTTTTGCAGTGTCACTTGCCTTCTGCTGCGACCATAAGAAACCCGATGTAAGCAAAAATGCCGGAAACACGATTCGCTTAATATCTTTGTGTTTGATTATTAGAGACATATATTAATTTTTATTAAAATTTTATTTACACTAATTTATTATGTCACCAAAGTACACTGTTCCAAAAACTCTCGCATCCTGCCATATCCTGCAAACATTAAAAATTTAATATTTATATACAATTATTTGTAATTATTTAAAAAAAATATAGTTGAAGCATTAAGATTTCATTAATTCAACGAAGCAAAATTCCACTTCGGATTATATTAATAAAAATAATTTGAGATTGAGGTTTTAGCAAAAAAAAAGCGGGAAATAGTTGTTATTTCCCGCTTTGATTATTTTACAAATGACATTATGGATTTTGCTCGTATCCAGCTATTTGTACCTGTGTCAAAGGAATCTGGTAGAGATAGTCATTGGTCGTAATTGTATAATTGTAATTGAGTGCCGCCGCAGCTTGGTTGATGACATCCACTGCAATGTTCCAACGTACCAGATCATGCCAATAAATACCTTCGCCTGCAAATTCGGACCTTCTTTCTCTTCGCAAAGCTGTCATAAAATCAGCACTAGATAATGAAGTGGAAAGCGCAGGAAGACCTGCTCTCTGGCGGATCCTGTTGACGTACGGAACAGCTCCTGCCGTATTGCCCTGCATGTTGAGAACCTCAGCATACATCAACAAAACATCGGCATATCTAATAATTGGGAAGTTGATCGGCCAATCGTATCGGTTGGTGATCACCATTCCTTTTTCACGGAATTTCACAAAGAAATTTTGATTATCTGGCTGTCCATTTTGTGCTATGAATGATGTCTTGATCGTCAATGGCAATCTCAGGTCGCCTGACTCATAAGAACTGATAAGCGACTGGGAAACACCTAATTCGCCCGAGCTGTACAAGCTACTTTGTGCGTTATAAAAAGGATCGTTGACACCAAAGTTCGGGGTAACATAACTTGGCAGAAGAGAGCCTTGTGAAAGCCCACCAGTGATATGTTGGATCTCGAAAAGATGGTACTTGTTGTCGTTGGCACTTTTGAAAAGATCGGCATAATTGGGCGCAAAAGTCACAAACTGACCTTCTTTCTGAATGACCGCCTGTAGATTCGTTCTTGCTTTTTCTACGTAGGCATTATTGTTAAGCGGATAGCCGGCGCCGGTAAGGTAAATTCGGCCAAGCATTGCATGAGCTGCCGCTTTTGTAACCCTGCCTTTATCTTTAGCTTCGTAAGTATCTTTCAGTCCAGCTACTGAAGCTTCGATTTCGGAAGTGATGAAGGTATAAAGGACCGTCAAATCTGTTCTAGGAATCGCCAAAGCCTCCTCTGGACTTACGGGACGATCGATGAGTGGCACTTTTCCAAAGGTGCGCATCAACTCAAAATAAGCATATGCTCTCAAAAAACGGGTCTCTGAACGGTATTGTTCTTTGGTTGCAGCATTGGCAAAAGGAACGGCATCAATTCTGGACAAGATCACATTCGCATAAGAGATCAGCTGGTAGGCATCATCCCAAAGGATCGCCACCTCTTCTGTAGATGACGTATCTTGGAAACGGTTGATCGCAAAATAATCTCTATTTCCGTTTTGTGAAAGTGCCGTATAATTATTGGATCGCACCTCTGATGCTAAAAGGTAAAAATTAACATCATAACCTCCTCTTGATGAAGCATTTATCATTGCAGAATAAACACCAGACAAGGCTTGGTTGATCTGCAATTCGGTGGTGTAGAAGGAGTTCTGGGTAATATTATTTTCTGGTTCCAGTCTTAGGTCATCTTCGCAGCTTAGCATTCCCATCATCAAAGTTCCGACAAGGAAAGCTTTCGTTAAGGTTTTACCGCTTACTTTTAGAAAAGATGTTTTTGTATTATAAGTCGTTTTCATTTTTTTTTAATTTAGAAGTTAAAGTTCAATCCCATCATATAAACTTTCGCATTTGGATATGCACCATAGTCGGTTCCGTCTGACTGTACAGATTCTGGATTATATCCACCGTAGTAGTTGTCCTTTCTCCATACATTTTCCAAACTCACATAGATCCTTAGATTGGAAATTCTTAATTTGTTTATCAGATCCTGAGAAAAATTGTAGCCTAATGTGATATTTTTCAACTGGATATAACTAGCGTCATAAAGCCATCTCGTGTCCAAAAGACTTCCTGTGGTCCCATCCAATCTAGGTGTTTTTCCATCGCCCGGATTTTCGTCCGACTGCCATCTGTTGGCCCAATTTCCCATGGCATTGTTCAGTGTTCCCATTCCCGGACGGTCGATTGCACGTCCTAAGAGTGCATAACTATAACCACCTTGCTGACCTTGGAAAAATACGGAAAGGTCGAAACTTTTGTATGAGAATGTATTGGTGAATCCCCAATAGTAATCTGGTGTTGGACCGCCAATGATGTGTCGGTCTTTATCATCGATCTTACCATCACCATTGTAATCAAAATATTTTACGTCACCGGCGATAGCACCATTCGTTTTGGCCACACCAGCATTTGCGATGTCTGCACTGGAAAGGACACCAATGGCTTTGTAAAGATAGAAGGAATTGAGTTCTTCTCCTACCTGGATAATATTCGTCGTATTGCTGAAACCTGTGTAAATCGGTGCATTGTCACTGCCTAACTGCAATACTTTGTTGTTGTTGAAAGCAATGTTGGCGGAAGTGTTCCATCTGAATTCTCCCACAAAATTCTTTGTGCTAAGTTCCAACTCCACACCTTTGTTCTCTACAGAGCCCACATTCTTCCACATGGTGTTGTAACCAGTGACAGATGGAATCGGCTGTTGCAAAAGTAGGTCGTTCGTTTTCTTGATGTAATAATCTGCTGTAAAATCTATCCTGTTGAACAATCCCAGTTCAAAACCGAAATCTGAAGACCTTGTCTTTTCCCATGTCAGATCAGGATTTGGGATTGTGTTCGGGATCAGACCATTTGTCAAGCCACCACCAAATGAATAGTTTCCACCTGCCAATGTTCCAAATGCTCTGTACTCTCCAATGGAGTTGTTTCCATTTTCACCCCAGCTGTATCGGAATTTCATATTCGTCAACCAGCTGGAATCTTTTAGGAAATTTTCCTGAGCGACGTTCCATGCTCCTCCAAATGCCGCGAAAGTTCCCCAAAGGTTGTTCCATCCGAATCTGGACGATCCATCTCTACGGATACTTGCAGACAACATATATCTTTTCTTGTAATCATAATTCACACGGCCGAACATAGAGACCAACATCCATTCTGATGCTGTAGATTCTGAGTTAAGTACAGATGCAGACTGTGTAAAATTGAAAGTCTTTAGATCATCATTAGCAAAACCTTTGTTCCTGTTGTACTGCGTGGTCACTCTGTAGTTCTCTGCACTGTAACCTGCGATGGCAGCAACGCTGTGGTCTCCGAATGTTTTTTTGTAATTAAGCAAAGCCTCTCCCAGATATCGGTTGTAGTTTACCGTTCTGCGGCTTGCAATACTTACCTGTCCCGGGATATTTGTAATCAGGTCAAAGGTCGGCGTGTAGCCACTATTGATATTGAAGTTGTTGGTCGCCCCTCCTGAAATTTTGAAATTAAGGCCTGGCATAATGTCGTATGACATGTATAAACTGGACAATAATCTAAATTCATTGGTATCGTTGGTCGTGTTTTCCATCAATCCGATCGGACTTTGTGTGGATCCGGCCCATCTGTATCTTGTATTTTTCCAGAAGTTGGTGTAGACACCTGCAGAGTTCTCCGCTATTGGAACCATAGAAAGCATTTTGTGGGCAAGATTATCTTTACCATCTACCGTCTCACCATAACTTTCGGAGAAACTAGGACGTAATGAAACCCCAACTTTCCATTTGTCTGTAATATTAATGTCAACTACCGCACTTAGATTATATCTTCTAAATCCTGTGTTGATCGCCAAACCTTCTTGATCAAAGTAACCTGCAGAGATGGCATACTTGGCATTTTTGCTGCCGCCTTGTACACCTAACTGATAACTTTGGATGGATGCAGGACGGTAAAACTCATCTTGCCAATCGATATTAGCCACCTGATTTGTTCCCCATCTTGGATCCAGCATGTAGTTGATGTTAGCAAGATTATAATCATAATTATTAGCAAGATTGAAATACTTTGCTCTCACCTCATAGCTGTCCGAGGCAGAATTGGTAGCAGGATTCAGAGCGACCCATTTCTTGTTGGTAGCTTCCGTCACGTAATCGATCCATTCGGCACTGGTCATGATATCCAGTTTCTTCTCGATGGTCTGAACGCCATAATATTGAGAAAAACTAAATGAAGGTTTGCCAGAAGTTCCTTTTTTCGTGGTCACAATCACCACACCGTTTGATCCTCTTGATCCATACATCGCAGTAGAAGCGGCATCTTTCAAGACGTCAATCGATTGCACATCATCTGGTGCAATGTTCGCAATATCATCTACGACCATTCCGTCCACCACGTACACAGGTGAATTGTTTGCTGAAATAGAAGCCGTTCCACGAACTCGGACCTCCAAAGGCTCGCCCGGTTTTCCGCTAGTTGCACGGGTCTTCACCCCAGCGATCTGGCCCGTAAGTGCCTGATCTACTCTGGCAATCGGACGGTCTTTAAAACTTTTGGTATCAACTTTGCCTACAGCACCTGTAACTTCTCCTTTTTTCTGAGAACCGTAAGCAATAATAACGACCTCCTCAATATCTTTGGTCTTATTTGTTTTCGTACTGTCATTGGCCTTGCCATTTGTCTGTGTTTCCTGAGCGAAGACCAAACCAGACGTACTGATTAGAATACTTAGGGTTATTATAGATTTCTTCATGGGTTAATAATTATTTTGTTAGAAAAAAGTACCATAACATTTCAGGTGATCAATCTTGATGAAAAGTACTGGATAACCAATTATTACATTTAACATATATTAATTTTTATTAATGTTAAATTATTATCACAATACTACATCCTTACAAAAAGTTGAGCATCCTGCAATATCCTGTATCGCTAAATATTTAATTTATATTAATTTTAAACTAAAAAAAATATTATTAATTTAAATAATTAAATATAAAATACACAATAAAAGAATTATTTTTAAGGAGGTAAAATTCTCTTACATTCAAAAAGCTGATTAATATCACAAATTTTATTTCCGACTTCTTTCAATTTTAATTTCATAAAAAAGGCACTGAAATAATCAGCGCCATATAGAAAAGCATCGTTTGCGAATTTACAAAAACAAAGTTTTAAAAACTGACATTCCAAGGAAACACTAAAGATGAATCAATTTTTTAAATCTATTGCAGATAATTTCTACTGTTGATTCGGTTTTTCGTAGAACTCAATTTCTACAATGCCGAGAGAGCGATTCTCTTTTTTGTTTTCCTGCAATTCCTTTTTTCCAGTAATCTCTACAACACCACCAAACGCATCTTTTTCCGTCACATCGCCCATCAATTCTATTTTTACAGTTTTGCCTTTTTCAGGCGCTGAAATTGGAATTGAAAAATATCCTAAAGTCTTTGGCGTCATCCCCTGATAAACAGGTTTACCGTCTACAGAAATTTTAACCGGATAGCTTTTGTTTCGCCAGGAAACGAGTTTCATTTCGACTTCACTGATCAAGGATTCTTTCTTCAAAGTGTAAGTTAGAAAAGCTCTGGAAATATCGCCTTCACTTTCCCATTCGCTCAATTCATTATCATCAAAACTGAATTTGGCTTTCTCAGGATTGCTTCCAGCTTCCGCTTTTTGGATTTCGACAGATCGTCTTGAAATTTTATACGAAGCTGTTGAAGGCGTTTTGCCTCTCGAAAGATTGACTGGCTGGAAATCGCCACTCTTATAAGCTGACAAACCATCTTTTTCACTGACTTGAATTGAACTAAATTTAATTTCATCCGAGATCAGACCTTCAGCTTTTGCTTTGAGATAAATTTCACCTTTCACAAGCGTTGACCGCACCAAAACTCGGTTGATCCCATTTTCTACAGGAAGGTTTTTTGAAAGAATGTAGTTGTCCTTTCCCTGGGCAATTCCACCACGCCATTCTGCAGGACCATTCAATTCAAATGAAATTAAATTATTCGCCAATGGACAGCGATTGCCTTGCTCATCCAGAACTTCCACTTCTACCAGAACAAGATCTGCAGCATCGGCTTTGAAACCATCTGCAGCATTCCATTTTTTTAATTTGATGGAATGTGGTTTGCCCGCGGTTTGAAGTTTGTCACGACTTAATTCCTTATTTTTATTGTCATAGCTAACAGCTTCAATCTTTCCGGGTTGGAATTTAATATTCTTAAAAGTAAACCAAAATCCATCTGATTTTTCGCCAAAGCCATAAGATTTTCCATTAATGAAAAGCTCAACTTTTTCCCCACTTGAAACCACGACAATATCTTTCTGGGTATTCTCAGGATAATTCCAATGTCCGACGATGTGCGTGCGGTACTTTTCTACATCAACCCAGCCGTCCCACATCACCTGATGGGCAAAAAAACCATCTTTCGGAATTCGCATCGCATCTACTTCGCCACTTCTTCTATAATTTTCAACCCCACGGTAATGCGTATTGGTATCAGAAAAAATAATATTAACACCACCCGAACTGACTCTGTCTCCAGTTCCCGGACGAACTCGATAGTAGTCATACCATCTGGTTACGGTCTCTTTGGTAAAAGTATCCTGGTTGCGGTTGTAGTTCTGTGCATCCTGTCTTTTTTCTACTTTGTTGGTTACTGTCGATCTGTAGTAGGAAGTTCCTTCGCCATCTTTGTGGTAAGGATAAGAATAGTCGTCCCAATATTTCCTGAGTGCTTCGTCCCTGCAATATTCTGTGGCCCACATAGGAATATCAGCCGATTTGTTGATGTAAAGCATTTCGCCGCCATATTCTGCAGTTTCGCTGTCCAGCATTTCACGCGAACCGATGGCTCGTCCACCAAAAGGATCGTATTGATTTCGGATGGCTTTCATCTCTGCCATATGTTCTTCTGAAATCGATTCGTTTCCGGATTCATAGAAAACAATACTCGGATTGTTTCTGTTGTAAATGATCGCATCACGCATCAGCAAAGTTCTCTGTTGCCAGCGTCTATCGGAGACATCTTTTTCAGCATCACCAGCAGGCATTGCTTGCATCAATCCTACTCTGTCGCAACTTTCTACATCCTGTTTCCAAGGCGTCACGTGCATCCAGCGAACGAGATTGGCGTTGCTTTCCACCATTAGTTTATTGGAGAAGTCACTCAGCCAAGCTGGAACAGACATCCCAACTGCTGGCCACTCGTTGCTGGTTCGTTGCGCATAACCTTTCAATTGGATGACGCGGTCATTGAGGTAAACCATTCCTTTCTCAAATTTCGTTTTTCGAAATCCTGTTTTGGTCTGTACTCTGTCAATCAATTTATTATTGACGTATAAATCTGTGTAGACCGTGTACAAATAACCGTAACCCCAACTCCAAAATTCCAGGTCATTTACCAAAGCTTCTGCTTTTAAAATTGTTTTTTGTCCGGGTAAAATTTTGGTTTCAGTGCCTTTTATGGTCTTAATGACTTTACCTTTTTGATCTTTGATGACGGTTTCGAATCTGACATTTTTAAGTTCTGAAAATTCATTAAAAACTTCAGATTCTGCATGAATAACAGCAGATTTATTTTTAATATCAAAATCTTTGGCGTAAATATAAGTTCCAGTCGTTCCAAGATTCGAATAAAGCGGAAGCGTCTGATAGATTTTTTCTTTGATATATAAATTGACGTTTTTGGGAATTCCACCGTAATTGGCGTTGAAATTTTTATCATTCCACTGGTAGCCTTGGCCGGTTGCCTTTTCTTTGTACTTCCAGGAATTATCTATTCGGGCAGCAAAAACATTGTCTTCGTTTCCAAATTTTACAAAGTCAGAAATATCCAGACCGAAAGCCATCACACCATTTTCGTGGATCCCAACAGATTGTCCATTGATGAAAAATTCGCCACCGAAACGAATCCCTTCAAACTCCAAGAAAATCTTTTTCCCTTTGGCCTGTTTCGGAAGTTTAAAGTGTTTTCTGTACCAGACAATCGACGTTGAAAGGCTGTCAATCGCCACTTTAAAAGCTTCATCTTCATTGAATGCGCGTGGAACGGTGACCTTTTTCAAGTTTTGATCTTGGAATGAAATTGCTTTTCCATCATTCACATCGCCGACATTCAGCAACCATTGACTGTTGAAATTATATTTTTGAATTTCGGGGTCAAATTTTATCTGTGCAGAAATGCGCGACGATAAACTCAAAATCATTAAAAATAAAATTGAGGATTTGATTGAAAAATATTTCATGTCGAAGAATTTATTTAATTAAAAACTATTTCGAATTCCCAGCTCCAAACCGCGGAGTTCTGCCAAACCGCGAAGTCTGCCGATGGCACTGTAACCAGGATTGGATCTTTTCGACAGATCATCCAGCATTTGATGGCCGTGGTCTGGTCGCATGGGCAATTTATAATCGGTTCGTCCTGAGATCATTCTATTTTTCTGCTCGATCAGCAAGGCTTTGACCACGCCGTACATATCGACATCACCAGCAAGATGGTCGGCTTCGAAGAAATTTCCTTCTTCGTCCCTTTTTGTAGATCTTAGATGGACGAAATTGATTTTATCACCTAATCTTTCGATCATTCCCACGAGATCATTATCTGGCCGAACGCCGAATGAACCTGTGCAAAAACAGAGTCCATTAAAAATAGAATCGACCGTCTGAAGGATTTCCATAGCATCTGCTTCTGTGCTGACAATCCTTGGTAAACCTAAAATCGGGAAAGGTGGATCATCGGGATGTATGGCCATCAACACTTGATTTTCCGCTGCTATTGGAATGATCTCCTTTAAAAATGATCTCAAATTTTCCCGCAATCCCTGTTCTCCAATTTCCGAATATTCATCAATGAGATCATTGAATTTGTCCAATTGATAACCTTCTTCGGCACCGGGAAGTCCGGCAATGATGTTGTTGGAAAGTTGGGTCTTGTAAGTTTCAGACATCTGCCCGAACAATGCTTCAGCTTTCTCTATCTGCTCTGAACTGTAATCATTTTCTACGTTTTTCCTTTTTAAAATGAACAATTCAAAAACTGCAAATTCCAATTGGTCAAAACGAAGCGCTTTGCTGCCGTCGGGAAGTTCAAATTCCAGGTCGGTGCGCGTCCAGTCCAAAATCGGCATAAAATTATAGCAAATCGTTTTGATGCCACATTGTGCTAAATTCCGAATTGACTGCTGATAATTTTCTATATAAAGCTGATAATCGTCTTTCCTTTTTTTGATATCTTCATGAACGGGAACGCTTTCTACGACTTCCCAAATCAATCCGCTTTCCTCAATCATCTTTTTTCTTTTCAAGATCTCATCTACACTCCAAATTTCGCCATTTGGAATGTGATGTAATGCTGTCACGATGCCTGTTGCTCCCGCCATTTTGATGAACGAAAGTGAAACCGGATCTTGTGGACCAAACCATCTCCAGGTTTGCGTCATGCCCAAATTTTTATGATCAAACAACTCCATAAGCAGTAAATCCTCCGTCTACGGGAACCGTTATACCTGTCACAAATGCCGCATCCGAGTGGCATAACCAAAGCAGAGTGCTTTGCAGATCCTCGGGTTTTCCGAATCTTCCCATTGGTGTATTTCGCATCACTTTCTCGCCTCGTTCGGTAAGACTTCCATCTTCTTTCGTCAGTAGAAAACGGTTTTGTTCTGTCAAGAAAAATCCAGGTGCAATGGCATTGACACGAATCTGTTCCTTAGCAAAATAAACAGCCAACCACTGTGTAAAACTCGCAATCGCTGCTTTTGCTGCGCTGTATGCAGGAATTTTCGTTAACGGATGAAAAGCTGCGACCGAAGAAATATTGACAATCGAACAATCTTTTCTCCCGATCATATCTTTTGCAAAAACCTGGATTGGCAAAAGCGTTCCCATAAAATTTAGGTCCATTACAAACCGGATGGATTCTCCCGTTAATGAAAAGAAGTCTTTATCCACAGCGTTTTCGATATCAAAAACCTCGTGTGAAGTAACGCTGTCGGGATGATTTCCTCCAGCGGCGTTGATCAGAATATCTGTTTTTCCGAATTTTTCATTAATGAAATCTCGCGCTTCTTTGAGAGAATCCAAATTGGTCACGTCGGCTCTTAAACCTATCGCTGTTCCGCCTTCGGCTATGATCTGAGAAGCTAAGTTTTGAGCTTTGGCCTCATCTCTTCCCAAGATCACGACCTTAGCACCTTGCTTTGCAAAGGCCTTACTGAAACCGGCGCCTAAAATTCCGGCACCGCCCGTGATGACTATTACTTTATCGTTAAAATTAACATTCATTGCTCTTAAATATTTATTTTAAGTAAAAAACTTCTGTCAAAGAAATGCTTACCGGAGAGTTGTCTTCATTGGTCTGCATCAGATCTTTCATGTGATTCCACCACTTCTGCATGATCGGTTGAAGTGGAAGATTTTGATATTTGGTCTCATCATGACAGTCTAAAACACCGAATAAAACGCCTGTTTCGTCATCAAGAAAAATAGAATAATTGGCAACGCCTGCATCTCTCAGCAAGTCTTGAAGTTCTGGCCAGATCTCGGTGTGACGTTTTTGATATTCCGCTTCTGAACCTTTGTTGAGAAACATTTTGAAGGCCTTCCTTGTCATCATTATCTTAATGAATTACCGTATCCAACAATCAAAATTGAGATCAATAAAACAAACATACCGACCGAAATGGTCGTGATCGTCTTTTTGGAAACGCCTTTCCACTCTTTGATGATCACGCCCCAAAGGTTGGCAATCAAAATAATAAATGCCATGTGTAAGATCCATGAACTTGGGCCGTTCCCCAACTTACTCTCACCCATTCCGTAGAAGAAAAATTGCAAGTACCACATCGTTCCGGCCAATGCACAGAAAATGATATTTTTTGCTACAGGCACATTTTTCTTGGTGTAATCTGTATAAGATTTATTTTTAAAGGCTAGATAAAGGCAACCAATTAGGTTAGACGCCATTCCGCCCCAGAGAACTACGATGTAAGTCACATTATTCTGAAAAAGAAACTCGCCCTGATCCGGATTGGCAACTTTCCAAGCTTCGTTGGCCACCATCGCCATTGGCTTTCCTGCTTCCAAACCGAAGTTAAAACAAGCGCTTAAAATCCCTGAAATAATGGCTACCGTCAAACCTAAACCAAATTTGTATTCTGTTTTTACGGCTGCGCCGTGTGTGTCTATTGTGGTTTCATTTTGAAGTTCTTTATCCTTCATCACACCAGCTTTTCCACTGATAATAATCCCGATGACACAAACGAAAAGTCCTAGTAAAACAAATTGCCCCCATGTTTCGGAAAGCATCAAACCGATATTGTCTTTTCCGGCCTGCGGAGAAAATTCATAAAAAATAGATGGAACGAGTGAGCCAATGACCATTGTAAGACCCAACATGATGCTGCTTCCCAAAGCCACGCCCAGATAACGAACACCTAAACCATACATGAAGCCGCCAATTCCCCACAGGGCACCGAACAAAAACGTGAGTCCGATGATGGATGAACTCGCATTCTGAATAATATCCCAAAATCCTGGAATCGTAAGATACGCTGCCAATGGCGGAACAATGATCCATGAGAAAGTTCCTCCGATCAACCAAAATGTTTCCCACTCCCATCCTTTCACTTTTTTGTAAGGCATATAAAAACTGCCCGAAGCAAAGCCTCCCAAGAAATGAAATAAAACTCCTAATAATGCATTCATAATTATTGTATTGGTTGAAACTGAAAATTAGCAAGATGTAATCGGTTGCGCATCTTGTAGTGTCATGCACAGCAAAAACTCAAAGATATTGGCATTTTCGCAATGTATCAAATGATTCTTTGATATTGCTTTTTTTGTTTGATGATCAATCTCAAAGACCTGGATCACTTATCCTATAAAACAGAAAATCAGAACTATTGCTCTGATCTCTATATTCTTAAGTGTTTTGAAAATTTGGAAAAACTTTAATAATGTGTGTGATTAACGACCGTGTTTTTCAAATACATCACATCTTTTTTTCGGTCTTTGTTATTATGAACAGCACTTTTGCTGCCCCAAACTTTGAGGCTACCGTCGCTAAGCGTGATAACTTCCTCGGCTCCTTGACCCATAAAATCGAACATGTGATAGACAGGATCGGGGAAATAAAGTTTACCTTTTCCGTTGTCTTCCATTTTAAATTTATACCAAAAAAGCTGATCATCTTTTCCATTCCATGCACCTTTTAAAAAATCGGGATTGCCGTTGATGGGATTTCCTGGCCATTTGAAAAGAAAATCTCCGGACTGACTGAACCAATATAATTGACTCGATAGATAAGGCTCACCCAGCTGACGATTGCCATAGGTTCTGCCGCCAACAACGACCTGCAAACCAGGATTGTTTTTTAGAAAATGACCGACCTGTATTTGCTGGCTGTGTTCTGCGACATTTTGCCAGATAATTTTACCCGTCATGCCATCATACATGAAGATTCCTGCTTCGCTGTTTGCCGTAATGATATCCAACTTACCATCGCCATTAATGTCCGCAAACTTATAGCTATCGGCGTGATCGTGGTTATCGGGAATCAGATCAAACTTGTTCCAAATGGTTTTTCCTTTTGAATCTAAAAGCAGTGACCCGACCAATACTTCATCAATTCCATCTTTATTCAGATCAACAGGATAAATATAATGACCGAGATTGTCTTTTTTTCTTGTCTCTGTGTGTTGCCAGAGCTGCTTTAACTGACTGTCGTAAACATTCACATTGATGGTGTTTCCCATGTCTGTAAATACCGCCAGTTCGTTTGGAACAGCATTGCTGAATTTCCCAATGGCCAATCTGAAATTATTGTAAACATGTGGCAGCGGCTGTGTAGGCCATTCTGTTTTATGTTTGATTTCGCCGGTTTTTCCATCTGCAATCACCAGCCATTCTTTGCCATCGATAAGACGCCAATGTGCGATCTCACTTTTTCCATCTTTATCAAAGTCCCAGATAACGCCGGGTGCTTCAAATTCTGAACGTTCCTTCGCATATTCTTCCGGCGCTTTCCATTGCCAGAGTTCTTTACCCTCATGATCAAAAACATGAGCGGAAAAATCCCTTTCCAATACCAGAAAATCAGTTTTGCCATCGCCATCTACATCACCAAACTTTACCGCATTACATTCTGGAATTCTATATTCTTTAAGTAATTTAACATCATCAGGCAATTGCTTTAAACTAATATCTTTTTCGGTAAGAGAAGCATTTTTACTCAACGCCAAAACATCAAACACAGCACCTTTTGTGATCCTTGTAATTTTGATGTCATTGATCCCTTTTTTAAGTTTAAAAATGCCTCCATTTGCCCAGCTCATTTCATCTTTACCAAAGAAAACATCCGTAACCTTATCATTAACCGCTACTTTGAAAGAACTTTTGCCATTTCCCCTACTGCGAACAAACAAATGGTAATCTCCCGCTTCCGGAGCATTTACTTTTGTCATAATATTTGTCGGAGAATTGAGGATGATTCCGGTATTGTTGAACAGCCAATCCTGTTTTTGTTCGGTGGCCGAAGTGATATAATTACCTTTCGGAATTTCATCCAAAAAATCTGAGGCCGGAATAATCAGAGTTGAATTTGAGAACTGCTGAGAATGAAAAATATTAAACAAAAAAATAACTGTCGCAAGAAATATCCTTCTTAAAACATTTGAAAAACCTTTGTCCTTCAAAGAACTTCTATCCGAAACATTTAATTTGTTTGAAGAAAAGTGAATGTGCTTTAAATTTTCTTTTGTTTTCATGGGACAGTTATTTTAATGATAGTTAGTGCTTATTTCAATTTATAAACCTCGCTTCCCGCAAGCAACAGGCAACCTAGACCATAATCTTCAAAATCTGGCTCTTTGCTGATAGAAAGTGGCTGACCATCTTTAGGTTCTTTCCCAGTTCCCTGAACCCAACCTAAAAATCCGTTTGGCTGAACAGATTCTTTTGCAATGGCGTTCCATGCTTTGACTAAAACTGGTAAATAGATTTCTCTGTCGATCAGTCCATTGTTCACGCCGTACGCCATTCCGTAAACGAAAAGTGCGGTTCCGGTCATTTCTTTTCCACCGAAATTTGTTGGGTCATGCAAACTCACATTCCAGAAACCATCTTCTCTTTGGATAGGAAGCAATGCCGCCAGTAGATCTTTGTAATCCTGCAAATACTCGTTATAATGAGGGTCAGATTTTGGTGTATCTTGCAACGTTTTCGCCAAAGCAGCCACTACCCAGCCGTTTCCACGACTCCAGTAGCAATCTTCGCCATTCGGTTCTTTGTAAGGTGGGACGAAATCTTTATCTCTCCACCAGATCTTATCCTCTTGGTTATACAATCCTTTTCCGCCATGTTTGTACTTGGTGTAGGCATACATTTCGTAATTTCTGTCAAAATATTTTTGCTCACCCGTGATTCTGCCTAATTTGGTAAAAATCGGCATCGACATTTGAAGCGCATCGATCCACCACCAGTCGTCTACTTTGGAGGTTGCAATCATGCTGTCCATGGAGGCTTTAATATTCTTAATTCTTTCCGGATGTTTTTTCCCATCGATTTCGTACAGGTCGATGTAGGTTTGTCCGCAAGCTTGGTGATCGGCATTTCTGGTATAGGTTCCGCGCATCAGATCCCATTTGTGATTGTTTGCCCACGACATTGCGTAGTCATAATATTCTTTCTTCGGGTCCACTTTGTACAAAGCCATCAAACCTTCGTAGTAGACCGCGCGGGTCCAAAGATTACTTGGCCAAACCTTTCTACCGACGATGTCTTTGCCTGTATCTGGCCACTTGTTCATAAAATATTGATTCGCTCTTCTTGAAACTTCCAAAACCTCTTTTTTGTTGGGAATTTCCACTTTGCTTGCTGAAGCATTCTTCTGTACCGAACAGGAAGTCAAACCTCCAATGATCAGTGCAAAAAAACCTGTTGTTAACAGTTTTTTCATAAGTATATATTTATTTTTATTTTCTTTTTAAATAATTCCTGAGTTCACATTTCTTTAAATCATTAATACCTTTTGTAACCAGTTCCGCATTAAAAATTGCTCCAGCCTCATTAGTATGCGTATGGTCTTTCGGGAAAAAGTCTTTTACTTTTTCGGCTCCCATTTTTTCATATTTTTTGATGACCATTGTATTTAAATCTAAAAAATAAGCTCCGGTTTGTTGGGCAACTTCTTGTGACCAGATTCCGTAATGGTCTTTTTCAATTTTACCTTTCTCGTTAAATTTATTTCTCGGAATTGGCGAAACGACAATGGGAATTGCACCTTTAGATTTCGCCTCATTCACATATTTTCTCATGTAATGACCGTAAGTATAAACCGTTTCGTCCACTTTACGGATGGGGTTGTAAATATCCTTAGACTCTTCTCCAATTCCTTTAATTGTCCCTCTTGCTCTTAAAGTATCGGCCAGTTCACCTCCATCATTGTGACCAAACTGCATCAAAACATAATCGCCTTTTTTAATGCTTTTCATAATCGAATCCCACCTTCCTTCTGTGATAAAAGTTCTGCTGCTTCTGCCACCTTTCGCATGATTCTGAATCTCGATTTTTGTTGTATCTAAAAATAAATTCATAAAACTTCCCCAACCCCAAAGTGAGTCTGCACCTTTACCAGAACCATTTTGCACGGTCGAATCTCCTATGATGTAAAGAACAGGTCTGTCCTGAAGTTTTTGAAAAGATGCTCCGATAATTAAAATCAAAGCTAAAATTGGAAGCATGAACTTTATTTTCATAATACTTTTATTTTTTTGAACACGAAGTTCGCAGAGTTTTTATTTATTTTTTTTTGTTTCACGGAGCCGCTTCGCTTAAAATCTTTGATTTTCAAAACTGATGTGTTCTTATCAGAAGCCGAATAACTAACTTAAAATAACTGATGTGTCCAAAATCTTTTGTGCCTTTTGTGGTTAAAAATCTCTCCAGTAAATCTATTTTATAGTTTCAACATTCGGTTTTGGCATTTCTTTAATCGATTCATCCAGATAATAATCGGTATGCGGAGGCTGATTGTACCCTACATTTTGCCAGACAATGCTCAACCGATATTGCGGATTATGCATCAAAGTGTACAGCCTGTGTTTCGTTGGAATTGTTGTAGAAAAAATTCTCAATTCCTGATTATCGGCCGTTCTGTACATCACCTCTTCACGCCAGTCTCCGAATAAATCAGCCACCAAAGCAGGATTTTTCTTTGTCCCGTTGTTCGACTCGCACTGGAAATTTTTAGCATCAAAAATCAGATTGGATTTTTCTTTTTTCCAGTCCCATTTTGATACGTTTGTTCCATCCAAAATTTCGCTTAAAAAATCACCATCCCAATAAATTCCCATATTCGCTGGCGGATTTTTGTTGCTTATTTTTTTTCCTTTCGTGTTATAAACTCCCTTTAATCCAGCTCCTGCAGCCCACGATTCCGAACCTTCATAACGAGGGTCAATATTCAAAGATAAACCCCGTCCCGGGCCTTGAAATTTACTGGATTCACTGTAAACCGTTGATGGTAATTTCCATAAAACTTTTCCAGTTTTCCCATCTCTGAAATGCGCTCCCGCATCATCAAATCTTTCCTGAATATCAAATATTTCCAATCCAGGATTGGATGGGTCTAAATCTCCAACGTGCAAAGCATCACCGTGACCGAAACCTGTGCTGTTCAACACTTTTCCGTCATCATCTACAGTCATTGCTCCGAAAACAATTTCGTCTTTTCCGTCGTTATCGACATCTGCAATGCTCAAATTATGATTTCCCTGTCCGCGGTATTTTTTATTTTCTTCCGAACTTTCGGTATCGAAAAGCCATCGTAAACTCAGTTTTTTATCTTTATAATCCCAGGCTGCAATAGCAGTTCTAGTGTAATAACCTCTCGACATAATCACACTCGGGGTTTTTCCATCCAGATAAGCAACAGCTCCCAAAAATCGGTCTAGTCGGTTTCCTTTCGCGTCGCCCCAGGTCTCGGTCATTTCTTCGTCGGTTGGATTTAAACTGCCGGCAAATCTTGGAACCTCATAATTCACGGTGTGAATTTCTGCTCCGGTTTTTCCGTCAAAAACAGTCATAAATTCCGGTCCGGAGAGAATCATTCCGTTTTCGTTGACGTAATTTTTTGTCGGGTCGCCTATGAATTTTCCTTTGCCGTCTTTGCTACCGTCAGCGGTTTTCATTACGATTTCCGCCTTGCCGTCCTGGTCTAAATCATAAACCAAAAACTGCGTGTAATGCGCTCCTTCTCTGATGTTTTTACCTAAATTGATTTCCCATAAAAGCTTGCCATCCATTTTGTAAGCCTGAATAATTGGTGGGTCGGTTTCTCCTTTCTGGCTGTTGTCTTTCGACTTTCCGGTTTGATGAAGGATGATTTCATATTCACCATCTCCGTCCAAATCTGCGACTGATGCGTCATTTGGAGTATAACCTTGGGGTGTTTTTAAAGGAATTGAAAAATAAGGTTTTTGATTCGCGACATAGTTTGCAAAATCGTTGTCAACTGATTTATCCTGCGTATTTGATTTAACGAAATAGGTGTAGTTTTTTGCTTTGTCTGCTGTTTTATCTAAAAAATTAGTTTCGTTTGAAAGTGGTTTTTCATTCAGCTTTTTGGTTGAATTATTTTCAGTCCGGTACAAATCAAAATGCGTGTTCTGAGCTTCTGTGCCAAGCAAACGCCAACTTACAAAAATACCTGAATCTGAAGGTATGGCAACAATTCCACGTTTCAGATACTCCATTTGTCTTTGTGCAGACAGGAGCTCTGAAAAAAGAATTGCACCTAAAATAAATTTGAATTTTACATTCATAATTCTGATTTTATAAGTTTTGGCTAATGGTTGCCATTTCCAAAGGTTCCTTTAATTGATTTCGCCCTTTCAGGGCTGTGTGAAATCTTCCTTTAATCTATCATTGGGCTTCACCCAATGCTTTTGATATTACCCTATCAGGGTTTTTCAAAATTTAAAAGCAATTTTAAAACGTTGAATCACTCGCAGCCCGACTTGAACGGAGCTCTTTTTGTGAGGAGGAACGACGAGCAAAAAAGCGGGAGTGGAAGGCGGATTAAGCTGCCCAAATAAATCTTCCTAAACAACTTCAACCGATTGCACTTTAAAAAAATTATTTTTTAGAAGTCTGTTTCAACAACCATTTCACCCACTCTTCAGTTCCTTGATAATTGGTGAAATCTGCAGGAAGTTTTTTGCCGTCGATATACTCGTTGTAGCACCACGGGTCGCCTAGTGCGAAAACAGTTCCTTTGCCTATTTTTGCTATGGCTGCGATGTTTTTGCCTTCCGCAGAAAGCAATTCTTTCGCCGGACTTTTCACGGAAACCGTTGCCACTTCCTTCATATATAATTTTTGTTCGGAGAAAATTTCATTGCCTGCCGTAACCATCACTTTTCCCTGCTCAAATTCTCTTTTCTGAACGCGGTTGTAACTGTCTTCATTGAAATGAATGCCAAATTCTCCTGCCAGTTTATTGAAATGTTCAAACTCAGAATTTCCCTTGTCGTTGCTCATCAAGACCAAAACACCACCTTTTTTCACCCAATCTGTCAGGTTTTTGATGCTTGTCGGGTCAATCAGATTCGCCTTTCCGCCGTATGCTTCTTTGTCAATATCGGCATCGACAATGATGTAAATATTGGCATTTTTCAAATCTTTTTTGGACGGAGCAGTTGTCAAAGTACTGATTTCGGCACCTTGTTTTGTGAAGATTTCTCCCAGTAAAGAAAACCCACCATTGCTGGTGTCATTCCACGTGTAATGCCACAACTCCAGAACTTTCGTTTCTTTATTTTCCTTTTTTTCGTTGTTGAAAAAGTTGTCTAAAACGACTTTAGGTTTCTGCTGAGCATTGGAAAAACTGAAGGTCAGCAATGTTCCTAATGCGAATGTTTTTATGATATTTTTAGTCATAATTAATTTTTATTTTGAATAATGAATTGGGATTAATTGAATTTCTCCGTCCAAACCGGAAGGCTGAACTTTCCAGTTGGATGCGTCAAACGGCTTGTAGTTAATGTTCACAAAATTAATTTCGTGGTAATTTCGCCATTGGATTTTCTTCTGGTCCATATCACGGATTCGGTTCGCCATCAGGTTGCAGACTTCGATTTGGATTGTATTTTTCTCTTTCTTCAGATATTTTCCGATGTTGATTTCATAAGGCAGACTCCAGACAATTCCGGCATCCTGACCGTTGACAATCACTTTTGCACTTTCGTAAAGCTTATCAAATTTCAGAAGATAATCGTCGGCGTTTTTCTTTTTTAATTTTAACGTCGTCGTGTAGACTCCGGTTCCGGAAAAACTTTGGGTTGAAGCATCTTCTGTGAAGTTGGTCCATGGTTCCAGCTTCTTCAAATTTTTGGTCCTCGGAAGTTCGGGACCGCCTTCTTTGAAAGTGAGTTGCCAAGGTTGATTTAAGAGAATCGGAGCATCGGTTTTTTCAGCGTAATACCAATTGGGAATCGAGGTATAAATATCTTCGGTATTTTTTATAATTAAGGATTGTCCTGATTTCAACTGAACTTTAACTGAATTATTCTGAGTCTCTGCAAGTCCATAATTTCCATTTTCAGGATTCATCAACGTCACTTGTTTTCCGACAAAATTCAACGGAATATTTTGATTGATTTCCTTTGAAGTATGGTTGACGATGTAATAATATTTTCCGCCGTCGAACTGTCTTCTGACAAATTTCAATCCGGTGTCGGTCAGTTTTTCTCTTTCGATTTTTAAATATTCCAAAGCTTTTACAACATCAGAACTTAAAACAATTTTTCCTTTTCCGATGCTGGCAAATTTCATATTTCCAGCCTGGTTTTGAAACGGAATCTGATTCCATAAAGACTTTAACAGCATTCTTCTTTTATCCACTTCAAAGTTTCCGGGAATATCTATGGGTTCGTTTTGAAATATGACAGATGCGCCGTTTTGAGCTAAATCTATTATGCTTTTTAAAGTGGATTCCGGCAGATACGTCAGTTCAGGAATAATTAAAACCTGATAAGCCGAGCCTTCCTTAGAAACCTGAATTTTCTGATTTTCCGACTTTGATTCACCAATCATTTTATCCGAAATCATATCGAGAGAATACCCCATTTTACTGAGCTTATTCATATTTTCGTACATCGGAGTCGGCACCAACCATTTTTCCACGTTATGAACTTTGAACGTCACATCCTTCCCTTTCGGACTCGCCCACTGGTCGTAAATTGGCCAGTACATCAGCAGTTCATTATCCGATTTTCCGCTTTGCAAAACAGATTGCGTGCGTTCGATGTAAGAATTTAAGCCTTTAATATTTGGCCACAAACTGTTTTCAGGAACGAAATTTACCGACGCATAAAACAGCCATCCCGGAAACTTCACGTCCGCTGGCGTGTACGTCGTACCGTGGTAAAAAACGTGATTGATTCCTGATAAAAACACCTGCTCTACTTCCGGTTTTGCCTGTGACCACGAGGTTTTGAAATGTTCTGTCAGCCAGGTAAAAGTTTCGTTGGAAGTTAATTTTTTGCCCGTCACATTTGCTGCCGAAGATGCAAATTTCAACATATTAAAATCAGGCATATCTGATTTTTGAATATCCGCAGTATCTCTTTTCAACCCCGGAATTTCAAAAATCGAACTTCCGAAAGTTTCAGATTCGGGAATATCGACCGCTGCGTACAAATCCAACAAATTCCCTGGCGAACCGTGTGCCTGATTGGTATTTTTTGAGTTTTTGGAATGCGCCCAGTTGGTAAAATCTTTGGTGAAATTGGTTAAAATCAATTCATTCAGAGTCTCTCTGTAATCCGATTTTACTCTTCCTGCAGTTTCATTTTCCTCGTTGCTCACGAGATATTTTATGAACGGACTTAAGTCATATCCTCTTCTTTTTTTGAATTCATTTAAAAAATCCGGCGTCCAGTCAGCGTTGTAAACCTCATAACTGTCATTGAAAAAAGACCTGATTCCATAATTGGAATTTCCAAAAGCTTTATCAAAAGTTTTCAGGTAATCTTTTGTTGCTTCCGGCGAAAAGTGGTCTAAAGTGTAACCTTCGCCACCTGGCGCAGCACGTTTTACCTTTTGTAAAGTTTTACCTACGAAAACTGCGTAAACCGTCCATTTTCCTGAACCTGGTTTCCAGTTCAAAGTTCCGTCAGCATTGATTTTATCAGTTAAAACTACAGCTTCATTTTTTTCATTGTAAGCTGTAACAATATTGAGTTTTACTGTTTTTAAATTCTTTTGTTTCTCATCTTTCAGAACGATTTTATCTGAAAATTTTTCACCTGATGAAATCGTGTAGGTCTGAACAATCATTTTTGTCGCGGCATCCTGTTCATCAACTTGCGGTCCGCCAATCGGCCAACCTGTTCCGACCGACATATCAACGCCCATACTTAGGCTTTTGGCTTTGCTGGTCGTGAATTGAAGCATTTTCATCCACTCCGGAGAAAGGTAAGTGAGGTATTGTTTTTCAAAACCTTTTGCGCCATAAATCGGCACGATTTCCACACCTCCAAAACCTGCTTTATTTAAAGTGGTCAGTTGTTTGTCCAAACCTTTTTCGTCGGCTGCATTTCCCATCCACCACCATCGGGTCCACGGTTTTGCGGTCTCGGTGGTTTGTGGCCACGGGTTTTGTGCGGAGATATTTCCGAAGGCAAAACAGATGAGACTGAGGCTGACTATATTTTTAATTTTCATTTTTGACTGTTTAATTCACCACAAAAGTCACAAAAGATTTTTTAGACACATTAGTTATTTTATAGTAGGCGATTCGGCTTTTGAAAAGAGCACATTAGTTTTTAAAAATCAAAGATTTTTTTGATACGTTTCTGATTTGCCCTTTCAGGGCTTGTTTGCTATTTCTTTCACTTTATCATTGGGCTTCACCCAATGCTTTTGATAACGTCCTTTCAGGACTACCAATTTCATATACATTATTTCTATTAACTTTTTCCTTGAGTATACTCAGAATGAAAGGAATTATTTTCTCATAACTCTCTTAGAAATTTTGCTTCCTTTAGGGCTGGAGCAAACAAAATTTCTTTTCGAATCACTCTTAAATCCTAATTACCATCTGGTTTCAAAGATTCCATAAAAACAGATTCCGGCCAGTGGAAGTCTTCAATTTTATCAGGTTTATTGGGGTTAAAACTTTTATAATTTTTTGAAATATATTTCTTTAAAGTTAAATTTTGGTCTTCGATTGATTTCACGACACATTTTGCCAATTCGTAAGCGCCATACGTGTTGAAGTGCGTATCATCCGCCAAAGCAGTTGGTTGGTTGGGATAGGAATTTGCTGGATAATGCACGAATGCTTTTTTTGCTTCTTCCGGTCCCATCGCTTCGAATAAGGTTTTGCTCAATGCATTCAAATCGATTAAATCGACTTTTTCCTGTTTCGCAATCTCACGCATTGCATCAGGAAAATCATCTAAAGTATTGACGATTTTATTGTTCTCGTCAAAAACTCTGCGGTTCATTGAAGTAACCAAAACCGGAATTGCTTCCAATTCTTTTGCTTTTAAAATCCATTCCTTTAATCTCTTTCTATAGCCGGATTTTGTACTGTTGCCCGCTTTTTGGTCGTTGTGCCCGAACTGAATGAACAGATAATCTCCGGGCTTTATTTTATTCCAGATTTTATCGATTCGGTGGCGGTCTTCAAAGGCTTTCAGGGTTTCTCCGCTTTCGGCGTAGTTGGCAATCACGACTTCATTCGGAACGAAAAAATACGGCAACATCTGTCCCCACGACGCCCAAGGTTCGTACTGCGCATCCACAACTGTAGAATCGCCAGTCAGATAAATCGTTTTCGCCATTTTGTTAGGCTGAACGATGACCGAACAAACTTTCGGAGCTTTGTCATTGAATTCAATCGTCAGCAAATTGTCCCAATGTAAATATTTTCTTTCTCTCGGTTTCAGTTTTACAATTCCGATTTGAGTTCCTTCCTGATTTCGGATAATGCTGTCTTTGACGTGAACCGTGATTTGTTTTTCAATGATTTCTCCCTTTTTTGTTTTGATGTCATTTAACATCAGACGGCGGTTTTCTACTCTTACGGTTGTTTCTGAACTTCCTTTAGAATCGCCAAGATTCAATGTAATATTATAATTTCCTTCAGGAATCGCGACTGAAAAATAGAATGGTTTGTCGCTGGTAATATAATCTCCCGTCAAAGCATTTCCGCCGTTATCAACAGATTTCAAACCGGAAATATCCATAAAACCGTAGCCGATTTTCTTGTCAAATTTCGATGTTGATGTGATTGGAATAAATCCGTTTTCGGTTCTGTCTGTACCAAAATCAAACTTGAAACTCGTTTGTTGCGCAAACAAAAACGAACCTAAAAACAGCATCAAAAATTTTATCCAGTTCTGCATCTTAATCTGTTAAAATATTTTCTTTCGGCATTGTAAACTGCTTATTTTCGTCGCCCAAATCAGGCAGACCAAAGTAGAAATATAAGGTTCTTTTAAAAGTTCCATTCAAATGATTCGGCTCACTTTCCGGGCCTAAAGTCGAAGTGTCATTATTAATATTAAACGCCAAGGCGGTTCCCAACGGCGGAATGGCATCGAGGAAAGAAATATTTCCCGTCGGTAGTTTCGGATACCCTTCAGCTCCGTAAATTCCGTAAAAATCAAAAAGTCTGACGAACAATTTTTCTTCTTTCGTTCCGACTGTTATTTTTCCTTCAGAAGTATTTAGTTGCAACCACGAAATATCGTCGAAATAGCCTTTAAATTCAGGATAAATCCAAGGTGAAAAACCTATTCTGGTTGAGTTCTTCAGATTTTGCCAAACGCTGTAAGTCTGTCCCTGAGTTCTGTTTTTCCAAACGTGATATGGACCTTTTCCGAGCCACTTCGCGCCGATGACATAATTTTCAGGATAGTCAAAAGTTACACCTGCAAACTGATAATCTCCGGCAAGCGAATATTCATAATTCAATTCTAAAATTCCATTCGGATTCAGTTTCCAAACGGCTTTTTCCCCGTCTTTGTGGGAAATCTGAATGATTTGACTTTGTCCTTCTGCAAAAGCTTTTATGGTTGATAATTCTGTTTTTCCATTCACGAAAACCGGTCCGTTTCGGAAGGTCATTTTTTTGCCTTTTTTATCTAAAATGACAGACTTTAATAATCCATCTTTTTTTCCAAATGAAAATTCTTTTTCGTCTGATTTTAAAACAAATAAGGAATCATTTTCGATAACTGAAACCGGAAATTCTTTAATTAATGATTTTGAAAACTGTTTTGAAATTTCATCGTTCGATTTAATTTTCCAAGTCCAGGTATAAATTTCTTTTCCAAAAGAATCTGTTGCAGTCAGCATTAAAGCTTCACTTTCTTTCCAGTATTGAGGAAGATTTAATTTAATATTTCCTTTTTCATTCGGTTTAATATTCGGAGATTCTGCTTTTCCATTTTGAATCAAATCAAAACCAGATTCAGATGAAAATGGTGTTTTAAATTTCACCAATTTCCATTCAAACTGACATTCATTCAAATTCGTAAAATGATATCGGTTTTCAACAGGAATTGTTCCATTAAAATCATCCGGCATCGTTTTCAAATCAATTTTTACCGGACTGTAAATTTCCCGGATGGCGTAAAAACTTCCTTCTTTTTCACGATGCGGACCCACCACTCCATCCGGAGCGTTGATTGCGTTCACATCGAGTTGATTATTAAAATCGGTTCGTACCAAACCTTCGTCTGCAAACGCCCAGAGAAAACCACCCGCGCCTTTTGTGGAATTCCAGTGCAATTCCCAGTAATCGGCCAAGGAAGTTCCACCACCGCCGTCATCCTGCGCGTGCAGAAACTCGGTCGGCATATAAATATTTTCTCCTTCGAGAATTTTTTTGGTGCTGTAATAATCTTCGTAATGATTGCAGTCGATGCCGTTGAAAGCGTTTCCAGGCTTATGATGCGCGTGAATGACAGGACGGTTGGACAGGTCATATTTTGCATATTCTGCATCTAAATCAAAATTATGTCCGCCCTCATTTCCATTGCTCCAAAAAATAATGGATGGATGATTGGCATCTCGCGTAACCATTTCTCTCACGAGTTTTTTGCCAACTTCCGTGCTGTATTTTTTTTGCCATCCCGCCAATTCATCCAAAACATATACACCCAAAGAATCACAAATCTGAAGAAAGGATTTATTCGGCGGATAATGAGAACAGCGAACGGCATTCATATTCATTTCCTTGATGAGCTGAACGTCCATCAAATCGATGTTTTTGTTAACCGCTCTTCCCGTTTCAGGCCACCAAACGTGACGGTTGATGCCTTTCATTTTGATTTTGGTTCCGTTGATGTAAATGCCATCGCCTTTTCGGATTTCAACTGTTCGGAAACCGAATTTTTCTTCGGTTTGAAAGATGTTTTTTCTGTTTTTATTTAAACTGAATTTCACCTTGTATACATTAGGCGTTTCGGCCGTCCAGAGTTTTGGATTTTTAATCGAAAATTGAATCTGTTTTAATGTATCACCTTTTTGAACGGTCACTTGAGATTCTCCAACTAAATTATTTTTAACATCAAAAATTTCGACCTTTAAACTATTAACAGATTGGATTCCTTTTAAATGAATATTCGAACTGAAAGTTCCGTCTGCCTTGGCATCGATGGATGTTGATGAAATATTTTCTTTGGGTGTAGCTTCTAAATAAACCGGACGGAAAATTCCGCCCAAAACCCAATAATCTGCGAGACGTTCTGCGTTGTTGACTGATTTATCCGCAGACATTTTGGAAACTTTAACTTCCAGAATATTTTCTTTCCCAAATAATATTTTGTCGGAAATATCATATTTAAATTCATAAAAAGCACCCTGATGAATTTCTCCGGCCAATCTTCCGTTGATTTTCACCTCTGTGTCGGTCATCGAACCTTCGAAAACGATATTGACTGATTTTCCTTTCCAGGAATTGGGAACTTGAAATTTGTGTTTGTACAGACCTACTTCATCATTGAATTTAAAATTCTTGCCGTAGGTAACGTAATCACGCCCGTAGTTGTACGAGCCAAATCCCTGCTGTTCCCATTGTGAAGGAACCTTTATTTTATCCCAGCTTCCGGATTTCCGTCCGCCGGTTATCCAAAAATCCCACTCTTTGGTATGCTCAGAATCTGTCCCGCTCAGGAATTGGATTTCCTTAGATTGAGAATGCAGAAACTGTGAGCAAAAGCATAAAAGAACGAATATTTTGGAATAAAAACTCATTTAGCAGAAATATCGGAATCGTCTTTTTTGTCGTAAGATTGCGTGAGAGAAGCGACTTGCGTCACATTGATATTTTTTTGCTTTAAATTCTGAATGTGATTCAGGTTTTGCATTTCAGGTTTCAGAGCTTTAATTTTGAAGTTTTCAAATGTAAAATCTTTTAAGTCAAACAAATCAGATTTTTCAACAGAGAATGCCGTTTCACAACTGATGTCGATATTTTTGATGGTGATATTGTTCGCCAAACCTTTTCTCGGTCTTTCTTCGCCTTTTAAATCAAAAAACTGATTCCAGCCTTTCACATATAAGAAAGTTTTTACATTCCCTGTGATGTTTTCAACCGTAAGAAATTCGTAATGCTGAGGCGTGTCGGGACGCATTTTTAAATGTAATAATCTCGATGCATCGTTCACTTTAGAGTTACGAAAAATCACGTTGTAATTATGAATTGATTCACTTCCGCAGGTCAAAACGCTGTGGCAAAATCCGAAGCTGTTGTCTTCGATAAGGATGTTTCTGTTTTCGCCGTTGTTCGGGTCTTTATCGGATTTCGGACCTTTTCCGCCTTTCAAAGCGATGGCGTCGTCATTCACTGACATATAGCAATTTTTAATCAGGAAATTGGTACACGCATCGATGTCAACCGCGTCCGTACTTGGTGCTTTCACAGGTTCTTTCGGAGCGAGAATCGTCAGATTTAACAGTTTAACGAAATCACTTTTGTAATAATGCGTGCTCCAGAACGGAGAATTTTTAATGGTAATTCCTTCAACCTGCACATTTTTTGAATTGGAAACGTAGATAATTCTAGGTCTCATTTCATCCATATTGGTACATTTTGGATTCCACTCACGTCTTTTCCAGAAAGATTTCCAGAAACGAAGTCCGTTACCGTCCAAAGTACCTTTTCCTGAAATCGTAAAACCGTCCAATCCGTCAGCATTAATTAAAGCCGGAAAATATTTTACCGTCTGACCTTCCATTCTTGTAGTAACAACTGGAAAGTCATTGATATCGTCGCTTCCCTTTAATTTTGCTCCACTTTCCAGATACAAATGTGTTCCCTGCTTGAAGAAAACCGAACTGATGAGAAAAGTACCTTTTGGCACCACCACAACTCCGCCGCCATTTTTAGCAGCCAAATCAATCACTGCCTGAAGTTCTTTAGTCTGAAGAATTGTACTGTCGTTCTTCACGCCGTTGGCTGTCAAGATGTATTTTTTGCCTAATCTGTTGATGTCTGTAGGTTTGATTTCTTTAAACCACCTATCGATTTTGGTTCCGTCTGGCCAAACATCCTGAGCCTTTGTTTCTATGGAAAAGAAAAAAAGGAGAACAAGTGAACAAAGACAAGTTGATCTATATCGAAATATCATATTTTATTTTTTAGTTGTTTGGTGAGATGATTCTACTATTTCACTTTTATAAAAGTATATCTTTTGGAAAATTACAGCATCCTGCTCTCTCATGTTGCTAGAATTGGAACCAATCTTTATTGTAAGATTTTCATTTTTGAGACCTTCTTTGTTTTTGAATCCAATCATATTATGTGTCGATCATTTCCTGCTGTAGACTAAAATCCCCTTCTACACCGAAATCCCTAGCCCTGATTGAAATGGAAATCCCGCAGCAAGCCTTGCGACGGGCCAAGGAAAGGCAGGCTTGTGAGGAATTGCAATGGAAAGCAGGTTCCCGGCTCCTAAAATGTTTTATCGTTTTAATTTTGAAGCGTCGATGACTCTGTGAGTGTGCTAAAATTACGTAATTTTGCAGGATGAATCAGGATACAATTTGTGCACTAGCAACCGCCAACGGAATCGGCGCAATCGGGATCATTCGAGTTTCGGGAGAACGTTCGTTTGAAATTGTGAATAAAATCTTTGAGGGAAAAAACCTTGAAAAAGTGGATACCCACACGGTGCATTACGGTTTTATAAAGGAGGAAAATGAGGTGATCGATGAAGTGATGGTCTCGATTTTCCAGGCTCCAAAAACTTTCACGACAGAAAATTCTGTGGAAATCTCTTTCCATGGTTCGCCGTACATTGCTAAAAAGATCTTGGAAGTCCTGATCAAAAACGGTGCGAGGATGGCAAAAGCTGGGGAATTTACGATGCGCGCGTTTATGAATGGCAGAATCGACCTTTCGCAAGCGGAATCCATAGCCGACCTCATCGCTTCTGATAATGAAGCCTCTAGAAAAGTAGCCTTGAACCAACTGAAAGGTGGCATTTCCAAAGAGATTTCTTTCTTGCGCGGTGACCTGCTAAACTTTACTTCCCTGATAGAATTGGAACTCGATTTTGCAGAAGAAGATGTGGAATTTGCTGACAGAACAGCTTTGAATCAATTACTCAACAGAATCGAAGTCAAATTAATTTCGCTCATCGATAGTTTCCAATATGGCAACGCAATCAAAAACGGAACTGCTGTGGCAATCATTGGAAAACCAAACGCCGGAAAATCGACCTTGCTGAATGCTCTGTTGAAAGAAGAGCGGGCAATCGTAAGCAGCATTGCGGGAACCACGAGAGATACCATCGAGGAAATTTTGCACATCAAAGGCAACGCGTTCCGCCTGATAGACACTGCAGGTCTGCGCGAAACGGAGGATGAAATCGAAGCGATCGGCGTGAAGAAAGCGAAGGAAAAAGTGGACACAGCAGATATCTTGGTCTACTTGGCTGATGCCTCGACAACGGATTTTTCTGATGATATCGACATGATCAAATCTTTGCTCAGAGATGACCTGAAGCTGATCATCTGTGCCACAAAAATTGATGAAGTCTTGCCTACGAAATATGATCTGGTAGAATCGGTTTTACGAAAAGAAATTGATTCTGAATTTGATTTTATAAAAATTTCGGCGGTTGAAAATCAGAATATCCAAGACCTGAAAAACGAGTTGTCGTCTTTCGTAGAACACATGAAATCTGAAGAAGGTAATGTGGTTATCACCAACCAACGCCACTTCGAAGCATTAAATAAATCCCTTGACTCTGTGAGAAAGGTGGAAGAAGCTGTGAGTTCTCAAATCACGACGGAACTCCTAGCCTACGAACTTAGAAATGCTTTGGAATATCTCGGTGAGATCTCTGGGGAGTTCAGCAATGACGAAGTGTTGGGGAATATTTTTTCTAAGTTTTGTATCGGCAAATAAATATGTTTTCTTTTAGTTTCGTTTGATTTCTTTTATTTGATTTACAGCATTTTATGTAAATTTTATTTTCTTTTGTCAGAGTTTGTTTATACTTTTGTTACAGCTTTTGTACACCTTTACTTTTATAAGTAGTACAAAGTTGTACAAGTGTACATCTCTAAAGATATAGTATGAAAATAAGTTTAAAACAAAAAAATCTAAAAGACGGACGAATCAGTCTTTTTTTGGAATTCTACAAAGGTTCATCAACTGACAATAATGGCAAAAGAATACATCTTCGAGAATTTGAGTACCTGAAAATGTACTTGATTGCCGAACCCAAAAATGCTAAAGAGAAAAAAGAGAATAAGGAAACTTTAGAATTAGCTGAAAATATTCTTGCAATTCGAAAATCAAATTATGTGCAGGGCAAATATGATTTGAAGAATACGACCAAATCAAAAAGGACTTTTCTCAATTATTTTGCTGAGAAAACTGAAGAGAAACAACAGCAAGATTCTTCCAATAATTACGGCAATTGGTTTTCAACGCACCAACATTTAAAAAAGGTTATTTCAAAAAATCTGACCTTCGATGAGATTGATGAAAATCTAGTTAAGAAAGTAAGGAACTATTTTGATAATGTAGCTCGCACAAAAAGTGAGTTACCACTCTCTCAGAATTCCAAATATTCATATTTTAATAAATTCAAAGCTGCGCTTAGAAATGCTTTTGACGATGGTTATTTGACTATCAATTATGCTTCTAAAATAAAATCATTTGAACAAGCTGAAAGCCAGCGAGAATATCTGATTTTTGATGAATTACAACGTTTAGCAAAAGCGAAATGTAAATATCCGGTTTTGAAAAAAGCTTTTCTATTTTCTTGTTTATCTGGATTACGTTGGTCGGATATTAATACATTGATTTGGTCAGAAGTACGTGATGAAGGAGATGTGACTAAAGTGAATTTCCGCCAAGAAAAAACTGATGGTGTTGAATATTTATATATATCAAAACAAGCGAGAGAATTGCTCGGAGAAAGGCAAGGTCAACAAGACAGAGTTTTCAAAGGCTTAAAATATGGAATGACCTACAATACTGAAATTATTCGCTGGTGCAATCGTGCAGGAGTTCCTAAACATATTACTTTCCATTCCGCTCGTCATACGAATGCCGTGTTGCTATTAGAAAACGGAGCAGATATTTATACGGTGTCAAAAAGATTGGGACATCGTGAAATTAGAACAACTGCTATTTATGCCAAAATAGTGGATAAGAAAATGAAAGAAGCGGCTGAGATGATACCGGAATTAAATATTGAAATTTAATTTTTATTAGGATTATAAATATTAATAGGCATAGAACATTACATCTACAAAAATATTAAAATCAAGGAGTGCAAATCCGAAAACTAAGTATTGATTTTAAAATAATACTGGTATGCCATTCGGGAATTTTTTTCCCGTTGGTGTCTTCAGATATTCTTCAATCAAAATACTCTGTAGCTCCTCTAGAAAAAGCTTGTCTTTAAAACTTGTGGAATTTAATTTTTGCTTTCTACAATTTTTAATAAATTGTTTGTAAGATGTTTCAATTAGTTTCCTGTGTATTGGAAACAAAGTGTACTCACGTGTGAATTTTTCAAAACTCGTATCAAGAATATCAAACCTTCTTTGAAAATATCCTAATCTGTATTTGACATTGCTGACAATTTGCATATCATCAATCAGATTCTCACTTTTAGGTTTTTGTGACCTTATAGGCTTAATGTAGATTTTATTCTTTGTAAAGCTATAGGTAAAAGAAATCCACGGTGTTCTATCCAGGTTTTTCTTCACCTGATATAAAAACTTGGTACAAAAATCTCCAGCTGTAGAATAATTTAAATTAAATTTTTTATTAAAAGTACTGAGAAGAATAGGTAACCCATTTATAGGTAAATTCTTATCAGGTATTCTATTCAACCATAATGCAAATAAAACGGGCTTACTATTTTTTAAATTATAAGCCAGTTTATATAAAACTGTATTATACTCCGACATAACAATTATTTTTCTAAACCAATATTGGCTTATTAAAAATACAGTATATCCTCTCTGCTTGTATGATGGGTTTGATATTAATCCTCCATAACTTTTTATTTCTATACCTTTGGAATTTAATGATTTATACCACTTCATCTTGTATTTGACTAAAAATTCATAAGCTTTTAAAATTTGATCGCTACTTTGAGATGGCGATATTTCAGCATTTTTAATACTCAATTGTACAAATACATTATTTTCTGTTTCAAATTCATTCTCAAATAAAGATAGCTGTTTGGGTCTATCTTCCGGTCTAAATTGTTGATTTTTAACTGAGAAAACAATACTAAAAATTATACGTAATGCCGTAATAGGTATGTCGACAAAACTCCCGTCTTTCATCAAATAATCATCATAGAATTCATTTGGAAAATAAATATAATCTACGCTAGAATTTTTCCAAAAGTATGTCTTCCTAACTTTTCTATTTTCGGAATTAGAATTCATATCTAGATTTTTTTTCTGAAGGAATATTCAAGGGCAATATTTTCAATTGATGTTTTTGCTTTTACTGGATTTTTCAATAAATACTCATCAATCTTTTCTTTATCAAAAAATACCATTTTGCCATTAGGCTTGGAATAGTCAATTTCATCTTTGGATGTAAGTTTGTAAATATGTGATTCTTTGAATCCGCTGTAAAAACTAAAGTCTTTAACATTAAAAACCTTTTTTGATAAATAAAGTCTTTCCTTTAACTCTGAGACTTCTTGAAGAAGTTGATTGAGTATTGTCATGATGATTTCGTCTTTGCTCATTTTAACACTTGTTTGTTTTAATGAGACAAAAGTCAGTATTGATAATATAATACACAAGAGAATCAATTGGTTAAAGTCTAAATACTACTAAAAACAGGTTAAAAACTACTTTTGTGCTATCTGAATTGCGCACCAACTCATCTCAATTTTCGAAAAAGTATTTCATTTATTCAAAATTCTATTTTCCACACAGGAAGTGGGATTTGCACTCCTTTGCTTTGCATCACATTTTAGGATTTGCACTCTGGATACTAGGATTACAACTCCTTGCTGATTCGGAATTGCACTCCTACCGAAAAAGCTTCTAGCCACCTCCAGTAAAGTATTTTCCGTACTTTATAAAAGTAATTATAAAAGTATTAAAAAGTTTTTTTTTTTAATAAAAGGAAATTGTGGATAAAATCTACTGTGGATAACTTTTATACTAAGAAACTTCGAGGCGCAACTCTAAAGAAAGATGCGGAAGAAAAAAAATAATTGCATAATTATAATAATGTTCGAAAAAATTCGCTGTGCAAATTTATTAACCTAGCCGAAAAAAGTAAAATTTATTTTCAAAGCGTGCTCGAAAAAGTACACAGTTGTAATTCACTACCTGCCTAAAAGAGTATTAGGTTGCTAATCCCTAACCTGCCTAAAATAGTACAAGGTTGCTAATCTCAAACCTGCCTAAAATAGTACAAGGTTGCTAATCCCTAACCTGCCTAAAAAAGTACAAGGTTGCTAATCTCAAACCTGCCTAAAATAGTACAAGGTTGCTAATCTCAAACCTGCCTAAAATAGTACAAGGTTGCTAATCCCTACCCTGCCTAAAATAGTACAAGGTTTCTTACAAAACCTGCCTAATATAGTACCAGGTTGATACTCCCCAACCTGCCTAAAAAAGTGCAAGGTTACAATACTAACAATTTAATAGCCAAGTAGATGTGTTTTTTAGAGTTATAAAAAACCAATTAATTATTTTTTCTTTTTTCCGCATTCTTTTTATCTTATTTTAAATTTCCGACATTTTATAAAATAAAAATAGAAAATTATTACACTGATTATCATTGTGTTATGATTATTTTCTTATCTCTTAATTTTTTTTGCGAATAGTTTATAAAAAAATCGGTGTGAATAGCAAGATGTGTCTTTGTACCCACAAACTTTTCAAGTTTGGTCACAATTACCTTCTTGCCTTTTTTTCAAAAAGGGAAAAAAACTTCGGAACTCGTATTTTTATTAAAACTGGGAATTTCTAAACAATTAATCAATTCAAAATACATAATGATAATTAACCCTAAAGTAGTATTTAGCATTAATTATTAGTCTTTAGACTGCATAGTGAACTAATTGTTGCCAATGATAAAATAACGCTTCATTTTTGCGTAAGCATTAGAAAAACGTTTATTGATAAAATGGCAAATAAAGAAGCAATAATTAAATTCAGAATCGAAGTAAAAAGAAAAATTTCTTGGAAAAATATATGTACAAGAAGAAATATTTCTCTATCAGAAATGATTATCGATTCTGTAGAAAAAAGATTACCAAATTACGAAAGAAGAAAAGTATTATCATATATTGAAAAACAAGATAACAGTTTCGCAAAAGTAGAAAACAACATCAATCAAATTGCACGGATAGCAAACAGTCAAAAATTTTTATCGAAGAACGATTTTGACAGTTTTAATTTAATACTGAAAGAAATATTGAGACTGAAGCAAGAACAAAATAAAACTTTCATCCAATTCTACGCACTGCTAGCAAAATGATTTTTTCATCAGATTCGGCTTCCAATTTCATATTAATCTTGCTCATAATTTTGAACTTATAATTTTATAGACAGAGAAAACATATTATTCCCAGATCACCGGGATGCTTTCAAAAACAGCATTGTATGGATTATTTTTGCTATCTTTTGCGTATATTTTAATTGTTAGAACCTTTATGAGTGGGAAAGCAGTTTCCGCTAAATCAGCTGCTGCAAATGTCATAGTCGCTTTAGTTGGTACTTCAGGTAATATGTTTTGTGCTCTTATTCTTTTTGGAGCAACAAGGACTTCGGAGGTTTGGAATTGATTTCCTTGTGGATCAATTATAAAAGCTTCTTCACATTGAAAAGATTTTCTCGCAGTAGATTCAGTATTCTGATAAATGAAAGTGACAGAGATTGTCTTGTCCTTTTTATGACCGTTTACCATTACAATGTCTAATTTCATCCCATCAATATCGACAGTTCGAATTGGTTTCAAAAGATTCAAAGTTTCTTTATAGTAATCAACTTGCTTGCTGAGTTCTGTAATTTGGTCTTTTTTATTTTTGAGTTCATTTTTCAAATCGGAGCAATCTGATTTTTGAGCAAATAGAATTTGGGAAAATGCAGATAATACTAAAATTAATTTTGATTTCATTATTTACGTTTTTAAGTTAAATTTTAAGATGCTTTCGTGTCTCTAGCAGCGTATTGATTCAATATTTCTTCATAGTCGGTATGTCGAAGAAAATTTTGTACTATTTTATTGTACTGCTCCTTTGAGAGATAGCTTGAATTCATTGGAATGAAATTCAGAATTTCGGAAAAATGTCCTTTCATAAACATCAATATCTCCTCAGGTATTTCCTTTTGATGAACTAGCTTCTGCGCCATTTCAATTTCCTGGAATTCCTCATCATCTTTAATATTATTTTTAGGATTCAGAAGTTTGAGGATTTTCTTGGCTGTTCTGATATTACTTTCCATATAGCACAAAACCAAATTCATACGGTCAGATTTCGTTGATTTTACAACAAATTTTCTAAAGATATTTTCGAAATAAGAGATTGCCGACTTAATGTCAGATTTGCCATCAGCGGTAATTCCTTCAATATGTTTTACAAACTCAAGATTGAATTGGTAAGCTTTTTCCGAAATTAGTTTTGGTTTTGCTGAATTACCAAAAAGATAAAAATTGATGAATTTTTCAAGAACTACAAAATAGTCTTGGTTTCCAAGAGATGATTGTGATTTCATTTGTGTCTTTGAAGTAATCAGTCCAATTACTTCGATTATAAATGAAAAAGCACGAGACTGAAAGCCAATCCGTACATAGGTGCCGCGAAGAACCAGATAACCAGAAAGACTCAGCTCGTGCCAAAGCGACACGAGCATAAGTCTATCATTTTTGGTTATCATTTAATAAAGTTCGCGGCTTTATGTACCAAAATAATAGCTTATGCTTTTATGTAATATTTTCTAACGCAAATATAATTGATTGCTTTCATTTGATGAAGTTAATTAACTTGAATTTTGCAAATCATTGGAATGTTTAACAAAGATTCTACAGTAATGAATTTAATTCACATATTTACGGTTTTCCGTTTTTTTGCTTTAATTGCTTTTCTTATATTTAAAAGTTTTAAAATATTTATATAAAAATTAATGACTAGAGAGCAGGAACGTGACGAGTTACATCGTGCGATATGGCAGATTGCCAATGATTTAAGAGGAAGTGTAGATGGGTGGGATTTTAAATCTTATGTTTTGGGAATCTTGTTTTACCGATTTATCTCGGAGAATCTTCAGACACATATCAATAAAGCAGAATGGGAAACAGGAAATACTGATTTCGATTATGCTAAGCTTTCTGATGAAGAGGCTGAATTTGGTCGTAAAGACACTGTAAACGAAAAAGGTTTTTACATTTTACCATCAGAACTTTTTTTCAATATCCAGATTAATGCGGAGAAGAATTCAAATTTGAATGTAGACCTACACCGAATATTTAAAGATATTGAATCATCTGCTAACGGAACAGACAGTGAAGATGATTTAAAAGGATTGTTTGACGATGTGGATGTGAACAGTAACAAACTTGGTGGAACTGTTGAACAACGAAATACACGATTAGGAAAAATCTTAAAGGCGATTGCGGGTCTTAGATTAGGTGATTATCAGGAGAACAATATTGATGCTTTTGGTGATGCTTACGAATATCTGATGACGATGTATGCTAGTAATGCAGGAAAGTCTGGAGGAGAATTCTTTACACCTCAGGAAGTTTCTGAGCTACTTGCTGAAATTACTGTTGTAGGAAAAACTTCTGTAAACAAAGTTTATGATCCTGCGTGTGGTTCAGGTTCACTTCTATTGAAATTCGCTAAAGTTTTAGGAAAAGAAAATGTACGACAAGGCTTTTATGGTCAAGAGGTAAATATCACAACTTATAACCTTTGCCGTATCAATATGTTTTTACACGATATCAATTTTGAGAAATTTAATATTGGTCACGGTGATACTTTGATGGATCCTATGCATTGGGATGATGAACCATTTGATGCTATTGTTTCTAATCCTCCTTATTCTATCAAATGGGAAGGTGATGCCAATCCTTTGTTGATCAATGATCCCCGTTTTTCTCCCGCAGGCGTTTTAGCACCAAAGTCTAAAGCTGATTTAGCATTTACCATGCACATGTTGTCTTGGTTGGCTACATCTGGAACGGCTGCTATTGTAGAATTTCCTGGTGTGTTGTACCGTGGAGGTGCAGAGCAGAAAATCCGTAAGTATTTGATTGATAATAATTATGTTGATGCTGTCATCCAGTTGCCTCCAGATTTATTCTTTGGAACCACCATCGCCACCTGCATTATTGTTCTTAAAAAAAGTAAAAAAGACAATGCTACTCTATTTATAGATGCGTCTGCCGAATTTACACGTGGTGGAAATAAAAATAAATTATCTGACACTCAACGCAAAAAGATTTTAAACGCTTTTGTTGCAAGAGAAGGGGTTGATCATTTTGCAAAACTGGTAGATAATAAAGAAATAGAGGCAAATGATTATAACATTGCCGTAAGCAGTTACATCGAGCAGCAAAATACGTCGGTCGCCACTGACATTATTATGCTGAACCAGCACATTGGTGAGATTGTGGCAAGACAAACGGAATTGCGAAAAGCGATTGATGCTATTGTTAATGATTTAGAAAATGTTGAGGTATGAGTAAAATTGAGAAGTTGATTGCTAAATTTTGTCCCAATGGAGCGGAATGGAAACAACTAGGCGAATTTTGTGAGATAAAAACAGGTAAAGGTATCACTAAAATCCAAGGAAATATCAACGGTTTGTATCCTATTATAAGCGGAGGTAAACAACCTATGGGATATTTCGACTTTTACAATAGGGACGCAAACAATGTAACAATATCCAGAGTCGGAGCAAATGCTGGATTTGTTAGTTTTATAAAAGATAAATTTTATTTAAATGACAAATGTTTTTCGGTTATTCCGAAAGATGTACTTAATAAAAAATATCTCTTTTATTATCTGAAAAATTATGAAGATAAAATAATTGACATGCAGAGTGAAGGTGGTGTTCCTACAATTAATACACAGAAAGTTGCAGGAATTTCAATTCCAATCCCACCACTTCCAGTTCAAGAAGAAATTGTAAAAATTCTTGACAAATTCACTCAGCTCGAGGCGGAGCTCGAGGCGGAGCTCGAGGCGGAGCTCGAGGCGCGTACTCGCCAATATGAATATTATAGAAACCAATTGCTTGCTTTTGAAGGGAAAAAAGTAGAATGGAAAACTTTGGGACAAGTAGCATCCTCTCAGTTAGCTTATGGCTCCGGGGCATCAGCAGTTGATTATTTTGATAATATCCGCTATATAAGAATTACTGATATTAAAGATGATGGCAATTTAATTGTCGACAAAAAATCTCCCAGTGAAATTGAGGAAAAATATATTCTAAATGATGGAGATATATTAATTGCCCGAAGTGGAGCTACTGTAGGAAAAACTTTTCATTATAAAAAAACAGAGGAGAAAGCGATATATGCTGGCTATCTAATTCGATTTGTAGCTGATAAAAAGCAAGTTTTATCAAAATATGTTTATCATTTTACAAAATCAAATTTATTTACCTCTTTTGTTGAAAACAATAAGAGTACGGGTTCTCAACCAAATATAAACGCAAAACAATATAGTTCAATTAAAATCCCAATCCCATCCTTTGAAGAACAAGAACGTATCGTTAAGATTTTAGACCAGTTTGATGCTTTGGTCAATGATATTTCAGTTGGCTTACCGGCAGAAATAAAGGCAAGAAGAGCGCAGTACGAATATTACAGAGGAAAACTGTTGACCTTTCAACCACTAGTACATTCTTAAAAACTCTAAAAAACTATGACCCATTATAAACTCATTTCAGAAAATACAGAATCAACCGTAGTTGCAGAATATCAATCAGAGTATAAAAAAGAAACTTCCTACCAATCTGAATCAGAATTGGAGAAAGCCTTTATTGAGCTGTTAGAAAAACAGGCTTATACTTTTCTTAACATCAGAACAGATAAAGATTTAGTCAATAATCTACGTTTGCAATTAGAAAAGCTAAACAATTATCAATTTACTGAAAAGGAATGGAAGTATTTTTTTGAAAGTAAAATAGCGAATCCCAACAGTAATATAGAAGACAAAACACGTTTAATTCAGGAAGATTACATTCAGGCCTTGAAGTGTGAAGATGGTTCATTGCGCAACATATATTTAATTGATAAAAAAAACATTCACAACAATCAGCTTCAGGTTATTAATCAATATGAAACCGAAGAAGGTAAACGTGCTACCCGTTATGATGTAACCATATTGGTCAATGGTTTACCCTTGGTTCATATTGAACTGAAAAAGCGTGGTGTAAGTCTGCAGGAAGCGTTTAATCAAATTGACAGATATACGAGAGAATCATTTTGGGCAGATAGTGGTTTGTATGAATACATTCAGCTGTTTGTTATTTCTAATGGGACTTTAACGAAGTATTATAGCAACACAACCCGTTACACGCACATCAAAGAAAAAGAAAAGCAAGGAACCAAGAAATCAAAAACGAGCAACAGCTACGAATTTACTTCTTGGTGGGCGGATGGGAGCAATAAACCTATTTTAGATTTGATGGATTTTGGTAAAACATTTTTCACTAAACATTCATTACTAAATATCTTGACAAAATATAGCATTTTCACTTCGGATAAGCTACTACTTGTGATGAGGCCGTATCAAATCATTGCTACTGAACGTATTTTAACGAAGATAAACACGTCAAACAATTATAAAAAGTATGGAAGCATAGAAGCAGGTGGCTTCGTGTGGCATACAACAGGCAGTGGTAAAACATTGACATCTTTTAAAACAGCTCAACTTGCAAGCAAATTAGATTTTATCAAGAAAGTAATATTTGTGGTAGATCGTAAAGATCTGGATTATCAAACCATGAAAGAATATGATAAATTTGAGAAAGGAGCAGCTAATAGTAATACTAATACTGCTGTTCTAAAAAAGCAGCTTGATGATCCTAATGCTAAAATCATCATCACCACGATTCAGAAATTATCAATCCTAATTAAAAAACAAAAAACTCACTCGGCATACAACAAGCCAATTGTTTTCATTTTTGATGAATGCCATCGTTCACAATTTGGTGATATGCATGAGGCGATAACCAATACCTTCAAAAAATATTTTCTTTTTGGGTTTACAGGTACGCCAATTTTTGCAAAAAATTCTAGTAGTGGTGGAAAAGCACACTTGAAAACTACAGTACAAGCTTTTGGTTGTTCTTTTCACGGTGATCCAAAAAACTGTCCTCAAGAAAATCATCAATCAGCAATACATACATACACCGTTATAGATGCAATAGCTGATAAGAATGTTCTTCCATTTCGTGTAGATTACATTAGTACGATGAAAGAAAAGGAAGACATTACAGAACAGCAGGTTCGGGATATAGACCGAGAACGAGCATTACTCTCACATGTTCGTTTAACCAATACAGTGGGTTACATCCTGAAGCATTTCGACCAGAAGACAAGTCGGAACACCAAACCGTATTACATGACTACTTTGGCGAATGTGCAGGAGGTAGCATCCGCTAGAGACCGCAATAAAATAGAGGAAATCAGAGAAAAAATTAGAAGAAATGGTTTCAATTCTATATTTGCAGTTTCATCCATCGAAGCAGCAAAATTGTATTATCAGGAGTTTAAACGTCAACAAAAAGATATTCCTGAATTACGTAAATTGAAAATTGCAACGATTTTCAGTTTTGGGCAAAATGATGCCGAGCAAGATGGTGTAGAAGATGACAACTCAGAATCTACAGAAGGATTAAGCGCTAGTGATAGAGACTTTCTAGATAGTGCAATAATTGACTATAACTTGGATTTCAAAACCACTTATGATACTTCTCCGGAGAAATTCCAGAATTATTATAAAGATGTATCCTTAAGAATGAAAAATCGAGAGATAGATCTTTTAATAGTGGTTAATATGTTTTTAACAGGTTTTGATGCGACAACGCTAAATACTCTTTGGGTAGATAAAAACTTGAAAATGCATGGTTTGCTACAAGCATTTTCTAGAACAAACCGTATATTGAATTCAATTAAAACTTTTGGTAACATAGTTTGTTTCCGAAACTTGGAAGAAGCTACAAACCAAAGTTTAGCACTATTTGGAAACAAAGAAGCTGGAGGAATTGTACTTTTAAAAACATTTGAGGAATATTATTACGGATATAATGATGGTAAAAAAGATGTTATAGGTTACTACGATTTGGTAAATGAACTGTTGGAGAAATTCCCTATTGGAACTGCTATCATAGGTGAAGAGGATAAAAAAGACTTCATTCGTTTGTACGGTGCTATTCTAAAGCTGATGAACATTCTAAAATCTTTTGATGAATTCGAAGGTAAAGAAGTTCTCAGTGACAGAGATTTCCAGGACTACCATGGAATGTACATCGAGTTATATAATGAGTTTAGAACACAAGGCGGTGGAGATAGGGAAAATGTAAACGACGACATTGAATTTGAAATGGAATTGATCAAGCAAGTTGAAATCAATATTGATTACATTCTGATGCTTATTCGCAAATATCATGAAAGTCATTTACAGGACAAAGAAATTGTTGTCAACATCAGCAAAGCCATCGATTCCAGTGTTGATCTGCGAAACAAAAAAGAGCTCATTGAAAAGTTTGTCGCTTCCCTTACGCCAACGTCTAATGTAGACGATGAATGGAGCAGTTATGTTGAAGAAGAGAAAAAAGCTGAGCTTGAAAAAATTATCATTGAAGAAAAACTAAAAGAAGAAGAAACGAAAACTTTTATCAGTAACTCCTTCAAAAATGGTGAAATCCAATCAGCAGGAACTGCTTTCGCAAAAATCTTACCTCCTGTTTCCCGATTTTCTCCCACCGGAGATTTGATGAAGAAAAAGGAAACTGTTTTGGAAAAATTGAAGGCTTATTTTGATAGGTTTTTTGATATAAGCGGACAATAGAAATATAGCAGTTATGATAAAAATAGTTATGTTCAGAGCTGGTTACGGTGATACTATACTTGTTCAAATTGAGAATAAAACAAATGAATATAATCTCTTAATTGATTGTGGATTTGGATATAAGGATGGCTTATTAAACTTTGTCAACACAAAATTTAAAGATAAAAAAATTAATAAATTCATTATTACTCATTACGATAGTGATCATATAACTTCAGCATCAAAATTTCTTGAAGACAATGGAGATTACAATAATCCTCAAATGGTTAAGATAGAGCAGATTTGGCTAAATACTTTTAAACATTTACAATTCTCAAAAAGGGCAAATCAAGTATTAAATCAGGACACAAAAGAACAGATCCAAGAACTTATTACTAAAAAACTTTCTGAATTGCCTATTGAAGATAATGAAGGTGATATTGGCGCAAAGCAAGCAACACTATTGGGTAAAACAATTCTGAAGTATGATTATCCTTGGAACTTTGATTCAAAAGGAGAAGCGATTTGTATTGAAAATATGCCTGAGAATATTAAGGATGATTCAGTAAAATTTACATTATTGACCCCTAGTAAAGAAAGGTTAGAAAACTTAGAAAAGGAGTTTATTAAAGACCTTAAAAAATTAGGATTTGAAACAAATGCTGATGAAATTTTTGATGATGCTTTTGAATTATTGACTAGGGAAAATAATGTACAAAATTCTAACGAAGGAAATATAAGTTCAAGCAGTTATGTTATCAATTCTAATAATATCAACACTTTTAGTAAAGGTGGAAACTATTTAAAAGATGATTCTGTAGGTAATGGCAGTTCTATATCCTTTGTAATAGAAGCGGAAGGTAAAAAAATGCTTTTTTTAGCTGATGCATTTGCAGAAGATGTTATTAGTAGATTAGAAATGATATATCCGAACAAAGATGAATATCCAATATTTTTTGATTTAATAAAGGTTTCTCATCATGGTAGCTTTAGAAATAATAAGCCAGAGCTTTTCGAAATAATTGATTCGGATAAATTTTTATTTTCAACAAATGGAAAACACCCTAAACATGTTCATCCAGATATAGATACTATTTCATGCATAATCAATAGAAATTTACCAAAAGATGTTGAGTTTAGGGAACTTATTTTTAATTATGATTTAGAGCATTTGAATGATTTCAAGACGAAGGAATTAGAAGAAGAATTTAGCTATAAAATCAAAAATCAATTAGTTACGGAATTATGAATTTAATAGAAAATTCCACTTGTAAGATTACTGTACAAACACAACAAGGAATTTACACAGAAAAAGGAACTGGTTTTTTTATTAGTAAATATCAAATTTTAACTTGTAAACATGTAATTGAAAATGTGGATGGAAATATTATTTTGGAAAATTGTCATAATCAAAATGGCTTAATGTTGACAGCTAAAGTAATAGATAGTTGTGAACTAACTGACTATGCTTTATTAGAGCTAAATGAGGCTTTTGAAAGTGAATATTTTTTAGAGTTATGTGATTCAGAAATTGTCGAGGAAGAAAACATTACAATATTCGGATATTCAATAGATAATCAAGGTCAAAGTGCAGGGGAAAGACTTAAAGGATCAATAGATAGAGAAATACAAGGTCAAAACTTAATTCAAGATGTTTCTTTGAGCATATTAAATTATGCACAAAACTCTAATTATGATGCTTTCTCAGGATCTGCTGTAGTTAACGATTATTTCCAAGTTACATCTATTGTTAAGTATCAGGCAGTTCGTAATCTTAGTTCTGTGAGTATAAGAAAGGCTAAAACATTTTTAGAGAGAAATGGCATCAATGTAAAGCATGATCAAATTGTATCATTTGATTTATTTAAGAATGATGTATTTGTAGGTTTTGGTGATAGGGAGAGCGAGTGCGTGGTAGAATCGAATAATCCAATTAATAATCTTTCCCCAAAGGTAATCATTGAATCAAAAAGAGATGATATATTTTATCCAAGGAAAAATTTTGATTTAAAAGAACTAATAAAACATTTAAGAAAGGATAAAAATGTTAATGATAAACTATGGAAAGGTTGGATACAAATACTAACATACGTTGAAATACTTAAAGGAGATTATAGTGACGCAAATCATATAAGTATCAATGTAACATCAAAAGAACTATCTAATGTTTTTGGAATCTTCAGTCGCAAAAGAGACGTACCTATCGAATTATATCTTAATTTTTACTTAACTGAAGAAAAAAACTATTTCAATATAGCTAAGATGTCTATTCATGAAAATAAAAAGAATCAAATTGCAAAGCACACCTGTAATATTTTCAATTCAAATATAGATCAGTTTGGTAATACAAATAAACTTGTAGTTGATATAAGTAATCCTGAACATTCAGGGCCAAGTATTCCAAATATAAAAATCGGAGCTCTTAGTTTGAATCAAATAAATAGAGCTGTCATAGATAGCAATTCATTAGCTGATGTTAGTATCAATTTAAAAAAGATTTTTGAAGATGCCATTAAATAAAGCAAATCACATAATAACTTCCTTAAAAGAGAAGGATGAAAGCATAACATTTGAAGGACTTGAATGTTGGATTAAAGAAGAAAAGGAGTACAATATTTATATATTCTGTATTCAATTTTTAGATAAGGATGAGCTATTAAAAGTTCATGAGGAGCTTAGAGATTATATAGCAATCTACTTCCAAAGTCAATTCTTAGAAAAAAATGTAGAAAGATGGAATATTTACCAGTTTTTCTTTATAAAAGATAAGATTGATGAAGTGACAAAACAATTGATTGAGCAAGATAAGTTTTCTACTCGGAAAATTATTCATGATGATTTGGAGAAAGAACTTAGTGATGACGAGGTTATTTCTATAATTGATGAAGAACTATTTAATTTTACAATTAGTAGGAGGAGTCTTGCGAGCGATTCTGTCGATACCTTTTTAGTAGATAAAAAGCATGATGAAGTCATCGCAATCTTAGGTAAACAACTAACTGCAGAAGAACTAATAACTACTTTAGATCATGAGTAAAATTAAAAAAATTGAAATTTCTGATTTTAGGATATATGAGGGAACCTCAGAGTTTAATCTGGAGAAAAAAGATTACGTAGCGAATCTAGTGGCGATATATGCTCCTAATGGTTATGGAAAAACATCATTTTTTGATGCAATTGAGTGGACTTTTAGTAATAAAATAAAAAGATTTGAAAATGATTTTACAAAAAAAGCTATCAAAAGTGAAACAGAAAATACTATTTTGTTAACTAATAGCGATAGTTATAAAAAAAGAATCCAGGGAAAAGTTAATATTGAACTTGATAATAGTCAATTTGTCGGAAAATTAGTAAGTAGATATAAAAAACCGGGTACAATCTATTATAACGATTATCGTCAGGGCAATTTATCCGATGGATCAATTACTTCTGATTTTAGTGCTGTGCCATCTAGTAATGTTTTAACTCAAGATCAAATTGATAGTTTTTTACGATTCAAAACTCCTGAAGAAAGATTTAATGAATTAAAAGATTTTTGGCCTCAGAGTTTTGAAGCAACTGAGAGATTGAAGCAATTATCTGATTTACTTAAAACATTAAATAAAAAAAGAGAGTCTATTGATTTTGCTATTAAAAAAAATGACGAGGAACTTGCAAAACTTAATGGCAATGAAGAGAATATTTCTAAAGTAAATATATGGCTTGATAAATTGACTAAGGTAGACTATACTAAATTTACAAAATATTCAGTTGAAAAAATAGATAAAAGTATTTCAAAAGAGAATTTTGAAAAAATTCATAAAGAAAACTCTAGAAATATTAAACAGATTCACATAGATATTGAGAATCTTGAAAAAACGAAGAGTGATCTTGATTACTTAATTAAAGAAGTTGAGAATTATATAAATAGTACAAGTAAGTTAAAATCTCTTGAAGCTAGTGTAAAACAGCTTCAAACTAGAAAATCAAATTATTTAAATCTACGTAAATCGAAAGAGCTTGAAAGTCAAATATTAAAAGAAATTGAAATTTTAAAAGTAAAAATTGGAGATTATCATTTTCTTTTAAATCATTTAGATAATTATTTATTAGATGTAGAAAAAATAAACCAACTAAGATTAGTTGAACAAACCCTATTAAAAGAAAATTCTAAATTTTTAGAGTATAAAAAGTATGCACAAAATTCAATAATTAATTTTAATGAATCTTTGCTAAAACACAATTCAGTTCTTTCAGATAAGAAGTCTAAAGAGAAGGATCTTCAAAAAGTATTTTCTGAATTTGAATCTACTTATGACAATTTAGAAAAGCGTAAACAGGAATTAATTGAATTCAAAGAACATTTTGAAAAAAATAATAAAAAGATTAACGAATTACAAGAGCTAAATCAATCATATTCTTTAATAATTGATAAAAAAAATTTTTCAAATACACTTTTAAATGCCAATATTGATATAAAGGCTTCTTGTGACGAATTTGAAATCATAACCAATAAACTTATCGATTTTAATAGCAAATTAACATCAGAAAAGAATGAATTAAATACGCTACTCAGCTTTAATGATGATCTAGATAAAGTAATAATGTATGGTAAAGGTTATCTAATTAAAACAGAAAGTTCAGATTGCCCTTTGTGTAAGACAACTTTTAATTCATTCCAAGAGATATTGTCAAAAATTGATTTAGAAAGATTAGGAGCTTTAAAGATTGTTGAACAACAGAAAATAGTTGATGATATTGAAAGAGAAATTAAAGATTTGACTTCTAAATCAGCTGAAATAGAGAAAAGTATTATCTCCAAGATAAATATAGAAAGAACTAAACTCATTGATGAAATATCGTCTTTACAAGAAACCAAAAATAAACTATCTACAAAAATTATTGATTGCGAAAAATCTATTAAAAGTTTAAGTTTTGATTTTAATGAGCATTTAACTTTCTTCAAAGAAATAGATTCCACTTTATTAGTTATTGATAACAATAATATTAAGATAATTGAAAAAAATATCAAAGAGGAAATAATTAAGTTAAGTGAAAAGGAAAATCGATTGAAAATTATCATAGAAAAAAAAGAAGCTCAACTTAAAGCTATCAATTTAAAATTGATTGAAAATAGTTCTGTTATAGAAACTAATAAGAATAATTTAGAATATATTGAAGCTCAAGAATATTTAAAGAGATTTGAAAGTTTAATTCTACTACTCAATATTGATAATTCTAATGTCAATATTGAATATCTAAACAGAATTATTAAAGAATTTGAAGAAAATCTAAAAGAAAAAAGTGCCAAAAATAATGAGATTTCAGTTATAGTAAGAGATTTTCTAGAAGTTTTAGAATCTGAAGAATTAAAAATTTCCGAGCCAAATATTGATGGAGAAATAAGTAATTCGGAATCACAAATTAAATTGTTTAAAGATTTTCTAGAAAACTACTTAGCACGTTTTAATAAATATATAAATAGTGAAACTATTTCAAGTGATGTCATTTCCGATTTTATAAAAAATATCAATAGTGAACATGAAAAACTTACTAATTTAAAAAACGAATTAAACTCTTTTGGAATAGACTTGGAACTTATCAAGGATAATGTAATTGCAAATGATTTATCGAATGGGATTCTAGAGTTAGAAAGTGAGATTCCTCCACTGATAAGAACTACTGAGAAAGTCTCTTCGGTTAGGAAAGATTGCATGGAATATATTCAAACTGGTATCAATGATTATTTTAACAAGGATGTAATTAACCTAATATATGGTAGAATAGAGCCTCATCCTAAGTTAACAAAAATTGATTTTTTCACAGATTTTAATGATCGTGGCGAACCAAGACTTTTAATTACAACTGGCAATGAAGAAGGACAAGTTAATCCCATTTTATTTTTAAGTGCTGGGCAAGTTAATGTATTATCATTAAGTATTTTTTTAGCTAGATGTTTTGAATATGGAAATAAAGAAATAGAAACCATTTTTATGGATGATCCCATTCAAAATCTAAGTGATATAAATGTATTGTCATTTATTGATTTGTTAAGAACATTAATAACTGAACAAAACAAACAAATCATCATATCTACACATGACGAAAAATTTTTCAAATTACTGCAAAATAAACTTCCAGAGCAATACTGTAATACCAAATATTTTGAATTTGAATCAATGGGTAAATTACGAGCAAACACTATTATTTAATTAGCTAGTAAATTAATATTTATGGAAAGAGATCTTAATATACTTATTAATCATTGTTTCACAACCCACACTACCCAATATAGTTCAACAAATACTGTCGTCACAAAAAAATTAATTGATTCTGGAGTTCTTATAAAAATTGAAAGCGAAACTTTAGAAGTGTATGAGATTAATTTTCACTCAGATTTTTTCAACAAAAAACTTTCAGTCTACTCAGAAGATATTTTGTGTAAAAAAGTGCCTACAAATCTACCTGAAGCATATCAATTTGTAGACGACTTCTTCAATAAGATTAATATATATAATGGAAATTATCTTTGGAGTGGAGCTAGAGAAATAACTCAAGGCTTATTATCCTACATTTTGAAAAATTTTTTGGAAAATGGTTTAGATATTCATGAAATCTTTAAAATATTAGAAAAAGAGGAGGAACTAAAGCCGCACATTATAGATTTTAGATTGTCCTATTTGTTTGCAATCTCAAAATTTGCAAGTTTAAGTGATTTAAAAAAATGCATAATAGAACTTGCTAACTCCTCCAAAAATTATGAAGCTGATGCTTTTGTAGGAGATTTGCCAAGATTAAATCCCAATTTGGCGATGGAATTATATAATTCCGTACTCGAGGAAAGTACTGATATGAAACATTTCTTTTTGGCGAAAATACTATACAATTTTATAAATATTGATTTAGACTTTGTTTTTGAAGAAGCAAAAAAAATATTTGTGAGCTTACCCACTACAGCTCTATTTATTTTTGGCAGGATACCATTTACCAATGAGGACGATATTATAGAAGTTGATAAGATTGTAGATAATTCAAAATTTTCCGATAATCAGATTTCTGAATACAGCTACTATCTCTGCAAGCTTATAATGAATAAATCTACACCAGAACTGATAAAGAATAAATATTTTGAAAGATTAAGTGATTTAATAGCGTCAATCGAAGACAATCTTTTAAATGCAGTTTTTCATACTATTACTTTTCATTTGAAAGATAATGATGAAGAAAAGTATAAATTACTCCATCAATACTTGTCAAGAACACAAAATTTTTCAGTAATACAAAGTTTCTTTCACAATTTTAGTGATCCAAAGTATTTGTTCCATCTTATGGTCATGACATCTACTACAACAGGATGGCGCTCTGCTACTGAACTTTATGATAGTGCTCTGCAAAATTTTTGGAATATCAAGAATGAAGAGATGGAGCGTTGTATATTCGAGCTATTTAACAGTAGAAAGCATAGTTTATTAGGTGTGCAAGTAATAATGTCTGGTTATTCCAAACCATATAATGTTGACTTAAAAAAATCAACAAATATTCAGCAACTAAATGCGATTGTGGCTTGTAGTAAATATCCAATCTTTTTTGAATTACTTCTGCCGTTAATATTACCATTGAGAAACTCCAAATCAAGTAAAATTAAAGATTGTTTGATTTTACAATTATCAATATTGATAAAAGAAGCATATGGTAAAACATTATATGAGTTAATTGAATCACAAATCACAAAGTCTAAAGCTGATAAGATATTTTTAGAGAAAATAAGTATTGCATTAGATGAATACCTGATTGATAAAGTTGAGCGAGAAAGTATAAATGAATTTAATCCTTATTTAAATGAGGATGAACACTTAAACTTATATTATAGATTACAAAATGAAAGTCAATCTAAAGCTAGCAAAAACGCTGATAAAAAATCAATATTTGGTCAGTTTGCAAGCACCAAAATTATTGTGAGAGGTAACTCTTTTAAGATAGGAGATAAAGAAATTAATTCAATGGGAAAAGTAAGTGTTAGCGCAATGATTGATAAAAGGGCTTATAAAGATCCCGAAGCTTTTGAAATGTCTTTAAATAATTTTGAAAATGGAAATTAGAAATTTAATAGTTAAAGAATATTTAGAATCGCTAACCGAAAAAGATGAATTGAATAAAATATTTCCAATTCTCTTGGAAGCTCAAGGATTCGAAATTTTAACTAAACCAACTGAAAATTTAGGACTTAAAGAATATGGAAAAGATATAGTAGCTATTGGCGATGATCCTGAAGATAATATAAAAAAAAGATTTTATTTTGAATTAAAAGGTGGTGTAGATAGAAATATAACTGAAAAAAAGTTTTATGGAAAAGACGGTATTCAGGATTCGCTTTCTCAAGCAACATACAATCCTTTTCTATCAGCATATCCTCAATTTGATAAACTCCCGTTGAAGGTGATTATTGTTCATAATGGTACAATTGAAGGTAAAATTCAAAGTACGTTAGAGGGGATGTTTTTAATTCTGGAAAAATCTCTACATGAAACATCTTTTGAGCGATGGGATATTTCAAGATTAACTAAAATATTCACTGAAAACCTTTTCAACGCTTACCTTTTGACAGATGATGTTAATGTAAGATTGTTCAACAAAACTCTTATAAATCTCGATGCGGATGAACATGTTTCGGCTGAGTTTGTAAAATTGTTAGAGAACTTGTTGTCAGTATTTCAATTTGATAAGAAAAAGCTTTGTACAAATAGAAATAATCAGATGATATTTGAGACTTTCAAGTTAATCTCATTCATTGTTTTTACTGAGTCAAAAAGATATAACAATCTAAATATTGCTAAGAAATACCTTCTGTGCTTGTTGATTAAAGTTTGGCATTGGACACTTAAAAATAAACTAGAAGAAAATAAATTCGCTTTAAAGTATTTTGAGCAATTATACCAGTTTTACTTTGACGAAGTTTTGCTGGATTATTTTGAAAAGACCTTACCAATTGCGCTTAAGAAAGACGGTCTTTATTTTGAGAACGGTGGAATGTATGAGGAAATTGGATATAATCTCAGATCATTTGATTTTTTAGAGTTTTATGTGATTTATATTAAATATTGTTTAACGAGCAATAACAATATTTATAATAAGGAAAGTACAAGACTGATGTTAGCTGAAATTATAAATCAAAATAAAGTTTGTATGAAGCCTTTGCTTGATTATCATTCTAATATTATTTGTTCTGTTATTAATTTATTTATAGAGTTAGATGACTTAGAAAGTGCGAGAAACTATTTAAAGGTTACAATTAGTAATTTACGCAGAAGGAAAGCAGACAATAATTTTTTACCTGATGCTAACAATAGTATTGAGAATGTTATTAAATTTAAAATGACCGGGACAAAACCTATCTTTTATTCTGATTCTACATCCCCACTATTGGCGACCATTTTTATCTATATTGCTATTTTAGATCTAGAAAAAGAATATAAGGAATTACGAGAATTCGTTTTAGAAAAACAAATTGACCTTGGTTATTTTGTTCCACATTTTGGAATTAATTCTATTTCAAAACATCTAATTGAAGATGTTGAAAATGATTTTGAAGAACAATTATTTTCAAAACCCTTTTTTAATGAAGGCTATCAGCGAGACCTGTCTCTAAAAAAAATTGATTATAAAAATTTCAATTTGAACGGGGATTTGAGTTTTGATGAGTTTAAAAAATATGTGCTAAGTTCAAAAGATGAGTTTGAATATTCTTATAGAACTGATAATGCTGGATTTCCATTGATGAAAGATTTAGTACATGTGTTTTTTCTGACACCATATTTCCCAGATGCATGGAGAGCTCAAATTGAAAACTTAATACTGTAAATAATCTTCAAAAATCTTTTGTAAATAATAAAACTCTGACAAAATTTACGATAAGCTAATGACAACTAATGAAATAAAAGAAGGCATAAAATCACTTTGCGAAACTTCTAAAACGATACAAAATTGCTACGAAAACAAACAGGTTTTAGTAGATGAAATCAATAGAGCAAAAAGGAGCGATATTGAAAAATGTTGGCAATATTATCAAAGCAGAAGCGGCGTAATTGTAGATGTGAGGAAAGAGTTGATTAAATATATTATCGACGGAGGAATTGTAACAGTTGATTTTCTTGAGAAGTTGGTAGCAAAGCATAAAGAAGGCAAAGAAAACCAATTCAAAACATATAAGAATTTTTATACAATATTCTATCCTGCAATTACATTTTATGGCCACCAAAATTTAAGAGAATTTATTGAAAAATTTATCAGACAACTTATTTTGGATCTAGGAATTGGTGAATACGTTAAGTCAATTTCGTTTGATTTTCAAGGAGCTAGACAGCTTGGTAGTGATCGATATTGGTTAGCTATTTATAACAAAGAACAAGAAAACCAGTCTACAGGTTTGCAATTTTTTATAGATTTTCATCACGGATCTATGACTTATGGAATTTACAGGCATTCTGACAAAACTTATGTGAAAGAAAAGATTTTAGCAACCGCAGTTGATTTTGATTATGATGTTTTGCTATCTTATTTTAAATCAGGTGTTAATACTGTTCTGGAAGATATTCCGGATTATGGAGATTTAAAAACAATTGATTTAGAAAATCATAGTTTATTTAAAATGTCCCATGGAAGTTTTAAACAGAGAAGTAAAAGTCATATTGTCGAAAGTTTAACCAATAACAATTGGATTACTTTACATGAAGATACAGGCAAGGGTCAAGCTAAGTCTTTTAAAGAAAATTTGAAAACGGGAGATTTTGTTTACGTAACTCTTGGCTCAAATAAACTTATAGGAATTGTGCGAATAATTTCTGATGTTTGGGATTATGTGCCAAATGAAATGATTGGAAGTGATGGTTGGATTTATAAAGAAGTAGAGTTTGTTAAAAATCCTGTGAAACATAACACAAAAGACCTTTTAGACAAAGGAAATATTTATCCAAGTGGAAACACTACTTTCACCCAAATCAAGCCTGATATTTTAGAAGAAGCAAATAAAAAACTATTTAAGCCTTATTTCAATGTTGAATTCATAAATGGACAAATAACTATGAGCTTAGCTTCCAACATGCCATCAATGATTACTGCTCCCTTAAATCAAATATTATATGGTCCGCCCGGAACAGGTAAAACATATAGTACAATTTTAAAAGCCGTTGAGATTATTACAGGAAAAATCACGAATTCTTACAAAGATGCTGTAGATATTTTTAATAAGAATCTTCACAACCAAATAGAATTTATAACATTTCATCAAAATTATAGTTACGAAGATTTTATACAGGGATTAAGACCTGATACAGAAAATGGAAAAGAATTGTCATTCGAAAAGAAAGATGGTGTTTTCAAAAAAATTGCGGATAAAGCTTTACGAAATTTAAAGGCATCAAAAAATCCAATAAATAATAAGAAATATTTTGATTTAGTTTTTGACGAGCTCATTCAACCTCTAAATGATGGAGAAGTGAAAGAACTGGAGATAAAAATGAAAAAAACCTCCTATTATATTACTGATGTTGGAGATAAATCTATTGAATTTCGAAAAAATATTGGAGACTCTGAACATACTTTAAGTATTAATACTCTGAAAAGAATGTATGAAATTGGAGAAAGTGATATTATAACCGGAGGCTTAAAACATTATTATAAACCATTATTAGAAATCTTATTAGAAAAAGGAAAAAGCGATTTAGCTAAAGTTGAACTTCAAAATTACGTTATTGTAATTGATGAAATCAACCGAGCAAATATCTCACGCGTTTTTGGAGAATTGATTACTTTGATTGAAGAAGATAAGCGTTCAGAAGGCGAGATTCCACTCTCAGCTACATTGCCGTCTGGTGATTCATTTATTGTTCCATCAAATTTGTACATAATAGGTACTATGAACACAGCTGATAAGTCCATAGCATTACTTGATATAGCTTTAAGAAGACGTTTTGAATTCGTTCCTTATTATCCAAATCATTTAACCGCAGGAGTTAAGGATGGATTTGTCTTAGAAAAAATTAATTCAGAAATTCAAAAGAGAAAAGGATACGATTTTACAATTGGTCATGCCTATTTTATGGGTGAGAATTATTCATTAGAAAAAACAATCAATAATAAAGTTATTCCTTTACTACTCGAATATTTTATGAACGATGAAAGAGAGATTATATCCATCCTAAAAGCTTGTGATATTGAATTGGAAGGTTGGCCAATGAAAATGAAAGCGTTGTGATAAACTTGTTTGAATATAAAAATAAAGCGTCATTAGATGAAGAACATTTCGAGGATTTAGAAATGTTTTTAGACTCGGTCTGGAATAAAAGAGAAAAAACAGCATATTATACTGAAGAGGAAAATAGAGAAGAAGTACAACGTTTTTTACAATTTTTTCATAGAACAAATGAACTTAAATCAAATAAGTATGTTGGTGTAATTCATTTCCAAAATCAAACCATCAATCTTTTACCTAAAATCTTTTATGAAGATAATGAGGTTAATGAAAATAAGGTATTCGTTATTAACACACATATTCTGTGGTGGTTGAGTTACTGTAGAAAATTGAAGTTTCCTAATTATCTTTCAGGACTGAATAGCGAGAAAGCTGATTTTTTTGAAGTATTAATATACTTATTTAGTAAATATACAAAGGAAATTTTAAATTCTTCAGTTTATCAAAAATATGTTGAAATTGAAAATGAAATCAATAATGTAAAAGGAAGGATTAATTTTAATTCATACATTAAAGAGAATTTAGCAAAAGCAAGACATCACAAAATTTGCTGCATTTATGATTCTTTTGAAATTGATAATGACTTTAATCAATGCATAAAATATGTATGCAAAATATTATTATCTGCAACTTCTGATTATAAAAACAAAAGAAGTTTAAATGATATTTTATTTTTATTGGATGATGTTTCCGACGTTACAATTTCAGCAGATCAATGTAAACGAATTAAGTTTAATCCTCTTTTTTCGCATTTCGAAACAGTCAGAGACTATTGTAGTTTATTTTTAGAAAATTCAATATCATTTAATTATAAAAATGAGCTGAAGTTGTTTGCCTTTCTTTTACCAATGGAATATGTTTTTGAAGATTTCATTTACGGATTTATCGATAGAGAAATTGAAGCTGTAAATCCAAAGGGACAAGTTTCGGGTGTGTATCTAGACGAGGATAAAACATTTAGTTTGAAACCCGATTTAATTTTAGATTTAGGATTCAAAAAAGTAATAGCAGATACTAAATATAAATTGGTTTATTCTAACGATTTAGATCCTAAATGTGGGGTTTCTCAATCTGATTTATATCAAATGGTTTCATACGCAATTCGCTTCTCTATAAATGAAGTCAAATTGTTTTATCCTACCAATATGGCTGATACACTTTTAGGGGATTTCAATATAAAAATCAAGGATACTCTGGCGGATGGAAAAGAAATAGAAGTTTCTGCTCATCAATTACCAGTTATTGATTTGAATTTAATCCCGGAAGAAATTAAGTCACATCAGAACTTTATTAATAGTTTCGAAAAATTAAAAAATGACCTTGTTAAGAGGTTAGAGGCAATATTATTTTCTCATAAATAACGGTCGTTTTTGAGACAAACCAGAATCTTCAAACCATACAACCCACCATTCACCGTACAAATCATCTTGATTAACTTTTCGTAAAAGTAAATTATATCCAAGTGAATCAAGAGGAAGGGAACTTTTGCTCAAAACCATTTCGCCTATTAAAACTACATTGTCTTTTTCTAAGTGTGAAGTTTCAGGAGTTTGCATTACGAATCCATAATGTCTTTTTTGATATTGCAATGAAGCCTCCTTTTCTTTTTTAATTGTTTCCTGTATGTTAGAGCTAGGATAAAACGAAATTGTGAAGCTTTTACCCATAAAACTAACTTTCATCTGATTAGAATTATCACTTATCTGAATTTTAGTTCTTTCTAAACTTTTATTAATTTCACTAATTCTATTGTTAAATTTATCAAATAATGATTTAATAGAAAATTCTATAAACTTAAATTCAGAATCAATTTTTTCTCTTTCTTTTCTTCTATCTAATTCTTCCTTTTGTGTAGCAGAAATCTTTTGATTTGCTTTATGTAATAATAAATCTATTTTGTTTTCACTGCTATCTCCAATAGAATTGTCTAAATCTTGTAATACTTTTATAATCTCCGACATCGACGAATACCTGTCTTGTGGTCTTTTATTCGTCATTTTCGCAATCATTTCTACTATTAGAAGCATCCGTTTGCAATAGAATAAGATTGCTGTCAGTTGCAATAGGAATAGTTACTTTCTGAGCCGACAGATTGATGACACTTATGACGAAACATAAAGTGAACATGTATTTGTTATTAAAATAGGATTCTAGTTTTTCTTTCATAATTCTTGTTTTAAATGTCATCATCTTTATCGGGTTCTGTCATTTTTTGACATTAATTCTTTTTAGGTTTAATAACAAAACCGTAGCTGTACTCTTTATTTTTCAATTGATATTGTTCGTGAGGCAAAGCTCCCCAACTATTATCTCCACCCACACCTCTTTGCGCTAAATCAACACAAATTACAACCTCTTTACGAGGAGTGATATCACTGGTATGACGGTATTTCTTAGTTAAACCCGGATCAAAATCTTCAGGATAATTATGAAGAGCACTTACACCTAAAGGCTGCAAACCTTCAATTTCAATTCCGTTTCCTGAATTATTTGTAAGTGTTAACCAACGAACATCTGTTTTATATCCATTTTCCTGAGGACGCGTGTAGGGAACATATTGATCGGCAACCTTACTTTGATAAATCCCTTTCAATGATGAAGTATTTCTATCCTGATAATTTTCCCAAGGCCCTCTACCATAATAACTGAAATTATCAAGTTCTTTCTTAAGAGAAAATAGCATCCCAAAACGAGGCATTTCAGACAATGGATTACTTCCTGCCTTGAATGTATTTACCATCGTTAAACTTCCATCTGAGTTCATTGTATAAACAATCGTATACGTTGACGCTACATCGCCTAAGAAAAGAGTAGCCACAACAGTTGTTTTTCCAGACTCTTCTTTGACCTCAATGGAGTTCAAACTACTGATTCTTCCCACGGTTCTCCATACATTACTTGCCACCTGCATATTATTTCCAAAATCATTATCGGTTGGTGCACGCCAAAAATTAGGAACCGGTAATTGATTGAAAAAACGTTCTCCGTTTGATTTGTAATCTTGAATCAGACCAGTGCTTTTGTTTATCGTCACTTCAACACCAGACGCATTTAGCGTAATCCAATCTTTAGTTTCTTTAACTGCAGGTTTCGATCCCTTATTACTAACTGCTTTTACAAAATATTTACTCTCACTAATTGAAAACTGTTCTCTGGCAACTTCAAAATTTTGAGGCAAAACTTCGGTACCATTTTTTGTGTAAGCATAAATATTCAAAAGATATTCAACTCCGTCTTTTGATGATAATTTTGGCAATTCAAGTTGCACTTGTTTCTTGGATTGCGGCTCAAGTTTTATATCAACAGTGCCTGTCTTGATAACTAATCCGTTTTCTAAAACCTCATATTTAAAAAGGTATTGGTCTAGATTGGTATACCCAAATCCGTTTTCCACCTCAATAATTCCTTGTTTCAAATCAACCCCTGTGAACAAAATATCCTGATATACTTTTTTTACTTCAAAAGCACCCGGGTGAGGCGTGCGGTCAGGCCAAACTAATCCGTTGTGACAAAAATTTTCATCATTGGTGTAATGTTGACTTCCCATATCTCCACCGTACGACCAATATTTACGTCCCACTTCATCAGTCATCTCAAATCCTTGATCTACCCAATCCCAGATAAATCCTCCCTGCATATTATTACTGCCGCGAATAATATCCCAGTATTCCTGAAAATTACCACTACTATTACCCATAGCATGCGAGTACTCACACATAATAAAAGGACGTTTCACGTCTTTGCGTTTAGCATACTCTCTCATATAATCCATACTTGGATACATCGGGCAAACCACATCGGTATTTTCTTCCTCACCAGCTTGCTCAAATTGAACCAATCGTGTGTTATCTCTGTTCTTTATCCATTTGTAAGCTTCATGAAAAACAGGTCCATTCCCACATTCATTCCCTAAAGACCAAAGAATAACAGAAGGTTGATTTTTATCTCGTTCTACCAAGCTGTAAATACGATCCATGTGAGCAGCTTTCCACTCCGGAAGATAAGCAGGATGTTTTGTTTTATCAAAAGAACCTTGCAATTCAGCTCCCATCCCATGGCTTTCAATATTAGCCTCGTCTACTAAGAACAAACCATATTTATTGCATAATTTAACCCACATTAAGTTATTTGGATAATGACTGCAACGTACCGCATTAATATTAAGTTGTTTCATTAACTTAATATCTTTCATCATGGTTTCTTTATCCTGATAATGTCCTGTTTTAGGATTATGTTCATGTATATTGACACCATGAACCATAATTCTAACCCCATTAACTAATAATTGTCCGTTTTTCAATTCTACTTTTCGGAAACCGATTTGTGTAGCAACTGTTTCAATAAACTTTCCATTTTCATCCTTTAGCGTAAGCAATAAAGAATAAAGATTTGGTGTTTCATTACTCCATAATTTAGGTGCGGAGACATTTTGTGCAAAAGTGGTTGATTCAAATGAATTAGCTCCAACATTAATTTTTATTGTTTTCTTAAAAACTTCTTTCCCGTTTGCGTCTACTAATTTAGCTTCAACAATCTGATTGTTTTTAGCAACCGCATTCATGTTTTTCAATTTAACATCAACAGACAGGCTACCGTTTTTATAGGAAGCATCAAGATCAGGGCGCGCAAAGAAATCAGCAATACGGGTATTAGTTGTACTATAAAGATAAACATCGCGATCAATTCCTGACAAACGCCAAAAATCTTGATCCTCTAAATAGGAACCATCACTCCAACGGTACACCTCAACAGCAACTTGATTTTTACCGGCTTTTACATATTTAGTAATATCAAATTCTGTTGGACTTTTTGTATTTTCACTATATCCTACTTTTTCTCCATTTACCCAAATATACATCGCTGAAGTTCCTGCTTCAAAATGAAGGTAAACACGGCGTCCGTTCCAGTTTTCTGGCAACTCGAAAGCACGTCGGTAAGACCCCACTGGATTATCCGCATGATTAATAAACGGTGGATTTTTGACAAATGGATACGTAATATTAGTATAAATAGGAATTCCATATCCATCTAATTCCCAGTTTGACGGTACTGCAATTTCTTTCCAATTGGTAGCATTGAAATCTGTTTTATAGAAATCCATTGGACGTTCAGCTGGTGTCGGTGACCAATTAAATTTCCACTTTCCGTCTAAAGTCAGAAACCAAGGAGAGCGCGTATAATCATCAGCAATAGCAGAAGATTCATCAGCATAAGGCAAAAATGCCGCTCTGGCAGGTTCTCTATTAATCTGAAATATAGCTGGATTTTCCCAATCATTAGTCGTTGGCTTTTCTTGTGCTGACACAACCAAAGAAATAAAGGTGAAAATACAGGATAAAATTGTTACTTTTTTCATATATAATGAATTTAAAAATGAATTATTTTTATCTGATAAACTTAACTTAAAGCTACCTGATGTTTATAAGAGATGACAAATGATTAATTCGTTACGTACAACGCATTTCTAAAAAGTCAACATTCTTCAGATTGGCAGAAAAATTATTGCTTCCTACAACAACAGTGTTGAATTTTTTTGAACCTTTTTTTCGGATTTTTCTACGATATAAAGATATCAAAATCCTTCCTCCCAGCATCATGACAGAAGTTAAGACCACAAATTGGAAAAAAGGAACGAAAAATGGCTCCGAGAAAACGAAGCGAGTACCTTGATCTGCTGCAAACCGAACAAAGGTTACGAAGAAAAAAAGAATTAATCCTTTGATTAAAAAATAATACTGTTTTTCCGAGCTCTTCGTTAGGATCTTTTCGTATAAGTGAAGTAGTTTTGAAATAATTATCCACCAGATATTAAATAAAAATAAAAATAAACCCTGCTTCCTTTCAGAAGAGAATATAAATCCTAAATTTAAAATTAAAAAGACATTGATACTCAAAAAATCTAGAGTAATCAAAGAGGCTCGTAGAATCCAAATCATTTATAATATTGTATTTTTTTAATAATACAAACGAGTATCCACAAAAAATAATTGTTGTACCTCATGGTTATTTTAGTTTATGCAGACAAAAGTAAGTTTTTTTTTATGAAAAATGGAATATACTAGTCCTTACCCAATATTAAATAAGGATTAATTTTTATGACATTGGTCTTTTGGGCATAGCTGTGTAAATATGACAGGGGTAATTTTAATTAGTGAAAACTTTATCAAAATAAAATGCAATGAATAACAATTGAATTTACGTGTTTGTATAAATATATAAATGTATATTTGGATAAATATGTAAATACATATTTGTATATTTGTGTAATTATATAAAATAATGGCTAAAATAATTTTAAGTACTCATCAAAAAGGAGGCGTAGGGAAATCTACTCTTACGTTTAATTTGGCGGCTAATCTCAGAACAAACGCAAAAGTTTGCATCGTGGATATGGATTCACAAGGATCTCTGCTTAATATCCGAGAGTTATCAGAAGTTCCTATTTTTTCTTCTAATGATTTGAATAGCGTAATTAATTCGGATTATGATTTTATCTTTATAGATACTCCACCCTATTTGTCGGATAATTTGGAGCAGTTGTGTAATTTGTCTGACATTATTATCATTCCAACCAAAGCAGGTATTTTGGACTTATTAGCAATCAAATCTACTATTCAAATTATAAAACAGAGCAATAATCAGGATAAAGCAATAATTGTTTTCAACATGGTTAAGCCAAATACAACTTTGACAGAGGAGATAAAAAATCAATTAGTAGATTATGATATTAAGGTCTCTCGGAAAATGCTTTCAGACTTGGTGGCTTTTTCTCGTTCGGTTGTACTGAATGGTGTGGAAGAAAATGCGAACGCGCAAAGACAAATAGATAATCTTACAAAAGAAATATTAACAATAGTGGCAAAATAGAATATATACAAATATATATTTATTTAAATATGTATTTGTATATTTGTATAATTATACATTTATATAAAACAATGAGTAAATTAGATTTATCTGCCTTAATCGGCAAGGCAAAAGAAACCAATATGACGAGCCCAGTTCAAAAGGTTGTGCCTGTAAAAAATAAAATAAAAGAGACCCCTTTCAATGTTCATTTTCCAGATGATGTATTAAAAAGTCTCAAGATGTTATCTGTAGAAAAAGGAACAACAATGAAAAATTTGATTGTAACTGCGGTCCAGGAAAAATATTTTAATAAATAAAAAAGGGAAAATCCAAAAGATTCTCCCCAAACATAAAATATGTTTTTTCCTATCCCAAAGGTAAGGATTTTTTAAAATATGAAAAAGACAGAAAGCCAAGGTTTTTTTTGTGTGGTCTATTTCTCGGATACCAAAAAAACATGTTTTTACCATAAGGTTTGGAAACCTAAAAATCTAGCTTCCCAATTGCAAAATTGGCTGTGGATAAAATGCTTTATTAAGAAAGAAGATTATTTCAGCGATACGAAGGCTAATAGGTACTATAGGATCTTCGATAAAAATAATCCGGTAGAGAACTTCACTTATCAAATTTTCAGCGGAAAACAAGCACTATGACAAAGCGAGCAGGCAATTATTTAATACAATCCAATTATTTCACAAAAAGTGTTTTGAGAGATGCATCTGAAATGCAGAAAGAAATACTGTATTATTTACAAAGTGAAATCGATTTCCACGATCCTAATGCAACAGGTAGTGTGGTTTTTAATTTCGAAAAATTCTTGAAATATAAAAACATAAAAGACAAAAAGAATACATACTCACCATCAGAATTTTTTTACATCATCAATGGGCTTAGAAACATTAATGGGGTATTCTATAACAAACCCGCAAAGAAAACCGTTTTTTTTAACCTAGTAGACAGTGTAGAAATTAATGATGAAGACACCAATGAGTTTACCATCCGTTTTGCCAACTTTGGGAAAGTATTCTTTTTCGAAAAATTTGCTTTAGAATATGTAGAAAGCTCCAAGGTTCCCTATACACAAATAGAGAAAAATATTATAGACCTCAAAGGAGATAAAAGAAAAAAGTTTTTTGAACTCCTTTCCCAATACAAAGAAACAGGCGTTTTTAGAGTTTCTATTGAAGAATTTAAAATGCTTTTAGGCTTTATAGAGTATACAAACACCAACGGTAATCAAGAAGATATTGCAACCAAACAGATGCAGCTAGAACTTCTCTTCAACGAAGAAACAGCCCCGATTGATGTAGAAAGAGTAGAATATCTAAAAGTATGGAGCGAATTTTAAAGGGTTTTCTTGGATCCTGCCGTAGAAGAAATTAATAAAAATTCTAAACTAGACATCGATAATCTTATCTATATCCCAAAAAAAACAGGACGGAAGATTACAGCCATAGAATTCAGATTTAAAAAAAGAATACGCAAAGAATCATTGTCTGAAGAAGAAATCAAAACGATGAATTACTTTGTTGCTTACGGCATGAGTGAAGCTCAAGCCCTCTTTTTACTTCAAAGGCTTGGATATACAGAGATGTATAGAAGATTAAATCAAATGATCACCTTTAACAGCCAATATGACAACAAAGATTCTCCACTCTACAGAAGAAATGTTTGGTTTGAAAATATTTCCAATAATGAAATAAAAAACTTAGGAGGATTTTTTTACGAAAAAATGTTCCCAGAATTGAAAAACGAATAAAACATTTCCGGAATGACCTACATAGTTAATTACTGTTTTTAACAATTTTCCCCGGAATGACCTACATAGTTAGCGGAATGACCTACATAGTTAGCGGAATGACCTACATAGTTAGCGGAATGACCTACATAGTTAACATGCTTTTTTAGGTTTTACCCCCGGAATGACCTACATAGTTAAATTGAAATCCCCGGAATGACCTACATAGTTAAAGCCGTTTTCCCCGGAATGACCTACATAGTTAGCCCGGAATGACCTACATAGTAGCATACTCTAAGCTCCCATGAATAAAGGCTTTGCGCAACCCTAAAAAACTATGTATTTAAAAACATTTGTTTATTTAAAAAACAAATGTTTTATAGTCGGAAAAAACATCCATTGTGGATAACTTTTTTTTGAAAAAAGAAAAAGTTGCGCTAAAAAGAAAAAAGTATAAAAAAACGGTGAATTATTGAGATTTTATAAAGTGGTCGAATTAGACCACTTATCTTTTCGATTTATTTTCTCAAAAACTCGTATCATTAAACAAAGTTTCATAAATTTACTTTTTATGAGTTTAATGTAACAACGTATGAAATTTGGATATGCAAGAGTGTCAACCAAAGACCAAAATTTAAATTTGCAAATTGAAGCTTTAGAAAAGGCAGGTTGCGAAAAAATATTTAATGAAAAAATATCGGGTTCAACTAAGAATCGTCCAGAACTTGATAAAATGATAGCCCATTTAAGAAAAGATGACGTATTATTTGTTTGGAGATTAGACCGTCTTGGAAGAAGTTTAAAAAATATTATTGACCTTGTTTTAAGTTTGAGTGAAAAAGGTGTTGTTATAAAAGGGATTTCTGATGGTGTCGATACATCTACATCTAGTGGAAGACTTTTTCTCAATATAATGGCTTCTTTGGCTGAGTATGAGAGGGAGTTAATTAAAGAGAGGACAAATGCAGGTTTGCAATCTGCTAGAGCAAGAGGTAGAACAGGCGGACGACCAAAAGGATATACAAAAGAAACTATTGCTAAACTTTTAATTATGCGTTCGGTATATAAAGACAAATCTAAAACACCCGAAGAAGTTTATAAACCACTTGGATTAACAAGAGCTACATTTTACAGGTATGCTAAAATTCTTGATAATCACACAAACGAAGAAATCAAAAAAATGTCAATAAATAAGTAAAAAATATATTGTGTATATTATATACATTATGTATATTTGAATAAATAAATATTATTACAATGCGAAAAAATATTGATATAGAAGAAAGCGTACTTACAAAACTTAAAATTTTATCTGCGTTCGAAGAATTAAGCGTTAAATCTCTTATGGAAAAAGCGGTTTCTTTTTATGTTGAATACAAAGAAAATGAAAAGTTAAAATCTTTGTCTGAAGAAGATAGAGAAGATATAGGATTGCTTTTGCTAATGCAACAATCAGATAGAACAGACATTGTAAGTAGAGAAGAAGTAATGAACGAATTAGGGTAATGGAAGTGATTTTTTTGCGAAGTTTCCTAACAGACATTAAAAAGCTAAATGATAAAAAATTGAAATTAAAAATCAAGGAATTTATTATAGAGCTTGAAAACTCTCAAACATTAGAAGATGTTGGAAATATAAAAAAAATGAAAGGGTTTTCTACTGCTTTTAGATGGAGAACTGGAGACTATCGTCTAGGTTTTTATAAAAATGAAAATTCTATTGAATTATCAAGATTTTTGAAAAGAAGCGATATATATAAAGTTTTCCCTAAATAAATAATTTCAACAAACGATACGATGAATACAGAGAAAACAGAACTAAAACTCTTGAAAGAACTTAAACAAGGAGATGTTTTTGAATTTCCCGATGATGATACTAAGTATTTTGTCAGAGAACATTTCGAAGATGGCGAAACAAAGGTTGTTAAAGCTAAGGAACATACAAAATTATTTTTCGTCAAAAATGATATAGAAGTAATTGTTGAAAATCCTTATTTCCGATTTTCTGAAATTTTGAAGAAAAGAAAGGAAAATAAGAAAAAAAACGAAAAAAGTAAAGGTTTAAAACTAGACCTCGGATATGGTCTTTAATTAATCTCAAAAAACTATACAATGGAAAATATTTTTTTAATAATATGCGGAACTTTTTTAGGACTGGTTGGAGGTTTTCTACTCGTTTGGGGTGCAACTTCTATTGGTAAATTTCTTAAAGAAAAATTTAATCTTTAATCTCAAAAAACGATAATTATATTGACATCTATTAGATAGATAAAAATAATGTGAAGAACAGACTTGCAATGTAAAATATTAAATAGATAATCGATTTATTTCCGATTATCTATTTAATATTTTACATTTGTATTGTGAATTTTGAAGTTTTAATTCAAAAATATACTGCGCACCCGATTCCTCATCAGGTGTTGCTAAGTCTTTTGAAAGGATATAAAAGACCTAATGATAAAATCCATTCCTTGATAAATGAAGAAAAACTAATCTCATTGAAAAAAGGTCTATACGTTTGGAATAGCGATTCTTTACCCGAGAACTTCAGCATTGCAAATATTCTTTGCACTCCGAGTTATGTTTCAGTGGAATCGGCATTGTCATTTTACTGATTAATTCCGGAACGTGTTTTTTCAGTAAGTTCAATGACATTCAAAACATCAAAAAAATTCTTAAACTCACTCGGTAACTTCGAATATATAAAAATTCCAACACCATATTATTCATTTGGAATAAAGAGAATTTCTATCAGAGATGGGCAATTTTCTTTAATGGCAACTGCAGAAAAAGCCTTGATGGACAAAGTTATTACAACAGCCGGCATCATCATTAGAAGTGAAGTATCTGCTGAAAAGTTTTTGTTCGAAAATCTGAGAATGGATGATAAGCAATTGAAGATATTCAATACCAGAGAAATGAGAAACTGGTTGGAATTTGCACCTAAAAAAGAATCTTTGTTGAATGTTATAAAAGTTATAGAAAATTTATGACACAAGATTGGATAGCAGAATATAAACCCAAAACTGCCGATGATTACAAACAGGCATTGCGTGAAATAATGCAACAATTGGCACTGGCAGGATTATCCCGTGGTGGTTTTTTTTCAAAAGCCGCTTTTACGGAGATACTGCTTTGCTGATTTTTTATGGACTTGATTAATTCTCGGAGGATTTAGACCTTTCTTTGTTGCAAGAAGATGAAATTTCAAATTTAGAGTATTATCTCAAGTTTATTGAAGATGAATTTTTGGCTCAAGGTATGGTTGTTACCATCAAAACAAAGCATAAATCCGTTGTCTCCGCCATAGAATCTGCATTCTTGAAGTCAGAAACTTTTTGCGGTGAACTCATCTTGGAAACTTCGGTTCCAGGATTAGGAATCAAACAAAATATTGGATTAAAAATAAAAATTGAAGTAGATAAAAAACCGCCGTTGGGTTTTGAGATTGAAGAAAAATTGCTTTTAAAAACATGTTCGTTTTATGTGAAATGTTTTGTGCTAGAAGATCTATTTGCAGGTAAAATGCATGCTTTACTTTTCAGAAAGTGGGGAAATAATGTTAAAGGTCGTGACTGGTACGATTTGGAATGGTATATTAGAAAAGGGGTTAATCTGAATCTTCAGCATTTCTTATCAAGAGCAAAAGATAGTTCTGATTGGGGAAAAGAAACTATTTCTGAAACAGAATTCACAGTGTTGCTAACAGAACGAATCGAAAATCTGAATGTTGAAATCGCTAAGAAAAATGTGGAAAGATTCATCTATAATCCAAAAGTATTGGATATTTGGTCTAAACAATATTTTTTAGATGTGGTTAAAATGTTAAAAATAAAAGAATAATTGTACCACTTTTGTACACTTTACACCACGAAAACCACCACCAATAAAGACTTCTTTAGATACTGTATCGGAAAGTAACAACATTCCCAAATATAAAGTAAGGCTCTATCCTCATCTAATCAAAAAAACAAAAACCCTTAAACTAACTTAAGGGTTTTATTTTTCAACCTGAAAAAAGAATATTTAAACTGTCACCAATGTTTCAGAAGTCGTCAATATTTGCAGTTCGTTTTTTTCTGGTTTGATGAGTTGTAACGGATACAAATTGGGATTGTACGCACCATTCAGAACTTCATTCAAGGCAGACTTTTTTGACTTTCCAAAAGTAATGACCAAAACATGTTCTGCTTTATTGATGGTTGGTGCGGTCAGCGTAATCCTGTACATTTCTTGTGGCGCCAGATAGTAGGCATCTACCCACTTTTCGTTTTCATTCAAAATCTCTTCTCCAGGAAATAGTGATGCCGTATGTCCATCATCGCCCATTCCTAATAGGATCAAGTCAAATCGGCCTTCTTCTCCAAGAATCGTTCTGATGTCATTTTCATATTCTGCCGCATAGGCTTCGGGAGAAATCCCATGTTTGTACATTGGATATATGTGATCTTTGGTGACTGGAACTTGATTCAAAAGGGTCTCGAAGGTCATCTTGGCATTGCTTTTATCATCATCCAACGGAACCCAGCGTTCATCTACCCAAAAGAAATAAATATTTTTCCAATCGATTTTTTCTGAATATTCTTTTGTCGCCAGCAATTCGAAAATCGCTTTTGGTGAACTGCCACCACTCAAAGCCACAACGAATTTGCCCTTCTGCCCTATCGATTCTTTGGCAAGATCACTGAAAAGTTCCGCCGCTTCTCTGTAAAGATGGTCTAAGTCATCTACTATCTTAACACTCATTTTAATAATTTTAATTAACTTATTTTATTCCCAACTGTGCTCTTCTCGTTGAAGCAATAATTCACATTGCTCCGGTCCACTACTTCCTGCTGCATAATTTGGGAAAGATGGATCTGGGTTGCTTTCCCAATATTCCTGTATCGTTTTCACAACATCCCACGCCTCCTCTACTTGATCAGAACGCATAAATAATGTCAGGTCTCCCTCCAAAGCATCCAACAGTAGAGTTTCATAAGCTTCCGGCGTATCTTCTTTGCACGAAAAATAATCGAAGACCATTTCAACTGGTTTTAGTTCTACGGTAAGTCCAGGTTTCTTTGTCATGAACTGAAGTCTGATATCCATCAAAGGTTGGATGTTGATGATTAGTTTATTTTGAGAAAGTGCGTGCTTTCCGGCTATGAAAGTTGATTGTGGAAGCGGTTTGAATTGGATAGTGATGTACGAATGCTTTTCTTTCATTCGTTTGCCTGTGCGAACATAGAAAGGAACGCCATCCCAACGCTCGTTGTCCAGATAGAATTTGATGGCAGCAAAAGTCTCGGTGTTGGAATCTGGAGCTACGCCTCCTTCCTCACGATAAGCCTTGAGCTCTTTCCCGTTCAATGTTCCTTTACCATATTGACCTCGAACAGCATAATGACTGACACGATCCAGTGGGATTCTTCGGATGGATTTTAGAACGTCTACTTTGCGATCTCGGATTTCACCGGCATCCAAAGAAGCCGGCTGTTCCATCGCGACCATACAAAGAATCTGCAACAGATGGTTTTGGATCATATCCTTCAGTGCACCTGTGCCTTCGTAAAAACCGCCTCGGGATTCAACTCCAACTTCCTCTGCCACGGTGATCTGTACCGATTCTACATAGTGGCAGTTCCAAATAGGTTCGAAGATAGAGTTTCCAAAACGGAAGGCCAAAATATTCTGAACTGTTTCCTTTCCTAAATAATGATCGATGCGATAGATCTGCTCTTCTTCAAAAGTTCTTGACAGCAAACTATTCAACTCTATTGCGGAACTTTTATCGTGGCCAAAAGGTTTCTCAATGATGATGCGGTCTTGTGCTGGATTGGGAGCCAACGCCGCATTTTTGAGATGTCCAGAGATCACCGACACAAAATTAGGCGCAATCGACAGATAAAACAACCTGTTTGCTCTCAAACCATATTCATCATCAAGTGATTTTAATTTTACATCAAGCTCCTGATAGGAATTATCCTCGTCGATCTGATGTCTGAAGTAGGTGATGTGGGACTGAAACTTTTCCCATTCTGCATCAATCGATTTTTGATTGCGGGAAAAAAGAACTAAGTTTTCTTTGACATAATTCTTGAAGTCCTCATTATTTTTATCAGCTCTTCCCAATGCTACAATATTGAATTGCTCAGGCATCCGACCTTCTATAAATAGATTGTAGAATGCTGGGAAAAGTTTTCTTTTTGCCAAATCTCCAGTTGCACCAAATATAATTATACTGGTCGGCTGCAACGCTTTGTTGTCATTCATAGATTTGACGCTTAATGATTTGTAGATTCCCACTGGGTATGAAAAACACCATCCTGATCTTTTCTTTGATAAGTGTGTGCACCAAAGTAATCGCGTTGTGCCTGGATCAGGTTCACGGGAAGATTTTCTGTAGTGTAAGCATCAAAATAGGCCAAGACCGTTTGTAATCCCAATGTGGAGATTCCGTTGGAAGTTGCAAAACCAATCGTCTTTCTTAATGAACTGATCTTGGATTTTACAAGCTTCGAAATATTTTCATTAAGAAGAATATTCGATAAATTCGGATCTTCTGTATAAGCTGCGTAGAAAGTTTCTAATAATGAGGAACGGATGATACAGCCGCCACGCCAGATCTTCACAACATCTTTCAATGGAATTTCAAAATGATATTCTTCAGATGCTTTTACGAGAAGTGACAAACCTTGCGTGTAACTGATCAAGGTAGCCAGAAAAAGGGCATCACCAACTTCTTGAACGAATAATTCGGTATTTCCCGGTTTCGCAATTTCTGATTTTGGATATAATTTAGACGCCAGGATCCTCTCATCTTTATAAGAAGATAAAGTTCTGGATGCCACAGCAGCATCGATGGTCGGGATAGCGACTCCGTTTTCCAATGCTTCTTCGGAAGTCCATTTTCCTGTCCCTTTGGATCCTGCTTTATCTAGAATTTGATCTAACAAAAATCCATCTGAAACGGAATCTTTCTGTTGGAAAATATCTCTTGTGATCTCAATTAAGAAAGAATTCAACTCACCATTGTTCCAATCTTTGAAAACTTCATAAAGCTGGTAATTGCTAAGTTCTGCACCTCTGTGAAGAAGGTCATAAGATTCACTGATGAGCTGCATGATGGCATATTCAATTCCGTTGTGAACCATTTTCACGTAATGTCCTGCGGCATCTTTGCCCATGTAAGCAGTACAAGATTCACCATTGACTTTCGCAGCAATGGCCTCCAACATTGGACGAACGGAGTGGAAAGCCTCCAGGTCGCCGCCCGGCATAATGCTTGGTCCAAACCTTGCCCCTTTTTCTCCTCCAGAAACGCCCATTCCCATAAAATGCAAACCTAACGTTGCAAGGTCGGCAACCCGTCGATTGGTATCTTTAAAATAGGAATTCCCGGCATCGATCACGATATCACCTTTGGTCAGAAGTGGTTTTATGTTTTCTAATACGGCATCCACGGGTTTTCCCGCAGGTACCATCAACACTATTTTTCTTGGAATTTCCAACTTCGCCACAAATTCCTCAAGAGAATCTGTACCAGAAACGGTTGTTCCTGCAGTTGCGCCATCTTCCAATTCTGTTACTTTCAATTTGTCAAGGTCAAAACCTGCAATAGAGAATCCATTATCTGCGATGTTGTAGAGGAGATTTCTCCCCATCACGCCAAGGCCGACCATTCCATAATTAAACTTTTCCATTTTTTACTTATAATTTACTTTATTTCATTTTATACAAATCGTTCTCGAATTTGCACAACCAAAGATACGAACAATGATGAAATTATAAAGATTATGATTTCTGCATCTTATTCATCTACAAAGATTAATCATTGGGGATAATTGATTTCATTAATGATCATTAAACAATAAAAACAGCCATAATCAAAGCATTAATTAAAAAAAATCTATTAAATGAAGTACAAATTGTAATTCTTATCTTTGCACGAAATTTTTTAAGACAATGAATGCATTTATAGAAGAACTGAAATGGCGCGGACTTTTTTCCGATATGACGCCGGGAACGGAAGAACAACTGGATAAGGAACTCACGAAAGCCTATATCGGATTTGACCCGACCGCAGATTCTTTGCATATCGGAAGTCTGATCCAGATCAAAATCTTAGCACATTTCCAACAGCACGGTCATCAGCCTATTGCCTTGGTTGGTGGCGCAACAGGAATGATCGGTGATCCTTCGGGAAAATCTGCCGAGCGTAACCTCTTGAGCGAAGAGACACTACTCCACTATGTAGATTGTCTTAAAAATCAATTGTCTAGATTCCTGGAATTTGATGGCGATGGCGACAACAAAGCCATTCTTGTCAACAATTACGATTGGATGAAGAATTTTACCTTCCTGGATTTTGCTAAGAACATCGGGAAGCACATCACTGTGAACTATATGATGGCCAAGGATTCTGTGAAAAAACGTTTTTCTGGCGATTCCGGCGTGGACGGCATGAGTTTCACGGAATTTACTTACCAACTTTTGCAAGGTTACGATTACCTTCACCTTTACCAAAACGAAGGTGTGAAACTTCAAATGGGCGGATCTGACCAGTGGGGAAACATCACGACCGGAACGGAACTGATTAGAAGAAAAGCGCGTGGTGAAGCATTTGCCTTGACGGTTCCATTGATCACAAAAGCAGACGGATCCAAATTCGGGAAGTCAGAGAGTGGAGAAAATTATTGGTTGGATGCCAAGAAAACTTCGCCTTACAAATTCTATCAATTCTGGTTGAATGCTACCGATACTGACGCTGAAAGATTCATCAAGTTTTACACTTTCCTGCCAAAAGAAGAAATTGAAGCGCTGATCGAAGAACATAAAACGGCGCCTCACGAGAGAAAACTTCAAAGAAAATTGGCAGAAGAAGTAACAATTTGGGTGCACGGAAACGAAGAATACGAAAAAGCCTTGAAAGCTTCCAACATTCTTTTCGGACAGTCCACTGCAGAGGATCTTGTGAGCTTGAATGAAGAGCTTTTCCTTCAGGTTTTTGATGGTGTTCCTCAAAAAGAATTGTCAAAATCAGAAGTGATTGGCACCAATATCATTGATTTGATTTCTGAAAAAACAGGTTTCCTCAAATCCAAAGGTGAAGCTAAAAGAGAATTGGCAGGAAACTCGATCTCGATCAATAAAACCAAGGTTGGCGAAGATTATTCCGTTTCAGAAAATGACCTTATTGATGGAAAATTCCTGTTAATCCAAAAAGGGAAAAAGAATTATTTCATTGTGAAAGCAGTTTAGGAATTCGACAAATTATACTTAACATAAACCACTTTCGAGTGGTTTTTTTGTGGTCAAATTTCAGCTATCATTCAGAATTAATGTTATCTTAGTTTTTAAAAGACAAAGGATGCATCCATTTTCTGTAACATTTCAAACCAGTGATCACTTAGTATTTAAAATAATTTCTGGTTTTTTAGCTTTATTCATTGTTGGAACGTGGCTTTACAATTCTAAAGATGTCAAATTACTTTTACGCTTACTTGGTGCCGTGGTTGGTGGTTTTGCAATTTATTATGTCGCCGTGCTTTTTTTTGGGATTTTACAATTTTCTTACACGACGGTGAAAGACAATTTCAATCCAAATAAACAATCCGCAAAGATAATAAGATACGAAAAACATATTAGCAAAACCTCCAGGAACCGAACTGGTTCTAGCAGACGGAAACAAAATACTTTTTACAAACCACTATTGGAGTACAAAGGTGCAGATGGAACCATTAAAAATACTTTTGGTGACGTTTCATTCAGCACAAATAATAAAAAAGCGATTGGTGAGAAAGTAGAAGTGATTGTGGAGACAGGACAATTGAGAATGATAACGCCAATGAAGAATTTTGCTTTTGCAGTGAACATTCTGTCGGTTTGCTTTCTCATGATCTTCTATTATTTTTTTTATAATTATGCCAGAAGACAATCCTTTGAAGGCGTTGGAACATTTGTACTTTCGATATTTGGTTTTGTAATTTTCCCTATTGCTTTTGGCTTGTTGATCTATCTTTTCTTAAATATAGGTTACGAATATTTTTTCCAGAATAAGAGATTCGTGAGCAAAAACGTGGCTATTCTATTATCTGGTTTAGGGATTTTTCTTATGTTGTGCTTCGTTGGCTACATCAGAATTCTCATTGAAAATGTCTTTCTTAAAAAAGGAAGGAAGAAGAAAAAAAAGAAAGAGAAAAATTCTGAGTTAATGGTATAATCATAGACTTTCGAACTCAGATTTTATTTCAAAAATTTCGAACTATTTCCGAGATTGGTTATCTTTGTTTTATGGATTTACAATACCTCGTAAGAGAACCTCAAAATATCACTTCAGAAACACCAATTTTATTTTTAATTCACGGCTACGGAAGCAACGAACAAGACCTTTTCAGCTTCGTTCCGACTTTGCCAGAAGATTGGTTGGTCGTAAGTTTCCGCGCACCAAGAGATGCCAACAATGGCGGCTTTGCCTGGTTTGACATCGATTTTATGAGTGAGGAGAATTTCCTAGATGTGCCTCAAGCCGAAGACGCTGTGAAGCAGGTCTTGGAAAACATCCTAAAAGTCTCCAACCATTATGGATTAGCGAATAACAAAACGCATCTCTGCGGTTTCAGCCAAGGAGGAATGATCGTTTATTCTTTGGCTTTACATTACCCGGAATTGTTCTCAAAAATAGCTTTGCTCAGCACTTTCCCAGAAGATAGACTGTTGAAAGACATCGTGAAGGACAAAAAGAAGCTAGAACATTTGAGATTTTTCGTTTCTCACGGTACAGACGACGCTGCGATCCCTTTGGAATGGGCAAAGAAAGGTGCAGAATTACTGTACGACCTCAGCGCCTATTTCTCATTCCGGGAATACATGGCTGGACACGGCGTGAATCAGAAAAATTACATCGACCTGATGGATTTCTTCAAGAAATAAATCGCTTGCTGCATTTAGCTTTTTGCTTTTTGCTTATAAATAAAAATCCCGATCAATGTAACAATGATCGGGATTTTTTATTTTAAAGTTTTCAGGAAAAAGCTGTTTCAGTTGAATAATAAGCTTTTATAGAGATAATCAAAGAAGTCAGGTAACGATTTAGTAACGGTTCTTATTGCTTTGCTTTTCGACACCTTTCCGTTAGCTCATAGCAAATATACAAAATGATATTGTACCATAAATATCGATGCTTAAATTATTGAAAAATACAAATAGAGATTAACGATTTCTTACATCAACCGTTCTTCCAATTGTCCTTTCCAAATCGTAAACCCTTTATTGTCATTAGAATAATCGTGGACAATTCTTGAAAAATTTGATGGATTGGTTTCTAAATAGGCTTGTCTTCCTTTTTCTCTGATGATGTTCAATTCTTTATCAATTTGTTTTATGGTGTCAATCAAAACTGATTTGCTTTTTTCTGTATGCCAGATATAGGTTGCTTCTTCGGTGTCTAAAGTTTCTAAAATGATGTGGTAGTTTTGTTCTCCTTCCAACAGAAAGACGAATGAAAACGGCTGTAAAACAAACCGTAATTTCATTACATTTCGTTCGTGTCTTTCAGCCAAAAACTGAATGTGCCGTGAATGTTTATATTGCTTCCCTTTCAGTAAGTCTTCCAAAACATTTTCGGCATTGGTATAGATATTTTGATTTTTCGGCAATTCATTCGTTGTGAGCATATTTTGTTTTGAAGTCGGAATTTGACCGATAAAACTCTTGTTCAGAAACTGAAACTTTACACTTTCAACGATTTCTTTATTGATGCTTTCAATGTTGGATGATGTTGCTAATTGCGATAAAGTCACTCCATTTTCAATTTCGGCATAAATATCAATCATAACGGATTTTGATTTCAAAACCTTGATGAAATAAGGTTTCAACACTTCAAATTCAGGTCTGAACTCTTCGTTTTCGATTTCAAAATCAAACCGTTGATTACTTTCTTTATCAATGTATTCAAAGCCAACATTGCCGTATCTGAAATCCAAATCTTCAATCGCTATTTTGATTTGCTTTTCGATAACTATACTTTGTCTCTCAGGAGTAAATTCGGTTGGTTCATCAAATAGACTTGCTTGTTTGGCTATTTGACGATAATACGTGTTCCGTTTTAAAAACAACTTGTTCAGGTAGTCAATTTTGATATCCCGATAATCATAAATAGTTGGGTTGATTTCCGAACGTTGTACTCGACCAATGTATTGAATTAGTTTACCCTTAAAAGAAAACGGATATACCAAAAACAGAGAACTAATATTTGACAAATCCGAGCCTTCACCAAAGTATTGTCCTGTGGTAATCAGTATCTGAAAATTACCTTGCTGTAAAGTTTGCCATTTGGATTTTCTGTTGCTTTCAGTGTCATCTCCACTTAACGTAATGACTTCGTAAGATTGTTTCAGAAAAAGGTAAAGTGTATCAATATGTTCTTTTCTTTCTGTAATAATGGTAATTCTTTTTCCTTTGGAAAGTTCGTTTTTGATGTCGTTCAGGATGAGCTTGTTTCGTTCTGAATCGTGAACCAAAATCTTTGAAAGCGTTTCAAAATTATCCGTTTTAGAACTGAAAGGAACATCCAAATCTGTATTCCTTACAATGATTTGGGCGTGTTTGAAATTTTCAATTTCGTTGTTAGCAATCTCCGAAATTATATCTCCAATAAAAGCAAAAATCAGTTTGTCGTCATTGTATTTTCGGAAAGGAGTTGCCGTCAATCCATACAGATAAAAGGTTTCTAATTTCTCAATGGTATTGCGAAATGTTTCGGCAGGAATATGATGACATTCGTCTACCAAGATAGTTCCGAATTGATTTTGGATTTGCTCAATTTGCTTCGGCAGACTTTGAATAGTTGCAATTGTAATCTGCTCTCCAATCTTCACTTTTCCCTGTCCGATGATGCCGATTTCGTGTTTTGAAATTCCAAGAAATGCCTGAACACGTTCCTGCCATTGTTCCAACAATTGTTTGCGATGCACAACGATTAGTGCAGGTTGTTTTTTATCAGCAATAACCTTTAAACCAACAATCGTTTTACCTGAACCTGGCGGAGCAACGATAACTCCAAAATCTTTTTTTGAAATCGCTTCAATAACTTTTTCTTGATGACTTCGTAGATTAGCATTGAACGAATATGAGATTTCTTCTTTTAGTTTTCGGTTGTCTTGAAAATCAAAATCCAAGTTTTGTTCTTTGCAAAATCGCAAAAGTTTACCAATAAAGCCTCGTGGAATGATGACTTCATTTTCCGCTTCTTCCACGAGTTTAAAATAACGTTCTGTCCCAAAAGTATTTTTACCCGATTTCTTCTTGATGAAAAATTCCGAATTGGCAAAGTTCAGTTCTTCTTTCAAAAAATTGACGAGTGGTATTGTTAATCCATCTCGTTGAATTCGGATGTTTTGTTGAAGTGTAATGGATAGTTTGCCATTATGGTTTTTAGGAATTGGAAGATTTTGCATTGTTAAAACTTCCGGATGCAAATTGTCCAATACACCAATCGAAACCCTTTCAATTTCATTCAAGAATTGCCATTGGTCGGGATAAGGCTCAAAAGTTTCAGAGTTAATAAAGCAACTGTTTCCATTCTCCATTGCAGGTTTGAAAAACGGCAAAGCAATTAGATTGCCCAAACCTTTTCCCGAAAGAAAATCCTGATTAGGAAACAATCTGTCGAAACTTGAGCTTTTGTCAAACATTGAAAATGCTCCTGATTGTTCCAAAATAGAAATGAAAACTTTTCTGCTTCTGACAGACGGATAAGGTTTGTCAAAAAATATCCAAACGTGTCCGCCATTTCCCGAGCGGGAACGCTCCAAATAAGCAGGAATGTCTTTCTCCTTGCAAGCGTTTAAGAAACTTACGGCTTCTTCTTTCCAATTTTGTTTGTCAAAATCAGCCACCAAAAACCAAGAGGTATTGTCTTTAAATAAGGGATAAATACCAATTTGCTGTACACCGTTTAAGTGTTTTTGAATTTCATTATCAATAAGTGGCAGGTACGTTTTGTGTGGATAATTTGCAAACGTTCCGCCATTCCTCTTATGAACCTGATAATGGTATGGATCATATTGACAGGAAGGCATATATCCCGATTTTCCTGATTTCTCCCAACGAACGGCAAACACGTCTTCTCTGCCTTTGAAGAGGGAGCGGAAAATATCTATGTTATTAGAAGTAAACTCATTCATTTAATCTTAATTCTCTTCTTCGTAATAGATTTTGTAATATTTTCTTCCATTTTCATCAACGCCTTGTTCTATCATTTCTCGGTTTCCGTGAATATAGATATGGAAGTTTTTATCAAGTTTAAGTACATTTTTGAAGACACGTGCCTGTTTTTTTTACAGCTTGGGCTGATATTTCAAAGCTGTCAGCAAGCTCCACTTCATTTTCTTGTCGATAAGTCTGGTCAAATTTTCTAAATGACTCTATAACATTACTATCTCCAAAAACTTCTTCTTCAAATTCTTGTTTGTCAAATGTTTCATTCTTTTTGAAATAATCAACAGAACGATTTAAAAAATCTATCTTGTCGGCTTTGCTTACGTCAAAATCCTCATCCAATTGTTTTGTGACAAATTGCTTTGTAATCCCTAAGAATTCGTTTGTTTGATGATATTCATTTCTTTGTGGTTTAACACTTAAAAATTTATCTTTCCAATATTGAGCTTCTATGTTTTTGTTCGTATTATCTACAAGAGCAACTAAATACCCTTTCTCTTTTTCTAAGTTAAAAATAAGACAGCCTTTATCTAACTTATGTATGTTTATTCCGCTCACATCGGACAATCCATAACTTGTTTTTTTATCTTCAATTTTTAAGACCGTTTCTTTATTCTCCGATTTGAAAATTCCAATACAATCCGTTACCTCATCATCAATGGAGCTATCATTCATATAGAACACACATAATTCTCCTGATTTAATTTGAGGATGCGTACTTTTATCATAGAGATATCTACCCACATTTTTAGAGTGCTCTATAAAATTTTCATATTCTGTGTCACTAAAAATCGAGCTAACGAAAGAGTATACAGGATTCAAATCCAGATGAGGAAGAAAGTGAAATTGGTATAGTTCATCGAACTTAAAATTACTGACAATTAGCTTATTGATTATTTCTTCAACACTTTCAAAGTTCGTCATTTCATCAGAAAACCTTACCCCATCAGCACTACCTTTATTACCAATGTTATGGATAATTAATTTATTTAATTTACCTAAGTTAATTTTTTGCATAAATTTTTAGTTATTGCCGTATATTTCTTTTGGAATAAGCCCTTTGCCATTTATAAATTCATCGACAGTATGGAAGTGCGACAAGTTATTGTTTACCCAATAATCTTTAGAAGCGTGTTCTACCATAAATATTTGAAAATGATTGTTTTTTTCTTTTACAATGAACTCAATAAATGAGTTTAGTAGCGTAAAAGCATCTATTAGTTTTGACCTATCGTCATTTCCTTGCATTTCATCACTCCCTGCGTAATATGGAATACTTGGTTGGTCAATAAATAGGAATTGAGGTACATGTTCTGGATTTACATTTATTAGATGCTCGTGTAAACCCAAATAAACGCATAGGTGCATAAACATATAGTTGGATTTACTGCCAACATTATCTAAAGGAAACAATTGACCTTCGGGATATAGTTGTAAAATCATTTTGTCAGAATTAAAATCAAGCCTGCTATTTGTGTATGCTGGTAAAGATTTTAATTGATTAAAATTGCGTTGAATACTTTTGTTTAGTTCGGTTTTTAGATTGAACTCTATTTGTTTTGTATCAGTAGGTACTTTAGCCAAGTCCTTACTTTCTTCTGTTAATATATTCAACCTTATATTATCAATAGGTTTTCCTAACTCCAATTTTAAAAGTTGCTCTAATGCGAGTTTTATTTCTCCTAATACAATGAATTTTTGAACTTCTGTCTGACTTTCAGCCAAATAATTCTTCTTTATTTCATTCAGTTTAGAAATTTTATTTTCAATTTCTTTTAATTGTCTATTCAATTCTTTTGCATCGCCAGTAACCTTTATCGGTTCGATAATTTTCTTGGATAGATTTTCTTTGATGCTTTTCAAGGAAGATTCTAAGGACTCTACAAATGCTTTTGTTTCGTATGAATCTACTAATTGGTCAGATAGTTTTTCATTTAGAAATTCTATCGGCTGTAAACTGTCAGCGGATTTATTCAAATTCCTTTTGTATGCTTCATATTCTTTTTGATATTGACTTATAGCATCAATCTGACTGCGTATTGCAATTCTTCTTTTGTTTAGCTCGTCTAATTCTCCAAACAGATTTGAATTTTGTGCTACTTTTTGAGTATTTGTTATTACGTCCTGAATGATTGGAATTGCGGTATCAACCGTTTCAAAGGGTTCAGAATATTCTATAAAGTTATACTTCTTACATTTTTCAAACAAAACCTGAATCTCATTCTCAAAATTTTTGACTTTTCCTTGATTGTCCTTTTCTTGATTTTGTATCTTTCTTATTTCTCTTTTAACTTCTTTTAGTCGTTCAGAAGCCTTGATTTTTGCCATATCATTAACACCGATTACCAAGTTGAAAATATGATTGAGTGCTTTATCATATTCTTCTTTTCCGTAAAAAGTTGTATCGAAGTATGTTTCCTGTGCTCCAATGATGTTTTCGGTTAAAGAGTTGAAAATCAAAAAATGGCGATAAGAAAGATTGAGAGAAGTCCCACCTAACTCTTTGCCATAAGGAAATCTTAATGTATCTGTAATGCCAAATTCACTATCTAATATTGATTTAATTTCTGCAATTTCTTTGTTGCTTTCAGGATAATCAGGGAAAGAACCTAAATTAAAAAACACTTCCGAAGATACCGCACCTTTATCAGGTGTTTTTCGCACAATGGATATTTGTTTGTCATTGATAGAAAAACGTATCCCAAACCATAAAACTTTGTCGTTTATTGTATTTGCGATATTTACTTTTCCCGATAAAAGGCAATAATCTATAATATTCCAAAAACTGGTTTTTCCAGTGTTTGAGCCACCTGTAATAACATTGACTTTATCAGGTAAAAACTGGTAATTTTTAGGTTCGGCATCAGCATCTTTGAACCATAGCTTTATTTCGTGAAGTACAAATTTCATAGTTGAATTTTTAAAACTTTATACAGTTTTGACGTTGTGTATTTTTCAAGCATATCTATAAAATCAGGGATAACACTTTCTATTTTAGAAAATCGACCTCCTAAATTCGCATTGTCAAATGTGAATGTTTCGGTTCTTACAATCTCACTTCCGATAATGATTTGATTGCTTTTACTTAAAATCATCAAGGCATTAATGGTTATTGGTAATAATGACACATATCGCTTATTGAAAGAAACAAATAATCGAGGTTGGTCTTTGACGAGTTGTTCTATGCTCAAATTTTGCCCTTGAGTTTTTGCTAAATAATTTACTGTTCGGTCGTCTAATAGAAATGGTAAAATCAGACACGAACGAGCAACATCCAATTTATCAACCTTGTTCAGTACAGATAAAAGAATGCAACTCGCAATAGCTTCATTGTTATATGTGTAATAAATTTCTTTCATTATTCTTTATACTTGTTTTGCCAATCAAAGTGCCAACCAATTTCTAACTTGTTTGACAGTAAATAGTAATGTCCATTTGTAAAATCTACACCCAATGGTAAATAATCTCCAATTGATAAATCAAGCCTGCGGATATATTCAACAAGTCCAATACTTAAATCTTTTATTTCACTTTCCAAACTTTCTATTGTTGTTCCCGAACTTATTTTTCGTTCAATTTGCCGATACTTTCCTTTAAATTCATTATCCCATCTACTTATACTATCTTTCTTAAAATCCTCCGCTTCTGAAAACAGTATAAAATTCTCTTCATCAGACCAATATGTATAATGTCGAAGAAATTTAAGCATCAATGTTGTGTATTTTATCACGTCTTGTGAACCTGCTTGAATCTCGCCAACATCAAGTAATTGTTTTATGAAAATTTGCTCTTCTGGATTTTCGGGAAGAAGAATAGGGAAATTTCGAGTAGGAAGTTTTTGTACTCCCGTAGATACTTTAAAACATTTTCCAAATTTTTTATTGAAATCATCAAAGGTAATTTCAAACTTCTGTCCTGACTTTATTTCCAAATATTTTGACAATTGTAAGTTTGAGTATAGACTATCATATATTGTTTCAACAATATGATTTTCTCTGTAAAGTTCAAGTAGCTTATTTTTAATGCGTTTTATTATTTCATCAACACCTGTTTCAATTGAAATTTTTGAAAGAAAAGATGACAATTTTGTCTTATCAAGAGAAATTAAGTTTTCAATGTATTTTTGTAAAGTTTCATCTTTTGTTTTCGTCTTTATATCGTTTAGTTTTGCCAATATATTATCAATATCTTCGTCAATCTTAAATTGATGAAGGGCGTTAATGAATTGATTGCTATTTTCATTTTTGTTAGTTGCCAGTACAAAAGAGTGTTTATTGAGATAATTCTCTTTGCCTTTTTTGATGAAATTAGTCCAATTACTTAGAGCCTGTTTAAAAATTAAATTAGAAAAATTCGTATGGCGTTTATTTTATAAAATAATCTTATAAAAAAAACTGATTGTCAGTTGTTTATGTTGTTTATTTTCCGTAACTTGTTGGTTACTAATCAATTAAATTACAGTGAAAAATTACTCAACAAACATTTCTGACAAACAGTGGCAATTTATAAAAAAGACTTTGAACCTCAATGACAGAAAGCGAAAATATGGTTTAAGAACCATTTGGAACGCCATAATGTATTTGGTGAAAACCGGTTGCCAATGGAGGATGTTACCCAATGATTTTCCGAAATGGGAATTGGTCTATTACTATTACAGCAAATGGGCAAATGCAGAGGATTTTGATCTGCTTCTTTCGAAATTACGGGAAAAAGTCAGGTTG
>NZ_FOFI01000007.1 GCF_900110605.1 Epilithonimonas lactis
TTGGCGTCCACACGAACATCATATTTGTTACTTCCCAATCCCTCTTTGATCAGCTGAGAGGCGATAATGCTTATATTGACAGGACTTTCCCCACCGAAACTCTGTACATTGGGCGCTGCATCCAACAAGATCGTTGGGCTGAAGCCAGAAAGGACAATATTGGGAAGACCTCCCTTTTCCTGACTGAAACCAACTTTTGTGATAATGCCAACGAAAGTACGCTCCGGACTATCGGGGATATCTTTATATTTTTGGACAACCGTAATTCTTTTTCCTAAAAACTCGTGGCTGGACTCCAGATTGTGATCTTCTTTATTCCCCAGCGTGTCATGCGCCAAAACCAGTTCGAATTCGTGGTGCTTATCCGAATTTTGAGATAAGGTGAAATTTTTATAATGTGAGACCACCTTACCTTCGATCACGATATTGAGTTTCACAAGCCTATTGATCCCGAAGATCTGACTTGCGGATATCGAGTTGGCACTATTATCGGGTTTGAAAGTCGGTCGGACGGGTGTAATTGGAGTTTCCATATTTAGCGATTTTAGTAATTTTAGCATAAGACTTTAATAAAATTGAGCGCTTTTCCTTAATTGTAAAAACAGAATGCTCGTAGTTTGATTCAAATCTTCATTAAAAAGATCATTAGACCATTGAAAATATTCGTGAGAAACTGATTGAATCTTCAATATTAAATCCCAAAAAGAAGGATGCAACACTTATAGGAAATATGGTCATTAATCAAAAATCCTGATGAAAAATGCCACAATTGGATCTTCATCAGGATTGATCTCTTTTATTTTTCTAAGACTTTGTGATCATAAGATTATTTTGATCCTGGCCAGATCCCGTCGTATGCAGAATTTCCGTAGTCGATCTTCTCTGCACTGACAACGAAACTGATGAACATGTTGTCCTCATTCAAAGCGTCATAATCTACCTCATGCTGGATCACATAGCCATTTTCCCATTTCAAGGTGGTCAATGTTCCTTCTTCGTGAGATTTGTTAAAGGTCACTTCACCGTTTGTCGGCTTGTATTTTCCGTTCAGTAAGCTTTCCAAGATCCCGGAATCTTCGGTCGCTTCCACTGTGATCTTAATCAACGCATTAGATGGATCTGATGCAACTCTACCTGATACGTCGGTGTTTCTGGATACACCATAATTAAGTTTTAGTATCTTTTGTTCTGCTCCGCCGTTGAATTTCAAAACGGCTCTTGAATTGTTTGCCATGATTTCTGAATTTTGAATATTAATATTTAGTGATCTGTTTCTTACTTTTAATATACCAAAGATAGAACCACGGCCCTTCTTTTTCAATAGTAGAATTACTACACTTTTGAAGTTAAATTTTGGATTAACCTAATGTGTAAATGATTTCAAATCACCGAAATGTAAGTATTCATGGGTGTTTTAGTAAATTGCATTCGTTCGACATGAAGTTTTTTGTATTCTTTGATTAAGTTTCACAATGACCTTTTTCAATATATTTGTTCTATGGATAAAAAAAAACAGTTCAAAAACATTGTTAAAAGTTGTGAGAATCGTTTTGGACGAGGCGATTCGGCGAGTTGGAAGCATAGTGATTTTAGTGATTTTAGTTCCGAAATCCAGCGGGCCACAAAGATCAGCATTAGTGTCAACACCTTGAAAAGGATATTTGGCAAGATCTCTGTCGATGATAACTATTTACCACAACAGGCTACAATTGAAGCCCTTAAGAATTATGCAGGAGATTATATAGATGAAGACCCTATTGATCAGGTAAATGTTTCTGCGACAGAAAATACTACAAAATCTTCTTCCCCTAATAAATCTCGTGTTGTCCGGGGTGTTTTTCTCGTTCTATTGTTGGTTTTGCTCGGTTGCTTATTTTTGATTACCAAAGATAAAGACTTGGGAGAAATAAAAATATCTTCTACAGAAGGGCTATTGCCCAAGACAGCTGTTTTTGATTTGGAACTACCAAGCAGCGACGATAGTCTCTTTATCGATTTTGGGGATAAATCGGCTCCAATCCATTTAACAAAAGGGATAGAAAGGATCTCCCACACTTATCTGTTTCCGGGAGTTTTTAAAGTTGAAATTAAAGATTCGGAAAAGCCACTTGTTGAAACTAAGATATATGTTCCGTCAAACAAATGGTTGGGTTTGGGATTTTTTCGTCAACGTGAGATCCCAAACAGTTACTACGCTTTTCCGGCAGTAAGATCTGGGAAGGATAGTGTTTTCCATATTTCCAATCTTCAGTTGCAAAATGCTGGTTTGGACACAGTGAAATCATACTTTACACGTCTTTGCAATTTCACTCCTATAGAAAAGTATTCGGATAATTTTGTCTTTGAGACGACGTTTAAAAATGCAAAGCCTAACAAAGCAATCTATTGCAATAGCATGAGATTTCAAATTTCCGGAATCGAGCAAATGATCCGTTTTAATTTTGTTAGTTCAGGCTGCAGTTCAAAAGTGTTGAATGCAATCAGTGAAGAAATCGTGAGCGGCAATAATACCAACCTATCTCGATTTGTTATTGATCTGGAAAAATGGAATACAGCCAAATTGATCAACCGAAACAAAAGACTGCAACTCTATGTCAATGACAAATTGATTTACGAAGGAGTTTATAAGAAATCGGTAGGTGATCTTCGTGGCGTATTTGTGGAATTTGAAGGAAATGGTTATGTTAAAAATTGTACTTTAAAATCATTGGAAGGAAAAATATTGTACAATTTTTAATTGAAGTTGCAATCCATAATGTTCTTAAATGTTTGATTGTTAATTATTTCCATCGTCCATTGTTTTGGATATTCTTTGGACAGACATATTAATTCATTATGAGATTGAATACAGTTAGATTTGATGCGACATCATTATTTAACTCATTTCAATTATGAATTTCCGTATTCTAATAGCATTTATTCTTCTATCAGCTTCAGTAAAAATCTTTGCCCAGGAAACCATTAGCCTGAATGGTAAATGGTTGTTCGCATTAGCTAAAAACGAATCCGAAGCTGATAAATTATCAAAATTTTACACTTATTCATTCGATCACAGTATTTTTAAACCAACACCAGTGCCGTCCAATTGGGCCGTTCAAGGATTTGAAGAACCCATTTATCGTGGATTTGAAGATGATAAGGCAAGTGAAGGATTTTATATTTATGACTTCACAGTTCCTGCTGGCTGGACAGAAAAAAATATAAATCTACACTTTGGCGGTGTTTGGTCATCGGCTGAAGTTTGGCTCAATGGAAATCCGGTTGGAACGCATTATGGTGGCTACACGTCCTTTTCTTTTAATGTTAATGACAAAATAAAACCTGGAGAATCCAACAGACTTGCAGTCCGCGTCAGTCAAATCAGTCCGGACTACAAATTTGATGTCTATGATGATTGGACCTTGGGTGGCATCTATCGCGATGTTAGCCTGGAAGCATTGCCTAAAAATCGATGAATCGATCAGATCATAATAAAAACGGATTTTGACAATTTATACCAAAATGCTAACCTCATAATCAATGCGATGGTAAGCGATAAAAATAAGGAAACGCTTCCTGGTAATTATCCAAGTCCTGGTGAACCTTACACCATCAGAGCTGTACTGACCTCTGCTGAAGGAAAAGAGATCAACCGAGAAGAACTTACCATTCCTGCACATACTGCAACAGGCAGAGAAGTAGTATTCAATATGAAGGTCAATAATCCTAAACATTGGACTGCGGAAACGCCTAATTTATATAAGTTGAAAGTTGAACTTTTAGAAAAAGGCGTGGTCACCCATTCACGTTCTGAACGTGTTGGATTTCGTGAGATATCGACGGACGGCGGTGTTTTCAGGATCAACGGGAAGGCTGTAAAACTTCGTGGTGTCAACCGTCATGATGAGCATCCTGATGTGGGCCGTGCGACCACGAAAGAACATTGGTTGCAGGATATCAAATTGATGAAAGCCGCTAACATCAACTACATTCGCATGGCACATTATGCTAATGCACAAGGATTTGTGGAACTGTGTGACGAGATGGGAATGTACGTTGGAGAAGAAGTATCATTAGGCGGCGCTGGTGAACTGATGTATGATCAATCATTTTCGGGTGCGGTTTTTCAACGCTCTTATGAAACTATTATTCGGGATATCAACAGACCATCAGTGATCTATTGGTCTACAGGCAACGAAGATGCTTTGACCACTCAGCATCTGGCCTCAGTCAAATTGATCAAAGCTTTGGATTCCACTCGTCCTGTTTTACTGCCTTGGCGCGCGGAAGTTTGGCTTCCATCAGAAGTAGATATTCTTGCACCACATTACTGGAAGCCACAGGAATATGACCAACTGGCAGCAAAATCCAATCGTCCAATTATATCAACAGAATATACGCATTCCTTTGGTGTCTCGGGATTTGGCGGCTTGGAAGCGCGTTGGAGATCATTGACAAAACATCCGTCCGGAGCAGGAGCAGCTATTTGGATGTGGGCCGATCATGGAATCAAAACGCCAGTAAAAAGACCAAAATGTAAAGCTAATTTGAGCGATGATGACGAATATTTAAGGATCGATGACGCCGGATGGGATGGAATCGTAGACTCATACCGCAATTTGACACGCGACTATTGGGAGACCAAAGCTGTGTATGCTCAGGTTTATCCTAATGTTGATAAAATAGCATTTACACCGGGAGAAACTTTTGCGCGAATTCCAATTCAAAATGACTTTGATTTTACCAATTTAAATACTATTAAAATTAATTGGTCCATTAAAGAAGACGAAAAAGAACTGTCATCCGGAATCGGATCTGTCAATGCTGAGCCACATACCGAATCCACTTTTGAGTTACCATTGAATCAATTGAAAATAATCAATCCTGCAAAAACATATTATGTATGGCTTGTTTTTACCAACGCAGATGGGATGGAAATCAATCGCAAATCGGTTGAGTTATATTCTAAAGTGCAGAGAACAGAAATTAGACCTTCGGGAAAACTATCTGTTGTTAAAAGTGGTGATAATACGACTGTAACTGCGGGAGATGCAAAATATATCTTTGATGTAAAAAGTGGTCAACTCATATCAGCAGGCCTCAAGGAAAATCGATTGATTACAGATCTGCGTCCTACGATCTGGCGAAAATTAGACAGAAGCGAAGTGAGTGTAATTGGCAAAAAAGAAGCTTCACAGGCGCCCGACCTTAATCAATATGTTCAATCGGTAAAAAGTTGGGAAGTAAAGGAAAGTCTTTCTGAAATAGTGATCCTTGTAACAGTCAACTACGCCGTCAACAGTCAAAATAATTTCACGGTAAACTACCGGTATACTATGACGGCTGATGGAAAACTGAACGTACATTACGCTATACTTCCTAACGTAACTGTTCCAACTTTACCCATCGTTGGTATGCAGATGGAATCTGTGCCCTCATTAAAAAATTTACATTGGTTAGGACTTGGACCATTTGATTCCTATCCCAACAAACTATCTGCTCCAATTTTGGGTATTTGGGGAGGTTCTGCCACAAGTGAGGAAACCAGTGGTAACAAAGCAATCAGGTGGGTAGAGCAGAGTGGAACTATTGGTGGAGTACGCGTTTCAACTTTAGGATATTTAGAGCATCATCTCTCATCGCCTCAAAAAATTCTAATATTATCAGGCGTTTTGGGCAGGCCAGAAAAAGGTCGTAAGGCTGATGAATCAATCCCACAGCTATCCACAACTACAGGCCAACCTTTTGTGGGTGAATTTACCATCGAATTAAAATAGAGTAGTTTATTCTATTTAGTCCTTATATTCTTGAGTGCTACAAGAGAAAAGTATAAGAAAATGGCTCCATTTTAATTTAAATGGAGCCATTGCTTTGTATCATTAAGTACAAACATAATACATTTTTTATTTAAAATCTAAATCAATTCAAATTCCTATACTCAATCGGCGTATACCCAACCCTTTGCTTAAACAGTCTTGTCAGATGTTGAGGATATTTAAACCCCAAATCATACGCAATCTGACTGATGGATTTATCAGCATCAAAAACCCTTTCCTTTGCAACATCAATGATTTTATTCTGAATATATTCCTGCGCCGTTTTCCCGGTTTCTTTTTTAATTAAATCTCCAAAATAGTTGGGAGAAAGATTGAGTTCTTCAGCACAAAAAGCTACAGAAGGCAAACCAAAACTGTTCGGTTTTTCTGAACTGAAATAACTGTTCAACAATTCTTCAAATTTCTCCAGAATTCCTTTGTTGACATTTTCTCTCGTGATGAACTGTCTGTCGTAGAACCGCTCACAGTAATTTAGGAAAAGTTCGATATTGGAGGCAATCAGTTTTTTGCTGTGTTTGTCCACAGACTGCTCGAGTTCTGACTGAATTTTAGCAAAACATTCCAAAACCAATTGCTGTTCTTTCGAGGATAAATGTAATGCTTCATTATTTTGATAGCTGAAAAAGCCGTACTCCGAAATACTTTTGGCAAGTGGTGTTCCTTTAATCAAATCAGGATGGAAAACCAGTCCGTGACCCATCGGCTGATAAAAATCTATTTTATTTTCGACATCCACAACCTGTCCTGGAGAGACAAAAACCAATGTGCCTTCCTGATAATCGTACGTTGCCCGGCCATATTTCAAGTCACCACATTTTACATCCTTCAGAAAAATACAGTAGAGATTAAAATTCATTTTAGAACCTGTTCTTTTGTGGGCTTTTGAAAAATCAATAACGCTCACCAAAGGATGCAATGTCTCGTGATTATTAAATAGATTATAATCATTAACGGTTTCAAAATTAACGGAATTACTCATAGCAGTTTCATTTTCTGATACAAATCTAATTATAAAATCAATGTCTTCTAAGTGTAAAACTTCACATCTGTAATATTGGTAGGTAATACCGTAATCTGTCTACAAAAAGGTTCATCATAAGAGCGGAAATTTGCATAGTAAGTTGATTATCCGAATAATCAATTTTTTAAAATCAATTTAAAATTATGCACAAAGTAATATTAAACAACGGTGTGGAAATGCCGATTTTAGGTTTCGGCGTATTTCAGGTGCCGGATTTGGCAGAATGTGAAAAAGCAGTCCTTGAGGCTATTGAAACCGGATACAGATTAATCGATACGGCTTCATCTTATGGAAACGAAGAAGCAGTGGGAAATGCCATCAGGAAAAGCGGTGTTGCGAGAGAGGAATTATTTATCACCACAAAACTTTGGATTCAGGATACAGGCTACGAAAATACGTTGAAAGCGTTTGAGAATTCACTCAATAAATTACAGCTGGAGTATCTTGATTTATATCTGATTCATCAGCCTTATGGCGATATTTTTGGTTCTTGGCGAGCGATGCAGGAACTGTATTTTCAGGGAAAAGTGAGAGCGATTGGCGTTTCCAATTTTCATCCCGACAGAGTTGCAGATTTAATTGCCAACAGTGGATTTACGCCGGCCATTAACCAAATCGAAACGCATCCTTTCCATCAGCAGGTGGATACGCAGAAGTTCCTCGAGGAAAACAATATTCAGATAGAATCCTGGGGACCATTTGCAGAAGGTAAAAACGATATTTTTAAAAACGAAACTTTAACATCGATTGCGGTTAAAAATAATAAATCTGTGCCTCAGATTATCTTACGTTGGCTGACTCAAAGAGGTGTTGTGGCGATTCCAAAATCGGTTCGAAAAGAAAGAATGGCTGAAAATTTTGACATTTTTGATTTTGAATTGTCCGCAGATGAAATGCAGAAGATTTCAATTTTAAATACCAATGCGAGTCTGTTTTTCGACCACAGAGACCCGAATATGGTCAAATGGCTGAGCGAAAGAAAACTGGATTTGTAAATTAATCAAGATAAAAAAAAACATTAAAATGGACAGAAGAGATATTTTAAAAACCCTTGGATTGGCAACGGTAGGAACCGCATTATTACCCTTTGGGAATCTGGCAAAAGGTGCAACGTCAGATTTCAGTGCTAATGAAAATGGTTCGCTTCCCAGCCGTAGAAAATTGGGCAAATCATTAGAAGTTTCAAGCATCGGATTGGGCGTTCAGAATATGAGCCGAACGTATCAAACCACGATTCCGAACCGAAAAGAAATGCACCGAATTATTCAGAAAGCATTCGACAACGGCGTGACGCTTTTTGATACAGCAGAAGCCTACGGTCCTTTTGAATGTGAGAAAATCCTGGGAGAAGCCACTTCTTCTTTTCGCAATAAAATTGTCATCGAAACCAAATACGGCTGGAACATCGACCAGGAAACCGGAAAACGTATGCCCGGACTGAACAGCAAGCCTGAACACATCAAATTAGTGGTCGAAGGAATGCTAAAACGTCTCAAAACCGACAGAATCGATTTGTTATACCAACACCGTGTTGACCCTGAAGTTCCGATTGAAGATGTGGTTGGTGCCATTCAAGATTTAATAAAAGAAGGAAAAGTTCTATATTATGGACTTTCGGAACCTGGCGTGGAAACGGTTAGGAGAGCTCACAAAATTCATCCTGTGACAGCCATTCAAAATGAATATTCATTGTTGTGGCGCGGACCGGAAAAGAAAATTATCCCGCTTTGCGAGGAATTGGGAATTGGTTTTGTTCCTTGGAGTCCGCTGGGTGTAGGCTTTTTGACCGGGTCAGTTGATGAAAATACGCGTTTTGCACAAGGCGACATCCGTGGAAATGAAACCCGTTTTTCTCCGGAAAATATTCAGCAAAATTTAAAATTAGTCAAAGTTCTGAAAGACTGGAGCGTGAGGAAAGAGGCGACGCCAGCTCAGATATCTTTGGCGTGGTTGCTTCATCAAAAATCGTGGATTGTGCCCATTCCGGGAACAACTCAAATGTCAAATATGCTGGACAATATCGGAGCGGATAAAATAAAATTTACCAATACCGAATTTAAAGAATTCAATACGCAAATTGATGCTTTGAAAATTGAAGGTGAGAGACTACCGCCTTTCGTACAGCAATTTTCTGATGTGGAAGCACCTTTGAAGAAGAAATAGAATATTAATCATACAAAAAAATTAAAATGCAAAAAAGAATATTAGGAAACCAGGGATTAGAAGTTTCGGCTTTAGGATTAGGATGTATGGGTTTAAGCTTCGGCTATGGACCTGCAACGGAAAAACAAGAAGCCATCAAACTAATCAGAACAGCATTTGAAAAAGGGATTACTTTTTTCGACACAGCTGAATGTTACGGCCCGTTTACCAATGAAGAATTGTTGGGCGAAGCTTTGCAACCTTTCCGAAATAAAGTGGTTATCGCTACGAAATTCGGTTTTCAGGATGGCGATTCCGGCAAAGGATTAGACAGCAGTCCCGAAAGAATCCGAAAAGTAGTAGAGGATTCTTTGAAAAGACTGAAGACAGATTATATCGACCTTTTTTATCAGCACAGAGTAGACCCGAATGTTCCAATGGAAGAGGTTGCAGGAACGGTAAAAGAATTGATTAACGAAGGAAAAGTAAAACATTTCGGATTGTCGGAAGCCAGTGCCGAAAGCATTCGAAAAGCGCACGCCATACAGCCTGTTTCTGCTTTGCAAAGTGAATACTCAATGTTTTTCCGTGATGCCGAGAAAGAAATCATTCCGACGCTGGAAGAACTGGGAATTGGTTTTGTGCCGTTCAGTCCTTTAGGTAAGGGATTTTTAACGGGAGCAATGACAGAGCAGACGCAGTTTGACAAAAATGATTTCAGAAATATTGTCCCGAGATTTTCTGAGGAAAACAGAAAAGCAAATCAGGCTTTGGTCGATTTGCTGAAAACGATTGCTACAGAAAAGGAGGCAACACCCGCACAGATTGCTTTGGCTTGGCTGTTGGCGCAGAAACCGTTCATCGCACCAATTCCGGGAACTACAAAACTGCACAGACTGGAGGAAAATATCGGTGGTGCATCTTTAGAACTTTCTTCTGATGATTTATCTAAAATCGCGCAATCACTGAGCCAGATTGAAATCGTCGGGGAACGTTATCCGCAGCATTTACAGTCTAGAGTTGGGAAATAATTTAATTTAAAATAAAAAAGAATGAAAGCATTAATTGTTGCATTAATTATATCCACAAGTTTTACCTACGCATTTGCACAGCAGGCAAAACTGGAAACCGTCGTGAAAAAAGAGACAAAATCCGAACAGGAAATCATCCAGCTTTCCAAAGACAAATGGGACTGGATGTCTTCTAAAGATGCCGAAAAACTGGATAAACTTTTTGACGAAAAATCAGTATTCGTGCATATGGGCGGTTCGTGGGGCAAAAAGCAGGAATTGGATGTCATTAAAAGTGGCGGAATCTGGTACAAGAAAGCCGACATCCACGAAACATCGGTAAACATTATTGAAAACACCGCCATCATTCTCACCAAAATGGATTTAGTGGCCGTGGTTGGTGGAAATGAAGTAACCAATCCGTTTATTGTAACGGAAGTATTTGTGAAAAAGAGCGGAACCTGGAAATTGGGTTCACTGTCATTCACCAAAACAATGACCCCGGAAAAGAAATAGAGATGAGAACTAAGGCGATACAATTTTTAAGTTTAATTGGTTTAATAGTATTTTCAAATACCAATATTCAGGCTCAGAAAAATGCGAAGGAACCATTGATGATTGCAGAGCAGGGAAGTTTTGCGGTTGGCGGAACTGTTTTGAAAAGTCCGGGAACATTCAATCCGCAAAAGCCGACTGCTGAAGGACAGACTTTCAGAGGCGACCACGCTTATGTTTTTTATCAGATTCCTGTGAAAGCCAGAAAATATCCATTGGTAATGTGGCACGGAATCGGACAGTTTTCCAAAACCTGGGAAACAACTCCGGATGGAAGAGAAGGTTTTCAGAATATCTTTTTGCGCAGGAATTTCCCGGTTTACATTATGGACCAGCCGAGAAGAGGAAATGCAGGAAGAAGTACGGTAGCTTCTACGATTGAGCCAACTCCTGATGAGCAAAATTGGTTCAATGTTTTCCGTGTTGGAATGTGGCCGAAATATTACGAAGGTGTACAGTTTGCCAAAGATTCTGCCACGCTCAATCAATATTTCCGTTCGATGACACCGAATATTGGGACGATTGATATTAAGGTAAATGTTGATGCAGCTTCAGCTTTATTTAAGAAAATTGGAGCCGGAGTTTTGGTCACACATTCTCATTCAGGTGGAATGGGTTGGCTAACCGCTATTAAAAATCAAAATGTAAAGGGTATCGTTTCTTACGAGCCGGGAAGTGGTTTCGTTTTTCCTGAGGGCGAATTACCAAAACCTATTGCCAGTTCTGCGGGTGCGCTCGAAGCTTCTTCGGTTTCAAAAGAGGATTTTATTAAACTTACTAACATTCCGATTATTATTTATTACGGAGATAATATTCCTGAAAAGTACTCGGAAAATTCGGGAGCTGACGGTTGGAGAGCACGTTTGCAGATGGCGAGGTTGTGGCGAGATGCGGTCAATAAATATGGTGGTGATGTAACGGTCGTTCATCTTCCAGAAATTGGTCTGAAAGGCAATACACATTTCCCTTTTTCTGATTTAAATAATATCCAGGTGGCCGATTTGATGAGCCAATGGCTGAAAGCTAAAAAATTAGATTAATTACCTGTTGGTCAGCCAGAAAGAACAGGTTATTAAAAATTCGAAACTTTGTATTTCTTATTTAAACGGAGTGCCTTTGTTTTACTTTTAATTTAAAACGGTTAGCTGTCCTTTTTGTCTATCCTTGCGTTAAATTAAACGCAAAGCTAAACAAAAATATTTGGCATCAGCACTCCAGATTTTATCGTAAACAAAGGCGATTCCATTTGTTGAAGTAAAACAAGTTTAGATACATTTTATCATTAATAATTTAAATTATTTGTAATGCAGAAATACATCATATTCATAATATCAATTCTCTGTTTTTTCTCTTGCTTAAAAGCACAGGAAACAACATCAGAAAAAGAATCATTAAAAGATAAAAAAGTGCTGATTGTATATCTATCAAGAACTAAAAATACCAAAACCATTGCGGAAATCATTAAGAAAAATGTGGGTGGAGACTTTGTGGAACTTGAACTTCAAACTCCTTATCCCGAAAATTATAAAGCAATCGTCGACCAGGTTTCGAAAGAAAACGAATCCGGGTTTTTGCCACCTCTGAAGACAAAAGTTGAAAACATAGAAAAATATGACGTTGTCTTCATCGGATTTCCAACCTGGGGAATGAAACTGCCACCACCGATGAAAAGTTTTCTGAAACAATATGATTTAAAAGACAAAATCATTATTCCGTTTAACACCAATGCAGGTTATGGAATCGGAAGCAGTTTTGATACGGTAAAAGAACTCAGTCCGGAAAGCAAAGTTCTGGAAGGATTTACAATGAAAGGCGGAGTAGAGCGCGACGGGATTTTATTTGTAATGGAAGGCAAAAAGAAAATTGAGACTGAAAAGAAAGTCAGAGAATGGCTGACCAAAATTGATTTAAATAAATAAAACAGTTGAAATCAAATTTAAATTAAGAGAAAATGAAAGGACTAAAATTGACAACCGTCTTCGTTTTACTGACGGGAATTTCACTGTTTTTCAATACAATAAAAGCACAGCAATTGTCAACAGCAAATTCAGAATTAAATTCAAAGGATAAGAGCATTATCACCATTTCATCATTTACAGCACAAGGAAAACTGACTGAATTGAAAAAAGCTTTCAATTCAGGGCTTGATGCAGGTTTGACCATCAACGAAATCAAAGAAATGCTGGTACATTCGTATGCTTACTGCGGTTTTCCAAGAAGCATTAGAGGTTTGCAGACCTTTATGGAAGTGTTGGAAGAGCGAAAAACAAAAGACATCAAAGATACCCAAGGAGCTGAAGCTTCGCCGATTATTGATGATAAAACCAAGTACGAAAGAGGTAAAAAGATATTGGGAGAACTTTCTGGCGCGCCGCAACCTGATAAACTTTCAGGATATTCTGCATTTGCACCTGCGATTGATACTTTTTTAAAGGAACACCTGTTTGCAGATATTTTCGAAAGAGATGTGTTGACTTTTAAACAGAGAGAATTGGTAACCATTTCAATTATCACCGCCATTGGCGATGCAGACCCGATGTTGCAGTCGCATTTGGGACTTTCATTAAATGTCGGTTGGTCGCCCGAACAGTTGAATGAATTTGTTAATGTTATCACTCCGACCATCAGTAAGGAAAAATCAGCAGCGGCTGCTACAGTTCTGAAAGAAGTTTTAAAAACAAGAAAATCAAAATAAATTTAAAATTTTACAAATGAAAAAAGCATCATTTCTGACGTCTCTAAGTTTTGTGATTCTCATTTTTTCAAACAGTCAACTGAAGTCTCAAACTCAAAAAACAATGCAGACTGAATCTAAAATCCTGTTTGAAAAAGGCGAAAAAGTAAAAAACGAAAATTTTACAGGAACCGCTTACCTGAAAATGTTGGTAACGAATAACCCTGAAAATCCAATTACCGTCGGCAACGTCACTTTCGAACCGGGCGCAAGAAACCGCTGGCACAAACATCTGGGAGGACAGATTCTATTGGTAACAGACGGCGTCGGCTACTATCAGGAAAGAGGACAACCAAAGAAAATTCTACGAAAAGGCGATGTTATCAAATGTCCGCCCAACGTAGAGCACTGGCACGGCGCAAGTATCGACAGTCATTTTTCGCATCTTGCCATTGGAAACAGTGATAAGGAGGCGGTGATTTGGTTGCAGCCTGTGACAGAGGAGGAATATTTGAAATAAGAGATTGTCTCGTAAAATTAAAAGAATTAAATAAAAAAATGGCCCCATCTAGATTAAGATGGAGCCATTTAGCTGTTTGTGAACTACACGAGCGTCTTTTCGCAAACTTTCATAAATGATTTGGCTTGAGTCAAATTATTCGGGAGTTACAGAACTATTTTATCAAGTAATTTCTTTGATTAAAAGTGATAAAAATCTATTTAGTTATAAAACTCTGGGTTGTCTGCTTTAGGTCCGCTCCTTTTACTTTCAATTTTACGGTGCCGCTTTTCTGGCTCGAACGCAAGATGGCCATGGCAAAACCTTTATACATCGTTTTTTTATTGCCACTGAACAGGTCATCGCTAGAATGGTCGCCGTTATCAAGCGCTATTAGTTTTCCTTCACCGCTGACCTCGAAAGTGAGTTCGCCAGATGCTGTAGGAACTTTGTTCCCTTTGTTGTCGATCGCATAGACTTTCACATATTGTAGGTCCATTCCATTGGCTTTCCAGTTGGTATTTTCTGCTTCTATTTTTAAGGCAACGGCTTTTCCTGTGGTTTTCAGTTCGTGTCGGGCAACTTCCTTACCATTCTTTTTAGCGACGGCAGTAATGGTACCAGAAGAGTAGGGAACATCTTTCCAGTAAATGGTATTCCGTTTTTTCACATCCATACTATTCTGTTGCACTCCGAAAGATTTTCCATTGATGAATAATTCTACTTCTTCGGCGTTGGTGTAGGTGTAAAGATTATATTTTTCGTTCACAACCCGATTCCAATGTGCTGAGATGACCTTTTGTCCTACGATCTGGTCGTTCCACATTTTTGATTCGCCTTCACTATCCACAATACCAATATGAACAATGGGTTCTTCTGTGAAAATACTTTTTGTCAACCACGCTTGCGGAAAAGGCTCCATTGAATGATTGAAAAATGAATAGTTCCATCCCTTTCTCGGCCAGCCTTGCGATTCTCCCCAATATTCTATGCCGCCCCAATAGGCCAATCCCACCATTTTGTCTCGATCCATCCCAAAATAAGGTGCTGCCAGTTCATTCGTCACAGCCTCACTTTGGTAGATGATCATGTTGGGCGCGTGTTTCAGATAGGTTTGATAATCATCCCAAACGTAATTGAAACTCGCCACTTCAGTGACGGTCGCCAATTCCGGCGGAATGATATTGGCTTCAACCTTAAAATCAGGATTTGCTTTAATGATGCCTCCGGCTCGTGCAGGATACATTGCAACAGTGGTTTTGCGGGTAGGATCGTAACGTTTTGCCACAACATCCATCAATCGGTACGTGGTAACGCCCCAGTCGCTTGTCGGGAAATTCCAGCGTTCTTCCTGAAACTGAAGTTCATTTCCAAAACTCCACATGATCACTGAAGGATGGTTTCTGTCCCTTTTGATCCACTCCTTCATATTGGCGTACCAGATTTCGTTCCACGGTTTGCGACCTGCCCATGCGCGGATGCTGCCCCATTTATCGTACAACTCATCCACTACCAAAATTCCTTTTTCATCTGCGAGATCGAAGAATGATTCAGAATACGGATTGTGTGAGGTGCGGATGTGGTTAAAGCCAAATGCTTTCAGCTGATCCATCATTCGGGCAATGGAAGTTTCATAGGCTGCGGCACCGACTGCACCGAGATCGTGATGATTGGCAACGCCTTTTAAAAAGACTTTTTTTCCGTTTAATTTCATCCCGAATTCTTTAGAAAATTCAATCGTGCGGATGCCAAATTTTTTGGTCAGTTTGTCGACCACTTTGCCATCTAAGACCAATTCGACTTCTGCTGAATAAAGATTTGGCGTTTCGCAACTCCAGAGTTGTGGATTAGCAACATATACTTTTGGTAATGCAACCTCCACTTCAAAAAGATTAGATTTTTTTGGTGCGAGCGTTTTGGTCTCTGCGACCTGTTTGCCTTGTGGTGAAAATATTTTAGTTGTAATTTCAAGGTCGTATTGTTTGTTCTGGATGCCTGCGATTTCTACCTGCACATTGACTTCAGCGTTTTGGTTTGAAATGTTTGGAGTGGTAATGAAAATCCCGTGGCGTGCTATTGAGACACTGTCTTTCACTACCAAATGAACATCACGAAAAAGACCTCCACCAGTATACCAACGGGAGTTTTCGTTTTCACCGGTAGAGGCACGGACAGCCACCACGTTCGTTTCATTATATTTGACAGCGTCCGCTATATCAGCTTCGAAACAGAGATAGCCGTAATCGGTGCCACCAATTTTTTTTCCATTAAGCCAGACATCACCGTGCAGCATAATGCCTTCAAAATCCAGCAAAACTCTTTTGCCTTTCCAGGACTCATCGGCCTTAAATGTTTTCCGGTACCAGCCAATTCCCATTGCTTTGTAACCCCGGTTTTTGCTTGCTGTCTTATCCCACGGCTGCTCGATCTGGAAATCGTGAGGCAGATCCAATGGTCGCCAATCGCTATCGTTGAAATTTACTTCTTTTGCATCGGGAATATCGCCGGCTTTAAATTTCCATCCGAAATTAAAAAGTTGCGAGATCCGCACCTTATTATTGTTATTTTGTCCGGATAGGGAAGTTGTACAAAAAATACAAACCAATAGTAGTGCTGTAATTTTTTTCATATTAATTTTTATTGAGTTTGAGCCTTTTTAATTATTAACTATTAAAATTTAAGATTACCAAAACCGGACGTAAAGTGCTGTCAGTAAAAGTAATGTAATGACAATTAAAACCATTGTTTTTGGGTCTACTTTGAACATTGTTCTATCAATTTCAAATGCTTTCGGATTAATTTTTGGTCCTGCCATACTAATGAGTATCATGATCAAAACAGTGATAAAAAATGACCAGGCCATATTAATTAAAAATGGAATCTCTGTGATGATATGAACCACGCCATTTTCTAATTTTTCATAGGTAAAAGCTGTATATAACCAGGTTTCTCTTCCGAAGATATCTACCGCAAAATTGTTGAAAAATACAGAAAGCACAAATCCTAAAATAACTCCGACCAATGCTGCGGTTCCAGTCGTTCTTTTCCAAAACATACCAAGAAAGAACATTGCAAAAACACCAGGACTTATAAATCCTGTATATTTCTGGATAAAAGTAAATCCTCCCTCACCACCAATTCCCAGCACATCTGTCCAGGTAAATGACAGAGCGATTAGCATTGCAGAGATGATGGCCCAACGTCCCATCCTTACCATTTGAATTTCCGTTGCATCCGACTTGATGTATTTTTTATAGATATCCAATGTAAAAATAGTGGAAATACTGTTGACCTTTCCGGCAAGGGAAGCGACAATCGCCGCAGTGAGTGCTGCTACAGCAAGTCCCTTAAGACCTGTTGGCAAAAACTGTAGAATAGCTGAGTATGCACCATCTTTCACGCCATTGAATCCTTGTAAATGTCCTTTCGAATATAAAACATACGCAGCTATTCCCGGAAGCATTACGATAATCGGCATGAATAATTTTAAAAATCCTGCAAACAAAATTCCTGTTCTCGCAGTTTTCAGATCTGCTCCCAAAGCTCTTTGTGTAATATATTGGTTACATCCCCAATAGTTAAGCTGTACGATCCACTGTCCTGCAAAATACATCGCCAGACCAGGCAAAACCACATATTTCTGAACCTGCAAATTTTCAGGCATTGCCAATGTCGTCGTACTGACAGATGGTTTATCCAAAATAAGATTAAAATGCTGTGGCGCTTCCTTCAGTAATGTTTGAAAACCTGCAATTGCATTACCAATTTCTTTTCCATTTATCCTCTGATCCACAATTTGAAGGGCCATGTAGACAGTAGCAAATCCGCCAATGATAAGAACTGCTACCTGAATGACGTCGGTAAAGCCAATAACCTTCATTCCGCCCAGTCCAATGAGGAGCGCCATGATCAACAAAGTGATCATAATTGCATGAAAATTATGACCACCTAATAAGGTGTCAATTGCCAAAGCCCCTAAGTAAAGAATAGAGCTAAGGTTCACGATGATATACAAAAACAACCAAAAAACCGCCATGATCAAAGAAACCGATTTGTTGTATCGAACTTCTAAAAACTGTGGCATGGTGTAGATCTTGTTTTTTAGATAAATAGGAATAAACCAGATCGCAACAATGATCAATGCAATTGCGGCGATCCATTCGTACGCGGCAACTGCAATACCTACGAAAAAACCTTCTCCACTCATCCCGATAAATTGCTCGGCAGAGATATTGGAAGCGATCAAGCTAGCACCTATAGCCCACCAAGTGAGTGAGCCTTCTGCCAGGAAATAATCTTTACTGCCCGAAGATCTTGATTTTTTTCTGTAATAGATCCAAAGTCCATATCCTATGATCATTACGAAATACACTAAGAATACAATGATATCTAGAGTTTCCATAAGTTGTTGTTTGCTGAAAATTTGTAAATAGTTTTTGACGAGTATTTTTCTCCCGGTCTCAAAATAGTGGAAGGAAAATCATCTTGGTTTGGAGAATTCGGGAAATGTTGGGTTTCCAGACAAAATCCTGTTCTCATTTTATTTCTTCCACCAGATTTATTCGGAAATTTCCCATCCAAAAAGTTTCCGGAATAAAACTGCAAGCCAGGTTCGGTTGTCGAAACTTCCATTAGTCTTCCACTTCTTTCGTGGTAAACGCTGGCCACTTTTCGCAAGCCCGAGCCATCGATAATCCATGTGTGATCATAGCCAGTAGCAATCAGCAACTGTTCATCATTATTGGAAATGTCTTCTCCGATCACTTTGGGATTATTAAAATCAAAAGACGTGTTGTGCACTTTCCCCCGCTCACCAGTGGGAACCAAGTTGGAATTTATCGGAAGGAATTTATCTGCGTAGATCTGTAATTTGTGATCAATAATGGGCTCTGAAAAATTTCCGCTCAGATTAAAATATGAATGCTGTGTCAGGTTGATAACCGTGGTCTTGTCTGTTTGAGCTTCGTAAGTAATTTCCAAACTGTTGTCCTCTTTCAAAGTGTAGAAAACTGTGGTGGTCAGATTTCCAGGAAAATTCTGTTCGCCGTCTTTACTAAAATTGGAGAGTTTTAAGGTCGGGAATTCAGTGTTTTCCAAAACTTCGACATCCCAGATTTTATGGCTGAAACCTTGTCCTCCTCCGTGTAATGCATTGGTTTTGTCGTTTTTGTTAAGAAAATACTCCTTTCCGTCGATGGTAAATTTTCCTCCCGAAATTCGATTCACATATCTTCCGACAATGGCACCGTAGTAGTACTCGTTTTCAAGATAGTCCTTCGGATCCACAAAGCCTAAAACAACATCTTCCCAGTTTCCATTTTGATCTGGAGCCAATAGGGAAGTGATGATGCCACCAAGATCAATAATCTCAACGCACATACCATTTTTATTTTTTAAGGTATAGCAGTTGATGGTTTGACCATCTTTTGTGATACCAAAATTGGAAACTTCTACTGTATTGGAAGTGGTCTGCGTTAAATTTATTTCTCTATTTTCCATTGCTGATCATTATTGACCGATTGCTATTATTGATGAATTCAACCTGATTAATTTTTACTTTTATAATGTACCAGAGGAAGGTCTCTCAGGATCTGCGCACTTTGTTCAGGCGTAATGTCGCGCTGGGCCTCAGCAAGAAGTTCGTATCCCACCATAAATTTTTTCACCGTTGCCGAGCGTAACAATGGCGGGTAAAACATCATGTGGAAATGCCACTCAGGATGTTCCTCACCATCTGTTGGCGCTTGATGGATGCCGGCAGAATAAGGAAATGAGACCTGAAAAAGATTATCATATTTTACGGTATTGATTTTTAGGATTTCTGCGAAAGCAGTTTTTTCTTCGCCAGTCATCTCAAGGATATTGCAAAGATGTCTCTTACTTATGATCATCGTTTCGTATGGCCAGACAGCCCAAAAGGGAACCAGTGATACAAAATGTTCATTTTCGAAAACAATCCTTTCTCTGCTTTCCAATTCTTTTTTTAAATAATCTGCCAGGAGGGAAGTTTGATTCTTTTGGAAATACTTCTGAAGGTTCTCCTGAGTTTTTGCAACCAAAGTTGGAATACTGGACTGAGACCAGATCTGTCCGTGCGGATGCGGATTGCTACATCCCATTGTACTTCCTTTGTTTTCGAAGATCTGTACGTGGTTGATGTAATCCAAAGCACCAAGTGTTCGATATTCATTCTGCCAGACTTCTATCACTTTTGTCAAATTATCTACAGACATTTCCGGAATTGTAAGGCTGTGATCTTCGGAAAAACAGACCACACGGTTGATCCCGCGCTCAGGTTTTAACTTGAAGAAATCATCAGTAAATGTCTCTTCCGGATTCCATTCGGTATCTTCTTTCATGAGTGAGCCAAAATCGTTATCGAAAACGTAAACGCCTTTATATTTTGCGTTGATGTCCCCATTTACTCTTTGGTTTCCGGCACATAGGTAGCAGTCGGGATCGTGCGTTGGAAGAGGTTCTTCATCGAAGCTTTCTTGTTGTCCCTGCCATGGTCTTTTGGATCGTTGTGGCGACACGAGAACCCATTCGTCAAGGAGAGGATTATATCTTCTGTGTGGGTGTTCTTTATAGTTAAATGTTGACATTGATTTCGTATTTTAATGTTCCTTCAGAAATTTTCACAGGATATATTTTGAGATTGATATTAAATTTTTTCAGATATACTTTTGCAATAATTTCCGCCACTTTTTCCGCCTGGTCTTTTCTTATAAGATTGATGGAGCATCCGCCAAAGCCACCGCCCATCATTCTTGCTCCCAAAACACCATCTAATTTTAATGTTTCATTCACCAAAAAATCAAGTTCTTCACAGCTTACACCATATTGCTTTGAAAGTCCGTAGTGCGTTTGAGATAATAGTTTACCCAGAACTTCATATTCACCCGTTGTAAGAGCTTCTGCAGCTAAACCTACACGCTGTATTTCCTCAATCACAAAAATGCATTTCTCATAGATTGAGCTTCCTAACTGGTTTCTGATTTGGTTCGCCATTTCTATGGTAACATTTCTCCAGTTTTTGACTTCTGTAAAATTACTTTTAATCAGTTCAAGTCCTTTTTCTACGTCCTTCCTGACGTCATTATATCCGGAGGCAAGCAATGAATGCTTTACACAACTGTCGAATAGGACCAGTGTGTTTTCTCCCAGGTCAGCATTGTAATATTCGTATTCCAAAGTATCGCAATCGAGCTTGAATACTTTATCTTTCTTGCCAAATACAGAAGAAAACTGATCCATAATGCCACAGTTTACGCCTGCAAACATATGTTCTGCTTTCTGACTGATCAAAGCAATCTCTTTCTTTGAAAAATTGAAATCGAAAAGTTGATCGAGGGCAAATGCAAAACCACATTCTAACGCCGCAGACGATGAAAGACCTGCTCCAATAGGAATTGTGCTGCTAAATGCCAACTTTACAGAACCGACTTTTTTCCCCCTTTCCTGCATCTGATTGATGACACCCAACAGATAATTGGTCCACGAAATATCTCCTGAAGGTCTTAGTGGTTGCAGATGGTCCAATGTATAGTGATCGTCCATATCAATGGCGAAAAAATGGCTTTTCTCGCTTTCCTCATTCTTAGAGATAGCGATGCAAATGTATTTGTCAATGGCAGCCGGGAGTACAAAACCATTGTTGTAGTCGATATGTTCTCCGATGATATTGATCCTACCAGGAGAAAGAACGATCATTGACGGTTCCTCACCATATAGATTCTTGAAGATCTCATTGGTTTTATTTACCAGTTTTGTCATTATATTATTATAGTATCTGTAAAAGTGTTTGTCAAATCTAAACGAGGCTTTCTTAAAATAATTTAAATCACTAAAATTAATCTCTGCTCTTTATTTTTATTGATTTTCGTTCTTAGTTATTACAAAATTTCGATTTATATTCCATAGGAAAAGAATCGCAAAGTGTCTGTTCAAGGTCTTTTGTTAATTTTAAATTAACTATTTGTTAAGAGATGTTTAAAACTAAAAAAGTTTATGTTAATTTACATACCAATACCTACCAGTTTTTGTTATTATCCAACTAGATTGTTTTAAAATGAAATTAATTTACATCGATAAGGAAAGCTCAAGACCTATCTATCAACAGATTGTAGAAAGCATTGAAGATGCTATAAGCAGCAAAAGATTATTCCGTAATGACAGGCTTCCTTCTGTCAACAAAATCTGTCTGGAGCATAACGTTTCTCGGGATACCGTTTTCCTGGCTTACGAAAAGCTTAAGCAAAAAGGAATTATAAAATCTATACCTGCCAAAGGATATTATGTAAAACGAGAAGAGTTCAGTTATGATAAAAATTATTTTGTTCTCTTCGATGAGCTTAATTCGTTTAAGGAAGATCTTCTGACGGGATTTCTAAAACCTTTTGACAATAAAGCACAGGTTGATATATATTTCCATCATTTTAATTTCGGTGTTTTTAGAAAACAGATCATGGATAACATAGGAAACTATTCAAAATATATTATTATGCCTGGAAATCTGGAAGGCGTAGAGGAAGTGATTGCAAAACTCCCCGAAAAGGATGTCTACATCATTGATCAGATGCGGGATTCATTGCGACAATACTCCGGGATCTATCAGAATTTTATCGCGGACATTTACAATTCTTTTGAGTCATCCAGGCACATTATAGAAAAATATAATCATTATATCCTGATCTTTCCTGGTGACAAAGAGCCTTCTGATATGGTAAAAGGTTTTACGAAATATTGCGAACAGTTCGAAAAGAAATTCGCCGTGATTCCTTCATCCAAAGATTTCAAATTAGAAAAAGGACAGTTATTTCTTATTCCAAACGACAGACAGTTGGTAGAAATCGTGGAGATGTGCAAGTTAAAGGGTCTGAAACTGGGAAAAGATATCGGGATTATTTCCTACAACGAAACACCGCTAAAAAAGGTGGTGGAAGATGGAATTACAACGTTATCCACAGATTTTTCCGAAATGGGAAGACGACTTTCCGAAATGGTAATAAAGAATGAAAAGATACAGATTGAAAATCCCGCCACTTTAAGAATTAGAAAATCTATCTGAAATGTTTTAAGATTTTAATGGAATTATATTGTAGAATAACTTAATCTGCTATTTATTTTTCTCAACTTTTTTTTGAACAAAGAAAACGAGATCTTTGATTTCCTCAACTTCAATGCCTTGCTGATGTAACGAGTAAGCGATATTTGTACCGCTGTCGGAATATCCGCCCGGTTTCATCGGCTTTTTAATGCCATCTACTGCAGGTGGTTCTTGCGCCTGATACAAAATTGCAACACTCTTACTCATTTTTGATCTTTATTAATTATCAATTCTTCTGCAAACTTATAAACTCTTATCCTAATGACGTTAGAGATGTTTAAATTTTAAGCCATTTTTAAGATGTCATAAAGCTTTTGTAATTTAAGTAACGTTCTGATTGTTAAAGGCTTGTTTCCTTTTCTGTTGTCTCGATCTCATTATTTTATAAATGTAATAGGAATGCAGAAGCACACCGATTGAGCATCCAATAAACACCGGAGGAGCGTTCATCAAAACACCATATACAATATAGATCGCATTGGCGATGAGCGAGCAAACCCTTAGATAGAGAACATTTTTCATCGACATCGAAATGAGATTTAAAGTTAAAGCGGCGTAACCAATTGTCTGTACCATAAAAAAGTCTATTTTTTAACAGCGATCATCGTAGCGGTCATTTTACAGATCAGTTTTTCTTCGGAAATGTCGTAAACGTAGCCCTCACAAATGGTCAAGGTTCTTCCGGACTGCAAAACCTTTCCAATGGCGATCAGCTTGTCAGTATTAGCGGGTTTCATAAAATTGATCTTAAATTCTACTGACAATACTTCCATATCTTCCGGCATCATCGTCAATGCAGCATAACCGCACGCACTATCTGCAATGCTTGTGGCAACTCCCGCGTGGAAAAAACCGTGCTGCTGCGTCAAAGCTTCCGAGAATTCACAGGAGATCTTCACTTCACCTTTTTCTACGCTCACTAGTTTGGCATTAAGGGTTTTCATCAAACCTTGTTCATCGAAGCTTTCTTTAATTCTGTCGTACATATCAGTCTTTCAGTTTTAGTTCCATTTGAATATTGCAGCGTTGGTAAGGCGTCTGTCTACCTGTTATCTTTTCAAAACCCAATTTGTGATAAAGGTTGATGGCAGGTTTAAGGACCGTGTTGCTTTCCAGATACAGTTTTGATGCTCCCAATTCTTTAGCAGAATCAATGACCGCATTTCCCAACAGAGAACCTAAACTTTTCCCCTGTGCTTTTGGAGAAACAGCCATTTTTGCCATCTCATAATCATATTCAGGGTCGTTCATTTTAATTAAAGCGCAAACGCCCAAAGGTTCATCTTTGTACAAAGCGACAAATATTTTCCCACCTTTATTTAGAATATATTCCTCAGGATTATCCAGTGCTTTGTAATCGGCTTCCTCCATTTCAAAATAATTCGAGATCCATTCTTCGTTCAGAGATCTAAATGCGGATTGATATTTTGCCTCATAGGGAACGATCTTCACATCTTTGCTTTCACGAAGTTTCTTCTGTTCCTGCACTCTCTTCAAAAGTGATTTCTGCTCAAGTAAAAATTCCCATTCTGCCAAGGCTTCCCAAAGATTATGGTTGGCTTCACTGATCATTCCGTCAATCGCCAGATCGATGTCTGCACATTGTACCTTAATAATTTGATGAGAGATTTTAACGCCTTTTTCAGTCAGATCAACAACATTTCTGCGTTTGTCTTTGGATTCAAGATTGTTTTCGATAAGTCCTGCTGCTGCCATTTCTTTTACTATTTTGGTGACAGAAGGTTGAGAATGCCCGATCTGTTCAGCGATCTCTGAGATTGTTTTTTCACCGTCCTCAGAAAGAATAAAAAAGACAGGAAACCATTTTGGCGAAAAATCGACATTGTATAATTCGTAGATCTTTGCAGCATCTTCTGTCACTTTTGAGGTCAATAGTCGGAGTCTGCTTCCTAAGGCCATTTTGCCTGTTCTATTAAAAAAATCCATTTTAGAATATATTTATTTGATTAATAACTTTCATTTTCATTAGGGAATTTCTGTGCTTTCACATCAGAAATATAATGTTGCGTCGCTTCGGTCATTATGGTGTGAAGGTCTGCATATCTTCGTAAAAATTTCGGAGAGAATTCTTTGTTCATTCCCATCACATCCTGGATGACCAAGACCTGTCCGTCCGTTCCTGAGCCTGCACCGATTCCGATAGTTGGGATTTTGATTTTTTCCGAAATTTCAGTTGCAAGTTTTGCGGGAATTTTCTCCAGCAAAATACCGAAGGCGCCCAATTCTTCCATCAGAAGACAATCCTGCATCAGCTTCTCCGCTTCCTTTTCATCTTTTCCACGGATGGCATACGTCCCGTATTTGTTGATTGATTGTGGCATCAAGCCCAAATGAGCCATCACAGGAATTCCTGCATCAATGATTTTCTTTACATCGTCTTTGATCTCCGAGCCACCTTCAACCTTTATAGCATCAGCACCGGTTTCACGCATCATTTTGATAGCAGCTTCCAAAGATCTCATCGGGTCACCGGAACAGGTTCCAAAGGGCATATCGACGATAACCAATGCACGCTTCGTCCCGTTTACCACTGACTTTGCGTAAAAGATCATCTGTTCAATCGTTATGAAAAGGGTAGTGGCGTTCCCTACCATTGTATTGGAAGCGGAATCGCCTACGAGGATCACATCGATTCCTGCATTATCAATGATCTGTGCCATTGTAAAATCATAAGCGGTAAGAACACTTATCTTTTCTCTATCTTGCTTCATTTTGGTCAACTGAAGCGTGGTAACCTTTTTCTTATTTTCTGTATGGATAGACATATCAATTATTTTTTTGTTTTATTTATGGATCTTCATCAAAGTCACCAGTGAAGTCGCAACGAGTTTTTTGGAGCCAGTATTAATGGAGAAAGAATCGGCCTTACAGATAATCAAGGTTTTTCCGTTTTTGATGACCTCACCTGCTGTTACAAGTAATTCACCCTGAGCAGGATTCAGATAATTTATTTTTAAATCGACCGTGACAAAATAAGCATCTTCTTCGTGAAGTGTAGCAGCAGAAAAGTAGGCAGCCGTATCAACAGCCGCTGCCAAGACACCTCCATAAAAATATCCGGCACCTCTGATCAAAGATTGCTGCCGTGGAATGATAACTTCCACAAAACCATCTTCAATTTCGCCTGCATAGGCATTGTATAATTTCATCAGATTTTGTTTCTGAATTCCTTCCCTGATATATTCTGTGTGAGATGCTATCATATCAAAATATTTATTATAATCAATTACATAACTGATTATGCAAATATCGAAAAAAAAATGATTCCCATCAAAATTTCTTTCATTTATACAAAATAATAAGAAAATATGATAGGGATATTTTAGATAATACAGTGGTATTTATCTTACTATCAGAGGACTTTAGAAACTGATTTTTATTGCAAAAGGTTGTTTAAACCAAAAGGTCGTGCATTCCGAATGCTGTTAAAACGTTTTTGTACTGAGAGGAAATAGCCTCGTTTGCTGCTTCAACTATATGACCTGTCGATGAATCAACAACAGTTCTCAATGGTCTTTTTCCTTGAGGTGTATTAATTAGTTTGACCACTGCATCGGCGACATCTTGCGGATTTGGTTTTCCTTTTTCAAACATTTCACCAATTGCGCCGAACATTTTATTAGGAAGGTCTGCGATGGCTTGATAATCATCAGCAACAGATGGGTCAGAACCAACCTCAAGTTTTTGTGACATCTCAGTAGGGAAAGCGCCAGGCTGAATAATCGCAACATCTACTCCGGATGACCGTACTTCGTAATGTAAACCTTCACTCAATCCTTCCAAAGCGAACTTTGAAGAAGCATAGACCGTTGAAAAAGGAGCGGAGAATCTGCCCCAGCCGCTCGAAACATTGATGATCAAACCTTCCGATTGTTTGCGCATAAAAGGCAGTGCTAATTTCATTAATCTCCAGGGAGCAATTGTATTTACATCCAGCATATGCTGTAAATCAGATGGAGTAGCAGTTTCAGCCACGCCAAACATAGAAATTCCTGCATTGTTGACCAGCACGTCGATGGTACCTTCTGCAGCTATGATTTTGTCAAAGGCATAACTCACACTTTGCTCATCGGTTAGTGAAACATCAAGAACGGTGATATTCTCAATTTGTTCCAAAGCTTTCGCTTTTTCAATATTTTTTCCTTCGATATCTCTCATTGTGGCATAGACTTTATGTCCCAATGCGGCCACGCTGTGCGCTGTAAGCCATCCGAATCCACTGTTTGTTCCTGTTATCAGAACTACTTTTTTGTCCATTTTTATTTTATTTAAATTAATGATACAAATTTCGGAATCTGATGAGTGAGAACGTTTACCAAATGGTAAAAAGCAATTTTAGCGGATATTTTTTCTGATCCTGCTCAGCGATTGTTGGGTAATTCCAAGATAGGACGCAACATAAGAAAGCGAAATTCTGTTGACCAATGCTGGAAATTTCTCGATGAATGTCAGGTAGCGGGTGGTGGCATCTTCTGAAACCAGCGGGCTTCTTCTTTCAATTGTTTTTAGAAGACAGTTTTTCATAATCAGATTGGTGATCGCGTGCCAGCCGACGATGGTGTTCCCGATCTCGTCCCAGTCTTTCTTTGAAAAAACAAGAAGTTTACAGTCGGTCACCGCTTCTATATAATCGGTAGCGACGATCTGTGCCTCAAAATTCTGCTGATCCGAAACAAAATTTTTCTCATCAACAAAATGATGGGTAATTTCCTGCCCTTTATTATTGTAATAGCAGAAACGAACGACTCCTTCCAGAATAAATCCTACTTGTTTTGGGATTTTCCCGGCCTCTGAAAAATAATCGTCCTTACGGAGATTGATCTCCGTTGTCTTGCTGAGAATAAAGTCAATCTGTTGTTGGTTTAAATTACCAAACTGCAAAATGTAATTGGTGAGTTCTTTCATTAATACAAAATTAGCAAAACGCTTTCTCAGTTGATTTACCATATGGTAAAAGCAAGACCTTTTTTGGATTCCTACATCGTAAAATTAATTCATTATTTGAGAAGGGTCGACAATATAACAATTTCCTGACGTTTGTGATGCCGGTCTCATTTTAATGTGTTTGGTGCCCATGTTGCTTCATTTGTATCAGTAATCACCAATAATTTATGACCATTTTTAATTTATATTATCCTGTTTTTAATCCTTTGGAGTATAAATACTCTTGAAGTTTCGCATTAGAGGCAATCTTCCACTAGTCATCCATCAGTTGCTGAAATTTATCGGCAAAGATACCTACATGAAAACCGTCAGCGAGTCCATGATGAACGTGAACAGAAACGGGCATTGTCCTTCTTCCGTCATTTTCTGTCACTTTTCCAAATGAGATCTTGGGGCAGCTGTCTTCAAATTTGTAATTTCTAGCGTGTGATAGAGAGGTAAAATCTACCCATGGAATTGCAGAGAAGTGAATTACGTTCTGACCTGAACTGGCAGGTTTCAATCCTGTCGACTGCTTGACCACTTCGATAACCTCTTTTGCTTTTGTAACAAATTTATTTTCATCTTCGTAATAGTCCACGTAGGAAAAGCCAAAGGTGCCATCAGGCCTTCCAACTGTTGGAGTAGCGTTGATGACGTTAAATAAATATACCTCGCGATCGATGATTCTATAACGGAAGTTTTCAATCTGATTTGCCGCTTTGAGTGCTCTGTATAAATAACTAAGAAAAAAGGAACTGCCAGTATTTTTTGCCCGATCATAAGCTATTGTACAGTCAATTGTGAAGGTGAGACCAAAAAAGGGTTCCTCAAACTGTGAGAAAAAATTGAAATGTTCCTTTCTGACCCAATCTTCAAGAGTGATTTTTCGCATGATATAAAATATTTAAAATTCAAACCTATCTCTAATAGAGAAGAGGCTTGATAAAAAGTTTGATTTTCAATTTAAATGTGTAAATTTCTTCCTGCAAAACTCAGAATAATTCAGAAATTAAAAAAGGACATTTGTCCCGCTAGTCTATAATGTTACGTATCAATCAGTCATTCCTAGAATTCACAGAAAAATTATATCAAGCTCAAGAAAGAAATGAAGACTTGATTCTGAAAGAGTATGAAGCAGGTGAAACAATCCTAGTTCAAAATGATCAGGCGCTAAAAGTATTCCTTATAAAAGAAGGGATCACTAAATGTTATGTTAGCGAGGAAAATGGAAAACAATATATCCTGGAATTTTTGGGCCAGGGGCAAATTTTGGGAGAGATTGAATGTATTAAGGATCTGCCATGTCTATGTAGTGTAGAAGCGATGAATAATGTATCCGTATATGCATTTTCAATTCCCTTTTTTCGGGATCTGTTAGTAAATAGTATCGAATTGAATGGCCTGTTGCTAGACATTTTTGCCGAGCGTCTGTTTAATACTTCCAACAAATCCTCGTTTCAGCAATTATATAATTTAGAACATAGTGTTCGCAGGCTTCTAAGGTTGCAATCTACACAAAATATGAATTTGTCTAAAGACAATCTTGCAGCGTATCTCGGGGTCTCCGTTCGAAGTTTGAACAGAAGTCTTAAAAAAATTGAGCAATCAGCATTATGATATATTGAAATATTAATTAACTTTTCATAATCAACTCTTAACATGAGTCCAGCCTTATTTTTGTATTTTTACAATACTTAAAGAAGTCAATGAATCCATTTATCCTCGCTCTTCAGGCCCGTAATCTTACTGTGGAGATCCATCGCCATTCAGCATACCAGATTGTGATTTCGAATGACACTCCTTTCAATTCCACTATTGACGGAACTTTATTTGAGGACATTCACGGTTTTTTGATAAAGCCACACATCTCTCACTTCTGCGTAGCAGAAAACGGAACATTGAATATTCTAAACATTGAGCCCTATTCAAATATCGGGTTGGAATTGGCAAGTAGATTTAAGGAAAATGAAGAGTATATCGTCTTTGATCAACCATCGGAAACTAGTAAGTTTTTCAAAACGCCAAAAGACAGCGTGGATATCAATGTTCTCATCGATGGCTTGGTTTCTGATCTGCCGCCTACCAATTATGACGAACGTGTTACGAAGATTGTAGAGTATATCGCTGATAACTATTTCAAATCGGATATTACACCAAAGACCTTTGAAGATATTGTTTTCCTTTCACCATCACGTCTGGCCTCGCTTTTTAAAAAGCAAACTGGAAGCAGTTTGTCCAAGTATCTTTTGTGGACAAGGATGCGCAAAGCAATCTACATTGCGCTTTCAGAGAAAGAAAGAAGCCTCACTGATATCGCATACGATACAGGCTTCTATGACCTCCCACAATGGAATAAGTATATGTATGAAATGTTTGGAATGCCTCCCAAAGCCTTAAAATTCAACAGCGACCTGATCAAGGTATTCTAGCAATTAAAATTTTAAATGGAGATTTTTTCTGACTATGACCTTTAACACCTACATCAGCTCTGTGAGTGATTCATGTAAGGGTTAACAATATCATCATGATAACGATCTATACTGACACATAGGCGGCACGGCAATTCTATTACTTAACACTACGCTTTTCACCTTAAAAGGAGTAAATAATTTTGGTTGAGGTTTTTCTTTCATTTAATTGTTGTATAATCACTATACCTATTTAAAAACTTGATTTGTAGAGTAGTTCACTGATGTATAAATAGCAAACTATTTTATATTTTTTCAGTAAAACAATTGATTATCAGTTGGTAATCGCCCTCTGTTTTACACCCAAACAGCTTTATTTAGCCAGTCTGCAATAAGAAAGTTCGTGATGCTGTAAATCAGCAACGTACATCTAAGCGGGTGACTTAAATGTGCGTTACTTATAAGATTATTGCTTATTTTCCGGGTTTAACGATTGTTTCGTTGTTTGCCATTGCAATATAGTTTTCAGTGTCAAAAAAATTGGGTTCATCTGGATGAACGATTGTTAGATAGTTTTCTGACGAGAAAAATGCGTTGAAATCTTCAAAAGAGTCAAATGAGATTTCAACCACAGCATCGTATAAAGGCTTGGGGAAACCTTCAGCGATTATCGGATGATTAACTACATACTTTCTAACATAGAGTTCTGTCTCAGGGATGGAGCAGAATAAGGGAGCATGTTTGTTTTTATGATAATCTATAAATTCTTCAAGGCTCATGTTTGGTAGCTTCTGTACCAGAAACGTAAATTTGATCATTATTTCTTTATTTATAAGTTGGTACAAAACTACTTTATTAGGTACATCAAGTCAATCACGCACAAATTTGTGCGCTGCCATTTTACATTTATTGATTAGAAGAAATCCCATTAAAACTGAAACCCGATTTATGTGTTGAAAGGCATTACATTAAAAGAGATAGTTGGTTCTATCTGGTGTTTAAAATACCAGTCTCAATGCTTCTCTACACGCTTTCTCCAGGTTTTTTAATTTTAGTCTAAGACATAGAGAGTTGTCAGTATTTTGCTGCTGCCTTTCTTATGATTATAAATCTCAAAAAACACCTTATTCTATCACAACAGTGATTTGATACAAGTTTCCCATCTGGCTTGTTCGCAAATTTGTACTATAATTTTAAAACAAATAATTAGTATGAATGCAATAGCCTATCAAAAATTCGGAAATACAACTGTATTACAATCTGCTGAACAGTCGAAACCAACGATTAAATCTAATCAGGTGTTAGTAAAAGTAAAGGCCTTTTCCATAAATCCAATGGATTGGAAAATTAGAAAAGGTGAAATGAAACTGATGTCAGGTTCCTCATTCCCCAAAAAAACGGGAGCTGATTTCTCAGGTATTATAGAAGATGCCGGAACCTCCGGTTTCAAAAAAGGGGATCAGGTTTTTGGAGTAGTTAAAAATATGATGAAAGATGGTGCGTCGTCAGAATACATCGCTGTTCCTGCTTCTTTGGTGTGGAAAAAACCCTCGCAAATTAGTTTTCCTCAAGCTGCATCTATTCCTGTTGTAGGTACGGCAGCCCTTACAGCTCTGGAAAAAATGGGTAATATTGATGCAGATACAGAAATTTTGATCAATGGTGCAACCGGTGGATTTGGAATGTTCTTACTTCAGTTATTAAGACAGAAAGGACCTAAAGTTACTGCGGTCACCAGTACAAAAGGGACAGAATTTGCAAAAAAGTGGGGCGCTCGAAAAGTAATTGATTACTCAAAAGAAAATGTATTTTCTCAAAACATTCTCTACGATATTGTCATTGATCTATCTGGAAAGATGGGTTACACCGCTGCAAGAAAAATCATGAAGCCTCAATCGAAATTTATGAATCCAACACCGCGGCCCATTGAAATTCCAACTTCTATCTTCAAAAATCTATTTACAGGTAAAAAACACATCATTGTTTTAGCCGGTCCTTCTACAAAATACTCAGAGAAATTGGTGTCTGAGGTAAATCAAGGATTACAGATTGAAATAAACAAAATATTTCAGTTTGAGCAAACGCAGGAAGCTTATCAATACGCAGAAAAGGGCGGCTTTATCGGAAAAGTTGTCGTAGAGATCAATTCTTAACGGCGGGATGTACGGTAGTAATCTTCAGTAAGACTTTTAGACAAGAAAAACAGTGATTTGATACAAGTTTTCAGTTTTAACTTGAAGCATCTTTGTACTGTTAATAACAACAAAATAATATTAAAATAAATACTTATGAAAAAGCAAATTGTGATCATTGGCGCTACCGGAACAGTAGGTAGTAAAGTGGCAGAAATTCTGATTAATGAAGGACATCTTGTAAAATTGATCACCAGAAATCCTGAGAAGTTACAGCTTCTTCAGAATAGGGGAGCGGAAATAGTTGAAGGAGATGTAAATAATGTAGAAATACTAACCGAAACCTTCAAAAATGCAGACAGCGTATTTCTCATACTTCCGGACAATGCGAAAGCTGAAAATACAAGAACCTACCAAAGACAGATCACCGGAAATTTTCTTGAAGCGATTGAAAGATCAGGCATAAAACATATTGTGAATATGAGTAGTTTGGGCTCTCATATGCACGAAGGCAACGGAATGATGGCCGGAACAGGCGAGCAGGAAGTACGATTAAATCAGTTGAAAGATGTAAATGTAGTACACATCCGTTCGGCTTATTTTATGGAAAACTTCCTAAGGACAATTGCTTTGGTAAAAGGAAAAGGCATCAATGGAACTGCTGCAGATGGTGATCATGCCGTACCGATGGTAGCAACACAGGATGTAGCAAAAGTAATAGCAGCACATCTGGCTAACCTTGATTTTACAGGAAAAAGTGTTCGTCCGGTAATGGGACCAAGAGACTATACCTACCGTGAATTTACGACGGTCATCGGTAAGGGCATTGGCAATCCTGGACTGCCTTACGTTCAAATACCTGTGGAGCAGGCAAAACAGATATTTTTAGGAAATGGATTCTCGGAAGATTTTGTAGATAATCTGTTAGGAATGGCAGTCGCCATTAAACATGGATTTATGAATTACCAGCAAAGAGACGATTCAGCAACTACAAAAACCACTGCCGAAGAATTTGTCAATACCATATACCTCCCAGCCTACAACAATTAATTATCAACATACATAAAAGACTATCAAAATGAAATTACTGGAACCAACACGGTTAGGAAATTTAACCTTAAAAAATAAAATGGCGATGTCTGCAATGACCAGAAGCCGTGCAGATATCAATGGACTCGTTGGCGAAAGGACCGTAGAATACTATACCCAAAGAGTAGGTGCAGGTCTGATCTTTACTGAAGCCATTAGAATTAGCGAGGAGGCAACCGGCAGTCCTCTTACGCCTGGAGTATTTACACAGGAACAAATCGAAGCCTGGAAGAAAGTTACAGCTGCAGTACATGAAAATGGTGGATCAATCATTGCGCAACTCTGGCATACCGGTCGCGCAGGTCATTCTGTTGACCGAAGTGGGAAATTGCCATTGGCACCTTCAGCTTTGCCCATTATCGGAATGCAACATTTCACATCACAAGGGATGAAAGAATATGAAACGCCGCAAGAAATCACCATACAAGAGATTAAACAGACCATCAAAGATTTTGGACAGGCCGCTAGAAATGCGATAGAAGCAGGCTTTGATGGCGTTGAACTCCATGCTGCGAATGGATATTTGCCCAATCAGTTTTTGGCGGAAAGTTCCAACCGACGAACTGACGAATATGGAGGAAGTTTCGAGAACAAATCTCGTTTTGTGGTTGAGGTAATGCAGGAATTGATCAATGCTGTCGGAGGAGAAAGAGTAGGTATCAAGCTATCACCCCTTCATCCATATGGAGATATGATTTTGAATGATCCGGAAGGAACCTATACTTATTTGATTTCTGAACTGAACCAACTGGACTTCAATTATGTGGAATTGATGAAACGCAGCCCATATTTTCCTTCTCCAGAGCATTATCCTATTGGTGATGAAATGGTTCTGTTCGGGCAAAAAATTAAGCAAACGGTAATTGCCAATGCGGGTTATGACAAAATCTCAGGAGAAGCGGAATTGGAAAGAGGTATTGCGAAATTAATTTCCTTTGGAACTTTGTTCCTTGCCAATCCGGATCTGCCCGAGCGTTTTGAAAATGATGCTGCTTTGAACGAACCTGACCGTGCGACCATGTTCGGAGGTGGAAAAGAGGGATATATTGATTATCCATTTCTACCGAAATAACATATTAATGGCTGTTTGGCTTATCGTTCATCCTCAATTTGGCTTCAAATAGTCTCAATTTGGCTACAACTACCGATAAATGAATGACCAATTTTGCAGTAGTTAATTAAATCAATTTAAAATTATGCAGACAAATGAAAATAAAGTAGCACTGGTAAGTGGTGCGAATAAAGGCGTAGGTTTTCAGATCGCTAAAGCTTTGGCAGAAAATGGATATACAGTCTATGCAGGTTCACGTGATCTTCAAAGCGGTATAACTGCTGTTGCAGAAATGGGAGGCAATGCGAAAGCCATTCAACTGGACATTACGAACATGGATTCCGTGAATAATGCAGTTCGAACAATTGAAAGTGAATCAGGATACTTAACATTGTTGGTCAATAATGCTGCGGTCTCCCATGTAGGAAAACCAGGACGCACAATGGAAGAAATTTTGGGCGCACAACGTGCCAGTATCGTCCCGATCGATGACCTAAAAGGTGTGTGGGATACCAATGTTTTTGCGACATTTGCCGTCACTCAGGCATTTTTACCACTATTGCGAAAAGCACCTTCTGCACGGATTGTGACAGTTTCCAGCTCTTTGGGTTCTCTTACGATCAATTCGAATCCTCATAATCCATACCGTTCAGCGTTCGATGCGGCCTATGGTGCTTCTAAAACCGCACTTAATGGAATCTTTATTTCGCTGGCAATCGATCTTGAAAATACAAATATCAAGGTTCATCTGGTGAGTCCAGGCTTTACAGCAACAGCCCTTAATAACTTTCAGGGAACCGACACCGTGGAAGAAGGATCTAGAGAACCCATCAGAGTAGCGTTGGCTAAAGATCTCCCAAACGGAAGTTTTACCGGTCCAGCAAATTCCAACGGATCATACGATACAGTTCCATGGTAATATCCACCTAAAAAAAACCTATGATAGTCAAATGACCATAGGTTTTTTTATAAATTTATAATATGAAAAGTAAAGAAGACAAATTGATAAGGTTCATTTCCATATCTGAAAGTCATAAGGCTTTTGGATTGCCTGCACCACAGCATCCACTGATCAGTCTCGTTCATTTCAATGAAGAAAGTCCGTTCAATACGGAGATGGCGCCAATCTATGATGTGCTGAGTTTCTACAAAATAACCTTCATCACAAAAAACAGCGGAAAGCTGAAGTATGGTCAGAATTACTATGATTATAATGAAGGAAGTATGCTTTTTTTAGCACCCAATCAGTTGGTGGGCACAGTGGAATACAATAAAAATACGCATTGCTATATTTTACTTATTCATCCAGATTTTATTTTAGGACATCCCTTAGCAAAAAAGATAAAGCAGTACGGCTACTTTTCTTACTCTTCCAATGAAGCTTTGCATCTATCGGAAACAGAAAGACAGATTATTCTTTCCGTTTACCAGATAATGGAACAGGAGCTGAACAGCCGTGTTGATGAATTCAGTCAGGAAGTGATCATTGCACAGTTGGAGTTAATGCTGAGCTACGTCAACAGATTTTACAAGCGGCAGTTCATTACCCGAAAAGCAGTCAATAAGGACATTCTTCACAATACAGAACGTATCCTGGATGAATATCTTGGTCAGAAAACCTTGGTATTAGGTGTTCCGACAGTGAAATATGTCGCGGATCAATTACATTTATCATCAGGTTATTTGAGCGATATGTTACGCTCTCTCATTGGAAAAAGCGGGAAACAATATATTCACGAGAAGCTCATTGAGAAAGCAAAAGAAAAATTGATTACCAGCGAATTGACCATTGGTGAGATCGCCTACGAATTGGGCTTTGAACATCCGCAGTCTTTCAGTAAATTGTTTAAGACAAAAACGAATCTTTCTCCATTGGAATTCAGAAGATCTTTTAATTGATATCTGATCTGACAAATACATCAAGTGACATGAAGAAAAAAAACTTAAAATTAAAAGATTGGTTCGAAAAGATAAAAAGTTGCAAATTTAGTGTTCACATTTTTCAATTCATCTTGATCCATGGCAATCCAATCTCATGTTGCTTAGGTTAAAGCTCTAAAAGGTTAAACTTAAATCATCCAAAGACTTTTCTCTACTTACCGGGATTTAGTTTTGATAGACTGGAATGGAAAAAAATATCTTTCAGTAATAAAAAAAACCGACATAAGAAAGTAAAAACTTCAAATGTCGGTCTTGTGACCTCGACAGGATTCAAACCTGTAACCTTCTGAGCCGTAATCAGATGCGCTATTCAGTTGCGCCACGAGGCCTTGTTTAAAGGTTTGCAAATATAGTACTTTTTTGCTTTCTTTGGAAGATGAAACGCATTTTTTTACTACTAATTTTATTTCTTTTTTCAATTTCCTGTAAAAAAGAATATATTCAAAAATCAAATGACAATATAACCATCTCATCACGAGTGAATTATATTGAAAATTCCGACAAGCTGACTTTGACTTCAGGAAAATTCAAAAATGTCATTCCGAGCAAAAATCTGCCTTTCAAAAAAGCAATGTTGCTAAATTCTAGCTTGATTGGCTTCTTTTCTGAACTTGATTTAGAAAATAAAATCACCGGCGTCTCGAGTCCGGAATATATTTTCTCAGAAAAAATCCACCAGTTAATCAACGAAAACAAAATCCTTAACATCGGAAACGAACAAAAATACGACATCGAAAAAATCCTTTCCAACAAACCGGATGTCATCTTCACCAACTACGTTCCCAACTTCGTCAACACGTACGAAGTTCTTAAAAACAACGGCATCGAACTTATTTTCCTCGACGATTTTATGGAACAAAATCCGTTAGAAAAATCAAAATACCTATTGCTCTTTGGAAAATTGTTCGGGAAAGAGAAAGAAGCGGAGAAAGCATATCAAAAAATCGAAGAAAATTACAAGAAAATCCAGACCTTAAGCAAAAATTCAAAATCAAACTCATTGGTTCTCTGCAACGAAATGTATGGAAGCCAATGGTTTCTCCCAGGCGGAAATTCCTTCGTAGCAAAACTCATCAATGATGCTGGCGGAAATTACATCCTGAAAGACAACAAAGAATCCACCTCAGTTCCACTAAGTTTCGAGGAAGTTTTCATCAAATCGAAACAAGCCAATTTTTGGATTAACATCAGTCCGCACAAAAACAAAAAAGAACTTCTGACGCTCAACCCGAATTATTCAAAAATGGACGTTTTCAATTCCGGAAAATTATATATGATAAACAACCGCGAAAAAGACCAGGCCAACGACTACTTCGAAAGTGGCGTTGTCCGTTGCGACGTGGTTTTGAGAGATTATTTCAAGATTTTTCATCCAGAAGACGTAACTTTCCAGTCAGAACCGTTGGTCTATCTCAAAGAACTTAAATAAATGCAGGAACAAAATTACAAAGTCGACTTTTTCATCGGAATCATACTCGTGGTCGGGCTTTTCATCGGGCAATCATTCGCGTACGCCATCGGTTTGGGATTGTCGGCGTTATTCGACCAGGACATCAGCGAATCGGGCGGTTTCAACATCTTTATGTACTGCGCAACAATGCTCACGCCCGTTCTATTCTTCGACCTTTTAGTCGTAAGGAAAGAAAAAAAGAAACTCAATTTCGACTTTTCCACCAAGCCATTTCGCGTCTATTTATTGATATTCCCAATGATGTTCGGAATGATGCTCGTCGCAGATTACACCACGCAACTTATCCCAACAGAAGGCGGAATTCTCGGGCCGATTTACGAACTCTACACCAAAGAATTCGCAAAACTCCTCAAAGACCCGGTCGCACTGGTCATTATGACCGTCATCTTCGCACCAATCCTGGAAGAAATCCTTTTCCGTGGCATCATAATGAAAGGAATGATAAACAACAAAGTCGCTCCAGTCACCGCGATTATCGTCTCCGCCTTGATTTTTGGCGCTGTCCATTTCAATCCGTGGCAATTTGCAGGCGCATTTTTGCTCGGTTTGGTATTAGGTTTGGTGTACTACAAAACGAAATCTCTGCTGATGCCGATATTGTTGCACGCCTTCAATAACTTACTGTCCGCATTGATGATGATGTACTCTGATTCAGAAACTTTTTCCGGATTATTCAACGTAAACAAAGAACTTCTTCTTGTCGCTGGCGTGGTAATTTTCGCAATTCCATTTTATTTTTTTGCCATCCACAAGAATATTATTTATAAAGATTAAAATTATGGCAACTTATCCGCCCTCCGTTCCCGCTATTTTTTGCCAAGGCTTTTCCCACAGCAAAAAAATGAGCTCCACTCAGGTCGGGTTGCGCTTCGCAAGGTTCAACATTTGTCATCCATTCAAACTTTTGTCAATATTATAAATTAATCTAAAAACTTTAAATTTGAAATATTGAAAAGCCTTGTCAATGTTCCAAACCTTGACAAGGCTGACTAAAATCCACGAATAATATCATTTATCATCCATCAATTATCATTTATCATCCATCAACTATCATTTATAACAACATATGGAAATCCTAATCGCCACACATAACTTACACAAAAAAGAAGAAATCCAACAAATCCTCGGACCAGAGTTCATCGTGACCTCACTCACAGATTATAACTTGAACGACGAAATCATCGAGGACGGAAACACCTTCCAGGAAAACGCCCTCATCAAAGCAAAATACTGCTTCGAGAAAACCGGAAAGGGAAGTGTGGGCGACGACAGCGGATTGGTTGTGGAAGCCTTGGACGGACGACCTGGGATTTATTCTGCACGTTATGCCGGAAATCACAACTTCAAAAAGAACATCGAGAAAGTTTTAGAAGAATTGAAGGATGAACCAAACCGTCGCGCTTATTTCATCACCGTTCTATGTTTCAAAGACAACGACGGCGAACATTACTTTGAAGGTCGTGTATATGGAAACATCACGACAGAAGTTTTCGGCGAAGATGGATTTGGTTACGACCCGATTTTCATTCCAGATGACCACAATATGACCTTTGCGCAGATGTTACCGGAAGAAAAAAATAAAATCAGCCATAGAAGTGAAGCTTTGAAAAAATTCTTAGAATTCCTCAATTCCAAAGGGGGTCTTTTGTAATTTTTATGATGTTTTCGTATATTTACCCTTTTAATTTTCAATACAACCAAGAAAATTGAGTACATATCTTACCATTTTGGGATTCAACTCCGCAATTCCAACCATCAATTCCTCTCCAACTTCTCAGTTTTTGGAAATGGAAGAACGTCATTTCCTCATCGATTGTGGCGAAGGAACTCAGGTTCAAATGCGAAAAGCAAAAGTGCGGTTTTCCAAAATCAATCATATTTTCATTTCCCATCTTCACGGCGACCATTGTTTCGGTTTGCCGGGATTGGTTGCCTCTTTCCGACTTCTGGGAAGAAAAACCCCACTGAATATCTACGGCCCAAAAGGCATCAAAAAAATGATGGATACGATTTTCGAAATCACAGAAACGTACAAAGGTTTTGAGGTCATCTATCACGAATTGGAAGGGAAAGAATCCGTAAAAATCTATGAAGACAAAAGGGTAGAAGTCTTCACGATTCCGCTCAATCACAGGATTTATTGCAACGGTTATCTTTTCAAAGAAAAACCAAAAGAACGCCACCTGAATATGAAGGAAATCTCCAAACACAAAGAAATTGAGATTTGCGATTTCCAGAATCTGCGTTTAGGAAAAGACTTCGTTTCAGAAGATGGAAACGTCATCGATAACGCCTCATTGACGACCGACCCGCAACCTTCTGTTTCGTACGCATTTTGTAGTGACACCAAATACAAAGAAGACATCATCCCAATCATAGAAAACGTCGATGTCCTCTACCACGAATCCACTTTCTTGAATAACCTGAAAGAAATGGCAGATTACACTGGACATTCCACAGCGTTGGAAGCCGCGACGATTGCCAAAAAAGCACAAGTTGGAAAATTGATTTTAGGACATTTCTCCAACCGTTACAGCGACCTAAGCGTAATGACAGACGAAGCTAGACAGATTTTCCCTAATAGTTTTCTGCCTAAGGCTTTAGAGACGGTGAAGGTTGGGTAGATTTATTGAAATTTACTTAAAGGAAAATAACATTCGTTGACAGGATTTAATTCCCCCAACTTATCTTCACAAGGAGTTTGCTTCTTCTTTCGCACTTCGAGACCATTTCTATAATCTCTTAAAATATCTTGGAGGTTTTTTGTAGGACTGTCCATTCCACGCCCAATTTTTTTGAAATTTACTTTTATATTTTTTAAAACTTTATAATTACTTATAGCATTTTCATGTAAGTAACTGAAATCACATAAGTCAACACAATGACCTCCAAATCCTTGTGGTATTTTTCTTCCGAAAATTTGATTTCCATTTAAAAAGCATAATCCAAACCAATTCCCATCATTTTCTGGGCTAATATCCAGTACGATTGCCTTGATATTCTCTTTACCAATATTAAATTCGACCAAATCTCCGAATTTTAATTTTAAATTCTTGTCATCTACTTTCCAATAGTTTGTAAGAAAAATATTGGGAGAATTGTCATCTTCCAATTTTGAATTTTTGGGATTACAATTAGTTATGAATAAAATCAAAAATAAAATTCTTACTTTCATACAGTAAATACATTTAAAATTCAGTTAAAATATTCTCATCAAACCACATCAATACTCACAATACAAACCGCCAACGAAATACAAATCAAAGCTACAAAGAAAAGAACATCAGCAATATTCTCTAATTTGTCCGACAGTTTTTCCTTGTCTGTTCTGATGGCAAGGAAAGATAAAGTGCAACTCACCATCAAACAGAAAATCGCACCAATGGTAAATTCATCCAAATAAGAATGATGGCTGAACTTCGTAATCTTCAGAGAAGTGATGATGACCAAACAAAATCCCAGAAGATTGGTGGAAGCATTCAGGATGTGTGGCGCGGTTTTTTTCATTGGTTCAAATTGATGATTCAAAAATATTCATTAATTCTGTGGAAAAAATATAATTGATGAATTTTTATACTTTATAAAATTATCTTATTTTTACGAAATATCAAATCAATAAAAATTTCAGTAAAAAATTTTATATTTGTCAAAATTCAAAGTTATGCAAACAACCTACATAGAAACTCAGCAAATCTCATTTCAGGATTTTAAAAACAGCATTTTGGAAGACTATCGTTTAGGTAGGATTTCCCGCGAGATGTCCTACTTGGGAAGGCGCGAAGTTTTGACAGGTAAAGCAAAATTCGGGATTTTTGGAGACGGAAAAGAATTGCCACAGTTGGCAATGGCTAAGGTTTTTAGGAATGGTGATTTCCGCTCTGGCTATTATCGTGACCAGACTTTTGCGTTGGCAATCGATGCGGTTTCTGTGGAAAGTTTCTTTGCACAATTATACGCTGACACCAGCGTGGAAAGAGAACCAGCATCTGCCGGAAGACAAATGAACGGCCATTACGCCACAAGAAGTTTGAACGCGGACGGAAGCTGGAAAAATTTAACTGAGCAGAAAAATATTTCATCCGACATTTCGCCAACCGCTGGACAAATGCCGAGATTATTGGGATTGGCTCAGGCTTCCAAAGTTTATAAATCAGTAAAATTCGAAGGTTCTGAGAAATTTTCAAAAGACGGAAACGAAGTTGCTTTCGGAACGATTGGCGACGCTTCCACAGCTGAAGGTCATTTTTGGGAAACTTTGAACGCCGCTTGTGCTTTGCAAGTTCCGATGATTGTTTCGATTTGGGATGATGGTTACGGGATTTCGGTTCCGACTCAAAACCAAAGAGCGAAAGCGGATATTTCCGAAATGCTTTCTGGTTTCCAAAGAAAAGCGGACGAAAAACAAGGTTGCGAAATCATTCAGGTGAAAGCTTGGGATTATCCGGCGTTGATGGAAGCTTACGCGAAAGCTGAGCATTACGCAAGATATGAAAGTGTTCCAGTGGTGATTCACGTGACGGAAGTGACACAACCACAAGGACATTCAACTTCTGGTTCGCACGAGCGTTACAAAAACGAAGAGCGTCTGAAATGGGAATCTGAGTTTGACGGAATGTTGAAATTCCGTGAATGGATTTTGGATTACAGCATCGAGATTGAAGGAAATGAAGAATATCTGGCTTCGGTAGAAGAGTTGGATGCAATCGATTCTGAATCTAAAAAATTAGTAAAAGAGGGTCAGAAAAAAGCTTGGGAATCTTATCAAAAAACGATTTCAGATTTAAAGAATGAAATTTTACCATTTGTAGAATCCATTAAAAATCAAAATGTTGAAGTTGCTCAATTAATTGAAAACTTTAATAAAATCATTTCTAAAAGTAAGCGAGATATTTTCCATTTGGTAAGACAGTCTTTATTAGTGACAAGAGTTCAAAACTCCGCTGAAAGAACTGCTTTGAAATCAAAATACGAAGAAATATTCAAAATTGAGAAAGATAATTATTCGTCGCATTTGTATTCTCAATCTGAGTGGAAAGCAACGAATGTAAAAGAAATCAAACCAATCTATTCTGATGCTTCCGAAGAAGTGGATGGTAGAGTTGTTGTGCGAAATAACTTCGATAAAATCTTTGCAAAATATCCGCAAGCTTTGGTTTTCGGTGAGGATGCAGGAAATATCGGCGATGTAAATCAAGGTTTGGAAGGACTTCAGGAAAAATATGGCGAGGTGAGAATCGCTGATACCGGAATTCGTGAAGCAACAATTCTTGGACAAGGCATTGGAATGGCGATGCGAGGTTTGAAACCGATTGCTGAAATCCAATATTTAGATTATATTTTGTACTGTTTGCAAGGGATGAGCGATGATTTGGCAACGGTTCAATACAGAACAAAAGGTGGTCAAAAAGCACCTGTCATCATTAGAACTCGTGGACACAGATTGGAAGGCGTTTGGCACTCTGGTTCGCCAATGGCTGGAATCCTTAACCTCTCAAAAGGAATTAATATTCTGGTTCCAAGAAGTCTAACGAAAGCGGCAGGTTTTTACAACACAATGCTTCAAAGTGACGAGCCAGCCGTGATTGTAGAATGCTTGAACGGTTACAGATTGAAAGAAAAACAACCGGATAACTTAGGAGAATTCACGATTCCAATAGGAAAAATCGAAGTGACTAAGGACGGTAAAGATGTGACTTTGGTAACTTACGGTTCAACTTGGAGAATCGTTACAGAAGCGGCGAATGAATTAGAAAAATTAGGAATTTCTGCGGAAGTGATTGATGTTCAGTCATTGATTCCATTCGATTTGACTAATGAAATTGCAGAAAGTGTAAAGAAAACAAATAGGTTAGTTGTGATAGATGAAGATGTGGAAGGTGGAACTTCGGCATTTATTCTTCAGCAGATATTAGAAAAACAAAAAGCGTTCAAATATTTGGATTCGGAGCCATTGACAATTTCTGCAGAAAATCACAGACCAGCTTTTGCAAGTGATGGCGATTATTTCAGTAAGCCGTCTTCTGATGATATGGTTGAGAAAATCTACGCGATGTTCACGGAAATCAATCCTCAGAAATATCCTGCGATTTATTAATTTCTGAAATTTAAAATATCCCTAAAAAGCCTTTTGAAGATTCTATTTTCAAAAGGTTATTTTTTTGCAGGTCTTCTACAAAGTAATCTTCATCATCGTGACGAATGTCGATTTTTTCAAAAGTTTTTTTTCTGTAAGAATATCCCTCCATAAAATCTTTATTATCAATCCATTTCTGCAAATCCATTTTTCTCATCCAATTTATAAAATGAGAATGAGAATCTGCACGAAAGCTTTTATTCCGTTTTACAAGGGTATATTTCACTAATTTATTTTATGTAAATTTATCAATAATAATCAGTTATTAATATCAAGTGTTAATTAAAATTAATATTCTGAATTCAAAATTAACAAAGCATAAAAAATTTTAATATGACATTATTTTTTTTTCCTATAAAATTTAAATGTTATATTTAAAAAAAACTAATTAAATGAAAAAAATCTATTGTACCCTTGTGCTAGTTATAGTTGTAAATTCTTGCAAACCTTCCCGTACTAATGACTCCAAGCATCCTGTACTAAAGAAAAGCGAACTCAAAAAAGATTTTGACAACGATGGGGTAATCAACACAAATGACTATTGCATAGATGTTGCCGGCCCAGCAGAAAACAACGGTTGCCCGTGGCCAGATACCGATGGTGATTCTGTTTTTGACAAAGATGACGCCTGCCTAGATGTTGCAGGACCAACAGAAAACAAAGGTTGTCCTTGGCCTGATACCGATGCCGATGGAATTTTGGACAAAGATGATGCTTGCCCAACAGTTCCTGGACTTCCAAACTATCAAGGTTGTCCTAAACCAGCAATGGCCTATGCCGAAGAAGCAACAGGCTATTCTATGTACCAACAAAAATTTACTGATCAAGCAAAAGGCTCTAAAAATATCATTTCCACAAATGATGAAGAATACGGAAAACTGATTGAAAATCGATTTGAACTGACTCAGAACCAATCGGTCTCCACTTTTTCCATTGATGTTGATAATGCATCGTATTCCAATATCCGAAGAGTGATTAATTATGGAATGCCTGTTGAAAAAGATATGGTGAGAATTGAGGAAATGATCAACTATTTCCAATATGATTATCCTCAACCCAAAAATGCAGATCCGTTTTCCATCAATTCAGAATACAGCGATGCACCTTGGAATCCAAAACACAAACTTCTTAAAATTGGGTTGAAAGGGAAAGAAATAGAAATCAAATCTCTGGCTCCTTCCAATTTTGTTTTTCTATTGGATACATCGGGCTCGATGAGTGACGAAAATAAATTGCCACTTTTGAAATCCTCGCTAAAGATCTTGCTGGACAAACTGAACCCAACTGACAAAGTAGGGATCGTGGCCTATGCAGGAAGTGCTGGCGTGGTTTTGAAACCGACTTCCGTAAAAGAAAAAAGTAAAATTCTTGAAGCTTTGGAAAATCTTAATGCGGGCGGAAGTACAGCTGGTGGCGCAGGAATAGAGTTGGCCTATAAACTGGCTCAGGAAAACTTCATCAAAAAAGGAAACAATCGCGTGATATTGGCAACAGACGGCGATTTCAATGTTGGGGTTTCGTCCGAATCGGCATTGGAAAAGTTAATCGAAGAAAAGAGAAAATCTGGTGTTTTCCTGACTTGCCTAGGTTACGGAATGGGAAATTACAAGGATAACAAGCTGGAAACACTCGCCAACAAAGGCAATGGAAATTACGCTTACATTGATAATATCCAAGAAGCGAATAAATTTTTGGGAAGAGAATTTGTAGGAAATATGTACGCCATTGCAAAGGATGTGAAAGTTCAAATAGAGTTCAATCCGAAATTTGTAAAATCATACAGATTAATTGGTTATGAAAACAGAATGCTGAACAATTCTGATTTTACGGATGATAAAATTGATGCTGGTGAACTTGGTTTTGGACACACTGTGACGGCTTTGTACGAAATCATTCCAGCCGGTGTAGATTCAAAATTTCTTCCGAAAAAACAAAAATTGAAATATTCCACTCAATCTGCCAAGGGAACTTTCGGAACCGAATTAGCGACCGTTAAATTCCGTTACAAAAAACCGGCAGGAAGCAAAAGCATCGAAATGAAGCAAATCATCAATGATAAAAGTTCAACTTTCATATCAGCTTCTCAAGATTACAGATTTGCAACTGCTGTGGCTTGGTTTGGTTTGATTTTGCGCGATTCCAAGAATATTACCAACAAAAAATTGGACGATGTGATTGCCTTAGCAAAATCCAGCAAAGGCAAAGATGCAGAAGGCTATCGCGCAGAGTTTTTGCAATTGGTGGAGAAATACAAGACCTTTAAAAAATAAATTTAAACTTATCAAAGCAATTCTTCGGAGTTGCTTTTTTCTTTTTCAAACTTCAATAATTTTTTCTAAATTTAAGATTCACAAAAACACAAATTTATTCCACTTTTTCCAACCTTTTGCAAGCCAAATGCATCTTTCATTATAAAATCAGGATTTTATGAAGCATCTCTATATTCTATTTTTCACACTTTTTTTTCAGGGTTTTTTGTTTGCTCAGGATTCTCAACTCTATTTCGAAGGCTACTTTTACATTTCAAGCAATAAACCTTTGAAAAACCTGATTGTCACAAACAAAACGTCTGGAAATTATGATTTTACAGATGAGAAAGGTTATCTGATTATCGAGGCAAAAGCTGGAGATACTTTGGTTTATGGCAAGAAAAATTCAAGAGTTGTCCAAGCTTATGATTTGAAGGAACTGAAGACCATCATCGAGTCCAAAAACAAGTTTGCTTCTGCGGATGCGGTTATCTCGAATGATTATTTGACATCCATTAATTCTAACAAAATAGCAGATTCGACCAATTTTCATCAATCAAAAACAACTGCAAAAAGAATCGGAGGAAAATCTGATAAAATACAATCGATAAGACGAAAACGTTCGGATTACGTTATTGAAAATCAAGTTTCCAAAAAACTATTTTACTCTGGTTCTTTGCAACTTACCACAGAATTTGGTTCGCCAAATGTGCAACCAAAACTTCAAAACCAATTTGTACAGGGCCGAAATAACAACGGAACCTTGCAATGGAATGGACCAGAAACTTCTGAGATGTTCAGTTTTGGGCCGTATATTTCGACTTTAGGTTTTGATGGAAATCCTTATTTGTACGACGTTAACGGAAGATTGGTTTCCAAAGCGAACAGCCTTTTTCCAGCTAAAGCTTACAACAATTCGATTTTGCAAAGCACACAAAAATCATCCTCATTTCTCTCCATCAATTCTCATTTTATCAAGGACAATAGCAGAAAATGGAATGCAGGTTTGGATTTAGGCTGGGTTCGTGAGGATTTGATGATTAAAGACCAATTTCAGGACAGTAAAAATTTGGGAATTTCTTTGGGAACATCAATTTTGAAAAACCATCAACTTAGCTTTAATTATAAGTTTAATGAGCAAAAAGCGACTAACACAAACAGGATTGGACTTTTTAACAGAGCTTATCAAAATGCTTTGTTGACGCCGATTTCCTTAGAAAACAAACAGGGAAATTTACTTTCGAGTCAACAAAGAAGTTACAGTCCGTTTGCAGACAATCCCAATTATGTACTTAAAAATACAAGAAGATACAATTTTGATGAAAATCAGAACATTCTCAATTTGAAGTTTGCAAAAGAAACGGGAAAATGGCAATATTTCGTTGCTCAATCGTATGAAAACACAGATTTTTCCAATTTTGAATCTTATAAAAAATGGACTTACGGTTTTCCAAACGGAATCGAAACGGAGAGAAATCAAAACAACAAAAATTATAATTTAAATTTCGGAAGTTCATATTCATTTAAAGATAATTACAGCGATTACAGCAAGTTAAGCTTTAATGGAATTATGAATCACAGCGATACAAGAATTTCTTACACAAACTCAGGAAATTATCATTATCACAGATTTTCTCAGGATTACATCTTGCGTTACAATTTTAGGTTCAGAGATTTTATTTTTGATGATTTTGATTTTGAAGGCGAAGTCGGAAACGGGATTTACGCCTCAAACACGACAAACAAAAACGACTTTTTCATTCCTAAATTGGCTTTGAGCTTTACCATCAATGAATTAATTGATTACAATTTCCACGGTAAAATCTTTGGCTCGATTTACAAAAATGTTTACGAATCAGACTTTAGCAAAAGTTACAGCAATTTTCTGTTGACACAAATCGATGATTCGCAACTCAATACCTATTTTCCAGCTCAGGAAGTGGAAAGTTTCCGAGGTCTGGAATCGATTAACAATCTGGAATCGAAAGTCGGAATCAAATTTTATCACGATTATCGATATGAGTTGGAAGGAAGTTTTACCAACAAAAGATTCACCAATGATATTTTTCCAGTTTATGAAAACGGTCAGATTAAATTAAAAAATATCGTTGACCACAATTACAAAAGCTACGATTTGAATCTTGGTTTTAGAAATTTCCCTTTGCGAAACAGCACGATTCAGATTGGCTTTAACAAAACAACTTCGAAAGTCACCAATGTTTTAGGCGGTTACGAAAATGCGCCGATTTCGGGATTTAGTTCCATTTACAGAGGTATTGTGAAAGGTGAAGCTCTAGGCGTTCTGATAGGAAATGCCTATCAACGAAACGGAAACGGCGATTTGGTGATTGGAAATGATGGTTTCCCACTGGTTTCTGCTGAGAATAAAATTCTTGGAAATCCGATTCCCGATTTTACGATGAAATTTTCCTACACCCAAAATGTTGCAAATTTCAGTTTGAATGTTGATGTAGAATGGCGAAAAGGTGGCGACATTTGGAACGGAACCAACGCGAATCTTGATTACTACGGACGTTCAGCCAATTCTGTGCAAGAAAGGAATATTTCAAATTTTGTTTACGAAGGCGTTTTTCAGAATGGAAATATTAATAATATTCCCGTCGATTTTTTCAATATTAATGAGCCTTTTGAGCAAAATAAATTTTACCGATATGGAAGTTTGGGCGTTGCAGAAGATTACATTGTGAAAGGCGATGCGGTGAGAATCAATAACATCACGTTGAGCTACAGTTTCCGAAAAGCGGAATTTTTGAAAAATGTGAAAGTTTCTGTTTTTGCGAAAAATATTTTGCTCTGGTCGAAAAATAATGTCGACCCACAAACGTCCTTTTTCGATTCTGATAACGGGCAAGGTTTGAATTTCTACAATCTGCCATCAATGCGAACTTATGGAGGCAGTGTTTCTTTTATTTTTTAAATTTTGAATGATGAAGCTAAGATATATTTCCTTTTTATTTTTATTTTTTGTGCTGTTTTCAAATGCTCAAAGGCGAAATTACTATTACGATAAAAATGAAAACGACCTTCGTGATAAACCTTTGGACTCTGCAGAGAAAAAACTTTTCGTAGAACTTTTTGGTGAACGCAAATCCCAAAACTTTACAAAAGAAAAAGTCTATGCGCAGACCAATCACGTGTTCTATCGTCCGAATGATATCATCTATTTCAAAGCTTATGTTGTGGATGCGCAGAAAAATTTGCCTTCGGATTGGAGCCAGATTTTGTACGCCGAATTGTACGACCCTGCGGGAAATTTGCTTTCAAAAAATAATTACCAAATCACCAATGGCGCTTGCAACGGCGATTTTTCCCTTAATGAAAATATTAAAGGCGGAATCTACAAAATGCGTCTGTACACCAATTGGATGCGGAACGAAAATCACAAAAATTATTTTGAAAAAGAAATTACCGTCCAAAAAACATCTTCTCCAAGGATTTTGATGAAACTCGATTTTCCTAAAAAAGGATTGAGTGCTGGCGATGAAGTTTTGGCAGATTTCAGTCTGAGGAATCTTCAAAATCTTCCGCTTTCCTTTTATGAAGGGAATTGCGAAGTTTTGGTTGAAGGAAAAGAATTCCTGAAAAACACATTCACGACAGATAAAGAAGGGAACGTTCAGCTGAAATTTGAATTGCCAAAAACTTTGACTTCAACGGATGTTTTGCTGAATATCAAACTCAATTACAATTCATTCCAGGAATCGATTTCCAGAAATGTTCCCGTGACTTTGAACCAAGTTGAGATTCTGTTTTTTCCCGAAGGCGGAAGTCTTATTAATGGAAAACAGAGCAATGTTGCCTTCAAAGCTTTGAATGAGTTTCAGCAACCAGTCGATATCAAAGCGGAAATTTTGGATGAAAAGGGGAAGACAATTTCAACAACAGAATCTGTGAAATTTGGGATGGGAAAATTCTCTTTCTTACCGATTCAAAATCAAAAATTCTTTCTGAAACTGACATCTCACAAGATTGCAAAATTGTATGAAATTCCAATCGGAACAGAGAATGGTGTGAGTTTGAACATCGAAAAAGTGAATGGTAAAATTGTTTTGAAGATTCAATCCAAAAATCATCAAAAAGTAAATGTGGAAGCTGGTTTCCGTGGAGAAATCATTAAAACAAAAAATAATGTTTCCACCAATTCCGAAATTGAATTTGATGAAAATATTTTCCCATCTGGAATCGCCAGATTCACTGTTTTCGATTCGGACAAGAATCCTTTGGCTGAACGCGTTGTTTTTGTTAATAAAAATCAAAACGTACAGATTTCCATTAACCCAAATAAAACGGAATATTTGCCAAGAGAAAAAGTCGTTTTCGATATTGAAACCAAAGATTTCAACGGAAAACCAATTTCTTCCAATCTTTCGATGAGTGTGTTGGATGACAAACTTTTCAGCTATGCGGATGACAGGCAAAATACTTTGATTTCTTGGCTTCAAATAGATTCTGAATTGCAAGGAAAAATCGAAGAACCGCCATTTTACTTCAAAAAAGAAGAAGCAAAAGCGGATGAAGCCTTGGATTTGGTAATGTTGACGAATGGTTATCGCTACTTTGAATTGTTGCCAGAAATTCCTCAAACCAGAAAATTTCCGTTCCAAAAAGAAGAACTCAATTCCATCTACGGAAGGATTGAAAATGAGAAAGGAGAAGCTGTAAATGCGGAAGTTTTTATGATAAATAGTGCGCCAGAAATCTTGAAGCAAAATACGAAAAAAGGTCATTTTTATTTTAAGAATTTCCCTTCTGGAGCTGGTTCTTATCAATTGGTGGCAAAATCTAAAAAGCCTAAAGAAAAAGTAAAAATCAAACTTCTGGCATCGCAAATCAGTTCTGATATTACCACTCAGAAAATAAAATCGGACAAGACAGGAAAAGAGTTTGAAGTAATTGTGAATAATCCGATTGCTGAGGAATTAAATCCCAATAAAAATTCAAACGAAATCCGGAATAACGATAATACAGGATATAATAATAGAAGAAGGACTTATTCTGATACTACAAGTACGAATAAGAATATTGAAGAAGTTGTGGTTTTAGGTTATGGCGTTGAAACATCGAAAAAAAGTTTAAGTTCTGCAGTTCAAACCGTTAATCTGGGATTGACCTTAAACAATGTTACAAATGCTTTGCAGGGAAAAGTTGTTGGATTGGAAGTCACGGCCAATTCGGGTGCTCCTGGAAATGCCGAGTCAATCGTGATTCGAGGCGCTTCCTCCATTACAAACGGAAAACAACCTTTGGTCGTAATTGATGGCGTTCCAGTAGATTTTCCAAATTTCAAAATGAATGCCGACAACATTCAAAATATTACTGTTCTGAAAGATGCATCTGCAACTGCAATCTACGGAAGCAGAGGGAGCAACGGCGTAATTATTATCAACAGTTTGTCATCAAGATATGGAAGCAAAAGTATTAACTTGAATCCTGAGTCGTATTACGCTTACGAACATTTGTACGAAGATGATTTGATTAATACAAACTACGCCAGAGTTTTCAGCCATCCAGTTTACGAAACGCCAACGACCAATTACAGAACCGATTTCCGCGAAACCATCTATTGGAATCCGACGATTCAAACAGGTAAAAATGGAAAGGCAAAAGTTGAATTTTACAACTCTGATGCGAATACAACTTTCCGAGCGATTGCCGAAGGAATCTCAGCAAACGGACTTTTGGGACGAGAAGAGAAAACCTATAGCGCACAAAGCACGCTCCAAATCGATGCGAAAATTCCGCAATATATGACGCAAGGTGACGAGCCGAAAATCTCTGTTGTCATCAGAAATAATTCTGATAAAAGAAAAACAATTGATTTTAACAAAATCCTTCCAATTTCGATTAAAAGTGGACTTTCGGACAGCCTAATTACTTTGAATCCGAAAGAAAGTGGAAGAATCATTCTGCCATTGAAAGGAAATAAAGTTTCACAATCCAACATTCAACTCATTGCAGAAACGGATACGGAAAAGGAGAGACAAATTTTACCTTTTACGATTGATGCCAAAGGTTTCAGACATAACTTGGAATATTCGACTTCAAAGGATTCTATCATTTCGTTTTCAATTCCGGATTATTTGGATGAAAGTTTGGTGGCAAATATTCAGGTTTTCAAAAGTTCTGCGAGTCAATTTTTGAATAATATCGATAGGCTCAAAGAAAAACCTCACGGCTGTTTCGAGCAGACTTCATCCACAACTTATCCCAATTATTTCATTTTAAATTTCTTGAAAAATAAAGGAAATATCGACAGCAAAGAAGCGAAAAGAGCAACCGAATTGTTGAAAACAGGATTTGAACGTTTGCTTACTTTTGAGACCAAGGACAAAGGATTTTCACTGTTCGGAAGTTCGCCACCGAGTATTACCTTGACAGCTTACGGCTTGATGGAATTCAATGATTTGAAAAATGTTTTGAACGTGAATCCAGGTTTGATTGAAAGAACTTCGAAATTCATTCTGTCAAGAAGAGACGGAAAAGGGAATTTCATCTTGAATAACAATTCAAAAAATAATATTGATACAACCAAAAAAGACCAATATTATTGGAATCAACAAGGTTATATTTTATATGCACTTTCTGAAGCCGGAATGAAAAACGAAATCGCAAAAGAATATTCGCACTTGTATCAAATCAACCAATATTCTGATGATTTTTATTTGCTTTCATTGATGGCAAATGTGGCTTATCAACTGGAAAAAACCAAAGATTACGATTTTTTGATAAATCGAATGACTGAGAAATTCAATAAGAATAATGTGGTTGCAGAAACCAATTTTATGCAGGGTAGAGGCGATGACATTAGAAAAGAAGCTTTGTCCTTGTTTGCTTTGTCGTTGATGAAATCTCAAAAAAACAACAAAGATTTGGTTACAAAAATCATCAACCGAATCAATTTACAAAACACGACTTACGAATCCACGCAAACATTGGTCATCAAGCTAAAGGCTTTGACAGAATTCTACAAAGCTCATCCGAAAGCGGAAAGTTCAGCAGAACCACAGTTTTTTGTGAACGATACAGAGTTGAAAACACTTTCGACAATTGGTCAGTTTCTGAAAAGAGGAAAAAACGAATTGAAAGTGAAATATCCTTCGGGAAATGGTTTGCCTATTCTTTTCTCATACAAATACAATGATTTGATTCCGGATAAAAATCCAAATCCTGAACTTTATTTTACAACGACTTTGGACAAAAGCAAAGCGAAAATCGGTGACAATGTAAGAATGACTATCAAAATCGAAAATCCAACCTACAAAAATTTCGGAATGATGACGGCGAAAATCGGAATTCCAGCAGGCTTGACGATGGACCCGAAAAATCTGAAAGCAATGATGGAACGTAATGAAATCGCCTATTACGAGATTTTCGATAATTATCTGGTTTTGTATTGGTACAACTTGGATGCAAAGAAAAATACCCAAGTTCATCTTGACACCAAAGCCGAGTTTGCAGGCAAATACACAGGAAAAGCTAATCACGCTTTCGAATATTACTTTCAGCAGAATTATCAATGGACGGATGGTTTGGTCGTGGAAATTTCTGAATGATAGCTGGGAAAGTCCCACAGGGACGACCGATTTCCCAGCATAGGAATTCATTCCTATAATCAATGTAAGAAATAAATTATTTTATTTTCAATAATTATTGAAAGTTTAGAAATTATTAATTATATTTGTACAAGAATTTAAATTAAGCAAAATGAAACTCGACGAAGCCAAAGAAAAATACATCCAAACCTGGGGAACTTTTGCCACAAGCTGGGGAATCAACCGAACGATGGCGCAGGTTCACGCTTTGCTTTTGGCAGAAGGAAAACCATTGTCAACAGATGAAGTGATGGAGCTTTTGCAAATCTCACGAGGCAATGCGAATATGAATCTTCGGGCTTTGATGGATTGGGGAATTGTAAAAAAAGAATTTGTGAAAGGGGATAGGAAGGAATATTTCATCGCTGAAAAAGATGTCTGGTTTCTCTTCAAACAAATTACAAAAGAACGCAGAAAACGAGAAATAGAGCCAGTTGTAGCTTTTTTGGAAGAACTTAAAAATGTAGACGATGATTCCGATGAAGCCAAAGAATTCATCAAACTGATGGACGATTTCGGAAACGTGACCAACAAAATCAATAATATTATGGACCTTGCCATAAAAAGCGACGACCATTGGCTGGTTGGAAAAATCACCAACTTACTGAAATAGAAAGGAATTCATTTTCCTTTTTTATTTCAGATTAATTTTCAAAAATTACTGAAAATATAAAAATTACAATACTATGAAAACGTTTTTTAAAATCGATTTTTATATTCAAACATTTATATTCATCTTAATGATTAGCTACTTGATTTTTGAGTACATCACTAAAGATTTTCTATATCAGATTTTCTATTTTTATTATATCGTGGGAGGATTTCAAATTTTCAGTTTTTTCATAAGAATATTTCTCCATTATAAAAAGTCAAAATCATACAAAATATATGGATTCCTTCTGATTCCTGTCTGGATAAATTTCCTGCTTACTATTTTTTTACAAGGAAAAAATATTGATTTAGGTATCCTAAATCAATTGGGAGTAATATTTTATCTAATGCTTTACATCGCTTTCTTTTATGCTCCAATTTTATCTGTGATTTACATATATGACATAAAACAAAACATTGAAAATTATGAAAAATCTAATATTTAAAATCATAATGTTCTTTCTTTTTAGAAATAATAAAAGAACACGAGCCGATTTTCTTAATCTTTAAAAATAAAAAAAGATGGCTAAAATATATTTGGAAACATTGATTAATGCTGATATTCAAAAAGTATTTGACTTATCCCGTAATATAGATTTTCACCAAGAGTCAACCGCTAAAACCAACGAAAAAGCAATTGCCGGAAAAATGAGCGGATTGATAGAACTAGGCGAAACGGTAACTTGGCGAGCCAAACATTTAGGATTTTATCAAACTCTTACGACGAAAATCACACAAATGGAAAGTCCAATAATGTTTACCGATGCAATGGTGAAAGGCGCTTTCAAATCGATGAAACATCAACATATCTTTGAACAAAAAGACGATAAGACTTTGATGACTGATATTTTTGAATTCGAATCGCCTTTTGGAATTCTAGGTAAAATATTCAATCAAATCTTTCTGACAAATTATCTCAAAGGATTTTTGCTCGAGAGAAATAGAATCATGAAAGAATTTGCTGAATCATCTCGATAAAATTAATTATAAAACCAGATTATTAAATTATTTTCTTAAATTTTCAAAAATATTTCCAACCTTTTTTAAACCATTGCATCTTTCCTTATAAACGCCAGAATATGGAACACGAATTATACATAAGATGCAAAAATAAAGACCGCAACGCACAGCGGAAACTTTATGAAGAATATGCAGGCCGGTTCTTCGCAACCTGCAAACGTTACCTGAAAAACGACGAAGATGCGGAAGAAGTTTTGGCAGATTCTTTCTATCTGATTTTCACAAAGCTTGACCAATTGAAGGAATTGCAGGTTTTCGATGCGTGGGCAAAGAAAATCGTTGTGAATCAATGTCTTCAGAAACTTCGCAAAAAACAACCGTTTTCGATTTCGATTGAAGAAAATTTTGTGGATTTGGCCGAAGCTGAACCGGAAAATGTTTCGGAGGAAAGAGGAATTTTATCACTTCTCAATTTTCTACCCGAAGGTTGCCGTACGATTTTCAATCTGTTTGCGATGGAAGGTTATCCGCACAAAGAGATTGCGCAAATGCTTTCTATATCAGAAGGCACGTCCAAATCTCAGGTGAATTTTGCCCGCAAAAAATTGCAGGAACTGGTGAAACTTCAAACAATTAATTCTTAAAGTTTAAAAAAATGGAAAATCAAGATATCGATAAAATGTTCAGCGAAGCCGGAAAATCTGCGGAAGAAAAACCGACTTTCCCAAACTTCGAAAAAGTGTGGGAAAACGTTGAAGAAAAATTAGATAAAAAAGAACAAAGGAAAAGAATCATTCCACTTTGGTTGCCTTACGGAATGGTTGCTGGATTGGCTTTGACATTCGGTGTTTTATATTTTGTGAATGATAAAGAGACTAAAATAGAACCTCAAATTGCTTCAAATGATTACGGAAAACCTGTCAATCAAAACAAGATATTGGAAACGCCGGAAAACGTTGAGAACATCAACAGAACTTTCAAAGAGAATTTGAAAAGTAATCCCGTCAATACTTCCGAAAATGGAAAGGAGATTATTGCTTATCACGATGCAGAAGGTCAAAAGGAAATTTCTTTGCCTCCAATTCCCAGGTCGGAAGGAATAGCTTCTGTTTCACCTCCTCAAATAGTCGTGAATGAAGTGAGAGAAGAGATTAGCGGTCCTCCAGCTGAATCAAATTATATATATTCTGAAAAATCACAAGATATCGAAGGTGTTGTCGTAACTGCAATGGGAATCAAAAGAGAGCAGAAAAGCCTTGGTTACGCATCAACAATGGTGAGTAAAAATTCGATTAATAAAAAAGAGAAGTCTTATTCACCGCCACCTCCGCCACCAGCAACGGGAAAAGTGATGACTCAAGCGTATGTTGACCAAGTTTTGAACGGACGCGTTGCCGGACTTCAGATTGCTCCGTCAAATCCTGGAAGTTCTCCGCAAGTAATGATTCGAGGTATGGCCTCATTAACTTCAAACAATCAACCTTTATACGTGATTGATGGAATTCCGTATCAAAATGCTAATCTTGAGAATATTAATCCTAAAAAAATTAAGGATGTTCAAATTTTGAAAGATGCTTCTGCAACAGCACTTTATGGAGTACGAGGAAGTAATGGCGTGATTGTCATCAAAACTAAAGGTTTGTCCAAAAAAGAAATTGATTTGCTTAATAATCTACAACCTGTTCAAAATCAGGAATCTTACGACGAGTGGAAGGAAAATCAATTCGAATCCGCAAAAGCCAATCCACTTTCGACGTTTTCAATTGATGTAGATAATGCGTCATATTCCAACATCCGAAGAATGATAAATAATGGTCAAAAGGTAGATAAAAACGCAGTTAGAATTGAGGAAATGATTAATTATTTCAAATACGATTATCCTCAGCCAAAAAATAACCAGCCTTTTTCTATTAATACAGAATACAACGATTCGCCTTGGAATCCCAAACATAAACTTTTGAAAATCGGTTTGCAAGGTAAAACATTGAACGAAAAAGAATTACCAGCTTCAAATTTGGTTTTCCTAATCGATGTTTCTGGTTCGATGAATGAGCAGAATAAATTGCCGTTGCTGAAAACTTCATTCAAAATCTTGTTGGAAAAACTTCGTCCGCAGGATAAAGTGGCAATCGTCACTTATGCAGGAAGTGCAGGCGTAGTTTTGGAGCCGACTTCAGCGAAAAATAAGGAGAAAATCCTGACAGCTTTGGAAAATCTAAGCGCTGGCGGAAGTACTGCTGGCGGTCAAGGAATTGAATTGGCTTACAAATTAGCACAGGAAAACTTAGTTAAAAAGGGAAACAACCGTGTGATTTTGGCGACAGATGGCGATTTCAATATTGGTGTTTCCGATAATTCTGAACTTCAAAAGTTGATTGAGGAGAAGAGAAAATCTGGAATTTACCTCACTTGTCTTGGTTTTGGAATGGGAAATTACAAAGACAATCGTCTGGAAATGCTGGCTGACAAAGGCAACGGAAATTACGCTTACATCGATAATATGCAGGAATCGAATAAATTTCTTGGGAAGGAATTTGCCGGAAGTATGTATGCGATTGCGAAAGATGTGAAGATTCAAATTGAGTTTAATCCGAAGTTCGTAAAATCTTATCGATTAATTGGTTATGAAAATAGAAAATTAAAAAATGAAGATTTTAAAAATGATAAAATCGATGCTGGAGAATTGGGAATTGGTCATACGGTGACAGCGATTTATGAAGTTATTCCAGTTGGTTCAGATTCCGAATTCAGTCCGCAAGATGTTGATTTGAAATATTCTAAGACTGATTCTAAAAACGAATTTGGAGACGAACTGGCAACGGTGAAATTCCGCTACAAAAATCCGGATGAAGATGTAAGTAAAGAATTAATTCAGACTATAAAAGATTCTAAAAATCAATTAAATAATGCTTCGTCAGATTTCAAATTTGCATCGTCTGTGGCTTGGTTTGGTTTGGTTTTAAGACAATCGGAATTCATCAAAGATAAAGACCTCAATAAAATCATCAATCTTTCTAAACAAGGAAAATCGAATGATGAAGATGGTTACCGTGCAGAATTCATCCGACTGATTGAAAGCTACAAGCAGATAAAGTAAACTTCTCAATATTAAATTTTTGAAAAGCAACTCCAAGAGTTGCTTTTTGTCATACTATGCTTTCAATAATTTTCCGTAAATTCGCTAAAATTTTTTAATCACAATGAACTACGATATTATTGTTATTGGAAGTGGACCTGGCGGTTATGTGACTGCAATCAGAGCTGCTCAATTGGGTTTCAAGACAGCCATTATTGAAAAAGAAAATCTTGGCGGAATCTGCCTTAACTGGGGTTGTATCCCGACTAAAGCATTATTGAAATCTGCTCACGTTTTCAATTATCTGAAGCACGCAGAAGACTATGGTCTTAACAAAGTGGAAAATCCAGGCTTCGACTTTTCAAAAGTTATCCAAAGAAGTAGAGGCGTGGCCTCCAAAATGAGCGGTGGAATTTCTTTCTTGATGAAGAAAAACAAAATCGATGTCATTATGGGAACTGCAACAGTGAAAGCTGGTAAAAAAGTAACTGTTGTAGATGCTGAAGGAAAATCAACTGAATATTCCGGAACCAACATCATTATCGCAACTGGAGCACGTTCCAGAGAATTGCCAAACCTTCCACAAGATGGTAAAAAAGTAATCGGATACAGACAGGCATTGTCTCTTCCTGAGCAACCAAAATCTATGATTGTTGTAGGTTCTGGCGCTATCGGAATTGAGTTTGCTGATTTTTATAACGCAATGGGAACCAAGGTGACTGTTGTAGAATTCTTGCCAAACATCGTTCCTTTGGAGGATGAAGAAGTTTCAAAACACGTTGAGAAATCTCTTAAAAAATCAGGGATTGAAATTATGACCAACGCTTCTGTAGAATCTGTGGATACTTCAGGAAACGGCGTAAAAGCTAGCGTGAAAACAGCTACTGGAAATATTACTTTGGAAGCTGACATCTTGCTTTCTGCTGTCGGAATTGCTTCAAACGTTGAAGGAATCGGACTTGAGGCAGTTGGAATCAAAACAGAAAAAGGAAAAGTTTTGGTTAACGAATGGTACGAAACTTCTGTTCCAGGATATTACGCCATTGGTGATATCATCCCAACTCAGGCTTTGGCTCACGTGGCTTCTGCTGAGGGAATCACTTGTGTTGAGAAAATCAAAGGTCTTCACGTAGAAGCGATTGATTACGGAAATATCCCGGGTTGTACTTACTGCCACCCAGAAATTGCTTCTGTCGGTTTGACTGAAAAACAAGCGAAAGAAAAAGGTTACGAAATCAAAGTTGGTAAATTCCCATTCTCAGCATCTGGAAAAGCTACGGCAAATGGTGATGTTGATGGATTTATTAAAGTGATTTTTGATGCTAAATATGGTGAGTGGCTTGGTTGTCATATGGTTGGTGACGGCGTTACCGATATGATTGCTGAAGCGGTTGTTGCGAGAAAACTAGAAACGACAGGACACGAAGTTCTTAAATCTATCCACCCGCACCCAACTATCTCCGAAGCTGTGATGGAAGCTGTAGCTGCTGCTTACGGTGAGGTGATTCATATTTAATAAGAATAACATAATATTCATATATAAAAACCGCAGATTCTTCTGCGGTTTTTTTAATTTTACTTAATGGAAAATTCGAAGATAGGATTGGTTTTGTCCGGAGGTGGAACGCGTGGATTGGCTCACGCGGGTGTTTTGAAATTTCTAAATGAGAAAAACATTGAACCAGACATTCTCTCTTGCTGTAGCGCAGGTTCTATCGTTGGCTCTTTGTACGCCGTTGGGAAATCACCGGAGGAAATTTTGGATTTTTTCCAATCGATTTATTTTTTCAATTGGAAACATTTTACGTTCAATCAGCCGGGATTTGTTTCGTCAACCATTTTCACAATGTATTTGACACCTATTTTCCAAGATATGACGATTGGAGAATTGAACAAGGATGTCAGAATCGTAGCGACGGAATTAATAACAGGGCAACAAAAAGTTTTCGAAAAACATTACAAAGTTGTCGATGCAATTATTGCTTCGTCTTGCATTCCCGGGATTTCTACACCTTATTTTATTGGAAAAGAAATGTACAGCGATGGAGGTGTGCTCAATAACTTTCCTGCAGATATTATTAATAATGAATGCGATAGAATGATTGGTGTTTATGTGACGCCACCTCAAGATGTGGAAGCGCAAGACCTTAGAACAATCAAAGCCGTAACTACAAGAGCTTACGAATTGGCTTCACATCGAACAGAAATTTTTAAATTTGCTTATTGCGATTGGTTCATCACTTCTAAAAAGTTGTCGAAATATGGAATCTTTGAAAGGAAACCTCAGAACATGGAGGAGATTTTCACTATCGGTTATGAGGAAGCTAAACGAACTTTTCTTGATAATGAGGAAGAATTTACAGCAATGTTTTCAAAAAAGGAATGATTGCTTACCAGTTTCCAGTGGAACATTAATAAAATAGATTTTTGTTTTAAATAATTTTCTCTCCGCAGATTTTGCAAAAGCGCGCATTCTCATCATTATCTTCATTTCCGCATCGGTCACATTGAAAATTGTTCTTCTTCTGTTTACGAAATTCTGAAGTCACAATTCCCGTTGGAACCGCAATGATGCTGTAACCACAGAGCATCACGACGATTGAAAGCATTTTACCTAATGGCGTTGCGGGAGAAATATCGCCATACCCAACCGTCGTTATCGTCACAACCGCCCAATAAACACTTTGCGGAATACTACTGAAGCCATTTTTCCCATCTTCTATCAAGTACATTAGCGACCCGATCATAATGATGAAAATCACCATAAACAAAAGGAAAATGTAAATCTTCCGAGAGCTATGTTTCAAGGCAGAAACTATAAATCGACCGTCGTGCATATAATCCGCAAGATTGAAAATCCTAAAAATCCTTAGCATTCTCAACATTCTGATAATCGCAACAAAATGCCAAATTGGAAAAAATAGACTGATGTAGAAAGGCACGATGGAGAGAAAATCAATAATACCTAAAGGACTAAAAATATATTCTTCCCGGTCCTTTACGCAAATAATTCTCAAAATATATTCTATCGTGAATATTAAAGTGATAAAAAATTCTGCATAATAAAACTCCCTGTAATATTCCAGTCTGAAAATAGGAATTGTTTCCACCATCAACAAAGCCGTACTGATGAGGATTAGAACAAGTAAACAGATATCGAATATTTTCCCTGCTTTTGTGTGGGATAAGTAAACCGTTTCGTATATCTTCTTTCGCCATCCATCCTCCGGAATGAGGTCAAACTCTGGTTTGATTTTCATTTTAGTAAATTAAAAATTGAAGGTAATAAAATAAATCAATTCAAAATAATTAAAAAATTAGACAAAAGTCTTTTTTACACAGACAAAAGTCTTATCTTTGTGATGTAGAAAAATAAAAGCGATGAAAAAATATAAAACAACAAATACCACACATTCCGTAGCAGAGCCAGTTGCAGTCTATGGATATCAGAATTTTGACGATGGCGGTATTTTCAGAATGATAGAAATTGCAGAACGTGGGATTTCTTTCAAACTTTTTGATAATCTTGTGAAAAAGTTCCCTTTCAGTTTTCAAGAGTGGGCTGGTTTTCTTCATATCTCTGGGAAAACATTGTCCCGTTACCAAAAAGAAGAGAAAACCTTTGACACATTGCAATCCGAGAAGATATTACAAATAGAAATGCTCTACAAAAGAGGCGAGGAGGTTTTTGGTTCATCAGAATATTTTTTGATTTGGTTGCAAGCAGAAAACCTGGCTTTAGGCAAAACAAAACCACAAGACCTGATTGGTAGTAACTTTGGAATCTCTCTTCTAATGGATGAGCTTACAAGATTGGAGCACGGTATTTTAGCGTAATTCTTGATGATAGTTTATAGACTTTCAAAAGAAATCTACGCCAATGATCTTTCAGGTAAAGGTGCTGAAATAGCTGGTGGACGATGGAATAGCAAAGGCAACGCGACGTTGTACACAGGACAATCTATAGCGCTTTGCGTTACTGAAATCGCCGTTCACATTCCGCTTGGCATTATTCCGAAAGATTTTCGATTGGTTCATATTGAGATTCCTGATATTGAGGTTTTTGAGCCAAAGAGATTCCCTAAGGACTGGAACACTTTTCCACATCTGGACGCCACTCAAAAAATGGGTGACAAATTTCTAAAGGATAATAAATTCTTGGCGATGAAAGTTCCATCCGCGGCGGTTCAAGGGGAATTCAATTATATTATCAATCCTCGAAATGTCAATTTTAAAGATGTTGAAATCATAAAAGTGGAGAAATTTACTTTTGATGACCGATTGTTTATCAGATAAAAATTAAATTAATGAAAATCAATGAATTTATAAAAGAGTTTGAGAAATTGATTCCAATAAAACAAGCTGAGGATTTTGATAACGTCGGTTTGCTTTGTGGAAATCCAGATAGGGAAATCTTAGGAATTCTGGTTGCTCACGACGCTTTGGAATCGGTGATTGATGAAGCTATTGAGAAGAACTTCAGTCTTGTGGTTTGTTTTCATCCGATTATTTTTTCTGGTTTGAAATCAATCACTGGAAAGAATTATGTTGAAAAAGCAGTTCTGAAAGCTCTAGAAAATAAAATTGCAATCTACGCGATTCACACCGCTTTTGACAATGATTATTTTGGTGTCAATTATAAAATCTGCGAAGTTCTTGGATTGAAAAATCAAAAAATATTGCTGCCGAAACAAAGTCAATTGAAGAAATTGGAAGTATATGTTCCAGTTGATTCGGCTGAGAATTTTAAAAATGCTTTGTTCCAAGCTGGCGCGGGAAACATTGGTTTTTATGATGAGTGTAGTTTTTCTATTAAAGGAAACGGTACTTTTCGTCCGTTGGAAGGTTCGAATCCAGTGACTGGAAATCATAACGAAAGAGAAAATGCGGACGAAGTTTTGGTCTCTGTGATTTTCGAAGATTTTAAGAAAAACCAAATTCTTTCAGCGATGAAACAAAATCATCCTTACGAAGAAGTGGCTTACCAATTAATTTCCCTCGACAACGAAAATCATTACACTGGTTTAGGAAGATTCGGAGATTTGGAGACTGAAATGGATGAGGAGGATTTCTTACAATTTGTAAAGGAGAAATTTGACCTTAAAGTCATAAGACACAGTTCTTTAATTAATAAAAAAATTAAGAAAATTGGCGTCTTGGGTGGAAGTGGAGCAAGCGGAATCAAGTCTGCATTGTCTTCAAAATGTGATGCTTACCTCACGGGTGATGTGAAATACCACGACTTTTTCTCGGCAGAAGACAAAATGCTGATTTGCGATATCGGACATTTTGAATCGGAACAATTTGTAACTCAACAATTATTTGAAATATTGTCCGAAAAATTCACTATATTTGCCATCGCAAAAACGACTAAGAAAACAAATCCTGTTAATTATTTTATATAGATATGGCTGATAAAAAAGTAAACGAAATTTCTGTTGAAGAAAAACTAAGAGCACTTTACGATTTGCAGATCATTGATTCCCGTTTGGATGAGATCCGCAATACAAGAGGCGAATTGCCAATTGAAGTAGAAGATCTTGAGATAGAAATTGAAGGTCTTAACAAAAGAGCCCAAAAATTCGAATCTGAAATTGCTGAGCAAAATGCAGAGATCAATGAGAAAAAAGATCTTATGAAAAGCGCTCAAGTATTGATTGACAAATATAAAACGCAGCAAGATAACGTTAGAAATAACAAAGAATTCGAAACTTTAGCAAAAGAAGTAGAGTACCAGGAATTGGAAATTCAATTGGCTGAAAAAAGAATCAAAGAATTTGGAGGTAAGATCGATCACAAAAAGGAAACTTTAGCTGACCTGACTGCTAAGATCGATGAGCTGAATAACCACTTGGTTCATAAGAAAAACGAGTTGGAAAACTTGGTTTCTGAAACTCAAAAAGAAGAGGATTATCTATTGGAAAAATCTAAAGAATTTGCTGAGAAGATCGATCAAAGATTGTTGGTTTCTTACCAAAGGATCCGTACTGGATCTTCAACTGGTCTTGCGGTTGTAGGTTTGGAAAGAGGAGCGCCAAAAGGTTCTTTCTTCACAATTCCACCACAGAAGCAAATGGAGATCGCTCAGAGAAAGAAGATCATCATCGATGAGCATTCTGGAAAGATCTTGGTAGATGACGAGTTGGTGAACGAGGAAACTGCAAAGATGGAAAGCATTATCAAATTCAACTAATCGAAATTTGATTTAAATATAAAAAGAGACCCGAATTTCGGGTCTCTTTTTTTTGAGAAAATAATATAAAATTACTGGATAGTAATAGATCCAGAACTACTTTCGTTTTTAGTGATCTCATTCAAGCTTCCTCTTTTGATCACTCGGATATCTCCGCTGGAAGATGCGCTTGCGGTCACACTTTTACTTACGCCAATAGTAATATCTGCCGAAGAAGACGTAGCAAGAACAGCACTTTCCGCAGTGAAACCTTCAGCGTCCACATCGCCAGAAGATGATGCCTGGATATTCACACTTTCAGATTTTCCTTTGATGTCGATTCCGCCGGAAGATGAGCTTTGCATATTCAAACTTTTCGCATTGACCTCGCCTTCGTAATTTCCGCTGCTTGAGGCTTGGATATTGATATTTCCGCCATTGATGTTACCTTTTATCGTTCCAGAGCTGGAAACTTTCACATCCAGATCAGAGAAACTGAAGTTGTCTTTCAAAGAGATGCTTCCGCTGGAATTGGCTGCCAAATGGTCAAAATCTTTAGCATAAACTTTAATTTTGATTCGATCTGTAGAAATACTTTTCATAGACTCCGATTGGATTTTCACCTGTACTTTTCCGCCGTTTTGTTTCACGACAACATATTTCATCAGGTCAGAAGGTGCATAAACAATGATTTTCTCATTGTTAGATTTGAAGACTTCCGCATTCAGAGAAGTCGAAATTTCCAATTCGTCAAAATTGATGTCGTAAGTTTTCTCAATCACTTCACCTTTTCCGGAGTCAGAGATCAAGTTAGAAAACATCGCATCGTTTCCGTTGGAATTGTCACCTTTGGATTGTACACAAGAAAAATTTGCCGCAGAAGCCAAAAGGACCAGAGTTAAAAGTTGTATTTTCATAAGTATAATTTTTTATAGTTTTTGATTTTATATAACTAAGACACTTGAAAACTCGATTTCATTACATCAAAAAATTATTTTTTCTCATTCTAAATAATTTTCTAAATTTACAACATAGAAAAAATAAATATTAAAGTATGAAAAATATATTGTTTGCATTCGTATTGATAGGATTATCCGTTTCAGCATTCGCACAATCCGGTCCGCCAGCAGGCGAAGCGAAAGTAGGTGAATACTACGGCCAGGATGTTTCCGCAAAAGCTGTTAAAAAAGCTATTTCTCCAGACGAACTCAATAAAGAATTAAAAGCAACACCCAAAATCGCCAAAACTTCTGTCAAAGGAAAAGTAACTGGCGTTTGCCCTAAGAAAGGCTGTTGGGTAAGCTTGGCAACAGATTCCGGCGAAACATTCTTCGTAAAGATGAAAGATTATGCGTTCTTCGTTCCGACCGCTTTGGAGGGTAAAACCGTGATTTTGGAAGGCAGCGCAGAGAGCAAAACCACTTCGGTAAAGGAACTTCAGCATTATGCCGAAGACGCTAAAAAATCTCAGGCAGAGATAGATGCGATCACAGAACCAAAAACCGAAACCAGATTTTTAGCAAGCGCTATCAAGGTTGTAGAGTAATAAAAAATTGCTCCCTTTAGGGTTGTGGCAACAATTTAATACAAGCTTCAGATTTTTCTGAGGCTTTTTTTATTTGGGCGTATCTCTTTGTTTTGCTTTTACGTTTTAGTTTACCGAAAGACATTTTCAGCAAAGCAAAACAAAGAGACCGGGCTATCCGCTACTATCTTTTTTCGCCAACGCTTTTCCCTCACCGAAAAAAGGATATCCGCTGCTATCCCTTACGCGCTGGCGCAAGATTCACGATTTGTCATAGTTAGAAAATATTCCCAAAGAGGAAGCTTTGGCAATTGTCAAACTGCGAGATAATTCCTTTGAAACACCATCAATTCTGCTTATATTTACACTCTAAATTTTCAAAAAATGGCAGACTGGAAAATCGTCAAAGAATACGAAGATATTACCTATAAAAAATCAAATGGTGTTGCAAGAATCGCCATCAACAGACCGGAAGTCAGAAACGCTTTCCGACCAAAAACAACCTCAGAACTTTACGACGCCTTCTACGACGCTTACGAAGATTCGTCCATCGGTGTTGTATTGTTGACAGGCGAAGGTCCAAGTCCAAAAGACGGCGGTCACGCATTCTGCAGCGGCGGCGACCAGAAAGCACGTGGACATCAAGGCTACGTGGGAGAAGATGGAAGACATCGCCTTAACATTCTGGAAGTTCAGCGTCTGATTCGTTTTATGCCAAAAGCGGTGATTGCTGTGGTAAACGGTTGGGCAGTTGGTGGCGGACATTCACTTCACGTGGTTTGCGATTTGACTTTGGCAAGTGAAGAGCACGCAATTTTCAAACAAACCGATGCAGACGTTACAAGCTTCGACGGTGGTTATGGTTCTGCATATTTGGCCAAAATGGTTGGTCAGAAAAAGGCAAGAGAGATATTCTTTTTAGGAAGAAATTATTCAGCTAAAGAAGCAGAAGAGATGGGAATGGTAAACGCCGTAATTCCTCACGCAGAATTGGAAGACACCGCTTACGAATGGGCACAAGAAATCCTTGCAAAATCGCCGACTTCCATCAGAATGCTGAAATTCGCAATGAATTTAACTGACGACGGAATGGTTGGACAGCAGATTTTCGCAGGAGAAGCAACACGTTTAGCCTATATGACAGAGGAAGCGAAAGAAGGTAGAAATGCTTTCTTGGAAAAACGCAAACCAAACTTTGGTGACGACCAATGGATATCGTAGCATCAACGATAGATGATAAATGATAATTGATTTTATCTTCATTTATCATCTATCAATTATCATTTATCAATTATGAAACATTGGATACAAGCTGCGAGGCTTAGAACTTTACCACTTTCTATGAGTGGGATTATTATGGGAGCTTTCATTGCAAAATGGAGGATTTCTCAGGAAGGTGGATTTTGGGATTGGCGGATTTTTGCATTGGCACTTCTGGTCACTTTACTATATCAGGTACTTTCCAACTTTGCCAACGATTATGGCGATGGCGTGAAGGGAACCGATAAAAATAGGATAGGAGAAGCAGAGCAAAGAGCGGTTGCTTCAGGAAAAATCACAGCATCTCAAATGAGAACTGCCGTGATTCTACTTTCGATTTTATCTTTTGTAGCAACGGTTGCCTTATTGTATGTCGCCTTCTATCCGGCTTACACCAGAGAATTTTGGATATTTATCGGACTTGGAGTTGCCTCGATTTTGGCAGCAATTGGATATACTATTGGGAAAAAACCTTATGGCTATTTAGGTTTAGGCGATATTTTCGTGTTTATCTTTTTTGGATTGGTTTCGGTTTGCGGGAGTTATTTTCTGTTTACTAAATCTTTCAGTTGGGACGTCTTGTTCCCTGCAATTGCAGTTGGAATGTTGAGTATGGCGGTTCTTAACCTGAATAATATGAGAGACATTGTCAATGATGAGTTATCAGGTAAAAAAACGTTTGCTTTGAAGCTAGGTTACAAAAATGCAATGATTTACGAAATCATCTTATTGCAATTACCTATTCTTTTGATGTTGGCTTTTTTGATGTACAACGGCTTTCAGGCACAAGGGAAATATTATCCTTTCATCGTGATGATTTTGATTTTCCCATTCATCAAATTAAGGAGAAGCATAATGGCAGTCAACGAACCAAAACTATTGGACCCATTTTTGAAACAGGTCGGAATCTTAACTTTCCTGATGGCAGTTTTGACGGCTTTTGGCCTTAATTATTTTAATTAATAAATCTAAAAAAAAAATGAAAATAAAATTCCTCGGACAAAACTGTTTTTTGTTCACATACAACGGAAAAACCATTCTTGCAGACCCTTTCTACAACTATCAGAAAGAAAAATCAGGATTTGACATCACAGCTCAGAAAATCGATTATGTATTGATTACACACGCGCACGGCGACCATATTGCGGACGTGAAAGAAGTGCTTGAAAATCATCCTGACGCAACCGTAATTGGTCAGCCGGAGATTTGCGGCTATTTCAAACACACCAATAATATCGATATCAACTTCGGCGGTTCTGCCAAGATTGAAGATTTGAAGATTTCTATGGTTCCTGCATTGCACACAAGCTCTTTTCCGGACGGTTCTTACGGCGGATTGGCTTCTGGCTATATTTTCAGATTTGCTGACGGTAGAAACCTTTATTTGGCTGGAGATACTGGCGTGACGGCTGAGATGAGCTTGTTTCCACAGGTTTTCGGGAAATTGGATTTGTCGATTCTACCAGTTGGAAAACATTACACGATGTGTCCTAGAAAAGCGGCTTTCGCAGCATCAGAATTATTGAAAACGCCAAAAGTGATTGGTTGTCATTTCGATACTTTCCCACCAATTGAAATCAATCACGAAGAAGCTAAAAAGCATTTCTCTGACAAGAATATCGAATTTACATTACCAGAATTAGGACAGGAATTTGAGTTCTAAACAAAAAAAATTAAGAGATTAAGTAATTTCAAAAATTTGAATATCGCTTAATCTCTTAACTTTAAAAAATAAAAAATGGCAAGCTACCTAAATCACACCGCTACGACCAATTACCTTTGCTGCGTTCCCACCCTGGAGGATTCTCAGGAGCTGGTTGTTTAGGACTTGCCGGTGCAAAGATAGAAAAATTAAGAAAAAATAAAAAGGAAAACAGAGAAAAGAAATCAATTGGACTCTAGATTGTTGATAGTCAGTTTGAAATATTTATCTCTTTTATCAAAAATTAAAAAATTATGACAAAAAACCCTGTAACAATAGGTTTTATTTTATACGCTCTCACAATGTTGGCATTCTTCATTGTGTACTATTTCTTCGCAAACGCCAACTACTTTGAGACCACAATGCAGGTCAATGCCTTTGGGATGACGTTCTTGTATGTCTTGGCTGGTTTTGCTTCAACCTATTGGTTAAGAGTTGGTACGTTAATTACTTATCCTCAAGCTTTTAAACAAACATTTTTAACGCTTTTCACGGGCGGCGTCTTATCAATGTTTTCCATTTTTGCATTCCTGAATTATGTAGATACGGACGCACGGGATTTGCTCAATCACCAGTATATTCAGACAGAACTTGACAATCTGGACGAATCTTACGCTAAATTGAAAGTGGAAGCGGCCAATCAAAAAGACCGCACCAAAGTAAAAGACCTGGAAGAAAATTACACCGGCGCAAAACTGGCTAGGGAAGCAGCGTTGAAGGAAAACAGGAATTATTTTTCTTTCAAATTTATGTCCGCAGTTTTTGGTGGCTTTTTACTATTTTATCTACTTTTGTCTATTATCATCGCAGGGTTTTTGAAGAACAAAAAACGCTACGAGTAGAAGATTTCTGTTTTTGAAAAATCATTTATTAAATTATAATTAATCATTTATGATTTATACGTATCTTTACTGAAACAATACGTAATGACAACCAAACTTACCTTGACTGTAGAAAAGTCAGTTATTGAAAAAGCAAAAAAATACGCCAAAGGTACTCAGAGAAGTCTTTCTGAGATGGTGCAGAAGTATTTGGAAACTTTGGTAGAGAGTCCAAAAGAAGATAGTGAACTCTCTCCAAAAATAAAAAAATTGGCAGGAAGTTTGAAAATGCCGGAGGATTTTGATTATGATAAAGCTCTTGATGACTATTACAGAGAAAAATACAAACTGTAATGAAGTACTTTATTGACACAAATTTGATTCTCGATTTTTTATCTGGCAGAGAACCTTTTGCCGAAAATGCTAATGCTATTTTTAATTTTGCCTACAATAATCAAATAACACTTTTTGCATCTTCTCAATCTATTTTAACTTCGCATTACATTTTGAAAAAAGCGTTTCCAGAAGATAAAGTAAGGAAAAGTTTATCTGATATTCTTGACCTAATAGAAGTTGTTTCTGTTACTAAATCGATTTTGCAGAAAGCTCTAAAATCTAAGCACAAAGATTATGAAGATGCTGTACAAATATTTTGTGCTCATCACATCGAAAACTTGGAGGGCATTATAACAAGAGATTTGAAAGATTTTTCCACATCCGAAATTCCTGTTTTTGCACCAGACGAAGCTTTAAATCTCATTCAAAAGAAATATCTTTGACCTTTTAAAATCTACCCTTTATATCAATGAATCTCTCAATAATCATCCCATTACTCAACGAGCAAGACTCTCTGGAAGAGCTGTTCACCAGGATTGACAACGTTTGTCAGGCCAACAAGCTGTCTTACGAAGTTTGGTTCATAGATGACGGAAGCACCGACCTTTCCTGGTCCATCATCGAAAATCTGAAAATCCAACATCCGCAAATCCACGGTATCAAATTCTCCAAAAACTACGGAAAATCACAGGCACTTCACGCTGCATTCGAAAAGGTGAATGGCGATGTCATTATTACAATGGATGCTGATTTACAAGATTTTCCGGAAGAAATTCCAGAACTTTACGAAATGGTAAAAGTAGGAAATTACGACATCGTTTCCGGCTGGAAGAAGAAGCGTTTTGACAATGTGATGACCAAAAATATTCCATCAAAACTATTTAATTCTGCCGCGAGGAAAGTGTCCGGCGTTTCGCTTCACGATTTCAACTGCGGATTGAAAGCTTATAAAAAACAAGTGGTAAAATCCATCGATGTTTACGGCGATATGCACAGATATATTCCAGTTTTAGCGGCCAATGCAGGTTTCAGAAATATTACGGAAAAACCAGTTCAGCATCAGGCAAGACCTTACGGAACTTCGAAGTTTGGAACGGAAAGATTTGTTCGCGGATTTTTGGATTTGGTGACACTTTGGTTTGTGAGCAGATTTGGTGGAAGACCGATGCATTTCTTTGGCGCAGCGGGAACTTTGATGTTTATCATTGGATTTTTGTCAGCCATTTGGTTGGGGATTTCAAAACTGATTGATGTTTATATCTTCAAAGTTTACGGAAATCTGATTGCGAATAATCCTTGGTTCTTCATTGCTTTGACGATGATGATAATGGGAAGTTTGCTTTTTGTAGCTGGATTCTTAGGCGAGCTCATCATCCGAACAAATCGGGAACATAAGAATTATCATATTGAGGAATTGATTTAAACGAGATAATTTTTCTAATTTGGTAAATCAATAAACTTATGAAAAATCTATTTTATCTAATTCTAATTTTCACAGCGGTTTCCTGCGGAAAAGTAACTCCGAAAGGCGAGATTCAATCGAAAGATGTAGAATTGGCCGAGTTTTCAAAACTTGATTTAAAAGGGAAATTCCGAGTGTTTTATATTCAAAGTCCACACAATTTCGTGAATGTGGAAACTTATCCAAACGTTTTCGAAAATCTGAAAATCGAAGTTAAAGACAAAAACTTATCTATTACGGAGAAAAGTGCAACGGATAAAGTTGACTTTTATAATATTACCATCTACGGAAAAAATCCTTTTGATGATATTAAAATAGCTGATTCAGTGGAACTTAATATCTCCAGCCAGATGAAAGTTGAAAATTTTTCACTTCATTTGAAAGATAATGCTAAATTTATCGGTTCAGTGATTTCAGAAAAGTCGACCATCGAAATGCTGAATAAAAGTAGAGCTAACTTGTTGGGAAAAACAACTTTAGCAAAACTTAACATCAGAGATACAGCGAGCATTATTTCGCCGTATTGGTACATCAAAGATTTGGAAATCGAGTCCCAAAATGGAAATTATGCAGAACTGAATGTGGATGAGGAAATCAAAGGTAAAATCGGAAATACTTCAAAATTGATTTATTACGGAAATCCTTCGAAAAAATTGAAAGTCACTGAGAAAGCGATCATTGAGAACAAGAAAATTAATTAACTAAACTACAAACTAAAAAATAAATGTCAGATACAACACCAACTTTAGATAAAGCAAAACTTTGGCTTTCCGAAACATTTGACGAAGAAACCAGAAAAAAAGTTCAAACTTTGATCGATTCCGAATCTCCAGATCTGGAAGATTCTTTCTACAGAGAATTAGAATTCGGAACTGGCGGAATGCGCGGCATAATGGGCGTTGGGACCAATCGTCTGAATAAATATACATTAGGACAAGCGACTCAAGGATTGGCTAATTATCTTCATCAGCAATTTTCTGGCGAGGAAATCAAGGTGGCGATTGCTTATGATGTGAGACATAATTCTAAGGAATTCGGGAAAGTGGTAGCTGATGTGTTGACGGCTAACGGAATCAAGGTATTGTTGTTCAAAGATCACCGTCCAACGCCGGAATTGTCTTTCACCGTTCGTGACAAAAAATGTAACGCTGGGATCGTTTTGACGGCTTCTCATAATCCACCTGAATATAATGGTTATAAGGTTTATTGGAATGACGGTGCGCAAATCGTTCCGCCAGATGACGAAAATATCATCAGAGAAGTTTATGCAACCAAATTCGAAAATATCAAGTTTGATGGAAACGATGATTTGATAGAGTGGATCGGTGAAGATCAAGATGATGTTTACGTTGATGCTTGTATGGAAAACTCTCTATATCAGAATGTTGGTAGAGATAATCTGAATATCGTTTTCACATCCATCCACGGTACAACCTACACAACTGTTCCAAAAGCACTGAAGAAAGCTGGATTTACAAAAGTGGATTTGGTGCAGGAGCAAATGATTCCAAGCGGAAACTTTCCAACTGTTGCTTCCCCGAATCCAGAAGAGCCAGCAGCACTTTCTATGGCGATGGACCTTGCGGAAATCACCAATGCTGATATCTTGATCGGAACAGATCCAGACGGCGACAGACTGGGAATTGCAGTGAGAAATCTTGAAGGCGAAATTCAATTGTTGAATGGAAATCAATGTAATACAATTCTTACATATTATATATTAGATCAATGGAAAAAAGCGGGGAAAATTACCGGAAAAGAATTCATTGGTTCTACGATTGTGACGTCTGATATTTTCTTTGATGTTGCTGAGAAATTCGGTGTTGACTGCAAAGTTGGATTGACCGGTTTCAAATGGATCGGGAAAATGATCCGTGATTTTGAAGGCCAGGAAAAGTTCATTTGCGGTGGCGAAGAGAGTTTCGGATTTATGACCGGAGATTTCGTGAGAGATAAGGATTCTTGCGGTTCTATCTTGACAGCTTGTGAGATCGCGGCTTGGTGTAAAGCCAATGGAACGACAGTCTATCAATATATGATTGATATTTACAAGGAAGTTGGATTCTACTATGAAGGCTTGATCAACGTAGTGAGAAAAGGAAGAAGTGGTGCAGAAGAGATCCAGGAAATGATGAAGAACTTCCGCGAAAATCCTCCAAAAGAAATCGCTGGTTCTCCTGTGGAAGAAGTAAAAGATTTCAAAGAGCAAACTTGTTTTGTGGTTTCCAAAAACGAGAAAAAGGTTATGGATGACATTCCAAAATCTAACGTTTTGATCTATTATACCCAAGATGGAACCAAGGTTTGCGTGCGTCCTTCTGGAACTGAGCCGAAGATCAAATTCTATGTTTCTGTGAAAGATTCTATAACTTCTGAGCAAGATTTCGTAGAAAAGCTTCCTAAGTTGGAAGAGAAGATCAATAAAGTAAAACAGGATCTCAACCTGTAATTGAAAATTTTATTTGAATTAAATATAATCTAAAATATTTTAATGGAAAAGTTCTCAATTGTTAAAGTCATTTAATTTTTGGGAACTTTTTTTATTGTAAGTTGAATTACTCAGCTACATTTAAGACCTTTGTAAAACTATAAAAAGAATAAAATCAGATCCTAAATCTGAATAATAACATCTAAAATCAATAAAGTGAAAGTATCAAAACTCGCATCTAACCTCATTGGTTCAGAGATCATCAAAATCGGAAATGAAGTGAATGACCTGAAAGCGAAAGGTGCACAAATCTCAAACCTTACCATCGGCGATCTTAATTCCAACATCTATCCAATTCCTCAGGAGTTGAAAGACGGAATCCAGAGAGCTTATAAGAATAATCTTACCAATTACCCACCAGCAAACGGTTTGCAATCTCTGAGAGCTTCCGTGAGCAATGATCTTAAAAAACGTTGGAATCTGGATTATTCTGCCAATGATATTTTGATCACAGCTGGTTCAAGACCTTTGATATACGCCGTTTTCAAAACAATTGTGGACGAAGGTGACAAAGTGATCTACCCAATTCCTTCTTGGAACAACAACCATTATGCTTATTTGACAAGTGCTAATGCAGTTGAAGTCCAGACTCAGGAATCCAATAATTTCTTGCCAACAGCCGACGATTTGAGACCACATTTGGAAGGTGCAGTTCTGCTTTGTCTTTGTTCTCCACTGAATCCGACTGGAACGATGTTCACAAAAGAACAGTTATCTGACATATGTGAATTGGTTTTGGAAGAAAATAAAAGAAGAGGTGAGAACGAGAAACCACTTTATTTGATGTACGATCAGATCTATGCGATGCTGACTTTTGGTTCAGATCATCACGATCCGGTAAGTCTTTTCCCAGAAATGAAAGATTACACGATCTATGTTGATGGAACATCTAAATGTTTCGCAGCGACTGGCGTTAGAGTTGGTTGGGGATTCGGGCCAAGTTTGGTGATTGATAAAATGAAAGCTTTGCTAACTCACGTAGGCGCTTGGGCACCGAAACCAGAGCAGGAAGCTGTTGCTGAGTTCTTGGCTGACGATTCTGCTGTTGACAATTTCTTAGAAGATTACAAAGGAAAACTTAATAACAGTTTGAAAGAACTTCACGCTGGAATCCAGGAATTGAAAAATAATGGTTTTGCAGTTGAAAGCATTTCACCAATGGGTGCACTTTATTTGACCATTAAATTGGATTACCTCGGGAAAACTGCGCCAGACGGTAAATTAATCGAAAATTCTACAGACCTTGTTTTCTATTTGATCAATAATGCAGGAATGGCTTTGGTTCCGTTCTCCGCATTTGGAAATGACAAATCTGTGCCTTGGTTTAGAGCATCAATAGGCGGTTGTTCGCTAGATGATATCAAAGATTGCCTTCCTAAATTGAAAAAAGCGCTTGAAAATTTGAAATAATTGGAAAAAATTCGTTTTTGATTTGGAAAAATTTCTATCTTTGTGGAAAGGAAAAAGAAATGGCAACAAATAAAGAACAACGCGATTCCAGCAAAAATAGAGTAGAAGAGCCAGTAGCCGCTTACGGAGCAGTCACTTCTGTGTTCAATAGATTTGCAATAAAAGATGACTACAAGCTGTTGAAAAAAGCAAGAGAAGGCTTGAAAACAGATGTATTCTATTCACTTGCTGATGCCATCAAGATGCCAGAGAAAGCTTTGGCATCTGTCATCAATCTTTCTCCAAGGACCATCAGCAATTACAGAGATCAGGAAAAAGGCTTGGACCCGATCTACAGCGAGCATCTATTAAAATTGATCAATCTTTATAGTTTTGGAAAGGAGATCTTTGGAAATCTGGATGAGTTTACCCTATGGATGAACCGTCCTTTTTGGAATTCCAATGATAAGCCGATAGATTTTATTTCCACTTCTGGAGGTGTAGATCTGATCTACGAAGAGATAGAAAAACTAGCCCAAGGTTATCCTGTATAATGCTCGTTTACAGAATCGTACACAAAAGATATGCGGACTCTCTCTTTGCGAGTGGCTTGGAAGGAAGATGGAACTCCGAAGGTAAAAAAGTACTTTACACAGCCGAAAGTATTTCTCTTGCCTATCTGGAAACATTGGCGCATCGGAAAGGATTGGGATTCAATAAGGACTTTAGGATTATGGTCATTAAGATTCCTATCAATACAGAAATTCAAACGGTTGAATCCTCCGATTTGTCAAAAAGTTGGCGGGATTTTAGGAATTATTCTGATTGTCAAAAGATTGGAAATGCTTGGTTTGATGCTGATGAAAAGCTTTGTTTAAAAGTTCCTTCTGCGGTCGTTCCCGAAAATTGGAATGTCGTCATCAATACCTTTCATAAAGATTTTAAAAAAGTAAAATTAATTGACGTTCTCGACTTTGAACCTGACGATAGATTGGAACAAATTATAAAACAGTACAAATAATGAAAGTTATCGCAGTCATTCCTGCCCGTTACAATTCCACCAGATTTCCTGGCAAAATGATGGAAATTTTGGGTAATAGAACTATTATTACAACAACGTATCAAAATGTTGTTGAGACTGGTTTGTTTGATGAAGTCTTCGTGGCTACAGATTCCGAAATTATTTTTGATGAAATTTCCAAAAACGGCGGAAAAGCCGTAATGACAGGCGAACACGAAACTGGAAGTGATAGAATTGCCGAAGCTGTTCGAAACATCGATTGTGATATTGTCATCAATGTTCAGGGTGATGAACCTTTTCTCAAGAAAGAACCTTTGAAGCAATTGATAGACGTTTTTGCCAAGGACGAAAAGAAAGAGATTTCGTTGGCATCATTAAAAATTCAATTGAAAGAATCTGAGGAAATTCAGAATCCTAATAATGTGAAAGTGATTACTGATAATAATGGTTTTGCCCTGTATTTCAGCCGTTCTGTGATTCCTTTTCATAGGGAATTATCGTACAATGTCAAGTATTACAAACATATTGGCGTCTATGCTTTTAGGAAGGAAGCTTTGCTTAAGTTTTCGTCTCTGGAAATGACACCTATGGAAATTTCGGAAAAATTAGAGCAATTGCGTTATTTGGAAAATGGGATGAAAATTAGAATGATAGAAACGGATTTCGTAGGAATTGGAATCGATACGCCGGAGGATCTGGAAAAAGCAAAAATGCTACTCTAACTGATTAATATCTTTTTTAGCACTTTTTAATATTTCCACAGAATCGATAACTTAATAAAAATCCTATCTTTGGATTCTTAAAAATTCTGAATGAAAAAAATAATTCTCATATTCTCCATTATATTTTCCATTTTCATTTCTGCCCAAACGGCTACAGAAATTATCGACAAAAACATCGAGAATTCTGGTGGCCTTACCAATTGGAAACTTCTGAACACGGTTCAAATCCAAGGAAGAGTTACACTTGGCGTGAATGACGAGTATCCTATTAAAATCTATCAGCAACGTCCCAATCTCAGCAAAACTGCAATGGTTGTTGGCGGAAAAGAAACGCCCGTTGAAGGTTATGATGGCAAGAATGGATATGCGATGAATTATGCACAAAACAAGCTTCAGCAGTACAATGATTACATTCCAGAAAACTTCGACAACGATTTTATCGATTGGGAAAACAAAGGTTTTGAAGCTAAATTTCTTGGGAAAGAAAAAATTAACGACCAACTTTATTTCAAAGTCGAATTGACGAAGAATGTCAACAAAACAATTTATTATTTTGATGTCAGAAATTATATGTTGTTTCGTGAGATCAAAAAAGATGAGATCCTGACCTATTCTGATTATAAAAAAGTAGGACAATTGCTAATGCCTTACAGAATCGAATCGTCTTCACCTAAAAAAGATAGCGATTACGTAATGACAATCAATAAGATAGAAGTCAACAAAGAATTACCGAAAAATACTTTTAAGTTTTAAAATTATATGGAAGCTGAGGAAATCCGAGAATATTGCTTAAGTAAAAAAGCAGTGACGGAAAGTTTTCCCTTTGACCTGGAAACCTTGGTGTTCAAAGTTGGTGGGAAGATGTTTCTTTTGATTTCCTTGGAACAACAGCCGGCAACATTCTCTGCCAAAGCTGATCCTGAATGGAGCGAGGAATTACGGGAAGAATTTTCTCAGATCAACGGTGCTTACCATATGAACAAGACGCATTGGAATTCAGTGGTTTGTGAAGGATTAAAGCAGGATTTGATTTTTCAATTGATTGACCATTCTTATGATTTGGTCTTCAAATCTTTGACGAAGAAAATCAGAGAAGAAATCAACAATTCTTAAAACTGAAATTCCTCAGTCAATCTTTTATCCAGATTCAACTTTTCAATAAGTTTCTCCAAACCTTCAAATTCAATCTCGTCGTGAAGATAATCCCTGAATTTTACAGTGATCTCTTTATCATAGATATCTTGGTCGAAATCCAAAATATAAACTTCCGTATGTAAAGTCTGATTTTCATTATCAACGGTTGGATTCGTTCCGATGCTCAGCATTCCTTTGTAGAAAGTCTTGTCAATCCAAACTTCTACGATATAAGCGCCACTTTTCGGTAACAATTTATTAATCGGAACATCGATATTCGCCGTTGGATAACCGATCGTTCTACCCAATTTTTTTCCGTGAATCACTTTTCCGGTCAAAGGATAATTGTAACCCAACATTTCGTTCGCATCCTTGATTCTACTTTCTGACAAAGCGATTCTGATTTTTGTAGAACTAATGTTCAAATCATTCTGCTGAACTGCTTCCAATTGATTCACTTTAAAATCTAGTTCGCTGGATAAAGATTTCAATAATTCAAAATTTCCGCTTTTATTTTTTCCGAAAGTATGGTCGTGACCGATGATGATGTGCTTTACATTCAGTTTGTCAACCAAAACCTGTTCACAGAATTCGATTCCCGTAAGATTTCTGAACTCTTCATCAAAAGTTTTAAGGAAAATATTTTGGATTCCACTTTTTTCGAGCAATTCGAGCTTTTCTTCCAACGTGTTGAGCATTTTTACATCATCATTCGGATTGAGGAATTTTCTTGGATGTGGCCAGAAACTTAGAATGGCTGATTCCAAATCTTCATTTTTGGCGATTTCATTCAATGTATTAATAATATATAAATGCCCAAGATGAACGCCGTCAAACATTCCTAAAGATAATGCCAGTGGGGTTTTGGAGTGGTATTCGTTGAAATCGGTGATGATTTTCAAATGTTGAAATTTTTTGACAAAAAGTGATGCGTTTTGTCCGGCTAAAAATACACCTAAAAATGGTGTTGTCAATTGTTATGCAAATATGATAAAAATCTTTTTTTCTGACAATGCAGATATACAAAGTTTTATTATCTTTGCGCACAAGTAAAAATTTAGTAATGGCAAACCAAATTAAAGGAAAAATTTCACAAATTATTGGACCAGTTATCGATGTGGTCTTTAATGAAGTTGAACAATTACCAAACATATATGACGCTCTGGAAATCATCAAAAGCAACGGAGAAAAAGTTGTTTTGGAGGTTGAACAGCACATTGGCGAGGACGTTGTAAGATGTATCGCAATGGATGCTACAGACGGTCTTCAAAGAGGACAGGAAGTTCTTGGAACAGGTCAGCAGATCACAATGCCAGTAGGAGACGGCGTAAATGGACGTCTTTTCAACGTAGTAGGTGACGCGATCGACGGACTTCAGAACTTGTCCAAAGAAGGAGGTTTGCCAATCCACAGACCAGCACCAAAATTTGACCAGTTGACAACTTCAGCAGAAGTTCTTTTCACAGGTATCAAAGTAATCGATCTTATCGAGCCTTATGCAAAAGGAGGTAAAATTGGATTGTTTGGTGGAGCAGGTGTTGGAAAAACAGTATTGATTCAGGAATTAATTAATAATATCGCAAAAGGTCACGGTGGACTTTCCGTATTCGCAGGAGTAGGGGAAAGAACAAGAGAAGGAAATGACCTTTTGAGAGAGATGCTAGAGTCAGGCATTATCAAATACGGAGACGAGTTCATGCACTCTATGGAAAATGGAGGTTGGGATCTTTCCAAAGTTGATCTAGAAGAAATGAAAGATTCAAAAGCAGCTTTCGTTTTCGGACAGATGAACGAACCACCAGGAGCAAGAGCTAGAGTAGCACTTTCTGGTTTGACATTGGCAGAATATTACAGAGATGGTGGCGAAACTGGACAAGGTCGAGATGTATTGTTCTTCGTAGATAACATCTTCCGTTTTACACAGGCTGGTTCTGAGGTGTCTGCACTTCTTGGACGTATGCCTTCAGCGGTAGGTTATCAGCCGACATTGGCATCTGAGATGGGTGCGATGCAGGAGAGAATTACTTCTACAAAAAATGGTTCCATTACTTCAGTACAAGCGGTTTACGTACCTGCGGATGATTTAACGGATCCAGCTCCAGCGACAACATTTGCTCACTTGGATGCAACAACAGTATTGGATAGAAAAATTGCTTCACTTGGTATTTACCCAGCGGTAGATCCATTGGCTTCTACGTCAAGAATCTTGGCGCCTGAGATCATTGGTGAAGAACATTATAATTGTGCTCAGAGAGTGAAAGAAATTCTTCAGAGATACAAAGCGTTGCAAGATATCATTGCGATCCTTGGTATGGAAGAACTTTCTGAGGAAGACAAATTGGTAGTTTACAGAGCTAGAAAAGTTCAGAGATTCTTGTCTCAGCCTTTCCACGTTGCTGAGCAGTTTACAGGTCTTAAAGGATCATTGGTAGACATCAAAGACACCATCAAAGGATTCAATATGATCATCGATGGAGAATTGGATCAGTATCCAGAGTCTGCTTTCAACTTGAAAGGAACTATCGAAGAAGCTATCGCAGCAGGACAAAAATTGTTAGCAGAGAACGCTTAACAAAGGACTAGAGACTTTTAGATGAGAGATGATAGACTTTTTTATTTGGTCTCATATCTCATATCTCTCAATCTTTTAATCTAATTTAAAATGAATATAAAAATTTTAACTCCGGAATTTGTGATCTTTGAAGGCGAAGTAGAATCAGTTCTTCTTCCTGGAAAAAGCGGGCAATTCCAAATCTTTAAAAATCACGCGGCAATCGTTTCTGCTTTGGTTGGTGGAAAAGTAAAGATCTATACTGACAAAGTCAATGGTTCTTTCGAAAAATATTTGACCAAAGAAACAGAAGCAAAAAGCGCTTACTCTTACGAGATCAAAAGTGGTGTTTTAGAATTCAACAATGATAAAGGAATTATTCTTTGCGAGTAATCATCCAATTCATATAGATCAAAATCCCGAAAAGCAATTTTCGGGATTTTTTTGTTTTAAGTTTTAAAATTTGATTAATGTAGAAAGAGAAAAAGTTTTGAAATTATTTGGGCAGCTTTATCCGCCTTCGGTTCCCAATCTTTTTGCCGGCGCTTTTCCAGCTACAAAAAGGATTTCCACTCAAGTCGGGCTGCAGCTTCGCAAAATCGAACATTTGTCTTTAGATTCACATTTTCCATAAAATCAAAGTTCCCAAAAACACAATTTTCATATCACTGAAAGTCCCAAAGGGACGACCGATTTCCCAGCATAGGAATTTATTCCTATGAGACTAAAGCGAAAGGATCACCCCATTTTCCTTCAATTGTTGCATAGGTTTCGAAAACCAGAACAATTCAAAATCTTCAAAGCTATTTTCAAAATCAGTTTTCAGTTGCAACAAACTCAATTTCTTTCCATTTTCGATTGCGTTTTCATTTAGGATTCTAATTAGCCAATGCGCTTGTTCCTTAGCCAATTCAATCTTCAAAATATTGGTTTTCAAATGAAAAGTCAATTTTGATAACTTCCACGAATTTCCTTTTTTAGTTTTAATAAAATCTTCAGCAATCACATTTTTCTCCAAGAAAACAACTTTCGAATTTGGCTTAAAACTAAAATTATCTTCCTCCAAAAGCGAGTCGTGAATATAATCCGGATAAATCGTAGTTCTCGGGATCTTAAAATCAAACCAGCTTTGCAACGGCATTTCGAAATTAATTCCGTGCATATAGTTGAACAAGGATTTCTTCAATCCAAAACTAAATTTACTATGATCAATTCCCGTTTTATCGGTAAAATCAATGTCATTATTAGCGAACAAAATTTCCTGCTTCACTGGGATCACACCATATTCCTCAGGATTGATTCCGACAGGCGAATGTGCGGTCATCGCAAACTGATGCCAAAATCCACTCTGCAAAATTCCCATTTCGAATAACTGGCGCACCATTTCCAAAGAATCCACCGTTTCCTGAACTGTCTGAGTTGGGTAGCCATACATCAAATAAGCGTGAACCATTATTCCAGACTCTGTGAAATTTCTTGTCACTCTTGCGACTTGATCGACGGAAACGCCTTTGTCTATTAGTTTTAATAATCGGTCACTTGCGACTTCCAATCCACCGGAAACAGCTACACAACCAGAAATCTTTAGTAGAAAACATAAATCCTGAGTGAAACTTTTTTCAAATCTAATGTTCGTCCACCAAGTCACAACGAGATTTCTTCTCAGAATTTCCAATGCTACTTCACGCATCAAAGCTGGAGGTGCAGCTTCATCCACAAAATGAAAACCTGTTTCGCCAGTTGTTGCAATTAGTTCTTCCATTCTGTCAACCAGAATTTTTGCGGAAACTGGCTCGTAAAGTCTGATGTAATCGAGTGAAATATCGCAAAAGGTACATTTTCCCCAATAGCAACCGTGCGCCATTGTGAGCTTGTTCCATCGGCCATCGCTCCACAAACTGTGCATTGGATTGGCAATCTCGATGACGGAAATATATTGGTCTAATTGCAAATCAAAATAATCAGGCGTTCCGACTTGTGCTTGTTTATAATCGTGTTTTGTAGAATTATTTTTATAAGTAACTTCTTCGTTTTCAATTAGGAAAGTACGTTTTAAAGTAGCCTCAAAATCCTCTGTCTGACAAACATTCTCATAAACGAGTTCAAGAGGCAATTCGCCGTCATCCAAAGTGATGAAATCCACAAATTCAAAAACCCGTTTGTCCTTGACCTCACGAAGTTCTGTATTTGGAAAACCACCACCCATCGCAGTTTTGATGTGCGAATAATGTTCTTTGATGAATTTGGCACATCTAAACGCTGAATATAAATTCCCAGGAAAAGGGACAGAAAAACAAACCAATTTCGGCTGAACCAATTCCAACTTTTCTTGAAGAATATCCAACGTGAAATCATCTGTAAAAGTCTGATCATCATTTAATTTTGAATATAATTCATCAAAAGAATTCGCACTTTTTCCCAATCGTTCTGCATATCTGCTGAAACCAAAATCCGAATCCACATTTTCAACAATGTAATCTGAAAGATCTTCCAAATACAACGTTGCCAAATGTTTCGCTTTGTCCTGCAAACCCATATTTCCAAAAGCAAATTCCATATCATCCAACTGATTGAAACGGGAAGCTTCCGGCAGAAAATTCATTGAACAGATTTGTCGCGCTAAAGTTGGATTTTTATTTTGTAGAAAAAGAATGACCTGATCGATCGTTTTGATGTATTCATCTCGTAAAGCAAAAATACGCTGAGAATTTTCTGAGATATTTTTAATATCAATTTCCTTGGAAAAAACTTTCTGAATCCCTTCTTTTGAAAACAACTGCAAGATCACTTCAATCCCCAAATCGATTTGATAGCTTGATATATTTTTGGTATTCAAAAAACCTTTGATATAAGCCGTCGCCGGATAAGGCGTGTTGAGTTGCGTGAAAGGAGGCGTGATGAGAAGAATATCTTTCAAAAGAAATTTTTTGCAAAGATAAGTTTTCTAAAATTTGAAAATCGAAGATTATTTGAGAACAAAAATTTATTACAGAATATCTTAACAAAAAAGTCAAAAAATATATGTGAGTCATTTGAGCTTTCAAGAAATAAAAAGATGAATACTTTTAAATTTTCTTTCGTGACTTTTGTGGTTCAAATTTTAAAACTAATTTTCAAACGTTTCAAAAGATCCATCCTCATAGAAAAACACAATTCTTTTAACATTTTTCTTTTTCGAATCTTGTTTTTGAATGGAATTTTCTAATGGCTGAGAATCGGATAAAATATTTTTTTCAGCTTCTTGTGAAGAAATATTGGAATCTCGCGATTTTGGTTTTTCTGTTTTATCTTCACTTTCGGTAACGCCAAAATTCTCATCGTTGATCAAAGAAAAGAGATCTGGTAATGACGGTTTTTTCTTTTCTACAATTTCTGGCTTTTCTTCGTCAACAGATTCAGGTCCTTTTTCTGAAATTAGCATTTCACCTTCACCTGTAATGAGCCAATCCCATTCGAATTTTGGAAACGCCGTTTTTATTTTGGTGATAAAATCGAGAGAAGGTTTGTTACGTCCAGAAATGATATGAGAAATGCTTGAACGTTGCACACCAATTTCTTCCGCAAATTCTGCTGGCGTCAGCTCCGAATACTCGATTACTTTTGTAAATCTATCAGTGAATTCCATTTCACAAATGTAATGAATAAGATTTTAAATTCTGTTACATTTGTATATCTTAATTGTTTACATTTGTAATATAGATTAAATACAACAAAACCTTCTGTAAATCAATTAATTATATTTACGAAAATGTATTTTTGTGGATAAGTCAACTTTATTAACCTTTTAAATTTCTCTTTCTAACCATGAAATAGACAATTGTGGATAAGAAGACAAATACAATCATTCCTAAAATAATTATCCACAATTTATTAATTTTATGGGCTGATTATAAGTACTTAATTTCCTGATTTAGTCTAATAATTTTCCGGTTTGGCTGATTAAAAGTATCATCAAGAACAATTTCAAAGTCATCACTATTGGTAATTTTTGAGCTTTCAAGCTTTAATTTTTGCTGATATTCCTTACTGAGAATATCTAATGTTTGGAGTTCATCAGCAGAAATATCTGAAAGTTTTTTTGTGTAAAGACAGTGTTCAGAAAATAGAAATCCAGTATCGGGTTCGTAGAAAGCAAAGATCAGATATTGATTCTTTTCATTTAAAATCACGTCGCAAGAGCGAAGTTGTGAGCCAAAAAGAGTAGCTTGATCGGTGTAATATCCATCGTAATTATTCCCTTTGTAGATTTTCTCTATCTTAACTTTGCTAAGATAATTATCTAAAGTTTTAAAACCAGAGGGTGTTCTATGAACTTCGAAAACACTTCCTATAAAAACAAGATCTGCACTTTCAAATGAGCTTTTCAGACTAACATTATCACATTTACATGCAAGAATATTAATCGAAAGTAAAAGTGCAAACAGCGTTTTCATTTAGCTTGTTTTAAACTAAGACTCGATATGGGGCGTCTTCTTTTCCGGAAACATCAGCGAAATAGCAATACTTAAAAATAGGATAGATACAATCACAATCAATGAATGTGAAGTGGTGAAACCGATGTCATCCAAATAGTGGTGGAAGATCATTTTGAGACCGATAAACGTCAGCAATGCAGCCAAACCGACCTTCAAGAATCGAAACTTATTCACAATTCCAGCCAGCAAGAAGAACATGGACCTTAAACCAATGATCGCAAAAATGTTTGAGAAGAAAACGATGTAAGGATCCTTCGTAATTGAGAATATCGCTGGAATACTATCCACAGCGAATATCAGATCTGTAAATTCTACGATGATCAACACCAAAAATAATGGTGTCATCTTTTTGATTCCATCGATGACCACGAAAAATTTGTTGCCCACAAACTGGTTATGAACTTTGAAATGTTTCTGCGCAAACTTCACCACTGGATGATGCTGCGGATCGATCTCATCATCTTTATTACGTTCGATGTACATTTTGATTCCCGTATAGACTAGGAACGCTCCAAAGACGTACATGATCCATTCAAACTTCTGGATCAATGCTGCTCCTATAAATATGAATAAGAATCTCATCACGATGGCTCCGAAAATTCCCCAGAACAAAACGCGGTGATAATTCCTCGGCGCTACACCGAAGCCACTAAAGACTAGCAGTATCACAAATATATTATCTATAGAAAGTGCGTACTCCACAAGATATCCAGTCAGAAACTCCAAACCTAGATTTTTGTCATATAACATAAGACTGTGTTCCAGGTTTCCAGGAATGATCTTGACAGGATGTTTATGTTTTGTGACAATTTCCTGCAATCGCTCCATACTGTCGATCCCATGAATATGATGACCAAAATAAGTAAGTAAGATGTAAAAGCCCAAAGAGAGTAGGATAATGAAGACACTCATCAGTCCGGCCTGTTTCAGTGAAACTGCTGCATCTTTCTTGTTGAAAATTCCTAGGTCGAGTAGGAGTAGGGCGATGATAAATATTAAGAATCCAGATAGGAATAAGATCTCGTTGCTCATTTGTTAGTAATTGGAGCAAAAATAAGGAATTTATTATGAATTAAGGCTTTATACATTTGTAAAATAGGCAAAATCAGCACAAAAATAATGTTTAGTTATTTGACGAACAAATGGTAGCATTTGGCTAAAATCGCTATTAAAGTAAATTTAAAAATACGCTTTAAATAAATAATTTTAAAATCTGATAATCAATTAGTTATAAAATTAAAATACGATTATATCAATCCACAAAATAATTAACAGACAAAGTGACATTTCGGCTTGTTTGATAATATTACAAATGTAAATTGATTTTATTTGAGATTAAATCTTACTTTTGTGAAAATCTAAATCAGTTGTAATGACAAACAGTTTTCCTTATGCTCAAAATCAGAGCTTCCCAGATCGTTATATTTCGCCGGAAAAATTATTTTCTTACCTACAGGACAATTTCAGCGATTATATAAAAGAGGTTGGAAAATCGAGTTTGGGTAAGCCTATTTATATGTTGACCCTCGGAAATGGAAACCTGAAAGTTGCAGCCTGGTCACAGATGCACGGAAATGAATCCACGGCAACTTTGGCAATGTTGGATCTGCTTTCAATATTTGAAAAGCATCCGGAGCTTAGTGAAAAGCTGTTGGGATTGATCCAATTGGATTTTATCTTTATGCTGAATCCAGATGGTTCCGAAGCTTGGACCAGACGGAATGCTTATGATATTGATATCAACAGAGATTTTATCAGAAACTCCAGCAACGAGGTCAGAGTTCTGAAATCTATTGTTTTGAATGGCGGCTATAGTTATTTACTGAATCTTCATGATCAACGGACAATTTTCACAACAGACGGCGTTCATCCGGCGACCTTATCATTTTTATCACCGTCTGAAAATCTTGAAAGAGATCTGACGGAAAACCGTAAAAAAAGTATGGCCGTGATTGCAGCGATCTACATGCAGATGAAACAGATCTTGCCAAACAGGATTGCAAAGTATACCGACGAATTTTATCCAACATCCACCGGTGACAATTTTATGAAAGCTGGAATTCCATCGATATTATTTGAAGGTGGATTTTATGAGAATGATCTGGACAGAAAAAAAACCAGAGAATATTACACGCACGCTTTGTATTTTGCTTTGAAAGCAATTTCGGTTCTTAAGGGCGATACTTTGAGCTATGAAACTTATTTTGATATTCCTCAAAACAGAGAAACCCATTTTGATCTGATTTACCGAAATGTAAAACTGAATACAGAATTTGAATGCATAATGGACATTGCTGTGCAGTACAGGGAAATTCTGGATGAAAATAAAAATCTGACTTATCAACCATACGTGATCGAAGTCGGTGATCTTAATCATAAAAAAGGTTGGACAGAAATCGACTGTACGGATAAGAAATTCGTTTCTGTGAAGAAGTTTCCAAAATTAGACTCTTTTGTGGATTTCAGTGTTGAATAATCAAAAGTAAGACAAGAAAATTTTGGCCATTTTAAAATGTTTGATAATAAGCACTTTAAACACCCTATTTAACATAATGTAAATTATAGGACTTTTTAAGAATTATGTTAATTGGTCATTCGTGTCTATCATATCCGATTATAAATCAATGTGGTATAATATTTTCTAAGCTAAAACTATATCAATTAAAATAATTATGAAAAACGCTTTTTTAATTCTGTCAGCATCCTTATTAATGGTTTGTTCTTGCGAAAAGAATATTGAGAAACAGATCAATGTTGAAAACAGAAAACCTGATACACTGGCCGTTTCAGAAGATCCTAATCAAATTTCGGAACAGGAAAATAAAGATTATTGTTATATGAATGTCATTGGAAAAGATTCAATGTTTTTGTCGTACAAGATCACCAATGGAAATGTTTCCGGAAAATTGAAATATAAAAACGTTGAGAAAGATTCCAATGCTGGCGATATCACCGGTAAAGTTGCTGGCGACACTTTGAGAGTCAATTACAAGTTTGCTTCAGAAGGTTCTGTAAGCGAACGCGAAATTTATTTCCTACAAGACAGCGGCGTTTTATTGGAAGGCATTGGCGACTATGCTGATCCGAGCGCTTCAAAATTGGTTTATTCTTCTCCACAAGCCATCAATTATTCCAAAGGTCAAAGATTGACACCTGCAGATTGCAAAATGATAACAGAAAAATTAAAATAGAAAATAATTTCTACGTATAAAATAAAACAGCAGCTAATTTTTAGCTGCTGTTTCTTTGAAAATAATATATAACTATAAAACTATAGTCTGAATAGAATGCGCTGGCGCAGCAAGTTTCGAAGATTTTCCCTCGATCCAAAGATTGAAATCTGTATCTGCATCACCTTCGTTCATCACGACCACTACCAGTTCCCCACTCTCGTTCAGGAAACTTGTGGAAAGTAGAAAATCCTTGTTGGTGGAAGTTCCAACGCGCTGTGCATTTGGTTTCACATATTTGGAAATGTGTCCGATATAATAATATTCATAGGTGTAATGCAATTCCTTCGTTCTTGAATCGTAAATGATCGGTGCAAAACAGAAATTACCGACGTGATTTGGCCCACCTTTTTCGTCCAAAAGAATGTTCCAATCAGTCCAAGCAGATGTTCCTTTGTTGAAATCGTTGATCATATTTCTGCCGTACAGTTCTCCTAAACTCACATCATAGATCTTTGAAAAATCAAATTGTTCCTTGCAACCTTCTGTGAAAATCAAAAATTTGTCAGGAAAAGCTTTGTGAGTTTCTGCCAGATTATCAAACAGTTGAGACTTGTTATTCCACGTTTCATACCAGTGGTAACCAATTCCGGATGCGTACTTTGAAGTTTCCGGATCTTGCAAAGTCGTCGTTGCACGTTGGTACATCAAGTCTCTGTTGTGATCCCAAATGATGACTTTTTTGTCCCTGTAATTATTTTTCCAAAGTGTTGGACCGAGGTTTTCCTTAAGGAATTTTGCCTCTTCATCTGCTGTGTACAGGCAAGATTCCCAAGTTTGGACAGCCATTGGTTCATTTTGAATCGTCAATCCCCAAACCGGAATATTTCGTTTTTCATATTCCTGAATGAATTTAACATAATAATTGGCCCAAACTTGATAATATTTGTCCAATAATTTTCCACCTTTCAGCATATTGTTATTGGTTTTCATCCATGCTGGCGGACTCCACGGACTAAAGTAAAATTTAAAATCCTTCGGGTCAATAGCTTTTTGCGCTAATTTGATCAAGGGAATTTTGTACTGTTCATCGTGTTTTACATCAAATGATTTGAGAGATTCATCATTGTCCTTGACGTAAGTGTAGGTATCGCTGGAGAAGTCGCAGGAGTTCATATTGGTGCGAACGACATTGTAACCAATCCCCGACTTTCCGTAATAAGCCTCAATAAATTCCTTCTGTTTTTCTTTTGGGATCTTCGCGAAAACCTCAGCGGAAGCGTCTGTGATTGCACCACCAATGCCGATCAGCTTTTGATATTTGAAATCCGGATCTACGAAAACACAAACATCCGTTTCTTTAGGTTGAGGAAAATCTGTGAAAACCGCATTCGATTTCTTGGCAAATTTCTCATTGCTCTTTTGCGAAGTAAGAATCACTTTTCCTTGCTTCATTCCTTTTTTCCAGTAATTCTGGGCATTCATATTTGCCGAAAGTGATAAAGCAGCAAATAATACAATTGTCTTTTTCATTTTGTTTTATAGTTGGACATCAAAGACTTGACATCGATTGATTAATTATTTTTTATAAATTCTGACATAATCTATCAGAAATTTTTGTGGATATATCGATTCATCCACACCTTCTTTTCCGCCCCAGTTCCCTCCTACTGCCTGATTCAGGATCAAATAGAATGGTTGGTCGAATGGCCAGGCTTCGTAGTCATTTTCAGTTTTAATGTAGGTGAAATATTTTTTGTCATCCACGAACATCTCAATCTTTTCTGGCGTCCAATCGGCTCTGTAAACGTGGAAGTTTTCTGCAACATCTTTGATGATGATCGTATCCGTTTTCTGAGTGTTGATGATATGATTGTACTTCTTGGTGTGGACTGATGCGTGTACATAACCTTCGTTGTAACCAACGTGTTCCATAATGTCGATCTCGCCATCATCTGGCCATTCTTTGATGTTTTTGCTCAGCATCCAGATGGCCGGCCAGGTTCCTTTACCTTTTGGCAATTTGGCTCGCACCTCCACAGTTCCGTATTGGAATGGAAAAGTATTCTTCGTGATCAATTTTGCTGAAGTGTAATCGTTCTTCTCCCACTTTTCTCTTTTGGCTTCGATGATGAGATTGCCGTTTTCTACTCTAGCATTTTCGGTTCTGTCTTTGGTATAGAACTGAAGTTCATTATTCCCAAAACCATCACCGCCAACTTCAAATTCCCATTTGGAAGCGTCTGGCAAACCTTTGTTATTGAACTCGTCCTGAAAGACCAGCTTTCCTTTGTCTGCATTTTTTTGATTAATACAAGACAAAGTGGTCACTGAGATCAATGAAAGAATCGAAATTATTTTGATAGGATTTACGTTCATATTCAGAATTAATTAGAATCAAACCTTAAAAAACATAGGTCGCCACAGCTCTCGCTGGTAAAGATGTTGCAGCAGATTTACCATTCATTTTGATATTGAAATTTTCGGTTGCATTTCCTTCATTAAGGACAATCAAAGTTGTTTTTCCGTCTGGCGTTGTGAAAGCTACAGAACTCAGATTACCTGGTTGAGTAGAAGCAATTCTTTGAGAATTCTGAGGAACAAATTTGGATGCGTGTGCAATGATGTAGTAAGCCACATTTTTTGTGAAAGCTTCATTGTGATTGACTGTGATGGCACCTTTGCATTGCGTACAGCCACCGTCTGTATGCGGATTGAAATTTGGGTCGTTGGCCAAATTCCATTCCAAAGCGATTTTGCTCCAGTTTCTCATAGAACCGATGATCACATTTTTGGAATGCCACATCAGATCATCAGAAAACGAAGATGTAGAGCCAGTCCATTGCTCCGTAAAATATAGATTTTTGGTTGGATAAGCCAAATGCACATTACTCAAAACAGCGATGTTGCCCGCATAAAGATGAAATGCCGAACCGTCCACATACTTTGAAGCTTCGGCATCTGCCAAGATCTCCATTGGATATTCCGGTTTGTCGCAATTGTGGTCATACAGGACGATCTTTGTTGTGATATTTGCAGCTTGAAATGCTGGTCCAAGACTGTTTTTGATGAATGTCGCCTGTTGTGGAGCCGTCATTAGCAAACTTGGGTTGTTGCCTGGATGCAAAGGTTCGTTCTGAGGTGTGATGGCGTCGATTGTAATTCCCTGAGCCTTCATTGCTTGGATGTATTTTACAAAATATTGCGCATAGACATTGTAATATTGTGGCTGAAGACTTCCACCGATTGTACTTCCATTATCCTTCATCCAAACTGGAGGCGACCAAGGTGTTGCCATGATTTTTATATTCGGATTGATGGTCAATATCTTTTTCAGCATCTCGATCAAAGCCTGATCTTTTGCCAAAGAAAAATTCGCTAGAGAAAGATCCGTTTGTCCTGCTGGCATATCGTCATAAGAAAAAACACTACTGTTGAGATCGGATGCGCCAATACTTAGTCTGATGTAACTCACGGCAATCGAATTGTCTTTATTCGAAAAAAGGTCTTGTAACAATTCCTCTTTCTTCGCTGCAGAAAGTTGATTGATGACCTGAACACTTCCACCAGTCAATGTGTAGCCAAAACCGTCAATCGTCTGATATTTTTGCGATGCATCCACATCTAACGTTTGATAATTGTTTGTTGCATTATTGAATAAGATATCGGTCTGCTTTTGGAGTTTTGTGGATTCGTCTGCTTTTGTGAGCCAAAAACTAGCCGTTGCGTAATTACCATTATTGCCTCCACCAGTTGGCGGATCGGGAGGTGTTTGCTCGTCGACAGTATTGCTTTGGCAAAACATAAGAGAGAAAATTGCTATTCCGAAGAAGAACATTTTGTTTGGGTACGCTTTTGATTTTGTAAACATTTTCATAAAATTTTGTGACCATCACCATAATTCAGATCAAGAAAAAGTGTTTTGAAATGATATTTTCATAACAGATTGTCAATTCTGACAGAATCTTTGATGATGTTTGTTATTATTAATAAAAATGAAAGAGGTTGTTGAGAACCTCTTTCACCTAAGAAAATATGATAAGAAAAAATTAGTTGACGCCTCGGAATTCTATATTGGTAATAGAAATTCCTTCCTTCATATCGTTACCTCCAGATCGGATGGCAAAATATGCCACACCGGTCTGAGTAGCTGTGAAAGTACCAGTCGGATTGTTAGAATTGGTAGAACCAACACTAGAGATTTTCCCGTTAAAAGGCGAAGTTCCGCTTCCTGCCCAAGTATTAATGCCTCTCAGCCAAGTGGAATCATTTCCATCACCTGTGTAGTCTGTATTAGCAGTTGGTTTTGCATATCCAACGTAAATCTCAAACCAAGAGTCTGCAACGCCCTTTGAGCTAACAACCGCATCAGCTTTGTACTTACGTCCAGCTACTACGTTTACTGCTTGATACATCACATTTCTTTCCCAGCCTTTTGCTACAAAAGTTGCTTTTCCGTCTGCAAAAGTCCAAAGCGCTGTCCCTGAAGGATTGGGAAATGCAAGACTCCACTTTGCTACATCGGCTGCATCTGCAAACTTTCCGCCTTGTATCATGTTTCCCGAATTGGGATCGGACATATCAACTTTTACTGTTTGACTAGATGTCCCGGCAACAACTCCTCCCTGACCTATGATCTGGTGTTGAATCACATAGTTGCCCTCGTCTGGAAGAAAAATATCATAGATGTTCGCTGCTCTTGCGAATCCGCCGCCATCACCAAGATCCCATTTCGAAAAAAGATAGTTCTGATTGGACGCTGTTAAAGTATAATGATTTTCCGATGTTTTAGTGACCGTAAAAGAAGCATCGGAATTGGTAGGTGTTAGTCCATTTCCATCGCCATCAACAGTATCTGGAACACAAGAAGATATAAATAAAGACGCTGCTAGAAAGCTTAAAATCTTTATTTTAGATATTTTCGTTTTCATAAGATTAATTTAGTAATGTTAATATTGAGGATTTTGTTTCAGTGCCGTATTCAATAATTCAGCATAAGGAATTGGTAGAATTTCATTTTTACCTGCTACAAATCCTTTAGAAGCTAATTTTGAAGGCGCATCTCCCCATCTTACAAGATCGAACCAACGATGGCCTTCTCCTGCCAACTCTCTTCTTCTTTCATCCTTGATCGCTTGGATCGAAACTGGAACGGATGCTAATCCAACTCTTGCACGTACGGCATCTAACAATGCTTGTGCTCTACTCCCTGTACCATTTAAGGCTTCAGCTTCCATAAGATAACTGTCTGCCAAACGGATCACGATATAATTTTGACGGAAGTTAAGTTCCATAGCTCCTGGTAAAGGAGAAACACCAGATTTGTAAGGTGCGTACTTTTTCAAGAAGTAGCCGGTATCGGAATATGCTGGAGAATAAGTGATCTTACCTTCTTGCTGAAGTTTTTTAGCATTCAGGATCGTGGCATCTGCTCTTGGATCATTTCCCATGAAATTGAAAAGATCATCTGTGATCGTATTGAATGCCCAACCAGAAACAAGATCTGGAGCGTCACTTGTACCTACTCGGGTGTAAGATCTGATTCCAGTCATGATGCAAATAGAGTTACCCTCATCTTTGCCCCAACCCCAGAAACCCCAATCTGACATACCAGCGTTTGTGTACACTGCTTCCAGGATGGATTCGGAAGTGAATTTGTTGTCTGTCACCCAAAGACTATTATAGTCATCAACCAATTTGTAACCATACTGGCTGGTAGTGCCAGGTGTTCCATTGACATCAGCAAATTGAGCTGCTGCTTCTGCTTTTTTGTTATCAAAAAGATAAATTTTCCCCAGAATTGCTTTTGCAGCACCTTGTGTTAGTCGACCTCTATCTGCGCCTGTTACTGTTGTAGGAAGATCTGCCCAGACGCTTGCAATATCGCCCTCGATCTGGTTATATATATCTTGTTTAGGACTTTGAGGAATATTCCAATAGTCGTCATCGGAGGTGATCTGCTTTAGGATCAACGGCACATTTCCAAATAACCTTACCAATTCGAAGTAGTAAAGTGATCTTAGAACTGTAACCTCAGCTATGATCTTCTTTTTGAAAGCATCACTCACAGGAGCGCTTGGCATTCTTTCGATAACCCAATTCGCTCTTGCAATTCCTTGGTAATAATCTTTCCAGTAGCTGGCAGGCATTGTGTTGGGATTGATATTGTAATTATTAAATCCTTGAATACCTGCACCATCTGTAGAACTTCCTCCGCCGGCAAAGAAATCATCTGACCCAGCATTCACAAAAGTTACCTGGTTTTCGAATCCGCCAGCATATTTTTTCATAATGTCATAGACCGATGCTGTCGCACTTAAACATTGTTCTTCACTTTTAAAATAATTGGCATCATCAAAAGTTCCAATGTTTTCTACATCTCCAATGTAATCTCCATTGCAGCTCACACTACCGAAACTAAGTCCGGCTAACATTACAACTGCAACACTTTTATTTATAAAATTTAAATTTTTCATTTTTTTAATCATTAAAATTGAATGTTTGCTCCAAATAAAAACGTTCTTGCCTGTGGATAGTAAGCTCTATCGATACCATACTCGTTACCACCTGCGATCTCTGGGTCATAACCAGTATATTTGGTAAAAGTGAATAAGTTTTCTCCTGTAACATACAGTCTCACTTTGTTTGCTCCAAATTTTGATGTTGTATCTTTTGGAAGCGTGTACCCCAGCTGAACAAGTTTGATTCTCATGTAATCTCCTTTTTGAAGATAATAGCTAGACATTTTTGTATAGTTACCATTAGGGTCTAATCTTGTAAGTCTCGGGTTGTCATTGGTTGACCCTTCACCGGTCCATCTGTTCAGGATAGAGGTTTGATAATTGGCATCCAGCATATCAAGTCTTCGCAAACCTTGTAGGATCTTGTTGCCTCCTTGTCCTTGTGTGAAGACCATGAAGTCAAAACTCTTGTAGTTCATGTTGATAGTAAAACCATAAGTGAATTTTGGAATGGAACTTCCGATGTCCACTCTGTCTTCCTCAGTTATTTTTCCGTCCCCATTATTATCATTCCACATGAAATCTCCTGGTTTTGCGTTTGGCAAGATCATATCACCATTCGCATTGACATAAGAATTGATCTGTTGTTGATTTTGGAAGACGCCGCCATAGGTGTAACCGTAAAATGTTCCAACGGATTTTCCAACTTGTAGCCTCGAAACTGTACCCATAGAATGCAGTGATGAAAACTCTCTCCATTCTACATCATCTTCCAATCTTAGAACTTTGTTCTTGTTTGTAGAGAAGTTACCAGTCAATGAAATGTCAAAATCCTCCCAGCTCTTTTTGTAGCCAAGCTCAAATTCCATCCCTCGGTTTTCCATATCACCAACGTTGGCAAAAGGATCGGTTGGTACTCCTACGTAACCTGGAATAGCCACTCGACGCAAAATATCTGTCGTCTTTTTATAGTAGTAATCAAATCCTAAAGTAAAGTTGTTAAGAAACTTGATGTCCGCCCCGATATCTGTTTGTGCGGTCTCCTCCCATTTAAGATTTGGATTTCCCAATGTGTTCGGGCTATATCCGATGATGATACTTGGATTGATCTCTCCATTTGGATAGTTACTTCCTGATACCAATGAACTTCTGTACATAAAATCATCGATTGCATCATTTCCTAAGACACCATATCCTCCTCTGATTTTAAAAGTGTTGATGATATCATTATCTTTCCAGAATCCTTCCTTATGTACATTCCACCCTAAAGAGAATGATGGGAAATTACCCCAATATTTCAAAAATTTTGAAGATCCATCTCTTCTGAAAGTACCAGTAAGTAAGTATCTATCTTGGTAGTCATAGATGAAACGACCAAAGTAAGACGCTCTTCTAGTTTGGGTTGTATCCCAGGCATTTGCTGTGATATTTTTTGCGTCCACAGCATAGAAAGCTGCATCTTGCCAATTCTCGATTGGTAAATTTGTGTAGGTAACACTTTGGCCAGAGCCAATATTATTTCTATAAACTCCCTGTCCGATCATAACATTGAAGTTGTGATCACCAAGCTTTTTCTGATATGTTAAAGTATTCTCGAAACTCCATTCAAATTTGGTTTGTGAAGTTCTGTTCAAACTATTAAAGGTTTGATTACTAAGCGTAGAACTTAAATAAAATTTAGGATTAAAACCTTCACTTCCCCAATATGATTTTTTACCATTGAGGGTCGTTTTGAAATTCAAACCTGGAGCTAATCTCAAATCTGCAAAAACATTTCCAACAAAATCGTCGGACCAGCCGTTTCTTCCTTGTTGCGTATATCTATAAGCTAATGGATTTGACATTTCCTGATTTACCCAAGGCGAAATACCATATGGGTTTCCATTTTGGTCTCTGATGATATATTGATTGGTGTAATTTGCAGGATTTACCGTCGACCAATCTGTCACAACTGCGGGTGTTGTAGGATCTAAGTTAATTGCAGAACTCAAAGGTCCTCCAAACAATTCATTGGTCCCAATACCTTGACTTTTTTGATGTGTGTACAAGAAAGTCTGTCCAATGGTCAAGAAATCAAGAACTTTGTGCGTTGAGTTCAAACGTGCATTCAGTCTTTTGTACTTGGAAATGTCACCCATCACCGTTCCTGTCTGATCAAAATATCCGAAAGACGCGTAATAAGTGGATTTTTCGTTACCACCATTTATGCTGATTTCATGAGATTGTCTGTCGCCAGTATTGAAAATAGTATCCTGCCAATCTGTACCTTGTCCAAAGATAGATGGATTCGAAAATCTTGGTGCTTGATTGTCATTCACAAAACCTTCATTGATGATCGTAGCATATTGCTTCGCATTCAAAAGATCAAGCTTTCTTGCGACTTCAGAAACTCCAAAACTGCCATTGTATGCTAAGTTAAGAGCTCCTTTTTTACCTTTTTTAGTAGTTACTAGAATTACCCCTCTAGCCGCTGATACACCATAAATTGCAGAAGATGCTCCATCTTTCAAAACTTCGATACTTTCGATATCAGATTGATTAAGCCACCCAATTCCATCTACAATGATTCCATCCACGACCCACATTGGATCATTTCCTCCGGCCCCAAAACTTGTAAGTCCTCTGACCCTTACTGTGGCAGAAGAACCTGGCTGTCCAGAATTGGTAACAACAGAAACCCCTGCTGCCCTACCTTGTAGAACTTGCTCTGGTTTACCTGCTGGGATGTCCTCGATATCCGAAGCTTTGATGCTTGCAATAGCGCCAGTCACATTACTCTTTTTCTGAGTACCGTAACCAATGACAACAACTTCTTCAATTGCACTTTCTTTAGAAGTAGTGTCACTCACTTGCTGTGCTGAGTAGTTGGCCGTAAAGTAAAGAACAGCCGCTAGCCCAAGACATTTTGAATACTTTAAGTTCATATTTTAATTAATTTTTTGTTAATCTCAAACTGAGACAATAAAAGTAATTTATTTTTCAACACTACAAAATAATTTTTTATTTTTTTTATTTTCCCTTTATTGATGGTGATTTGAGTGAAGTACTTATCATATATTTCGGTTATTTTTGTATATTTGAAATCCCTGAAAAAGTGGGCAAATGTTAAAAATAAGTTAACTTGGATTAAATGAATGTTAATAAAAACAGGATAAAGCTTCCACTAATGTTAAGCTTTTTGATTTTCTCAATGTTGCTCAACAGTATGGGCGTAATCATCCTGCAATTGTCTGAGAAAGTTTCTTACAAAGGTTTGGGCGTTTTGGAATCTTTCAAGGATATTCCCATGGCGATCATGTCTTTATTCTGTGTTAATCTGATCGCTAAAACTGGTAACAAAAACGCACTGATCTTTTCACTTGTTTTCATTCTTGTGAGTTGTATTGCATTGCCCCTTGTGGATACATTTTGGTTTTTCAAAATTTGGTTGAGTATCGTAGGCGTCAGTTTCGCTTTGGCAAAAATATCAGTGTTCAGTATCATCAAGAATAATTTTAAAGATGCCCAATTGTCCAGTGCGATCAGCAGTGTAGACGCTTCCTTTATGTTCGGGATATTTTTTGTGAACATCGGTTTTGGAACATTGCTGACAAGCTCTTATTCAGAATATTGGAAGTTCGGCTTCTGGGTCATCGCATTTCTTAGCATAATTACTCTGTTGCTGCTTAAATCTGTTGATATTGATGAAGCTCAAAAATCAGAAGATGGGAAAAAACCTGGCGAGTGGAAATTCTTTCTAAGTCCAAAACTGGTTTATTTCTTTATTATCGTGTTCTTCATGGTTTTTATAGAGCAGAGCTTTAATTCCTGGCTTCCCAGTTTTTTCAAGAACAATTTGAAGATCAATTCCTATTTTGCGCTGCAGGCTTCCGCATTTTTAGCTTTATTTTCATTCTTTGGAAGATTGGCCACGAGCCGTTTGATCTTGAGGTTTCATTGGTTCAAATTGATCATGATATGTCTGTTCGTGGTATTTCTGATCCTAGGAATTTGTCAGGTCCTAATATCCTATTTTTATAGTGACTACAAATTTCTGTTGATCTTCATCATGCCAATGATCGGTCTGTTTCTCGCACCTCTTTTTCCACTTTACAATTCTGAGATATTGAATAAGGTCCCGAAAGAGAAAACACACCTTTTGGTCTCTATCGTTGTAATATTTTCTTCCCTAGGAAGTTCTGTAGGATCGCTTTACATGGCCATCATTTTTTACAAAGATGCCAGTAATTTTTACCCTTTATTTATTTTATTGCCATTATTAATTATATTTGGCCTTACTTTTTTCCTCAATAAAACGCCAATAACCTATGACCGAGAACAACAAGAATAAACAGAATCTTAAAGAATTAATAGATACCAATGACTTTGTAGAGCACGTCTCTGTAGACTGCGTGATATTCGGGTTTCACAAGGATACGCTCAAGGTTCTTTTGCTCAAATACCATGACTTGGATCTCTGGTCTGTCCCTGGTGGATTTATCTTCAATGATGAGAATTTGAATGATGCCGCTGCGAGAACATTACACGAAAGAACGCACCTTTCGGACGTTTTTTTGGAACAATTTTACACCTTTGGGGACATCAAAAGGACAGAAAATAATACGCACCAAAAACTTCTTGAAAACAGGAATATCGAGGTTGACCAAAATCACTGGATCTATCAGCGTTTTATTTCTGTAGGATATTGTGCTTTAATAGATTACACGTTGACCTACACTTTTCCGGATTCTTTCAATGAAGTTTGCCAATGGTTCAATGTCAACGAGTTACCGAATATGGCCTTTGACCACCAGGAAATGATAGAAAAAGGACTACTCTATCTCAGAAAAAATATTGATTATCAAGTGATGGGAAGCAACCTTCTTCCAGACAAATTCACCATGAAAGAACTGCAGCATCTTTATGAAGCCATCCTTGGAGAACCGCTCAGGCGCAACAATTTTCAAAGGAAAATCCTTGGTATGAACATCTTGGAAAGATTGGAAAAACATTACAGTGGTTCCGCGAACAAAGCGCCGTTCCTTTATAGATTCTTGGAAGGATCAACAACTCCAGTTTCAAAATCAGATTTTGAATAAGTAATTTTACTCTTATAACTTTTAATAAAAACAGAAAAGACGACATCACCTGTCGTCTTTTCATTTATTAAAATTTGAAATCTAATTTCTATCTGTTATTTTTCCCATCCACCTTGATTCTCTCTGGTCTGTTGGCCAGTTCCCAAGCAGTTGTGAAAACCAATTGTGTTCTTTTCTGCAACAATGGATAATCGATCTTGTCTGCATCGTCCGTAGATTTATGATAATCTTCGTGGATCCCGTCAAAGAAAAATGCGACTGGAATATTGTGCTTTGCAAAGTTGTAATGGTCTGATCTGTAGTACAATCTTTGTGGATCTTTTGGATCATCATACTTATAGTTAAGTTCCAGATTCACAGATTTTTGGTTCGCCGTTTCATTGATCTTTTTGAGTTCTGTACTCAACATTTCGGAACCGATCACATAGACATATTGCTTGCCTCTGTTTTCTGGGTCGTCGCGTCCGATCATATCGATGTTAAGGTCAGCAACCGTGTTTGCCAAAGGGAAAACAGGATTATCAGAATAATATTCGGAGCCGAAAAGCCCGTGCTCTTCACCCGTTACGTGGAGGAAAAGGATCGATCGTTTTGGTCCATAACCTTTCTTCTTAGCTTCCTGGAAGGCTTTAGCGATTTCCATCACCGCAACAGTTCCACTTCCGTCATCATCTGCACCGTTGAAGACCACACCATTTTTGGTTCCCACGTGATCGTAATGCGCAGAAACTACAATCACTTCATTTGGTTTTTCACTACCTTCGATGTAGGCCATGATATTTTCAGAATCAGGCAAAGCTTCACCATATTTCTTCATCGCCTCAGATGGTACCTTTTGATAATATGAACCTAAAGCTGCAGGAAAACCGATCCCATTCTTTTTGTATTGCTCGATCATATAAACACCGGCTTTCTTCTGGCCTGCACTTCCTGTATCTCTACCTTCCATATCGTCAGCAGCAATGACATAAAGGTTTGTCTTTAGGTCTTCCAAACTGATACTTTTGTAAGCCTCTTTGAAACCTTTGCCTTCGTAGGTGAAATTTTTAGCAGTCGAGCAGCTTTGCAACAGCGCAAAACCAACAAAAAAACCATACAGTTTTATATTTTTCATATTTAAAATTTATTTTTTTTGAATTTATAAGTTCATATTAAGTCGGTGATACAAAGCGATTGTTACACTGTTTTACCAAATTTTCTATTAATATCGGTTTCCGTTTTGATAAAGAGAAAGATGACGAGAATGATAAGTTCCACGAGACCAACGATTTTCATGATGTTAGGATTTAATTTTAAAATAAAACCAGCAATTCCCGAGATCACTAATACAACGCCGCACCACATCATCAATTTTGCAGAATACCTTTGTGCAAACGTCCAACGCTCCAAATTTTTCATAGAGTTTTTGGTCCTGTAGCCGTACAGATAATTGATCTTCTTTGGTGGAAAATAATACATGATCAAACCTGTGATCACAAATATCGATCCCAGAATAATTGTAACGTAATTCTCATTATCAGCCATATTTTTTGATTTTAAAAGTTAAATCTTTTCTCCAAAGGTCAACAATGTTCCGCTTGGGTCGATTAGCGAAAACTCTTTCATCTGCCAAGGTTTTGTTTCCAATTTTCCGTTGGGATGGATTTCAATGCCTTGATCCTGAAGTTTTTGATAAAATTTTTCGATCTCATTTTCAATCCTGAGATAGATCATAAAATCCGATTTTTCAGGAATCAACGTTTCAAAGCTGAAAAAGTGGATCTCCAAATCCTGATATTTTGTGATCAGATAATCGCCGTGGTCGGCCACCAGTTCGAAACCTAAATTCTTATAATAATCAAGCGTTTTCTCCTTATTAATAAAAGGAAGTTTGGGAATAATCAATGAGATCATAGTGCTGAATATTTAAGCTAATTCGTCATTCCATTCTCTGATGGTCACTTTCGCGATCAAACCTTCCTGTACAAAAGGGTCACCATTCACAAACTCTTCTGCAGCCTCTTTGTTGATGAAGATTGCCATCGCACCTTCTCTAGGATTAGCAAAAGCGCCTGTTCCCAAAACTTTCCCAGATTTGATGAACTCTTCTTCCAACACTTCGTGGCGTGGAAAAACGGCCATAAATTCATCCATCGATTTCTCAGTGTTGTGTTCGTAAAATACTACTGCTTTCATATTGTATGTTTTTTTGATTTTAATAAATATAAAAATTATTAATCTAATTAATGCGCTTCCAACCAGTTATTCCCAACACCAACTTCCACCAGCAATGGAACCGTCGTCACAAAAGCCGATTCCATTTCTTTTTTAATTAATGACATCGCAACATCTACTTCATCAATCGGCGCTTCGAAGAGCAATTCATCGTGAACCTGCAAGAGCATTTTGGTCTGAAGGTTTTGAGCTTCTAATTCTTCATCAATTTTTATCATCGCTAATTTGATAATATCGGCGGCGCTTCCTTGGATTGGCGCATTTACAGCGTTTCTTTCGGCGTGGGCTTTTACCACGAAATTGCTGGAATTGATATCTTTCAAATGGCGTTTTCTACCAAGAATCGTTTGGACGTAACCTAAATCCTGAGCCTTCTTGACCTGCTCTGCCATATATTCTTTCAAACGCGGATAAGACTCATAATAAGAATCAATCATCTTCTTTGCCTCGGTTCTGGAAAGTCCGGTTTGTTCGGCTAAGGCAAAAGCACCCTGACCATAAATGATTCCGAAATTGACCGTTTTCGCCTGACCTCTTTGGGTTTTGGTCACTTCTTCCAAAGGAATATCAAACAACTTCGCCGCAGTGGAAACGTGAATATCTTCGTTGTTTTGGAAAGCAGCGATCATATTTTGTTCGCCAGAAATTTCAGCAATTAGTCTTAATTCAATTTGAGAATAATCGGCGGAGATGATCTTTTTTCCTTCGTCAGCAACAAAAGCACCACGGATCTGTTGTCCTCTCAAAGTTCTGATCGGGATATTTTGAAGATTCGGATTGACACTTGCTAAACGTCCTGTTGCAGCGACTGTCTGCGCAAAAGTCGTGTGAACGCGTTCATCTTTTTTATCGATTTGACTTGGTAACGCATCAACATAAGTTGATTTCAATTTCTGTAACGTTCTGTACTCCAAAATCGAAGCAATGATCTCGTGCTTCGAAGACAATTTTTGAAGGACATCTTCCGAAGTTGCATATTGTCCGGTTTTAGTTTTTTTAGCTTTCGGATCCAACTGCATTTTATCAAAAAGGATTTCGCCCAGCTGTTTTGGAGAGTTCATATTGAAGTTTTCTCCAGACAATTCGAAAATTTTGGATTCTAAAACGCGAAGGTCATTTTCAAGGTCGATACTTTCCTGCGCCAACCAATTGTTATCGAGTTTTACACCGGTTAATTCTATCTTCGCAAGAACGCGCATCAAAGGCATTTCTACATTGTAGAACAATTCTTCCAGATTTTCTTTGGCCAATTGTGGCGCAAACAATTCATATAATTGAAAAGTCACATCCGCATCTTCTGCAGCATAAGCCGTTTGCGTTTCGATATCCACTTCACGAAGCGTCAATTGGTTTTTCCCTTTTTTACCGATGAGTGATTCGATGGAAACCGGTTTGTAATCGAGGTACATTTCCGAGAGATAATCCATTCCGTGTCTGCCATCGGGATTCAGAAGGTAATGCGCGATCATGGTGTCAAAGATCTTGCCTTTAACATCAATATTATAATTCTGAAGAACTTTAGCATCATACTTCAGATTATGCGCAATTTTCAAAACATCTTCGGCTTCGAAAAATGGTCGGAAAAGCTCAATCGTTTCCTGCGCTTCTTCCCTATTTTCAGTGATTGGAATGTAATAAGCCAATCCTTTTTTGTAAGAAAAACTCATCCCGATCAATTCCGCTTCCAGTTCATTAAGCGAAGTGGTTTCCGTATCAAAACAAACCGCTTTTTGCTTAAGCAGATTGTTTAAAAGAATTCTCTGCGCTTTCGGATCATGGATAAATTGATAAAGATGGTCGTTGCCTTCAATATTGGATTTTGTGGTGGTTGCCTGATCCAGCTGTTCGAAAGTGGCAAACATATCCATCATTCCGTTTTTATTCGGTGCATTGGAAGTTTCAACTTTTCCGTCATTTGGATTTTCAACTTCCATCAATTCCTCCACATATTCTTTGTTTGAAAATGCGCGGTAAAGATTTTCGTACAATCTTCGGAATTCCAATTCGTCAAAAATCTCTTTGACCTTATCAAAATCAGGCATATCGAGATCATATTGTTCTTCGATAAATTCGATTGGCGCATCACAAATAATGGTTGCTAATTTCTTAGACAGAAGTCCACGTTCTGCGCTGGCTTCTACTTTCTCCTTCATTTTTCCTTTCAACGCGTGTGTATTGGCCAAAAGATTTTCCATCGACCCAAATTCCTGAATGAATTTTCTAGCTGTTTTGTCGCCCACACCATCCAAACCTGGAATATTATCCACCGCATCACCCATCATTCCAAGATAATCGATGATCTGTTTTGGGTCGTTGATCTCATATTTGGCTTTGATCTCTTCAACACCAAGGATCTCGATATCGCTACCCTTCATACTTGGTTTGTAGATTTTTATCTTATCTGTCACCAATTGTGCAAAATCCTTGTCAGGCGTTACCATAAAAACATTGTAGCCTTGTTTCTCAGCTTTGCAGGCAATCGTTCCGATGACATCATCTGCTTCATAACCTTCTACTCCCAAAATTGGAATGTGCATTGCATTCAAAATATCATTGATAAAAGGTTTTGCCAAAAGAATTGGTTCTGGAGTTTCCAGACGATTGGCTTTATATTCTGCATAATCATCGTGGCGGACGTTTGTTCTCCCAACATCGAAGACCACAGCCAAATGTGTTGGGCGATCGCGCTTTATTAATTCGATCAAAGAATTCGTGAAACCAAAAATGGCAGAAGTATTGATACCTTTTGTCGTGATCCTAGGGTTTTTGATGAATGCAAAATAACCGCGAAAAATCATCGCGTACGCATCTATCAGATATAATCTTTTGTCTGTTGAAGTCATAAAAACAAAAGTAAGAATTTTGTGATGATTAATGATTGAAACACCGAAAAATACACTTGTCAAATTCTGTTAAAAAAATCTTAAAATTCATATTGAATTATTGAAAAATCATTGTAATTTTGCAAAAAACAAATGAAAAAATATCTACGCTCTCCTTTTCTAACTTTCTATCTGTCAAGCCTCCTGATTTCCTGTGCAAATTATGGTGACGCCTTGATTTACAAAAATAAAGAGTTCAAAGTTTCGAAAGTAAAAACCGTTCTCTATTTCAATCCAGAAGTTTTTCCGGATATCAATGAGATCAAAGAACCAACCTACACAGCCTTCTACAGCGCAACGTCTGACAAGATGAAATCTCTTGGAAATATCAAGTATCTACAGGTTGACACCCCAATTTCCTTCGATGATGTCGATAGCAAGACCGTGAAAGAGATCTGCGAAAACAACAACGCCGATGTTGCCATCATCCCAAAAGTTAAATATTTCAAGGTGGGATTTGGGAAATATGTCTTTTCAAATCAGGTGATTGTGAGTATGAAACTTTACGATTCCAAAGGCCATTTTATTATGGAAACTTCGTACGATACGTACAAAGGCAACGGCAGATTGCTTGGTTCTGCATCTAATTCTGTGATCATAGGAACCAAAGGTGCGATCAGAAAAATCCACAAAGAACTGACGAACTAGAATTTTCTTCAAAAAAAGCAGTTTTATTCACATTATATTAATCTATTTCTAAAGGAATTCTTTCAGATTTTAATACTTTTGCAATGCAAAATTCTAAACGATCGAGAATCCAGAAATCATATTAAATCCAGCCGACGTCGCAGAATCACTGAGCAAATTGCCAGTGAAAGAACGTCTGTTGCAATTTCTGAAATTACCCAAGTCCGAGAAAGCGGACGTTTTTTCGCACTTGGATCCTGATTTCCAGGAAGAAACGATTAGAAGCATTGCGAGCCACGAGGTTTCTGACATCTTGAACGAAATGTCACCCGATGACAGAACCCAATTGTTTGAGGATTTTCCGGATGAATTGATCAAATCATCGATCAATCTTTTAAATCCGCAGGAAAGACGTGTGGCTTTAAAACTTTTAGGTTACGAAGCTGATTCCATTGCGCGATTGATGACGCCTTATTACGTTCAGATCCGTAAAGAATGGACGGTAAAACGTTGTTTGCAGCAAATCAAAAAAGTGGGAAAAAAAGTGGAAACACTTAACTTCCTCTATGTTGTTGATGAAAAGAATATTTTGATCGATGACATCACAATCGGTTCTCTTCTATTGGCGGACGAAGAGCAACTTATCTCTGAACTGACCGATGACCATTTTGTAGCTATCAAAACGACAACTTCCAAAGAAGATGCGGTTCCATATTTTGAAAAATATGACCGAAGTGCTTTACCAATCATCACAGAAAATGGTGTCTTGGTGGGAATTGTAACAATTGATGATATCCTAGATCAGATCGAATCTCAGAATACCGAAGATATCCAGAAGTTTGGAGGTTTGGACGCATTGGATATGCCTTACACGCAAACTTCCATTTTTGAAATGGTAAAAAAACGTGGATTCTGGCTGATCGTACTTTTCTTCTCCGAAATGTTGACCGCTTCTGCGATGGGTTATTTTGAAGATGAAATTCAAAAAGCGGTCGTTCTGGCTTTGTTTGTTCCATTGATCATTTCGAGTGGTGGAAACACGGGTTCTCAGGCTGCAACACTTATCATTAGAGCAATGGCTCTTCAGGAAATTGGTCTGAAAGATTGGTGGTACGTGATGAAAAAGGAAATCTTCACCGGGCTTTTTCTGGGAAGTATCCTAGGTATTATTGGATTTATGCGGATCGCTTTTTGGCAGAAAGTCGGACTTTTCGACTACGGCGAACATTGGGCTTTCGTAGGATTGAGTATCGGAATTTCTCTAATGCTCATCGTACTTTGGGGAACTATCTCTGGATCTATGGTTCCATTTGTCCTCAAAAAACTGAAGCTGGATCCTGCAACTTCTTCGGCTCCGTTTGTGGCAACGCTTGTGGATGTTACCGGTTTGATTATCTATTTCTCTGTTGCCGGATTATTTCTGACAGGAAAACTTCTTTAAATACTTTCACAAACATTTCGACTTCACTGACTGTGACATTCTAATATCGACAAATCTTCAATCTAGGCGAAGCGCGCCCCGGCTTGAGTGGAAATCCTTTTTTGCGGCTGGAAAAGCGATGGCAAAAAGATTGGGAACGGAAGACGGATAAAGGCGCCCAAATATTTAGCAACAAACAAAAATGCCACCTTAGAAAAGATGGCATTTGTAATTGATATGACTTATTTTTATTTCAATTTGTCAACGAAATTGTCTGTGTAATCTTTTTGAGATGCAAGGACCACTTTCTTAGCTTGGTCTGCGCCGTAGATCAGATCGATCTTCACTTTTGCAGGCTCAGTTGGTAAGTTTTTGTAGCTTAGGAAGTAGTGCAAAAGACGGTTAACCTCTGCAGTTGGCAACTCAGAAATGTCTCTGATGTGGCCATAAACCTGATCTTCCACCAAAACTGCGATGATCTTGTCATCTGCCTCACCTTTGTCGATCATTTGGAAACCTCCGATCGGTATCGCTTGCAAAAGGATGTTACCAGACGTGAAGTTGTGTGAGCTCAAAACGCAGATGTCCAAAGGATCGTGATCACCTTCTGTAACGTCTGTTGCGCCAGTTGCTACGGCAAGATTCTTTACTTCTTCTTCGCAATATGTTCTTGGCACAAAACCGTACATTGCCGGGATGATGTTGGAGAATTTTTGTGGACGATCTACTTTCAGGTAGCCACTTTCTTTGTCAACTTCATATTTGATGGTGTCTGTAGGAACGATCTCTACGAAAACGTTTACAATCTCCGGAGAATTGTCTCCAGCTGAAATCCCGTGCCACGGATGGGCTTTAAAGTTTGGAATCATGTATTTTTTAGTGTTTATATTATTTTGTTAAGTTCTTTTCTAAGATTCTCGATCGTGTCGGAAATATAATCTTCAGAATTGAGGTAGCTCATCAGGAAAACGGTTTTGAAATCTTCCAGTTTTGAGTTCTCATTCATTTCCTCGTAGGTTTTGCGAAGACTTTGAAGAATGTTATTTTTACTGGTGATAATGTCCTGCCAGGAGGATTTGGAAATATATAATTGCTGAGAAGCATTGTACTCAAATTCCTCGATGATGTTTTTTTCGGTAAGGAAGATAAATTCGTGTGGCTGAAGGTTTTTATCAAATTTCATCACGAGATTTGACGGTTTCAGACGTTCTAGAAAAAGTGTCATTCTTTCTAAAGCCTGCAGTTTGATCTCGCTGTTGGTTTTGGTGGCCAGAAAATTGATTTCCTGTTTTTTGAGCTTCATAAAGCCATGCACGAACTGTCTTGCAAAAACCAAAAATGGCAAAGCAATGATCATCGCAGCAGCGTAGGGAAAATATTCTGAATCAAACATATCTAAAATCGGACTGCAAAATTAAGAAAATTTTAGCCAATTTTTGATGATATCTTTCTTGGAATTTTGAATCACATGATATTCTTGCAGATCGGACCCAAAACTTTTGAAGAAAACCTCGATGCCACGGATGCTTCCGCCCATGAAATTGAAGGCTTTGGTTTCGATATTCAAATCTAAGATCCTGTCTATCAAGAAAGATGCGCCATTATGGTTTTTCAGAGGTTCGTTATTCAAAAGTCCGAGAAGCGAGAAATAGTTTTCATTATTAATCAAAACTGCGACGTTTGTTAAATTTTCTTCATAATAACTTCCGAACATTTTCAATTGCTTTTTCGCGTCTAGAAACAGAAGATATTGAATGAAAAAATCCATATCACTCTCCTTTTCCAAACCTTTGAAATTATTTCTGATGAATTCCAAAATATCTTTTTGCGCGAATACTTCTCTGAACTCAAGATATTGCGCGGTCTTCACAGTGGATTTTCTTCCTTTGAAATATTTTTTGCGTCTGAGAAAAGCGTATTCCTGAACTGGAAGATAGAAATTTTTCTTGGTAACGAGTTCGGTTTCAAAGTCATTGTGGAAATTGAAACTATAATTGATAACGTTGTAATTGGTTTTTAAAAACTTTAGGAATTTTTCATTGATGACTTTATCAGACTTCCCGAAAATCCCCAATTGCTGACAGAACAAAGGCATCAAAACCAATTTAAAAAAAGTCTTTTTCACAAACGGAATCGGCATCACAGCTTCGTAATCACCAAAAACCAAAAGTTCCCAGTTTTTACTCAAAAAATCGAGCGTTTCTTTTTCACAGTAGAAATTTTTCTGGGCAGAATTTTCTATGCAATTGTTGTATTTTTTGAAATCAATATCTTGATACTTAACTCTTTCTATCATTATAAAATCCCTTCGTCTTTAAAACTATAATAATTATTTTGCGTCAGAATCAAGTGGTCCAGCAAATCGATGTCCAGCAATTTTCCTGCGTCTTTAATTTTCTGAGTGATGTTGATATCTTCCTTGCTCGGTTTCAAACTGCCAGCAGGATGATTGTGAGCTACGATAATTTGAGTGGAAAAATGTTCCAAAGCCGTTTTGAAAACCACACGAACATCAGCAACAGAACTCGCGATTCCGCCTCGGAAAAGGCAGGTTTTGTATAAGATTTTGTTTTGATGATTGAGGAAAATCGCCCAAAATTCTTCCGTTTGCAAATCCGACAGATGTGGTTGCAAAATCTCGAAGGCATCTTTGCTACTGCTGATTTGCTGTCTTTCCAAAACTTCTTGTTGAGACTTTCTATTCCCAATTTCCAAGGCTGTGGCAATAGAAATGGCTTTTGCCTCGCCAACACCTTTGAATTTTGTCAAGTCTTTGATTGATAATTGACTGAGCCGATGCCAATTGTTTTCGACTGAATTTAAAATCCTTCTTGCCAATTCCACTGCAGATTCATCCCGATTTCCGCTTCCCATAATGATGGCCAACAGCTCCGAATCTGAAACTGCCGATTTCCCCTTCAATAGGAATTTTTCTCTTGGGCGGTCGTCTTCCGCAAGGGATTTTAGGTTCAAGGTTTTTGGTTAAATTGTTTAATATCCATTAATCCTGTACCAGTTTTGTTCAATCTTCCAATTGTCCTTAGGATTATTTTTAATTTTACCTTCATAATATTTCATTTGCTCAGAATCATCAGTGTATATTAAGTAGGTCGATGGGGAATCAAAGAAATTTCTAAAGATAAAAAATTTCACCGTTTTTTGATTGGAGTTTTTTTCACTTTTAAAAATCCAAACATCATTTCCACCATTAGAAATAATAGGAAATTCAAATGGTAGTTCACAAATACCATTATTCCATTTCACATTAGGCTTTAATTCTCCTTTTTTGATTCTTCCTACAATCTCATTACGTTTATTTTTAAGAACCAACCAATCAATTTTTTCAATGCCTCTATTTGGTATCTCATAAAATCTGTAAAACGTAAGAAACAACAAAAGAGATAGTACAACAATATTTAAAATTCTAGCTTTAGAAATATTTTTCCGTTCATTATAAAATTTAAAAATTTGGTTTAAAATAAAAATTATTAAAGCTCCAACAGTTAGAAGCCAAACAAATGGCAACACAAAATATGGTGTCCAATAATAATTTATTAAAAGAATTATTGTCCAGACTAATAATAGTAATTTTAGTTTTTTATGCTTCAAATTTTAAATACATAAATTAATTATAAGCGTAAATTAATATTTTTTTGTCGGACTTATCAATATGTTGCTCCAAAATTTTAAAGAAATTATCAGAAACCATCGGGCAACCGAAACTTAAACAAATCTCGTCTTTCTGCTCCACATCCGGAACGCAACTCAATCTGTGCAAAACAATGGCTCTACTTCTCGCATTGCTATTGGTTTCATCAAGCCCGGTCAACCGATAAGACATCCCGAATTTTCCTTTGTATTTTTCTTCAACGATGTATTTTCCTAAAGACGAACAATGCGAACCATCTTTGTTGCTAAACTTTATAGTTCCATTTACTTTTCCATCTTCCGAACCGTCGCCGTGCGAAACCAACGCTTTTTGGATAATTGTCATCGATTTCAAATCCACTACAAAAAATCTGAATTTGGAAGACGAGATTGAGAAATCAATTAAAAAAGCTTTCTCCGAATTGTAATTTGATTTTTTGATAAAGTCTTTTAAATCTGCTATTTTCTGAGAAATTTTCGCTTCAGGATTTGCGGATTGAATGGATTGATTTTCCTGAGATTTGACTTCGCAGGAAATAAGGAGAAGTGAGAAAATTAAAAGTAAAAATGATTTCAAAAGAATGTGTTTACCAAACTAAACGGGAATTTCTAAAAAATAATATTGATGTTATTCGATTAGACTTTTAAAATATCCTTTCGCATTATAAATAGAATCATTAGGTGTAAATTTTATTTCTAATTCAATTTTGCCATAAATACTATCTCCTTTTTTATAATTTGATTTGTTTAAAGTCAATTTCTGTCGTTTAATAATATATGCTTCTGATTCTAAAAAATCAGAAGTAGAAACACCATCTGTATATGATTCTGCTGTTGTGTAAAAATAGTTTTTATACTTCAAAACGTTAATGTTTATGCCCGAAAAACCGTCTCCACTGTTGAATCTTAAAATTAGAAGATTTGGATATTTGGGGTTTAAGGTAGAATTAAAATTAGAACTTACAGTATCACTTTTATTTTCAAATAGCGCAAAATCAGTTTTTATTTTTGCTGATTCAGAATTTATAAAAAAATTCTGAAATATTTTTTTGTCAAGAATTTTAATACCTTTTGATTTATTTATATTCTCATCATAACTTATTTTGTTCCATTTTGAAACAAAGTAAAGTGCTCCTAAAACAGAAATAATAAGAATAAATAACAGTATAAGTTTAAGAATTCTTTTCACAAACTATCAATTGAATATCTACAAAACAATCTGCCCATCCTTCATTACCAACTTCCTATCCGTACTTTCCGCCAAAACAGAATTGTGCGTCACAATCACAAAAGTCTGATGATATTTGTCCCGCAAATCAAAAAATAATTGATGAAGTGCATCTGCATTTTTGGAATCCAGATTTCCAGTTGGTTCGTCTGCGTAGATGATTTTAGGCGAATTAATCAAAGCTCTCGCAACCGCAACTCGTTGAGATTCACCGCCTGAAAGTTGAGATGGTTTGTGATGTAATCGGCTGGCGATATTCAAATCTTCGAATAATGAATGTGCTTTTTCCAACACTTCTTTTTCAGAAATTCCACCAATTCTGGATGGTAAAAGAACATTTTCCAAAGCTGTAAACTCCGGCAACAACTGGTGATTTTGAAACACGAAACCAATATTCTTGTTCCTGAATTTAGACAATTCACGGTCTTTCATTTTAAGAAAACTGTTGCCATCTAAAGCGATATCTGTCCCGTATTTATCTGGGTCGGACGGATTGTCCAAGGTTCCTAAAATCTGAAGAAGCGTAGATTTTCCCGCGCCCGATTCTCCAACAATGGAAACGACTTCTCCTGCTTTTATCGTGATGTCAACGCCTTTCAGAACTTCCAGAGTTCCGTAGAATTTATGTATGTTTTTTGCTCGAATCATAATTTTGCTTTTGGCTTGTAGCGAATTGCTTTTGGCTTTTTTAATTAAATCTGTATTAAAAGTCTAACTTCTAACATCTAAAAATCTAATATCTATATTTTGGTCAATTTAGCAAATTTCAGGATAAGATTTTTCTCGCCTTCATTTTTGAAAATTACTTTTGCTTTGATGTTTTGAGGGTCTGTTCCGTCCAGAAACTCGACGGTACCAACGCCAAAACGGTCGTGTCTCACGTTGTCTCCTACTTCAATATCTTGCGAAGATTGCCCAGTAGGATTGATGATTTTTGCCGTTGCAACCGGTTTCAATTGTTTCGGAACTGGCGCATTGATATTTCTTTCCAGCGTTTTCTTTTCCTCTTTCTTTTTGAAAAATCGAGGTTCTGAAGGCGTATCATCGAAGATATTGGAGTCGATTCCGGAACGGTTGATGAATTTCAACTCATTCAAAGGATTGATTAATTCAATATATTTTGAATCGATTTCGCTTAGGAATCTTGACGGTTCTGCATCGGTAATTTTTCCCCATTGGAATCTGGAAACGGCGTACGTGAAGAAAACTTCCTTCTCGGCTCTCGTCAAGGCAACGTAGAACAAACGTCTTTCTTCCTCCAATTCTTCTCTGGTGGACGAACTCATAAAACTCGGAAAAAGATTTTCTTCCAATCCAACCAAGTGAACCACAGGGAATTCCAAACCTTTTGACAAGTGAATCGTCATCAACGAAACTTTGTTCGTATCATCGTCTTTATCATTTTGAGTATCAGAGGACAACGCTATATTTTCCATAAAATTGGACAAACTTGGGTCGCCGTCTTCAATCTGAATTTGTTCCTCGATAAAACCTTGCATCGAATTCAGCAATTCCTGAATGTTCTCGACTCTTGAAATGCCTTCCGGCGTTTGGTCTTCTTTCAGTAATTTGATGAGTCCGCTTCGTTTCGCAACTTCCATTGCGACATCGTAAACGTTATCGGTTTTCAACATCACTTGAAAGGCTTTTATCATCGCCCAGAAATCTCCGAGTTTTGTTAGAATTCCATTATTCAAGCCTAATTGTGGCGCATAGAATCCGAGATTATCCAAAACCTGCGTTGTCGGAACATTCTGAGAATCTGCAAAAACAATCAATTTATTTTGAGTCGTTTCTCCAATTCCTCTCGCTGGAAAATTGATGATTCTGGCCAAAGCTTCAGAGTCATTTTCATTGACCAAAAGTCTTAGGTAAGCCAACAAATCTTTTACTTCTTTCCTTTGGTAGAAAGATAATCCGCCATAAACACGATACGGAATATTCTTTTTTCTCAACGCATCTTCAAATGCTCTGGTTTGAGAATTGGTTCTGTAAAGAATCGCAAAATCCGAGAAATGGCGTTGTTGCGTATTGTGTTTCTCGAAAATATTGGCAGAGACAAAGTTGGCCTCGTCTGCATCAGAAAGGCTTCGGTAAACTTTTATCTTTTCCCCGACTTCATTTTCACTGAAAACATTTTTCTTGAACTGCTGTAAATTTTTGGAAATCACAACATTCGCCGCGTCCACGATATTTTGCGTCGAACGATAATTTTGTTCCAATGAAACCGTGACTGCATCGGGATAATCTTTTTTGAAATTCAAAATGTTGTAAATATTCGCGCCACGGAAAGAGTAAATGGATTGTGCATCGTCTCCAACCACGCAAATATTTTCAAATTTTGAAGCCAAAGCCTTGACAATCAAATACTGAGAGTGATTCGTATCTTGGTACTCATCCACCAAAATGTATCGGAATCGGTCTTGATATTTTGCTAGAACTTCTGGAAATCTCGTCAATAATTCATTGGTTTTCAATAACAAATCATCAAAATCCATCGCACCATTTCGGAAACAGGCTTCGACATATTTTTTATAAATCTCGCCAATCAATTTCATATTCGCCTTTTCATCGGCTTCCATCAATTCCGGATTGTTGAAATAAGCGTTAACCGTGATGAGATTATTTTTATACTGAGAAATCCTCGAAAGTACTTTCTTCGCTTTATAAATATCTGAATCGATGTTCAAATCTTTGATGACCTTCTTCATCACATTCAGCGCGTCCTGCATATCGTAAATCGTGAAGTTGGACGGATAGCCGAGATGGTGACCTTCGCTTCTCAAAATCCTTGCAAAAACCGAGTGAAAAGTTCCCATCCAGAGCGACTTGGCATCACTTGGACCTACGACTTTTGCGATACGCTCCTTCATTTCCTTCGCCGCTTTGTTGGTAAACGTCAACGACAAAATATTGAAAGGGTCTACTCCATTTTTTATCAGATGGGCAATCCGCATCGTGAGAACTCGGGTCTTGCCAGAACCTGCGCCTGCCAAAACCATCAACGGTCCTTGTAATGTGGTAACTGCCTCTAGCTGAGGCTCATTCAATCCTTTCAGATAATCCATTCTATTCTCGAAATTTTAAGATAACAAAAATAGCGTTTTTTATGCAATTTTCCAGTCCATTATCATTTGATTTTGGTCGATTATGGGTAATTTTGCACTTGTAAAAAATGAAATCCCAAACCACCATCAAATCTAATAAAATCAAAACTTGAAATCCGACTATCTAAAAAACGAACTCCTCTCCTTTTTCAAATTAAAACCTTCGCCAAGAAGCTGGCACATTCCTTTTCTGGCGGGACTTGCGGTTGGAATTCCGTTGATGTTTGGTTATTTTTTGGGCGATATCAGGTCTGCGCTCACGGCTAGTCTTGCAGGATTGGTCATCATTTATATTCCCAGCAACAGTGGATTTGTCGAGACGATGATGAAGATGTTTGTCTGCTCGTTTGGGATGATTATTTCGTACAGTTTGGGCTTGGCGTTTAGTTTTAATCTTTGGATTGCGTCTTTGGTTTTCGGGATTTTATCGACGGTTGCTTACTATGTTGCGAGATATTTCAATCTAAAACCGCCGGGAAGTTTTTTCTTTATAATGATGGCCTCAATGGCAATCGGACTTCCACACGCTCCGGAACTGATTCCAAAACGCGTTGGGATTTTCACAATTGGAACTTTGAGCGCTTGTCTTATTTGTTTGATTTACAGTTTGTTGATTTCGAAAAAAGAATTAAATAAGAATGTTACAACTTTTAACATCAATCCTTATGTCAATCTCGTAGAATCCTTTATTATCGGGATTTGTATGCTGGTTTCGGTGTTTGTCGGAAAGTTTTTCAATCTTGATTATCCGTATTGGATTCCGATTTCCAGTTTGGCAGTTTTGCAAGGCGTAAATAGCTATCACATCTGGAAACGCGGTCTGCACAGGATTATCGGGACAACCATCGGACTTGGAATTGCTTGGTTGATTTTCTCTTACGTCACGTCTCCTTTATGGATTTGCATTTGCATTATCACACTTCAAATCATCGTCGAAATCTTAATCACAAGACATTACGCTTTGGCAGTGATGTTTCTTACACCAATGGGAATTCTCCTCGCCGAAACCGGAAGTTCTACTTCACTTGAACCCGATTACTTACTTCAAATGAGGTTTTTAGAAATTTTAATTGGAAGCGCAATTGGTTGCGTTGGCGGTTGGTTTTTGTATAATGAAAGAATCAGATTCAATTCCATCAAACATTTGAGAAGGTCAAAAGTGGTTTTGAGAAAGAGTTTCCAGAGAGCGAAATAAGCTTTAATGCATCGTAGCAATGTAAGCGAAAAGACACAAAACCGTTACTACCGCGAGAACTATTATCATATTATTAGCATCAGCCAAGTCGTTTTTGTTTTGCTTTCTTAAGTTTTTTGCCTCAGCAATCATAATTCCAAACCACGCAATCACAATCGCAAGCGCTAGAATAGCAAAACCAATTTCTCCACCAAGCGCGGCGACAAACAAAATCCCAAGCGTCAGAACCGACGCAATGATTAGAATCACGACTCTTATAATACTGTGAACCAACACGTTTTGCTTTGGAACGGGAAGATTTGAAATCTCTTTTTTATCTTCCTTGATATCGAACAATTCATTAAATTCTTCGTTCATATCACTTCTGTTTTTGATATAATTTGATGAAAAAAGAAGTAAGTCCTGCGTAGGCCAAAATCTGCAAGATACTGGTTACCAGATAGACATTTTCCGAAAAGCCATATCGCTGGAACATATACACCAATTGAATTAGAGTCAAGGTGATAAGGGAAACAACTGCTATTAAAGTGTAATTTTTCATCAATGTTATTTTAATTAAAGATTTTCAATGAGTGAGTTAAGTTTTTTAGAAATTGTTTCTTTTGAATAATCGCTGAAATCAAATGTAAGGTTTTTTACTTCAGAAAATTGCGATTGCAAATCTTTTTTCTCTTCAATAATGAATTCTAAATCAGAAGGATAAGTTGTGGGAAAAATTGCCAGTTTTCCATATTTGATGGCGTCGCCGATATTTCCGCTGATTTTAGTTTTTCTATAAATTTCCTTGACTGAGAAGAATTCAGTTTCAGTTTGAATGGGACAGTATAAAATGTCTGATTTTCTCATCCATTCATCAAATTTTTCTTGTTTTAATTTTTCTTCAAAATATTGAATATTAATATATTGAGGAATATCATTTGAAATTTGATTTAATCTTTCAAATTCTTCTCCAGAAGCTTTTCCAAGAAAAATAATTTCGTAATTTAGATTGACATCTTTGAAGTTTTTCAACTTTTTAAAGAACGAATAATAATCTCTCCTACTTTGTGAAACTGCACCAGGAATGACAATTCTAATTAAATCTTTTTCCGAATTTTCAGAAGTAAATTGATTAAAATAAATCGGCAGAAATTTCAGATGATTTTGTTTAGACATCAATTCATCAATTCCTAAAAGATTTTTTGCTCTTTGATAAACTTTGGATGATTCTAAAAGTCCTTCTTTCAGGAATAATTTTAGTCTGTATTGTTGGTCTTTTTTGAAAATACTTTTGAATAATTCCCATCTCGAAGCTTTTGTAAAGTTCAGATTATGAACTAAAATCGCAGTTTTATATTTGTTGACAATCGCCTTATAAAAATTGAAATGCCGATGAACCGTTCCAATGATTATCAAATCATAGTTTTTCTTTTTCAAGACTTCCAAAAGCTCGGAATAATCTGTCAAAAACACGTTGTCACCTTCTAATTTCAACAATTTGTAAATCTTATCCGAAAAATAAAAATCAACAGAAATCTCACCTGAATCTTTCGTCAATTCAAAGAAATTGTTGGCCAATTCAGCGTGTGTATCGAGTTCTATGTAAGCGATTTTCTTCATAATCCGAAGTTTTTGAAGAACTCTTTCCAACGCAGATTTCGGATAAAAGTAATTTCCTCTTTGTTCAATTCCCGCTTTTCATTTTGTTTCAAAAAAGAATTAATCGTTGTGAAAAACTCTTTCGCAGAACGGTTTTTAAAAGAAGATTTAGCTGAGGAAATCATCGCCAAAGGCAAGCTCAAACCAATATTGTAAAAATACTGTCCAAGTTTTTCCGCTTTCTGGTCTTTGTATTTATAAGCTGTCGGGCGCAAATGTTTGACCCAAATATCTTTGATTGTCGACACTTCCCAACCGTGTTTTTTTGCCAACAAAACATCCAGATTATCCCAACCTAAAACGGACCTAAGTCCATTTATCGCTTCAAAACATTCCTTCCTGTAAGCCTTTATTGGACCTCGAACGTGATTTTTGGACGAAAGATTTTCGAAAACCCAATTGTGATTTTTATTACTGAAATCGAAGAGATTTTCGCTCGGCAATTTCAGATTTTTAATTTGTGGATTTTGCTTGTAATTTCTGATGTAAACCAAGCCGGAAACCAATCCAGCTTTAGGATTTTCCTCAAAAACCTGATTGACTTTTTCAAGGTAATTTCTTGGAAAAACAATGTCTGCATCATACTTACAAATCACATCAAAACCTTTCCAATCCACAGATTCCAAACCTTTGTTGAAAGTCCGCACCACTTTTGCACCAGGCTGATGTTCAGAAGTATGGAGATTTAAAAGTTGGAAATTGGAAGTTGGAAGTTGGAAGTTTTCTGCGATTTCTTGGGTCTTATCGGTAGAACCATCATTCACAACCACACAGGTAAAGTCCTGAAAACTCTGCTTTTGCAAAGATTCCAGACACGAAACAATGCTCTGTTCTTCGTTGTGCGCAGGAATGATGATGAGAAATTTCAAATTAAATGATTATGTTAAATAAATCTTCAAGGTTTCAAAAACCTTGAAGGTTTGAATTATTAATATTAAAACTTATTCGATTTTAATTTCACTTCAAACAAAACTTCCGGCGTCTTTGGACTTTCAAATGTTGAAGTTTTATATTTTTTCTTTGTGAAAATAGCACACATCGTATTTTGTGGATGATAAAGATTATGATGCAATTCTTTTGGCAACGCATCCAAAATCGCCTTGAAAACTTCATATCGGATTTTCTCAGGATTGTAGGCGTAATCGTGCCACACAACCACTGTTTCGTCGTGAACCAAATGCTGAAAAACCTTTTCTGTGTCGTGTTTTACCATTTCGTAAGAATGGTCGCCATCTATGAAAATGAGATCATATTTTTTATTCAATCCAGCAAAATCATAGGTTTTGGTGTTGCCTTCAAGATGCAGGATTTTTGGATTTTTCTTGGATAAAATTCCGTGAAGTTCCGCATATCTTTTGTTCCAACCCATTGCTTCCATTTCTTCTTTGGAAAGGTTGAGTGTTGTACAATCATCAATTTCTTTCGCTACGTTCCATACACTTTCTCCTCGCCAAGTTCCAATTTCGAAATAAGAATTTTTTCCTTTAGATAAGGTCTTTAACAAAGCCAAATCTGTCGGAAGTGAACCGCCGTCCAAAATGCACAAATCAATGTTCGATTCAAAATTTCCGCCCGAAATTTCGTCCAAAGAAACTTCCGGAAGACTTAAAAATTGAGGATATTTTTTTTGAAATTCTTGTTTTCTAATATCATTCAAATCGAGAATAATATTGAGTAAACTTGGTTGTTTGATGATGTACTGAATGGCGTTCTTTAACTTCTGAAGCTTCGTCATTGATGATGGAAATTAGTTTTAAAAAATCTTCTAATTTGATTAGAAGCCGAAAGTTACTGATTTTTGGCAAATCATTAAAATAAATAGTTTTCACAGTCTACGAAAATTATACATTTATTAATATCAGAAAATTTTATAAAAATGATTTCCGTGGTATCTTTGCAGATTAATTTTTGAGTTATGGATGCAACGATTGAACAAAGCAAAAATATTTCTTATTCCCTTATTTCATATGTCTTCTTCACATTTATAGGTTATTTTATCATTGGATTATCATTATCGGTTTTACCTATTTTCATTAGCAAAGGTCTTGGTTTCAGTATGCTGGTTGCGGGAATTGTCATTAGTTTACAATATGTGATGACATTTTTGATGCGCGCCTATTCCGGTAAGATCATCGATAGCAAAGGTCCTAAACCTGCCGTTCTGGTAAGTATGCTGAGTTTCGCTTTTACAGGATTGGTATTGATAATGGCTTATTATTTCAAATTCTCCCCTATTGTAAGTTTGTCATTTTTAATTGTGACAAGGCTTTTTACAGGCTGTGCCGAGGGAATGATCGGTGCAAGTCCTATCAATTGGGCAATAATGGCCTTTGGCGAAAAACATACGGCGAAGATCATTTCTTATAATGGGGTCGCTTGTTACGGTGCTTTGGCTTTGGGTGCATCGTTAGGTGTGACCATTGTGAAGCATTTCAATTTTTATGGTTTAGGAATTCTCATTGTAGTCCTCGGAATTTTGGGATTTTTTCTAGCAAATACCAAAGAAAATAAAACTGGAGAATTATCGGAAGGTGAGCCAACTTCTTTTTGGAAAGTTTTGAGTAAGGTCGCACCTTATGGTCTGGGACTGGCTTTGGGCGGATTAGGGTTTGCTTCTATCTCTACATTTATCACGCTTTATTACGATTATTATCATTGGCAAAACGGAGCAATGTGTCTGTCGGTTTTCGGGATATTGTTTGTAGCAGGTAGATTGGTCTTTAGTAATGCGATCAACCGATTTGGTGGAATCAATGTTGCGATTGTGAGTCTGGCGGTAGAGACGCTTGGTTTAACGATAATCAGCCTGTCCTATCATCCTTATTTTGCATTGATCGGCGCTGGAATCACTGGATTGGGATTTTCATTGATATTTCCGGCTCTGGGCGTTATGGCGATGAAAACTGTTCCATCTTCCAATCAAGGTTCAGCTTTGGCTGGCTATGGATTGTTCATCGATATTTCTTTGGGAATCACTGGTCCGTTGATTGGTGGCGTAGCCGACATTTTTGGACTGAATTATATTTTCCCATTCAGTATTGGAATTGTGATGATAGGATTGGGATTGGTCTTTTATCTAAAAATGAAGTTGTCTGAATAAACTTTCCTGCCACAATTCTCACTAATTTCGCATTTTCAAATTTTTATGAAGAAAGTTCTCAACCTTTTTGATTTCTCTCAAAAAGTAAATTACAGAAACGAAATATTCGCTGGACTCACCGTTGCAATGACAATGATTCCGGAATCTTTATCGTTTGCGATTCTTGCTGGATTTTCGCCGTTGACAGGCTTGTACGCCGCTTTCATCATGGGATTGGTCACTGCAATTTTTGGAGGAAGACCTGGATTGATCTCTGGTGGTGCTGGTGCAACGGTGATTGTTTTGATTCCATTAATGATTTCCCACGGCATCGAATATGTTTTTGCGACCGTGGTTTTGGCCGGAATCATTCAGATCTTTGTGGGGATCTTTAAGTTGGGAAAATTCATTCGGCTTGTTCCGCAACCTGTGATGTACGGTTTTGTGAATGGTTTGGCAATTGTGATTTTTATGTCGCAGATCAATCAGTTCAAAATCCAAGGTTCGGAAAATTGGTTGTTTGGAAGTCCTTTGTATATAATGCTAGGCTTGGTTGCGTTGACGATTTCTGTCATTTTAATATTTCCAAAATTGACAAAAAAGATTCCGGCTTCTTTGGTGGCAATTGCTGTCACTTTTGCTTTAGTAATGATTTTCGGAATTCAGACCAAGAATGTGAATGACATTGCTAATATTGCAGGCGGTTTTCCACCGTTTCACATTCCGGATGTCGAGATGTCTTATGAAGTTCTTAAGGTCATTTTCCCATTTGCCTTAATCATGTCAACCGTTGGATTGACGGAAGGTTTGCTCACATTAAATTTAGTTGATGAAATCACAAACACAAAAGGAAACAGCAACAGAGAATGCGTTGCACAAGGAACTGCCAATATTCTCAATGGATTCTTTACAGGAATGGGCGGATGTCCGATGATTGCGCAGACTTTGGTCAATCTTTCGGCTGGAGCTAGAGCCAGATTATCTGGAATCATCGCTGCTTTGGTTATTCTTTTCATCATCCTTTTCGGAGCTCCTGTGATTGGAAAAATGCCCGTTGCCGCTTTGGTTGGCGTGATGATCATGGTTGCTGTTGGCACGTTTGAATGGGCAAGTTTCAAAGCTATCAAGAGATTTCCGAAATCTGATATTTTTGTGATGGTTGTTGTGACATTGATAACGGTTTTCCTTCACAATTTGGCTTTGGCAGTTTTGATTGGCGTGATTATTTCGGCTTTGGTGTTTGCTTGGGAAAGTGCGAAAAGAATCAGAGCGAAGAAATATATTGATAATCATGGCGTAAAACATTACGAGATTTTTGGACCATTATTTTTTGGTTCGACGACCACTTTTGCTGAAAAATTTGATGTGATGGATGACCCGGAAGAAGTGGTTATTGATTTCAAGGAAAGTCGTGTGGTGGATATGTCTGCCATTGATATTTTGAATAAAATCACGGAACGCTATCAAAGTCAAGGGAAAACTGTTCGTTTGAAACATTTGAGTTCTGATTGTTTGAGATTGATAAAGAATGCGGAAAATGTGGTGGCTATTAATATTATTGAAGATCCGGAGTATCAAGTTTTGAGCGACTGATTTTTTTATAAGGAATTTTAGTTTTTGTTGGTCTTCGAGAGCCTCAGACTGACAGCTTTTTAGTTTTGATATAATTGATGTTTCTAAATCGCTAATTGATTTTTTATAAGGAATTTTTAGTTTTTTTATGTCTTCGAGAGCCTCAGACTGAAAATGTTAAGTTCTTCTGACTTACGTTGTTTAATGTCTCGCAGATTTGCTCATAATTATTTTTTTGACTTAATTTCAAACGACCTTTACAATGGTTAGATCTTCGACTCCGCTCAGACTGACAATGGATTGATGCTGGAAATTTGAGTTGGGTTTGTCACACTGAGCGGAGTCGAAGTGTTTTCATTTGAAAGATAATAGTTTTGATGAAACCATAATCTTGATTTACAGACAAAACCCATAGCCCCGATTGCAGTGGAAATCCTTTTTTGCGTTTGCGAAAAGTTCTATTGAGAGGTAAATCGTTGGGCAAAAAAGATTGCAACGGAAAGCGGGAAATAGCTCCAAATTAAAAATAAAAATATCTGTACGAGGATGCTAAATAGCTCCTAATTAATCTCTCGAAAACTCGATTTTCAGAATTCGATAAAAAACACGATTTTTGCAGTCTCAAATTTTATTATGTCTTTAGAACAAGAAATCAGCAGGAGAAAAACTTTCGGGATCATCTCTCACCCCGATGCGGGAAAAACGACGCTTACAGAGAAACTTCTTCTTTTTGGAGGCGCGATCCAGGAAGCGGGCGCGGTAAAATCCAACAAGATCAAAAAAGGAGCAACCTCCGATTTTATGGAGATAGAGCGCCAGAGAGGGATTTCCGTAGCGACCTCGGTTTTGGCTTTTGAGTATAAAGGCCACAAGATCAATATTTTGGACACGCCAGGACACAAGGATTTTGCTGAAGATACGTATAGAACTTTAACGGCTGTTGACTCCGTGATTGTCGTGATCGACGTTGCAAAAGGGGTTGAGGAACAGACGGAAAAGCTGGTTCAGGTTTGTAGAATGCGAAATATTCCGATGTTGGTTTTCATCAATAAATTGGATCGTGAAGGTAAAGATGCCTTCGATCTTCTGGATGAAGTTGAACAAAAATTGGGTCTTCGTGTGACGCCACTTTCTCTGCCAATCGGCATGGGAGCGGACTTCCAAGGGATCTATAATATTTGGGAAAAGAATATCCAATTGTTTTTGGAAGAGAAAAAACAGAAAGTTGGTGAGGCGATTAAATTTGATGACATCAATGATGCTCAAATCGATGAATTGGTTGGGGCAAAAGCGGCGGCGACGCTTCGTGAGGAATTGGAATTGGTGGAATCCGTGTATCCGGAATTTGACCGAGATGACTATATGAAAGGCGATCTGCAACCGGTTTTCTTCGGTTCAGCTTTGAATAATTTTGGGGTTCGTGAGTTGTTGGATGCTTTCATCGAGATTGCGCCGAAGCCTCAGCCAAAGGAAAGTTCGACAAGAGTGGTGAAACCTGAAGAGAAAAATTTCACTGGATTTGTTTTCAAGATCCACGCGAATATGGATCCGAAGCACAGAGACCGTTTGGCCTTTGTGAAGATCGTTTCCGGAACTTTTAAAAGAAATGAAAACTACCTGCTTGTAAGAGAAGGCAAAAAGATGAAGTTCTCCTCGCCCAACGCTTTCTTTGCGGACAAAAAAGAAGTGGTGGACGAGAGTTTTCCAGGCGATATCGTGGGACTTCACGATACTGGAAATTTCAGGATTGGTGATACTTTGACGGCTGGTGAGAAGATCAGTTTCAAAGGAATTCCGAATTTCTCTCCAGAACATTTCCGTTACATCAACAACGATGATCCGTTGAAAGCGAAACAGTTGGCCAAAGGAATTGACCAGCTGATGGACGAAGGTGTTGCTCAGCTTTTCACTTTGACGATGAACAACAGAAAGATCATTGGAACAGTTGGAGCGCTACAGTACGAGGTTATCCAATACCGTTTGGAGCACGAATATGGCGCAAAATGTAACTACGAACCAATCGGAATCCATAAAGCTTGTTGGGTGGAAGCGGACGAAAGGTCTGAGGAATTCCAGGAATTTGCAAGATTGAAACAAAGGTTCCTAGCGAGAGATAAATATGACCAATTGGTTTTCCTTGCAGATTCATCTTTCACGATCGTGATGACGCAGGAGAAGTTTCCGAATGTGAAGTTGCATTTTATCAGTGAGTTTAATAATGCAAATTAGAATATACATAAGCATCCAACATTTGGGTGCTTTTTTTATAAATCCTTTGCAAATCGAATTTAATTCAAATATGCCTTCACTTCGTCTATATTATTATCATTAAAAATCAAATGTATTATAATTGGCATTTTGCCTTTTCTGTAAAGTAAAGCCAGCACCAGATTTCCATTGATTTTTGATTTTGTATCGATGATAACATTTTCCCGATCGGGGGAATTAATACTCAGATATCTTTTGCTCAAATGCTTTGTCTGAATTCCCAGTTTTCCAAAACCTTCGCTCAATTCGTATGAATAGAAACTCCAGTCGTCCATTGCAGTGAAGTACGCGTCAGCTTCTGGTGAATTTTCATCTTTGAAGGTTTTTGTTTCCGGATCGAAGATGATCAGTCGGGTTTCCGAGATCGTCTCTATTTCTTTTGAATCTAGATTTTTTGGCGATTTGTAAGAAACGATCTGCATTGGATTTTCTATGGAAATACCTTTTATAATGTTCCAGCCTTCATCAATCCTTCCAAATTCATTAAAGAAAAATGTGGTGTCGCCACGTTGTTTTCCTATCACATAATCGTCGTGTTCTATGTAATTTCCGTAGGTTTTGGTCTTCATCAATTCGGTAATAAAATCGCCGTCTGTATCAAATCTGGCCTGACCTTTGATCTCTCCATTTTTGAGATACAAAACAGAACCGCCATTCGCAGAAAACAAATGTTGCACTTGATCTCTAGGACTTTCTGTGACTGGTTTATCTTGAACAACTAATGTATCTTTTTCCACCGATTTTTTAGTCGAAATCTGTTTCTCTTCTTTTTTACAGGAGAGAGAAATGATGGAAATTATAATTAGGAAAGTGCTTTTAAGATTCATGCTCGATTGTTATTAATAATTAATGACATCTTTTAAATTAGGAAATTCGAAGGCATTGTCGCCCACTTGAAATGAATTCATTTTGATAGGCTTGATCTTCTTATTTGTTTTTTGAGAGTCAATGACTTTGATCTCACCAGTGTCACAATTTTCTTTGTTTTTCTTATAAGTCGCATCACCTGTGCTGATGTTGTAATCAAATTTCACATCGTAGTCGCAGGGTGCTCCGTAATGTACTGACGCTCCTATCAGATACCAATCTGCATTTTGAAAACGGTAACGATGTGTGTACGACCATTTGTCGCGGCTGCCACCAAAATGTTTGATGACAATGCTTTTTTTAGAGATTGAGATTCCACTGAAGGGATTTCCCATCATTCCACCACTTCCCGAAGTCAGTAAAGGAGCAGTGGTCTGATTCCAAAGTTTCCATTTTCCATTTTCTCTTTTGAAGATTGCGAGAACTTGCTCCGTGTCGCCGTCACTTATACTTGGCATTTCGTACACGGTCACAGCTTCTTCCGCACCATCATCGTCCAGGTTTCCGTAGGCTGTAGCTTTTAATTTCCAATATTTTGGCGTAAAATCTTTGATGTCCTCAGCGACTTTCTTAGTAATTTCGGTATCATAATTATCACTGTCAATGGCTTGCTTTTTTTCATCGAGTTGAGCTTGGTTTTTGTCAGCAGCGTTCGGGATATCAGCTCTTATTTTATTGATGATCTCTGGAATTTTCGGAAGCGTGAAAGATTGTTCTTTGGTGTCGGAATTATAATAAGTTATTTCGCGGTATTCGACCGTCAGCAATTTTTTCTTTTGGAGAACGCCATTATTAGTATCGCTGTAATAGATCTTTTTTACGACCCAATTATTTTCCTTATCATAGTGATATTCATTTTCAAAGCGTCCGCCAATTGAACCGTCATAAAAAGTAGTTTGATCAAAGGTCAGATTTCCATATTGATCATATTTGGTCAATTTTTTTGAACCCACTTCTGTTCCTTTTTGCTGGTAGATTGTTTCTGTACTCTCGGTATAATCTGAGTTATAATCGAATTCGATCTTATGTTCCAAACCTTCTTCATTGTGCCAGATCTCAGAGATCAAGTGTCCCTTTTTATCGTATTTGAAAAACACTTTTCGTCCGGGGAAAACATAGCCATCAATTTCATCTACTTTGAAAATGCCGTCTTGAAGCGATAACTTTTGAAATTTGGATTGAAAAAGTGGCGAAACCTTTGTTAGATTTTTATCAGTAAAACTGTAGATCTTATCAGGATTTTTATTTGAGTCTTCGTCAATTTCCGAAATGGTAATTTTCTTTTGATCAGCTGAATCTTTTATTTTATAAGTGATGTATTTTTCGAATGTTGTTTTATCTGCATTTTTCTCCAGCCCAATTTCTTCAGAAAGGATTCCATCTTTGTCATAAAAAAGCCAGGCAGAATTCAGGGATTTTCCGTATTCGCCTTTGTTTTGAATTTCTCTCAAGATCAAATGATTAGAATTTTCATCGTAATAATATTTGGTCTCAAAATTTTGAGCTTTGTGAAAACTCCTTCTTCCATCTTTTCGATAGATCGTGTAATCTTGCAAACCGACCGTTTTTCCTTCAACGGTTTTCTTTTCAGATGATTTTTGATAGTTGTCCGACGAATAATTTTTGACCGAATAGACCTGACCAAGAAACTTCCCTTTTTCCTCATATGATTCTCTGATCGGAAAATTGTCCAGATTTTCATTGATCAAAGCGTTGGAAGTATTTTGTGAACAAGCCAACGTACTCAGAAAAATAATTGAAAAGAAAAATAATTTCATCACTTTAATATTTATCATCTAATGTCTATTATCACAGTCTTTGTATAGTTCAGGATAGGAATTGTCCAGAAACGTGATTGCACTGCAACCAAAAGACTGCGACAAAAAACCAAAAACAACAGGCGGTTTTCCTTTGAAGAGATTCCCAGTCCATTGATTTTCATTAGTAACATCATCTTCGACGTAATTGAGCGGATAAAATTCTGCGCCTTCTCCTTTTGTGATGGTTTTATCCAATATCACTTTTCCTCCTTTAGTGGCGACTAGCTTTCGTTCTCTGATTTCATTTTCTGACGTCAGATCCTGAAGATAGCAATCCAGATTTCCAACCTTATATTGATAGGTTTTTCCATGCTTAAGCTTCGAAACTATCTTGACGGGAAAATCTTTTTCATTCACTTTTTTCCATCTTACAGGTTCTAATTTCTGCTCAGCAAAAGGATTTTCTTTCCCAAAATAAGCTAATGAATATTCGGTTGTATCCATAGATCTTTCACGGTCCACTTTCTCATACAACTGAAAACCGATCATGTAATCATCATTATATATCTCTTCACCTTCGCTACTGTAGAAATTCAGGTTTGCAACAGCCTTCAGACTTTTGATTGGAAATTTATTCAAATGATTTTCCTTATAATTGTAGAGGTAAAGCGTATCATTTTCCGATAGTTTGGTTCCTTTGAGAAATTTTTCTCTGTAGAATGGCGGCAGCTCAAAATGTTTCAATTTTGCGAAAGGGATATTCTTTTGATTTTTTATGATGTCAGGAGGAACCGTGATAGAATCCATATAAACATCAGACAATGAAACGAATATATCACTTCCCTCTCCATTTTCCATCGTATATAGATCATAAATATGAAAATCGTCAAAACTGATTTTTTTCTCAGAAATTGTGTCTTTTTTTACTTCAATTTTCTGAGGGATTTCTTTCTTGGCTTGCTTGCTCTCAACTTTTTTACAAGAAAAAAACAGCATTGAGATTGATAGGTAAAGAAGTGCTTTTGTCATGATGTACCTTGCGTTTTTCCAAATTTATCAATAAATATTTTATCTTTAAAGAAATTTTTAACTTGGAAACACAAGAGATCATCGAGCGTTTTGCCATTCTGTGCATTTCGATCGTCGCAATTTATTATTTCACGAACAAAAATAGGAGGTTCAGATTGCATCCACTTTTTAGCTTGGTCAGCATTTGTACATTTTTTATGTGTTTGATCTTCAAACAAGTTGAGATGACCGTGGGAATCGGATTTGGACTGTTTGCTGTTTTCTCGATTTTGCGATTTCGAACCGAGAGTTTTTCAATCCAGACCGTTATCTTTTTATTTGTTTCCATCACGCTTTCTATGTTGGATATCCTTTTGCCAATCGACCATTTAGAGTTTTTGTTGGGGATCAATCTGGTGATCGTACTATGTTATGTTTACCTTAATTTCCTCGAGAAAAAAACACCTTCTTCTTCTGAAAAGAATGTCATCGAGATCATCGTTTCTACAGATTTTATGAGCCTGGATGAAACTGAAAAGAGAGTATTCCTGTCCGAAAGGATCCAGTTCAAAACCTTCAGTTATCAGATCAAAACCATCAATCTGATCGAGAATGTTGTCATCATCAAAGTTTCCTATTAATCCATATAAGCTCTTGCTTGCTTGATGTAAAGCGTTCTGTTTGCTCCAACGATTTTAAATTCGATATCCAAAGGCATCTGTTTATCAGCGATTTTATATTTCTTCCAAAGCGAGTACATTCTGCTTTCGATTTTCGGCGAAATTTTGAACAAGGTCTCTATTTCCGAAGTTTTAAGAATTGGTTTTTTATCATTAAGGCTCGATGTTGAGCGGTAATCCACACTCAACTTATTGTCCAGATAATTGAAGTTGTGAACATAGAACTCGTCGCAAGTGACACCAATTTCTGGCTTCACAACAGATTCTTCCCCTTTTTGAACATTGACTGTAATGCCTTTGTACTCTTTGCGATAAATATTTTTCGTGATCAGAACGCCATTTGCCAACTCATCCGGAAACGAACGGTGAACCAGAATTCCCATCGCGCAAGACAAGTGATCGATATTGAAGATCTCCCGCTCGTGATAAGCTCTCTCATTCCAAAAACTTGCCCATACATCCAAGATCGCCTTCTCAACCGTTTTCAATGAATCGCCTAATTTTGCTGATTTGGAATCGTACAAACCGGCACCATTGAAACCAGCAAGATCTTCCGCATTGGTGGAGGAACGGAATTTGAAATTCTTGAATTCACTCTGCTGATTTAAAGTATTCGTTACCAAATTGATAAGTTCAGGGTCAACTTTCGATTTCTTGATGGTTTTTCTTAAGGCCTTTAATTTTTCATCAATAAGTCTAATTGAATCTTTTGGAAGCGCAAGGATCTCGCTAATTTCCTTATCAAAATGATTGTTCTTGATGTGCTCATCATAGTAATAGAAAGGAATCGCGTAAGCATACTCAGGCGTTTTGAAGTTTTTCAATTCCTTTTCCACGATTTTCAAAAGTCCAAGATTCGTGGCTTTGGAACCAATGATATTTTGTGGACTTTGCGGCAAAGTTTTATTGAGATCGATGAGTTCTTTAACTTCAAGATTCTTTGTAAGCGTAATTCTGGGTTTTGCTTTTGTGATTTTGATCGGCTTTGTTGTTAGATTCAATTTATAGTTGTCATCGTTCACGACCAGTTCTACTTTTTTATCAATTAGATTATTAATCTTGCTTTTCTCAAAAGCTTCTGTATCCACGTACAAAGGAATATTTCTATTTTTCGCCAAGAGAACTAAATGACTCAACGGTGTTTGAAATTCCGTAACGATGATTGCTTTTACATTTGGAATGATCTCCGGCGTCGAGTTGATAATGATGATCTCATTCTCATTCGGATAGAATTTTGGATTTGATTTCAAGTCATATTTCTTCAAAATCCCAATCGCACTACCCTTTTCCACAGATTGCTCTGTAAGATTTTGGAAAATAAAATCAGAATAAACAGTTGGGATCTTCAAAGTCTGTTTTTGATTGAGCGCGATCAATCTTGGTGTGCTCAGGTAGAATTTGACCTTTGAACCAAAGAACACATTCTTTTTGACTTCATTAAAGAAAAACTGAATGAGTTGCGCATTCATCTGGTCGGAAGCTGCCAATTCCAAAACCCAATCGTCGGATTTTTCTATGTAATTGAGATTTCCCAAAAGATACCTTCTATAGCCAGTTCCATTGTAACTGACGTCATTAAAAGATTCCAAACCAGCCGGAAATCCAAGCACTTCTTCACAGAAATTATGATGGTATTTGTACTTCACGCTATTGAAAAAGTAAATCTTTTTTGAAGGATGATCATAAACGACTTTTACAGATTTGATGTTGGTAAATTTGTCCGTCAACGGTTTTCCAGCCAAATTGATGAACTGCTGTTTTTGCGTGATTGAATGAACAAAATCCTTTTGAGCAAAGAAAAATACGGAAGTCAGAAAATAAAATAGGATCAATAACTTTTTCATCATTATCATGGATTGTGAAATGCAATTTAAAATTTAATTCCTGAATATCGGGATTTTTTTGTCTCAAAAATTGAAATTAATTCTTGTAAATCATTTGTAAAATAAATTCAAATATTTGATTATCAATTAATTAAAATATTACAAGAATAATCCATTTCATTTACAAATCAATCGTTGAAAGCCTCGGTAGTTTTACATCAACAAAATTATCCAACATGAAAAAATTAATATTGACCATTCTGGTTATGAGTACTTTGACGATGTGTAAAAAATCAGATATACAGGAAGCTAATAACACGATTGCCAATGCAGATTCATTGGTTCAAAATACGGCAGAAAGTGTTGAGAAATTTGATGCGGCTGCCAATACGATTGTAGATTCTGTCAATCTAAAAGCGAAAGATCTCATCAAAAATAAAGAAGAAATCGAGAAAGCATTTGAAAATAGCAAAAACAAGATCGATTCTATATCTGAGAATGTTGAAAAATTCAAGAAAGATATTGAAGAAAAAAAGCTGAGTTCCAATATAGATTCCATCAAGAATTCGATTAAAAAAGAAATTCCGAAACCTGTTACCAAAACGGTTAATAAAATCGTCTACAGGGACAAACCAAAACAGGATTCAACACCTAAACCCGCTTCGATGATGAAGAAAGGTTACATCGAAATCAATGTGGATGACATCGCCACAGGAAAAGCGCTGGTGCAAGATCAGATCAGAAAATACGATGGAATCATCAAAACTGAAAATTTAATTAGCAATGATGAATTTCAAACTTACTATATCACAGCAAAAGTTCCGCTTCAAAAATTTGATTATCTGGTAGAAGAATTATCAGATCTTGGAAGTGTGAAAAATAAGAATGTAGAAATTGTTGGAAATGATTACAACCAAAACAAAATGTGTGACATAGAGATCACAATGTACGGCAACAAACTCTATCCAACGGAAGCTGAAAAAGATCAGAGTTTCGGTTCGAAATCCCTAGATGCAGTTTCATCTGGCTGGGACGTCATCGGAAGTATTTTACTTTTCCTCCTACCCTTTTGGCCGGTCTTCCTGATTGCTGGAATTGCCTATTATTTCTACAAAAAGAAAAATAATAAAAATCAAGATCCGCCTGAAAATAAAGATTCCAACGAGAATTCTTAAACCAAAAAAGACGCTTAAATTAAGCGTCTTTTCTGTAATTAAATAGTGTGTTGATTAGTTCATCAAGCTTTTGCTCAAGTTGAGCGCATCTTGGTTTGAACCGTCATATTGCAAAGATTTTGCGATATATTGTTTTGCTTTTTCTTTATCGGTATCCTTGTCCTGGAATGCGATGAAGAAATATGCGTAAGCTAAATTTTGTTTGGAAGCATCTACTTCAGCCGGTTTTACTTTAGCGATATACTGTTCGTAAGCGGCTTTTGCACCTTCATTGTTTTTTGCTGACTGATTGGCGTATCCGATGCTGTAATAAGCTGGCGCCCAGTCTGGAATAATCGTTGTTATCTTGTTCCAAGTTGCAATGGCCGAGTTCCAATCTCCTACGTCCTGATAAGCTGTTGCTAATGTAACTAACGTCTGTGTATCATCCGGTTTTGCGGCGACTTGTTTCACCAATGCATCAATTGTCGGATTGGTTACGGCTGCAGTTTGTGTTGTTTCTGCAGATGCAGTAGTGGTAGTTTGTGCGCTGATAAAACCTGTCGTCATTAATGTTAATCCAAAAAACAAGCTTTTAATTTTCATTTCCGTTTTCATAATTTTTTGTTTTAATGTTGTTACGATAATCACAACAACGATTCCATAAAGCTCTAAAATTTTCAAACTTTAATATTTTTAAGAGTTCATTAACATAACTGGAATGATAATTAAGAAATTTTAAAACAATTGTTTAAAATGCTCCAATTTTAGTTTATAAATGTACTAATGTTATAATAATTAGTATATTTACAAACTAATAAAATAACGCACAATGAGCCTTGGACTGATAAAAGACGTGATACAATTGGTAGAAGAATTTGTATCACAAAACAATAAACAGCAATATTCTTCTGATATAGAAGGGTTTAAGAATTGGATATGCGATGGCAGAATCAATAATGCGAATAATGTTATTAACGAACCCATCTGGGAAGGGAAAGAAAATGGACGATCGCCGGAAAGTGTCATTAGTACATTGATTGTCCATCTTAATAGATATGCGAAGACCTACTCCAAATCGGCCATTGCAGATTCGGATTTCAATACGCAGGAAGAATTTATCTATTTGATCAATTTGAAAGCATTTGGAACGATGACCAAGACGGAACTTATCAAAAAGAATCTTCAGGATAAATCTACAGGGATATTGATCATCAAGCGATTGATAAAGCAAGGATGGATAGAACAGACCAATTCTGAAACAGATAAAAGGTCAAAAGTTTTAATGATTACAGACGAAGGAAAATTGGCCCTTGAAAACCAAATGGAAAAAATCCGAAACGCTACCAATATCGTAACTGGAGATCTAAACCATTCTGAGAAGATGGAACTCATCAGGATCCTTGATAAACTGGACAAATTCCATCGGCCGATCTTCTCCAAAAATATTGAAGGTTCAAAATTATTAGAAACTGTTTATCAGGAATATGCTTTCGGGAAAAATTAAAATATGAAAAAGAAAATTGCCATCATCGGTTCCGGATTTTCAGGTCTTTCTGCGGCAGCTTACGCTTCAAAGCTTGGTCATGATGTACAAGTTTTTGAGAAGAACAGCAGTATTGGCGGCCGTGCAAGAAGTTTTAAAACTGAGAATGGTTACACTTTTGATATGGGGCCAAGTTGGTATTGGATGCCAGATATCATCGAGAATTTCTTTAATGATTTCAATAGAAAAGCTGCCGATTTTTATCAGTTGGTTCCACTCGACCCGCAATTTGAAATGGTCTTTTCTGATGGCTTGATGGGAATTCCACAAGATTACCAGGCGATGAAAATGTTGTTCGAGGAAACTGAAAAAGGCGCAGGACAAAGATTGGACGATTTTATGAAAGATGCGCAGTTCAAATATGAAGTTGGGATGAAGGATTTTGTGAACAAACCTTGTAATTCCTGGCTCGAATTTGTTTCGCTGAAGATTTTGAAAAGTGCCTTCAGTCTTGACCTTTTGACGGACTTCAGTAAGTTTGTAAGAAAATATTTTTCGAATCCGAAGCTGATCACATTAATGGAATTTCCAGTGATCTTCCTCGGTGCAGCACCAAAAGATATTCCTGCGTTGTATAGTTTGATGAATTATGGCGGTTATAAATTAGGAACTTGGTATCCTATTGGTGGTTTTATAAAAGTGATCGAGGCGATGCAACAAATTGGAATTGACCAAGGTGTAAAATTTCATTTGAATTCAAGTGTCGAGCAGATCATTATTAATGATAAAAATGCAAGCGCTTTAGTAACAAATGGTGAAACGATAGAATTTGATTCTATCATTGCGTCATCAGATTATGAACATACGGAAAGTCAGCTGTTGCCAGAAGAATATCGAAATTATGATAAGGATTATTGGGAAAAGAAAACTTTTGCACCTTCCTGTCTGATATTTTACCTCGGGATCAAAGAAAAAATACCGAATCTGAAGCATCACACGTTGTTCTTTGAAAATGATCTGGATCTGCACACGACTGAGATCTATGAAGACAAAAAATGGCCATCAAAACCGTTGTTTTACGTTTGTTGTCCATCAAAAACAGATCAGAATGTAGCACCAGACAATTGTGAGAACGTATTTTTATTAATGCCAATAGCTACTGGAATTGTAGATTCTGAATTAGAAAGAGAGAAATATTTTAAAGAAATGATCAGCCGACTGGAGAAACATACGAGCTCCAAAGATCTCATTTCGAAGATCGAATACAAAAGAAGTTTTTGCATAGATGATTTTAAGCAAGATTACAACGCTTACGCTGGAAATGCTTACGGATTGGCAAATACGCTGTCTCAAACTGCAGTTCTGAAGCCATCATTGAGAAACAAGAAAGTGAAAAACCTTTTTTATACAGGACAATTGACCGTTCCCGGGCCAGGCGTTCCTCCAAGTATTATTTCCGGGAAAATAGCCGCATCACAAGCCAATAAATAAGTACATAAGCTATGAAACAATTATTTGACGACCTTTCTTTCAAGATCAGCAAAGAGACCACCAAACAATACAGCACGAGTTTTTCGATGGGCATTCTGGCTTTGTCCTCCAAGATAAGAAATCCAATTTACGCCATTTACGGCTATGTACGGTTGGCGGATGAGATCGTGGACAGTTTTCACGGTTTCGACAAAAAGAAACTGCTGTCTCGCTTTCGAGATGAAACATTTTTGGCTTTGGAAGAAAAGATCTCTTTGAATCCAATTCTGCAGTCATTCCAGGAAACGGTCAGTAAATATAAGATCGACCATGAGCTCATCAAACAATTTTTGAAAAGTATGGAAATGGATCTTCACAAGATCGATTACAACTCAGAACTTTACAAGGAATACATTCTTGGATCGGCAGAAGTGGTTGGGCTGATGTGTCTTCATATTTTTGTAAACGGAGACAAAGAAGAGTTCGAAAGATTAAAACCTTCTGCGATGATCCTAGGTTCAGCTTTTCAAAAAGTGAATTTCCTGCGGGATATGAAAGATGATTATGAAGTTTTGGGCCGAACTTATTTTCCAAATGTCGATATTGCCGCATTTGATAACAATGTAAAAGCTGAGATCGAAGAAGAGATCGCTTTTGAATTCCATGAGGCTTTGGAAGGGATCAAAAAACTACCGGCGTCCTCAAGATTTGGTGTTTATCTGGCTTATCGGTATTATCTTTCGTTATTCAAAAAGATCAAAAAAACTTCAGCTAATCAGATGATCAACCAGAGGATCAGAATTTCGAACAGTAAAAAAATATCTCTGATGATGGGTTGCTACGTAGAATACAAGATGTTATCCATTTAAAATATTTTTAATGATAATGAACTACTAATGAAAAAGATTGAAAATGAAACACAGACTTTATAAGGAACAACAGCTGAACTGCGATATAGAAACAGCATGGAACTTCTTCTCAGCCGCGAATAATCTATCGGTGATCACGCCTCCAGATATGAAATTCACGGTTCTCACAAAACTTAAAAATGATGAGATCTTCGAAGGCATGATCATAGATTACACGGTTTCACCACTTCTTAATATTCCATTGGGTTGGCAAACGGAAATCACACAGGTTGATTTTCAGACGAGTTTTACAGATTTCCAACAAAAAGGGCCTTACAAATTATGGAATCACTTCCACGAGTTTATACAAAATGAAGACGGTGTTTTGATAAAAGATACGGTAGATTACGAATTGCCTTTAGGTTTTTTAGGTGAGATCGCTCACAAACTTTTTGTGAAAAAGAAACTGGAGAATATCTTTGATTTCCGTCATGAGGTTTTGGAGGTCATGTTCAACAACAAGAAAAAAGCATCATGAATTTTCTAATTGTCTTTATTACTTTTTTTCTGATGGAAGGCTTTACATGGACTGTTCACAAGTATGTGATGCACGGTTTTCTGTGGTCGCTTCATCGAGATCATCACGACCACAGCAGCGATCCGCCATTAGAAAAAAATGATTACTTCTTTGTTATTTTTGCGATTCCAGCAATTGCCCTCATGTACTTTGGAACCATCAATGATTTTAATATTCTCTTTTATATTGGAATAGGGATCACGCTGTATGGAATGTCGTATTTTTTTGTCCACGACATCTTCATCCATCAGAGAGTGAAGTTTTTAAAGGACACAAAAAATCCTTATCTATTGGCGATAAGACGAGCTCATAAACAACATCACAAACACATCAACAAAGAAGATGGCGAATGTTTCGGATTCTTGTGGGTGCCTATCAAATACTTCAAAATGTACTTTAACAAAGACAAAGCCTGATGTTACCCTACACTTATTTGCTGATCAATTTTTTCACCGTTATTATCTGTTTTATTTTTTCTTTTCATCCAAAAATCAAATTCAACAGGCATTTTGGCGCTTTTATCAAGGCTTCTGTCTTGGTAGGTCTTGTTTTTATTCTTTGGGATATTTGGTTTACGAAAAATGGCGTTTGGTGGTTCAATTATCGATATTTGACAGGATTTAAGATTTCAGAATTACCATTTGAAGAAGTATTATTTTTTATTTGTATTCCGTTCTCATGTGTCTTTACTTATTTCTGTTTGGACAAGTTTTTCAAACTCGATTGGAAGCCTAATTCTGAAAAGATTTTTGTTACCCTCACATCGATTATATTTTTGGGTGTCGCGCTTTATTATCAAGATAAGATTTACACATTTGTTACTTTTCTTTCGGCGTCAATCAGTTTGCTAATACTCTTTTTTCTATTAAAGGTCAGTTGGATCGGGAAAGCCTCTGTAATCTATTTGATTTTGACGCCGGGATTTCTTTTGGTCAACGGTATTCTGACAGGAACCGGACTGGACTATCCTATTGTGAACTATAATCCACAGAATTTCATTGGTTTTAGAATTCTTACCATTCCGATTGAGGATTTCTTTTATGGCTACGAGATGATCCTCTGGAATCTGTTTTTCTTTTATAAATTCAAAAAAAATCATGATCAAGCTGATCTGACCGTTTAAAATATTCAAGACACATTATATATTCTGAATTCTCAGATTTATATTAAATTCGAATTCCAATCTTAAAATAACTTCATTGAAAGTTATTTTTTTTGTTATAAATCTTTCCTTTTTTCATTTAAATGATATTAAGAAAAACAGCTAATTCATATTAGTTTAAAATATTCTCATAATCAGTCAGTTAAAATCTGGCGTGCTAAACCAACATATTGTAAAAAATTAGCACATTTTTTATCTTGTGATGTAATTTATAGTGATTCTAAATAATTATAAAGAATACTTTAAACAGGACGCTTTTTCATTTATTTTTATGATATTATTATCAATAGTTAATTATAAATGAATTATCAAAAGAAATAATATTAATTGTTTGTTAATATTTGGTATCGGTATTGTTTGTTATTAAGTAACACTAATACAAACATTATGAAAAAGATTTTTACCTTAGCGGGACTAGTTTCCACGTTCGCATTTTCTAATGCACAGATTGTTATCAATGAAATTTATACAGGCGGTGGACTCGTCGGAGCGGTAATTGCCAGTGATTTCATCGAATTGAAAAATGTAGGATCTTCTACAGCTACCCTTACCGGAGCAACACTTCAGTATGGCCCTTCATCTGGCCAATTTACCCAATATCACACTTTACCAAGCATTAGTCTTGGTCCAGGACAGACGTATTTGATCCAGCAAGCATCTGAGGGTCAAAATGGAATCAATCTATTAAATCCAAATCTCGTTGTGGATCTTGTACTCAATCTAGATGGCTCTGGTCCAGTGGCAACTCTTGGTGTGCAAATCGGATTGACCTCTGGCAAAATTGCCTTAGCGACCAATAATACCCGAGTAACCGGACCAACAGCTTCCAACGTGATAGACTTTGTAGGTTATGGTATTGTAGATCAACATGAGGGAGCAGCTGCGGCACCTTCTCCAACTGTTCTCAATTCCATTACGAGACTGAACAATGCTGCAGATACCAATAACAACAATGTGGATTTTGTGATCCCATTGTTTCCAACACCGCAATCCACGGGTAGTACACTCGCAGTTGGCGATGTCAATGGTTCCAGATCTGTTTTTATCAAAAATACATTGGTAAAAAACAATGAGATCATCTTTGGTTCGGATGTGCAAGATGTAAAGATCTACACCATGACAGGGCAACTCCTAAAAAACACGACTGTGAAAGCAAACGCAGCCTTGAACATTGCCGATCTGCCTGCAGGGAATTACATTGTCACAGGAACTGTGAATAATAAAAAAGTAAGTGAGAGAATCCTTAAAAATTAAGTTTAAATCATAAGAAAAAAAGAGAGTTATCAATGATAGCTCTCTTTTTTTGTTTTATCAAATGAATTACATCAGCAATACTTTCATTATGGGAAATTCAAGTTATGATTTGATTGTGATCGATGATAAAAAAGAGAGCAATTAAAACTCTCTATTGTACAATATTTTAATAATTTTATTTCGCTTTAGAATTAAGATTCGTGTCAGCAAGCTGTGTCAAAAGTTGATCACAATTCTTCTCTTCTTCCAAAGTTTCAAGAAGATTGGACAAAGCTTCCTTCTCGCCTAGGACTTTTGCAAATGCGGCTAAAGTACCATAAGTTGCGATCTCGTAATGTTCCACTTTTTGCGAAGCTGCAATGATCCCTGCATCACGCACTGTTCCTGGTTCCGTCTCCTCGATGATACTGTCCGCTTCGTCCAACAGACCTTGCATCGCATCGCATTTTTTCGCCTGTGCTTTCACGCCAATAGATTCGAAGGTCTCTTCCAGGCGACTTACCTGAACTTTTGTTTCCTCGAGATGCTGCCCTATGGCTTGCTTCAAAGTCTCATCGGTTGCGTTTTTCTGCATTTTGGGAAGTGCCTTTACCAGAGCTTTTTCTGCCCAATAGATATCTTTCAGACTATCTTCGAAGAGGTCTTTCAGTTCTTTGGCCGCATCACTTTTTGCAGGTGTTTTTTTCTCTGCACTAGTTGCAGCAGAAGTTGTTGTTTTAGGTTTTGAATTTGTTGCCATAATAATATTTTTGGTTAGTTGATGATCTGGTTTAAAGTTTAAATTTAGGAAGATGCAAGTCCGTAAATTATGACTCGTATCATGATCATCTAAATATTATCAGTAAAGGATTTTTCGATTTCTGATTCTCAAAATATTATTTCTTTCCATTCCTTTTATGGTTCTGATGGTTGTTTCCACGCACAATCCTGTAAGATTGGCAAGTTCCTGACGTGTGTAAGGCACTTGGAAGGCAAATGGTTCCTTTTCCTGTTGGCTGCTTTTCAGATAATCCAATAGAGAACGTATTTTGAAAGTCGGGCTGTTGGTACAAAGGATCGGTCCCATTTTTTGTTTGAAATAAAGGATCTGGGAAAGATGCCTGTTCATCATCAAACTGATCTCTGGATTTCGGTCCAGCATCGTCAAGAAAGCAGATTTTCTTAGCTTGAAGATCTTGCAGACCGTGATGGCGACTGCATTCACAGGATACGTCACATCATCTACAAAAAGCAGAGATTCGCCGATGCTTTGGCCAGTTTCCAAAATAGTTTGGAGTACTTCTCTGCCTTCATGGTTGTAATTGTTGAGTTTTACTTTACCGCTAATGATCTGGTAATAGTATTTGGGAACCTCATCTTCGGCAAAGATAGATTCACCCGCATGGTATTGCTCGGTGGTTGCGCCCAGCGATTCCAAAATGAGTTCATTGATGATCATCATAATTTAATAATTGTAGATTTCTAATGATCAGATTTCGTAAATAAAAAACCAGAAGAAAGTAAGGTTATTTTTTGAATTTTCTTAATAATCAATTTTAAACCTACTATAGTTACAAAATTCATTATTTCAGCATCTATTTTTAGCTTGATATGCTTCAATGCCTACCTTTCAAATATTATGCCCAATATTTATCAATTTGATATTGATAAAATTATAAACATAAATTATTCTAACAAATAATTGCTAAAATTGATATATCCTTAATAAAACAAAAAAAAAGCTTCCTCCTGAATATATGATCACAAATAGAGTTGACAGAATGATATTTGTTTGAGAAAATCATCATCTAATCCCTAACGTGACCAATATTAGTTCAGAACGAAAGCTAATAATCTAAAAGACAAAAGTTTACCTTGCAGAATCCTTCTTAGTGCTAGGCGAAGTTGCTGTACTGTCTGCAGTAGCATTAGAACCTGACATTGATCCTGTTGCGCTGTCGGTTTGTGGTGCAGGATTTGGAATGGCAGCCGCACTATCGGAAGCCAAAGAATCGCTGGTCATAGAACTGTTTTGCGCTGTGTCTTTTTTTGAACAACTGATAATGAATAACACAGTCGCCGCTAATAATACTTTTTTCATAATGATTTTGTTTGATATCTATCAAAGCTATAACACTTCTAGAGCAACGCTTTATGACTTGAATCATATCAAAAAAATAGTTTGTTGGTTAAATTCGCACATATAATATTTTAATTGATGAAAAATGGCATACATTTGAGTATAATCAATTAGTTACTAAATACTTATTACGTAACCAATCATTCAATAAATTAACCTTCATATATCTTAAAAATCAAAATGATCGCTGAAGAAATACTACTATCTTACGGTGCAGAATACGAAAAATTCAAACGTGGCGACACTATTTTCAGTGAAGGCGACATTCCAAAGTGCTATTATCAAATTGTAAAGGGAAGAATCAAACTCAATCATTACAACGAGGCTGGTAAAGAATTGATATTGGCTATTCTGCAACCAGGATTGAGTGTTTGTGAACTGCTGCTTTTCATCGATAAAAAATATCCTGTGAACGCAGTCGTCTTTGAGGAAAGCGTTGTGCTGAAATTATCAAAGGCCAAATTCATACAGATGCTGGATGACAATCCGAAATTATCTAGAGATGTCAACAAATTTCTGTCGGAGCGTTTGTACTACAAATTTGTAATGTTGGAAAACAATTCGTCTTTACAGGCAGATGTTCGGATCAAAGGTGTTTTGGATTATCATAAAAGTTTCAGTCCGGACCAAAGCGACTATTCCTACGAAGTTCCGCTGACAAGACAACAATTGGCTTCCATCACGGGATTGCGCGTTGAAACTGTCATTAGAACCATCAAAAATCTTGAAAAACAAGAGGTTCTGAAGATTATCAATCGAAACATTCATTATTGATGATCCGTACTTAAAAATAAAAACCCACTAATGATAGTGGGTTTCTTTTTTTGCAACTTCAAAACTTAAAAATTTGAGTAAGCTGTTTTGAAGTTACATGCAATTTCAATTAATTAATCAAGCGGTCTTCTGCCCGAAATAATGTTGTAAAGAACAACAATAACGGCAATGACCAATAGGACATGAACAAGATATCCGGTGCTGAGACCTTCTATCACGCCCAGCATGCCCAAGAGCCAGACGAAGATGCAAATAGCTGCTACGAGCCACAATAGGTTTTTCATAATATTTTAATTTTAGTGTTTATACTTTTTATATCCACGGATCCAAAACGACTTTTACACAGCCGTCTTCCTTTTTATGGAAGATCTCGTAACCTTTAGCGACATCATTTAGGCTAAGTTTATGCGTGATGATATCATCCAGTTTTACCTGACCAGTTTCTACGTAATTCAGTAGTTTATCAATGATCGTATGGACTGGACATTGTCCGCCTTTGATAGTGATGCCTTTATCGAATAATTGCCCAACTCGGAAGTTGTCATAATTTACAGGATAAACGCCCAAGACAGAGACAATTCCACCTCTTTTCACGCCACTCATGCAAGCTTCCAAAACCTTGATCGAACCTTTTTCGAAATTCAGAACGGCTTTGGCCTTATCCAAGAAATCTCTTTCTGGCTCGAATCCAACCGCGTCGATACAAAGGTCCGCGCCACGACCATCTGTCATATTCCTGATCTCTTCCACAGTCTGTTCTGCACTTTCCCAAAGGATGGTTTCGCAACCGGTCAGTTTTTTGATCTGGTCCAATCTGTATTGCAAAGTATCAATCACGATCACTTTTTTGGCATTGTGTAGAATGGCACTTTTCGCAGACATCGAACCAACCGGCCCAGCTCCGAAGATCGCCACTGTTTCGCCACCTTTCAAATCGCCCCACATCACGCCAACATAACCAGTCGGGAAAATATCTGTAAGGAAAAGGACTTGTTCATCTGTCAGATTTTCCGACACTTTTCTGGGACCGAAGTTAGCGTATGGAACCCGCACGTATTGCGCTTGTCCACCGCTGTAACCACCGTACAGATCTGTGTAGCCAAACATTCCGGCACCTTTCTCTGTCAAGATTCCACCTTCTGGACCATAGTGATCCGGATTGCTGTTTTCGCAGGCTGTCGGAAGACCGTGTTCGCAAAAGTAACAGCCGCCACAAGCAATTGGAAAAGGTACAACTACTCTGTCTCCAACTTTGAGATGCGTGATGCCCTTTCCAACCTCTTCTATGATTCCCATGAACTCGTGGCCCATGACCATTGGTCTTGCCTGAGGCATTCCGCCGCTGTACATGTGAAGGTCACTGCCGCAAATGGCTGTTGAAGTTACTTTCAGGATGATATCATTTTGATTCTCAATGATCGGATCTTCTACCGTGTCGCAAGTAATTTTACCTGGTGCGTGAAAAACTGCTGCTTTCATATTTTAATATTTTGTGGTGATTTGATGTTACTAAGCTGGATTGTTCCTTTCCGTTTCCAATTCCCAAACGCGGTGGTTGGCAATCGCTTTGATAAAAGATCCGTTCGCGTTTTGACTTTCTGCAGTGACGATTGCAGAATCCTTATGTTTCTTGCTTGCCACCTGACTCGCTTTGAAGATCTCATCTGTGTCTGTTCCGAAATAGATCGCTTTGCAATGTTTGTAAGCTTCATTCACAAAATGAATAGTTCCCGGTTTGTTATCCTCATTCAAAAGATTGTCTGAAGATGTTTTTCCGCTACAGATATATAAAGCATCAAAACAAACGCTGGCTGTACTTGTCAAAGAATGTTTTGGGGTGAAACTGCTTCCATCATCTGCTTTCACTGGTGAAAGACTTCCGGCGATGATTTGAACTTCTGCACCTTCTTCTTCAAGTTTTGATTTTAAAGAATTGACATCGGAAGCATTTACGCCATCTTCCATAATGAAACCGATCACTCGACTTTCTATGGAATCCTTCGCTGTATTTTTCATACTAAGCGCGTCTGAACTTTTAGTTGCTGGTTCTCTTTCCTCGCTTTGAAGTGTTTTCGGATCGGCATCTGCAGGAATACTTTGGTTGGGTTGCTCAAGTTTCGTCACATCAACGCCAACTTTCTTCGCTACATTTTTTGCTAGATCTTGATTAATGAAATTAAGTTGACCGACCATTCTTTCACGGATTGCCGGGATTTTCACTTTCGAAAGTTCAAAGATCAAGGCATCCTGAAGGTGTTTCTTTTCTGGCGCACTTTGGCTGTTGACAAACAATTTGGCCTGAGAATAATGATCCACGAAACTCTGGCTTCTGGCTCTCACTTTATGACCATCTACCCTTTCACCGTGGGATACAAATCCGCCATCTTTCATCATCGATTGGAATGGACATCCACCACCCATGGAATTTGGCTCGTAACTCACTTTTCCTTTCGAGATCTGTTGACGCATATGGCCGTCGCGATTGTTGTTATGAACGGTATTTAGTGAACGATTGATCGGGATCTCGTGGAAGTTTGGAGAACCTAATCTTGATAATTGTGTGTCGGTGTAAGAAAACAATCTGCCTTGCAACAATGGATCATTACTGAAATCAATTCCTGGAACCAAATGTCCCGGATGGAAAGCGATTTGCTCCGTTTCTGCAAAGAAATTGTCTGGATTTCTGTTCAATGTCAAAGTTCCGAAGATCTGAACCGGAACTTCTTCTTCTGGAACTAATTTGGTGGGATCCAAAAGATCAAAATCAAATTTATGTTCATCTGCTTCCGGAATCAGTTGTACGCCAAAATCCCATTCTGGAAATGCACCGCTATCAATCGCTTCCCAAAGGTCTCGTCTGTGAAAATCCGGGTCTTTTCCTGAAATTTTCGTTGCTTCATCCCAAGCTACGGAATGGACACCCAATTTCGGTTTGAAATGGAATTTAACAAAATGAACATCGCCGGCATCATTGATGAATTTAAATGAATGAACGCCGAAACCTTCCATCATTCGGTAACTTCTTGGAATTGCGCGATCGCTCATCAACCACATGATCATGTGCATACTTTCCGGCATCAATGAAATAAAATCCCAAAATGTATCGTGCGCGGAAGAAGCTTGCGGAATTTCGTTATCCGGCTCAGGTTTTACAGCGTGAACAAGGTCTGGAAACTTCATCGCATCCTGAATGAAAAAGACAGGCATATTGTTCGCCACGAGATCATAATTACCTTCTTCCGTGTAGAATTTCACTGAAAAGCCTCTCACGTCTCTCGCTAGATCTGTACTGCCGCGACTTCCGCCAACGGTAGAAAATCTGGTGAAGACTGGGACTTCTGTTCCAACTTCTGTGAGGAATTTTGCTTTGGTGAATTCCTTCAAACTCTTCGTCAGTTTGAAAACGCCGTGAGCTCCGGAACCTCTTGCGTGTACGATCCTTTCCGGAATTCTCTCGTGGTCAAAATGCGTGATCTTTTCTCTTAGGATAAAATCTTCCAAAAGACTTGGTCCTCTTTCGCCAGATTTCAAAGAATCTTGGTTGTTGTTTATCTTTAGACCTTGGTTGGTTGTCAACGCTTCGCCCGAGTTGTCGGTGGTGTGATCCTGAAGCTGATCTACTTTTTCATTTTTACTGTTGTCATTTTCCATAAAAGTTTACTTTGATTTTGTTCTTTATTAATTACAATAAATTTTTTTATTTGGTAATACGTAAAGATAGATGGGAAGCCAAGCGGGAGTTTATGATTTGAGTCACATCAGCAATCTAAATCCAAATAAAAACAAGTAAAATATCTTGCGGCAAATTCCAGTACACTATAAAATGCACTTTATAATTTATTTCCATTATGATTAGAGTCATATATTAAAAATTATTTAAGATATAGATTTACAACTCGCAATTGCTCTTCAATGTCGATTAATCTTATTCTATTCTGATGTAGGGCGCTGGAAATACTTTCCATTTCAATATTGTGATAATACATTTTTATCTATGCAAAATATTTTATGCTTCAGCCATCTACATTGGGATTTCGTTTATCAGCGACCACAGCACCTGCTGACCCGATTTGCCCAATTGAACAATGTCTATTATTTCGAAGAACCACGAGGCGCCGTTTCTGATTTCTATGAGATCGACTTGCAGAATGGCGTTTCCATTATTAAAATTTTCATTTATGATGACCAAGACAACCGAAATCAAAGGTTGGAAAAGCTCATCAACAAAATTCTGGAAGATCAAAATATAAAAACCTATTCCTGTTGGTACTACACGCCAATGGCTTTGGAGTACACATCGCATCTGAAACCAGAAGTCACGATCTATGACTCTATGGACGAGCTGTCAGCATTCCGTTTTGCACCGCCACAATTGTTGGAATTGGAGAATGAATTGTTCAAAAAAGCCGATGTGGTCTTCACAGGCGGACATACACTTTACCAGGCAAAGAAAAATAGACATCACAACATCCATCCGTTCCCGAGCAGCATAGACAAATACCATTTCAAAGCTGCGCGCTACAACACTTCGGACGCAGAAGATCAAAAACACATTCCCAATCCTAGGTTTGGATTTTACGGCGTCATTGATGAGCGATTCGATATTGAATTGTTGAGAGAAGTCTCTGCAAAACGGCCAGATTGGCATTTTGTCATCATCGGTCCGGTTGTGAAGATCGATGTCAATGAACTTCCGAGAGCTGAAAACATTCATTATCTCGGCTCGAAAAAATATGCAGAACTTCCAAATTATATCAGTCATTGGGACATTGCAATGGTAATGTTTGCCATCAATGAATCGACAGAATTCATCAGCCCGACCAAAACGCCAGAATATCTTGCCGCTGGGCTTCCTGTGATCTCCACGCCGATCAAAGACGTTGTGAAGCCATATGGAGAAGCCAACTTGGTATATATCGCAGACAGTGCTGAAACTTTCATCGCTTATGCTGAGGAAGAATTTAATAAAGATTCCAAGAAAGAATGGCTGGCAAAAGTAGATGAATATCTAGCCGATGAATCTTGGGACAACACTTTTGAAAAAATGAATTTGCTAATCACTAATGCCAAAAAAACCAGTAAGATCCATGTATGATTTTTTAATTATCGGTTGCGGTTTTGCCGGATCGGTTTTGGCAGAGAGATTGGCCAAAGAAGGAAAAAAGATCTTGATCGTGGACAAGCGAAATCACATCGCTGGAAACGCCTATGATTTTTATAATAAGGAAGGTATATTGATCCACAAATACGGACCGCACATTTTCCATACAAACTCGGAAGATGTCTTCAAATATCTAAGCAAATTCACAGAATGGCGACCTTACGAACATCGCGTTTTGGGAAGTGTGGATGGACAATTGGTTCCTATTCCCATCAATCTGACAACCATCAACAAACTTTACGGAAAGAATTTGAATTCGGATGAAGTTGTAGGTTTTTTAGCTTCAAAAGCTGAACTTCGCAAACCTGTTTTGACGTCCGAAGATGTGGTGCTAAATGTTGTCGGCAAAGAGCTTTATGAAAAATTCTTTCGTGGCTACACCAGAAAACAATGGGACCTTGATCCGTCAGAATTGGACGCTTCGGTGACTGCAAGAGTTCCGACGAGAACCAATGCTGATGACCGATATTTCACAGATTCTCTGCAAGCAATGCCGAAAAATGGCTATACAGAAATGTTTCAAAAGATGCTTTCCCACGAGAATATCCACGTAATGTTGAACACGAACTACAAAGATATTGTCGATATCATTCCGCATAGACAATTGATCTACACAGGTCCAATCGACGGCTATTTTGATTATCAATTTGGGAAATTGCCTTACAGATCAATCGATTTCAAATTTGAAACTTTGGATCAGGAAAATTATCAGGAAACGGGAACTATCAATTATCCCACTTCAAATCTTTATACAAGGATCACGGAATTCAAACATCTAACGGGACAAAAGCATCACAAAACAACCATCGTTTACGAATATCCGACGGCTGAAGGTGATCCCTATTATCCAATTCCAAGAAAGGAAAATCAAGACGTTTACAATCAATACAAAAGATTGGCAGACGAAACACCAAATGTCTTTTTCACAGGGCGATTGGGAACTTATAAATATTACAATATGGATCAGGTGGTAGCGCAGTCTTTGGCGCTTTTCCGAAAGATCATCAAAGAAGAGAATGCAGTACAACAGTAATCCAAACAATTTCAAAAATCCTTTTCAATCCTTTCTGATGGCTGGTTTCGAATGTGCAGACCAGCAAAATGCCTTCGGGGAAAGAGTTGATCTCATCAAATTAACTGGACACGATCGTTTCATTAATGAAGATTATAAACGATTAACAGAAATTGGAATCACAACTATTCGCGAAGGCATCCGTTGGAGTTTTGTTGAGAAATCGCCTTTTGTTTACGACTGGTCGCAGGTCGAAGAGATCATTATCAATTCAAAAAACAACGGCATCCAGGTCATCTGGGACATTTGTCATTTTGGATTTCCTGATGATTTGACGCCTTTGCATCCTATGTTTGCGCGAAGATTTTCACATTTGTGCAGCGCTTTCGTTTCGAAATACAGAAGTTTGGTTCCAGATGGCGAATTGATTGTCACACCGATCAACGAGGTCAGTTTTCTGTCTTGGCTCGGCGGCGATGCTAAAGGCACGAGTCCATACTGCGTGAATCAAGGTTGGGAAGTGAAATATATGCTGATGAAAGCTTACATCGAAGGCATTGAAATGATGAAGGAAGTTGATTCATCAATCAAAATAATGACGACGGAACCTTTGGTCAATATCATTTCGTCCAATTCATCAGATTCGATCTCAATTCTAGAAGCCAACGAAAAACACCAGGAGCAGTTTCAGGTTTTGGAAATCCTGACAGGGAAATTATGTCCTGAACTCCGAGGCAAACCGGAATATCTGGATTTTATTGGAGTTAACTTTTACAATGATAATCAATGGACATTTCCGGAACATCAGTTCATTCCTTGGAATGAAACGCCACCAAGTCCACACTGGAGAAGTTTAAGTTCTCTGATAGAGGACGTTTTCACAAAGTATGGGCGTCCGATCGTACTTTCAGAAACCAGCATTCCCGAAGACGACAGAGTTGACTGGATCAAGATGATCACGAAGGAATGTCTTTCCATTCTTGATAGTGGTCTTCCGTTCTACGGCTGTTGCATCTATCCGATCATTGACCGGCCAGATTGGGATTTTCCAACTGTTTGGCACCACAGCGGGCTTTGGGATATTAATGATTCTCAAACCTTGGAGAGGGAAATTCATGGTGGAAGTCTCAACGAATTGCAGAAATTAATTGCTATTAAAATTTAAGCTAACTAATTTTTTTTGGAGCTTCAGCTACTTTTATGATTTGAAACATATGTTAATTTCTTTTTTGTGCGTATGAATATTCAAAAAAGGTATGTCATTTGAGTTGCACTTCTAAAGTTAAAGCAAAAAATGGAACATATCGATTATCAAACTGTAGCGCTCATTGGTGGTGGACCTGCCGCACTTCTTATTCTGAAAAATATGTGGGAGAGCAGATCTGAACCGCAGACAATTTTAATTTTCGAAAAGAATGAAAGGTTGGGCGTTGGAATGCCATATGGAAGTTTAGGTGCTTGCAAAGAGCACGTCGCGAATGTTTCAGCTAATGAATTGCCAAACTTCGAAGTCGGGTTTGAAGAATACCTGCGACAAAATCCTACCAAGGAATTCCCAGATTTTTCTGTGGATGGAAGTTGCAATGCGCTACAGGTCATTCCAAGGTTGCTTTTGGGTGATTATTTGGAATATCAATTCAAATGGTACATTAAGTCTTTAAAAACTAAAAACATCAAGGTCATTGCCAGAACCAAAAGTTTAGTTCGCGACATTACCAAAAAAGATGAAAGCGGTCACTTTAAAATCCTTGTCAATGAGGATCAAGAATTTATAGCCAGCAGGATCGTCCTTTGTACAGGACACTATTGGCCTAAAAAGAATGAAGAATCAGTGAAAGGTTGGTACGATTCGCCCTATCCGCCTTCCAAATTCACCTCAGCGTCCAATCATCCGGTAGCGATCCGAGGCACTTCTCTTACGGCTGTGGATGCTATCAAAACGCACTCCAGACTCAATGGCCAATATGAAACATTAGCCAATGGCCAATTAAAATATTCGTTGAACGAGGGCAGTGAAAATTTCCGAATCGATCTCTTTTCCACAGGTGGATTTTTGCCTGCTTTAAGATTCCATTCTGAAGATGATGCGTACTCAACAGACTGGACGATGTCTCTGCAGGAGATCTATGATTATAAGAAGGAACATAATGGTTTTGTAGATCTAGATCACGTTTTTGAAATTAATTTTAAAAGTCAACTTCAAAAGAAAGACCCAGATTTTTACAACAAAATCAAAGATCTAAAGATTGAGGATTTTGTTGAAGAAATGATGAGCATTAGAAAAGAACTGGATAGTTTTCAGCTTTTCAAGGCAGAATATACGGAAGCGGAAAAGTCTATCAGGCGGCATCAATCGATCAGTTGGAAAGAAGCCTTGACTGCTTTCAGTTTTGCGATGAATTATCCGGCCAAACATTTTTCTGCTGAGGATATGCTTCGTTTGAGAAAAACACTTCTACCACTTATTTCCATTATCATTGCAGCACTTCCGCAATCTTCTTACAAGGAAATCATAGCGTTGTATGATGCGGGGATTATCGATTTGATCCAAGTTGATAAGCAAAGTTTTGTAGAGCCGCATCCTGAAACAGGTGGAACCTACCATTATCAATCGGTAGAAAATGACAGGCAACAAAAGTATTATCAGCTTTATATTGACGCGGTCGGTCAACAGCCATTAGAAGTTGCTGATCTGCCTTTTGAGGGTTTGAGGTCAGACCAACTGATCAGTACAGCGTATCTTAACTTCAAAGATAAAGATCAGGCTATTGAATTGCTCCAAAATGATGACTCATCCATCGTGAAAGAGACTAATGGCAACTACTATCTGCAGGTTCATGGGTTGGAGATCAATGATCACTTTCAATCTCTGAATGTCTATGGGCAAACGGTTGACAATATTTTCGTAATGGCTGTTCCATTTATTGGTGGACTAAATCCCGATTATTCAGGTCTGGATTTTTGTGATACGGCAGCCAAGAGAATTGTGAGTGCTCTTATTTAAGATTTAATGGGATTTTGATTGATTAGAACTAATAAACAATTAAAACTTTTTCAAATAAAAAAATCCTGCTGTTTAACGGCAGGATTTAGCTTTATATATTACAAGAGTTTATCAAAGTGGATAGGAAGGTCATAAATCCTTTTTCCCGTCGCATGAAAAATAGCATTCGTGATAGCCGGTGGCATTCCTACTCCACCAATTTCTCCTACGCCTTTTACGCCGAGATCATTGACGAATTTGTCATTTTCCTCAACAAAGATTACTTGCAAATCGTGGATATCAGCGTGCACAGGAATGTGATATTCACCTAGATTGGCATTCATATATCTTCCTAAATTATGGTCCAAGATGGTTTCCTCGTGCAGAGCCTTACTGATTCCCCAGATCATGCCTCCAAGAATTTGGCTTTCCGCAGTTTTTGGATTGATGATCTTTCCAGCGGCAACTGCAGTTACAGCACGCGTCAATTCTATAGTTCCGAGTTCCTCATCTACTTCCACCTCCACAAAAACGGCGCTGTGAACAGCTCTTGCTTTTTTCCCATACGTCAAAGGATTTGGCATTGCGGAATTTGTCGTGCGGATATCTTTTCCATCATTTGCTTTGACAATCTCTTTAATATCTAATTTTTTATCTGACTGACCTTTAAGAATGATAAAACCATTTTTAAATTCCACTTCATTGAATTTGACATCTTTCAAAAATGAATTATCTAAATCTTTAGCTTTTTTGAATAATTTTTTATTCAATGCCTGGCAAGCATTTTGAACCGCTGGACCGACCGTTGCAGTGGTGAAAGATCCACCTTGTATTGGTGCGAATGGCATTTTGCTATCAGCATAAGAAAATGTAATATCTTCAATCGGAAGACCCAACTCATCTGCTGCAATCTGCGTCATGATGGTCAAAGTTCCAGTTCCGATATCTGTGACCGCGCTTTTGATCTCTACTTTGCCATCGGCTGTCATGATTGCTTCTGCCCTACCAAAGATCCTGTTGGCATCCCAAATTCCCGTGGCCATTCCGTAGCCAACCAATTTGTTTCCGCGCTTCATACTTCTTGGTTCGGGATTTCGCTGACTCCAGCCAAATTTTTCAGCACCTTGCAGATAGCAGTTTCTAAGTTCCTTGCTGGAGTATTCCTTATCACTACTTTTATCGATCTCTGAATAATTGATCAATCTCAATTCTACTGGGTCGATATTTAATTTGTAGGCAATTTCGTCCATTGTCACTTCGATAGCGTGCATTCCGGTGCTTCCGCCTGGCGCTCTCATGTCCAGCGGACTGTAAACATCCAGCGGCACAATCTCGTGTTCCAATAAAGTGTTTTCTGCGGGATAAAGCATGTTTGCCCAGTTGACAACGATCTCTACATAATCTTCAAATCGTGAGGTTTCACCTGTTGCTTTGTGATAAATGGCATTGACCTTTCCATTCTTATCAGCTCCGAATTTTGTATGCTGCAAAGTTGGTGGTCTATGGCCGATCATGTACATCTGCGCCCGATCCAAGGTCACGCGGACATTTCGCTTTAAAGCTAAAGATGCCATCACAGCCATGAAAAGTTGGTGCTGTGGCCGAAGACCTGAACCAAAACCGCCGCCGACAAATGGTGCGATCACCTGAACGTTTTTCATTTTCAAGCCGAAAACATTCGCCACGTACATTTGGGAATTGATCGTTCCTTGCGTTTTGTCGTATATTTTTAATTTATCTTTTCCTTCGTAGATCACGGTCGAGGCGTACATTTCCATAGGATTGTGATGCTCCGTGCCGTGAGAAAATTCACTGTCAATTTTAACGAAAGAGTTTTCATATTCCTTTTCAAAGTCACCAGTTGGTTTTGGTGGCGGTGGTTTTAGCATTGATGCCAGACCTTTTTTCGGGTCACGTGATTGATCTAAGTTCGATTTCAAATCGGTTTCAAACGTTTCTTCTTCGTAAACTATATTGATCTTTTTCGCTGCATAACGGGCCATTTCAAATGTTTCAGCAACAACTAAAGCGATTGGTTGTCCATTGTACTTGATCTCATTGTCTTTCATTGGTTTGAAAACAGTTCCAGGTGGCGCATCCATGTCAGCATATTGGAAATCAAACCACGCTGTAGAAGGTCTGTTATCGTGCGTGAAAACCTCGATGATACCTTCCATTTTTTTAACTTCCGATGTATCGATTGATTTTATTTTACCTTTCGTAATAGTACTATTCACCACATAGCCATAGAGTAGATCTTCTGCTTCGTATTCTCCTGCATATTTTGCACTTCCTGTGACTTTGAGGTGACCTTCCAAGCGACTAACAGGTTTTCCAATTGACGGTGTATTTTCCATGGATTTGATTTTCAATTAATAATAAAATTTATAAAGAAGGTTTTGCGCCCGGACGTTGAGAAGTTGGGTCAAGTGCCATCATACAATTTCTGACGATTGCTTTTTTAGCCAGATCAATTTTGAAATTGTTATCTTTAAAGCCTTGCGCTCCTTTCAAAATGATTTCAGCGGCCTGAGCAAAGTTATCAGCGTTTGGTGTTTTTTCAATTAAAAAATCTTCTGCTTCCTTAACGCGCCACGGTTTGTGGGAAACACCGCCAAGTGCAATTCTGGCTTCTTTAATTTTTCCTTTTTCAAGTTCCAGGCCTGTTGCCACCGACACCAGCGCAAATGAATAGGAACTTCTGTCTCTTAATTTTAAATAAGAATAATTTTCGGAGAATCCTTTTTCTGGCAATTCAATTCCGGTAATGATCTCACCAAGTTTCAAATTATTATCAATTTGCGGTGTGTCGCCTGGAAGTCTGTGAAAATCTGAAAATTCAACGGTTCTATTTCCATCTGGACCGGAGATACGGACGACTGCATCCAATGCTGCAAGTGCTACACACATATCTGAAGGAAAAACAGCGATGCAATTTTCACTATGACCTAAAATCGCATGAATCCGATTATAACCATTAATTGCAGAACAACCAGAACCTGGCTCACGTTTGTTGCATGGTGTATGAATGTCATAGAAATAATAGCATCTTGTTCTTTGCAAAAGATTGCCGCCGTTGGTTGCCATATTCCTAATTTGGGCAGATGCTCCAGCCAAAATAGCTTTCGACAGTAATGGATATCTTTCTTCGATCATTGGATGATAAGCTGTATCTGCATTGGTCATCAATGCGCCCAGACGAACGCCTCCATTTGGAAGTTCGAGAAGCTCATTTATATCAGAAATTTTGTTGATGTCAACCAATGTTTCGGCTTCAGTAACGAAGTATTTCATCAGATCGATAAGATTTGTTCCACCTGCAATGATTTTGTTTTCCGCATTTTCATTAATGATAGAAATTGCATGATTGACATCTGTGGCTTTTTGATAGGAAAAATTATTCATGAGATATACCTTGTTTCACGGCCATCACCGCATTAATAATTCCTCTATTCGCACCGCATCGGCAAAGATTTCCGCTCATCATATCCTGAACTTCTTCACGCGTTTCTGCTTTATTTTCATTGATTAAACCTATCGCACTGCAGATTTGCCCTGGTGTGCAGTAACCGCATTGGAATGCATCATGCTCAATAAAAGCCTTTTGAATCGGATGAAGTTCTCCATCAGCAGCAATTCCCTCAATCGTAGTGATCTGGGTATCTTCCTGCATCACGGCTAGCGTAAGACAGCTTAATTTTCGTTTTCCATCTATCAGGACGGTGCAGGCGCCGCATTGCCCGTGGTCACAACCTTTTTTGGTTCCCGTGAGATGTATCCTGTCACGGAGTGCATCCAGAAGTGAGACCCAGGGTAATATTTCCAAATGATGGTCTTCACCATTCACTTTAAGTGTAACTGACTGTTTTCCGTGATTTCCCATACGATATAATTTGGTATAGCGAACGTATTACAAAAAAAGAACCGTTATGCGAACATAACGGTTAATTGGAATCATTATCAATTGTAGCAATTTTGAAAATTTGCTTTTAGTTGATAGATTTTCTTTTAATTATCAATTCATAATTATTGTTTTGATAATGCCATCAATATTTTGTCTGGTGTGATCGGCAAGTCTCTCATTCGCAAACCGATGGCGTTGTAGATCGCATTTGCAATGGCTGGAGCCGTTCCGATAATTCCCACTTCTCCCAAACCTTTCGCGCCTGATGGATTGATATTTGGATCAGGCTTGTTTATGAAATCGACTTCGATGATCGGCGCATCTGCATTCACGGCAAAGTGATATCCAGCAAGGTCGTTGGCAATCAATGATCCTAGTTTGGCATCGATTTGATTTTCTTCCATCAAGGCCATTCCAATTCCGCCCACTGCTGCTCCGGACATTTGATTGGCTGCCGCCTGAGAATTGATGATCTTGCCACCATCACCTACTACCGCCAACTTATCTACTTTAACTTTTCCTGTTCTCTTATTAACGCGAACTTTGCAGAAATGTGCTGAGGACGAACAGAATGCAAATTTCTTTTGCTCATCACCTGGTTTGGATGACACCTCAACTCTCACCTCATCAAGACTATTCTTTTCAAACAATTCGTTGTATGAAACAGAAACGGTAGCATTGTTTTTTAAGGCAATTTTTGATTCGGTCAGGATAATTTGATCTGCAGGAATACTTTTAAAACCAGGATCAATAGCCGAAGCGTATTCAGCTAATTTTAACTTTAATTGATTGCTCACTTCGAACACAGCACCACTCACGGATGATAATCCCGTACTTCCACCCTGACTTGGCGCCGGCGGAAGGGCTGAGTTTCCAAGTTCAATGCTGATCTTGTCTTTTGAGATTCCTGTGATCTCGTGCGCGATATTCTGCATTCCGGTTCCAGTTCCGGTTCCGATATCGGTCATCGCTGTCTGAACTTTCATACTGCCATCTTTATGGAAAATAATTGCTGCCTTTGCTTCACGTCGTCCAGCGTTCCACATCCCAACAGCCATTCCGTAGCCAATGTACCAATCGCCTTCAATGGTACTTGCCGGTTTAGGTTTTCTGGCGTCCCATCCTATCATTTTAGCACCTCTTTTGAGGCCTTCATCTAGGAAATGAGTGGACCAAGGCAAGCCAGAATCTGGATGTTTTTGTAAGGAGATATTTTTTAATCTTAATTCTACCGGATCCATCTTCAATTTATAACTTAACTCATCCACGGCAGATTCCAATGCAAAAACGCCGGTACAATCGCCTGGTCCTCGCATCCAGGTTGGTGTACTTAGATTCAAAGGGACAATGGCGGCTTCCGTTTTCAAATTGGGAAGTTTATAGATCAATCTGGTAACTCGGGTGATGCCGTCATTAAAATTTTCATACAGCGAAGTGCCGTTCTTTGCCTGATGAAGTACGCCCAAAAGATTGCCTTCTTTGTCTGAGCCTATCTTCAGTCGTTGCCAAGAAGCTGGTCTGTATCCTGTACCTGCGAACATTTGAGGTCTTGTCAACATCAATTTGACTGGTCGGTTCACTTGTTTCGCAGCCATTATTGAGGCTAGAACGTGTGGCCAAACGCGCAATCCGGAGCCAAAGCCACCACCTACAAACTCGCTGAAAACTTCTATATTTTTTTCTGGAAGGCCGAACAGTTTACCGATTATTTTCTGAACATTGTTCACACCTTGGTTCTTGTCGTACAGCCTTAAAGTGTCATTTCCTGTCCAATGGGCAATCGTGGCGTGCATTTCCATCGGATTGTGAATGTCAGCTTTGATATTGTACTGTTCATCGATAATGAATGGTAAATTCTGCCACGCATCCTCACTTCCTCTCTCTTTTCCTTCCGGTTTCAAAGGAATTGATTCTTTCGCAGATTCAAATTCGATAATGAAACTGTCCTTCTGATATTCTGCTTCTACCAACGATGCTGCAAATGTGGCATCTTCCAAGGTTTCCGCAATGACCATCGCGATCGGCTGACCTTTGAAGAAGATCTTATCTGTATGGAAAACAGGCAAACCGAATTTTGACTCTTTGATCTTATCTTCAGTTGCCATCCCAGGAACCATAGGTTTGTGTAGATGTGTGATTATATCAATCACGCCTTCTACCTCTTTGGCTTTATCAACCAAAATTGATTTGATCTTGCCAGATGGAACCGTACTGTTGACCAAAACGGAATAGCAAACATTCTTCACCTGATATTCTGCGGCAAATTTTCCATTACCGGTTACTTTTTCTACGCCTTCTACCCGACCTTCAGGTTTCTTAAATTTATTTGTAATGATATCAATAAATCCCATAATTTCTTAATTTTTAATATAATATAAAACTTATTGATTCAAACAATCTTTTAGAGCTGTGACAATCGCCCCTTGAAGCATTGGTATTTTGTAGGCGTTTTCTGACAGCGGCTTTAAATCCTTTGTGGCCAGTTTTGCAGCTTCTAAAAAATTATCTTCCGTTGCACGTTTACCTTTCAGGAATTCCTCCGCAGCGTACCAGCGCCACGGCTTGTGTGCAACTCCTCCAGAAGCCAGACGAATATCATTGATCCTCTTTCCATCCAGATCCAATGCTGCAGCCACGGAAACCAAAGCAAACGCGTATGAAGAACGATCCCTAACTTTCAGATAACTGAAATTTTTATTGAATTTATTTTCTGCAACCTCTATTTTTGTGATGATCGCATTCGCAGGTAGATTATTGTCCAGCCAAGGCGTGGAATCGGGCAATTTGTGAAAGTCTTTGAAAGGAATTGTGATCTCTTTTTGCTCGGCCGTAACTGCCGTAACAGTAGCATCCAAAGCAGTTAAAGAAATACAAAAATCAGATGGATGGACAGCGACGCACTGGTCATTATAGCCTGCAATGGCACTCATTCGGTTTCCGCCCTCTATGGCACTGCAACCGGTGTTTGGTGTTCTCTTGTTGCAAGGTGTTGTGATATCATAAAAGTAAGGACATCTTGTGCGCTGCAGCAGGTTTCCCGCAGAACTTGCCATATTTCTGATCTGAGGAGAAGCGCCGGCCAAAATAGATTTGGAGATCAGAGGAAACTTATTGATGATGGTTTTGTCTGTTGCCACCTTATTATTGCTGGCCATTGCGCCGATGGTGACCACAGTATTTTTATTCTCGACAGTGTTGGAAATTGCTGTCGTGACATCAATCAATGTTTCGGGCTGGGCAATATTTTTCTTCATCAGATCCACCAGGTTTGTTCCACCAGCGATGTAGTTGCTTTTTGCCGATTTCAGCGCGAGTGCCTCAGGAGCTGAATTTACTTTTTCAAAATTAAATGGTCTCATTGTGCTGCTACTTTTTGGATGGATTGTACAATACCGTTGTATGCGCCACATCTGCAAAGATTGCCGCTCATATATTCTTTGATCTCTTCTACCGAACCTGTGTGACCTTCATTGACGCAGGCGACCGCGGACATGATCTGTCCAGGAGTACAATAGCCACATTGAAAACCATCACATTCAACGAAGGCTTTCTGCATCGGATGAAGTTCTTTGCCATTGGCCAAGCCTTCGATAGTTGTAATTTCTTTTCCCTGAGCCATCGAAGCAAGTGTGAGGCAACTTAGCGCTCTTTCACCATTGATGTGAACGGTGCAAGCGCCACATTGTCCGTGGTCACAGCCTTTCTTTGATCCTGTGAGATTGAGTTGTTCACGGACAAGATCTAGTAATGTTGTGCGCGTATCAACGTATAAGGTGTGGCTGGTTTTATTTATATTCAATGTCAGTCTCGATACATTTTTCTTTGGGATAAGATATTGTTTGACATCCTGGTAGAATGCTTTCACAGATGTTGGGACTGCGGCAAATGCTGCCAACAATCCTGAAATCTTGAGGAAACTCCTCCTGCTGTATTGTTCTTTATGTGCCATACTTCGTTGTAACTAATTAAATTCTCTACCAATCTTTTGCATCAAACTTTAAGCCTTGAAGTTAATTTTGATGATTCTTACAAATATCTAGTAATTAAATTCTAACAAGCTTATACAGATCACTGTTTCGCCTACCATTATTACTGATTTTTAAAACTTAGACCTATAAAATGTATTATTTATGTAAATTTGAATAGAAAGAAATAAATTTAGGCATATTTTTCCATAGAACATTTCTAAATTAGGTTTGAAAGTAATTAACATCAATGTCCAATAATGAAAGAGATCAATGATATTGTAAAAGCTTACCGAGAAGCAAAGGGCAATGGTCTAAAGACTGCCTTGGCAACGGTCGTGAAGGTTGATGGTTCCTCCTACCGTCAGCCCGGCGCAAGAATGCTGGTGACAGAAGATGGACAACTTACGGGCGCGATCAGCGGTGGATGTCTGGAAGGTGATGCCTTGAAAAAAGCGGTATTGGCTATTCATCAAAAAAATAACAAGCTAATTACTTACGACACCAGCAATCCTGATGATGTAGAATTTGGTGTTCAGTTAGGTTGCAATGGAATTGTCCATATCTTGTTTGAATATATTGATGAAAACGCGGCTCAAAATCCAATTTCTCTTTTGGAAAAGACAACGGAAGGCCGGAATGAAGCCGTTGTTACAACGATATTTTCATTAGAGAAAAAAAATACTCAGATCGGAACTATTGCATCGATTATCAATCAAGAAGTCACATTATTGAATCCAAATACAATTTCAGAAACTGAACTATTAAACTTTTCTTCACAAGTTTTCGAAGCGAAAAAAAATGTGATCAGAAAAGCTTCATCCAATGAGATCTTATTGCAATATATTCCGCCGAAAACCACATTGATCATCGCAGGAGCAGGAAATGACGTTAAACCTTTGGTAGAGACAGCGTCAATCCTTGGTTGGAAAATAATTCTTGCCGATGGAAGAGCTACCCACGCACAAAAAAAGCGGTTCCCAAAAGCGGACGATGTTCTTCTTGCCACGCCCGAGGAGATCATTAACAAGATCGAAATCGACGAGTCAAACATTTTTGTTTTGATGACGCACAATTACAATTATGATCTGGCATTGCTAAAACTGATCATTCATAGGCCTTTAAAATATATCGGTCTTTTGGGTCCGAAGACAAAACTTGACAGAATGATCGAAGATATGACCAGTTCTGGTATGGTGATTGGTAATGAAGAGCTAAATAAACTTTTCGGACCAGTCGGTTTGGATATTGGCGCAGAGACTTCGGAAGAGATTGCCATTTCAGTAGTAGCGGAAATACAGGCAGTTTTGAATCAACGAAAAGGTCTATCTCTAAGAGATAAAAAAGAAAAAATTCATACTGATATTGTCAGTAATTAAATAAAAAAGTAATGCTGACCGATCAATTTGGACGAACCCATAATTACCTGCGGATATCTTTGACCGATAATTGCAACCTGCGCTGCTTCTACTGTATGCCAGAAGAAAATTATGATTTCACACCAAATTCAAAGCTGATGCAGGTAGATGAGATCGATACCATTGCCAAATTATTTGTGCAACACGGTGTCAATAAGATCAGACTCACTGGTGGAGAACCTTTCGTGAGAAAAGATGCTTCAAAGATCATCAGCAATCTTGGAAAATTACCGGTTCAATTGACCTGCACCACAAACGGAATTCGCATAGACGATATGCTTCCTGAAATTATCAAAGCCAACTTCCACAGCATCAATATCAGCCTTGACACTTTAAAGAAAGATAAATTTCTGAAGATCACACGTCGGGATTATTTTGACAGAGTGTTTAGAAATATCGATCTATTACTAAAGAATAACATCAAGACCAAGATCAATGTGGTAGCGATGAAAGGTGTCAACGGTGATGAGATCTCGGATTTTATTTCATTTACAAAAAATAATCCTGTGGATATTCGGTTTATCGAATTTATGCCGTTCAGCGGGAACCAATGGAGCAGCAACCAAGTGATGACGCAGATGGAAATTCTGGATATCATTGATGAAAACTATGACTTCACTCCCTTGCCGATTGGTCCGAATGATACCGCAAAAAGCTACAGCATCAAAGGTCACCAGGGAAGTTTTTCCATCATCAGTACTATGAGCGAGCCGTTTTGTAGTGGCTGCAACAGAATAAGACTAACGGCTGACGGAAAATTGAAAAATTGCCTATTCTCAAAACAAGAAACTGATCTGCTAACACCTTTGCGAAGTGGTCAGGATATTTTACCGATCATCGAAAGTACAATCTGGTCTAAGGCAAAAATACAAGGCGGACAATTGAATGAGCAATTTGAAAAGATCAATGCTTCGATCATCGAGAACAGAAGTATGATCACAATCGGTGGATAAATGAAAAATACTGGAATCATATTATTGGCAGCAGGAAATTCCTCGAGGATGGGAACTGCAAAACAGCTTCTCTCCTACCAAGGAAAAACGTTTCTAGACAGAACCATTGATACAGCGCTGGAAGTTTTCAACCAAAATCACATCACCCTGGTGTTAGGTGCCGACCACAATGAGATAGCTTCGAAAATCGAGAATAAAAACGTAAAGATTTCCATTAATGATGATTGGCAATCTGGAATGGCTTCCTCAATAAAAGTGGGACTCAAAACCTTAATAAAGCAGTTTCCGGATATAGAGCATTGTTTTATTTCGGTCTGTGATCAGCCTTATTTGACCAGCGAAATTTTTACGGAGATGTTCCAACTTAAAGAAAATTCAAACAAGGAGATCATCGCGGCTCGGTATTCCGATACAATAGGTGTTCCGGCTTTATTTTCTAAAAAATATTTTGAGGTTTTGATGGAACTTTCAGGTGAGCAAGGTGCGAAGAAAATCATTCAGCGAAATATGGAAGATGTAGAAACCTTCGAATTTGAAAATGGCGCAATTGATATTGATACGAAAGTGGATTATGAAAATTTAAAATCAAAAGAATGATCAGCGTACAAGAAGCTCAGAACATCATCAATCAAAATATTCCGAAAGAAAAACATCAGATTCTCCCTTTAAAAGAAGCATTTGGTTACACGACTTCGGAAGATATCTATTCAAAATATAATATTCCAAATTTTTCCCAATCATCGATGGATGGTTACGCGATCCGTTTTGAAGATAAAGATTTAAAACTAAAAATTGTAGGCGAAATGTCTGCTGGAACTACAGAACCGTTTCAGCTTGAAAATGGAACAGCTTGCAGGATTTTCACTGGTGCGCCACTTCCGATTGGTGCAGATACAGTGGTGATGCAAGAGAAAATTAAAATCGAAAATAATGATTATCTGATTATTGAAGATTATGACCTTGAAAAAAAATTAAATATAAGAGATGCCGGAAGTGATGCAAAGAAAGATACTATTGCAATTAGCAAAGACAGCTATCTTTCAGCTGCTGCCATCGGTTATCTGGCTGGGATTGGATGTACGGAAGTTCCAGTTTATGCACAGCCTTCAGTTTCGTTGATCTTAACTGGTAATGAATTGGTGCAACCAGGGAACAATTTGGAATTCGGTCAGGTTTTCGAATCCAATTCCTATCAGCTTGAAAGTGTTCTGAAGCAATGCGGCATTAATTCGATAGAAACATTTTGGGTAAAAGATGATCCTCTGGAAGTTGAAAAAACCCTGAACTTGGCGATTTCAAAAACAGACATTGTGATCTTGGTTGGCGGCGTAAGCGTCGGCGACTACGATTACGTCATTGATGCTACAAAAAAATGTGGAATTGAACAGCAGTTTCATAAGATCAGACAAAAACCAGGCAAACCGTTTTATTTTGGAACCAAAGATGAAAAACTGGTCTTTGGATTACCGGGAAATCCATCTTCGGCGTTGACTTGTTTCTATTTGTACATCGTGCCTGTGCTTTCTAAAATCATGAAACGTCCAACAATCACCGAAAAGACCAAAGCAACTACAACATCTTCCTACAAGAAAAAAGCTGGCCTGACGCATTTTCTCAAAGCAACATACGCTGACGGAAAAGTCACGCCACTTCACGCGCAGGAATCTTACCGTCTGCAATCCTTTGCAGAAGCCAATTGTTTGATGATCTTGCCGGAAAATTCAGAAGGTTGTGAAAAAGATGAGGTTGTAGAAATCATATTATTAAAATAAAGATCGAGGAATGAATGTAGAAATATTTTATTTGATTTTATTTGTCATCGCAGCTTTGTATGCGGCAGTCGGACACGGCGGTGCAAGCGGCTATTTGGCTTTGATGGCTTTGTACGGCGTCGCTCCAAAAGAGATGAAACCGACCGCTCTCGTCTTGAATTTGTTCGTATCATTGACCGCTTTCATACAATATTACAGAGGCGGACATTTCAAACTCAGAACCTTTATTCCAATTGCAATTGCGTCTATTCCACTGGCTTTTGTTGGCGGCATGATCCATATCGAAGACCATTTGTACAAACGGATATTAGGTGTCTTGTTACTTTTTCCTGTCATCAGATTTTTCTTTTTCAAAAGTCCGGAAGACAGCGAACTCAAGGATCCTCAAATCTATCTTTCATTGATATTCGGAGGAATTATTGGATTGCTTTCTGGGATGATAGGCATTGGTGGCGGAATCTTACTTTCTCCGGTTCTGATTCTATTGAAATGGACCAATCAAAAACAAACGGCAGCCATCAGCGCAGCTTTTATCTTTGTCAACTCTGTCGCAGGATTAGGCGGAATGTTCACCAAAGAGATTTCATTTACAAATGATATGTGGATGTATATTGTTTGTGCATTTGCCGGTGGATTGTTAGGTTCTTACTTGGCATCCAAAAAACTAAATCAAAATGGATTGAAATATGTCCTCGCGGTCGTACTTTTGATGGCTTCCTACAAATTAATTTCAAGCACCATTTAAAAATTTAAAAATGAAAAATTTTATATTATTAATATCTTTTCTTCTCACTACTCTAAGCTTTGCCCAATCGAAAAGCTTTGAGATCATTGATCCTGACAATCAAAAAACAATAGTCACAGCTGCAGATCTATCAAAATATTCAAAACATACAGTCGATAGTATTCAAATCACCAATCATTTGAAGGAATATCGCTCGACGATTAAGAATGTGAAAGGTGTTTTGCTTCGAGACGTTCTTTCCAAAGTTTCATTTAAGGAGAAATCGCCAAAGGTTTTAAGCGAATATTACATTGTTTGCGTTGCAGAAGACGGCTACAAAGTGGTTTTTTCCTGGAACGAGATTTTCAATACTTCTGTTGGTGACAGTGTTCTCATCATTCCGGAAATTGAAGGCAGACCAAAAGATGGCATATCAACCCTGTCGCCAACCGACTTTGCGACAGGAAGACGCTATGTCAAAATGCTGAAAACAATCCAACTTAAAAAAATAGATTAATGGCCAATATTAAGATCATAAGCTTTGGCAGATTGAAAGAAATTATAGGTTCAGATCTTGAATGGGAAGCTGAAAACTCTGATGAATTGTTGAATCAGCTTAATGAGAAATTTCCTGAGCTTGAAGATTTAAAGCTTAGAATCGCGGTCAATCAATCGATCATTTCAGAAAATACAGAATTAAAAAATAACGACGTGGTAGCTTTGATGCCACCCTATTCAGGCGGATAATATGATGTTGAATTTGGAACGATACGACAGACAGATCAAACTCCAGGGTTTCGGTATCGAAGCTCAGGAAAAATTGGCATCAGCAAAGGTTCTTGTAATCGGTGCTGGTGGTTTGGGCTGTCCTGTTCTTCAATATCTGACCGCGGCAGGCGTTGGAAATATTGGCATTTTAGATCATGATCGAGTTTCGCTCAGCAATTTGCATAGACAGATCCTCTACACAACGAGTGACATCGGGAAGCTAAAGACCAAAGCTGCATTTGAGAGGCTTAGTTCAATGAATCCTGAGATTCAAATCAATGTCATTTCTGAGAGAATTAGTACAAAAAATGCCATTCAGATTTTATCTCATTATGATCATATCATTGATTGCACGGATAATTTTCCAACACGATATTTGCTAGATGATGCCTGCAGGATCTTGAAAAAGCCTTTGATATTCGGGGCAATCTATCAGTATGAAGGTCAAATCGCTGTTTTCAATGTTGAAGATAAGAAAGGATCGTCAACGAATTATAGAGATCTTTTTCCTCAACCGCCAAAACCCGGAGAAGTTCCGGATTGTAATGATGCTGGTGTTATTGGCGTTTTACCCGGAATTATTGGAACGTTGCAGGCGACAGAAGCGATCAAGCTGATCACAGGAATCGGAGAACCACTGATCAATAGATTAATGACCATCAATGTTCTGGATTATCAAACTGCCATTTTCGAAATGCCTGCAGAGAATCTGACAGACAAATATATTCCTTCTACGATAATGGAATTTGAGATGATGGATTATAAAGTTCAGTGCGGAATAAAGCAGATTGGAATTAAAAATATTTCTCCTGCAGAATTTTATTCAATTTCAAAACTTCCAGAAACCACCATCATTGATGTACGAGAGATCGATGAATATCCCAAGCTTGAGATTCCCTATTTATCGATACCTTTATCTCAATTAAAAGAAAATTCAACACAAATAAAACACAAGAATGTCATTGTAGTTTGTCAGTCAGGTAAGAGAAGTCTTGCAGGTGCGCAAGTTTTACAGGAAATTCTTGGTTCTGATTACAACATCAGCCATTTGGAAGGTGGCATCAATCAATTAAATCAAAAGATCAATGAGTAAGATCAAAAACATATTTCAGCATTCACCCATATCGCCGTTGTTTATCGCAGAAAGTATCACAAAACATTCTTCGAAGACGGAAATTGGGGCACATCAGATCTTCTTGGGACAGATCCGTGCTGATAAAATTGACGACAAAACGGTAAAAGCCATTGAGTACACAGCTTATGAAGATTTGGCATTGAATCAAATGACCGAAATTCGAGAAGAGATATTTGCGAAATATGACATCACTTGTATGCATATCCATCACAGTCTTGGTATTGTGAATGCTGGCGAAATTTGTTTGTTTGTCTTCACTTCTTCCAAGCACAGAAAAGAGGCAACTTTGGCCTGTAATGAAGTGGTGGAACGCATTAAGAAGGAACTTCCGATCTGGGGAAAAGAGATATTTGAGGACGAAACACATCAATGGAAAATAAACCAATAAGCCATGGTAGATATTACTTTTAAAACTTTCACACTTAGAAAAGCGATCGCTGCGGCGACAATTAAAACTTCAAATATCTCGACCGTAGAAGCTGTGAAAAATGGAACAGTTCCAAAAGGCAACGTCCTGGAATTTGCTAGAGCTTCCGCATTGTTGGCCATCAAGAAAACGAGCGATGTAATTCCCGATTGTCATCCTTTGCCGGTTGAATTTGCTTCTATCAATTATGAAATGAATGACCTGAATATCAATATCACTGTTGAAGTTCACACGATTTACAAGACCGGTGTTGAAGTTGAGGCTATGCACGGCGCATCTGTAGCCGCTTTGGTGATCTATGATATGTTGAAACCTATCGATAAAAATGTTGAGATCTCCAACATCAAACTGCTGGAAAAGCAGGGTGGAAAAAGCAATCAGAAAAATATTGATGCAGAAAATTTGAAAGCTGCGGTCGTGGTTTGCAGTGATTCTGTTTCGCAAGGCATTAAAGAAGATACTTCAGGTAAATTCTTGGTCGATTCTCTTAACAATCAAGGAATCAATAACATTGACTACTATATTGTTCCCGATGATATGCTAGCCATACGCAAACAAATCGAATTATATAAAAGCAAAGGCTGTGATCTGCTCCTATTTACAGGCGGCACAGGTTTGTCAGAACGTGATGTAACGCCAGAAGCCGTGAAGCCATTCATCACAAAGGAAATTCCAGGTGTTATGGAAACTGCCAGAAATTATGGACAAGACCGTGTGAAAACCTCAATGCTTTCCAGAGGAATTGCTGGTTTTTCTGATGATATGCTGATTTTAACTTTGCCTGGTTCCGCAGGCGCTGTGAAGGAATATGTACAAGCCTTGTTCCCGCAGATTTTGCATGTTTTTTCAGTGAAGAACGGAGATGGTCATTAACTTTCTTTGCGTAGTTGAAGTACTATTTTCTCGATTTTTTCCACTGCAGTTTTAATCTCTGATATGGTAGTGAACTTACCTAAACTCAATCTAATTGAAGAAAGCGCGTCCAGATCACTTATTCCCATTGCCTTCAAAACGTGAGATGGTTTGGATGTTGTCGCATTGCAAGCCGAACCGCTTGATACACAGATATTGCCGAGCGACAAGATCATCTGTTCAGAATTGACATTCGAAAAGCAAATATTAGAAGTGTTATAAATCCGATTGTCTTTGTCTCCGTTGATGAATGTGTTGGAAATTTTCAATAAATAATTTTCGAGTTCATCTCTTAGTTTTTTAATTTTTCGTGAATCCGAAGCCATTTCTTGCAATGCTATTTCCGCCGCTTTTCCCATTCCGATGATTCCGGGAACATTCAAAGTGCCGCTTCGCAAGTTAAACTGCTGAGCTCCGCCGTGAATCTGCGCAACTATATTTTTCTTAAGATGTGATGATACGTACAAAGCACCAATTCCCTTTGGTCCATAAAATTTGTGAGCCGAAAAAGCCATTATATCAATTCCAAGATCTTTGACATTCACCGGAATTTTCCCCACGGTCTGCGTCGCGTCACAGAAAACAAGACAATTTTTGTCGTGAGCGATTTTGGTAATTTCTTTGATTGGCTGGATGACGCCTGTTTCATTGTTGACAAACATCACACAAACCATTAGTGTTTTATCAGTGATCGCATTTTTTAAATCATCCAAGTTGATCAGTCCATCTTTTCCTACATCGAGATAAGTGACAGAAAATCCCTGCTGTTCAAGATTTTGACAAGTATCCAAAACAGCCTTGTGTTCGGTTTTGACTGTGATGATGTGATTTTTGCCATTCACTTTCTCAATCCCTTTCAACGCTAAATTGACAGCTTCCGTTGCGCCAGATGTATAAATGATCTCTTTTGGATTTGCCGATATCAATTCCGCGATCTGTTCTCCAGCTTCATCAATCGCCTCTTTCATAGTAAGTCCGAACAAATGAGAACTTCCCGAATTGGCATATAAAGAATTAAAATAAGGAAGCATTGCATCGACAACTCGCTGGTCAACAGGCGTTGTAGCATTGTAGTCCAAATAAACGAAATCTGTCATATTATTAAAAAATAGAATAATTACAAGTTAGATAAATTTTATAAAATTATCACCAAGTTGATCAATTAAAACGATTCAAATACAAAGCCTGTAAGTCCATCAAAAACCATATCAACAAGTGTGGAATCTAGTGATGATACGCATTTGTCTACACTAATGTCAACACGATAAGTACGATAAACAGTGATTTTTAGAATAAATTTACTTAAACAATTAAATAGTATTAGATGAAAATCACTACCAGATCTATTGTCGTTTTGGTGACCGCACTTAACATTAGTGTTGCAGCACAAAGCGATAATCTCAAAAAACAAAATGGCTACCTCGCTTCAAAATCGAATGGAAGCATTTCTTTACTATCGCGCTGGAATTCCTTCAAATCGAATCATAAAAACGTAGCCTTTCTCGACCCTCAACAGAAAATGATTTCTCAAATGGGTCTTCCTACAGCTGATTCCAAAGTATTATCCAAAACCAATCAGTTTTATGGTGGCGAAGCGTACAAAGGGAATAATGTGCCTTACGCTTCTATAACGGATGCACTTGGGAACACTTACATCACAGGTGGCAGTTCAAATGAAGACCAAGCTTCCGGAGATTTTTTCACGATTAAGGTTGGGCCTAATGGACAGATATTGTGGGAAAAACGTGAGCAGGCAGCGCCTTTTGCTGTGGAATATGGAATGAATATCACATTTGATAATTCTGGAAATATCATTACATCCGGTCTCAAATGGAATGGAAATGATATGGACATCCGCGTGATCAAATATGACACTTCCGGTTCCAAACTTTGGGATTCGACATTTGATAATGGAAAGCAAGGTCTTGAGGTTCCAAACAGTATGACCACAGATGCCGATGGGAACGTTTACATCACTGGAATTGCCTGGTCTGGTAGTTCGATAGATTATCTGACCATCAAATATAATAGCAATGGTACGGAGCAATGGCATCATACCGAAAATCCTGCAGGTGGAGAAAGTTGGAATGAGGCAACCGCTGTAGCTGTGGATGCGAATAGTAATGTTTTGGTCACAGGCTACAGTCCGAATGCTGATGGCTGGCTAAACTATCACACCATTAAATACAATTCCGAAGGCTCAAAACAATGGGAACAAGGCTATAATTACGAGAGTACAGACCCCGAGAATCTTGCTGCAGTGACTAATTCTGTAGCCAGAGCAATTACTACTGATAGCGATGGCAATATCTATGTCACCGGAACTTTTGATACATTCCTAAACCGAATTGGAACCATCAAATATAATTCTGAAGGGCAGCAAGAATGGATTCAAACTTACCGAAGTGAGAATGAAGGCACAATGGGTTGGAAAATTGGACTAAGAAATAATAAGTTGTATGTCGCAGGAAGCCACTCAGGTAGCTTTTCAGATGACGGAACCGTGTTACTTTCTTATAATCAAACTGGTGAAGTCAATTGGACCAAAGAGACCAGCGACCTCATCGACATTAACAATGCGACATTAGTGTTTGATTTTGAAGGCAATATCATCACTTCAGCCAATGGTATGACGCCCGGCGCCGAAGAATGGGAGCAGGATGTTGCGGCACGTGCCTACAAATATTCGGAAGATGGAAGCTTATTAGGTCAATCTGCTTTTGTCATTTCCACTGCCACAGGAATGGCAAGTATGGGACAAATGGCTGGAGTTGGAACAGATAATGAAGGGAATATTTATTTTTCAGTCAATTCATATTATACCGAAAAAGGTGCTGTCTATGAAACTGTAAAATCCACGTTTGCTACCAGCAGTCCAACCACCGAATGGAACACCGTTTATTCCAATCTGGGTACAAAGGATGCTGCGATGCTCAATTCTTTTAATGATGCCAATGGCAATACATTTTCAACAGGTTCGTACTACACTTACGCCAATGGAATGTTGAATAGCAACTATTTCCTTGTGAAGCACAATGCAGAAGGCAACTTGGCTTGGGATGCGGTCTATAACTCAGAAAATGGTAATACTGCAGAAGGTATCATCGCCAGAGCTGATGCTAACGGAAATACTTATGTCTGTCTACTGCCTAGTTTTGAACAAAATCCTCCAGCTTTGAAGGTCATAAAACTTTCGCCAGAAGGCAGTCAACTTTGGACAAAGGCCATCGAGCTGTACAATCCACAAGTTTTTGTAATGGAACCTCAGGCTGATGGTTCTCTCTACCTTGGTGGTACTGCGAAAGAAACTGAAGCTAGTAGCAACAGTTCATTTTTAGGAATCAAATTGGCTGCAGATGGTTCTCAGGAATGGAAAACATACATACCAGGAACAAGCGGCAACAACATTTACCGAGTAAGTGCCGGAAAAGTGGATTCCGACAAACGTTTGATACTTACAGGTGCGCACGGCAGCGGCAGCTTCATCTCGGAGAATGTAAATTTGACTACCGTTCAGTTTAATGCTGATGGCTCTGCTGGATGGATTGCTCCTATTTCTATCAGTGGAGGAAACTCTTATGGAACAGACCTTTACATTGCAGCTGACAACAGTATTTATATCAACGGCTACACAAAAAATAATGATACCTATGCTGATGACATTATCACAGCAAAATTAAGTGCAACTGGAAATGTACTTTGGAGTAAAACCTTTGGTGATGCTGCTAGAGATGAACGCTCTTACACGATCAAGCCATTTACTAACGGCGATATCGGCGTAGTTGGATACAGTCTCGCATTGGACGGAGACATCCACAATACATTGGTTAAGTACAGCGCAAGTGGTGAGCAGCTTTGGGATTTTGCATCAGAAAGTATGCGTTATTACAACGATTTTCACATTGATGCTTCAGACGTCTGCTACATCATGGACCAAGTCCTCATCGACCCATTTCCACACAAGATATTCAATCAGCCATTCCCTATTGCATCTTTGATCAAGGTTGATAAAAACGGACAAAACAGCAATGAGACCTTGTTCACAGGTCCGGCCTATGCCGAGTTCTTCGGGCAAAAGCTGATTCCACATTCCGATGGTAGACTTTTGTTAGCCGGCAGCGTGGGCAATCAATCTTTCTTCAAAGGACTTTACTTTTTCGAGACAGAGCACGATGCTACGCTAGGCCTGTCGGATGAACTTGACGCTTCGACTACAAAAGACGTATTGGGACAAAACTATCCTAATCCTGTTTCAAATATTACAACAATTCCTTTTACACTCGCAAAAAGTGGTCAGGTTGTTTTAAGATTATTCAATATGCAAGGCAGTCTGATCAAAGAAATAACGAATGCTAATTATGCCAAAGGTCGTGGTAAAGTCACATTTGACACCAACGGTTTGCCGACAGGAGTCTACCTTTACCAATTAGAATCGTCTGGCATCAAACAAACCAAAAAGATGATCATCAAATAGTTTAGATAAGCTAAAAAAAGAGACTCTGGGTAAATATCCAGGGTCTTTTTTTGTTTATGAAGTATAAAAATTTAAATTTGATTATTATACTGAAGATGAGCAAACTAAAATCGATAATAAATCTATGTTTAATTTTACTGTTCGCGCTTTCCTGCAGCGATAATGCAGAACCCTCTCTTAAAGATAAAAACTCTCCGAAGAGTACATCGGCTGACCTCAGGAGCTTGGGCGATGAGCAGTGGCATCTCGGAAACTATCAGGAAGCGCTCCTCTATTTTACCAAGGCTTATCAAAAAGTAAAAGCATCTGGTGATGTTGCTGAAACAGCAACCTTGCTCAACAATCTCGGACTGGTGCATTGGCGTCTCGAAAATAACACTGCCGCTATGGAATGCTACACCGAAGCCGCTGCATTGGCAGAAAAAACGGGAATGAAAAGACTATTGGGACTCACGCATACCAACCGTGCGATCATCTTAAAAGAGCAACGAAATTTCAATGAAGCATTTTTTCAAAATAATGAAGCTATCAGGCTTTTCAAAGACATTGATAAACCTCGCGATCTGGCTATTGCATACAACAATCAAGGACAGATCTACCGCTACTCGAAGGATTATGTTCAGGCCTTGAAATTCTACCTTTTATCATTAGAAGAATGTGAAAAAATAAACTACACAGAAGGTATGGCGACGGCCTATCAAAATCTAAGCACCATCTATGCTAAGCAAGGTCATCAAGCGGAAGCACTGGATGCAGCTCGCAAATGTCTGAAAATGAGTTATGCCATCAAAAGTAAAGTGCGTTTGAGTGAGGGATTGTATGAGCTTTCCCACACTTTTGACCTTTTTAAGGTTAAAGATTCTGCGTTGTACTATTACAAGAAACATTATGAGGTAGAAAAAAGTCTGATGAAAGCGAATCAAAGTAAAATATTGTCGCAGTTTCAGGCCAATCTCGGCATCGAGGTCAAAAATCTTCGAATCAAAAATCTACAAAATGAACAGAGGATTGCCAATGACCGATTTATTTTCGTCGGTGCTTGCGTTCTGATTGCTTTGCTGATCTCTGCATTTTTTGTCTACCGCTATCTTTCGGTCATCAAATTCAGAAAAAAACAATTGGAATTGGAACTTGAAAGTTCTAAACAACTGATCCAAAGCAAGGAGGAAGATCTTAAAACCTACATCATCGACCTTACGGACAAAAACAATATCATAAGCAAATTGAAAGAGCCTGAAAAAGAACCAATCGATATTGATTATGAAGTGAGCGAACTTCTAGAACAGAAAATATTTACAGATGATGGTTGGGATAAATTTAAAAAACGATTTGCAGAAATATATCCGGATTTTTTCATTAGAATTAGACAAATTGCAATCGCTGTCACGGAGGCTGAGGTAAGGATCTTGGTTCTAATGACATTAAAATTGAACGGTAATGAAATGGCAAACATCCTTGGCATTTCTCCGCAAAGTGTGAGAGCCTGTAAGATGAGGTTGAAGAAGAAATTGCAGGTCAACAATTATGATTCTGTCGAAACTTATCTACAATCTATTTTTGCTTAATGAAATTGATAGTTTAAAAATCTATATCAAATAAATCATAAAGACTGTTGATAATAAATCTACTTTACCCATTGACCACACGTTCTTGTTTTAGTTTGTCCAGTTCCAGTTTAAAGCATCCTAAAATAAATTCGGTGTAATACAGTTGGGCATTCACGGCTTTTGTTCGGGAATGTAGATCCAATCTTTCTGATAAGATGACGCTTCCTTTGTAAGAGATGGAAAAGTAAGCGTAAAGTTTTTTGTTGGATTCGGCTACTGGTGTTGCATAGCCTGTCACCGCGATGGACCAGTCCGTTTTGTAGAGCTTGGCGACATTTAGTGCCATGGTTTCGGCAACAAGGGATGAAACGCCGTTATTTTTTTGGACTTCCTGTGCATCAACATTCAAGAGAGTAACCTTCTCGTCCAGGCTATAGACGGTCATGCCACCAATGAAAAACTTTGAAGCGTCCTTCATCTGCGAAAAGGAAAACTGTAGAAATCCCGACGTCACACTCTCAGCAATAGAAATGGTCTCGCCTGAGCGCTGCATCCGGCTTCCGATATAATTGAGCAGATTTTGTAGTTCAACGATAAAAAAAATAAGCGACCTTACCGAAAGTTCATCAGAACTGACGCCTATCTGAGATGATTTTAGAATCATAAATTAATGGATCTTTTTAGTGCTACTGCAGATTTGCCTACTGTAGCTAAACGAAATTAGCAAAACAAAGACCCTTTTCTTATGACCTCAATCATTTCTGTAATAATATTCTGATATTGAGATTGAAATGTTCCGAAATAAAACATTATTTACAAATTTAATAATCAAAAATGTCATTAATTTTATGAATTTCAAAGTATGAACCCGAAATAATATTTTCCTTCAAAATGCGGTGACAATATTTTTTTTCTCTGCGTTTTCACAGAGCTTATAATTTGCCGTATATATCACTTGCTCTACTCTCTCGTCTTCGAATTTTGCATCCATCCGATGTCAATAAGAATAGTTTTCCACAGTTGTTCCTCCTTTTTTATCTGTAGTTTCCTTTTTTACAATCTTTCCTGAAAGATCTAATGAAAATTTGATAGATTCGGAATTGCTGAGCTCCTTTTCTAATTTTGCTTTACCGTCAACAACTCTGTTGGAAAAATTAAAATGATTGATACTTACAATGATGCTGTTTTCGTTGTATTTGTATGATCTCTCAATTCCCGAAGTAGGAATTTCATCCGTATCGGTCATTTTTTCCCACGCCATTTTTCGTTGCTGATCAATATCTAAAGGTTGCCATTTTTTATTGACCAAAACGGAGGCGTTCACAATCCGATACTCATATATTTTTTCTTCTGAAAGTCGTTCATCGGCGTAATTGTATATTTTTTTTACAAAATTATTGATCAGTTTATCAGGATTATTTTTGTCTATCTCTGCCGAATATTTTATAATACTTGATAACCGTCCAGTATTGTCATATCCAAATTCCTCTGCATGATTTTGATTTTCAGACATTTTATTTATTAATTGTTTTGCCGAATTATACTGATATCTTAGGCTTATTTTGATCCCGTTTTCATGCCTTTCCTCAATCGTAATAAATCCTTCCTTGTTATATTGATAGGTGATGCTGTTTTTTGCAATTTTGGCTTCTGTCAAATATCCGCCAGCATCATAAATATATTCAGCAATTATTTTTTTATTTTCTAAGACCTTCAGAAGTTGTCCAAACTTATTGTATTTGTAGACAATTTCATTGGTTTTGATCTTGTTATCAGAAGGAGAATCTGCTTGTTGCATTATCGCAAGTCCCAGCTCATTTATTTCAAATTGTCTACTAATATTTCCTTGTGAAGTACCTTTATCACAATCAGAAAAAATCTGTTTACTATCTACTTTTTTAGGTAAAAAATACAACTGATCATTAATTTTGATGAGATGCTCTCTGTAGATATTAGATGTCAAACCTACTTTATACAGCGATTTCTGAAGATCTATTGATAACCTTTTATTTCCGGAAGGTTCGTAAAAATCTACTTTATTATTAATTTTTTCGAAAGCCGTTTTTTGATTTGGAAATTTTTCTTTCATTTTGGATAGATTGACGGAGGTGTTACTTTCTGTATCTGGTGTTTTTGACTGGCACGAGACCATAGTGGAATTAATTGAAAATGAAATACTGCAGAGTAAGATGTATTTTTTCATATTCTATTTTTTTTTCTGTTCTATCAAATTAGGATCCTTTATCATAATATCCCACTGAAATTTCCACAGTGCAAACTTGTCTCTTATCACCATAACATTATTGGAAGGATTGCTGTCATTATTCTTTTCACTGAAATTGTAGTCCATAATATTGTCCGTCGTACCCTGCTCAATTGTAATACCATTACTAAACCAGCCTCCATTTCTTGAAAGGAATGTATGCGGCAGATTGAATGTATGTCCGGCCTCGTGAATAAAAGTCGATATATTTGCCTGCGGCGTAATCATAGCACTATCAGCTTTATAGGACACATCTTCCGCCTCGAGCAGTAACCTATGACCTTTTTTGATATTCGAAATGATTCCAAATGGCAGCAGATAGATGATCAGCTCTTTTTTATCATCTTTTTCCATAGATGAAAATGCTTTATTAATTTTACTTCTGATCCTGGTAGAATTGGCTTCTTCGTTATCATCATCAATAATAAAGTGTGAACTCCCTCTTTTTGTCAATTTCAGGTCATCAAAAAAAGAATCCATTTCTTTGACATCTATTTCCAACTGTTCGTAGTTGGAAGACGATTTTTCTTTATAGTGTATCAGTGACTGAGAAAACATATCCACTAATGAATTTTTATTGTTTATAATAAAATTTTCTTTGCTAGCCATTGCCCTGATCTGCTCATTGTACAACTCCTGAGAAATCTGTCTGTGCTGCACAATTTGATTTTTGATATCCAACAGTTCTCGTTCCTGTTTACCTATCAGATCAAGATTCTCCTGTATTCTCGTTGGATTTCCGGATGACTGGATAGAGAGTTGTAGTGTTCTCAGGTTTGCTATTCCTCTTGTAAGATTTCTTTCCCGTTCCAGAAGGTCTTCATTTTCCTGATATCCAGGCGACGCACCGGAAAGGTAGACTTTATCTTTGATATTTTCAACATAGATCCATCCTTTGAAAAAAACTTTAACATATCTGAAAACCACATCATACTCAACGGAATTTTTGTAAACATTGAGAATTCCCATTAACTCGCCAGTGGACACATAAACAGTTGCGATAGTATCTGAAGTGATTCCCTTTTCTTCCCTCTTTTCTTTTTTGTTCTTCTGCTTTTTCTTCTTCAGATTTCTTATGGAATGTCACAATTATGGTGGAGTGCTCGGTTATATAATCAGTAAAACTTATTTTAATTGTTTTCGTAAATTGTTTTGGATGACTTTCATTGATCTCAAAACTTGTACTGTTCTCATCGGAAAAGGTGACTTCGATATTTTCATTTCTGCTTCCAATTCTTATAGAGCCTTCAGCAGGTTCTTCAATATTAAAAAAAACATCCAGTTCATATGTCTTCTGAGTACCCGACTCATCTTTGACAAAACCTGAGAACCAAGGAACAAAATATTTTTTATCAAGTATATTGATTAGCGATTTCCCTCTGTTTGTACCTGCTTCCATATACCCGAATTTGCGAATTGGCATATATTGAATAGCAGAAGTGTATTCTTTCTGTAATTTTTCTCTTCCACTCAGCAACGTTTTGTTATCATCGTAATTGAATGGTTCATTGTAAGTTGTTCCGTAGTTTTCTCCTGCGTACCAATCAAATCCAAAATCAGGCTTTGTATTATAAGTACTTTTTCTTCTGAAAATAGCCAGTCCTTTGATACAGTTTTCAATTTTATTTTCGTGTCTGGCAGGCTCACCCATATGTGATATATCTTTGGCACTTTGTTCAGCATATGTTTCCGAGGCAGTCTCTGTAATATCCGCTTCAGAATAATACTTCAGATCGCCGCCGATCTTCTCGTACATTTTCCCCTTTACAATTCTGATTCTGCTCATAGGATAATTTTTTAGTGTGATTTTCCTATTTCTCCGCTGCGGTTATCTATACTTCCCTGTGCATCTTTATTTATTTGTCCGGCAGTGTAAGTTTCTATTCCACCTTGATTGTTTACAACAGTTTTGCCTTGTTTTGTTTCACTATGCACATCGCCGTCGATCATCTCGGTTAATTTTCCGGTGATGAATACACTGGCGTCACCTATGACGGAGGTCATCTTCATGGCGCCAACCGTTTGTGTGGAATTCATTCCGATGCTTTGACTGCTGTTCATTCCGATCGTTTCAGAAGCATTCATTCCCACGGATGTGGTCATGCTTTCCGTGACATTGATGTTCATATTTTTACAATTCAAGGTCATCGTTTCGGGTGCGGTGATGTTGATATTGCTTCCCGTGGTATCCAGATGGATCTCGTTTCCGCTTTTATCCGTGATGATGATGCTTTCATCCTCCGTGAAGACCACTTTATGCCCACTTCTTGTCATGATCGATTTGACGCGATTGTCCATTCCTCCGCCAAGTCCAATTCCACCATGGAACATCCCACCCATGACAAAAGGTCTGTCCGGATGGTTGTGAACGAAACCTACCATCACCTGATCGCCAACTTCCGGTATCGCAACATAACCACGATTTTGGGTAATTTGATCCGTTCCTCCGGCATCAGGGCTCATCATCCTGATGAAATTGGTGGTGTCGTGCAATTGCCAATCGAACTTTACAGTTACCCGACCTTGGCCTTGTGGGTCCGTATTGCTGATGACCGTAGCGATCTGTGGCTGCGCTGCAGGAATGTCAAATTGTGGTCTTGGCAGAAATCCTGTATCACTTGCGATCGCCTTGAAGGTCCCTTTGTAATGTCCCAAGGTATCCACGTCGTGCGTGGTCTCCGTCACCATGATCCTTGTGAAATAACTCGTTTGATTGCTGTCTGGTTTTCGCATTTCCAGGTCGGCAACGCA
>NZ_FOFI01000008.1 GCF_900110605.1 Epilithonimonas lactis
TATAAATCGGCTTTTTTCATTTCTACAATCTTAAAATATTATTCATCTAAAAACTCCCTTATTGTGACTGTCAATAGCATTTTTAGAAATTCTACAATTTGTTCAGCTTCCTCAATAGTTAACTCAATTTCCTCCTCTTCTTTGAGAATTTTGATAATCTCTTCAGTGCTTATATTTTTAATTTCAATGTTCTTTTCCATATAACCGAAATCTTTTAAATAAAAATATTCGGCTAATCCAACAACTATTAATTAATGTATTTAATTGATACACTTGGCTTAGATGTGCTTTTACTCTTGAATTTCAAAATATTTCAGAATGGCATTGTAGTTATCTTGGGCAGTTAGGCAGGTATCAAGAAGATAACCTCTAATATTTTCCCATTCCTGTAATCCTCTGTAATAAAATAGCTTTAGCTCTTCATCAATAATAAATGGAATAACGTTGTTAGCTAAGCATTCTTTAAACATAATCAATCTGCCAACACGACCATTTCCGTCTTGAAAAGGGTGAATAATTTCGAACTGATAGTGAAAGGCAATAATGTCCTCAATGGTTTTATTTTCAATATCGTTGTATTCAGATAAAATCTCTTTCATTCTAGTTGCTACTTTGCCCGGTGCTGTAGTTTCATTACCTCCAACTTCATTCGGCAATTTCTTGTATTCCCCAACATTAAACCAGTCTTTAGCACTATCAGATGTTCCGGACTTTAGTAAGAAATGAAGCTCTTTTATTAATGATTCAGTTAATTTTGATTTAGCCTTATCAATTATGAGATCAATAGCTCTAAAGTGATTTGTAGTTTCTATGATGTCATCTACATTGATACTTTCCTTCGAAACCCCGACCGTATTTGTTTCAAAAATATATCTTGTCTGATCTAATGTTAGCCTACTTCCTTCTATTCTATTTGAGTTGTACGTCAGATCGATCTGGGTTCTGTGATAAATGCCGCCCTTGAGCTTCATTTCTTTCTCTTCCTTCAGTTTGTTCAGCAAAGGATTTTTACTAAACTTCTTTTTACTTTCTTTTGAAGGAGGAAGCGCATCCTCTGGAATATTATAGGTTTTACCAGTTAAGAACGAACCGTTAATCCTGCCATGCGCACAGTAATTCCTGACAGTTCTTTCAGGTATGTTCCATTTTTTGGAAAATTCTGCTACTGATATATATTTCATAAGATTCTAGATAGCCTTCATCGGCAAAAATTACATTATTTATATGTGCAAATATATCATTTATTTGCCGTTAAAGGTAAATAAAAATAAAATCTGTTTTCGACAAGTTTAACAATTTATGCCAGCTTTCATTGTTATCCCTCTATTTACTTCATTTAAATTTAATAAACATTGACGATGCCAATAAATAATTATGGAACGGGATTTCATAATATGTTTTCACAGTAGAAATACGAGACAGCGTTTCGTATTTTCTGAAAGTTTGTTACCTCTTGAGAAATTGTTCTTTAGTGCATTAAACAAATTATCCTTATTCACTGTAGATTAGAACGTATCCTCATTTCGAATTCTTTGATCAGTTGTTTACTGATATGATTTTATTTCGATTTTACAGTCATAAAAATTTCTCATAATAAACCGGTAAAAAGGCAGCTAAGGTATATCGTTCATCTATTCTTCTGCCAGCCAAAAGACTACGGCATAAACGGTTTCCTCCCTGAAGGTACCCTCCAATTATTCCGTTTCCTTTTGGCTTTCCCCTTTGCCCGCTAAAATTATCTGCTTTCTTTTTTCCGGTTTTTCTTTTGAAAAATATTCAGCGAAGCCCAAAGGGCTTTCAGAGAAAGGACGGAGAAGAGATTGAGAACAGATCAAAATGTACAATCTTTAAAAACCTACGGTTATGAACATTATCGGAAGACTGACAAGGGATGCGGAAGTGCGCAACTTGCCAAATGAAAAAAAGGTAGTTAATTTTTCAATTGCTACGAATGACAATTATCGCAACAAGCAAGGCGAACGGATCGAACAGACCACGTATTTTGAATGCGCCTATTGGATCTCTCCGAAAGTTGCGGACTTTTTAACAAAAGGCACTTTGGTGGAATTAAGCGGTAGAGCATACACCTCTGCTTGGTTAGGCAAGGACGGAGAGCCTCATGCAGGTTTGAATTTCCACACCTCACAGATCAAAGTTCACAGCAGTAATAAGCGAACTGAAAACAAGTCTGCTACGTCGAATAAAACAGCTGAGAAGGAAATTTCTAATTCTAATTCTAGTTCCAGCGACAAGGATGATGACCTCCCATTTTAAAACAACCAAACAAAATTCTCTAACAATCAAAATACCAACATCATGGCACACAATTTAAATTTCAACAACAGAACAGGAAAATATTCATTTTTCAGCGTACAGGAAAAAGCATGGCACAACTTGGGGCAGGTCGTAAAGGACTACCCGACCAGTGAAGAAGCCATCAAATTTGCAGGACTTGACTACGAGGTTGAAAAGTCTCCCCTGTTTACTAAAGGTGCCGGCATTATCGAAAATACCAACGGCATAGAAATGATCGATTCAGAATTGGAAGTTTCAAACTATTTCGCTAATATTCGCACCGATAACAACACCATTTTAGGCGTAGTCGGAAAAGATTACCACATCAGATTTCATAGGGATAATATTACCAAAGGTTAGCAGCAGCAGCCATAAATCAAATTATAGTATACTTTATCTTCAATTAATTTTCTCATCAATGTTTATTGAGCAAACAAAGGGATGGTCAGATTTTTTTGCTACAATGCCATATTTTGGGGTTACAAAACCTAAAGAAAAAGTAATCGAATTTCTTTTAAATTTGGATGAAAGTGAGAATTCAACCAAGAGAGATACTTATATTAGAAGTAAAGGCGAAATCATAGATAGTTGGAATAAATCAATAAGATCATTTTCTTTTTTAGAAAAACAAAATAATGCAACTATTACTTTCGTTCCAAAAAACATAACTACAGACAAAAATGAAATTGAAAAGATATCTTCAATATTTCAAATATCAGAAGATAAAATAGTTTCATATTATGAATATCTAAATAACAAGTCTGAGAAAATTTCTGAACTAGAAAACAAACCATTTGCAATTATTGAAAATAGTAAGGATGAAATTCTTTCACAATATGAAAATAATGTAGTTAAATACAATGAATTAAAAAACTATGTTGTTATGTTTGAAAGTAAGCTGAATATAGAAAAACTACAACAACAAAACATCAATAACCAACTAATTGTTATTGAAAAGGAAATTAAAGATCACAATAATTTAATTAAAGTATTTAATAATAACCTATTTAAGAATAATAACGAAGCAAAATGTCCTACCTGCTCACAGACTGTAACTCCAGACATATTATCTCGTCCAGATTTTGAAATCCCTCAATTCTCTCTCGAAGAAAATAAAAGTTTTCTAGTAAGTCAAAAAAAAATCATTCAAACAACTGTTAAAAGTTTAAGTGAAACTATCGAAGAGAAAACTACATTGTTACAATATTTTAAAAATAATCTAAGAAATAAAGAATCTATTATAAAGTCTCTTTCCAGAGATTTAATTGCTGACGATAGAGCATTATCTGAATCTGAAGTTGTAAAAAAGCTACAGTTGCAACAAGAAGTGAAAAATCTAGAACAGTTTAAAATTCAAATAGATGAATTGAAAATAAATCTTGTAGAGCTAGCAAATAAATATCACAATATATTAAAAGCGATAGAAGGATTGGAACAATCAGATGACGAAAACATTCTCAATTCTTTTGAGTCAAATTTCAAATACTTATTGTACAAATTTGAATACGATAGCAACAGAGATTACCAAATTTCAATTAACAGAAAAGATCCATTTAAGTACTTTCCGGTATATAAAAGAGGTAAAAACGACACTCAACCACAGTCAATAAGAATAAACTCATCAGCATCTGATTTTGTTAGAAATATTTGGGCTTACACATTAGCTTTAAGGGATAATGGAGTTAATCACCCAGGGTTAATTATGTTTGATGAACCAGGTCAACACAAAGCGAAACAAAGTAGTTTAAAGGAATTATTCAAAAAGTGTTCAGAAATTAAAGACAAACAAACCATAATTTTTTCATCAACTGAAAAAAAACTAGATGAAAAGGAGAAATTTGATTTGAATGAATTGATTAAAGATTTAAATGAGAATTCTTTTAAATTAATAAATTTGGGTAATGATAAGGTAATAAAACAGCTAAGCTTAAAGAACTACTAACCATAACCTTTTATGACCGATATGCTAGCATCTATTTCTTTACCATATCTTTTTCTAATTCTAGAATACTTTAAGAGTTTAAAACTTTAATATTTTTTTCAGGACACTTATTTAAGGTTATTTTTATTAAAATAAAAACATTAAAACATGACTACGCAAGATGAAATCGAAAAAGTACACGGCAGTGGTACGCACGTACTATTATTAGGAGCTGGTGCCTCATTTGCATCAACGCTAAAAAACCCTGAAAAGAATGAAAAAAAACTTCCCTTAATGTGGAATATTGTAGATATTGTTGGGCTAAACGGTATCGTTGATCATTTACCAGATGATTATAGAGCATTGAAGCATGATTTTGAGAAGCTATACAGTAAAATCTCTAATGAAGGTAGGTTTCCAGATGAAAAAGAGGTTATCGAGCTTGAGGTTTATAAGTACTTTGAACAGCTAGACCTACCCGATGAACCAACAATTTATGATTATATGATATTGGCTCTAAGATCTAGAAAAGACGTAATAGCAACTTTTAATTGGGATCCCTTTCTTTATAGGGCATATGTCAGGAATGGAAAATTCACAAAAAGCCCAGGTATATTGTTTTTACACGGATGCGTCTCTTTAGGGTTTGACAAATCAAATGGCACGGTTGGACCTGCTGGAATGTACTCAAAAAAAACAGAGCAACTTTTTGAACCAACTCAGTTATTATATCCAGTTGATAACAAAGATTATAATACTGATCCTTACATAAAAGGTCAGTGGGATTCTCTTTCTGATCGATTGGAAATTGCAGAAAGAGTAACAGTTTTTGGTTATTCAGCACCTATTAGTGATGTTGAAGCTATAGATTTATTAAGTGAGGCTTGGGGCGATGTTGAAGATCGAGCAATGGAAGAATTTGAATTAATAGATATCAGACCCGAAGATGATGTAAGAAATGCATGGAATAGGTTCATACATACACATCATTATCACTATTGTACAGATTACTTTAAAAGTTCTTTAGCGCTTCATCCTAGAAGAACGGTCGAAAGCTATCGCCATTGGGCAATGCCACTTAGTCCAGGAGAAATGTTTCAGGAGGGAAATAAGATACCCGATAATTTTAAGACACTTGAGGAACTTTGGGAATGGCACCTACCATTAATAAAAGCTGAAGAAGAGTTTTACAATAATGCTGAGTAATAAAGTAAATATATAGCTTTGAAAACAAAAAATATAATTATTTTTTTTACTGCTGCGGTTGTAGGGATTCTTGGTGCATTATTCCTATACTACGAAGGACCTGAGTATGTGCAGTCAAGATATTTCTACGAAGGAGACAGAGGAAGCAGAGGTGCTATCGGCGATGCCTTTGGAGGAACTGCAGGTCCAGTAATAGCTTGGTTTGCTTCTATTCTAACGTTCTTAGCATTCTATATTCAGTACGATGCTAACAAAGATCAAAGAGATCAATTTGACAAGCAGGCAAATGATATCGTCATAGAAAGGTTTGAAAATAGGTTTTTTGAACTTGTAAGATTACACAGGGAAAATGTAAACGAACAAAACATTCAAAATAAAATCTTTGGTCGTAAGGCATTTACCACATATTATTTTGAGCTAAGGTATATTTACTTCGTTTTAGAATCTATGCACGACAAATTTCCTGCGGATACAAGATTAAATAAAGAACAGTTAAAAATTTGGCTTATTTAATTTTCTTTTATGGAATTGGTCATGCTAGTGACAGTGTATTTTCGCACATCTTACCCCAAATAAATTCTCAGCAATTTTTTAAGAACACAATTGCAAAGCTGGAAAAAGAAAAAAAAATGCATTCAGATTTCCTTAGAGAAAAAGCTAGATATGAATCTGAAAAAAAAGTGAAAAATACCAGATTAAAAGATTTGGAAATAGTTCATAATGGCAAAAAAGCAGTTTTCATTCTTCTCTACGAACCATTCACCGGGCACGGGACAAAAATTGGTCACTACTACAGACATTTGTTTCAAACTGTTAAATATGTTGATTCCCAAAAACACGATGTTTTCCAACATGAGAATAATGAAATTAAATATTCTTATGTAAAAATATTACGAGCACAATTGTCAAACTTTGAACAAGTTATATTGTACTACAATTCAGTATGTATTCTAGGTAATCCTTGGATTTCAGATGGGTACATTGAAAAATATCACTTATTGACCAATTTACCACTTTCATTTGCAGACTTTGGAATACAACCTGATAAAAAGTTCGAAGCAGAAATGAAAGCTGATTCTACTTTCTTCGACTGGGAAATACTTAAAGGTTCTTTTCATTAAAAACCATTTTTTTCGAAGTATTTTTATTTTCTTTATTTGCTAATTTAAATAAGTTCTGTGTCAATCTTTTAGATTTAAATAGCTTATCACCAAGAAAAATACTTTATCAGAAATTACCAATATTAAACCAATAATACAAGAGTTTTCTCACTATTAAAGATTATGAACTTATAAATTTTTTTTTAATTTCATTGAAAAGAATCATACATTCCTTAATTATTAAAAAGTACTAAAAAAAATCATAATTTTATCATCCATTTTGTCATTGAGATTGACATTATTAACGAATTTTACAGAATGGCCAAAAGAACTAGAAATCATATCTTAGAAGATAAATCAAGACAAGCACTATCAAGTATTTTACCTGAAAAATGGGTAATCAGGGATAAGGACAAAGACTATGGAATTGATTGTGAAGTCGAAATTTTTAATGACGATGGAGATTCCACTGGATTAGTATTTTGGGTGCAACTAAAGGCAACTGAAAATTCAATTAGTTATCATGTCAAAAATCTTCATTTTACTCTTGATAAAATTATACAGTTTCAAAGTTATCAAATACCTGTTATGATAATAAGATATTCTATGAAAGAAGATTTATTGTACTATAATTGGGCTAACGATTTAACCTCACAAATAAGAAATGAAGAAAAAATAAAAGTTAAATTTTCAGAAGAAAAAACTTTAAATTCACTTGATAATGATATAATTATTGATTATCTGTTAAAATTTAGTAATATAAAACGAGGAATTTTCAGTTTTCCTATTTCGACATACATAAAAAAAAATTTAGTTAATTCAAGTCTTGTCTCAAGTTCCACAGTTCAGTTTTTTAAAGGCATAATTCAGAAAAACAATAATTATTTTAAACTAGTTAGGAACGAAGCTGATTCGAACCTACAAATTATAGTTGGTAATGACAAAACATATTTATCATTATCAGACAGTCAATTTTCTTCAGTTGGCTACGACATAATTAATCTGAATGACAAAGGTCTAGAATACTTTACAAATATTTTATTGTCTTGTTATTGCATATTACTTTATAATTCAGGTAAATCTGAATATGCTGAAAAAATTTTCTTCGAAAACTCGTTGATTGAAATTCTCCAAACTAATCACGAATTTCTAGTTAATTTTTTACCACACCTTCTTTTGTCAGATAAATCCGAAGAAGTTCTAGATCAATTAGATTTTATGTTTGATTTAGAAAAAGACAATTCCATTCAAAATACTTCTTTAGCAATATTGGCGCTTGCAAAGCATCAAAACCCCTCAAGGCAAGATATTCTTGAGAAATTTTTGCAGAAACAACTTAAATATTCCAAAGCAAAAAACTACAATTTAGGAATTGCTATAACGAATTACAATTTAGCTGGTTTTCATAAAAATATTGGCAACACAAAATTATCACTTGGATACTATCTCGAAGCAAGAAAGTTTAATAAAGAGTATTTAAAGCAAGGCTATTATTATTTTGAAATGGCTGGGTTATTATTTGAGTTAAAGAAATTTAATTTTGCGGCAAAATTCTATGAAAAGGCAATCGAATTGAAAACAGAATATAGATTATCAAAAGCCCTTCTGGCTGATTCTTATATTCATCAAGGGCAATACGAAAAAGGAATTAAATTATTAGATGAATTTTTAACTGAAGAGTACGATAATAATGATGTACAGAAAGATGAATGGTACTTAAAGTTTTTTTGCTTTAATTCTCTAATCCTTAATAACTATCCAAAATTTCAGAATAGAGAACCGGATAAAGCATGTGAAGAATTGCATGCTAAAAATATTGATTCCTCTCTTGACTTCGATTTATTATATTCTGAGGCTTGGTTGGAAAATGCAATAAGAGCTAATAAAATCCCAAATATGATTGAAACATTTATTTCATACATTATGGCTGCACTTCTATGTAAAGAAGATCCTATGTTATGGGTTTTCGCAACCGTAGCAGGCCTTTTAGAAAAAGGAGAAGCATATTTAAATGTATACCATGTAATAAGATTAGCTTATCAATATCACAATGAAAAGTATATTGATTTAATGTATGAATATTTAAGCGCCAAATTACCTAATGCAATTGACCCGATAATGAACATTGTAGAGTTGTATATAAAAAATATACCTAAAGGGGATTTTTCACTACGTTTTTTTGAAGATGAAAAAAATTATTTTTTACTAAACTGAACATCTATATATATTAAAGATACTTTTTTACAAGTACTCAATTAATTTTGATAATTGTTTTAAAAAGAAAAATATATTGATAACTTGGGAAGAGTAAAGTTACCTATTAAATTATAGTATCCTTCATTTATGAGAAAGTTTTCAATTACATCATTTTTTTATTTATCTTCGGATACCAAAGTATAAAATATCATTTAACACCTTCAAATATTATCAATATCTGCTTCTATAGAGTCCTGCTAAGTCACATTAAAGAATGATCTAATTCTACAATTCTTTCTAAATCTTCCACTAAATATTTCGATATTTCTTCGGTTATGGGTACAACGCTAAATGGCGCCAACAAAAGACAGTTGACGCCATTTTAATTTTATACACTATCATAATCACAAACTTATCATTTATCAAACAATTATTGTAATTTTAGCTATGAAACCTATAAATAGTTAAACCTTAATAAAATATTATTTCAATTAAATTTTTTTAATATTTTCTAAAGTCTTACCAGAGCCCTACCTGCATTTTTCGCTATAAATTTATCAGATATTCAGATAATTCTTTTAAGGTTATTTCCTTCTCCTAATCATTCAACTTTTCGGGTCCCCAACCATTTGCTAAATGTTCCAAACTGATTTTTCTATCAGCTATTGCATCTTTTTATTTATAAAGAAATTAAATATAATTAGAGATTTTTTTTGATTTATTTAGGCGCATCAAACTAGATTTGCCAATCCATTTAATATTCTTAAAATATTTCATCAAAACGTTTCAATGTCCAAGTAGGAATACTAATTATATTTTAAAATATGAGTACCTGAAATTTCTAAGACCGATGTTATAAATTTGATAAAAGCGGTCTTATTTTCCTTTCACCCAACCCGCAAAGTAAAACGGGTTTCTCCTTTGTCTGAAGTCACAGACAGCAGGCCATTATGTGCTTTTGCTATTTCTGATGAAATGTACAATCCTAATCCTAGACCGTTGTGATTAGATTCTGTTCCTCCCCTTTGGAAAGGATGAAAAAGATTCTTTAACGTTTTTTCAGGTATTTCCTGTCCTTTATTTATAATCGAGATCTCCCAATATTGATCGGTGGTCTTTGCCTGAAGCAGTATCGGATCATCAGGTGAACCATGTGTTATGGCATTAGCAAGGATGTTGGACACCAATTGCGAAATACGTGCGGGGTCGCACTCTATTGGGTTATTGATAATAAAATTAGATTCAATGACCCTTTCAGGATGGGATACTTTTAATTCATTGCTGACCTCTGTGAGCAATTTTTCCAGATCAACAGAAACAGAAGTGATTGAAATACCACCACCAAGCCTTCCCCGGGCCAGATCCATAATATTGTTGATCATTTCATACATTCTTTTTGAACTGGAATGAACTATATTCATGAGCTTTCTGTCTCGTTCACTCAGTTCAGACCTTGCCAATAACTGGGCTGCACTCATAACACCTCCAAGAGGATTGCGAAGATCATGGCCAAGTACCGCAATAAACTGTTCACGAATGATTGCCTGTTCCTTTTCAATATTCAAGTTTGTTTCGGCAAGTTTTTGGGCAGCCTGAAGATTTTCCTCGTACAAACGCCTGTCTGCCGCCTGAAATAAAGTATAGCGTATAAAAATGGAATTGTCATTTTCATCTTTTCTTTCGTAAGCATTGATATAAATCGGAATCTTTCCTTTTCCTGTATCAGTCAACTCAACAGATACTTCATCAAACTGTCCCTGTATGCGGAGCAATGGCCATAGATGTGTTTCAAAATATATTTTACTACCAATGGACAGGATGTCAGAAAAACGCTTCCCGATAAATTGATCAGGTTTTGCACTCAGCCATTTGGCCGTACATTGGTTGACTCTGGTAATTTTTCCATTCCCATCGGTGATCACAAATCCGCATAGTGAGGATTCAAAAAAGTCGTCAAAATCCTCTGAAAGGTCACTTGAGCGTTTATCAGTCATTTAAAAAATCTCTTATTGCAGAAATGGTTTCCTCCGGCGCACTAAGATTAGGGCAATGTCCTGTTGCCTTCATAATGACCAATTGACTTGCCTGGATTTGCTGGTGCATATATTGCCCCACTTCTACTGGAGCGATCACATCATCACTACATTGAAGTATAAGGACAGGCACATTTGAATCCCCTAAAATATCCCGTTTGTCTGTTAAAAAAGTAGTCCGTGCAAAATGTTTCGCTATCTCTGGATTGGTCTTGCAAAAACTGTTGGTCAGTTCTTTTCCAAGTTCTTCTCTTTCAGAATTACCCATTATCACCGGAGCAATTGTTGCTGACCACCCAAGGTGATTGTCATCCAATGATTCCAGGAGTTCTTCAATTTCCGATCTTTTAAAACCTCCTATGTAATCCCCATCATTAATGTAAGATGGAGAGGGCGCCACCAGAATTAGCTTTGTAAATAGTTCAGGTTCTATTTTTGCTGCAAGCAGACCCATGACTGCACTGACCGAATGCCCTACAAAAATAGCATCTGAGACCTTAAGTTCCCTTGCAATTTCAACAATATCTTCGACATACCCCTCAAGTTGATCGTACTTCGTAAATGAATATGCAGAAAGATCTGAATTGCCGGCACCTACATGGTCGAAAAGGACAGTAGTATATTTTTCCTCAAATGCAGGTGCAACATAACGCCACATATTTTGGTCACAACCAAAACCGTGGGCAAAGAATATCACCTTTTTTCCTGTTCCCTTTATTGTGATATTATTCCTTTTAAGGACGTTCATTGACAAAGTAATTTTTGTCAAATTTAATGATTTAATTGAGATAAAATCATTTTAAAATTAAGATCACATACCGTTTTGAAGGTCTTGAAATGTGACAGCGAAAAAATGTAAAATGGAATTTATTAATTTTCTAAAATGTCGTGAATTCTGAGAAGTAAATTATCTATATCGAAAGGTTTTGAGATAAAGTCATCAGGCTGACAAGCATCGCTGATCTCTATTAATTTAGCATGTGCACTCATAATAATGACAGGAACATCTTTGTTCTGAAGATTATTTCTGAGTTCATTGCAGAGATCAATGCCAGAACCATCTGGAAGCATAACATCGAATAAATATAGGTCAGGATTTATACTTTTATCCCGTTGTGTAAAAGCAAGGACATTTGAAAAAGATCTTACATCGTAATTTTCTGAAGAGAGAACCACCTCAAGTACTTCCCTAATTGACTGGTCATCTTCGACCAAAAAAATCTTTCTCATATCCTTATTTAGCAACAATAGAACCAAAAAAAATATTGCAGCCAGATTAAGGTACATTTCATCGAAGAAACTAAGATTAAATTATTATTCTAATGATATTGGTAAAATTGTGTTTGACTTGTCGTTAGAATAATAATTTTTGGAAATGAACAAAGACCAAACTTTCAGATCGAAATTGATTTTAAATTATCAATATCCAATTTCCTGTAATCTTCAGTATTATCCTGTATCAGCTCAAAACTAAAATTGGGAAAATCAGCTATTGTGAAATTGAATTTGATATTTTTAGATGTCAGGAATTCTCGAATGACGGTCATCAGATTTTGTATTACCCATATCTTCAGCGGAAGTTTTTGACCTTCAAAAAGATCGATGTTTTTCCATATCTTTAAAAAGGTTAATTGAACGATCTCTTGTGCATCTACTTGTGATTTGACAGATCTAAGCGCCAAACCATATAAGATACAGCAATAATCAAGATATAAACATTCTAAGGCCACTTTGTCATTCTTCCTGATCAATAAGCATAACTCTGCATCGGATTTTATTTTTGAGTTTTTTTAATCATTAGGTTTTCTAAAATGTATTGGCTGTATTGCTTTATTATTAATACTAAATGCAGTATTAGAAATAATCAAATAAAAATGAAAGAGGATTACTTTAAGGTTTAAAGTTCCTTTTTAATCAAAAAAAGAATAACAATCCGGTTCACTTTTTTACTTTTTCTAAAAACATTAGACATTTTCCTCAATACAAATTATGTGCTAAAAATTATAAATCGTTTATTATTATCAATTTTTCAACGATTTCAAAAATTGGTTCATAATTTCAGTAAGAAATATTGCCTATGAACAAATATATTAAAAAACTTTACAAAAATAGAGATACTAACTTCAATTATTAATGATTATCAATAGTAATCACTTCTGACAGGAATATCTTTTGATATTTATCCGTAAAAATCATTATGAAATTTGTTGATAGATACGTACGCTCCGTATATTTTGTTGATGGTAAGATTGGATTGGTGTAAATTTCCCTTATATAAGCTTTGACGGCCCTCATCAATCTACCGCTGCTGACAGTCTGGTTTATTTGGAAAGGTATTTTTCAATAGCCAATGACGTTTTTATTCAATGATTGACCGCTAGCCAATAAAATTTAAAGAAATCACATAATCCATAAGGAGATTAAATTAACAAAGACCACAGAGATTACTGCGGCCTTCTTTTTAAGATGTATTTTTTTAACTGCCTTTTTACCAGGCAGTTTAAGGTACAGAATCTATTCTTGAGCTAATCTTAATTTGCTTTTTGTAATTACAAAATAAGCCTTACTCCTCCAAGTTCATCAACTCTGTAACTGAATTTTTCCCCTGGACTGCTGATAAACATAAAGTTCTTTGGGATTCCCCATTTGTTACTGAGTTCCTCGACAAGTTCCGGTGTGAAGTCACCCAGTATAGTCACATATTCCATATCGACCTCGGGATAAGCTCTGTCCAGAGTGTCAAAATCTGCGAGAAACTTCGGATCCGGCTGCTGGGCCTCATGAAGTACTGTGACAATTTTCATTTTATTAGTCACCTCATTCTCATGAAGATACATCATCACCTTATTTAATGTCGCGATATCATCACCTTTTGAGAAGAAAACAAAATCCTGCTCATAGAGTTTTTTCAGGCTCCGGTACAATGATCTCTGTCTTGTGAGCGTGTATTTTTTATAGTTCTTCGACAGCGACTGAAGCAGATTAACAATAAAATGCAAAATATCCTTTCGCAACAGCATGGCCAGAATGATCAGTACCGAAGGAATAAAATATTGCAGAAAGGTGACAAGATATTGAGGCTTGGTCATGATGTTCCCGTATAGAGCAATAATTATAGCGGCAAAAGCCAACAGCACAACGCCGGGTTTGGCGTATTCCGGACGTGGCAGACGAGACCTTCTGAGTTTAAGCAGTATATTTCCTAACGCAAATGATGCCATGACAGTCAGGAAAGACAGAGCATAAACAGCGGCCAATGGTGCCAATTGTCCTCTGGTCACCAATAGCACTGAAAGACACAGCAGAAAGAAAAGGATCAGGATCCTGTATGTACTGCCACGTTTATTTTCTTTCAGAAAGTAATTTGGTAATATTCTGTCCAATGTCATCCTTTTGATAAGACCATTGACCCCAACAAATGAAGTTAATACCGCACCACTTAAAACGGAGACCGCATTGATCGAAATGATCGTAGCGAGCCATTTTCCACCGGTCAAAGTACCAATATAACTTAAGAAAGAATTTTGGTGTGATTCTACTGCCGATATGGGGATGATGCATATTACAAGAAATGCAATCATCGGGTTCAGCACTGATACTGCGATCCACATATTTCTTAATGTTTTCGCAAAAACACCTCGCTCCTGCTCCTCCACAAAATTTGAAGAGCTCTCAAATCCTGAGATCCCAAGCATAGCAGCTGAAAATCCAAAGAAAATAGCGGTTAAGATACTTCCATTTCTGGCAGGAAGATGAAAATTGTCGATCAATATTGAGAATCCATGCTGCCAGACAAAGAAAAAGCAGGAACCAATCAACAGTCCCATTGTTGCAAGATGGAATAAGAAGATGATCAGGGCTACTACGGCACTTTCAGAAATTCCCAAAATAGTCAGCCCCAGAAATATGAGCAACAGTACGAATGTTGCGATGTTTACATTGAAATATGGCAAAATATGATGTAGGTAATGCATCGCCTCGCTTGAGGAGATCACAGCCGTTGCCATGTAAGACAAGATGGTAAGACAGGCTGCGATAGACGCGTTACTTTTTGTCGTGGTATTTAGCAGAACATTATATGCACCACCATTGAGGGGCAATGCTCCGACCACCTCGCCATAGATCTTTCTGAATAGAAAGAGTACCGCTGCCACCATCAAAAGTGCGATCCATGCATACTGACCTGCCGCTACAATAGCCAGAGCCGAAACATAGAGACAGGAGGAAGTGATATCATTTCCACAAATAGCGGTAGCGTACCATTCACTGAGTTTTTTTGTTGACATTTTTTATAGATTGATCAGATTTCAAGCCTATAATATTAAACAAATTAATTTTAAAAAGTTCATTCTTTTCTGAAAAATTAACTTTAAAATTACAATTGATAACATATGATCTGTTTTTTTAATTCTTAACAAATTTCGGAGCTAAATATCTTAGTATATTAAAAATAACTTTGCAATGTTCCCCTATTTTTATCTTTAGTATTCATAAATTTGCAGTTATCTATAACAATTAACTATGATCAAAAGTTACCCCACAAAGCCGATCGACAAGATCACACAGCCCGTTCAGCGATTTATCCAGCAGGAAAAGTCCGGAGGATTACTTTTAGGGATCAGTGTGATCATTGCTTTGATTTTGGCCAATTCACCATTATCCGATGGCTACCATCATTTTCTGGAGCAGACCTTTGGATTTCAATGGAATGGGGAAAGTTTTTTCGATTTTACCGTCCATCACTGGATCAATGACGGATTGATGTCTGTTTTCTTTTTCGTGGTGGGGCTTGAGCTTAAACGGGAGATCATAGGTGGTGAGCTTTCCAATCCGCGGAAAGCCATGCTTCCCATTGTTGCGGCAGTTGGGGGAATGGTCATGCCGGCATTGATATTCCTACTGCTCAATCCTTCCGGAGAAATGCATAAGGGATGGGGCATCCCTATGGCCACAGATATTGCTTTTGCTTTGGGCGTGCTTTTTCTATTGGGAAAAAAGATCCCACTCTCCTTGAAGGTATTTTTAACTGCCTTGGCAATCGTAGATGATCTGGGAGCAGTCCTGGTAATCGCATTTTTTTATACATCGAACATTGAAATGACCTACTTGCTGATAGGACTTGGCATTCTTGCAGTGATGTACCTGGGCAATAAACTCGGGGTAAGATCGATCTTTTTTTTCGCATTCCTTGGCATCTGCGGTGTATGGACATGCTTTGTAATTTCAGGCGTTCACGCCACGATCGCTGCTGTTCTGGCGGCTTTTACCATTCCGGCAGATGTGAAGATCAAGGAAAATCTGTTCATAGCAAAGATCAGCAGCTATCTGGAAAGGTTTAAAAATTTAGACCCTACTGAAAATACACCTACATTGACCAACGACCAGCTGCATGTCCTGGAAAAGATCAATGAGGCGACAAATGCCGCCACTCCTCCCCTTCAGATATTGGAACACGCGATGCATCCCGTTGTAACATTCGTTATCATACCGATCTTTGCAATAGCCAATGCCGGGGTATCGTTAAATATTGACATTAACAGTTTATTCGACACCAATATCGCATTGGGTGTAGCATTGGGCTTGCTGGTCGGAAAGGTATTAGGTGTTGTCGGCTTCACTGCTGTTTTTATTAAACTAAAAATTGCTCAATTACCTGAGGGAATGAATATCCGTAATCTGCTAGGACTTGGTTTTCTGGCATCCATTGGATTTACAATGTCCCTGTTTGTGACCTCCCTTGCCTTTAGCCACGAAGAATATCAGACACAGGCAAAGATCGGCATATTCGCAGCCTCATTGATCGGAGGAATCATAGGCTATATCATTCTTAACAAAGATTCTAAACCAACTCAAACCGATGAATAATATCTTTAATTTTATTAATCTTCACAATGGTGAAGAGAAAAAGGATAAGGTATTGGAAAATGTCACATCCAACATCTCATTCAGAGGTTCCAATCTCTGGATATTAGCTTGTGCGATCATTATCGCATCCATCGGCCTTAACGTCAATTCCACTGCGGTCATTATCGGGGCTATGCTTATTTCTCCATTAATGGGTCCGATCGTTGGTGCGGGATTTGCGCTTGGGACCTATAACTTTCCTCTGCTCAAGAAATCTTTTAAGAACCTTCTTATCGCAACGGTAGTGAGTTTATTGGTTTCAGGATTCTACTTTTACATAAGTCCCTTCAAGGATGTACAGTCAGAACTTTTGGCAAGGACTGCACCTAACATCTACGATGTTCTCATCGCATTTTTTGGTGGTCTGGTCGGGGTCATTGCGATAACCAGGGTAGAAAAGGGAAATCCTATTCCGGGCGTAGCGATCGCCACTGCATTGATGCCTCCTTTGTGCACCGCCGGATTTGGTCTGGCAACTTTTAATTTCTCCTATTTTCTGGGTGCCTTTTACCTTTATACGATCAACTGCTTTTTCATATGCATTGCGACTTTTCTTGTTGTGAAATATCTGCATTATCCCTCCTCTATTGTTGACAGCAAATATGAAAAAAGGATCAGGTACAGCATATCTTTCTTAATATTGGTAATGATCGTTCCCAGTTCATATCTGGCCTACAATCTGTACAATGAAAAGAAATTCACGAAGACCGCAGAAATTTTTCTTCAGAAAGAATTTGAAAAAAATGGATACACATTGATCTACAAAAAGATAAACTACAACGCCAATCCCAAGACCATCGACGTTGCATTCCTAAATAAAAAATTCACTGCCGAAGAGATCAAGTCTTACAACAAGATGCTTTCTGATAACGGGCTTGCAAACACAAAGATAAACATCAGGCAAAACAATTCCGATCTGAAATCAGAGATACTGAGTGAGATCAACAAAAACAACACTACCTTATCGGAGAAGGACATAGCATTATCCAGCCTGCGGTCAGAACTGGATAATTATAAAGTGTCAGACTCCACATTAGGCAAAGAGATACAGATCCTATATCCGGATATGTCCGGCGTTTCTTACGGAAAGATAGCCCAATATCCCGAAACGGACAGTGCAAGGCTCCAATTTGTGATGATCTACTCTGGAAAAAAAGTGAATGAATTACAGCTTAAAAGCTGGCTTGAAAAAAGACTGAATGAGAAAAATGTCAAACTTTTAAACAATTCTGAAAACTAGATTGAAATATACTTCAAAAATGCCATTCCAATTTTGGAATGGCATTTTCCACAGATATATTTTAAGATAACATATCTGGAGTCTGAGCGAAAAAGTAAGGTCGCAGGATGTCTTCAAAATTGTACATTCCCTTCAGTTTGTTTTTAAGGTTCTCAGCGACAAACAATGCACCGCTTCCGAAAGCCTCTCGTGATATTGACTCGTGGACAAGACGAACGGTCTGGTAAGGAAATCCAAATATGACCTCGTGTTTTCCAACGATACCGCCAGCCCTGACAGAGTTGATGCTTTCTGTCTCTATATCCAAAGTTTCCGCAATTTTCACTGCTGTTCCCGAAACACCGGATTTTGCCTTAAAATGTTCTTAAACCACTTCTATATTAACACCGGCGCTATATTTTTTAAGAGCAATGCCGCAAACAAAAAGTAGTTGACGCCCAGCGTGATATAAGGCGACCAAAAAACCACAGTGTCCCTTACAAGTTCTTCAGAACTCTGATGTCATTTTCTCTGTAATGCGAAATGGCTGAGATGATCTTGATCTTTTTACGGGTTGCGACCTTGCCATAAAGATGAATGCTTTCTTCGTTGGAAAAATCAATAATAAAGTCTACTGGATGATCCTCAAGTAATGTTTCAATGTCCGTGCTGCTTTGAGAATAGATCAATGCGTCATCCGGTGAAGATATTCCAAGAATATCTTTTGCAGAAAGCTTATTAAGCATATCAGTTTTCTTCAGAACCCATTCAAGTGAAAATCCTTGTGCTGAAGAATGACATTTGCTACCGCTTTACCTGCCTTCCCAAATCCTAATAATCCTATCTTCATAATTACAATTTTTTATATTTTTTAATTGATGATTTCGAATAATTGATCGTAGTAAGATACAAAAAAAATGAAAGATCGTTTTCTACCATACTTTTAGGATACAGATCTTATTGATTTTACTGAGATAGAGATGCCTATCCCATAAGCTTTTGGTATATTTGCAATAACCCTAAAAATTGCGCATTCTAATCAAGATCCTAGCGCTAATAAAAGCGATCCAAATAAGTGAATATCAACAATAAAAAAAGATATATAAGTTTTCTCAGGTTCAAGAGAGACTTCCAAAAATATGGACTTGAAAAGGCCCGCAGCTATGAATTGATCCTCCACTGGCTCAACAACAGGCTCAGCCGCAGCCAGTTTTTACTTCTCTCCGGAATCCTAGTGGGCTGTACAGCAGGTCTGGCTGGTGTTCTGCTGAAAACAATAGTACACAATATCCATTTCTTTATCACGAACAAGGTTCATTTTGAATATCAGATCCTGTTCTATATCATTTTTCCTTTTTTGGGAATCGTATTGACAACCAGCATCGTGTTGACGATATTCAAAGGACAGGACAGAAAAGGGATAGGCGCCATATTGTATGAGATCGCTCAGAATTCGAGTATCGTCTCTTCCGTGAAGACCTATTCCCAAATTGTCCAAAGTGCAATAACCGTAGGTCTCGGAGGATCTGCCGGTTTAGAAAGCCCTATCGCTGTGACTGGTGCGGCCATTGGTTCCAATTACGCGCAGACCTACCGCCTGAATTACAAGGAACGAACACTACTTTTGGCAGCCGGAGCCACAGCTGGTGTTGCCTCTGCTTTCAACGCTCCTATCGCAGGGGTCATGTTTGCCTTTGAAATCCTACTGACAGGCGTGGTCTTTACGGATTTTATCCCGCTGGTAGTTGCTGCGGTATGTGGTAGCCTCTTATCCAGAATTCTGCTTCAGGAAGATATACTTTTTAGGTTCCATACCAGAGAAGCATTTGATTACAGGAATCTACCCTACTATCTTATATTAGGTATTGTCACAGGACTGTATGCAAGATATTTTTTAATGGTTTCCCAAAAGGTAGAGCATTTTATCAAAGGTCTGAAAATGTCCAGATTGCGGAAGGCAATGCTGGGCGGTGCCATCCTATCGTTACTCTGCGTGCTTTTTCCGCCACTGTTCGGAGAAGGTTACGATACCGTGAAAGCTTTTACCAATGGTAATACCAACTCGATCATCGAAAACAGTCTCTTTAGATATTTTGACATCAAAGAATGGACGATCATTGTATTTCTAATTTGTGTATGCCTGTTAAAGGCTTTTGCAACATCTTTCACCATTTTCAGCGGCGGAAACGGAGGTAATTTTGCACCATCACTTTTTGCAGGAGGAACCGTCGGATTTTTATTTGCCGTAATCTGCCAGCAGATCGGCTTTAAGGACGTTCCTGTATCAAACTTAGTTCTGGTAGGAATGGCCGGTGCGATGAGCGGTGTTCTTTACGCCCCGCTAACTGCCATATTTCTAATTGCTGAGTCCAGTTTTGGATACGACCTTTTTATACCTTTGATGATCGTTTCAGTGATCTCTTACCTCATTGCAAAATGGTTTTCACCGATATCCCCAGAACTAAAATCTTTGGCCGACCAGGGTAAGATTTTCACGAATCAGCATGACGAGAATCTTCTTTTCTCACTCCATACAGAAGATTTCATTGATAGATACTCCCAAACCATTAATGAAAATGCTTCAATAGAAGAATTGTCTGATCTAGTTAAGAACGGGAACAAGAATTTTTTCGCAGTTATCGATGATCATAAAAAGTTAAGAGGTATTCTAACGTTAGATGATATCAGACCTTATTTTTTCAATGATGAAAATGATTTGACCCTTACGATAACAAAAATAATGAGAGCCCCGGCAGCATTCATCCATCCCGACGATAAGCCGAGAGAGATACTCCAGATCTTTGACAACACTGGTACGTGGAGCTTGCCTGTCGTCGATCAGCAGAATATCTTCCTTGGGTTTATTTCGAAATCATCGATTTTAATGAGTTACAGGCAGTTGCTGAAAGGATATTCCAATTAAACATTACTATCAAAAGGATCTAAAATTATGTACCTATTAATAGACAAGTGGAGTAGGAATGAATTTTGTTATGATTGAGAAAAAAAATGGAAGGAAAGCAATTATTTAATTACGAAGACAGCGAAAATAAAGATAATTCAGCTGAAGACAAACAAAAACCTGATGTCAATATTTTTCTAAAAGTCATTCAAATTATATTGAGCATCATCTTAGGCGCAATGCATGTCTAAAGAATTAAATATTTCATATTGGTTTATTGGAGGGCTTATCATTTGGGGAATTATCGCATTTTTGAGAAGGAATGGAATACTCATACCTCTAATCAATGATCATTTGACTGATCTATACAGTGTCCCTATGTTCAGTTATACGATAATGAAAATCATGAAGCTCACCTATTATCCGGATTGGAGACCGGATCTGAAGTTTTTGCTGGGAGCTGCACTTAATCTGACCATTGTATTTGAAATTATATGTCCGTTACTATCAGCAAGATATACAGCTGATTTTATAGATATTATCTGCTACTTTTCAGGTGCGCTAATATATCATTTAGTATTACAGAGAATTTATTATGTAGATTCAAAATCATTATAATTGAATTCAAGGCCATCAATACGCTAAGGATACGTTACTGCGGTCAGGAACAATATATTTTCTTAAAATGTGAGGTTTTTTTCTGTAGACCCCTGTATTACTGATCCTATGCTTCTCTTTTAAGATATTCCATGACACGCGTCGCCGTAAGGCCATGAATCAAAATTGAAAAGAGAATCGTTAAAGAAACAGCAGCCCACAATTCATCCTGATGTTCAAAATTATATTTGCTGAAAGCAAATGCAAGATAGAATATCGAACCCATCCCACGGATGCCAAAAAATCCGATCGCCAGCCTTTCTTTGTTTTTCATTTTTGAGGAACTCAATGCCAGCCATCCAAAGACAGGTCTTACTATTAGCAGGAAAGTTACCGAAAACACAACCATTTTCAAATTTATGGGTTCTAGAATACCCATTGCTAATGCTCCTCCGAAAATAATCAGTAGCAGGCAGACTAGCAGCCTTTCTATCTGATCGGTGAAAGAATGAAGTGTATCGTGATACTGGTGATCTTTCTCAAAATGCCTTAGTGTGATTGCACAGATAAAAACTGCAATAAATCCATAACCATGAACAATTTCTGTTATACCATACACTAGTAAAGTAGCAGCAACTGCCACCAGACCATCTCTGGTTCGTAGGATCTCATATTTTTTGGACACTCTGAATAACAAAATGCCAAAACCTTTGCCTGATAGAAATCCGATCACAATACCGGCAACTATTCGGTAGATAACATCAAGAGCAAACCACTCTAAAAAGCTGCTTTCTTTGCCTGTGAACATAAGACCAATAGTAATGGCAAGCCAGGTAAATGGGAAAGCGACTCCGTCATTGAGTCCAGCCTCTGACGTGAGCGCAAATTTGGTCTCTGATTTCATTCCCTCATTTGGAGGTCCCACCTGTACATCCGATGCGAGGACAGGATCCGTCGGAGCAAGAACAGCACCAAGAAGTACTGCTGAAGCAAGACCGAAACCTAAAAAATAATAGCCCATTACCGCTGCTGCACCAATACACAATAACATGGTAAAACTTACAAGTTTCAACGGGGATGACCAGGTTTTAAAAGAAAATTTCCGGTCGATCTTGATCCCAGTACCCATAAGCGAAATAATAACAATCAACTCGGTTAAATGAAGCGTCAGATTTTCATTTTTTTGAGGCATTGGGTTTGGCAGAAGATCGGGAGCCAGTAGATAAAGTGCAAACCCTGTTGCTACATAAAAAATAGAGTACGAGATGCCAGTTTTTTTTGAAATTTTGGGCATCCATGTCACACTGAAAATGGCAGCGCCGAGTATTACTAAAATAATCAGATATTGATCCATAGAGAACGTAAATTTATTATTGCTAAAAGTATTTTTTGAATTGCTGTAATATTCAGTACGTTTAGGCGAAGCTGTAATACTCAAGCGGCTTGAGGTGAAATATCAAATATCCCGCCACGGCTTCTTATGGTGAAATACACCCAACAGATGCCGAACTTTTCTAGCTCGATTTACGAAAATTGACAAATATTTTTTATTGTTGTACAATATGTTTCCATGTTGTTTTACAACTGTCTTTCCATGAAGCCTCGAAATCGTCACTATATAATAATCTTGATGGAATTAAACTATAATTTATTCTTTTCGTCTGTCTCCGGCTTTTAATAAACAAAAATGGAGTACCTGCTGGTTTATAGATTGAATCGTCCATTTTAATATTATTAATATTTTGGCCTATGAATACTAGTGTATCCTTAGTTTTTGATTTAATTTTGATATGAGTTAAGAGATCATTAGACCTAACAGAAACTTTTTTTAAAACGATTCCGTCGAAGCCAGCCTTTATATCTTGTATAATAAATTTATCATTATTTACTCCACTATCTATGTAGAAAATAAAAATTATAACTACAAAAAAAATTGCTAGAATAGAAAAAATTGTAGTTCTCATCTTAAAATATTTATTGCCATGCGCTAATAGTTGAACAGAATAATTTCGTATCTAAGTCTGTTCAAAATCCTATACCAGTAGAAGGAGTCACCCAGGTTAGAGGACTTTTCTGTCCTTTCCATAATTCTCTTACTCCACTTTGATCACACGAAGAGTCGCTGCCTCAAAAAATTCCAACACCGATAGATACTCCAGAAGATTTTCCTGCTTAGTCTTTTGCATTGAGTGCACCAAAGTCTGATTATCAAAATACTCTTAATAGAACTTACTAATACCAATTTTGTCCACCATTATATCTTTTGACTCATTGGAAGATTTAATAAATAGAAAATGCTATACAGTTAGAAAATCTCATCATCATTAATTAAAATTATCTATCCGGAATTAAGATATTTGTCTTTTTTAAGTGTACCGAAATCCATTTGCTTGAAACTTGGACTAAATTATTAAGTCTATAGAGAATTATTATCACTGCTTATAAACATTTCGTTTGACTCTTCAGCTACTATCTTAAGGAACCGGTCATAGTGTTTTAGCACATCGCTGATTAACTCATTTTTGGTAAAGTACTGGACATCGTATCCTTCCCGTGAATCCCCAAAATAGGTTTTAGGGAAATACGTAACATTGCTATCCAGGTCTGGTAGGTTGTCATCATCCACCATGTATTCGGAAACGATTCTTTTCTGCCCCATCACGCCATAGATAAAATTATTGACCACATCGTGATGGATCTCTAAATGGATCTTTAAATCGTCCGGTAAGTAATTGATCTCAACGGCAATTCCATTTAATAAAAATTCTTCCTTTAATTCTGTGAAAGCAGGCAAGACCTGATCGTCCATAAACGTTTTCACGGATTCTTTCGTTTTGAAAGAAACAATTTTTTTTAGCCGTTCTTTCCAGAATTCGCCTGACCAAGGTACTGTAGAAACCGAAAGTCCTTTTTCATAGTATCGGTAATCTATCACTAGTGCTTTCATCAATGAGACAACAAATAAAATCATAATGACTGCAAACGGCAGCGCAGTGATAAGTGTCATCGTCTGCAATGCTTGAAGCCCGCCTGCATTAAGTAGCATAAGGGCTAATGTTGCCAGAAGTATTCCCCAGAATACCATTTGGATTTTAGGTGATTTACTTGAATTTTTTGAGGATATACTATCCATTACCAGCATTCCTGAATCTGCTGAAGTAACGAAAAAGATTATTATTATTGCCAGAACAATAAAACTTAAAACTTTGGAAAGTGGAAGATATTCTAAAAACCTGAACATCAAAGCATCAGGATCAGAAACCAAGGCACTTAGTGCGCCATTCGCCACGTTGAAGTCAAACCAAATAGCACTGTTCCCAAAAACCGACATCCAGATAAAATTGAATAATGTGGGAATAATCAAAACAGCGGCAATGAATTCACGGATACTCCTTCCTTTTGAAATTTTAGCAATAAATAAACCTACAAAAGGTGACCAGGAAATCCACCATGCCCAATAGAGAATGGTCCAGTTATAAAACCAAGAGAGTGTTTTTTCCTCATAAACGTGGGTGTTGAAAGTCAGGTCAAAAAAGTTATTGATATAATTGCCCAGACCATAGGTGAAACTTCCAATCAGATAAACGGTCGGTCCTAAAAACAGGACAAATAAAAGGAGGATAATAACGATAACAACGTTGATATTACTTAAGATCTTAACTCCCTTATTAACTCCTGATGTCGCGGAAAAAACTGCGATTGATACTAAGACTAGAACAATTAATATCTGATAGGTGAATCCCGTCTCGGGCAAGATTTTCATCGTTTCTAATCCTGAATTAATTTGAACAACCCCAAATCCCAGCGTTGTTGTAATACCGAAAAAGGTACTGCATAAAGCAAATATATCAATCACATCGCCCCATTTACCTTTAATTCTGTCCTTTAACAATGGATACAGGCAACTGCGGAGTGACAAAGGAAGTCTGTAACGATAGGTAAAATATGCTAAACAGAGACCTACGAGACCATAAATTGCCCAGGCATGGATACCCCAGTGGAAGAAGGTGTAAAGTTGTGCATTTTTTGCCCTGCTGATAATATGGCTTTCAGAAAAAGCATCTGTAGAATAATGCTGCATTGGTTCTGCGACGCTGAAATACATCAGTCCTATTCCCATGCCGGCAGCAAAAAGCATGGAAATCCAGGAAAAAAAAGAATGTTCAGGTTTACTGTCGTTAGTGCCTAATCTGATTTTTCCGTACTTGCTAAACATCAGAAACACGAGAAATATCACAAATATGGTCACACACCATACGTACACCCAGTTGAGATTTACAAAAATAAAATTCTTAATCACATCTAAAACAGCCTTGATCTCAACAGGAAACAATACTGAGAAAATACATATCCCCACTATAAATATTAAACTGGGTATGGTGACCCCTTTATCGAATGTAAATCTGATTTTTGATGTGGGTTTGGATGAATTCATACAAAAAGAAATTGTTAGAGTACTTTCAAATATACAGCTTTTAAAATAGTAAAACCGTAAGAACATTCTGTAAGACTCGTAAGTATTGCAACATTTCTCTGTACTATTCTTCTATTCGTTCACACTCTTCTTAAAGATTTTCAACAGTCAAAGTGTAGCATATTATTTTTTCAGCAATAGAAAATACTAGGACAATAATATAACTTATCTTTAGCCTACAACAGAAAAAAATGATATACAGAGTTTATAAATTTGTTCCTGATAATTTTGAAATTCTTTCTAAATCTTCCACCAAATATTTCGATAACTCTTCGGTTATGGGTACAAGACCGGAAAGAGGTGATAATTCACTATTTTTCCGGTTTTTTTTAGCTCGTAAATCATTGTTAATCTGATAGATATAGGACAACAAAACGTTAGGTCGCATAGTTCGATAATGATTTTCAAAAAATTCCAATTTTTCAGGGAATATCGAACTAATTATTTGACGTTTCAATGTGATATCCCCACTACTAAAGACTTTAGCAAGATCTACAACGTTCGATAATGCATGGTCAAGTAGTTTCGGAAAATCTATTTTGTTTTTATCTTTTACTTTGGTCAGGTTGCTTTCTAACTTTTCAATTTTGTCCTTGCAATCAGTCTTAATTTCCAAATAATCCTCATTATCAATGACATCTTCCAACAATTTGTTTCGTGCCGACTTTAACCTGTTATTCAATCCATCTATTTCCATTAATATCTTTTTTCTTTGATGTTGAGGATTATCGATAAACTTCTCAAAATTTTGTTTCAAGACCTTTCTCAAATATTTTTTAATGGACTCCCTCATTTCTAAAGCTTGTAGTAATTCCAGGAATTTATTGTTAATAATTTCTGCTTTATAACGATATCCGCATGGTGACTGACAATGGTAGTAATAATATTTCTTAGAGTATCCTGTAGATGCACTACCGGTTATTAAATGACCACATTCCGGACAGACTAGAAATCCTCTCAGGGGAAGATTATCGTCAGACAAGATTTTTACATTGGGTCTTGCAAGGTTTGCATTGCCATCCATTATATTTTGGACTTTTTCGAATAACTCCTCACTGATCAAAGGTTCATGAATACTTGGAACAAAATGAGCCTCCTCGTCATTATATTGTTCTACATAAATTTTTCCGCAATATGCAGTATTCCTTAAGCCGGCAAGAAAAGCACTGACTTTTACAGTTTTCCCTTCCCGCATATTCATCATATCCATGATCTGGCTGGCTGAATAAACACCTTTTGCCATCTCATTAAATGCCCATTTCATATTTGAAGCTTCCGGTTCTTTTTGAGTGACCTACTTCTTCCCATTCTCAGTGATCTTATTGACATATCCATAAGGCGCCCTTCCCATCAATCTTCCTTCTTTTCTTGCACGACGCATTCCATAGTAGGTATTCAGGGCACGTCTGTCGTTTTCAACTTCCGGTGCAGCAAGATAGATTGCCAACATCATCTTATTCTCGGGAATTGAAAGATCCAAAGGTTGTTCAATGGCTTGCGGATCAACGTGGAGCTTTTTGAGCATATTGATCATTTGATAGGCATCACCTGCGTTTCTGCTAAAACGATCCCATTTTGTAAACAACAATAAGTTGGTTCTGGAGCTCTTTTTCTTAAGTGTATCTAGCAGTTTGATCCATTCAGGCCTGTTAAAGGTTTTGGCTGAATAATCTTCATAAATGACCTGTCCAACTACGATACTGTTATTTTCACAGTATCGTCTCAGTCTTTCTTCCTGATCTCTTTGGGAATATCCTTTATCTGCCTGCTCATCGGTTGAAACACGAATGTATAAATCGGCTTTTTTCATTTCTACAATCTTAAAATATTATTCATCTAAAAACTCCCTTATTGTGACTGTCAATAGCATTTTTAGAAATTCTACAATTTGTTCAGCTTCCTCAATAGTTAACTCAATTTCCTCCTCTTCTTTGAGAATTTTGATAATCTCTTCAGTGCTTATATTTTTAATTTCAATGTTCTTTTCCATA
>NZ_FOFI01000010.1 GCF_900110605.1 Epilithonimonas lactis
GGCACACACGAATTGATCCGCAGATGTCCGAATGGGGCAACCCGGCTGGTTGAAGACCAGTCACTCCGCAAGGAGAGCAAACCCGGAGAACTGAAACATCTAAGTACCCGGAGGAAAAGAAATCGAAGAGATTCCGTAAGTAGCGGCGAGCGAAAGCGGATTAGCCCAAAAGTCTTTATATGTTTAATAGAACGTTCTGGAAAGAACGGCCATAGACGGTGATAGCCCGGTATATGAAAGGCATACATAGATGATAAATGAGTAGGGCGGGACACGTGAAATCCTGTCTGAATATGGGGGGACCATCCTCCAAGGCTAAATACTCCTGAAAGACCGATAGTGAACTAGTACTGTGAAGGAAAGGTGAAAAGCACTTCGAATAGAAGGGTGAAATAGAACCTGAAACCGTACGCCTACAAGCGGTCGGAGCCCACAAGTTGGGTGACGGCGTGCCTTTTGCATAATGAGCCTACGAGTTAATTTTACTAGCGAGGTTAAGGACTTAAGGTCCGGAGCCGGAGCGAAAGCGAGTCTGAATAGGGCGCTTAGTTAGTAGGATTAGACGCGAAACCTTGTGATCTACCCATGGGCAGGTTGAAGCTTTGGTAACACAAAGTGGAGGACCGAACCGGTTGACGTTGAAAAGTCTTCGGATGACCTGTGGGTAGGGGTGAAAGGCCAATCAAACTGGGAGATAGCTCGTACTCCCCGAAATGCATTTAGGTGCAGCGTCGAGACAAGTTTATTAGAGGTAGAGCTACTGATTGGATGCGGGGGAGTCAAATCCTACCAATTCCTGACAAACTCCGAATGCTAATAAATGTTTCTCGGCAGTGAGGGCGCGGGTGCTAAGGTCCGTGTCCGAGAGGGAAAGAACCCAGACCAACAGCTAAGGTCCCAAAATATATGCTAAGTTGAAATAACGCGGTTGGACTGCATTGACAGCTAGGATGTTGGCTTGGAAGCAGCCATTCATTTAAAGAGTGCGTAACAGCTCACTAGTCGAGCGGTCCGGCATGGATAATAATCGGGCATAAGCATATTACCGAAGCTATGGATTTGTAATTTATTACATCTGGTAGGGGAGCATTCTGTTTGCGCCGAAGCAGTGTCGTGAGGCATTGTGGAGCGGACAGAAAAGAAAATGTAGGCATAAGTAACGATAAAGCGGGCGAGAAACCCGCTCACCGAAAGACTAAGGATTCCTCAGCCATGCTAATCAGCTGAGGGTTAGTCGGGACCTAACGCGAACCCGAAAGGGGTAGTGGATGGACAATGGGTTAATATTCCCATACTTGCTCACACTAAAAAGGGGACGGAGTGACGTAGCTACTGGAGACTGACGGAATAGTCAAGACCTAGCCTTCGGGCGAAGTTGCTGTAGTGAACTCGCTTCCAAGAAAAGCCGAAGTGAAGCAACCCGTACCATAAACCGACACAGGTAGTCGAGGAGAGAATCCTAAGGTGCTAGAGTGAATCATGGTTAAGGAACTAGGCAAAATAGTCTCGTAACTTCGGAAGAAGAGACGCCAGCAGCAATGCTGGCCGCAGTGAAGAGGCCCAGGCGACTGTTTATCAAAAACACAGGACTCTGCTAAATCGAAAGATGCTGTATAGGGTCTGACACCTGCCCGGTGCTGGAAGGTTAAGGAAGGGCGTTAGCAGCAATGCGAAGCGTTTGACTGAAGCCCCAGTAAACGGCGGCCGTAACTATAACGGTCCTAAGGTAGCGAAATTCCTTGTCGGGTAAGTTCCGACCTGCACGAATGGTGTAACGATCTGGGCACTGTCTCAACCATGAGCTCTGTGAAATTGTAGTCTCGGTGAAGATGCCGAGTACCCGCAATGGGACGAAAAGACCCTGTGAACCTTTACTATAACTTCGTATTGACTTTGAGTAAGTAATGTGTAGGATAGGTGGGAGACTTTGAAGCAGGCACGCCAGTGTTTGTGGAGTCAACGTTGAAATACCACCCTTTACTTACTTGGAGCCTAACTTCTTTCAGAAGGACATTGCGTGGTGGGTAGTTTGACTGGGGTGGTCGCCTCCAAAAGAGTAACGGAGGCTTTCAAAGGTACCCTCAGCACGCTTGGTAACCGTGCGTAGAGTGTAATGGCATAAGGGTGCTTGACTGTGAGACCTACAAGTCGATCAGGTGCGAAAGCAGGACATAGTGATCCGGTGGTTCCGTATGGAAGGGCCATCGCTCATAGGATAAAAGGTACTCCGGGGATAACAGGCTAGTCTCCCCCAAGAGCTCATATCGACGGGGAGGTTCGGCACCTCGATGTCGGCTCGTCACATCCTGGGGCTGGAGAAGGTCCCAAGGGTTGGGCTGTTCGCCCATTAAAGTGGCACGCGAGCTGGGTTCAGAACGTCGTGAGACAGTTCGGTCTCTATCTATTGCGGGCGTTAGATGTTTGAGAGGGCTTGAATCTAGTACGAGAGGACCGATTTGAACAAACCTCTGGTGTATCAGTTGTACCGCCAGGTGCACCGCTGAGTAGCTACGTTTGGAAAGGATAAGCACTGAAAGCATATAAGTGCGAAACCTGCCTCAAGATGAGACATCTTTTAAGGGTCGTTGGAGATGACGACGTTGATAGGCTATAGGTGTAAAGACAGTAATGTCATAGCCGAGTAGTACTAATTACCCGTAGATTTATTGCCTAATTGGCATAGTGCACGATCGCACGACAAGGTTCTCTCTTTGTGAACGTTTTTATCGATAATTATTAGACCATAGGATAATGGACTGATAGATGATAGACCTTAATGGTC